>NZ_KB889752.1:2363003-2718355 GCF_000372765.1 Bacillus sp. 37MA
CGGAAGATTCCCTACTGCTGCCTCCCGTAGGAGTCTGGGCCGTGTCTCAGTCCCAGTGTGGCCGATCACCCTCTCAGGTCGGCTACGCATCGTTGCCTTGGTGAGCCGTTACCTCACCAACTAGCTAATGCGCCGCGGGCCCATCCTACAGTGACAGCCGAAACCATCTTTCAAAAGAAGATCATGAAATCTTCGATATTATTCGGTATTAGCCCCGGTTTCCCGGAGTTATCCCAATCTGCAGGGCAGGTTGCCCACGTGTTACTCACCCGTCCGCCGCTAATCTAAAGGAGCAAGCTCCTTTAGATCCGCTCGACTTGCATGTATTAGGCACGCCGCCAGCGTTCGTCCTGAGCCAGGATCAAACTCTCCAAAAAGTGTTTGACTTGCTCATTTGTTTATCTGCAGATGACAGGCATCTGCCAGATAAGATTTAAAACTAAAACGTTGACGTTTTTATTGATTTTGTTCAGTTTTCAATGTTCAATCTTAGTAACGCCGTTTCACTAATTTAACACGACGTTTACCTGCTGTCAAAAGTTTTTATCGCCGCATCTCTAGCGGACAAGAAATAATATAACATGTTCTTTCAACATTACGCAAGTCTTTTTTTGAAAAAGTTTTTATTTTTTCAAAAAAGATATGAAGACCACCCGCTTTCCACCCAATAACCACCTTTTATGTTTAAATAGAATAAATTCTTATAGAAAGAAGGTACCTGTTCATGGAATGGATTATAGATGCTCATCTGCTTGTAAAGCTTGGACTCTCTTCCGCGCTTGGAGCCATTATCGGGCTAGAACGTGAATTAAAGCAAAAACCAGTCGGATTAAAAACAAGCCTTGTCATCTCAATTATCAGCTGTCTGCTCACGATTGTCTCTGTTGAATCCGTCTACCGCTATCCTGGCAGCAGCGATGTCAATATTACAATGGATCCGCTCCGGCTAGCCGCCCAAATTGTATCAGGCATCGGCTTTCTCGGCGCAGGCGTTATTTTACACCGAGCGAATGACAGCATTTCTGGTTTGACGACAGCTGCAATGATCTGGGGCGCAGCAGGTATAGGTATTGTCGTCGGTGCGGGTTTTTATTCCGCTGCCATTGCCGGTGTGATTATGCTACTATTGGCTGTTCAAATTTTACCTGGCATCATTCGTTTCTTCGGGCCTGGACGTTTGAAAGAAAAGTTATTATATATCAAGATAATGACAGCGAGCCACCATAACGTACAAGATATTCTAAAAGCCATTGAACGTGAAGATATTGACGTGAAACATATCCATATTCGATACGATGAAACAAATCATGCTCATTTGATCGAACTCACAGCCCGTGTTCATTTTAAAAGGCGGACGACTGAAATATACTGTACCATTTCTGAAATCCCAGACATACAGCATGTCGACATTGAAGGGCCATGAAAAACCTCCTTTCCCGTTATCCGGAAAGGAGGTTTTTCATCCACTGCACAAACAGGCTGTTTATATGGAGCATAGCGGGATCGAACCGCTGACCTCTTGCATGCCATGCAAGCGCTCTCCCAGCTGAGCTAATGCCCCGTTTTTATGTCTAGATTATATTATAATGCTTTCACCAAGACTTGCAACTCTTTTTATAAAAAAACTCCGGGGGATTATTCCCCACGGAGTCTCTTTTCTAATTCTACTTTTCTTTCTTCATAGCCTGGTTTACCAAGAAGAGCAAACATATTCACTTTATACTCTTCTACACCCGGCTGATCGAATGGATTGACACCAAGTAGATAACCGCTGAGGGCGCATGCTTTTTCAAAGAAGTAGACTAGGTAACCGAATGTGTATGCATCCATCGCTGGAATAGACACAGTCAAGTTCGGCACGCCTCCATCTGTGTGGGCAAAAAGCGCTCCTTCAAATGCTTTGTTGTTCACATAGTCAACCTTTTGACCAGCTAAGTAGTTTAAGCCATCCAGATCATTTTCTGCTTTTTCAACAACCAATGACTTACGTGAATTTTCAACGCGGATGACTGTTTCGAATAAGTCACGGCGTCCTTCCTGCACGTATTGACCAAGCGAATGAAGGTCTGTTGAGAAGTTAGCGGATCCTGGGAAAATACCTTTCCCATCTTTCCCTTCACTTTCGCCGAATAACTGCTTCCACCATTCAGAGAAATATTGAAGACCTGGTTCATAGTTAATGAGCATTTCAATTGTTTTCCCTTTGCTATAAAGGATATTTCGAACTGCTGCATATTGATATGCTCCGTTTTCTTCAAGTTCAGACGAGCTGTATGCTGCACGTGCATCACGAGCACCTTGCATCATTGCTTCAATGTCCACTCCTGTTGCTGCAATCGGAAGTAAACCAACAGCAGTTAAGACGGAATAGCGGCCGCCAACGTCATCTGGAATGACAAATGTTTCATAACCTTCTTCATCTGCAACCGTTTTCAATGCGCCTCTTGCCTGGTCTGTCGTTGCATAAATACGGTTTTTCGCTTCTTCTTTTCCGTATTGCTTTTCAAGTAAATCACGATACAGGCGGAAAGCTAACGCTGGTTCTGTCGTTGTACCTGATTTTGAAATCACATTAATGGACCAATTTTTCCCATCAAGCAAGTCGATCAAATCACTCATATATGTAGAGCTGATGTTATTGCCGGCAAAAACCACTTGTGGACCGTTACGTTTTTCAGATGATACGACGTTATAAAAACTATGGTTGAGCATATCGATTGCCGCACGGGCGCCAAGGTAGGAACCGCCGATTCCAATGACAACGAGCACGTCAGAATCTTTGCGGATTTTTTCCGCCGCTTTTTGAATACGGCCAAATTCTTCTTTGTCATAGTCTTCAGGCAAATCAATCCAGCCTAGGTAATCCTGTCCCTGTCCTGTTTTTTCATGAAGGGAATGGTGCGCTACTTTTACGGCATCGCGTAAATATGCGACTTCATGTTCGCCGAAAAACGAAAGAGCATTTGAATAATCAAATTGAATGTGCGTCATCCTCAAAAAACCTCCGTCTAACTGTATTTTCCACTTTACTGTATACGACTGCACACAGTTTCGCAAGAAAAAAAACCGGCAAAAATCGGGCTTATTTTTGCCCAGTTAAAGAGATGCACGTAAAATAGCTGTCACATCATCACGATCTAAATTCGTAAAATGACCGAACGGGCCGTTAAAAAGTGTTTTTTCCACCATTTCATCTATGCGGCTGTCATCAATATCATAATCTGATAGGCGGACAGGTGCTTCAATTGATGTCCAAAAATCATGTAGCGCTTCAATGCCTTCCATTCCTGCTTCTTTGTCCGTTTTTCCTTCTGGATCAATCTCAAATACACGGACAGCCAGCTGTTTAAAACGCTCTGGCTTCACGTCAATCGTATGCTCCATCCAATTCGGGAATAAAATCGCCAGGCCACCCCCATGTGGAATATCGTATATAGCGGACACGGCATGTTCAATATTGTGTGTCGCCCAGTCGCCCTGGTATCCCATTTGCAGCATACCGTTTAAACCGATTGTACCTGCAAACATGATTGTTTCGCGCAATTTTTCATTTTGTAGATCATTCATCAATTTCGGACCTATTTCGACAATTGTTTTAAGCGTTCCTTCGATCATTCGGTCCTGCACATCCGTTTGATCCGCATTATGGAAGTATTGCTCAAGCATATGCGTCATCATGTCGACAATGCCATATGTAGTCTGATCGCGCGGAACTGTCGTCGTCCAGAACGGATCACATATTGAAAATTTCGGGAATACATGAGGACTTCCCCATCCGAGCTTTTCATTCGTCTCCCAGTTTGTAATAACCGATCCTGAATTCATTTCAGATGCGGTTGCTGCCAATGTTAAAATCGTACCAAATGGGATAGCATCTTCAACAGGTGCTTTTCTTGTCACCAAATCCCACGGCTCTCCATCGAATTTCGCTGCCGCTGCCACCGCTTTTGCACAGTCAATGACGCTGCCACCGCCCACTGCCAAAATAAATTCGACATTATTTTCTCGGCATAGTTCTGCTCCGCGTTTGACCGTTGTTAGGCGTGGATTCGGTTCTACTCCCGACAGTTCCGTTATGTTAAAGCCTTGCAATTCTTTTAAAACAATGTCGTACAAACCGCTTTTTTTCATACTCCCACCGCCATATACGAGTAGTATATTTTCACCGTAAAAAGCAACGTTGCTTCTCAATTGATTTACTGTGTCTTTGCCAAAAATCCACTTTACCGGATTCCAGTATACAAATTCATTCATTTTATTTTCACTCCTTTTCTTTTTTTATTGTGCGTACTAATCATGTCTTTTTCAAATCATTGAACTTGATTCAAAAAAACCGGCTGGAATTCAGCCGGTTTATACCCATCCTCTAAATTTCGAAGCTTCCGCTGCACGGCGAACACCGACCATATAAGCGGCAAGGCGCATGTCGACACCGCGCGTCTGTGATACTTCGTAAATGTTATTGAATGCTTGAATTAAGTTTTCATGCAGTTTTTCGTTCACTTCTTCTTCCGTCCAGTAATAACCTTGGTTGTTTTGCACCCACTCAAAATAAGAAACGGTCACGCCGCCAGCACTTGCGAGTACGTCCGGCACGAGCAAAACTCCGCGTTCCGTTAAAATTCTCGTTGCTTCAAGTGATGTCGGACCGTTTGCTGCTTCGACGATGATCGATGCTTGAATGTTATACGCATTTCCCTCGGTAATTTGATTGGAAATCGCTGCTGGTACAAGTATGTCACAATCAAGCTCAAGCAGCTGCTGGTTCGTAATCGTATTGTCAAACAATGTCGTAATTGTACCGAAACTGTCGCGGCGGTCCAGTAAGTAATCGATATCTAGTCCATCTGGATCGTGAAGGCCCCCGTATGCATCGGAAATTCCGACTACTTTCGCGCCTGCATCATGCATAAATTTTGCTAAGTAACTGCCGGCGTTGCCAAAGCCTTGCACGACGACACGAGCACCTTGAATATCGATGCCCCGTTTTTTCGCCGCTTCATGAATGCAGATGGTCACGCCTTGTGCAGTCGCTTTTTCACGTCCATGCGATCCGCCAAGTGCGATTGGCTTACCTGTTATAAAGCCTGGCGAGTCAAATTCACGGATGCGGCTGTATTCATCCATCATCCATGCCATAATCTGCGAATTTGTATATACATCCGGCGCTGGAATATCTTTTGTCGGGCCAACAATTTGGCTAATCGCCCGCACGTAGCCACGGCTGATATTTTCGACTTCACGCATAGACAGCTGCCGTGGATCACACACAACACCGCCTTTTCCGCCGCCATAAGGTAGATTAACGATACCCGCTTTTAACGTCATCCACATAGATAACGCTTTCACTTCTTCTTCATTCACTTCAGGATGGAAACGGACGCCGCCTTTTGTCGGTCCAGGTGCATCGTTATGCTGTGCACGGTAGCCTGTAAAAATTTTGACTGATCCATCATCCATCTTAACCGGAATACGTACCGTTAACATACGGAGTGGTTCTTTAAGAAGCTCGTACATTTCTTCTGTATAACCTAATTTTGTTAATGCTTCTTTAATGACATTCTGGGTCGATGTGAATAAGTTTAGATTTTCAGCCATTTACATTCACCTCTTTTATCATCATTTTTATCATTACTTGATCATCTGTGCTTCCGCCTTCATTGTACGCCGGCAAACAGTCCATTCGCAAGCCTTACAATCAGCCTTTTTTCCGTTCTTCTCTGACAGACTGTTCAATCCACTCCTGCAGCTTGTCTTTCAACGGATGAAAGCCGTCCCCATCGTCATCAATACAGATGCCCCGACGCTGACGCCGACCGCCTTCTTCTGTTGCGCGAATCGATAAACTGATTTTACTTTCGTCTTCGTTAACCGACAGCACTTTGACCGCTACGTCTTCACCGATTGTTAAATAATCGTTAATGTCCCGCACAAACCCGTGGGTAATTTCCGATATGTGAACAAGTCCTTGACGGCCATGTTCAAGTGCGACAAACGCACCATATGGCTGGATACCGGTGATTTTCCCAGTGACAATCTGTCCTGGTTCAAATTTTTGTTCCATCAAATCTCTCCAGTTTTAATTGTTTTCTTGTTTTCTTGTTTTATGCGTCGCGATATTATACCACACTTTCATATGACTTGATATTAATGACTCATTTTCCTCGCAAAAAAGCAGTACAGCAATGTATTTGATACATAAAAAAGGAAGAGCTAAAAATTCCGCTCTTCCTTTTTTATTTTTCTATCATTTTTCTAAGGCAACTTCATTCATGTTTCTTTTTTCGATAAAAAGGCCGATTCGTTTGATCGCTTCCTGCAATTGAGACATAGAAGAAGCATACGAACAGCGAATGTACCCTTCCCCACCTTCACCAAAAACAGAACCCGGTACAACAGCTACCTTTTCTTCAAGCAGCAATTGTTCCGCAAATTGCTCGGATGTAAGGCCAGTTGACTGAATCGATGGGAAGACGTAAAATGCCCCGCCCGGCAAATGACAGTCAAGGCCAATTTCATTCAATGATTGGACGAGATAATTGCGCCGCCGCCGGTAATCCTTTTTCATACTTTCAACATCCGCCATGCCATGCTGCAATGCTTCAACCGCAGCATATTGTGCCGGTGTCGATGCACACATCATCGCATACTGATGAATTTTCAGCATTGCGCTGGAAATATCTTCAGGTGCACATGTAAAACCGAGACGCCAGCCCGTCATAGCAAATGCTTTTGAAAAACCATTAATTAAAATCGTCCGTTCACGCATGCCATCAAGTGTCGCAATCGATGTATGATCTTTATCGTAGGCAAGTTCTGCATAAATTTCATCCGCAATCACAAGCAAATCATACTTTTTTACAATGTCGGCTATAAGCTGTAAATCGGCTGTATCGAGCTGTGTTCCCGTTGGATTATTCGGATAGCAAAGAAGAATCGCTTTCGTTTTCGGTGTAATGACCGCTTCAAGCTGTTCCGGCTGCAATTTAAATCCTGTTTCACCGGTCGTACCAATGGTGACTGCTTTCCCGCCAGCAAGTTCCACTAGCGGTGCGTACGAAACAAAACACGGTTCTACAACAATAATTTCATCGCCTGGGTCAGTGATCGCACGAATCGCGATATCGAGCGCTTGACTGGCACCGTTTGTGATAATGATTTCATCCTGCGGCGAATAGTTTACATGAAAACGGCTGCTCATATAATGCGAAATTTCACGGCGCAATTCAATTAATCCCGCATTCGCTGTATAGGAGGTAAATCCGCTTTCCAATGAAGATATAGCTGCTTCACGAATCGACCATGATGTGACAAAATCCGGTTCGCCAACGCCGAGCGACACAACACCTTCCATCGTCGCAGCCAAATCGAAAAACTTACGAATGCCAGATGGGCGCATACTTTCGACTGATTTAGCAATGTAACTTTTCGTCATCGTCATCACGGAGACACCACAATTCGATGATCTTGCTTATTTGATGTGTAAATCATGCCGTCATGCTTATATTTTTTTAATTGGAAATGAGTAGTTGTCGATACGACAGAATCAAGTGTCGATAATTTCTCAGAAACAAAACGGGCAATTTCATTCATCGATTTTCCTTCAACAGTCACCGATAAATCGTATACACCCGACATTAAATAAACCGAGCTGACTTCTTTAAAACGGTAAATTCTTTCTGCCACTTCATTAAAGCCCACGCCGCGCTTCGGTGTTACTTTCACATCAATCATTGCGGTTACGCCAGTATAATTGTCCATTTTTGCCCAATCTACAAGCGTCGCGTAATGAACAATGACTTTTTCTTCTTCAAGACGGCGGATCATCTCCACTACTGCCGCTTCCGCAAGTCCGATCATTTTCGCAATGTCGGCGGCTTCAAAACGTGCGTCTTTTTGCAGAATTTCAAGGATTTCCACTTCTTTTTCATTCAGCTTCATAATGATGAGCCTCCTCAAGTATGTAAAAAACTACATGTTTCATTATAACAAATTCATTGCTCATTTGTGCATTTTGATAAAATTTTCGGTTATTTTTGTGAATTTTCACAAATAACATGAAGAGTTATTTTTAATCATAAGCAACTTTTCCGCAAGTACCGTTGGATTTCCACCCGGCATCGGCGCATCAAAAGAATGTTCATAAATGGATCGGATCGCTGCAGCGAGTTTGTTGATTTCGTCCAAACGGTGAACCGCATAAATAGAGTCCGCAATTTCCGTATCATAAAAGCCTGGTCCGGCATCGAATGGATCGAAGCCATTCAGGACGTCAGCTAGCGCAAAATTAAGTTGTGCAGTTTCGTTCATTTGTATCACCTTTCGTTTTCCATTAACATAATGGGAGTAACTTTATTGTCAAGGAGAGTGGATTTGATGTCAAGATTTGATGAAGTCATCGAGCGTCGCGGAACGAATGCCGTGAAGTGGGATGAATTGAAAGCGGTGTTTGGAAAAGAAGATGTGCTGCCAATGTGGGTGGCTGATATGGACTTTAAAGCACCGGATGCTGTCATAGAAGCGGTACAAAAAGAAGCGGCTCATGGTATTTATGGCTATACGCTCGTGCCAGACTCCGCGCGTGAATCCATCGTTGCTTGGATGAGTGTTCGCCATAACTGGGTCATTCAAAAAGAATGGCTGCTGTTTAATCACGGCGTCGTCCCATCAATTGGTGCTGCTATTGAAGCATTAACAAAGCCAGGCGACGCGGTCATCGTGCAGCCTCCTGTTTACAACCCGTTTTTCGACATGGTTGAAAAAAATGATCGAAAACTCGTTCATAGTGAGCTCCTCCTTCAAGATAATCGTTATGAAATGAACTTTGCCGATATTGAAGAAAAAATCATTTCAGAAAAAGCGAAAATGTTTGTCCTATGTTCACCCCATAATCCCGGAGGCCGTGTTTGGACGAAAGAGGAATTAACGCGGCTTGCAGACATTTGTCAAAAGCACGGTGTATATATTGTATCCGATGAAATCCATTCCGACTTAACCCGGGAACCTCATAAACATGTACCGATCAGTTCATTATCTGAAGACTATTCAGCGTTTACGGTCACATTAATCGCGCCGTCCAAAACATTTAACTTAGCAGGGCTGCAAGCGTCTGCTCTCATCATTCCAAATAATGTAGTAAGGGTGAAAATTCAAAAAGTATTTGCGCGTCAGGGGGCATTTACACTGAATCGACTTGGGATTGCAGCAATGGAGGCGGCGTATCGTTACGGGCACGAGTGGCTTGACGAAGCGATTGACTACATTCAAAGAAATAACCGCCTTGTGAAGGAGTATGTGGAAGCGGAAATCCCCGAACTTACAGTCATGGAGCCGGAAGGCAGCTACCTCGTTTGGATCGACTGCCGGAAACTTGGCCTTTCAGACAAAGAACTGCTCACCTTATTTTTAGACGCTGGTATTGCGCTTGGAAATGGCGCGAAATACGGACCTGGCGGCGAAGGCTTTATGCGCATAAATGTTGCTTGCCCGCGGTCGCTCGTGCAGGACGGTGTAGAACGAATGAAAAAAGCAGTAGACTCAATAAAGTGAATCTTCCATCAGTGGGGGTTTTAGGCCCACAGGATGTGGGTCATGCAGACGTTGTCACAGGACGTGCCGATCTTAGTCTGCATTCCGCTATCTCTCCACTAAATAAAAAGGAACCTAGGTAAAAAGCGACGTGTCCTGCAGCAATACCTGAGTGACCGGCTTCCTGCCGGTCCGAACCCATCGGGCCTTTACTGGAATTTTTTTCTTAAATTATCCTTTTTCTAATTCTTAAAGCGGGGGTCTTACTGTCCGTTAATCTGCGATATAATTGAGCGAGTTCTTCACAAATACCCCGTCTGCACATGCAGCGGGGTATTTATATTATCTGGCCGTTCATTATACGCCTTTTTTGTTTCCCCATACAAACGTATGAAGCTGAGGAAGAACACGGACCCGTTTAAATTCGGGGTCTGGCATCACAAGGTTAATGAGCCATTCATAGCGTCCCGCCAAGTAGACGAGCAATTTTTCATCGTCTACTTCCTCGAGACGATCATTTCCGACTTGAATGTAAAAAGGTACGCCCGGAAAAAACTGATGAACTTTTTTTGCAAAGGCTAAGTCTTCTTCGTTAAAGACAACGACTTTTAAACTGACCTGTTGCCCTGCTGTTCGTTCAATAATATCACCTAGCTTATCAAAATCCGTGTCCATTCCAGAACTTGGCGGCTTCGGTGAGATAGTCAGCTCGTCGATGTCACGAAACCACGATTGGAATTTGGAGCCTTGCGTTTCCAGTGCTGAAACAATCTCTTTTTCTTTAAACAAATCGAGCAGGGCGGCAATGTGAGGCAAAAGTGCCGGGTTGCCGCCGGAAATCGTCACGTGATCAAACGTGTCGCCGCCGATTGCCAGCAGTTCTTCATAAATGTCTTCAGGTGTCATTTTACGGATATCGTCTTTCGCACTGCCATCCCACGTAAAAGCTGAATCGCACCAGGAACAACGGTAATCACAGCCCGCTGTCCGTACAAACATCGTTTTCCGGCCAATCACAGCCCCCTCGCCCTGTACAGTCGGACCAAAAATTTCAAGTACAGGAATCATGAGAAATCCTCTTGTTTCGGACGATAAACAACGTAACTTGTCGGTGTTTCGCGCAAATAGACTTGCAAGCATTTCGGTTTATTTGGTGTTTCATTGAGTTCTTTTTGAATAACTTCCCAAATGACGCGTGCGACGACTTCTGTTGTTGGGAAGCGCTCCGATATGTCTTCAGAAAATAACATATCGTCATTTAGTACGGTGTGGTCAAAGCGCTTATGTATAAGCGACTTAATCAGTTGAAAGTTGGTCAGAAAGCCTGATTCGTTTAACTCATCACCGGCGACCGTCACGTTGGCAAAATACGTGTGGCCATGTAACTTCCGGCATGCTCCCGCTTCGTCATGCGGTACGTAATGCGCCGCAGCAAATTGAAAGTCTTTATTTAACTCATAACGGAAATCGTGCGCCGGAGCCGGATAAATTTGCTGCATCATCACACGTCTCCCCCTTTTTGCTCAAGGTATTGGTCGAGTCCATTTTGACGCAGTTTGCAGGCAGGGCATTCGCCGCATCCTGAACCTTTTACACCGTTATAGCACGTTAGTGTGTTTTCACGTACGTACTCAAATGCACCGAGCTGATCGGCCAGTGCCCATGTTTCTTTCTTATTGAGCCACATAAGCGGTGTATGAATAACAAACTCATGATCCATTGATAAATTAAGCGTCACATTAAGTGATTTGACAAACGAATCGCGACAGTCCGGGTAGCCGCTGAAATCTGTTTCGCAGACGCCCGTCACAATATGGCGGGCGTCGTACTGTTTGCCAAGAATAGCTGCAAACGATAAAAACAGCAAGTTGCGCCCTTCAACAAATGTGGACGGCGGCTCTCCTTCTCTTTCTTCAATGGCAATATCCGTGCGCGTCAACGCGTTCGGTGCCAGCTGATTTAATAGCCCCATATTTAATATGTGATGCGGTACGTCAAGATGAGCCGCGATTTCTTTCGCCACGTCAATTTCTGCATCGTGACGTTGTCCATAATCAAACGTCACCGCAATCACTTCTTTAAATGTTTGTTTTGCCCAGAACAGACACGTTGTACTATCCTGGCCGCCGCTAAATACAACAACGGCTTTTTCATCTTTTAGCATCTTTATTTTCCTTCTTTCTATTCATATAAAAAAGAAGAAAAAGCTCGCGAAGACAACAGAAAAAAACCGTCACATGCCGGTTTTTTTCTTAGTTTTTTATAGAGGGAGTTCGCGAACCTCTCCCGCATATCGCGGAATGTCTTCTTTCATTTATCCTTTATTTTGTTTATTCATCTTACTAATCTGCTCTTCAAATTGTTTTGTTTTTTGTTCTTCCTTTTTCGACACCCGTTTAATAAAGTAAAAAGCGGCGACAGCCATTAAAACGAATACACTCATTGAAATTGTGGCTGGAATATACTCAGATTTATCTTCAGGAAAGTATAAAAAGTTGCCGAAACCAAGCATCAAATTAGTCAGCACACTGCATGCCTCCATTCTATCGTACCCGTATATTATAGCAAGAGAACATCATAAATCCAACATCATGATTGTGTCATTTCCATTAAATGAGGAAAATTGATACAATGAATCTTTAAGGAGGAGATTTTATTGAATATTGGTGATCCGGTAACAGCGCATTATAAATCAGGCAAATATACAGGAACGATTACAGGTTTTCGTCCCGGTGTTTACACGGTCAAAGTATCATCAGTATTGCGTCACCCTGTCCAAGGAGACTTGCACAATCCAAACGTTGCAGAAGTCCCGTTTTTTCACGAGCGGAAAGCACTTGCCCTAGGCGAACAGGCTAATATCGCCGAATCGGCCGTTCACCCGTTCGATGGTGAAGCGGCGAATTATACCGATTCGCTTCTGGCTGCTGTCGTTAAACTTGAAAACCGGCTTATCGCCAAGGATGATGCATTTACGGTCCGCAGCTTACAAGCACTCCAATCGGTGAAAAAAGAGTACGAACTTATGTACAAAGTTTCGTTCGAATAGCTCATTCATGTGAAAAACAGTCCTTTATTTCCATCTTTTTTTCCTTTATGATTATACATAAGAAAGAAAAGTCAAACCTCAGAAAAAGGCGGTTAGTGAATGAGAACGGTTTTTGGATATGTCCTCATTATTTTGCTTATCCCTGCATCCGTTATGACGTTTTATTACGCCGATGCCGAAGCAGGTAAAGTGCAAATTTTTGATGATTATGTAGAAGAAAAAATTATTATTAAAGAAGTTGATTTGCCACAGGCAAGCAAGATAAAAGATACAAATGGCAACACGTATGTCGAGCTCCATCAACCAAATCGAATTGTCGTTGACGGTGAAAAAGTTCCTGCCTTTTTAAAGGAATTATTTTTACAATCGGAAGACAAACATTTTTATGAACATTCCGGTATCGATGCGGCTGCTGTCATGCGGGCGTTTTTAGTCAATTCCCAGTCAGATGAGATCGAGCAAGGTGCAAGTACGATTACTCAGCAAGTTGCCCGCAACATTTATTTAACGCAGGACCGGACACTGGCACGGAAAATATCAGAAGTACTTTACTCGTATCAAATTGAGAAAAAGCTCAAAAAAGATGACATTTTGAATTTATATTTAAATGTTATTTACTTCAACCATAACGTGTACGGCGTGGAAGCCGCGGCGCAGTATTATTTCCAAAAGCCGGTGGACAAGCTGTCAAAAGCACAAATGGCGTTTATAGCAGCGATTCCAAACAATCCGTCACTCTATGATCCATTGGAGCGCTTTGATAATACGAAAACGCGCCAAGAACGCCTCATTGACATTATGGCGCGGGAAGAATTTATTACAGCAGATGAGGCGGAACAGATTAAAAACGAAAAAATCACGCTGAATGTACGCAATCGTCTCGATAAATATCCCGACTACTCCACATATGTTAGAGATGAATTCAGTGATTTAATCTCTGAAACAGAAGGATTTGATCAGCAGCTTATTAATGCAGATGGCGATGCGCGCAAAGCGATTCAAGAAAAGTTGAACGCACGTGTAGCAGAAGTGCTGGCCTCTGGTGTTATTATTCATACGGCGCTTGATCCTTCTATGCAAGAAAAAACGGTCAGTGCGGTGAACAACGTACTCGCTGGTTCATCCGTGCAAGGATCTGCTGCTGTCGTCGGAAATCAGTCACGTGACATTGTCGCATTGTCGGGCGGGAGAGACTTTGATGTGACGCAATTTAACCGGGCACACCAAGGGTACCGTCAGCCCGGATCAACGATTAAGCCACTGCTTGATTACGCACCTTACATGGAAACGTTTGGCGCTGGTGTGAATGATCTTATTTCCGCTGATAAATACTGTGTTGGAGATTGGTGTCCAAACAACTACAGTGGTAGAGAATACGGAATGGTCACGATTAAAGAAGCATTAACGAAATCACACAATACATCCGCTGTCCGTGCGTACATGCGGACAGGCATCGAGCGTTCATTTTCTTATCTTGATAAATTTGACTTTAACCGTGTCGATGAAGACGATCACGTGCGCGCCGCCTCACTCGGTGGAATCGATCCTGGTGTAACATCTCTTGAAATGGCTGGTGCCTACACCTCATTTATCGATGGTACATTTACGAAGCCGCATGCGATTAAACGTGTAACCGATTTTGAAGGAAACACGCTTTACGCTTGGAAAGTCGAACCTGTTCGTGTCTGGTCATCCGCTACAGCATATAAAATGCGCGACATGCTTACAAACGTTGTAAAAAATGGGACCGGTAAAAAAGCAAACTTTGCGACCACTTATATTGGCGGGAAAACAGGGACGACGAATAATTACCACGATCTCTGGTTCGTCGGACTGACTGAAGGCTATACAGCTGGTGTATGGGTTGGGAAGGACAAATATGACAATCAATACGATAACATCCACTACATGGAATCCTATGGCCCTCAGCAGCTCATCTGGAAACGTATCATGAGGTAATAGATTGCTAGAATCACCCCCGCACCGAAATCTGGCTGCGGGGTATTTTTTTCAAAAAAAACCGGAACACTTTGTCAGCTGTTCCGGTTCTTCCCGTTTATATTTATGCTTTTTTCTGCTCGTCGTCGTAAATCGGCACCCAGCCTTCTTGAGTAACGAAGACACGGACGGCCACTACTTTACGGTCTTCCATTAATGTGAAGTAATGACGTGTGTTGACCGGAACTGAAATTAAATCGCCCGGCTCAAGCTCTACATTGAAAAATTGGCCATCTTTCGCTTGGATCGCGAAAATGCCATGTCCGCTCACAATAAAGCGTACTTCATCATCTGTATGAATGTGAATATTTTCAAATTTTTTCAACAATTCATCGAGGTTCGGTGTACTATCTGATAAAGAAATGATATCACGCGCCTGATAGCCGCGGCGTTCAGAAATATCGTCAAGTTCTGGCTTGAATACATCAAGTACTTGTTGCTTCTCTTCATCTGTCAACGAATAATTTTCACGCAAATTTTCGGGAAGCTTCGTAATATCCCAGTTTTCATAAATAACTTCCTGTCCTGTCAAAAAAGCACTGACTGCATTTCGATCCGTTACACGTTCACCAGTTTCTTGAAAATAAATAGATGCCATTTGTTCATCTTCCTTTCAGGATAAGTAATTTAATATGCCATGAAAATAAAAATTCATACGCTTCTAAAAACTTTTTCGCTTCAAACGCATCGCGGCCCCAAACGGTAATGCCATGGTTGCGAATTAATACGGCACCGGCGTCAGCTGACACGTACTTGCCAAACTCTTCAGCAAGCTTCGGAATGTTCGCATAGTTTGGAATAATCGGCACAGTCACCGACGCATGCTCTTCCCATATGCCGAACGCTTTAATAATTTCCTGTCCGGTAAACGTCACTTCGCCCTTGTCACCATACAATTCCGAAATCACATTGTTGTCAATCGTATGCACATGCAGGCTGCACCCGGCGTCCGTTTTACCGTACACTTCTACATGCAAAAGCGTTTCAGCGGATGGCTTGCCGGCAAAGCCTTCAATCGCTGCACCTTGTGAGTCTACAAGCAAAAAGTCTTCCTTCGTTTCTTTTCGCTTATCTTTTCCGCTTGCCGTGACAAGGAACGACGCATCATCCACTTTAATCGATAAATTGCCGCTCGTCCCCGGGAACCAGTCACGCACCGCAAGCTCCCGCTTCACATCCGCTAGATCATTCCAACGTAATTGCATTGTATTCATTTGACTACCTCTTTCACATGATCAATGACTTCATAAAATGTATCAAACGGCTTGTGGGTCAAACCAAGTGCACGGCTTTTTTCGAGCAATAAATCACGTGCAATCACAAAGTCGGCAAGTTTAGCTGCTTCCAGGTCCGTAATCGAATCGCCAATCACGATAATATCTTTCCCTTTTGCAATATCACGAACGATCGAAGGCTTGCAGCATCCGCACTCGTTATGACAATGCTCATCGCACGAATGAGGCCAGTCAATATGAATGTATTCACCCGAAAAATCAGCCGCATTGCAATAGATATAGTCATCTGGGACAAGGCCATTTAATATCGGCTTCACAAAAAAGTCCATCCCCCCACTTACGATATAAAGCGGAATTCCAGCCTCTTTCGCATACGCCACAAAATCCGCAAAGCCTTCACGAATTTTCGCATCATGTAAAATGAAGTCAATGATTTCTTCTTTTTGCGATGATGGAAGGAGCGCAAACATTTTCCCGACGCCTTCTTTAATCGAAATCTGCTGCGTGAGTACACCATCTTTTAACTCTTCCCAACCGGCTGGTGCAAACTGTTTCATGATGGCGATAATGTTATCATTTTTCGTAACCGTGCCGTCAAAATCACAAATGAGTACAGTATTCTCCATCACTTACCTGTTCCCCACAATTCAAGTGCGACACGTAAGTCTTCGTGTTGCTTTGCTGCTTCTTCAATCGTTCGGCCAGATACGACCGCATCTACCGCTTGACGGAATGCACGTCCGCCGCCTGCTGCACCATTCGGATGGCCGTGAACGCCGCCGCCTGCATTAATGATTGAATTCATTCCGAAATCCTCATACAGTACGGGCACAAGCCCCGGATGAATACCAGCAGATGGCACCGGAAACGTCTGTTTATAAATGCTGTCTTCAAGCGCCATTTCCGCTGTTTTCAAAGCTGCGGTCCGCTCCAGTGCCACCGATCCATATGGCGACGGGAACAATGTAAAATCAGCGCCTGCCATACGGACGAGCTTGCCGAGCATCAATTCTGTCGATATACCGTGATGCGGTGAAGATGTAAATGCGCCGGATATAGCCGGATGCGCCATAATCGGCACCGGAATATCGCGGTCTTCTGCGAGTTCCTGTAACACATCCAGCCCATATGCGAATACGTTAAATAAATAGGCGGTTGCACCGAGTTCAATGCCGCGGCGTGCTTTTTCTTTTAGGTCACACGTGCGTCCAGTTAAATTCACCGCATACAACGCTTTTTTACCGCTTTCCACGATAACCTGTTTGCCAAGCTTCAATCGCTCTTCAAATGGCGTCAGCTTATTTTCAAATAAAATTTCATCGTCTTTAATAATGTCAATGCCGCCATTAAGCTGCGCTTTTAGCTGTCTTTCCATATACGACAGATCACGGCCAATGACGCCTTTAAATATGCTCATAACGAGCGGACGGTCATAGGCACCTGTTAATTCACGAATACCTTGTACACCAAACTTCGGGCCCGGAAACCATCTTGCCAAATCACTTGAAAAATCAAGATCCATTAACCGGATGACACCATCTAATGATAATTTACCAAATACCGTTACCAAAATAGCCGGCAAATCGGTGCTGAAGTTTGCCGCAGGATACGCAATTGTAACATCTGCTTCCCGTCCTTCTGTCGTTTCACGTCCCGTTTCTTTAATCGATATGACTCGCCCTTTATGCTTCTTTAACTGCTCCTGCTCAAGATGCGGCAAGTCAGTCCATGAACCGATTGTCAATCCGAGTGCGATACCTTCTGCTTTTTTTTCAAATTGGCCGCCTTTATCAAACAGCCGGTACGTTGCGATCACTTCACTCATCACTCGTTCTCCATTCTGAATACCAACTAGTTTACTAGGATTATGTCATTTTTTTCTCATTTTGTCAACAAAGAGCTCCTGCTTTCCGATTCGTTCAACAGCTTCTAACAGTCTATTCTCATCCGTCAATAACCCCACACG
Organism: Bacillus sp. 37MA; assembly: GCF_000372765.1. Taxonomy (NCBI): domain Bacteria; kingdom Bacillati; phylum Bacillota; class Bacilli; order Caryophanales; family Bacillaceae; genus Bacillus; species Bacillus sp. 37MA. The sequence goes on from NZ_KB889752.1 coordinate 2,380,780, forward strand.
CACGTAGCCTTCCCCATATGTGCCAAATCCAATTCCTGGTGCCGTGACGACATGTGCTTTTTCCAAAAGTACATCGGCAAATTCAACTGATGTATAGGGTGCTGGCACTGGAAGCCAGACGAAAAAGGAACCCGCTGGTGCAGTGACATCCCAGCCAATTTTCTTGCACGCCTGAATGAACACGTTGCGGCGGCGTTCGTACATGTCTGTAAGTCCACGGACACAGTCTTGCGGACCGGTTAATGCATCCGCCGCTGCTTTTTGAATCGCACTGAACAAGCTCACATACATGTGATCCTGCAATAAATTAATCGCTGAAATGACACTTTTATTTCCTGCGACAAAGCCAACACGCCATCCAGCCATGTTGTATGTTTTCGATAATGTATACACTTCTACACCGATGTCTTTTGCCCCCTCTGCTTGTAAAAAGCTCGGTGGCTTAACACCATCAAATCCAACACCGCCATAAGCGAAATCGTGCACAACACATATGTTATGCTGCCTAGCAAGATGAACTGTCTCATCAAAAAAGGCCGGATTTGCCTGGGCACCGGTCGGGTTGTTCGGATAGTTTAGTAGCAAAAGCTTTGCCCGCTCCAGCTGTTCACTGTCCATCACACTGTAATCTGGCAAAAAGCCATTTTCGGCTGTAAGCGGCATGTAATCCATCTTCGCTCCGGCCAGCGCTGCCCCTGACCAGTAATCCGGATAGCCGGGGTCCGGCACGAGCATGTAATCACCTGGGTTCAATAAACATATCGGCAATTCGACGAGTCCGGCTTTTCCGCCAAACAAAATAGCGACTTCCTTTTCTGGATCGAGGTCTACGTCATATTCTCGCTTGTAAAATTCGGCAGCTGCTTCTTTTAAAAACAGCTGTCCTTGAAACGGGGGATACTTATGAAAATCAGAGCGATCCGCCGCGGTTTTCAGCGAGTCTACAATATGCTGAGGGGTCGGCTGATCCGGGTTTCCCTGTCCGAGATTAATGACGTCGTGTCCTGCGTTCACATACTGTGCTGCTTTTTTCGTCAACGCCGCAAAAAACTGTTTCGGCAGCGTATTTAACAATGTCGATTGATCAAATTGAGTCATTTATACACCTACTTAAATTGTTCTTGCAATTTCAGTCATTAATATATATGCTATTTGTCGAATTGTAAATATATTCGGAGGGATAAACATGTCTTTATATGAAGCATTAACGACCGAATCAGCTGTTTCCCTTGTGAAAAAACTTGGCTTATTTGCTGAATCTGAAACCCTTTCTTGTCAAGAAATTGGCGACGGGAATTTAAATTACGTGTTCCATATAAAAGGAACAGAAAAAAGCGTCATCGTCAAACAGGCACTTCCATATGCAAAAGTTGTTGGCGAAAGCTGGCCGCTTACACTTGAACGAGCTGATATCGAAAATCGGGCACTCCGTTTGCAAGGTCAATTCGCGCCTGATTACACCCCTAAAATCTACTATTCTGATAAGAATTTGGCCATTACAATTATGGAAGATTTATCCTATTTAGAAATTGCCCGTACAGGCCTTATTAATGGTGAAGATTATCCGCTCATCGCGCAGCATACTGGTGAATTCATCGCCCGCACGCTTTACGGCACATCCGACTTTGCGCTCGGGCCGCAGGAAAAGAAAAAGTTACAAAATACGTTTTGCAATCCCGAGCTGTGTGATATTACTGAAGGACTTGTGTTTACAGATCCGTTTTTTGATGCCGACACAAATGATTTTGAAGAAGGGCTTCGGCCGGATGTAGAAAAACTATGGCAAGATTCAAATTTGAAGCTCCATGCCGCACAGTTAAAACGATTATTTTTAACGTCCGGTGATGCGCTTTTGCATGGTGACCTTCATACAGGCAGTATTTTTGCAAGCAAGACGGAAACGAAAGTGATTGATCCAGAGTTTGCGTTTTACGGACCGTTCGGGTTTGATATTGCCCATTTTACAGCAAACTTATTTATGAATGCCTTTTCTCGCGAAGAGTCACGCCGCGCGCAAGTATATGCGCATGTTGTGACGGTGTGGGATGTGTTTACCGGTGAGTTTACACGTTTGTGGAATGAAAACAATACAGAAGCTTTTGCCCAAACAGATGGCTATCTGGAATGGCTTTTGGCTGATATTTTTGAGCAAGCGACCGGTTTTATGGGGCTTGAAATGATACGTCGGACGATTGGTCTTGCCCATGTGAAAGATCTCGATAGCATAGAAGATGAGGCGACGCGTTTAGAAGCAAAACGCCAATCCTTGTCGATGGGTGCGCATTTTGTAAAAGAACGGGCCCGTTATACGTCTGCGGATCAGCTCGTCGCGGCGTTTAAGGAGGGGCTTTAATGACTATCCCACAATCTGTTAGTTGGGAAAATCATACGATTCGGCTGTTAGATCAGCGCAAATTGCCGCATGTAACGGAATACTTGACGCTTGGAACAGTAGAATCTGTATTTGAAGCGATTAAATCGCTTGCTGTACGAGGTGCTCCGGCGATTGGCATTGCAGCAGCGTTCGGTGTTGCCTTATCAGCACTCACATGTAAGACAGAGGATGTTCATGAACTGAAAGAGCAAGTATTTATGGACAGCGGCTATTTGTCGCAGTCACGTCCGACGGCCGTCAACTTATTTTGGGCGCTGAATCGGATGAATGAAGTGGTCGTACGATCAAATACCGCTCAGTCATTGCGTGAAAACGTATTGGCGGAAGCGCTGACGATTCAAAAAGAAGATGCAGAAGTGTGCCGCTCGATCGGCGAACATGCGCTTACATTGTTTCAAAACGGCGACCGGGTCATGACAATTTGCAATGCGGGTTCAATTGCGACGGCAAAATACGGCACAGCGCTTGCTCCCTTCTTTTTAGCGAAAGAGCGTGGCATCGATCTGTCTGTTTTCGCATGTGAAACGCGTCCTGTATTTCAAGGTGCTCGTCTGACAACGTGGGAATTAATGCAGGCAGATATCGACGTAACACTCATTACGGATAGCATGGCCGCACACACGATGAAAATGAAACAGATTTCAGCCGTCATTACCGGTGCAGACCGGATTGCAGCTAACGGTGACTCTGCCAACAAAATCGGCACATTCGGTCTGGCGGTTCTAGCAAAGTCATTCGGCATTCCATTTTACATCGCGGCTCCACTGTCAACCTTTGATCTTGATACGCCAAACGGCGACGCGATTCCGATTGAAGAACGCGACCCGAGTGAGATTACGCATGTGAACGGAGTAAATATCGCACCAGACGGCGTGAATGTGTTCAATCCTGCGTTTGACGTTGCACCTGCTGACTTGATCACAGGTATCGTGACGGAAAAAGGGATTATTAAACCGGATAAAGCATCGATTGCCGCATTATTTGCCTAATTTCAAACGTGTCCCGCCCGGCTAAATGGCCAGGCGGGACACGTTTGTTTACACGTACCTGCACTTCATCACAATCATAAAAAAAGTCTCTGGAATTTTCCAGAGACCGTTCTTTTTCACAATGGCAGAGACGCTAAAATGCCGTTGTATAGTTTCATGATAATTAAAGCAAGCAACAAGCCGAAGAAAATCCAGAACAGTGCTTCAAAAACGATAATACCGATCATTTGCGGTGTCGTAATGTGGGCGCTTAATTTGTAAACGAAATAAACGGTGTAAGCCATTGCCGTTACGAGAAAAATAATAAGAATACCAGCAGCAGACGAAAAGCTAATTAGAGAGACAAGCCCACCGATGAAAAAAATAACAGCACCAAACCGTGCTTTTTTCAACAATTCGCCTTCTGTATCTTTTGAAAAAAATAAAAGGGCGAGTTCATTCGCTGTATTCGCCAGCAGCTTAAGCGTGGAGAAAAGCATTGTGAATACAAGCATAAGGCCGCCGATCACCACAAGATTCATTTCCGTTTTTGTAAAGAAATCGAGCATTCCGCTATATAAGTTCGCTTTTTGAAGCACTTCAACAACGAGAGCTTGTCCATACATAGCGAGCGACAAGCTAAAAAGTAAAATAGCAAGAAGCGGCATATAGCCGGTTAAATACGTATTTTTCATTAAATTGATTCTCCCCTGTCACAGTCAGTCACTGTTCATTATGCAAGAGGATGGTTGCTATGACAAGCAATTTTCGATATTTTTTGGATAATAGGCACAAACTCTAGCAAATTTTGCATAGTTTCACTATATTTAAATTTTTTTATTTAATTGAAATCACCGATCTCCTTCATATTTATTATAATGATTGCGTTTTCACACATATCCTAAATTATGCGATGCACAATCATTTTTTTTACGCTATACTTTTAAACATATACTATACTTTAGGAGGGATTTCATTGTCTTTGCTTCACTGGGCCATACTCGCTCCTTTTATTATGGCCTCATTCGTTCCTTTCGTGCGAAAAAAAGCAGCAGCTATACATACAGGCTGGTTCGTTTTGATCTTGCCGGTCGTTCTGTTTGTTTCATTTCTTCAATATCTTCCTGTAACGATGAATAATGACTCCATTATGCAAACAGCTGCCTGGATCCCATCGCTCGGTATTGATTTCACGGCGTATGTAGATGGCCTCAGTTTACTATTTGTTCTTCTCATTACTGGAATCGGGGCACTCGTTGTGCTGTACTCTATTTACTATTTGTCCAAAACAAGAGAAAGTCTACAGCATTTTTATGTGTATTTGCTTATGTTTATGGGGGCGATGCTCGGCGTCGTTTTATCGGACAACGTAATTACGCTGTACATGTTCTGGGAATTGACATCTATTTCATCCTTCCTCTTAATTGCGTACTGGTTTGACCGCGACCGCTCCCGTTATGGCGCATTGAAATCAATGCTTATTACGGTATTCGGTGGATTGATGATGCTCGGTGGTTTTCTCATTCTATCGATTATGGGCGATACATTCAGTATTCGTGAGCTCGCTGCTCAGGCACCAGAACTAAACAATCATCCGCTCTTTTTACTGGCGATGATCCTCATTTTGCTCGGTGCGTTTACGAAGTCGGCACAGTTTCCTTTTTACATCTGGCTGCCTGATGCAATGGAAGCGCCTACTCCTGTCAGTGCGTACTTGCACTCAGCGACGATGGTGAAAGCAGGGATTTACCTTGTTGCCCGGTTCAGTCCTATTTTTGCTTTTTCTGGCTACTGGTTCTGGATTGTCGGCGCAGTTGGGTTATTCACGATGGTATGGGCGTCCTTCAATGCCATTAAACAAACGGATTTAAAAGGGATTCTCGCGTTTTCAACAGTCAGTCAGCTCGGCTTAATTATGTCGCTGCTCGGTGCCGGTTCAGCAGCGCTTCACTTTGACTCCCTGGATGATAACTTGTACACAGCAGCCGTTATTGCGGCCGTGTTCCATTTAATTAATCATGCGACGTTCAAAGGCAGTCTGTTTATGGTAACCGGTATTATTGACCATGAAACAGGGACGCGCGATATTCGGCGCCTTGGCGGATTAATGAGCTTGATGCCGATCACATTCACTTTATCTGTGATCGGTGCCTTTTCAATGGCTGGTCTGCCGCCATTTAACGGGTTTTTAAGTAAAGAAATGTTTCTTTTATCGATGGTTCAGTTAACCGAACTGAATATATTCAATCTTGAAACGTGGGGACTTCTATTCCCTGTTCTAGCATGGGTCGGTAGTGTATTCACGTTCATTTACAGCATGATCATCGTCTTTAAAGTATTCGCTGGGAAATTTCAGCCGGAAAAACTGGAGAAAAAGCCGCATGAAGCGCCGTTTGGGATGCTAATTTCACCGCTCGTGCTCGCGGCGCTTGTGATCGTATTCGGTTTATTTCCGAATTTGCTATCGTACAGCTTAATCCAACCAGCCGCCGCCGCCATCGTGCCATCTATTATTCCAATTGGCAGCCAGCTCGATGTACATATTTCATTCTGGCACGGAATGACGACAGAATTGATGATGACAATCGGAATTGTCGTTATTGCGATTATCCTATACAAATTTTTGTCGAAATGGATCGGAATTTACGAGTATTTCCCGGGAAAAGTCACACTCAATAAAATGTATAACGCCAGTTTGTATATAGCTGAGCGAGGGTCACACTCACTGACAAAATCATATATGACTGGGTTTATCCGCAGCTATCTCGTTTATATTTTCGCCTTTTTTATTACCATTCTCGGCTTTACGATCTGGGCGAAAGATGCATTTCGATTTGATGCATCAAATATAGCACCTATCGGTGTTTATGAAGTCGGACTGCTTATTGTCCTGTTGATCGCAACCGCTACCATTTTAATGGCCAAATCACGTCTTACATCAATTATTTCGCTCGGTGCAGTCGGGTATAGCGTATCGCTTTTCTTCATTATTTTCCGGGCGCCGGATCTTGCGTTGACACAACTCGTCATCGAAACGGTTTCGACAGCGTTATTCTTACTTTGCTTTTACCATTTGCCAAAATTGTCACGTCATGAAGAAAAAAGACGCTTCCAGATTGGCAATGCGGTCATCGCTGCTGGTGTCGGCCTCATCGTGGCATTGATCGGAATTTCAGCGCACAGCACAAAACTATTTCCATCGATCAATGAATATTACGTTAAAAACACGTACACAAAAGCGGGCGGCGAAAATATGGTCAATGTGATTCTCGTCGACTTCCGCGGCTTTGACACATTATTTGAAATTTCAGTGCTATCTGTTGCAGCACTTGGTATTTACGGATTGATTAAACTGCGTATGGAGAAAGGCGGCGAGCAACATGAAAACGAATGATATCATCTTTCAAACCGTCGCCAAAGTTGTTTTCTTCATGATTATCTTTTTTGCTGTTCATCTTTTCTTCGCCGGGCACTATTACCCGGGCGGTGGATTTGTCGGCGGGCTGCTCACTTCAGGCGCGATTGTTTTATTAATGCTCGCATTTGATATGAAAACGGTCAAAAAAGGATTTCTTTCCGATTATAAATGGCTGATTGGTCTCGGCTTATTGTTTTCAGCCGGTACAGCCGCTGGATCATTCATTTTTAATGTTCCGTTTTTCACTCATGTATACGATGATGTTTGGCTTCCAATTTTCGGAGTCACATCGCTGCACACCGCAATGCTGTTTGACCTTGGTGTGTACCTTGTTGTCATTGGTGTAACCATGACCATTATTCAAACGATTGGAGAGAGTGAATAATGGAAATTTTAATGTGTATTGTCGCCGGTCTGCTGTTTGCAGCGGCTGTCTATTTAATGCTTTCGAAAAGCTTGCTCCGAATTATTGTTGGCACTGGACTCCTCAGCCACGGCACACATTTAATGCTGCTGACGATGGGCGGACTGAAAACAGGCGCAGCACCTGTTCTAGGTGAACATGCCGCATCGTACACAGATCCAGTTCCGCAGGCGCTTATTTTAACCGCAATCGTCATCAGTTTTGGCGTCACAGCTCTGTTCCTTGTTATTGCCTATCGCGCCTATCAAGAGCTTGGCACAGACAATATGGATCAATTGAAAGGAACAGAAGCAGATGATTAATTTACCTGTTTTGCCGATTCTCATTCCTCTTATTGCTGCGATTGTCTTGCTGTTTATCTCTAAAAGTGTCCTTGCTCAGCGAGTCGTGTCCGTTATTGCTTCTGCTTCGACTGTCGTGTCTGCGCTGATCCTAATGGCGAAAGTAAAATCTGACGGCATTCAAACCGTCGATATGGGCAGTTGGCCGGCACCGTTCGGTATTACACTCGTATCGGACATGCTGAGCATTTTACTCGTCTTAACGGCATCGATCATTACCTTATGTGTCGTTCTCTATTCATTCCGTTCAATTGGAAACGGGCGTGAACGATTTTACTACTATCCGATCGTCCAGTTTTTGCTGCTCGGTGTGAATGGTTCATTTACGACAGGTGATATTTTTAACTTGTTCGTATTCTTTGAAATTATGCTCATGTCGTCCTATGTGTTAATCGTCATTGGCGGCACGAAAATACAGCTGCGTGAATCAATTAAATACATTCTTGTGAATGTCATTTCATCTGCCATTTTCGTTATTGCCGTCGGATTTTTATATTCCGTCACCGGTTCACTGAATATGGCACACATTTCAGCACGAATTTCTGAGATTAGTACGGAGCCGATCATTACGGTACTCGCTGTTTTGTTTTTAATCGTTTTCGGCTTAAAAGGGGCTATTTTCCCGCTCTATTTCTGGCTGCCTGGTTCTTACGCTGCACCACCTGCGCCCATTCTTGCTTTGTTTGGATCTCTTCTTACAAAAGTCGGAATTTACGCGATTTTGCGGACCTATACGCTATTCTTTTATCACGATCAGCCGTTTACGCATGACTTAATGTCACTTCTTGCGCTCTTAACGATTGTGGCCGGTGTCATCGGCGCTCTCGCATATCGTGATGTGAAACAAATTTTAATTTATAACATTATTATTGCGGTCGGCGTGCTGTTGTTCGGAATTGCCACGATGACCGAAGAATCCATTGCTGGAACGTTGTTTTATCTCATTCATGATATGATCGTTAAAGCAGCACTCTTCCTGCTCGGCGGAATCATTATTTACATCGCCGGCACGTCCAATTTAACGAAAATGGGTGGGCTGATCCGTCAGTATCCAGCACTTGGCTGGACCTTTTTACTCACTTCGTTTGCACTAGCCGGTATTCCCCCGTTATCCGGATTCACCGGTAAATTGTTAATCGTTCGCTCTGGCTTTTCAGAAGGAGAATATGTCGGTTCAATTGTCGTCTTGCTGTCGAGTTTAGCCGTCCTATATTCCGTTGTAAATCTATTTATGGAGGCTTTCTGGAAAACACCTGAAACGCCTTTGCTTGATGTGAAAAAGCAGACAGGTTCATTGTTCATTCCAGCTGCAGTACTCGTCTTGCTGTCTGTTTTGTATGGCGTTGGAACAGAAGCGGTATATCCTTATGTGATGCAGGCTGTTGATACGCTCATCCATCCGGAAATCTACATCGACGCCGTGTTAAAGGAGTAGATGGTATGGCATTTCAAATTTTATTAAATGTATTTTTAGCGTTTCTCTGGATGTTTTTGCAAGTTTCATTTAGTGCACGAACGTTCATTATTGGCTATTTACTAGGGCTGCTCGTCATGTTCTGTATGCGCCGATTTTTCATACACCGATTTTACATACACCGCGTCTGGGCAGTTACGTATTTGTTTTTCTTGTTTTTAATCGAATTGATTAAAGCGAATATTGACGTATTAAAGCTCGTACTCAGTCCAAAACTCACGATGCGTCCAGGTATTTTTGCTATGGAGACGGAATTGAAATCGGACTGGGAAGTAACTTTGCTGTCCAACTTAATTACATTGACTCCCGGTACGCTCGTCATTGATGTATCGGATGACAATAAGACACTGTATATTCATGCGATTGATATCGGCGAAGTGTCAGAAGCCATTGATAGCATTAAAAATTCATTTGAAAAAGCCATTATGGAGGTGAGCCGAGGATGATAGGTATCGTGTTGAAAATAACGCTTGTCCTGCTGGCCATCGCTATGCTTGGATTTATTTACCGGCTCGTTAAAGGACCGACGACGCCCGATCGCATCGTAGCGCTGGATGCGTTGGGTGTCATCCTCGTATCGATTACTGCTGTTCTTTCTATGATACTAGATACAAGCAACTTTTTAGATGTCATTTTGCTCATTGGTATTTTGGCCTTTATCGGAACGGTGGCGTATGCGAAGTTTTTGGAGAAAGGAGAGATTATCGAATATGACCGTGATCAGTGACGTGTTCATCGCGTTTCTTTTGCTCGTAGGCGCGTTTTTCAGTCTCATTGCGGCATTTGGTGTCATCCGTTTCCCTGATGTCTATACACGCAACCATGCGGCCTCTAAGAGCGCCACACTTGGTGTTATGTGTATTCTTCTGGCAACATTTCTTTATTTTCTTGTTGAAGACGGCTTTTTCAGCTCCCGTCTCTTGCTCGGGATCGCCTTTTTCTTCATTACCGCTCCGGTTGCCGGCCACTTAATTAGCCGCGCTGCCTACAATTCCGGGGTAAAAATGTGGGATAAAAGTGTCCGGGATGATTTAAAAGATAAGAAATAATAAGAAAAAGGCTGCCTGAAAAGTGATTTTTCCTGGCAGCTTTTTCTTACTTCAAGAAGTGCATTGGCAATCTCAATCGCTTTGTCTCGTACATCTTCTGGTAAATTTTTCATCGAATCAGGATACTCCTTTTTGCTCCATGGCATTAGAAGTCCCTCCTTCATCAAACCTTTCCCTGCTGACTATCAAGTAAACACTATCTTTTTTCCACAACCGCCATTGTACAGCGTGATAAGGAGATCAGTGCGCCCTCTTCATCTGTAATTTTAATAGTCCACACCATCGTCGTCCGGCCTCGATGCTCGATTTCAGCCGTCGCTGTTACAATCCCGTCACGCTTTGATTTAATATGATTCGCGTTTATTTCTAGTCCAAAACTTAATTCCATTTCAGGGTCGATCAGTGCCGCTGCACCTAAACTTGCCGCCGTTTCAGCAAGTGCAACCGATGCGCCACCATGTAAATAGCCAAACGGCTGACGCGTCCGTTCATCTACCGGCATGGTCATCACCACTCGTCCTTCGATTATCTCAACAATCTCCATACCGAGCGCTGCGATCAATGTTCCTTCTCTTTGAAACTTCATGTTCATTCCTCCTAAAAATTAAAAAAGCGCCCGTTCTTTTTAGGAAGCGGGCACTTCAATTACAGCACCATCGCTGCGATCCAGCCAAAAATAATGACCGGAATATTGTAATGTATAAATGTCGGAACAACGGTATCCCAAATATGATCATGCTGTCCGTCCGCATTTAAACCGGACGTCGGTCCGAGCGTGCTGTCGGACGCAGGTGACCCGGCATCCCCGAGCGCACCGGCTGTTCCGACGAGCGTAATAGTTGCCATCGGGCTAAAGCCGAGTTCGAGCGCAAGCGGTACAAAAATCGTTGCGATAATCGGAACTGTTGAAAACGAAGAACCGATCCCAAGCGTGACGAGTAAGCCTACTAGGAGCATTAACAAGGCACCGAGCGGACGATTGCCGCCAATTGCCGCCGCTGCATTTTCAACAAGTGTCTCAACGTCCCCTGTCGCCCCCATGACGCTCGCAAAACCAGATGCGGCAATCATGACAAATCCAATAAACGCCATCATGCGCATGCCATTCGTGTGCAGCTGATCCGCTTCACTCCAGCGTACAGCACGGAATACGTACAGCACAATGATCCCGGCAAGTGCACCAAATACCATTGATTCAGTCCATAGTTGCGCGGCGAGCGCAGCAACAATAGCCATACCTGCGATAATTAAACCATGTTTTGTGTAACCGGCACGTGCTTCTGATTCAACTAGAACCGGTAAATGTGAATCTTCATAATCACGTGGCTTTCGATACGAGAAAAACACCGCGATCAATAATCCGACCAGCATGCCCACAGCGGGTAATAACATCGCTTTCGGCACTTGATCCAGTGTTACTTCAAGTCCGCTTGCGGTCATATTCGTTGCAATAATCCCTTGGAATATTTGTCCGAATCCGACCGGTAAAAGCATATACGGTGTAATAAGACCAAACGTTAAAACACAAGCAGTCAATCGCCGGTCAATTCGAAGTTCATCCATAATTTTTAACAATGGCGGAATCAAAAGCGGAATAAACGCAATGTGCACCGGCACAACATTTTGAGAAAAACAAGCCATTAACAAAATGACAATGAGAATAAGTGCTTTCGGCAGTTTTTGCGACCGTGTCTCTTCTTTTTTGCCAATATACTTTAAAATGAAATCAACGAGTGCTTCCGGCAATCCGGTACTTGAAACCGCGACCGCAAACCCACCGAGCATCGCATAACTGAGCGCTACGTTCGCGCCGCCGCCCACACCGTCTGAAAAAGCGGCGATTGTGCCATCCATTCCAAGCCCGCCGATCAATCCGCCTAAAAATGCGCCCGTAATGAGTGAAAAAACAACATTGACGCGGAGCAGGCTGAGAACGAGCATAATGAGAACGGCAATAACTACTGCATTCATCAACATGTACCTCTTTTCCTTTACTGTGCTAATAGACTAAAAAGCCGTATTACACAATAGCAAAGCGCCCGCTCACTTGTCAATGCTTTTTACGATAATGCAAGGATTGCCAGTGTTCGTGTCATGACACCTGGCGACATTTCTGCACTTCCGGCAATATCAAGATGAACCCACGGGATATTCTCAGCAAATTCACCGATAAAGCCGCCGCCCATAATCGCGTGTCCTTCACGTCCCGGCGAATTGTTTAAATCGGCAACGTCACTGCGCCGGATTCGTTTTTTATCAAATTCGGTGAGCGGCAGCTGCCAAATAAATTCGCCCGCTTCGTGTGATGCTTCGAGCACCTGTTCAAAAAACGGTTCATTGTTTGTCAATGCGCCCGTCTTGTCTTTGCCGAGCGCGATAATCACACCGCCGGTCAATGTGGCGACATCGACAATTCGGCCCGCGCGCTGCTGTTTCGCATATGTGATCGCATCTGCCAGCACGAGCCGTCCTTCTGCATCCGTGTTTTTCACTTCAATTGTTTTGCCTGACAGCGACGTGATCACATCATCCGGCTTAAATGCATGGCCGCTAATGACATTGTCTGTTGCCGGAATCACGGCCATCACTGGCTGATCTGGCCGCAGTTCGCCGAGGATTTCCATTGCGCCAAGAACAGCTGCTGCACCCGCCATATCTGTTTTCATGCCGACAATGCCGTCTTTCGATTTAATCGAATATCCGCCTGTATCAAACGTGACGCCTTTGCCGACAAAGGTAAGCACATCTTCCCATTCCTCGTTCGGCTTATACTTAAGTGTAATCATTTTCGGCGGAGCAACAGAACCTTGTGCAACAGCGAGGAATGACCCCATACCGATTTTCTCCATGTCCGCCCGCTCTAAAATTTCAATCTCAAACCCATATTGATCGGCAAGTTTTTGCGCATGGGCCGCAAGATCGGCAGCCGTCATCATATTTGGTGGTGTCGCCGTGAGGCGCCTTGCCGTATTCGTCCCATCTGCCATCGCTTTACCGACAACGCACGCCGCCATCGCTTCGACCGCATCTGCTTCTGTCCATACGTCAATCGATTTCAAGATTTTCTCCGGTTCGTTGCCCGGCGTCCGGTAGCCCGTGTACTGAAACCGTGCCATGAAAAATGCTTCAAAAATTGCTTCGGCTGCTTCAACAGCCGTCACGTTTTCTGTCACAAATGAATCAAGTGCAACAGCAATGGATTCGAGTCCATATTTCTTTGACTGCTTAGCCACATTCGTCACCGCTTCGTGAATCGTATGAAAATCTGCTTCTTTTTCTTTGCCAATTCCTGCAAAAATGATGCGCTTCGTTTGAATTTGACCCATCGTTGGAACAACAGCTCCCTGTCCTTTTTTGGCAGAAAGATCGCCGTTTTTGACAAGCTCAGTAAGGTTTCCTTTAAAGGAATCATCAAGCGTTTGTAAAACGCCTTCAAATTTCAAAGGTTTGTCAAATAGTCCAACGAGTAGTGCATCTGACTTCGTTTCTGTGAATGATCCGTTTTTAATGGTAAACATGTTTATCACCTCCATATTATTATACAATGGAGAGAATAAAGGGGGAATTTTGAGTGAGGATTGTGTCTATTTGTCCGAGCAATACGGAAGTGTGCGAGTATTTAAGTATTGAAGATCAGATTGTCGGAGTCGATGATTATTCGGATTTGGAGCGGGTGAGGCTCGGGCCGGATTTATCAATTGATATGGAGAAGCTCGAAGCTTTGAAACCGGATATCGTGCTGGCATCACTTAGCGTGCCAGGGATGGAGAAAAATGTGGCAGAGCTTAAGCAGCGCGGTATTCCTCATATTGTGACGAATCCAAATTCGCTGGATGATATCGGTGTATCAATCATGCAGATTGGCGAGGCGTGCGGTGTAAATGGATCGGAAGCTAAGCAGCGGTGGCAGCAGTCGCTTGACACGTACCGTTCACGTAATTGGAATCGCTTAGTGCGCGTATACTGGGAATGGTGGCCGAAACCGGTGTTTACACCTGGACACGCTAACTGGCTGACAGAAATGAGCGAGTTGTGCGGAGCTGAAAATGTGTTTGCAGATCATAAAGAAGCAAGTGTACAGACAGACTGGGAAACGGTTGTGTCGAAAAAGCCTGATGTCCTGTTGCTTGCGTGGGTTGGTGTGATGACAGACAAAGTGAATACGGATGTTGTAAAGAAACGGCCAGGGTATGATGGTGTGCCGATTTATGTAATGGAAGAAAAATACTTTTGCCGCCCGTCGCCTCAGCTACTTGTCGGGCTTGAACAATTGGACAACGTTTTAAACGGAAAATAAAAAAACGACCCCAGCAGGATCGTCTTAAAACATTTGGTACCCTTTTGCACGCAAAAGACGCATGACAAATCCACTCGTAACAGCACCGAGAAAACCGATTGATAAAATGGTAATGTCAACAGGCTGCAGTCCAACGATTCTTTCGCCAAGAATGCCAAATGATTCATTCGTCTTAAATATGTAGTCAAATGTGCTAATGCCATCGACAATCGCGATCGTAACGAGCGGATAAATAACCGCCATGACCCACGTCATACGCAGCAGCATGTTTAAAATAAACCCGATGCCGAAAAAAAGTACAAAAAAGAGTAGTGACGACACGAGTACGGTTGCAATATGCATGAAACGATTCCCCCTAAACTCATTCCTTACTAGTTTACTGAACAATACAAAAAAGGTCAATCAACGAAACTGTGACAAAAAGCACCGGCAACGAGGGGGAATCGTTGCCGATGCTTTACAAAAGCATTTCCATTTCTTCTTTGAACGAAGGCGGAAATAAACTTCTTCTTAAATAGTATATCCAATTTCATCTCTTTTTATTCCATGATTACTTTTTTATTAATTCAAAACTTCCATTATTGTACATTAAAATACCCATTTTAAATGAAAAACCGGTATGACGTATAGCCAAATTGAGGACCTGGATCGGGAATTTCTTTACAGCCGAGACCGGCTGTTTCGAATAAAGTAACGATGTTTCGAAGCAAAACCGATGTGTCCGCACTTTCTTCCAGTTCTTTTACGGTCATCCAGCGCGCAGCAAACAGCTCTCCCGCATGTGCAGTCGGTTCTTTCTCTTCGTTAAGTGTCATATGAAAAATGATCATCGTATCGCTGACATCGCCTTTAATGACCCCTGAACGAATGCCTGCTACACCGCATATAGTAGCGTCAATATTCGTCTCTTCTTTCACTTCACGCACAGCCGCTTCGTCCGCACGCTCCCCTGCATCAACGAACCCCGCTGGCAATGACCACTGCCCTTTTAATCCACCATATGATTTTTTCACAACGAGCCAGCGTCCTTGACTGTCAATGACAGCCCCAGCTGCTGCTAACCATACTTTGCCTCTCTTCATGTGATCTCTTCCTTTCTAAAAATAAAAAAAGGCCCCGAATTAAAATTCAGAGCCCTCTGTTTATTAAAGTACGTTAAATTTACCTTTTTTCAATACAAGAGATGGTCCACCGATCATGAAGAGCGCACGGTTATCAATCATTTTCTTCATGAATGATGCTTTTGTACCAGTCAGTTTCTTGTCGAATACAACGCCGATCGCATCGTCATCACCAAGTGAACATACAGTACCTTTAATATCTGGTGTAAATGTTTCAAGATCACCTTCGCCTTTGAGCAATTTCACAATGTTGCGGGCAACTGTTTCACCTTGCTGCATCGAAATTTGCGCAGTTGGTGGGTATGGACGGTTAATTTCTTCATTAATCATCAGTGAGCAATCACCGATGACGAAAATGTCTTCTTGATTTGGCGCACGAAGATCAGGATTTACTTTTACGCGAGCACGCATATTTTCGATACCTGATTTTTCGATAATGCTGCTTCCACGAACACCAGCGGCCCATACAACGGTACCGGCTTTAATTTCTTCTGTTTCTGTTTCACCTTTGGCAACAATGATGCCTTCTGGAGTTGCGCCTTTAATCGGCGTACCGATTTTGAACTCAACGCCTTTTTTCTCAAGCAATGCAACCGCATATTTCACAAGTTCCGGATCGAAACCAGGAAGAACCATCGGTGCAGCTTCTACGCAATAAATGCGAACTTTTGAATAATCAATGTCGTATTCTTTGCAAAGCTCAGGAACGCGGTTCGCAAGCTCGCCAAGGAATTCAATGCCTGTAAAACCAGCACCACCGACAACAATCGTTAAGCGCTCGTCTTTTTTATCTTCTTCCAGTGCATATGTAGCGAATTGATAATCAATATGATCCCGCAGCTGACGCGCCGTGTTGACGTTCGAGATGGTAAAAGCGTGTTCTTTCAGTCCTTCGATTCCAAATGTTTCCGCTTCGCCGCCAAGTGCTACAACGAGGTAATCGTATTCCACTTCACCTGTGTTTAAAATGACTTTCTTTTCATCAGGTTTAATATCCTGTACTTCTGCACGGATAAATTCTACTTTGCTGCGGTTAATAACAGAATCTACATCGTAACGTACACGGTCGTGATGCAATGTACCTGCCGATGCTTCATGAAGCCATGTTGTTTCATAATGGTAATCATTTTTGTTTACGAGTACAATGTTTGCTTCGTCGACGGATAACGCTTTTTGAAGACGTGTTACAGTAACGAGACCACCATAACCGGCGCCTAATACTACAATTTTCGGCTTTTTCACTGTCATGTTATTTATCCACCTCTATTTTAAAATATTAGCGCAAAGAATGTGATACTCTTCACGTATGATTGTAAAAACATCTTTCATTTGTCACAAAATGTTTATATTTGCATAACTGTTTTAATCATAGACGTTTTCATTCCTTTTTTCAAGCTATTTCATCAAGAATTTTCCGACGCGACAGGAGGTGAAAAGTTTTGTATGATGAGAAAAAGGAGGGATAAATCAATGACAGATATTACAATTATTGGTGCTGGTCCTACTGGACTGTTTGCTGCATTTTACGCTGGAATGCGCGGGGCATCTGTTAAGATTATCGATAGTCTGCCGCACATGGGCGGACAGCTCTCAGCCCTTTACCCTGAAAAGTTTATTTATGATGTGGCCGGTTTTCCAACTGTACGGGCGCAGGAGCTAGTTGATCGGCTCGTCGAACAGATGAACCGGTTTCCAGTCGAAATTTGTCTAGAAGAATCTGTTGAAGTATTAGAGAAACAAACAGACGGCAGCATACGTCTTATGACGGATAAAGGGGAACATTTTACGAAAGCCGTTATTATTACCGCTGGAAACGGGGCATTTCAGCCACGTCTTCTTGAGGTTGAAGGGACTAAACATTTGCCGAATGTTCACTATTTCGTGACGGATTTAACAAAATTTGCTGGGCGTCGTGTTGCCGTTTTGGGTGGTGGCGATTCAGCGGTCGACTGGGCGATGATGCTTGAACCTGTTGCGAAAGAAGTGACGATTATCCACCGCCGCGACAAATTCCGTGCACATGAACATAGCGTCGAACAGCTGAATAACTCAAGCGTGCGGGTTGTGACACCATTTATACCCGTTTCGTTTGACGGGACGGTGCTTCGTCTTGATGAAGTGAAAGGCGACCGTACTGAATCGCTGGAAATTGATGATTTGATTGTAAATTATGGATTCGTTTCATCTCTTGGCCCGATGAAAAATTGGGGTCTAAGTATCGTCAAAAATCAAATTCCCGTCAATACACGCATGGAAACGAATATAGAAGGCGTTTATGCAGCAGGTGATATCGCCGCCTATGATGGGAAAGTCAAATTGATTGCGACCGGTTTTGGAGAAGCACCGACCGCCGTTAATAATGCCAAATCCTACATTGATCCGTCAGCGAAAGTACAGCCGCTTCACAGCACTTCCTTGTTTTAAATTCATTGGTGCGGGTAAAGTATTTATTAAAAAGGGTGATCCCATTATGAATGTACTCGTTATCGGTGCGGCCGGCAACATAGGCCGTCTCGTCGTCAAAAGCTTAGCCGAAAACATTCAGCACCATGTTAAAGCAATGGTGCGAAAAACAGATCAAATGCGCGATATGGAAAAATTAGACGCAAAGCCAATACTCGCTGATTTGGAACAGGATTTCAGCTATGCTATGAATGATGTAAACGCCGTTATTTTCACAGCCGGTTCAGGATCTTCAACCGGCCATGACAAAACGATTGCTGTTGACCTGGATGGAGCTGTCAAAGCGGTTGATCTCGCTGTCAAACATGGAATTAAACGGTTTATTATGCTCAGTTCAATGGGAGCCGATCAGCCTGACGCCTTCCCTGCCTTTATTCAGCCATATTTGGAAGCGAAACAAGCTGCTGACACTCATTTAATGAAAAGTGGATTGAACTACACCATTGTCCGGCCTGGTGAATTGACGAATAATCCGCCTACTGGAAAAGTGACCGCTGCTGTCCAAGTTCCTGATCGAACCGGCACCGTCTCCCGTGCAGATGTCGCAGAAGTGATTGTCCAATGCCTATTGTCACCTGAAACAGAAGGCCGTGTATTTGAACTAGTGGCGGGCAGTATGCCAATCAGCGAGGCGTTGAAACAAGTGTGATGAAAACCGGCTTCTGCCGGTTTTTGTCTATTTGCATGTTGCTTTACTCCCTCTTCATCCACGTTACTCAACTTCCGTTCACTTTACTCAGCTTCCACTAAAAAAACGCTATTAAAGGTAAAAAACAGGCAGAATGTATCTTCTGCCTGTTTTTAAAGAGCATTCTTCAATTAACAGCTCTCTCGTGTACCGGCCACTTTCGCTGTACGGAATGAAGAACCGCAGCCGCATGATGCGATGGCGTTCGGAATTTCAATTGTAAATTATGCGCTATAAGGTCGTTTTGTAAACGAAGCCCCAAGCGCTAACTTACCCGTATGCTTGCCGCTATATCGTAGTTATGTATTTTTTCGTTCTTACGTATTTAACGTAACGTGAATTATGTCTTCATTAAAATCAGCCCGAATTTTACAAGCATATTCGCACGCGCCAGTGCCTTATTATCAATTTTCATCGTTTATCATTCCTTCCCAGTTAAATAAAAAAAGAGCCGCCCGGAGGCCGCTCGTTATTTCTCTTCGCCCTTGTATCCTCTAGGGTTGTTGATGATACCCGCCAGCACTGCGATCGTTAGCAAGATGTCTACGTAAGCATCGTACCTTTCCGATGGGACCATTACACCAAAATCCTGCAGCACCATACCGACAAGCGCCGCCACTGCGATCCACAGTCCGTAGCTTTTCCACCGTTGTTTCATGCCTCAGCCCTCCTTCCGTACTTTCGAATTCCGGCTGAACATGCCCCACTTCCGATGCTGCGTCTGAGCTGGACATGCCGGTCATTACAAGATATTCGCCCGGTGTTGAGGCTACGACAGTTTGCGTCTGTTTTTTTTCATTCAGCTGCCATTCAATCGCGCATGTTTATTTACTCTGCTTTTGCTTCCGGGTCAACGTACAGATGCGGCTTATTTGCATGGCGCGTAAATTCCGGTCCGATGATACGGTCAAGCGCTTCAATCTCGATTGATTTATCACGGAATAACAGCCGGCCGACTGCCTCGCTGACATATCCAGCGATTTCAAGCGCTTTTTGTTGTTCCGGCATCATCGCCTTTTCCGAAACAGCTTGGTACACGCCACTCAACTTTTGCTTTACCTGCGGGCTATTCCCCGAGCCATTGATAACATTCGTTGCAAGGTCAGCAAACTCACCGGCAATCTGTTTCGCCAGGTACGGCTCTTTTTGTTTTGCGGCGAACTCGTTGATCGCTTGAATCGATGTTTCCGGGTTGGTGCCGAGCATTACGTTCATTTTCAGCGTTTGAAGTTCACGTTCAAACGACTTGATAGTAATTGCGTCCGGCTTTGACGGCTCTGCGTTTAGAACCACTTCGGCTTGTGTTTGCGCTTTGACAACCGCTTTGTCGTAATCATCACGCAGCTTTTTCGCTATTTCTATAAATTCACGGCCGTATTTCTGCTTTAATTCCGTACGTGCCGCTTCCTTACCTACCTCACTCAGCGTCCGATCGTTATTGATGCCGCTCACTTCCTCGGCGTACATTGTTTGTACTGTCCTGGCGACGAGCGTTGGCTGTCTTGATGAAATATCCTGCGTCTACTCAAATGCCTGTAACATAGATTCGAAATTTTGTTTAATATCACTCATTACGTTTATTTAATTCTTTTAACGTTGTTGGCACCTCAATAGTATATTAAACATATGAAGAAGTTAACTTTGAATTATAAACGACTTTATAAACAAACGTACGGGTTTATAAACGTGGATTTGCGGTGTTTTGACGGAGTTGATAAATCGTTCGTTTTTTAGACAATAAAAAAGTATCCAAAAAAAGGATACTCTTGTTAAACAAACACACATGGATGATAGATGAGGTAAATGCTATTTTCCATATATAGTCCACACCTCAGCCAGTTTTTCTTTTCCAATTTGGTTACCTGTTAATTTTTTGCGACCAGAATCAGTCCAACTATACAAAGAACAATACCTATGTAATTAGCTGGGGCAATATGTTCCCGAAAGAAAAGCAGGCCAACAGGGATTAATATCAGGGCCACAGAAACATTAACAAGCAGGCTGGCTACGCCGATATTCCAGCCGTTGCGGTAAGCAAACAGGAAGCCGAGTTCAACGCCAACTACGGCAAACCCTAACGCAAAGGTGGCCCAGTTTAGTTGTCGAAAATCCTGAAAAACACTTATCGAACCGCCTTTTGATACCAAATAAGCAATGGCAGCTGTTATCCCGGCGACCATATATGTAACTATAAGAGACAGATATGGATCAGCGTTAGGAGCTATAGATTTTTGGAAAACATTGTATAAAACGAACGACAACACGGCGAGGGCAAGTGGTAAATATAGAGATAGAGACATTTAAATTACTCCTTTCTTTCATTTTCTATTGATTCCATGGAAAATATTTTTTCATCTCCGAAACAAAAAGTAATATTACCATTATCTAACTAGTTTATAAATTTATACTATACTTGTAATAATATAAGTGTACTTGTAGTAATCGGCACCCCCTGAGTTTTTGGAGCACGTCTGTCCAGTGACCATCCAGCCGATGAAAATCACAACGGATCATACTGAAATATTATGAAAGCGGAAGGCTGACAACGTATTATTTCGGCGTTCAAAAATTCCCGGTGACTCTACGTTTGGAACCGTGTGCGTGTAAAAACTGAACTAAACTGCATCGCCAAAGTGTTTCGAGGCTTGTCCGTTAGAGGCTTGGTGCCGATGAAACGAATCAACTTATTATTCTCTTCACAAAAAAAGATTATCAGTGGGGACAAATGCTTAATCCAATACGTTTCTCTGTTCATATCTTGTAAGATAGATCCAATTATTATAGGTCAATTAAAAGATATTAGAGATATTGATTTATATAATTGCTTCGCTACCTCTCTGTAAAGGAGTTGAAATGATATGGGTGGTTACCAAGGCGGTTACGGCTGTTGCGGCGGCGGTGGTTACGGCGGCACCTTTGTGCTGATTGTAGTGTTGTTCATTCTTTTAATCATTGTTGGTGCTTCATTCATGAAATACTAATTTAAACGATCAGGCGCCATTTCAACGATTCCCCCGGGAGTTCTCAATCGCTGAAATGGCGCTCCTGTCTGTATTGCGCAATATATTGTACAGAGGTATCGCGTTAAATGTGCGGCCAGCAAACCGACTAATACCGATACAGCCATGTGTTTTTGGCGTCGATTTGCGGCCTACATTTCCGCAAGAACACGCTCGCTTTCCTCGCTGACTAAACGGTCCAGCGTACCGTTGTAGTAGCCCGCCAGGTTCTTTATACGCTTCGATTTCATCGCCATTACTGACGCCCGCAATGCTTCATATCCGGCACGTTCAACGTCTGCCCGTTCGAATGATCCGTACTTAGTTAACGGCTTAGAATGCGCCTTATACACTCCGTACAGACGGCTAATGAGCGGTTAATTATCGCCGATAGTATTCGAAATGAACTCTTTAAAACGACGGTAAAACGGTCGGCACGGCGAAGACTTATACGTATTATTAATAACCGTATTTGTCTTAGGTATGATATTGTCTTCTTGCTCCCCGTTTTTTGCTTCTTCTTTTTCTTACTCATATCGGCGCGCTCCTTCTCGCATTTTGATACTGCTACCGTATCATTCCGCAAAAGGTAAACACGTCTTGAACCCGCACCAGCGTTGCGTTTGGCGCAATCTTGATCCTTTATTAGCATCGTTTAAAACTTACTTTAGTCCACTAAAATTCTTTATTAATTTGTCTAAAGTTACTCTTATGTCCATCGCGTCTCTTCTCGTAACATAAGGAATATTAATCATATTTGGGTGAACCAAATTTCTAGATTTCCTCACTTTTTTCATTATGTCATGTTGTGTCTTATTCAAAATTCCTTTGGCAAATGCATCGGATGTCATATCCTCAAACGTCCTTCCGTTCTCAGGAGGATTCAATTTGGCATGCAACATTCCTTCGAAAACAGCACCGCATAGTAGAGCAAATGAAAGCCAAGCACCTTGTTCAAAGTTTTTCTCGGCTTCTTCATAAAAATTACCCAGTCTTTTTCTTAAAGAATTATTTTTTACCCAAGGGAAGAGTAAACTGTAATCCTTTATTCCATGATAATGTAAAGCTATTAACAGACTATCTACATGCCTCATTAGTTGATATTCTGCTGCAATAATTATTTTGTTACCTTCCATTCTGCCCTCATCATTGGATACGTTTGACAAAGCACCAGTTTGAACTGAGAAATATCCAAGAGAAAAGGCAGGCAAAATAGGAATATTTATCTCCCATAAATACGGATAAACATCACTGTTTGTAGAGTGGTTTAAACGGCACTTTATATTTTTAAAAGGTACCTGAATCAAAATAGACTTCATTTTCTTACCTCCAAAGTTTAATTACTTTGCAGCTGTTTAAGATAAAGATTATCCAGTATACGATCTAGCACGCCATTATAGAAGCCCAGCAGGCTCTTCTTGACACGTTTAGTCTTCGTAGCCATTACAAGGGCTCTCAGCGCCTCATAGCCCGCACCAACATTGCGTTTGGCGCAACTTGATCCTCGTTCACATGGCGTATTAATACCGCTGACATACACGTTTATAGGCATCGATTTAAACGTAATGGGAACACCACTTTTCTGTAATTCCGTCATTCCATCGCTTCTAACATCGCACTCAATAAGCCACTCTGACGGAACTTAACGCCATGTGTGACGGCCTTCCATACGACATACAGCACACTTTTAAGACTGCGGACTTTACCGAGCTTATATGAATAGATCGCGGATTTAAACGCCTTAATATAGGCATCCTCGTCGTCCTCAACGCAGATAGACCGATCGACAGGCGCTTTTGCACGCAGCAGCACGCCATACATATCGTATAATTCAGCCGCATTGAAGAACGGAGCCATTGCGCGGTGTAGGTTTTCAGGCATTTTATCTGCCATATAAGACGAATCAAATGCGGGCTCCTCCGTATCTGTAAGTAATTTTAAAGGGCTAATTGTGCTTGCAATGGCCCTTTTTTTGTTTTAACGTAATCTTGTACGAAACTTCTTTACCGGCGAAAACTGTTCGTGGTTGATTCTCACATCATCGGTAATCATTTGAACGTAACGGCGGGTCATTTGTAGCGAACTATGGCCGAGCAAACGCATTAATGTATAAGGGTCGCCGCCATTTAGAATGTAATTGCGTGCAGCTGTATGGCGCCATGTATGCGCAGTCGAGCGAATCTCCTTGCCTACTCCGGTTATATCTCCGTAATACTTTAAACGCTTGTTCATTTGTGAATCTTTCACTTCTTCACCGTAGCAAGACAAAAATACCTTTTGGGCATGCGGAAAATGCACCTTATTCTCGTCTATCAATTCGAGTAACCACTTTACCGTTTCAGCCGTTAGTTGACTGATTCGCTCTCTTTTCCACCTTCGTACGTCTTCGCTTGATTGATCGTTCTTCCGACATAAAAAAAACGCCTCCCAACGTATCGTTAAATACGTCAAGAAGCGTAAAAATAAATAGCTCGATATAGTCAAGGTGCTGGCCTTACAACGAAAGCCCCGCAAATTGAATACGTAAGCCCCACCGATTAACTTAGCGGATTGCTTAACGTTAACATTCCTCCGGCGTGCCAGTGTTGGTCGCTGTACGGAATGAAGAACCGCAGCCGCATGATGCGATGGCGTTCGGATTTTCAATTGTAAAGCCGCCACCCATGAGCGATTCTTTATAATCAACGATCGTACCGTTTAAAATCGGTACACTTTCTTTCGCAACGACAATGTGAATGCCGTACTGGTCAAGTTCGAGATCCGTTTCTTCCACATCAGGCGTAAAGCCCATTCCGTATGAAAGACCGCTGCACCCGCCGCCATGCACCGCAACACGCAAGTTTGCACCTTCTTCTTCATTTTGTTTCATCATATCTTTTATTTGAAAAGCCGCCGCTTCCGTAATGGTTACAATTTGTTGTTCAGACAAACGAAATCTCCCCTTTCCTTTTCCTCTAGTATACGGTGTATCAGCCGAATCCTCAACTGAACTGTTTGCTGATTTTTTTAGAAAAGTAATCCCTTTTACCTTATTCGTATGTATAATAAAATAAGCACAAAGACCTTGTATTAATCGTCAGGAGGCTTAAACAATGACAAATATCCACCCGTTTTATCATAAAGAAACAAAATGCCCATTGTGTCAACAAACATTTAATACGACGAAAGTACGTAAAAGCACCATTAAAGTTGCCGGACATGACACAGATTTAAAACCGATCTATGAAGATGGCCAAATTAACCCCTCCTTTTACAACGTGTCTGTTTGTCATCATTGTGGCTATTCCTTTACCGAAGACTTTGCGCCTTATTTTGCGCCTGGAACGGCTGACGTGCTACGTGCCTCTATATCCGACCATTGGGTGGAACAAGATTACAGCGGAGAACGAACCTCTTCAAAAGCGATTAAAAGCTTTAAACTCGCTTTATACTCAGGCGTTTTGAAAAAGGAAAAGCATCTGACGCTTGCAGGGCTTGCACTTCGAATCGCATGGATTTACCGCGATCTCGGACGAAATAAAGAAGAAAAACGATTTATGTCCATTGCTGCTCGTGAATATGAAGAAGCATTTTCTAAAGAAGATGTTTCTGCGAAAATGTCAGAAATCAAAGTGTTGTATTTACTCGGGGAGTTAAATCACAAGCTCGGCAAATTCGACAAAGCCGTGTCCTTTTTCTCAAAAGTCATTGAGCGGCAACGCAATTCGAATGAAAAGCAAGTTATTGAAATGGCGCGTGAACGTTGGCACGAGCTTCGCAAGCATATGAAAGCACAGGGACAATCAGCCTAAGAAAAACCGGGGTGCCGCATATACCCCGGTTTTTTGACGTTTAAAACAGCCATGTTTCGTCTATAAATGTATATATATTAGCAACGAGTTCGTCCGGCGTCTCTCCGCCGACAACTTCCCCGTTGACGAGTGCGAATGGCGATTCCGAACATCGTGTACAGTAGCTGAGACAGCCGTATTCGATCACATCAAGATTAGAATCACGCTCTAATTGTTCAAACGCTTTTTGCGATCCGTTTGCCAAATTGCTGACGCAAAATTCGATGATTGGTTTCATACTATAAGTTCACCTCTTCTGTTTCATTGTACTACCAAATTCATTTTGAAAAAAGCCACAAGTTTCCTCTGTGCCGGTTGTATAATAATGCTGTTTTGGTTATACTTGGTGTGAATAAACGAACAGGCTTATATACATATAATATTGAATA
Organism: Bacillus sp. 37MA; assembly: GCF_000372765.1. Lineage (NCBI taxonomy): Bacteria > Bacillati > Bacillota > Bacilli > Caryophanales > Bacillaceae > Bacillus > Bacillus sp. 37MA. The sequence continues at coordinate 2,406,636 of NZ_KB889752.1, forward strand.
AAGGGGTCGTACCTATGAGAAATTTAGTTTTGCTAGGGGGAGGCTATGGAAACATGCGTGTGCTTCTCAGGCTGCTTCCGAACCATTTGCCCGACGATGTCACAATTACACTCGTGGACAGAGTGCCATACCACTGTTTAAAAACGGAATATTATGCGCTTGCGGCTGGAACTGCATCTGATCATGAAGTGCGTGTGTCATTTCCAGAACACGAAAAATTAAAGCTTATTTATGATGAAATTGCAGCAATTGATGTCGACAAAAAAGAAATTGTATTAGAAACGAACGGTGCACTTGCCTACGATGATCTTATTGTTGGTCTAGGCTGTGAAGATAAATTTCATAACGTGCCAGGTGCTGCCGAGCATACACACAGCATTCAAACCATTCATAAATCGCGTCAAACGTACCAAACACTCAATAACATGCCTGCAGGCTCCAAAGTCGGCATTGTCGGCGCTGGCCTTTCCGGTATCGAACTGGCAAGTGAGCTGCGTGAAAGCCGCCCAGATCTTGACATTAAACTCTTTGACCGTGGACCGCGCATTTTGAAAGACTTCCCGCAAAGACTGAGCCGCTACATTGAAAAATGGTTTACCGATCACGGTGTTGATGTCATTAGCGATGCAAATATTACGCGTGTGGAGCCGAATCGCCTTTACAATCATGAAGATGTATACCCGATGGATGCGATCGTCTGGACAGCGGGTATTCAACCTAGCCATGTCGTACGTGAAATGAATGTTGAAAAAGACCGATCCGACCGTGTTATATTGACTTCCCATCATAATGTGCCGGGCAATGAACACGTTTATGTTGTAGGTGACTGTGCAAGCTTGCCGCATGCACCAAGCGCACAGCTGGCTGAGGAACAAGCTGAGCAAATCGTCGACGTTTTACAGAAACGTTGGAAAGGTGAACCGCTTCCTGAAAAAATGCCAGAAATGAAACTAAAAGGCGTACTTGGTTCACTCGGCAAAAAGCAAGGCTTTGGGTTTGTAGCGGATCGCGCCATTACAGGGCGTGTCGCACGATTCTTGAAGTCTGGTGTATTATGGATGTATAAATATCATAATGGATGAGGAATAATCTTAGGTAAGATTAATCTGAAAACACTGGTATATCAATGTTTCTGAAAAAGCACTCCTCAAAATAAATAAAAACCCGTCAAAAAACGGGCAGGGAAATGGCGGGGGAACCCGCCGTTTTTTATTTACTAAAAATTTTTTCTTCTATCTGGTACTACTTCGTCCATTGTTGCAGGAAATAAAAGGTTATCATCGTACTCTATAGTGACCCATCCATCCCCTTGATTCTTTTTTAATCACCCTTCGATAAAAGGAGGTACTAACCTTCTCTTTATTCTTTTCTATCACTACTTTAGCTATCCTCTTCACCATTTTCTCTTCCCTTAATCATGTATTTCAACAAAGGGAATCCTGTTCCTTCAAAACAATACACTGCCTTAAAAATAGCACCTGTATCCTTTTATTTTTTACTTGCTCAATATATACGGCATCTGTACGACAAAAAAGGGTACTCACGGAATATTCACTCTTTTCTACACGCTCAAAACTTTACTATTAGCGTCCCATTTTTATTGTTCTCCCCTTCTACCTTCGTAAATGGATTGGAGTCGGCTTTCTGCTTCTTGAGAATCCATCGATAAACCAGTCAAAAATGCTAACATGTTATCTTCTTCTGAAAGTTTTCTTATCGAACGGAAGATATTGGGTTTCTGCTCTTTTATTAATGTTATTACTTCAATAGTAGGTAACACTCTTTCTTGAACATTTATCCTTAAAAAAGAGCGCAAAAACCGCACAAATACTGATGTCGAATCAAAGTCATCGGGATAGTTTTGCAATAATAAAAAAAACTTTTCAACGTTCATTTTTAATTCATTTGTTTCTCCCCGCATTTTTCACCCACCTTAAACAGTTATTGGTCCAAATACGGAGTTAAAGCCCTATTTGGCAACCTGGCTGTCATAGTCCATAAGAATGTTAGACCCGTAGTTTTGCGTCCTTACCTTTCGATAAGTTTGCCTTTTTCATTAAGAATTTATATACATTAAATCATGTCGAATAATGTCGCGTCAACAAAATCGATTTGCTTCATTTCACAGGAGGTCGGTCGGTTCATTTAACGAAGAATCCACCAGACGCTACTCAATTTATGAGAGAGATATATGCCAAAGATACTCTTCCAGCTATTTTTGCTTGTTCTAAATTCAATTTACTAATACTGCTTTCATCGCTCTCAATGACCGTAAAGATTGTTTGTATTCGTAAATAAGTATCCGCATATCGGTTCTGGTGCAAACATAGTATAATTTTTAACACTATATGTTAATAAAGTGCATACTTTGTTTTTGGAACATTAGATTATATAATGAGCATAGTATCAATTTAATCAAAAACTACATAAATAGGAGTGTCACACATGACTAAAGTATTGAGCGAAACACCAGGAATTCAAGTATTTAAAGCAGCAGATTTAGAAAAAACGTTTCCAAAACTAGATGTATCTACCATTATTAGCCAACCAGGAGTGAACAGCCAAATTGTTGACGTACCGGTAGCAGAAACACCAAATCCACTTACACTCGGCTTCTTTTCTATGCAGCCTGGCGAATCATTTGAATTCTTATATGAAGTTGTAGAATATAAAGTTGTTACAAAAGGTAAATTTGTTTTGCGTGACCTACAAGGCAACAGATATGAAGCAGAAGCAGGAGATGTCGTCCTTTTCACACCTAATGTACCCGTTATTTTTGATGGTGAAAGTGATGGAGAAGCGATCTACACAGCACACCGTCCGGCTGACGCTTCATTTATGTAAGAAGTAAAGAGGCGCTTAAAAATAGAAGCAATCGGTGAATCACCGATTGCTTCTATTTATTTTGTGTTTTTCTTTTTAGCCGCGTCCTCCAGTTTGCTTTTTGGCTCTTTAGCGAATTTCTGTAGGTTTGGAATACAGTTTGATTTAAAGTATCGTACGAAGCCTTATTTTGCAACAAATGAAAAGAAACCATTTTGAATAAAGATTGATCAAAATGGTTTCCATTGAGAGCGTAAAATATCTGGTTCTGGTGCAAAAAATTCAATTGCTACATATATACTTATTCTAGATAGGAAAAGAGGGTCATGAACACTTGACCTTAATTTTTGTGCCCAGATAAGTATAGACAGTTCAGTTATAGTATGATATTGAAAGATTCATACAGATTCCACTTAGGAAACTTTTCGTTTCTTTATACCTTCCCCAATTATTTATACTAGAACCCTTCTACCTTATTTAATTGTTACTGATAGACAGGGAATAGGATGGAGAAGCATGCTCCTTTATTTACTTCACTTGTTACTCGGATCTGTCCATTCATGCCTTTTATAAGACTAAAGGAAACCATCATTCCGAGTCCCGTTCCTTTTTCATTTCCCTTTGTTGAAAAATAAGGCTCGCCAAGACGGCTTAATTGTTGTGGTGTCATTCCTATACCTGTATCCTGTATGTCAATTTGGACATTGAACTCATTTGAGAGTAAGTTCAGCTGCAGTTTCCCACCATTCGGCATTGCTTCTATTCCATTTTTCAGTATGTTAATTAAACCTTGTTGTAATTTACTTCTTTCACCTAAGATGAAATAATTGGCCTGTTTGTTAAACGTGAAGCTAATGTGAACGGCATTCATGTTAGCCAACGGAGTAATGATTTGGATCGTAGACTGGATTTCTTCCAACACGTTTACTTTCTCCACTGTTATAGGTGCCGGTTTAGCAAACGTTAAATAATCATTGATAATTTCTGTTGCCCGGTCAATCTCTTTTAGAGCGATATCTAGGAAATGTCCTCCATTTTCCAACGATGGATCTTCATGTAGCAGCTGCATAAACCCCCTCGCTGCCGTTAACGGGTTCCTTACTTCATGAGACATGCTAGCTGCGAGATGGCTGACAATCTCTAATTTTTCAGATTTTCGTAAGAGCTCTTCTGTTCTTTTTCTTTCGGTGATCTCCTCGTAAATGCCAAAAACACCAATCACATCTTCAGCAGCCCAAACTGGTACAAACGTAACCGTATAGTCGAAAGAAGAGTGTGCCTCTACTTCAATCGTCGTTTCAAAACTTTGAGGCTTCCCTTGAAGCGCTTTTTCAAAATAGTGGGTTGGGTACGATTTTTTCAATTGAGTCAGCAGCCGTTCTTCCCACTCATCTGTACGATTTGTTTTAGCACGGTTTACCTGCAAACTATTTCCCTCTACATCAAATAAAACAATCGTATCCGGATGGTTTTCAAAAAGAGAACGATACCGCTGTTCACTTTCTATGAGCATCTTTTTTGTTTTTTCTAATTGGCGCGTTCGATTTCCTACGATTTCTTCCAAATGACTATTTAAATAAGAGAGTTCTTCATTCTTTAAAGATAATTGAGCCGTTCTTTCCTTCACTTTATCTTCCAATGTTTCATTTATATTTTTAATGTTTCGTAATATCGTATCATTTTCATGAAGAATAATGGCATGTCTGATCATATTAAAGATCAATATGACGATCACACCAATAAATATAGTCAGTAATTCATTTTTTTGAAAAAAAGCGATGACAATCAAAACAATGACACTTATATAAGGGATAATCAGTCGACTCATTTTCAAAATGCTCTGTTCTTTAATGGTGTTCTCTCTGTAGTTATTCGCTGCTCCTTTTTCAAAAAAGCTGGATAATCCGATGATTAATAAAGCTATACTCCATAACGGTTCTATTAGTGTAAATGGTTCTAGTCTATTAAATATAGATAGATACAGCCAAATAGAATCAGCAATGATGTATAGCATCATGGCGCTTAATTGTAGTGTAAATACTTTGAAAGGAAAAAATTTTTGATAAGATAAATAAACAAAAATGATCACCATCAAGGTACATAAATAAATAGTGGAGAAGCTGAAAGAAACTGTTATATAGAACAAAGAAAACTGGGAATCAAATAAAATTTCTTTAAACAAGTACAACCAGCTGACCGTAAACAAAACAGTGATCACGATGCACGCTTCAAACCATAACTGCCATATGCGGTATTTATGTTTGTCCGTGTATACTTTATAAAGCAAGGCGGATAAATACAACAATACATTGATAGCCCAAAACAAATCGGCCCACCCTGGAAAGGTGTAGATCGCTTCTGTCCTGAGATCGTAAGTCCATATTAATTGCCCGAGAAGAAAGCTCAAACAGCTCGTCATTAATAGAAACCAATACTTCTTTTGTTCTCTTCTAATTCTTTTAATGTTCACGTACATAAAGATAAACGACATTAAAGGGGCCATCAACGCAAAAAAGCTTCCTCCGAAATATCTTAATTCTTTATCATTCCAAAAATAAAAAAGCCATGCATAGTATGTTAATGAGTAAAGGATGACCATACATATAATGATTCTTATTCGCTTCTTTTGAAAAAGCATCGGTTATTCTCCTTTTACATAAGTTGATCGTTTGACTTTACATTCTAAGATAGAGCCGGCCGATAGCTTCTTCCGAACGCTCACTGGCATATCATAGAAACGTACGGACAGCCAACACAATTTTCTGGATGTTGCTGGTGTAGATGACGGTTTCTTCAGCCATTTCCACACGCCTTCCATCAGTTAAGCTGCGGGCTGTACGACAGAAGGAAGATCAGTTCCAGGCGGCTGCGGTTTGTTTCAAGAAACGGCTGGATGCATACGAGCTTTGTCCAAAATCATCACGATCCGGCCAGATGGATAATGTGCCAGTACGGTCCGTAGAAAGCGGAGAAATGCTTCTGCCACACAGACCGTGGCAGCGAGTTTAAAAACCAGCTGATCGATCAAACATTATCAGCTTTTAACATTGGCCGGTCACTCAGCACGAAAGGCTGTCCATATGACAATGTCGTGGCGGAAGCCACATTTAAAATCATCAAAACAGAGTTTGTGAGCCAGATGACGTTTGATCATTTAGAACATCTTACAGTTGAATTCAGTGACTACGTCAACTGGTTCAATAAGCTGCGCATCCACGGAACCTTAGGCTACGTAAGCCCGGTGGAGTTTAGAGAAATGTCCCTTAAAAAGGTTGTATGATTTAGTGTTGACATTTCATTTTATCAATATTTCTTTGTAACTTCGCATCGACTTAACAAACCTTTGTCGTTTTGAACTAGTGACAAGAATCGGAGGTTGTGCAGTTTTGTAACCTCCTACAAATAAATACCCCATTAGTTAAAGATAAAGAGTCCCATAAATATTAAGTTATGATTACTTATTCACCGGAAATTTTTGACTACATGTCACTTTTGACAGTAATTTGCGCACATATTATGCTCAAGAACTTCCGAACTCGGAGAATAATGTTACTATCGAAACTGAAAAAGCCCAATACCCAACAACAGTTGAGAATATCATTGTTGAAATCCAAAATGACAGCAATACACAATACGAGACAGGTGAGCATGTGTTTCTTGAAAAAAAGTAGAAGATACATGGTACAGAGTGCCAATGAAAGCTGATTCTTTCACTGAGATGGCAACTGGTCATCCTCCAGGTGAATTGTCATCAATGGGGTTTGATGTAAAGGACCTGAAGTATGAACTAGCACCAGGTGAATATCGAGCTACCATCAGCGGGCTTGCTGCTCCATTTGAAGTTGTAGATTGAAAAGGAGCCGTCTTAGGTTCTTTTTCTTTTTAGTTAATTATCACTAAAGCCCTAAAGTCATTTAGTAAACAGTTTCGGTCAACTGTTGCGCAATATTCTCGTAAGCACCAAATATCAACAGTAAACTTTAACAGAGCCAATTGAAAAAAAGACACCGTTTAAAATTAGTAAAACAGCCGATGCAAGAGCCGGAACCAACCTTATATGTGTGGGATATTGACGTTAAAAAGGTGGTACACAGTAAGTACAGCCCGGGATTTGTACCGTTAAAAATCCCGGTTCCTGTTCAGCAAAAGAAGAACGATCCTTCTTAAAGACGGGTTTTGCAAGTGCTGGCGTTACGCCAGTATGTCCGGGGTGTTACGCCCCAGTGCGCTGTGTTTGAGCTAGTTTTATATACAGGATTTTATGCAAGGTTCGGGTGGATCTTAGTATTAAAAAGTTTTTCCTACCTAGATACCTGTTTACGGATGTTTTGGGGAATGATAGAATCGCTTCAATACATTGAAGACGGGAGACAATCGATTGAATAAGTATTCTTTGTTTACAGCAGCAACGGCAGCCACAGTAGCAATATCCAGTTTAGCTACTCCAGCGCAGCATCCAGCCACCCTTTTATGGACGTAGGAGAACGATATGATGAAGCAGTTAGTCTTTTATATGATGATAGGGTAGTCAAGGGTATTTCTGCGACAAAGTTTGGAGCGCAGCAAACATTGACACGTGGCGAATTTGCGAATTTATTATATGGGACTTTTCTATTCATCTTGGATACTTTCTATTATCCGTTTGCAGAAAGTGTCACAATTACGTCATCGACAACAACGCAAATCGCTCTTGAGAAAGTGGTGCCGGCTCATTACACGGCAGAAGATATTGTATCTTATGTCAACATTATCAACCCGACATTATTTTGTTAACTGTAAGATGGTACCTGCGGTACAATTTGAGCTTTCATAACATAGTGGAGATGATGGAGGAACGCGGCTTATCAATGGCCCACACAATGATTATACGTTGGGTTCATCAATATAGTCCGGAGTTAGATGATAGAGTACGGCATCATCTTAGACCAACAAATAACTCTTGGAGAGTCGACGAAACGTCTATCAAAGTAAAAGGGCAATGGATGTACCTGTATCGTGCAGTGGACTCCAAAGGAAACACGATTGATTTTTATCTCGGTAAAGCCAGAGACAAACAGGCTGCAAAATGCTTCTTCAAGAAAGCTTTGCGGTCTTTTCATGTTTCTAAACCCCGTGTCATAACAGTAGACAAAAATCCAACCTATCCTGTAGCGATTCAAAAGTTAAAAAAAGAGAAACGTATGCCTGAAGGCATACAAATAAGGCAAGTAAGATATCTCAATAATATAGTAGAACAGGATCACCGTTTCATTAAAAAACGTGTGCGCTCTATGTTGGGATTCAAGTCGTATGAAACAGCCACTTATATATTGAATGGCATTGAAGCGATGCATATGATAAAAAAGAGGCAAGTTCACCAAGGGGTGAAGTCTGACCAAAATGAAGTTGAATTCATACATCAGTTGTTCGGAATAGCATCATAACGGGCAAGTTAGTAGGTAATATAGGTTCTATTTTTATCAAATTATTTTCGCACCAGAACCTTAAAAGGATTGTAAAGGGCTTTCAGTGTTCATAATTATTGGTAATTAGCTTACTTAACAATAGCACGCATCTTCAAATTAGTGCAACATGGATTCTTCACTTTTTGTTGCATTCATTTGTTTACCACTCATTTTTAATTCATACATATTAGAATCAGCTTTAGCCATTAAATCTTTTAAACTATCAGCATCTAAAGGATATGTCGCTTTACCTATGGAAACGGATATGTCGCTTTTATGCTGCCAGTCCTCCCTTTTTATCTCATTTTTAAATTGATTTATTTTATTTATTACTAATTTTTCATCGGAAAATGTGGAAAGTATGAGGAATTCATCCCCACCCCATCTAGCGATAATATCTTTTTGTCCAAAAGATTTGCATAAAATTTTTGATAGATGCTCAAGCACTTGATCTCCGTAGTCATGTCCATAATTATCGTTTATTGCTTTAAATTCATTAACATCTAACAGCAATATAGCGATATTTAACTTTCTTCTATTAACATATGTCATTACTCGAGGGAACTTATCCAATACATAGCGTCTGTTATATAATCCTGTGAGAGTATCTCTCATAGATAAATGCACATATTTATCATACTGCTTTCCAAAATACCAGGCTATAACTAATGGAATAAGCACTGGTATTGGAAATGGATAAAGTGCTCGTCCAAAGTACATTATCGCTATTCCCCTAATGAACAAATAAATGACGGCAATAAATACTACACTTATAATCCTACCCCTATAGCTCAATACGTTATCAACTTTTAATCCCACTTATGTTCTCCTGTTTCTATAAAGAGTTAATATTTAATTGTATGTGTTAATGATAAGTAATATTTCCTAAATGAACAATAAATTGTAAAGCGACCAAACATTCACAAGTTGGCCTCTCTTGTGAAACAGAATACCATGTCCCCGAGCCTGATTCAAAAGTTTATTTCTACTGTTGATCAGCCATCTTTGCTCGTACCGATCTTCATTTCTCCCAAAAGATCAAAAATAAGGATTATCCATAGCCTCGTCCACCACGGATGTTCGAAAAAGAGTTCCATTGCTACACTTTCCTTTTCTCTTTGGTCTCGAATCGGTCCACCTTTCCACCCATTGTAATATTGTTTTATCATTCATTGGATCTGTTTCAGCTGTCATTTTTTTCATGGTCAATCTTCATATCACAGGACGCCCCCAGTCTGTTAAAATAGAGTTGCGAGCACTATTTAAAGAGCTGGGGACTTTCCTTGGCTTTTTTGCATATATTTATCTTAACTGGTTAAAATGTTACTGCATGAGAGTTCCCTCTTGCATATGACAGTTTCATTCCTCTCGGCCGAGGGTCTTGGCTCCCCTCGGCCTTTTTGCATAAACTTTCATTAAATGGAAATAATGTTGTTAACCGGAACATTTTGCTGTGTTAGTGTCCGGTTTTTAAAGTCGGGGCAACCCGGCTTTTTGTGCTGTAATATCGATGGATTGTTCATTTAACTGATTACATTTTTACTGCTTGAATCGTCACTGCATATGCTAAGAACAGATAGGAGTTCATTCTCCCTCCTATTTTAGAAGCCTCGCTCTTTGAAGCAACTATTCTTATCCTCGAATAGTTGCTTTTTATCGTGCTGTTCATTAAGGTTTCAACACTTTTTCAAGCTCTTCAAACATGTATTCATCAAAATCAGATTCACCAAAAATGATTACTTTTACTTTTTTAAGTGTGTCTTTTAAAGCATCTATTTCCGCCTGTTGATTCTTGCATAAACTTTTATTAATCGGAAATATTATTACTGTCCGGAACATTTTGCTATGGTAATTTCGAATATTTAAAACGGGGGCAAGCTGGCTTTTTCCATCCAGACTCTGTTATCCCGGCTGATTTTTATCTGTTCCCGAATTTCTACTATGCTAGCCACTGGCTAGAGAGGAGAGATGAATATGTCTTTAGATAGCCTAAAAGATCTGTTAGGAACGTTATGTTCTTACAACACGATCGACATCACTCATACCTTTGAAAAAGACGGACAATCTATAGCATCAGTTTGTTGCTTAAAAAACACTTCTACAATTGAAGTAACAACGATTCAAACTCAATCTGTTGAACAGTATGAAACTGTAGATGAAGCAGCAATTGTGATAGAAAGATTGGTAAATTAACAATCCATGTATAAATCAGACTTTAGTTGTCCATAATGTAAACGAGGGGATGTGTCACCCCACTAAAATTGAATAGTTTTGATTGGAATGGGATACCTAATTGGCCATCCCTTCCTTTATGTGTTTGCTGTTGATCAATCATCTGTCTCTTTTCATGTAATGTATGTCGAATCCAACCGGCTTCCCTTGCTGCCAAGCGATAGTCTGTGAACCAAAACCAGTCGGCAGATCATCCACTTTTTTTAGTACCCCATCGACTACGTACTAAGTGGCATTCTCCATCAAGTTAATTTCAGCTGTCATTTTTTCATGGTCAATCTTCATATTACAGGACGCCCCCATTCTGTTAAAATAGAATTGCGAATAATGTTTTAACAAGCTGGGGATCCCTCGGTTTTTTTTATTTTAAAGATGACATTCTTTTACAAAAAACTGTTTTCTTTTACCTAGTTTCACGCTATAATTTATCTAGGAAGGTTATCAAGAACCTAGGAGGACTATCATGGATAACAGTGAGGGTACTTTTTGCGACTTGCTTTCTCTCATTAACAGCCTTCGACATCTCATGATTACTGCCGCCCAGCAACACGGTCTTAACAGTCCTGAAACGTTACGGTACAGCGAAGAATTAGATGAGCTCATTTTTCAATTTCAACTTCAAAATAGATAATAATTGTAGCCAGGGACTTCCCTTGGCTTTTTTGCATACATTTTGTCGAAATGTGTATACTATAGTTATAAGTCGGTTTTCCCTAACTGTCATTGCACTCCTAACCTTTGCAACCAAATGGGAGAATCGATCTTATTTTTAACCTAACCCATTTTGAATTTCAATTGGATTTAATTTTGATTATCGTATATATTTCTCTAGATTGGTTAAACTGGTATTATGTCAAAGTAAACCCCTATTACTATTTGTACCGAGGACTTTCCTCGGTTTTTTTGTATAAACTTTTCCTGGACAGGCATACTGTTTTTGTACGACGGTTTTCCGTCATACCCCAACCCTATTTTGTCATTTTTCAACTCTTTTACAGTCAGGTATTAATCTGGCTGTTTTCTTGTTTAAAATTCGACTTCCACTTTGATGTACTGTTCATTTAACCGACTGAATTTTCACCATTTGAATCGTTATTACATATGCTGAATACAAATAGGGTCCTTTCCCCATCCTATTTAGGTACGCTCTTTACAGCAACTATTCTTATCCTGGAATAGTTGCTTTTTCGACGGGCTGTTGATCAACCTTCATCAACTTTGATTGTAATGGATACTACTTTTAAAAATTCTTCTCCATATAAGCGATTCGGCAACTTTCATCTTTCACATAAACGTTATGGCAACGATATCTGCCTGTTTTCTCTTTCAATGCGTAGGCTTTCATTTTGCTCCCCCCTAATGCGTCAACTGGATACAATCTTGACTATTTTTTATAAATTTTTATTGGTTAGAAATATTAATACCATCTGAAACATTTTGCTATGGTACCTACGAATATTTAAAGCTGGGGTAATCTGGCTTTTTCCATACAGGCTCTGTCCCGGCTGATTTTTATCTGTTCCCGAATTCCTACTATGCTAGCCACTGGCTAGAGAGGAGAGGTGAATATGTCTTTAGATAGCCTGAAAGATCTGTTAAGAACCTTATGTTCTTACAACACGATCGACATCACTCATACCTTTGAAAAAGACGGACAATCTATAGCATCTGTTTGTTGCTTAAAAAACACTTCTACAATTGAAGTAACAATGATTCAAACTCAATCTGTTGAACAGTATGAAACTGTGGATGAAGCAGCAATTGTGATAGAAAGATTGGTAAATTAACAATCCATGTATAAATCAGACTTTAGTTGTCCATAATGTAAGTGTGGGGATATGTCCCCCACTAAAAACTGAATAGTCTTTAATTGGAACGGGATACCTACTGGTCATCCCTTCCTTTATATGTAAAATAGTTAGTAACCATATTTCCGGAAATTTTTACTAGCACTCTCGTATATACCATATATCAAAAGATTAATTGGAGATATATTATATACGAATACAAATTTGTCACAATTCCTTTATTAATTTTCGAGAAAAAGATTGATTAAATTGAGCGGACATTTCGTCTGTTTTCTTCTTTGAGTCTAAAATGATCAAACCAATGCACAGGCAGGCTGCCGAGTAATCCCTCTAGTTCCGGATTAAGATAATAATCTACATGACTGCCGGATCCTCAGCAATGACATAATATTCTTTATCACATCGATCTTTTGAAGTTTCCCAGTTCCACATAAGTTTTGCGACATATATCCTGTTTAATTCAATTTCCGGCGTTCGTTTTGGCGGTTCTGCTGGCCATTCAGGCGTTTTAACTTCTTCTATGACCTTGAATCTATCGATTGGAAAACAACCTGTATGTGGGCACTTACGTGGAAACCTAGATGCGTACATCATCTCTATTTGCTCGATAATCGTGTAATCTCTTAACATGATGACTCTTCCTCTTAACCTATTTTTCCACCGCGATACCCATTGGTATTTCTTTGACTTGTTCAGTGTGACGATGCACAAGTGTGTACATACCATTATGCTTCTCACTGACCAGCCAGTTTAATGGATTCAAGAAAGGATCACTTTTCTTTCAGCCCGTGATGGCTTTTTGCCTTGTATCATCATTTTCACCTTCTCTGCATGGATGATGTCCATCGATAACATCCGGAACAGGTACGGGGAAACCTGGCTCGATTGCTATCGACGAGCACTGAAATGCCTATCTTAGGAAAGTATGGTATGATGTTCTTGGATTGGTATTTCTTTGGCGACCGCTCTGGAAAAGCGTGTCGTCTTTATTTTTGCTTTTTTCTGCTTCAAGTTCACCCGTCGCTTTTCCATAGTAGTAACAGAATACGCCGATAAAAAATAGAAGGGCGAGCCATTCAAGGTTCAGCTATGTTTTATGTAGTAGTTCCATTTCGTAACCCTTTCTAGAAACACACCTTTTTTATAGAAGATTTTAGATTCTTTGATATTGAAAAATGGAAGAATCTTTCCCTAGAAGATATGGAAGGAATAAGGAAACATTTTGATTGGGTCACACATAAAGCGAAGGAAAGAAACGATTCCGATCTTTTATGTCTGAGGGTGCGCTTATAATGATGAGTAATTATTACACGACAAACCTTGAAGATTGGGTTACTCGTTTGTACGTAAGTTCGAAAGTTTTTCACCCTACACAAATCAATAAAGAGGATATTGCCAGAAAGTTGGGTATTTTCCTGCATAAAAAGCCCCTCCCTTCTTATTTTGAGGTTGTCGGGAGGTATAGAGGCATCACGATGGATTCCAAATTGATGATCGTAACAAATTAATGAATTACTAATGCCCCTGTTTGAATACTTTTTCGAATATTCAAATATCAATCTATCTATATTTGCACCAGAACAGTATTGAACATATTTAACCATTTTTGTTTCTTTTATAAACTAAGCAATTTACTTTAACTTTTCGTTGAATGGATTATCAATCGTACCTACGCTTCGGATTTCTCCTTGTACCCTTATATTTACAGGCACGTTCTCAAAATGTTTAGGCCAATCTTTTTTGAGTTTTTTCCAAGCTTGAGGATCAGCTCGATGAATCGCCTCACCAAATCCAAAAATATCCATTTTGTATTCTTCCTGTACTTGTTTTATTGCCTTTTTAAACACCTTCTTTGATGTTTTTTCGTACATTTCCTCTAATTGCTCAATCGATTCCGTTTTTGTCAAATCGATGGGGCATTCTACTTCACTTATATTGCCCTCCACATGAACATTTAGATCGATCTCAGGTTTTCCATTCTTTATCTTACCTTTCATTTCCGTATTTGAACTCATCACTTGATACACAAATTTCCCACCTTTCGGACACGATACATCCACAACTGTACTCTTCTCTTTGCTTGTAATGACGGTATACGTTTGGCTTTGTTTCTCATTTAACCAGCCCACTAACTTATCTTTATCAAATATTGCTAATCCGCTATAGGACAATCGGGCAGGCATATCAATCATTTCTACATTCTGTTTGCTTAAAGACGTTTCTTCATCACCTTTTATATCTGCTTGGATTCCTGTTAACACCGGTTGTTTTCCTTCACTTACCATATCCGTGATCAATTCATCTAATGTAATGGCACTTGTACCTGACCATACTTTTGATGAGATGCTAAGGGTATTAAACAATTTATTGGCGGGTATTTTTTCTAAAGCTGTGGGCACCTTTAGAATATTTTTTGCGTCCATTCCCTTAGCTACGACGATATAAAAATCTGATCGCATGTCCCATTCCCTTGAAAAAAGGTCTAATGGTTTTCCAATTCCTTCTTTTGCTAATGACTCTCCAATCACGAGTACTCGCAGATGAGATGGATAAATTCTCCGAGGGGACTCATCTGTTATTTTCCGGATAGCTTCAGAAACGGTTTTCCCTTTTGCTGAATAGATGATTACAGGTGTACTGCCTGCTCCACGATCTCCAGCCACTTCCGCTGGATTTACTACTTGGGCAGTTAGAAGATATTGATCATCGCTTGTCTTATCCAGCCCTATGGCCAGCGTAACGGCAAGTTCATTTAATTCACGACGATTCCAGCAACCTGCAGTGAATAATAAACATACAATCAGAATGATAAACATCGTAAAGCTCCGTTTCATGGATTAACCTCCTTTCGCTCTATTTTTTTATTATTTGGTTTATTACGGATTATTTTAAAGTGACGATTTCATTTTATGCATCCATCTTCATTCTTCAAGATTTTAAAAGTCGTTGGCCTGACGTATGAACAGGAACGGAACCGCCAACCTTATATACGATGATCTATAACATAAATGATCACATGCCCATTTTTGCTGTTCGAAGCATCTTTTGCATATTCCATTTTCACGTTAATAATTTTTCAACCATGTCGGAAAGCGGTTTAAAAATGGCTGTAATCCAATCTAATGGATTCGGAATCTTGATATTCAGGACTTCGGCAATACTTAACACGGTTCCGAATAGTAGAAGAAGGGAAAATATCCACAACTCCTTTTTTAATTTCTTCCTCAACAGTGGAGGAACATTAATCGCGATGATCACAGCCATAATGACAAGGATTCCTGCAACAGCCACCACTTTTGACTACTCCTTTCTTTTGCTTTATTAAAGAACGAGATAACGTTCAGAGGGGTCGAATCTCTGTTTATTATCAAAAATTCACATACGATACAATAATTTTTTTCCAGATCCTTTTATCCCTTTTTGAAGCTTTTGAATCGTGCGATGCATGGCTTCATCAAATCCAAATAGAGCAGCTTTGTTTTTTTGTTGTAAGACTCTGATCGCTTCTTAGTCAATCTCACATGTTATTCCGAGGCGGTTTCGGTGCCGAAGATTGTACGCGTTTATTGTTTTTCTGGCTGATTATACGGGGGCGGGAAAACATCCCCCATATAGGGACCCGAATAACAGTATCTTTAATGTCTTCACGAATAAAAGGAGCAAAAGGACTCATATAAGGAACCCCAAAGGAACGCAAGCTGCACATGTGAAGCACTAGCGCAATGAACCCGACTAATATCCCAAACAAGCCAAAAGAAGCGGCAAGCGCCATAAAAGGGAAACGAAGCATTCTAAAGGACTGAGATATGGCGTAGGAAGGCAGGACAAAACTTGCAACCGCAGTGATCGCAACAACGATGACCATGGCTGCCGAGACAATTCCGGCATCAACGGCCGCTGTACCAATCACTAGTGTCCCTACAATAGACATAGCTGGCCCTATAGCCCTTGGCATTCGTAAACCAGCTTCCCGTAAGACTTCAAATCCGATTTCCATTATGAGAGCTTCAATGAATGCAGGAAAGGGAACCCCTTCCCGTTGAGCTGCTAAACCAATCAGCAGTGGAGTTGGCAACATTTCCTGATGAAACGTGGTGAGAGCGATATATACAGATGGTCCTAACAGAGCAATCAAAATACAAAAAAAACGAAGCATACGATTAAGGCTGCTAAAGACCGTACGCTGATAATAGTCTTCCGAAGATTGGATAAAGGAGACGAACAGTGCCGGGACGACTAGAACAATCGGCGTTCCATCCACTAGTATGGCAACTTTCCCTTCCAAAAGCTCAGCAGCAATCACATCAGGGCGCTCCGAATAATATATAGTCGGAAAAGGACTGTACGTTTCATCTTGAATCAATTCCTCAATATAGCCACTTTCTAGGATTCCATCGATATCAATTCGATCTAGACGCCTGTGCACTTCTTCAACGACTTTGTCATTTACAATTCCATTGATATACATGATCCCTACATCGGTTATGGTCAATTTTCCGATTTTTTTCGATTCCAACCAAAGTTGGGGGGTTTTAATTTTCCGGCGAATTAACGCTGTATTCGTACGCAAATTTTCCGTAAAACCTTCCTTTGGTCCCCGAATAATGGTTTCCGTGGTGGCTTCCATTACACCACGGTCTTTTCCACCACGCATACCGATTGTAAAACCTTGTGCATGTCCATCCACTAAGAGAATAACATCCCCTGATAACAAGGAAGTTAATAAAGAACGGAATTCCGTCACATCCCGTATGTCTCCAACCGCAAGGATGCAATCCTTCAATTGTTGTAAAACGCTCTGTTGAGACGATATCATTCGCTCCTGGCTGGTATGGATATCTAACATGAGTGATTCCATGATAAAATTCTGAATGGAATTAGTGTCCACTAATCCATCCGTATAAAAAATGCATACTTTAACTAGTTGCTTTTTGCCAATTTGTATTTCCCTAATCACGATATCGCTACTATTTCCAAGCAGCTGTTTTACGTGTTGGATGTTTTCTTGTAGGCTTGTTTTTAATAAGTCTTTATTCATTTCCATGTTTGGATCATCTTGCTCGAATAGAGGGCGTTTAACGCTGTTTTTTCCTCGTTTCTTCAAAAACCTCATACATTTTACCTCCCCCCTCAATATTTTATTTCTTTATATGGTATGTTCGCTATTTTTTTCATTTTTTTATTAGCCGGTTCCATGCACTGTTCATTTTCTTTTACCATTCTAAATTTATAGTCACCGAATATAGCATCCGATGTTTTCACTATTATCATGCCTATTTCCCAACTTTTAATACATTTGGGAAATGAATAAATGTCATCGTGAATTCTTTATCGCTTTAAAGTACTCTATATCTGTTCTCCACTGCGTTAAAGCGTTAAACAGAGATCAGATCCCCTGAATATTTCTTCGAATTAAAGGGAATAAAAGATATATTATTACTCATGAGGAGATAACATTAATGTTTGATAACAATAAAATAAATACCCGGCAATTTACTTGTTTGGTCATTTTATTTGTCATCGGTGACACCCTATTATTCGTTCCTTCAGATGTTACATCTATAGCGAAACAGGACGGTTGGCTTTCTGCCCTACTCGCGGCTGTCATGGGAATCTTTTTAGTTACGTTGTACAGCTTTCTTGGGAAACGATTTCCCTCCATGAATATAGTCGATATCAGTGAGAAAGTTCTTAGTTTGTGGTTTGGAAAAATCATTGGGGTTCTATTTGTTTTCTTTGCTTTAATTGATTCAAGTATCACCGTTTGGGAATTAGGGGATTTCATGACAACTAAAATTATGCCGGACACACCAATTAACGCTATCCTTATTCTTTTTTTAAGTATTATCATCTTGGGAATACATGTCGGGGTCGAATCATTAGCTCGTGCAGCGGAAATTATTTTCCCCTGGGTTATCCTACTTTTTTTGATTCTGTTTCTATCAGTTTCCCCAAAGATTAATCTTGAGAATATTCAGCCTGTGTTAGAAGACGGGGTAAAACCAGTACTGCGCGGTTCTCTTCCACTTATTGGTTTTTACTTAGAATCTGTAATTCTTTTAATGGTTTTACCGTATGTCAATCAAACGAAGAGAATTACCAAAAGCTTTGTGATCGGAATGATCACTGGCAGTAGTTTTCTCTTTATTATTATACTTTTAAGTATTTTGGTTCTAGGTAGTCATTTAACATCAAATTCCATTTACCCATCTTATGCGTTAGCCAGAAAAATAAGTGTAGGAAGTTTTCTTCAGCGAATAGAAGCTATATTAGCTTTTATCTGGTTTTTCACTGTTTATTTCAAAGTGACAATCTGTTTTTATGCGGCAACAGCAGGCCTAGCACAAATTTTTAAAATTAAAGATCATAAAGTGCTAATGGTTCCTTTAGCTTTAATTGTGTATGCCCTTGCTCTTATAACAGCGCCGAGTACAACGTATGTTAATCAATTTCTTTTATCCATCTGGTGGACTTTTACTTTGAGTTACGGTTTATTTTTACCATTATTATTGATAACAGTGGCTAAATTACGAAATAAATATTAATTAACAGAAAAATATTTTATACCTATTTATTTTCTATGATCTCAACAAATTTTGTTGAAGCTGGTGATAGAGGTACACTTTTCAAAAAACATACTCCGATATTTCTCTTCGGTATTTCTTCATTTAATTGTACTTCATACACTAATCCTTTATTTAAGTACTCTTGGGAAAATTCTTTCGTCACACATGCTATTCCTAAATTTATTTTGGCAAAATCCAATAATAAATCATGGGAACCTAATTCAAATTCGGGCGAAATCTTTATACCTTTAGAAATCATATAATCCTCTACATACTTTCTGGAATTTGATTTTGGTTCAAGAAAAATTAATGGCAGTTTTACTAATTCATGAAGGCTTAATGGTTTAGAAAATATTTTTTTAAATTTCTCCCCGTAAACAAACGTATCCTGGATATCAAAACATGGTCTCAGTTCTAATGTAGGATCATCAATCGGGAGGTTACAAATGACAATATCCACCTCTCCTGATTTTAAGATCGAACAGAGTTCAAATGTTGTACCATTAACAATATAAAACTTGATATTCGGATATCTATTATGGAAAGCTTCTAAATAGGGAAGTAAGAAATACCTGGAAATCGTATCCCCTACACCTATCTTTAATTCCCCTGTCGTTAAATTCTTTAATTCTAAAATTTTTTCTTCCCCAACGTCAATTAAATTAATAGCCGAATTAACATACTCAAACAGAATACTACCTTCATTTGTTAAAGATACCCCCTTAGGTGTTCTATTAAAAAGACGTATATCTAATTCTCTTTCTAACTGCATAATCGCTTGACTAACAGCTGGTTGTGTCAAATAAAGATCTTTTGCCGCCTTGGAAAAACTTTCACTTTTCGCTACCTTACAAAAAACTTTATATAAATCTAATTTACTCACCATATAATCACTCCTTATATCTGACATTAAACATATTAATTTTACTTATATTATTACAACGATGTATAGTACAAATAGACAATCTTTTAAATTTACTTTAATAGCTGTAAGGAGCGATTATATTGGAAAGAGTAGTTGGAACAGTTGTGAGAGGTCTTCGCTG
Source organism: Bacillus sp. 37MA (assembly GCF_000372765.1). NCBI lineage: Bacteria > Bacillati > Bacillota > Bacilli > Caryophanales > Bacillaceae > Bacillus > Bacillus sp. 37MA. The sequence continues at coordinate 2,426,555 of NZ_KB889752.1, forward strand.
CCCGATAATAAATGAAGGGGACGATATCGAGAAGATCGTTGTAGATAGTGTGTTAAAAGCTTCAGACGTTGAAGGCTTTAAAATTAATGATAAAGATATCGTTACTTTAACAGAATCAATCGTTGCTCGTGCTCAAGGTAATTATGCGACTATCGATCATATTGCTAAAGATGTTCGTTCCAAATTTGGAGAAGATACTGTTGGGGTCATATTCCCTATCTTAAGTCGTAATCGTTTTGCAAACTGTCTCCGTGGTATTGCAAAAGGAGCTAAAAAAATCGTATTAATGCTTAGCTACCCATCTGATGAAGTTGGTAATCACTTAGTAGATATAGACGTACTTGATGAAAAGGGAGTTAATCCTTGGACAGATGTTTTAACAGAAAAACAATTCCGTGATCATTTTGGATATATTAAGCATACTTTTACTGGTGTTGATTATATTGACTATTATAAATCGTTAGTTGAGGAATACGATGTTGAATGTGAAGTTATCTTCTCAAATAATGCAAAAACCATTTTAAATTACACAAAAAGTGTTCTTACTTGCGATATTCATACAAGATTTAGAACGAAGAGAATATTAAAAGCAAATGGTGGAGATAAAATTTATAGCCTCGATAACATATTATCAGAGTCTATTGATGGCAGTGGATGTAATGAAGCTTATGGCCTGCTAGGATCAAATAAATCAACAGAAGATAGTGTTAAACTTTTCCCACGTAATTGCCAACCTATCGTTGATAAAATACAGCATAAGCTCAAAGAAAAGACTGGCAAAAATGTTGAAGTCATGGTTTATGGAGATGGAGCATTCAAAGATCCAGTAGGAAAGATATGGGAACTTGCTGATCCAGTTGTATCACCAGCTTACACATCAGGTCTTGATGGTACACCTAATGAAGTAAAGTTAAAATATCTTGCTGATAATAACTTTGCTGATTTAAGAGGTGAAGAACTTAAACAAGCTATCTCTCAATTTATTAACAATAAAGATTCTGATCTTGTAGGATCGATGGAGGCACAAGGTACTACACCTAGAAAACTTACTGATCTTATCGGTTCTCTATCCGATTTAACTTCAGGAAGCGGAGATAAAGGTACACCTATTGTCTTTATACAAGGTTATTTTGATAACTATACAAAATAATAGTAATCATTCAATGATTAGAAAATTGTATACAAAAAATAAGCAATGCTAGCATTTACTAGCACTGCTTATTTTAATTCTATACGTTCAAAAATACGATCTACTTTCAATATAAGGTTTCTTAATCCATGTCTAACAAAAAATCAACGAAGATTCATTATAAAATAAACCGTATCACTTACGTATGATACGCTTCACCGTGACTTATCAAAATGAGGTTTATATTTGAGGATTTAACTTATTCTTTAACTGTTATGTGAAAAGGATGGTTAATTATTAACAGCCATTCGTCCGAGGGGACCATTTTCGTCAATGATATCCTGTAAATCAAATACGGAGATTGGAAACATTGGGAAACCAAAAACATATGGGGTGATTTCATAAAGCTGAAAATAGATAACAAGAGCTTTGTCTGCAATATAAAAGTCTTGATTGGGCTGAATTTCTGTGAAGTCGCCTAGAAGCTGAATATCACGTTGTTTGATTTGCATGCGAATCAAGGTTGAGAGCCTTTTGACATAATCACTTCCAGGTTTAAATAAGTCTTTAAGTTCACATAGCTTCTCTTTTTGCAAATCAAATGTTAAAGACTTTATATACGTCATCCCATGGGCAGCATGATCGTGGTACGTATAATTGGACAGTGATAAGCTCAGAACCTGGCGTTGATTGTTTTTGATTTCATACGAACCGAGCATTTGTACCACTGTTGTCGGCATATTCCCAACTTGTTGATTTATGAGCTGCTGGGTTTGATAGGCAATCGCCCGATTAATTGATCTTTCCATTCCTTGATCTTGCATACCGATTACCTTGGGATAAAAGACTGTTTTATCCGGACCGCTGCTGATTTTAACCGTTTTAATGCTAACTGGAAACGTAACGGGCATATTTATCTATCCTTTTATATTTTTTAACCCATTGTATTCATGAAAAGGATAAATGTGTGCAAATGGAAAAAGTGAAGGAGCACGGAACCTTATCCCAAACTTTTCAATTAATTTCTTTTCCGATTTCATAAGGATTGTCATTCCATACAGCACCTTTCACATAACATATTTTAACAATATTATATTTATTTTCTGTCATGCACACATTATACTTTTTTCCTCCCATCGCTGTTTTGTAGGTAATTTAGTACAGATAACACAAAGTATTAGGAATGCATAATTTATATGGGGATACGTTTAAATAACGATGGAGGTATGAGTATGATAAATTTTACATCTTTTCATGGTACCGTCACCATGATTAGTGATTTTATGATAGGGCTAAATGGTGAAGGAGAAGGTTGTTATAAGTTAATATCTGTAGATAACGGACACGGAGCCTTAGTAAATTTCGTGGTGTCACCCACTACTTACTTTGTAGACCATGTAATAGTGGCAGTAGGAGATAGGGTAACTGGATATTATGATGCAAATGCACCTGTTCCTCTTATTTTCCCACCACAATATCAGGCACTTGTTATGGCAAAAGATAATCCATATCAAAATGTAAAAATAGACTACTTTAACAGCCAGTTGGAGAGTAGTGATGGTCAATTAAGATTAAATATTTCATCATATACTCAAATATTATTGACAAATGGGCAAGCCTTTACAAACAACCCTGCAAACCGAAATCTAATTGTTATCTATGGCCCTACCACGAAAAGTATCCCCGCTCAAACCACCCCCTATAAAATTATAGTTTGGTGTTAGAGGTTATGGAAAAGGCATTTTATTAATTTATATCAATAGAATTTTATAGATTTTTATTTATCTCAAATTTTTGCACACAGACACAAAAGAAGAGATTGTCGATAATTTGATATTTCTTAACTGATTCTAGGTGAAATATACATAATTTATTTCTATAAACTTGTGTATTTCAGCTTTTTGAGGAATCATAAAAAACCTTATTTACTGCTGTGGGTCTCTTTTCTTCCGCCCTTTTATTAATACATCCTAAGCTTGAAGTGCTCTTAATTCATGATTTGGACGCTGATTCATTTTGAGGCGTTTTTTGAAAAATGGCAGGTTTTTCAAAGTAACTTAACCAATTTGACTACTTATCGTGATTACCTGATCACTTGATGTCGTTTCTAACCACTTACAATGATTTCTGATCACTCGACATAGTTTGTGACCACTCACAATGATTTCTGACCGATCAACAAAAAAGATCTCCCCATTGCGGGGAGAGATCCTCATTCTATTAACGACATGGCCACATTCTTTTTCAATTCATCCTCCAGCGGTGAGAAAATATGGATGTATTTTACTGGAAGAGAGATCGGGATTTTTGCGTGACACCACGCCTTGATACTATGTATATGTATCTTTTGAAGACGGTAAATTCACGCGACCTGCGTAGATTTTTTCTGCTTCATAAACAAAAAGCGATCGCTTCTTTTTCATCATTTCCCCTCTTTTTACCGTGATAAATTGCATTTTTTATTTAAAATCATTATAATATGTATATTGATTGGAAAGGAGACGATTATCCATGCAAGTACAAGAACATGAAATGTTCGATGAAGTACAAGTAGTCCTTGATAAATTACGCCCATTTCTGCTTCGTGACGGCGGCGACTGTGAACTCGTTGATGTTGAAGACGGGATCGTAAAACTTCGTCTGCTCGGTGCATGCGGCAGCTGCCCTAGCTCCACGATTACATTGAAAGCTGGGATCGAGCGTGCACTGCTCGAAGAAGTGCCTGGCGTCGTTGAAGTGGAACAAGTTTTTTAATAAAGAAGGAGCTGATCCAATATACGGATCAGCTCTTTTTTAATCGAAGTGCAGTACTTCTTTATTGACGAGCGTCATTGGGTGACGATTGTCAATAACAGCTTCAATATTCTCACAACACGTCATCATCATCGTCATACGTGTCTCTTTCGAAGCGCTTCCTATGTGCGGAAGCGCGACGACGTTTTTCATCGTTAAAAAAGGATGGGCAGCATGAAGCGGTTCTTTGTCAAAAACATCGAGTCCCGCTGCTGCAATTTCTTTTGCTTCGAGTGCTTCAATTAGCGCCTGCTCATTTATAATAGGCCCACGGCTCGCGTTAATAAAGATCGCTTCATTTTTCATTTTCTGAAAATGTTCTCGTTGAAACAAACCACGTGTATCGTCGGTGAGCGGCGCCAAACAGACGACAAAGTCCGCTTCCTCAAGTAGTGCGTCAAGTGAACGATATTGCGCGCCAAGCATTTCTTCCGCCACTTCATGGCGGTTCCTGTTATGATACAAAATATCCATATCAAAGCCCGCTGCCCGTTTCGCCACAGCTGTCCCAATTTTGCCCATGCCCACGATGCCAATTTTTTTATGATGGACATCCGTTCCGACGAGCATCATCGGCGCCCAGCTCGTCCACTTTCCATCTTTCACAAATTCCGCCGCTTCGGTTACTCGGCGAGCAGTAGCCAGAAGAAGGGTAAATGTTAGATCTGCTGTCGTATCCGTAAGTACATCCGGTGTATTGCAAATCGATACACCATGCCTACTTGCTGCATCAAGATCAATATTATCAATGCCAACCGCCATATTCGCAACAACTTTTAACGAGCTGGCTCGTGAAAATAATTCTTCATCTACCACATCTGTAATGACTGTCAGCAACGCATCCGCTTTTGATACCTTCTCTAGAAGGATCTCTCGTGGAACAGCTTTATCCGCTTCCTTCCACATCTCTACGTCATACTTAACGGCTAGTCGTTCAAAAATCGCATCTGGTACTTGTCTCGTCACATACACAAATGGTTTCATCTGTGCACCTCTTTTCAGATTATTCTATTTTATTGTACCATTTTCATTACGAGTATGGCACAATGATTATGGGTATGAATATAGTGTATAAAAATATAATGACGAAAAAAGGTGTGATTCACTTTGTCTTTAGAAAAACAACCCGTAATGAGTATGTCAGAAAAAACAGCGCGCCGCTGGATTGCGGAACGCGGTGTGAAAGTGGAAGATATCGCGGAACTCGTCGTTTACTTGCAACAGCCGTACCACCCGAATTTACGGCTGGAAGAAGCAGTTGTACACGTGGAAGCCGTTTTACGAAAACGTGAAGTACAAAATGCCGTGTTAACCGGTATCCAGCTTGATATGCTAGCAGAGAAAAAAATGCTTGAAGAGCCTCTTCAATCGATTATTGAAACCGATGAAAGCTTATATGGGATTGATGAAACAATTGCGACGGCGATCGTGAACGTATACGGAACAATTGGATTAACGAGCTATGGGTATATCGATAAACAAAAACCTGGTATTTTACAATTGCTAAACGATAAATCAACCGGTCAGGTGCATACGTTTTTAGATGACATTGTCGGTGCAATTGCTGCTGCTGCGGCAAGCAGATTAGCTCACCGCGCAGCGCAAACAGAATAAATGATGATGGGGGCTTCCAAATAATGGACGCTCCTTATTCATCTTCTGAAACATTTACTATTTACTCAGTTTACTAGCTTTTTACTTCGTTTTCGCTTTCAAATTGGGCGAGTGGTTTAAGCGCTGGACCTTCGAGCACTTCACCTTCATATGAATAACGCGAGCCATGGCATGGGCAGTCCCATGAACGCTCGGCGTCGTTCCATTCTGTCTCACAGCCCATATGTGTGCACGTCGTATTGACGAGATGACAGTTCCCTTGTTCATCTTTATATGCACCGGCCTTTTTGCCGTCCACGACGACCAATCCACCTTCATCCGGCTGCAAGTCATCGACCGTTTTCTCTGATCCTTTCAGCTTTCCGCCGATTAATTCTTTTGCGACTTTTGCATTTTCAGTCACAAATGTTTTCACATCGACTCGTTTCATTTTTATCCGTTTCGGATCAAACAATTCGGTAAATCGATTTTCTCGGCCCATGACGAGATCACTCATAATATGAGCAGCTGTTGTGCCGTTCGTCATTCCCCACTTTGCGTACCCTGTCGCGACGAGAATGTTTTCAGCACCAAAACCGATATACGGCACACGATCCAATGTGATTAAATCTTGTGCCGACCAGCGATACAAAATGTCTTTGACGCCAAAATGAAGCTGCGTAAAGTCGTTTAATTTTTCATAGTGATGCATCGTTTCCTGTTCGCTGCGTCCTGTTGGATGATTCTCACCGCCGACAATCAACAGTTTCTCCCCATTTTCCATCGTGGCGTAACGCAATGACCGCGATGGTTTATCCGCGCTGATATATATTCCTTCTTCGAGTTCCCTGTCACTTTTCACACCGATCGCATAAGATCGCTCGACATGTAGCTTTGAAAAATATAATCCGTCAAAGTCGTTAAATGGAAAATGAGAGGAAACAATGATCTTTTCGCTTGTCACTTCATATCCATCTGTTGTATGAACTTTATTATTTTCTATTGATTCCGCCCGTGTTTCTTCAAAGATGAGCACTTCATCTGCCATATCCCAAATAAGTGCTTCCAAAAATTTGACTGGATGAAACTGTGCCTGGTCACGCATCACAATGGCTTCTTCTACTTTAAACGGGAGCTTCATCCTTGCTTCCGTTCCCGCAAGTCCCCCGTTAATCCCGAGAATTTCATACGCATCCAGCTCTTTTTCAATTTGCGAAACCGCTTCTTTCGTTTCCGCATATACGTAAGCATCCTGCGCTGTAAAATCACAGTCAATGGACATTTGTTCTGACGTCTTCTTTAAAAAAGCGATCGCATCTTCTTGTGCTTCATAGTATAATCGGGCTTTTTCTTCGCCGATCGTACGGATCAGTTCATCATAAATAAGGCCGTGCTGCGCTGTTAATTTCGCCGTTGTAAAGCCAGTCGTCCCATCTGTCAACCTTCTCGATTCGAGTAAAGCAACCTTTTTTCCTTCTTTCACTAAAAGCCAAGCTGTGATAATTCCCGTCATTCCTCCACCAACGACTGTCACATCAACTGTTACATTTGTAGTTAGCGGTGCAAAAGACAGCGATATCCAATGATCTTTCCAGTACGACTTCGATTTTTTCGGGAGTTGCATGAATACCCTCCTAATAGTGGTCATGCTATCTGTATACCCCCATTCGTCTAACTTTATCCAGAAAAAAAGATAGTTAGCTCATCATAATGAACTAACTATCCACTAATTTATTATCTAAGTTTAAGTAATCACTGGTTCTTAAATAGGCCATTCATTTAAATTTTGAGTCGTGTGAGTTGGCTTGATTTCGTAGCGGTCAAGGTGGTGTGGCTGTGTAACACCTGTGTAGACGAGCAATGTATCGATGCCAATGCCAATACCTGCACGTATATCCGTATCATAGTAATCGCCGACCATAATTGTTTCTTCTTTCGTCGTGCCGAGAACTTCGAGTGCCTGCTCCATAATAACTGGTTCCGGTTTGCCGATGAAGACAGGCTGCGTTTCTGTTGAGACCGTCACAACAGATGTAAGCGAGCCATTGCCGGGCAGGAAGCCGCGCTCTGTCGGAATAGCGATGTCGCCGTTTGTCGATATGAATCGAGCACCGTTTCGGACAGACAGACATGCACCTGCGAGTTTTTCATATGTAAGGCCTCTGTCAATACCCGTCACAACGTAATCTGGGTTTTCATGAGTAACAACCTCTAATCCTTTATCCGCAAGTGCTTCAAGAATTCCATCTTCGCCGATCACATATACGGATGCGCCCGGTTTTTCATCGTGAATAAACTGAGCTGTCGCCCGTGACGTTGTAAACACATTTTCCGGCGTCGTATGAATACCCATTTTCACAAGTTTATCCGCCACCTGCTTCGGCGTGCGTGATGAGTTATTCGTAATGAACAAATACGGGATGTTCGCCGCATTCAATCGATCAATAAACTCTGGAGCACCTGGAATAATGTCCGTACCGAGATACATCGTTCCATCTAAATCAATTAAATACCCTTTATATTTTGTCAATTTTCTCTCTCCTCACTCAGGTAAAAATGCGGAAACGGGCCCTAGTTCGTTTTCTAGATACGCGCGGACTCGTTTCGGGAAATCAATCAATTCTTTTTTATTCGCGATTAACAGCGCCGCCATTTCATCATGTGAAATATCGGTGTAGTCGCGGACGAGCGTTTTGCGAAGACCGATCACATCTTTCAGTGGTATAGCCTGCTCTGGCGCAATGACTTTTTCATCATTCAGAATATCAATGATGTCTTCGTAGCTGCCGGGGTCACGCATAATAAAACCATCGATCATTGCGTTGCCGACATCGATGATTGATTCAACGATTCTTTGCGCAAGGCGTTCAAGCGCCGCCCGTTCAAGCGATGTTTCCCATGCCGAGTGTTGCTCAAAAAGGGTCAATTGCTCTTCCATAAAGCGGAGTGTTGCTTCCATTTTTTTTCGGTCAATAAAATACACAAGCATCCATCCTTTCCGCTCTTATTGTAACATGTGATACAATGGTTGAAAATGAACGAGTGGAGGACCACGGATGAGTGAACGCTTTTTTCTTTACGATGAAATGGACACGACGACGACGCGTTTCGTCAGTTTTGCTGGTGACCATGCGAGATATGATCTTGCCTTGATGCAGACGGACCGCTACTACGGAAAGCGGATCGTTATAAACTTACAAGGAAACAAGTATGCGATTATTGGTCGCGATGATTTGGACGAGCCTGGCTATATTGAGTATGCATTTGATTTGAGCGAGGAAGAAGCAGCCGAATTAAAAGAATTTTTGTATGAAGTCATTTAATGATGAAGCTTTGTTCATTGCGGACAGGGTCTTTTTTCTTGATTAGCTCCTATTTTCATAGATTCGCGCATGTTAGCGCACATTAGCAATTTTGTACACAAAAAACCGGCTTCATCGGCCGGTTTTTATTTTGCACTTGAGACGGGCAGCTTTTTTAAAATAAAATAGCCGCAGCCAAAGTTGCAGTATTCGAGTAAGTAATCTCGTATAGTAGAATATTTATTATCATATGATGCTTTTTTGTTGCCGTCGTCGAAGAATCCTTTTAGCCGCAGTTGGCCGTATCCCCAGTCGCCGACAATGAAATCATATTTGGATAAAATGTCACTATAGCGGGCGCGGAAGGCTTCGTCGTTAAAACCATCCATCCGCTCTTCAATGAGGTCATAGGTATCATTTTGAATGGTAATCATTTTGCTGCCTGCGCCTCGCCTTTTTCATGTCTCGCTTTTGCTGCTGCATTTACTTGCTCATCGGCATGATAAGAAGAACGCACCATTGGACCCGCTTCACAGTGACTGAATCCTTTTGTCATCGCGATTTCACGCAGCTCTGCAAATTCGTTCGGATGATAATATTTCACGACTTTCAAATGTTTTTTCGATGGCTGTAAGTACTGGCCGATCGTCATTATATCCACATTGTTCGCACGAAGGTCATCCATTACTTCGATGATTTCTTCTTTTGTTTCGCCGAGACCGATCATTAAGCTTGATTTCGTCGGGATCTCTGGCTGCATTTCTTTCGCTCTACGCAAAAATTCGAGCGAGCGGTCATACTTCGCGCGTGCACGAACTCTCGGTGTCAAACGGCGCACTGTTTCGATATTATGATTTAAAATATCCGGTTTTGCATCCATAAGCATTTGCAGATTTTCTTCAATGCCCCCCATGTCAGATGGCAAGACTTCGATCGATGTAAACGGATTTTTCCGACGAATTGCCCGAACCGTTTCCGCGAATACGTAAGCGCCGCCATCTTTTAAGTCATCACGGGCTACTGCTGTGACTACTACATGCTTTAAATTCATTTGCACAACAGAATCTGCTACGCGTTCCGGTTCTTCTAAATCAAGCTCTGTTGGAAGACCTGTTTTCACAGCACAAAAACGGCATGCACGCGTGCAGACACTGCCCAGAATCATAAAGGTTGCGGTACGGCGAACAGCCCAGCATTCGTGAATGTTTGGACATTTTGCTTCTTCACAAACGGTATGTAATTGCTTTTCGCGCATCATTTTCTTCAAACCTGTATAGTTTTCGTTCGTGTTCAGTTTTATTTTTAACCATTCCGGTTTACGCAAATATTCTTCTTTCGTGCTCATTTGCTTCATCTCCAATCATTGGACAATATAAGGCTAACTCTATCATAATTACTAACTAAATAAAAGCCGAACTGCCTATAACAAACATCCCTGGCTTCTTTCGTTAATAAGACCCTTCTGTATGATACAAGTAGGCAAAAGAATATATTACTGATTAGCTGCTTTTTTCTTTTTCAAGGAAAATGCAACCGCACCGAGCAATGCAAATGTGACGAACAGTCCTGCAAATGTGCTGCCCATAAAACCAAGCATAAGTAAGAATACCAAGCAGTGCCGCCAGTACTGGCGGTAACAGTGAAAAGATTGTATTTTCCATACTGTTTCTCCTCTACATAAGCATACAAAAAGAGCAATGAGAGACTGCGTTCATTGCTCATGCGTTTAATTTCGTTTGCATCTTATCAGAAAACACGAACCTTTACCACCACATTATTTTGCTGGAATACCGACTGAATCCGGATTGTAATAATTCGGTACAGTGCCATGTACGAGCCCCATTGCGACTGGCAATGTTTGCTTGACGATCGTCGTCTCTGATGCAAATGGCACGATCACTCTCACATTGACTTCGAGTGCAATGTATACTTCAACATAGGCTGAATTAATGCCAAACGGTTCCACTTTTGTTTTCACATTGGAGTTAACGTCTCCGAGCGCATAGAATCGAATCGGTATCCGCGGTCCGAGATTGCCGAGTATCGCGTTGTTCGTAATTTGTCCGAGTGGAATGGTATAGGCAATTCCTTCTCCTTGCATCGTCTTTTTCACATCAATATCAACACCTGACAACTTTTCTAGCTCTTGTAAATTACCCGCCTCTGCTTGATCTAAATTTTCCTCCGCAAGATCCGTCACTTCAGCGAGCACTTTATTGATCACTTCCGCGTTGAAGGTCGTTGCCCCTCCTTCTCCTTTCTCTGTAATCATAATGTCTTTTATATCAAGGTTTTCTGTAATTTCTTTACTTATTGCTTTTTGTAACACCATCGAAGCAATTTTTTGGCTCTGCATGTCTGCATAATTTAAAAGGACCGGCTGAATATTCCGGTTAATCAGCCATAAAATAAATAAAATACCAATAATAAATAAAAGGACAGCCATCATAAAGCGGTGGCGTATGGACAACTGTGACTTGCTTCGCCATTTTCTTCGTCGTCGCATAAAAAAACCCCCTTTCCGCATTGTATGCGGAAAGAGGCTTCATAACTTCAATAATTTCCATTCTAATACGTCGCGTAAAAATTCCGGCATAAAATATGTTTTCATACGTGCCCGGTGAAGCCCTACAAAATAATGACCGTATGTGAACATGTCGAGTGTCGCCAGTTTGTACGTTTTTTTCAAATCAAGTACATTCCCATCGATGAAAAAAGCTGGGCCGTCCATCTCAATCCGGTCGTAGACGAATCGCCCCATCACTTTCCCGCGAAAACCGAGTCCTTTAATTTGCATATGCGCCCAATTTTCGTCACGCGTCTGGCGCAGTACTTCGGATAGTTCCGCTCCGGTCAATTCAATCACACACGGATTAATCGGATGGGGAAGCAGCCTGTGAATATCGTATTTCGTCACCGTGCCGGCTGATAAATTTCCGAGCACAACACCTGCATTTAAAAACGAACAATCTGCACTGCACCATTCCGTCAGCGCTTCTGTCAACATTTGCGGCAATACAGATGGCTTAAACCAATCGCTCGTTAATGTCTTTTCAAGATGCACAACCGGTATAGACAGCACCTTTTTCCCAAATTTCATAAAAGATTCCTGCTGTTCTTTTTCATCGTATGGCGCTTTTAATGACTGATTCGTTTCATATACGCGTGCCCGTTTTGCACAAATGGTGCGTGTTTCTTCATTAATATCAATTTCCACATGACCGGTAAAATAACCATATTTTCCAGCCGCCGCAAGCAATGTACCATTTACTTCTTTTCCTTCGTGAAATAGGTGATGCGTATGTCCCCCAAGAATAACGTCTGCTTCTGTTTCCTGCGCTATTTTTTCATCGTCATACATGCCGAGATGGGACAGCACGACAACGAGGTCTGCTCGCTTTTTGAGCGCTTTAACTTGCTTTTTCAACTCGTTCAACGGATCTTTAATCTCCCAGCCAATCTCTTCATAAAAAGCTGTATACTGCGCCGTTGCGGACGTCACCGCAATCGTCACATCCCCCGCCTGAAAGAAGGTGTACGGCAATACCCATTCTGGACGTGCACCATTTTGATCAAAAATATTCGCACAGAGAACCGCAAACTTCGCCTGTTTATATAAGCGATTTAACCCTTCTTTCGGTAATGTAATGCCTTCATTGTTTCCAATAGCGACCGCATCATATTTTGACTTATTTAATAACTCCACATTGAAAGACCCGAGCGTCCCTTCTGTTAAAGGATGTGCGCGGTCTACATGATCACCGATATCAAACGTAAATATGTATTCGCCTGCTTCTTCGTGAATGTGTCTTCTTTCCTTTAAAAAAAGAGCAATGCGCGGCCAATTTTCAAAATGACTGTGTAAATCGTTTGTATGGTAAATATGTATCGTTTTTTCCATAAATAATTCCACCTTTTAAATGATGCCCTGCCAGATGAGACGGACACCGACAAAAATAAGAACGAGACGAAGCAGAAGCACAACCGTTTTCGAGGCGATTCGCGCGTTCAGCCAGGCACCGAGTTTAGCGCCAAACCAAGCGCCCGGGACGAGTACAACGGCGTATAGCCATTCAACATTGCCGAGCGAGATGTGCGTAATGCTTGAGGCACCTGCTGATAAGAAGATCAGCAACATCGATGTCGCCACCGCGACGTGCGGCGGAACCGCAAATAACATAATCATTGCGGGTACCATAAGCGAGCCGCCGCCAATGCCGAAAAGTCCGCCAAAAAAGCCAACAATAAACGAGGCGAGCGTTCCAGTAATAGGCTCGATTGAATAGGTATGCGTGCCTTCGTTATCAGTAAATGTTCGGGGCATACCACGTGTACCAAGTATCGGTTTTGCACGATTTTTAAACATGAGTACGAATGACATGAACACCATAAATAAGCCAAAGTACAGACTGAACTGACTCATGTCGAGTCCCTTGTTCGCATACGCGCCGATGATGCTGCCTGGTGCACTGCCGATAAAAAGAATAAAGCCGAGTTTATAATCCACCTTTTTTTGCTTCATGTAGGCGAGCGTTGACGACAGACCGGTAACGATTAAAATAACGGATGACGTGCCGACCGCGATTTGCGGTGAGACCGGATCAAGCAGCGATGTGCTGCCAAGAAACAGCAGCGCCGGCACGATAATAATGCCGCCGCCGAGACCGACGAGTGCGCCGATCGCTGCGGCAATAAGCCCGATCGCGAGTAAAATAAGCCATTCCATAACGAGTGGTCCTCCTAAAAAAGATCAAGCTGACGTGAGGCTAAATTGTCATAGTAAATGCCGGAGAGATCGAGAAACTGCTTTGCATTGTCTGCCGCATCACCGCCGGAATTATTGTTAAATAGTATATATACGTCTTTAGACTGCGTTTTAAGTTCGTTTGTAAAGTGAACCCATTGTCGCAGTTCATGTTCGTTGTAGCGATATAAATAGCGTACTTCCCGCCAGTTTTTATTTCCATTTTTCTGCCACCCGATCCGATTGCGTCCATGCATACGGATCAATGTTTTTTCTTTATGGGTTGCCTGAAGCACAATCGGAATCGATCCATCGCCAGCCTGCGGTTCATCGCATACTGTATGAATCCATTTTTCCTGTTCTAAAAAAGTAAGTGTTTTATCAATAAAAGCGGCTTTATACCACGTTTGATTGCGAAATTCGATCGCAAGCGGCGCGTCGCCCATTTTTTCTTTGCAATACCGAAGATACGTGACATTTTTACGTGTACAGTCAAACCATGGCGGAAATTGAAACAAAACCATCGCCAGCTTATTTGATTCAATCATCGGCAGCAGCGATAATTGAAACGCATGAAACATCTCTTCTTTTGACTCAAATGGAATGTCACCCCGCTCGTGTCCGGTCATTCCTTGATATGCTTTTACGACGAAACGGAAGCCATCCGGCGTTTCATCGGTCCACTTGCGCATATTCCGCTCCGGTTGTACGGCATAAAAGCTCGAATCGACTTCAACTGTCGGAAAATGAGCCGCGTATTCCGTTAATTTATCACGGGACCGTACACCTTGTGTATAAAGCGTATCGTGATCCCCCCATCCTGTTACACCCGTATAAATCATACGTGATCACCTCATATAAAGAGTGTAGCATAATTATTAAGCTTATGTTAATTTTGAAAATCCACATAAGACTTTTCACCTATTAAACCAAAATTCTGTTACACTAATGGTAACAAAATGAGGAGGAAGTATCATGGCCTGGGGGAAATCAAAACAAAAAACGCAGATGAATATAGAATTAAAGGAAGCAAACGAACGTATTGCACAATTAGAACAGGAAAATAGACACCTTCAAGAAACACACGCTCAATTTTTCGAACAGTTTGAAGATACAGTGCTAAACACAATTGGACAACATCAGCAAGTTAATCAACAGCACTATGATCTCCAAGAACTTATCGTGCAAATTCAACGCCAATTTGATGAAGTAAAAACGCTTGGTGAACAAACGAGCAACAACTCTCACCAACTTGTCGATACCGGCCAATTATTGCTTGATTCATCCGGTGCACTGTCCCAAAAAACGACCGAACATGAAAAAATGATGAATGAAAACACACGGCTTGTCCATAGCTTAGAGCGTCAGATGAATGACACGGCAGAAAGTATGAAAGAGCTCGGCGAACATTCGAAAACAATTAAAGACATCGTCCAAGTAATCAGTTCAATCGCCAGCCAAACAAATTTACTTGCACTTAATGCCTCCATTGAAGCCGCACGTGCCGGTGAACATGGGAAAGGCTTTGCCGTTGTCGCAGCAGAAGTACGGAAACTAGCTGAAAGCACAGCTGAGAGCACAAAGCATATTGAAGAAGTGACGACAACAATTCAAGCGAAAATTGAAGATGCCGAAAAAGCAACATACAGCAACCAAGATGTGCTGAAAATGGCAACGGGCATTAATAGCCAAGTTATGTCGATGATGGCTGAGATGGCCCAAATTTCAAACGAGGTGGGTGACAATGCCCGTGCTTCACTAAGTGGTATGAACAGCCAGAAAAAGTTGAGCGATGATGCAATTCACCTCATCGAAAATACGAGCAGCTATTTCAACGACATTACGAACACGATTACACAACACATTGAAGATTCCAGAATAGTCGATGAACAGCTCGCCAGCATTCAAGAAGATATCACGAACACAAGCACACACCATATTGGAGATGCCTCCATTGCGGACGAGCAGCTCACCAATATTCAAGATGTCTATTGAACGCAACCTAGACTTTTTTCTATTTAAAAAAATCCCCTCGCGAAAGGGGATTTTTGTTGTATTAACCGATCGAACCTTCCATCTCAAATTTGATCAGACGGTTCATTTCAACGGCATATTCCATTGGCAGTTCTTTTGTGAACGGCTCGATGAAGCCCATTACGATCATTTCAGTTGCTTCTTCTTGTGAAATACCTCGGCTCATCAAGTAGAATAGCTGCTCTTCGGATACTTTTGACACTTTCGCTTCGTGCTCAAGTGAAATGTTATCGTTCAAAATTTCGTTATATGGAATAGTATCAGATGTTGATTTGTTATCCAGGATCAACGTATCACACTCGATGTTTGAGCGTGCCCCATCCGCTTTACGTCCGAAGTGAACGATTCCACGGTATGTTACTTTACCGCCTTGTTTCGAGATGGATTTTGATACGATCGTTGATGATGTATTTGGTGCTAAATGAGTCATTTTCGCACCGGCATCTTGATGCTGTCCTTTACCGGCTAGGGCAATGGATAATGTCATGCCGCGCGCACCTTCACCTTTTAAAATAACAGCTGGATATTTCATCGTTAATTTTGATCCGATGTTGCCATCGACCCATTCCATTGTCGCATTTGCTTCACATATCGCACGTTTTGTTACAAGGTTATACACATTATTTGCCCAGTTTTGAATCGTCGTATATCGGCAGTATCCGCCCGCTTCAACGAAAATTTCAACGACAGCCGAGTGAAGTGAGTTCGTTGTATAAACCGGTGCCGTACATCCTTCTACGTAGTGCACGCTTGCTTCTTTATCAACAATAATGAGCGTCCGTTCGAACTGACCCATGTTTTCTGAGTTAATGCGGAAGTACGCTTGAAGTGGCGTATCCATTTTTATACCAGGTGGTACGTAAATGAAAGAACCACCAGACCAAACAGCGGAGTTTAACGCTGCGAACTTATTATCTGTCGGCGGAATAAGCTTCGCCCAGTACTTGCGGAAAATATCTTCGTTTTCTTTCAAAGCAGAATCTGTGTCTTTAAAGACGATACCCATGTCTTCTAGCTCTTCTTTCATGTTGTGGTACACAACTTCTGATTCGTACTGAGCAGATACACCAGCAAGATATTTTTGCTCTGCTTCTGGAATACCAAGTTTATCAAACGTTTGCTTGATTTCTTCCGGTACTTCATCCCATGAACGCTCTGATTTTTCAGATGGCTTTACATAGTACGTAATTTCATCAAAATTCAAAGAGGACATATCTCCGCCCCATTGAGGCATTGGCATTTTATAAAAAAGGTCCAATGATTTCAAACGGAAATCAAGCATCCATTGCGGTTCTTCTTTCATTTTTGAAATTTCTTTCACAATTTCCGGCGTCAAACCACGTTCTGAACGGAATAGTGATACGTCACGGTCATGGAAACCATACTTGTAATCACCAATTTCAGGGGCTTTTTTTGCCATGTTGCATTCCTCCTGTCAATTTTACTTCTCTTGTTGAAGCCCTTTTTCCATCGCTTTCCACGATAATGTTGCACATTTGATACGTGCAGGAAATTTTGCAACACCTTGCAGTGCTTCGATATCACCAAGGTCTAAGTCTTCTGGATAGTCTTTGCCGAGCATCATATCTGAAAAAACGTTTGCCAGACGAAGCGCTTCATCGATCTCTTTTCCTTTAATCGCCTGCGTCATCATCGACGCAGAAGACATCGAAATCGAGCATCCTTCTCCGTCAAATTTCGCATCCGTGACAATCCCGTCTTCTACATTAATCGTCAAATGGATACGGTCACCGCACGTCGGATTATTCATATCAACTGTGACGCTTCCGTCTTCAATCGATCCTTTATTACGCGGGTTCTTGTAATGATCCATAATCACTTGACGGTACAGTTGGTCTAAATTATTAAAAGACATCTGAGAAATACTCCTTTGTTTTTAACAAACCGGCGGCAAGTCTGTCGATATCTTCTTCTGTGTTGTACAAATAAAAGCTTGCGCGTGCTGTAGAGGATACTTCACACCATTTCATCAGTGGCTGTGCACAGTGATGGCCGGCACGTACAGCAATGCCTTCTGCGTCGAGAACCGTCGCCACGTCATGTGGATGAACGTCACCTAAATTAAACGTAACAACACCTGCACGGTCTTGGCCACTTTTCGGGCCAAAAATGGTCAGATCCGGAATTTCCGTCAATGTTGAAAGTGCATAGGACGCCAGTTTATGCTCGTGCTGTTCAATGGCATCGATGCCAATTTCATTTAAGAAATCGATGGCTGCCCCAAGACCGATCGCGCCCGCAATAATGGGCGTACCACCTTCAAATTTCCACGGAAGTTCTTTCCATGTTGATTCATAAAGACCAACGAAGTCAATCATTTCGCCGCCAAATTCGATCGGCTCCATGTTATCGAGTAGTTGCTCTTTCCCATATAATACGCCAATACCAGTCGGTCCGCACATTTTATGGCCAGAAAAAGCAAGAAAGTCACAATCGAGCTTTTGTATATCAATATGAATATGCGGTGCAGCCTGTGCTGCATCTACAACCATTACAGCTCCATGTTCATGGGCAATTTTCGTAATATCCGCAATCGGGTTAATCGTACCAAGTACATTTGATACCATCATGACAGAAACAATTTTCGTGTTGGACGTAACAGTTGCCCGCACATCTTCCAATGAAATCGTTCCGTCTTCTTGCATTGGTATATATTTCAGCGTAGCACCTGTATATTTCGCCAGCTGCTGCCACGGAATAATATTCGAATGATGCTCCATGTAAGTAATGACAATTTCGTCGCCTTCTCCTACATTGGCACGTCCATAGCTCTCGGCAACGAGGTTAAGTGCCGTCGTTGTCCCACGCAAAAAGATGATTTCTTTCGTTGATCCCGCATTGATGAATCGGCGTACTTTATCACGCGCACCTTCATATAAATCCGTTGCCCGGTTGCCGAGTGTATGAACGCCGCGATGGACGTTCGCATTCGACGTTCGGTAATAGTCACTAATTGCTTCAATGACTTGGAGCGGTTTTTGAGATGTTGCCGCACTGTCAAGATAAACGAGTGGATGACCGTTTACTTCCTGATCCAGAATGGGAAAGTACTTTTTCAGTTCTTTCGCATTCATTGACGAACTTTCCCTTCAATAATGCCTTTTAGTTGTTTCTTCACGTTTTCGATTGGCAATTTGTTGACAACTGGTGCCAGGAATCCGTGAATGACAAGACGTTCTGCTTCCCGCTTTGTAATACCGCGACTCATCAAATAGTATAGCTGAAGCGGATCGACACGGCCAACAGAAGCGGCGTGTCCTGCCGTTACATCATCTTCATCAATGAGCAAAATCGGGTTTGCATCGCCGCGTGCTTTTTCGCTTAACATGAGAATGCGTGATTCTTGCTCAGCATTTGATTTCGAAGCACCGTGCTCAATTTTACCAATCCCGTTAAAGATTGCCTTCGCTTCATCTTTCATGACACCATGCTTCAAAATATAGCCCTCTGTATGTTTACCAAAATGAACGACTTTCGTTGTAAAGTTCATGGACTGCTTCCCACTGCCAACAACGACCATTTTCGTATCTGCATAAGAGCCGTCGCCGATTAAATTCGTTACATTTTCGGAAACCGTATCGCCATCGTTCATACTTCCGAGTGACCATTCAATGTGTGCATGAGGAGCTGTCACACCGCGTCGATTTACATATACTGTTACATTCTCAGCAAGCGTATCAACCGCTCCGTATGAAACGCGGGCATTGTCACCTGCAATTACTTCTGTGATGATGTTCGCAACACCTTCTTCTGTTTCCACTGTAGAAATGTAGTTTTCTACATACGTGACGGAGCTGTTCGCTTCCGCTACGACGATAACATGATTAAAAATTGCCGCGTTTTTGTCATCCTGAATAAACACTGCTTGTACCGGTTCTTTAATTTCCACGTTTTTCGGTACATATAAAAAGACGCCGCCGTTCACAAGCGCTGCATGAAGAGCCGTCAATTTATGCTCGTCTGCTTTAACCACTTGCGTCATAAAATACTTTTGAACGAGGTCGCTATGTTCTTTCACTGCGGTCTCAAAATCCGTAAAAATAACGCCTGCTTCTTTCAATTCAGCTGATATATTTAAAATAGACGGCACACCATTTCGTTGAACGTATACGTTTTGCACCGTGTTATCCTCGCCGACAACTACTTTTGCCTTTTCAGGAAGATCCGCAATCGATGCGTACGGCGTACTATTCACATTGTGGGTCCCAAATTGTGTGAAATTCCATTTATCGATTTTCGTTTTATCCGGCTTTGGAAGCGGCAATTCTTCCGCTTTGTTAAATGCATCAAGACGAACATTTAACAGCCATTCAGGTTCGTTGTTTGCAGCTGAAAAGTCGCGGATTACCGACTCATCAACCAACCATTTTGTTTCAGTCATAATTATCCTCCTGCCCCTTCCGATTACTGTACCGTTTCGTCTTCGATGCCAAGTTCCTGTTTAATCCAGTCATATCCTTCTGCTTCGAGGCGCTGCGCCAGTTCCGGTCCACCGGACTTGACGACACGGCCTTGCATCATAACATGAACATGGTCAGGCGTGATGTAATCAAGCAGACGCTGGTAATGAGTAATAATCAGGCAGCCAAAGCTCTCATCGCGCATTTGGTTAATCCCTTTTGAAACAACTTTCAAAGCATCGATATCAAGACCGGAGTCAATTTCATCGAGAATCGCGATTTTCGGTTTAATTGTCATCAATTGAAGAATTTCATTGCGCTTTTTCTCACCGCCAGAGAAACCTTCGTTTAAATAACGCTGTGCCATATCTTGATCCATTTCAAGCACATCCATGTTGCTATCCATCTGACGAATAAATTTCATCAATGAAATTTCATCGCCTTCTTCGCGTCGCGCATTCACAGCTGAGCGAAGGAATTCGGCATTCGTTACTCCTGTAATTTCGCTCGGGTATTGCATGCCTAGGAATAGACCCGCACGTGCGCGCTCATCTACTTCCATCTCAAGAACGTCTTCACCGTCTAGCGTAATCGTTCCTTGTGTAACTTCATATTTAGGATGACCCATAATCGCAGAAGAAAGAGTAGATTTACCCGTTCCATTCGGTCCCATAACCGCGTGGAATTCTCCGCCTTTAATTTCTAGGTTCACACCTTTTAAAATTTCTTTCCCGTCAATTGAGACGTGAAGATCTTTAACTGTTAACGTTGATTGTGACATGATTTACCCTCCGTATTCATCGGCTTTAATAACCGATTGTTTCTATTCTCAATTTATTCTCATTACAATCTTATAACAAATCGCATTTATATTCAACAGTTGATATTGCTTATAATTAGTATTCTCAAATAAATTGAAAAAAACCGGCTTTTTACACCGGCTTCTCTCCATTTGGTTATGATAAGTGATTGGTAAGTTTGCTGTTAAAATCGGCAACGATGCGTCTGCTTGTAAGATATTCTTCTTCACGCTGCTGCTCGACGTCAATTCTCACTTCATGCTTCTGACTGTACACCGCGTAGCCTACGCCGTGGGATGCATGCATTGCTTTTTCCATGCCTTCTGTGTACTTCATATTCAGTGAGTTACTAATGGGGAATCAATCCTTTTCGTTTTTTTTGGAGGCATGCTCCGCTCATTTATTATGAGCAAAAAGTGATCTAGCTTAGAGTAATTCCACTCCGCACCAAATGTTCCTCCGGTATTTATAATAACAGTGTGCAGGTAAGACACGCAAAAGCCGTGAGCCCGGCTCAGTCTCTCTCACATGTTGTGAGGTCCAGCATACTCTTCTATATTTCCTCATTCGCAAAATATAAACGATATCCTCTTGAATTCGCAATTATTTGAAAATTTAGCATAAAAAACGCCTGGCTCGCAGCCAGACGTTTCTAACGTTTTATTTGTTGACCGGTACGAATGCCCCGCCCCACTCTTCCAACATAAAGTCTTCAATTTCTTGAGAGTGAAGAACATCAACAAGTGCTTTAATTTTTTCTTTGTCTTCATCGCCGGCACGTACAGCGATAATATTTGCGTATGGTGAGTCTTTTCCTTCAAGAGCAATTGCATCTTCGAGTGGGTTCAAGCCGGCATCTACCGCATAGTTTGAGTTAATCATGACGGCATCACCTTCATCGTTATTATAAATTTGTGGAAGCAAAGCAGGTTCATAATCATAGTCGAATTTCAAATTCTTTTTGTTTTCAGCAATATCATCGAGTGTCGCTGATTCTTTCACCACACCGTCTTTCAATGTAATTAATCCTGCTTCTTCAAAAAGAGCCAAAACACGTCCATGATCCGCAACAGATGAACTTAAAATAATTTTCGCTCCATCTGGAAGTTCTTTTAAACTTTTGTATTTTTTAGAATAAACGCCAATAGGTTCAACATGGATACCCCCAGCGTTCACAAAATCATAGCCATGTTCTTTTTTTTGAACTTCAAGGTAAGGAACGTGTTGGAAGTAGTTCGCATCCACTTCTCCTTCATCTAACACTTTATTCGGCAAAACGTAGTCTTGAAATGTTTCTACTTCAAGTGTATATCCTTTTTCCTTTAATGCAGCTTTTGCCTCTTCTAAAATAACTGCATGAGGTACGGGACTTGCCGCTACAACAATTGTTTTGTCCTCTTCTGATGTACCAGAATCTGCTTTTTCTTTATCTGTTGATTCTTCCCCACCTCCGCATGCTGCCAAAGCAAGCACGATCGCGGCTGTTAAAAACCCGAGAAGCCATTTTTTCATCATGTCATTCCTCCTGAAAATATTTTATCTTATCGTTTATCCAGTTTTCGTGTGAACGTGTCCCCGATAAACTGAATGATAAACACAATAATGAGTATAACGATTGTCGCCATCAGTGTCACATCATTACGGCTACGCTGGAATCCGTCTAAAAAGGCGAGATTTCCTAGTCCTCCTGCCCCAATGACACCCGCCATCGCTGTGTAACCCACAAGGGCAATCGCTGTGACGGTGAGTCCTGAAACGAGTGCTGGCAACGATTCTGGGATGAGCACTTTTCGAATAATCGTACTTGTGGATGCCCCCATTGCTCTTGCCGCTTCAATCACACCTTTATCAATTTCACGCAGCGCAATTTCAACCATGCGTGCATAAAATGGGGCCGCTCCGATAATAAGTGCCGGCAACGCCGCATTTTCACCGATAATCGTGCCGATAATCGCTTTCGTAAACGGAATGAGCAGGACGATTAAAATGATAAATGGAATTGAGCGGAAGACATTGACAATAACCGCCGTGATGCCATAGACCGCTTTATTTTCCCACAGCTGTCCTTTCGATGTTAAAAAGAGCAATAAGCCGAGCAAAAGGCCGAGAACGAATGTGATAACGACAGAAATGCTCGTCATATAAAGCGTCTGAAGTGTCGCTTCCCACATTTTGTCCCAGTCTACATTTGGAAACCATTGTTCAATCATACATAATAACCTCCGAATCTACTTGCTGCGCATCTAAAAACGCCACTGCTTTGTCGACTTCAGAAGCATTACCGGTTAAATGGACGAACAATGTTCCGTATGCACCATTTTGCGTCTGTGAAATTTTCCCTTGCAAAATGTTGACCGCGACATCAAAGCGTCGAATAATTTCTGTAATGACCGGCTGTTCAGTCGATACACCGACGAACGTCAATTTAACAATTTTTCCATCTGGGTGTGCCTCTACTAAATGACGGACTGTTTCTTTCGACTCTTCCGGCTCCGTCACCTGCTGGACAAATCGTTTTGTAATTAACTGTTCAGGGCGGCGGAATACATCAAGCACCGGGCCCATTTCAACGATTTTACCTGCTTCCATTACCGCAACACGATGACAAATTTTGCGGATAACGTGCATTTCATGTGTAATAAGCACGATTGTCAGCCCGAGGCGTTCATTAATATCGACGAGTAATTCTAAGATGGAATCCGTCGTCTGTGGGTCAAGCGCCGATGTTGCTTCATCACATAATAATACTTTCGGGTTATTTGCGAGTGCCCGAGCGATACCTACACGCTGCTTCTGGCCGCCTGACAATTGCGAAGGATAGGAGTCCCCGCGTCCATCAAGACCGACAAGCTCGATCAATTCATTCACACGTTTGTCCCGTTCCGCTTTTGACACGCCCGCAATTTCAAGCGGAAACGCAATATTTTCGCGCACTGTGCGAGACCAAAGTAAATTGAAGTGTTGAAAAATCATACCGATTTCTTGGCGCGCTTTCCGTAATTCGCCGCCTTTAATTTTTGATACCGTCCGCCCTGCAACGGTTACAGATCCTTCCGTCGGTGCCTCAAGGCCGTTCAACATGCGGATAAGCGTACTTTTACCTGCGCCGCTATAGCCGATCATACCGAAAATCTCGCCTTCTAAAATGGAAAGATTTATATCGTCAACGGCCGTAACGGGGCCATTTTTTGTTTGAAATATTTTCTTTACCTGTTCAATTAAAATCATGTTGTTAACTCCTTTTCACAAAAAAAGCCTGTCTGCGGATAATAACAGAAAGGCAGTGCGTAAAGTTCCCTTTCTCTCATCTCTCGAAGCACATTGCTTTGTGTGATTTGGCACCTTTTCTAAAAAAGATGGTTGCCGGGCTTCATCGGGCACATCCCTCAGCCTCTCTTGATAAGAGTTATTATGAATATGAATGGATTCTACCACCGGAATGACAGTTATGTCAACAGCAAAAATGTATATTTTTTACATTTTTATCCTATTTGAAAATGAGACATTATTTCTTCATATATATAGGGAACTGACTGAAAAGCGTAAATTTTCTTTTTAAGTTTTCCTTCTGACATTAAAAGTAAACAAGGAACGCTTTCAATCGCAAATTCGCGGGCAATGTCTTCATGATAATTTAAATCAATCCGCTCAAGCGGCAAATCAATGTTCATCGCTTCAACAATATCAAGCATTCTGCCGGCTACTTGGCATGTGCCGCACATCGGCGTGTACACATATAAAGCCGCTTTGGGGGCGGCTAAAAAATCGTAAATTGATTGAACTGTTTTCATTGTTATGGCAATCCTTCTTTCTCTAAAAACTCCCCGCGTACATCGATATTCGCCGCCATTAAAACAGACGCAAGATCGCGATGAGGGACAGAGGCGACTTCTTTATATCTACGGTCAATATAGAGATGACGGGCATGAGGCAACTCACGTTTAAACTGACGGCGCAGCTTTTCACCCGATGCATCTGCATCGACTAAAATGTACACATCCCGCTCGAACAATTCATCTACAAGTTCATCTAGACGCGATATGCCAATCGTCCCATTCGTACAAATGATGTCTACCGGTTCTTTCACAATTTCAGCCACTCGTTTACGATCGGATAACCCTTCGACGATAATTGCTTTTTCCAGAATCATCACCATCACCCCGCTGCACGTTGTTAACTCTATTTTCACTCGTTTCCGGGAAAAAAGCAAAGTAAAAAAGACCGGCAATGGACCGGCCCGGCAATTACTCTTCTTTTACTCTTTCTTCGTACTGCGCTGCTGTCATCAATTTGTCAATTTGTGACGCATCAGACGGCTCAATTAAAATCATCCATGCTTTATCGTAAGCAGATTCATTTACGAACTCAGGACTGTCTTCAAGTTCTTCGTTGATTTCAATAACTTTTCCGCTGATCGGTGCGTACAACTCTGAAACTGTTTTAACGGATTCTACGCTTCCGAACGGCTCGTCAACCTTAATTTCATCACCAACAGCTGGCAGCTCAACAAATACAATATCACCTAGTTCAGATTGCGCAAAATCAGTAATGCCGATGCGCACGTTCCCCTCTTCTTGTTTCACCCATTCATGTTCTTCAGAATAACGCAGCTCTTTAGGCACATTCATTTGTTTATACCTCCAGATTAAAATAAGTATACTCTACACTTTACTGATTCATCAGACAGAATGCAAGATCATCATTGCCACTTCGCATTATATTCATCTTCTTTAAAACCAACCGTTACCGTTTCATCGCCAATCGCGAGTGGACGTTTGATCAGCATACCGTCTGACGCAAGAATATGGAGTAGTTCGTCATCAGATGCAGAGGTTACTTTATCCTTCAATCCAAGCTCACGGTATTTTTGCCCGCTTGTATTGAAAAATTTCTTCAGTGGTAGTCCGCTTTTTTCATATGCCCGTTTCAACTCTTCTTTTGAAGGCGGTGCTTCGACAATATGAATCGCTTCGTACGTAACACCTTTCTCATCAAGCCACTTTTTCGCATTGCGACACGTTCCGCATTTCGGATACCAATAAAATTTCATATTTTTCACCTCAACTGAATGAAATTCGACAACTTTTGCAAAAACCCTTTGACAATCTAAAAAAAGAAGCATACCTTATATATATTCAAATAATCAAATATATAGATATTAAGAGGGTGATTCATATGCGTCAATGGTTTTTTACCGGCAGATATAAACCGTACTCACTACAAACATTTCAAAAAGACCTTTTATCAGGGCTCGTTGTCGGGATTATTGCTATTCCTTTAGGGATGGCGTTTGCGATTGCATCAGGTGTGAATCCTGAATACGGCATTTATACGACCATCGTCGCCGGCATCCTTATTTCATTGTTCGGCGGCTCCCGCTTTCAAATTGGCGGACCGACTGGTGCCTTTATCCCTATTTTATTCAGCATCGTCATGACATACGGGTTTGAAAATTTATTAATTGCCGGTTTTTTAGCTGGGATTCTTTTATTCTTAATGGGGCTCTTTAAATTAGGCGCGCTCATTACCTTTATCCCACGTCCGGTCACAATCGGCTTCACATCTGGGATCGCCATTATTATCTTCACCGGGCAAATTCCGAATTTTCTCGGTTTGACTGGCGTCGAAAAACACGAGGCGTTCATTGATAATATGAAAGAAGCCGTACTAAATATTCATACTGTGAACGGATATAGCATCCTAACAGCTGTTATTTGTTTACTAACCGTCATTTATACACCAAAGGTATTTCCGAAAATACCGGGACCACTCATTGCCCTTGTTTTTTCCACATTGCTGGCCACGTTTCTATATCCAGGTGAAGTGGCTACTATCGGTTCGACATATGGCAACATTTCCGGCACACTTCCCCGATTTCATATGCCAGAGATCACGTTTGAAAAGATGCAGCAAATGATTCGACCTGCTTTTGTCATTGCGATCCTCGGCGCCATTGAGTCGCTTTTATCGGCTGTCGTGGCAGATAGGATGACAAATAGCAAACACAACAGCAACAGGGAATTGGTTGGACAAGGCATTGCCAACATGGTGACGTCTTTGTTCGGCGGTATCCCGGCGACAGGCGCCATTGCGAGAACAGCAACCAATATTAAAAATGGGGCTGTTTCACCCGTGTCCGGTATTGTGCACGGACTCGTTGTTTTAATCATTTTATTGCTTTTCGCACCATACGCATCAAAAATTCCATTAGCAAGCATGGCACCTATTTTAATGATCGTAGCCTGGAATATGAGTGAGCGGCACGTTTTTATTCATTTAGTCAAAACGAGAACAGAAGATTCACTCGTATTAGTCGTCACGTTTTTATTAACCGTCTTTATGGATTTAACTGTTGCGGTCGAAGTCGGTCTGCTTCTCGCTGTCATCATCTTTACGAAACGAATGAGTGATACAATGGTGGTAGAAAAAGCGTTGCCTAATCCTCTCGACAAACATGAGAAAGTGGCAAGCCATGTCGTGACCGATTCGCACGATTGCCCGCAAATTAGTATATACAATATCCAAGGACCGCTTTTTTTTGGAGCAGTGCAAACGTTTCAACAATCGATCATGAAGACCGTCAATTATAAACCAGAGGTGCTGCTGCTTCGAATGGGGAAAGTGCCTTTTATGGATACGACCGGAGAAGCGCACTTATCCAGTATTGTCAAAAGCTTTTCAAAACATAGAACAGTTTTCATATCCGGATTAAATCCTCAGCCTGAAAGCGTATTAAAGAAAACAGGCTTATACGAATCGATGGGTGAAGATCATTTTTTCACTCATACAGGTGACGCGATCAACGCCGCTCTGTTACATTTAAATAAAGATAAATGCCTCGGCTGCCGACATTTTGCCTTTAGAGAGTGTGAAGCCTTTTCTAAGGGACAACAACCTATTTGTGAGAAGGAGGAAATAAAGATTGAATCTTGATATGCAACAATTTAAAGCGGATTTTTTTAAAGCGCTTGCTCATCCATTGAGGATTAAAATTCTTGAGCTGCTAGCTGAAGGTGATAAAAGCGTCAATGAACTTCAAAGCCTCGCTGGCAGTGAAGGTTCCACTGTTTCTCAACAGTTGACCATTTTGCGCGGAAAAAACATTGTGACAGGCACAAAAGATGGAACCCGAGTCATTTATTCGCTTCGTGATCCAATGATTGTTGAACTGCTATCTGTTGCGAAGCAGATTTTTAACAATCACCTTGTTGATACAATTTCGATGCTTGATCAGATGAAAGAATGAAAAGACAGCCCAAATGATACCTGGCTGTCTTTTCTCATGTTAGACGACATATTTCAACGCATCGCTTAATTTGTCTGCCGCTTCCCTTTTTTTGACGATGACGTTAACTGGCGTGTGGCGGCCTAGTTTTCGTAAAGCCGACATCATGATACGCAAGCTGTCGCCAGACTCGATCGCAACAAGTGTTTCTTTTGCGTGCGCTTCAATTTCGTTAAATGCTTCCTGGCAGAAAATTTGCGTATACAATACTTTCTGGTTGCTTTTCTTTTCGCCAAACTTTTCAATCGCTTTCTCTGTACGAAGGACGGCTGATTCCATTGCGTACACTAAGTTTACGAGGTCGGCGATGTTGACGAGTACTTCCTGTTCAACTTCGAGCGCTTTACCATATTTTTGAACGGCTAATCCCGCCGCAAGAAGCGCTATTTTCTTCGCATTTTTCACGAGCATTTTTTCCTGTGCAAGCACCGTGTCATCCACCTCTTCCGGCATAAGCATCATCAGTTCATCTTGCAGCGCCTGTGCCTTTTCAAACAATGGAAGCTCACCCTTGAACGCTTTTTTCACAAATGTACCCGGCACAAGCAAGCGGTTAATTTCATTGGTTCCTTCAAAAATACGGTTAATGCGTGCATCACGGTACATTCTTGAAATTTCGTATTCTTCCATAAAGCCGTAGCCGCCATGAATTTGGACCCCTTCATCCACAACGTAATCGAGCACTTCCGTTCCGAAAAATTTACAAAGTGAACACTCAATCGCATATTCGGCAATCGACAATGCAACCTTCTTTCCGTCTTTTCGTTCTTCTTCAGACAATGCGCCCATCTGCTCTTCAAAGTAGCCAACAGTACGGTAAATGGCGCTTTCTGCTGCATATACTTTTGAAGACATCGTGCCAAACTTTTCTTTTATTAAATTAAAATTCGCGATTTTCGTTTTAAACTGCTGGCGTTCGTTTGCGTATTTCAATGAAATATCGAGCGCCCGCTTCGCACTTCCGACCGTGCCGACGCCTAATTTATAACGGCCAATGTTCAAAATATTAAACGCAATCACATGACCGCGGCCTGCTTCGCCCAACAAATTTCCCACTGGCACCTCAGCATCGGACAAAATGAGTGTCCGCGTTGATGAACTTTTAATGCCCATTTTTTCTTCTTCCGCACCAGTAGATACGCCTGGGTAGCCTTTCTCTACAATAAACGCTGAAAATTGTTCTCCATTAATTTTCGCGTATACGATGAATACATCCGCAAATGCAGAGTTTGTAATCCATTGTTTTTCTCCGTTTAACACGTAATGCGTTCCCGCTTCATTCAAACGAGCAGTCGTTTTCGCGCCGAGCGCATCTGAACCGGAACCAGGCTCTGTCAATGCATACGCCGCGAATCGTTTTCCCATGGCCAGGTCCGGCAAATACGTGTGCCTCTGTTCTTCATTTCCAAATAACACAATCGGCAATGTGCCAATGCCGACGTGCGCCCCGTGTGAAAGAGAAAAACCGCCGGCGACCGCCATTTTTTCAGCAATAAGCGCAGAACTCACTTTATCAAGATTCAATCCTCCATATTCTTCCGGCACATCTGCGGCAAGCAGCCCTAGTTCTCCTGCTTCTTGTAATAGTTTTACCGTTCGGTCAAATTCATGCTTCTCGAGATAGGGCAATTCCGGCAAAACACTGCCTGATACATAGTCTTCGGTCGTTTTCGCAATCATTTTCTGTTCATCCGAAAAATCTTCCGGTGTAAAAATCGAGTGATACGCCACTTCTTCTATTAAAAAGGAACCGCCTCTTGCTGCCATGATTCATTTCCCCCTTTGTTACATCATTTCAAAGACACCAGCGGCTCCCATTCCGCCGCCGATACACATCGTCACGATCCCGAACTGTTTGTTGCGCCGTTTCAATTCATGAAGAAGCGATAACGTCAATTTGGTCCCTGTACAGCCGAGCGGATGACCGAGTGCGATCGCCCCGCCATTTACGTTGACAATGTCTTCATTCAGCCCAAGCTCGCGGATAACTTGAATCGACTGTGATGCAAAGGCTTCGTTTAATTCAAACAAATCAATATCTGATAATTCAAGGCCTGCCAGTTTCAGCGCTTTTGGCACGGCGACGACCGGGCCTACGCCCATCACTTCCGGCGGTACCCCTCCGACCGCAAAGGAGCGCAACTTGGCAATGGGCTTCAAACCAAGCGACTCTGCTTTTTCTCGCTCCATCACGAGGACCGCTGCCGCACCGTCTGACGTTTGCGACGCATTGCCCGCTGTCACGGTTCCAGCCAAAGAAAACGCCGGCCGTAACTTCGCCAATATATCAACCGTCGTTCCATGTCGTACCCCTTCATCCATAGAAAACAAGACATGTTCCTCTATCAATTTGTGATCCATCCCGACATGTCTATTTGTCACATTCACCGGCACAATTTCATCCACAAATTTCCCCTCTGAAATTGCACATGCTGCCCGCTCATGACTACGTACCGCAAACGCGTCCTGATCTTCGCGCGAAATGTTATATTTTTTCGCCACTTCTTCCGCCGTATGCCCCATCGACATGTAATAGCCTGGCATACTTTCTGCAATCCGCACGTTCGGACGAACGACGTGGCCCATCATTGGCACTAAACTCATCGATTCCGCTCCCCCGGCGATAATCGTGTCCGCGTGGCCGATCATAATCCGTTCTGCCGCATACGCAATCGACTGTAAGCCAGATGAGCAGTACCGATTGATCGTAACAGCCGGCACGTCATGTGAAAGTCCAGCGAGAGCGCCAATGTTTCGTGCCATGTTCATACCTTGCTCTGCTTCTGGCATCGCACATCCGATAATGAGATCGTCAATGTTCCCTTCGTAGTTTCCCGCTCGTCTCAGCGTTTCTTTTACAACGAGCGCGCCGAGATCATCCGGACGCGTGTAACGGAGTGTTCCTTTTTTTGCCCGGCCGACAGGTGTGCGTGCACCAGCGACAATAACCGCTTCCTTCATTTCTTTTCTCCCCTTTAATTCCGAAGTGGTTTCCCTTTAACGAGCATATGCTGCATGCGTTGCTGCGTTTTCGGCATGGTGACAAGCTGTAAAAACGCTTCCCTCTCCAAATCAAGCAAATACTGTTCATCCACTTCCGATCCGAACGGTACATTGCCCCCTGCAATGACCCAGGCGAGCTTTTTGGCAATCGTTAAATCATGATCGGAAATAAAGCCAGATGCATGCATCGATTGGGCGCCGAGCAATAACATCGCATAACCCGTTTCACCTGTGACCGGTACTTTTTTGCGGATCGGCGCTGTGTAGCCCTTTTCATATAAACAGATCGCTGTCTGTTTAGCATCATATAAAAGATGATCACTGTTTATGCTAATACCATCTGCCCGGTACAAATAGTTGTTGTCACGCGCTTCTAATGCGGACGTTGACACTTTCGCCATCGCAATCGTTTCAAATACATTGTTCGCGACCGCCTGTAAATCGACCGTTACACCTGTTGGCATTTGTTCAAGGTGGCGAATGTACAGTTCTTTATTGCCGCCTCCGCCTGGGATAAGACCGACACCCGTTTCCACGAGACCCATATATGTTTCCATCGATGCTTGAATGTGCGCAGCTGGTAAACATACTTCTGTTCCGCCGCCAAGCACCATCGCAAACGGTGCGGCGACGACCGGTTTTGTGCTGTATTTTATTTTCATCATTGCCTGCTGGAACCCTTTGACGACCATGTCAATTTCCCAAATATCCTCATCTCCGGCAGCCATTAAAATCATCGCGAGATTCGCACCGACACAGAAATTTTTTCCTTGATTTCCAATTACGAGACCTTTATACTTTTTCTCAACTTCCTCAACAGCATCATTGATCATGTGTATGATGTCCATGCCGATCGCGTTGTTCGGTGATGTAAATTCTAAAAGCGCCACACCGTCACCTATGTCGATCAAGTTTGCCCCGCTGTTTTGTTTAATGACTTTCCCTTCTTTTTTCAGTTGTTTTAAATCAATCACTTTTGCCTGTTGATCAATCGGTTTATACGATTTTGTTGCAGGATCGTAATAGTGACCGTCTTGATAAAAATGGCCCGGCATATCTTTTACCCAGCCCGGAATAACGCGTCCTTCTGATTCCATTTTTTGAAGGGCCTCCCGGACACCGAGATGATCCCAAATTTCAAATGGTCCTTCGTTCCAGCCAAATCCCCATTTCATTGCCCGGTCAATCGAGACAATATTATCCGCAATTTTACCGGTTAACCCGGCAGAATAGAGAAGCATTGGGGCAAGTATCTTCCAAATAAACTGGCCAGCTTCGTCATTTGCATAAGCAAGCGTTTTCCATTTTGCTGACCCTTTTTGTTGTTTCGCCACTTTTATTGAATCCGCTTTCATTTTTTTGCGTTCTATATAGTCCATTGAATTTGGATCTAATTCGAGAATCGTCTGCCCATCCTTTTTAAAAAAGCCCTGCCCAGCTTTTGCCCCGATCCAGCCGTTGTCCCGCATTTGGAGGAGCACATCCGGTACGTCAAAGACCGCTTTTTCTTCACCGTCTACTTGATCATATACATTTTTCGCCACATGAATGAATGTATCGAGTCCGACGACATCCAGCGTCCGGAATGTGGCACTTTTCGGACGGCCGATGAGTGGTCCTGTGATGGAATCGACTTCACCTGGAGACAACTTCATTTCATTCATGATGTGCATCGTGTTAAGCAATCCATACGTGCCGATCCGATTGGCGATAAAGTTTGGTGTATCTTTCGCGAGCACTACACCTTTTCCAAGAACATCTTCACCGAACATTTTCATATAGTCGACGACTTCTGGTAACGTATGTGACGTCGGAATAAGTTCAAGCAGCTTTAAATAGCGCGGTGGATTGAAAAAGTGCGTGCCGAGAAAATGCCTTTTGAAATCATCGCTCCGGCCTTCTTTCATCGCTTCAACAGAAATGCCTGATGTGTTGGAAGAAATAATACTGCCTGGCTTTCGATAACTGTCTACTGCTTCAAACACCGTCTTCTTGACGTCCAAATTTTCTAGAACCACTTCAATAATCCAGTCTGCTTCCGCTAATTGCTTAAGATCATCTTCTAAATTACCAGCTGTTATAAGAGCTGCGTTCTGTTTAGACACAAGTGGTGCTGGCTTTTGTTTGAATAACTTTTGGATAGCGCTTTCAGAAAGAACATTTCGGTTTTCAGCATTTTCCGGGACGACATCCAGTAAAATAGAGGGAATACCAACGTTCGCCAAATGCGCGGCGATGCCCGAACCCATCACGCCAGACCCGATAACCGCTGCTTTTTGAATGTGCTGAACCACGTTCACGTCCTCCTTTGAATGAATATTCATTCATTTATTCTCCTTCACTATACCGTATCTTTTTTTAATTTTCAACTGTCTCTTTCTAAAAAATACGGGTAAACTGAGTAGTAGATGAGAGGAGTGTGTTCGGCCATGAGAGAAAAAGCGGTGCAGCTTATCGTATTAATTAGTGTTGTTGCGCTCATCTATTTTGGACTCCGTTACTTTTCCAATGAATTATCGGTCGCGTTTACGTATCTTGCGGGAATCATTTCGATTTTCGTCGTATTTAATTTGCTTTTATTCGATTCACGCGGTACGAATTCAAAAGTGGCCTGGATTGCGATTGTACTCGTTTTTCCACTCGCAGGTGCGGTTGTCTATTCTGTGTTCGGACGCGATCCCCGTAACCGGAGGCTTCCTAAATCTGTCCTTACAGAAACGACGAAGTTTATTACATCCATGCGGTTTCATGGAGAAAAATGGGATATATCCGCCATGCTTCCGCAGGCGAAAAACATTCAAAATATGACCGGTTTTGAAGCACTTGCCGGCAATAAAGTTGATATTTTAACGAACGGCGATGAAACATTCCCTGCCATTTTAGATATAATCCGCCACGCGGAACATCACATTCATATTCAATATTATATTTTCCGGGAAGATGAAATTTCAGCAAACATACGTGATGCGCTTGTTGAACGGGCTGAAGCGAATGTACATGTCCGCTTTTTATATGATGGACTCGGTTCATCTGGATTATCCAAATCCTTTTTGAGCCCATTAAAAGAAGCGGGCGGCGAAGCATATGCTTTCGATCCGATCGTGTCGCCCTGGTTTACACGCACCGCGAATTTGCGCAATCACCGCAAAATGGTCGTTGTTGACGGACATACCGGTTTTACCGGCGGATTGAACGTCGGCGAAGAGTATCAAAGCAACACATCCCAATTTGAAGTGTGGCGTGATACACATTTAAGAATGAAAGGCCCGGCTGTACGCCAGCTGCAAGAATCGTTTATTACCGACTGGATTCATGCGACTAGCGCAAAAACATCGTTGCTTGATGAATTAAAAGAAAAATTTCGATTTGATGCGTATTTTCCGTCCGAATCACACGAAGCGGATGAAATGGTACAAACCGTGTATGGCGGGCCTTATAACGTAGAACGTGACGTACGCGATGCGATGATGGAAATGATTCAATCCGCAGAAAAGTCAATTTGGATTGCGTCTCCTTATTTCGTGCCGGACGATGAAGCACTCGCTGCTGTACGGGTCGCTGCCCGCAGTGGAAAAGATGTGCGCGTCATCGTGCCGGGCAAAGGCGACCGCGCGATTTCATTCTATGGCACGAATTCCTATTTTCAAGATTTATTAAGTGCCGGTGTCAAAGTATTTGCGTACCGCGATGATTCATTTATTCATTCAAAAGTGCTACTGATTGATGGAAAGCATGCCATTGTTGGCACCGCCAACTTCGATGTTCGCAGCTTCCGGCTCAATCATGAGCTTATGACCTTTTTATACAACCGGACGCCTGCTGTTGAAAAAGTCGAAGTCGATTTTTTGAAGGATTTTTCCGATTCCGTTCCGATCAGTCGGGAGCGGTATGAACACCGCACCTTCCCAAAACGAATTGGCGAATCACTTGCCCGGTTACTTTCACCCATTTTATAAAAATAGCCGCTTTCCATTTGACACGGAGGCGGCTTGTCTACTCGAAAAAGGATATTATTGACTCTTTCAAAAGAAAGTCATCCTTTCTGATCATTTATTTTACGTTATGACCACTCACTTAACTTTCTGATCAAAAAACCCAAAAAATAAGTGTATATACAACGAGCATCATGCCACCGATCAACCCTGCGATCATAATCACGGTCATCATTTCAGGCGGCAGTAATGGCCTGTCCAACTCTTCTTGTTCCGAACGCTCGTCCACGTCTATTTCCTTTAATTGGTGCGCTTCCTGTTTTAAATAATTGTCTGGCGGCGTGTCATTCAGCAGCGTGTCAATGAGTGATTTTTCTTCTTCCATCTCATTTCCATCTCCTTTTCACCATCGCTTCTTTACTTAGTTCTATCACATTCCCTACGCTCTTTTTATTGTAACAAAAAAACCCACAGCATGTAGACTGCGGATTCTAATTGGTTCAGGCCAACATAATGCCGGTCACTTTACCGGTCTTCTACTCTTTTTTATAGCCTGTTTGCGTACCAGTTGTAAATATTCTCAGCCGATTCAACCGGTAAATCAGCCATTTCCGAAAAATGAACCGGCCTGCCCCTATTAGCAATTTTAATGGAGACAAGCTGCCACTTCCGCTGTAAAAAACTGTGCTTCACTTCGATTTCCTGGATTTTTTGCCGGCTCGTCACGAGCAGTACCGTTGTAAATGCACCTGTTTTCAGCTGCAAAAATGTATCACTCATCTTATAGCGGGCGTTGTAAAATTCAAGAATGCGCGTGAGAAAAATAAGTACTAGCAATACAAGTGAAACGTACCAGAATTGTGGTTTCCACCAGATAAGTGAGACCGTCGTGATCAGCCACACGTAACTCGGCCGCATAAGCTTCATCCAAAGCGATGCACGAGGCAGCTGATCCATGTCCGTTTCAATTTTATAGGCCGGCAGTAATTCTTCCACAATCGTGTATGCCTGTTTTACTGGCAAAAATGGATACAGTGAATTCGTTTCCATTTCCTCATCTCCGACATTGCCGGCGCTGATCAGTTCCACTCCAACTAATCCGAACCATCGCTTCAACAGTGATTGATTTAATTTAACCGCCTGCACTTTTTCTTTCGTTATCGTAAAAAAGGATTCATTTAACATACCCTTTTTCAAATAAATACGCTCTTCATCAGACGCAATTTCAAAGTTTCCATAGCGTAAATACGTTGTGATCACCCCGGCAGCCGCACCAACAATAAGCAGGGCAACACTAATCGGTGCAAGCACCCACAATGCACCCATCACATAATCAATGACGTCTTTCGTTACACCGTTCAACTTGAAAAAGTCATCGATGGTGAAATAAAAAGAAGCAAGAAGCGGAATAATCGCAAAAAAACTGAGAGATGTAAATGACGCTTTAATCAGTTCACGTCGGCTCACTGTAAAATGAACCATCCGTTCATCATGTTTCTCCTCTTCATCTTGATTCAACAGACATTCAATGCGCGCTGCTTCCGAAAACGTAATCATATCGAGCTTCACCGATGCTTCGTCGCCGCCTGTTCCCGTTTCAAGCGTCAATGACGTCATACGTAGCAATTTATGCAAGAACGATGTATGTTTTTGTACATTTTGAATCCGTTCTACCGGCATATTACGCTCTGATTTCACAAAAATACCACTGTACACGTGCAATGTTCGTTCACGGAATTCATACCGGTATGTCCACCATGTTAAAATCGATACAATCAAACTTATAGCAATATACAAAAGCAGACCGATTCGTCCGATCATCACCCACTGCGCTTCTGAAGCTGAATGAAATATAAACAGAAAAACCGCTGGAAAAAACAGATTTTTGAGAATTTTCACGATCGACAATACAACTCGAAAAGGATGAAGACGTTTTTTCATGTCATTCCTCATCCTTTATTTTCGCCAGCTGCGCAATTTGAGCCCGCAGCGCCAGTGCTTCTTTTTCCGGTACAGCCGGGATCGAATGAGAGGACGCCATCGTGCCGATTTCCACATTATACAATTTGAATTTCCGCATGAGCGGCCCTTGGTTTGTTTTGACGTACTCCACTTTCGTCATTGGTACGAGCACATGAACACGTGTCAAAGCGCCATGCTTCAGCTGTACGTATTCTTCATTCACGCCATACCGCCACGTCCACTGCAGCAAAGGCGGTTCAACAAAAATGGAATAAATCGCCGACAACACGACAATAACAGTCAGCCCGTATAAAACCCAGCTAATCCAGCTCCACCACCCAAATAGGTGATCCAATCCGAGGAGCACCACTATACTAAAAATCGCTATTCCATGTCCGATTGTATTGCTCAGCCGCCATACCTTTACAGCACTTGTTGAAATATGGAGCTCCGGTTCTTCAATATCCATATACATAAACGTTCACCCTTTTTTATTTTCTTCATGTATACGTACGTTTCACTTGTCAAATTGTTTCAATTTCCTTCCGGCTGAGCTGTTCTTATCGGAAGGAAATCCAATTTAGCGTGACCTACATCCATTGGAAGCGGTCTTTTTATCCGGTAACGGCTCTCCGTCCTTTTCCAAACGGAATGCAAAGCGGTGTCCCGTAAAGCGGATCACGCTCAATCAAGCAGTCAAGGCCGAAGACGTGTTTGACGAGGTCCGCGTCGACAATGTGTTCTGGTGCGCCTTCTGCATAGACCGTCTTATCTTTAACAGCGACGATATGATGGGCGTAGCGGCAGGCGAGATTTAAGTCGTGCAGCACCATCACAATCGTGCGGCCCTCCTGCTCATTCAATTCAAACAGTAAATCTAAAATCTCAATTTGGTGGGTCATATCAAGATATGTCGTCGGTTCATCAAGCAAAAGAATATCCGTATTTTGCGCAAGCGTCATCGCAATCCAGGCACGCTGACGCTGGCCGCCGGACAATTCATCGACAGGATGGCCTGAGAGTTCCAACATCGACGTCGCCCGCAAAGCCTTTTGCACAGCTTGTTCATCGTCTTCGCTCCATTGCTTCAGCCACGTCTGATGCGGATAGCGGCCTTGTTTTACGAGCTGCAAGACCGTCAATCCTTCCGGTGCAGCCGGTGACTGCGGCAAAATCGCCATTTTGCGTGCTGCTTCTTTTGTCGACATCTTTTCTAAAAGGATGTTGTCTAGCAATACGTGACCAGACGATGGCTTCAAAAGACGGGCAGCGGACCGGAAAAGCGTCGACTTCCCACAGCCATTTCCACCGATCAGCACCGTTATTTTCCCTTCTGGCACGGTCCAATCGAGTTCTTCAATAATGCTTTCTTTTCCATAACGGAGTGTAACGCTGTCCATTGTAATAGCACTCATCTTCATCTATCCTTTCGTCCGAAATAATAAGTAAATAAAGTACGGTGCACCAATTGCCGCGGTGAACACACCGGCTGGAACTTCGAGTGGCAAAAAGAGCGTACGGCCGGCAAGATCAGCGAGCATGACGAGAATCGCACCGATCAGCGCAGTTGCTGGAATGAGCCCTCCTGCGTGAGAACCGACGAGACGGCGTGCAATATGAGGTGCCATTAATCCGACAAAGCCGATGCCTCCCGCAAAGGCGACCGCACCGCCAACGAGTGCCGTAGCAAGTACGAGAAAGAAAATGCGCTGCCGTTCGACCCGTGCACCGGCACCGATGGCGAGTTCATCGCCAAACTGCTGCATGTTCAAATGACGGCCGGCTATCATGACAGCAACAAGACTGATGATCGTCCACGGTGCGATCATTGAAACGTCACTCCATGATGACCCGTTCACTGAACCGGTCATCCACATATTTGCTTTAGACGCTTGATAAATTGGACCGATGATCATCATCATCGTCGTCACGGCTTTCATCGCGGCGGTCAAACCGATTCCAATTAAAATAAGACGGATTGGCGACAAGCCATTTTTCCAAGCGAGCATATAAACGAGCAGCGCTGTTACTGCTGCACCGATAAACGCGGCGAGCGGCAGCCAGCCGATGCTGACCGTGAGCGCGTTGCTTTTGTCGCTGAAGATTGCGAGAAACGCCGTGACTGCCGCGCTTCCACCAGCTGTCATCCCGATTAAATCAGGTGAAGCGAGTGGATTGCGGACGAGTCCTTGCAAAATCGCGCCAGCCATCGCCAACGCCGCACCCGCGAAGAGCGCCACTAAAATACGCGGCATGCGAAACGAATAAACAACCATATGCTGAAACGGATCACCGAAACCAAAAATCGTTTGAAATGCCACAACTGGGCTAAACTTAATATCGCCAAGAGCGGCACTTGCAATAAAGACAATAAGCAGACACGCAAATAAAGAGATGATTTTAAAGACAGTTCTTTGGTCAATTAATAATGAAACAGCTCCATGTAAAGGACGGAATGCTTTCATCGGC
Source organism: Bacillus sp. 37MA (assembly GCF_000372765.1). NCBI lineage: Bacteria > Bacillati > Bacillota > Bacilli > Caryophanales > Bacillaceae > Bacillus > Bacillus sp. 37MA. The sequence goes on from NZ_KB889752.1 coordinate 2,466,022, forward strand.
TTTTTTCTCCTTTACGAGCAATGTGAATGAAAAACGGCACACCAATGACCGCGGTCATAACGCCGACCGGTACTTCCTGCGGCATAATTATGTAGCGCGCTGCAATATCGGATACGAGAAGCAGGGCCGCTCCAAGCAGGCCCGAAAAAGGTAACAGCCAGCGATGATCCAAGCCGATCCAGCTCCGCGCAATATGTGGAATGATAATGCCAATAAATCCGATTGGACCGGCGACCGCTACTGCCCCTCCTGCTAGTAAAACGATTAAGATCGACGCGACGATTTTTGTAAAACCTATATGAAGACCAAGCCCCCGAGCGATATCTTCCCCCATCGACAACACATTTAATTTTCCCGCTATAAGTAAGGCCCCAAAAACACCGACTGTGAGATACGGCAATACGGACAGTAACAAATCAAGACTTCTTCCTTCCACGGACCCTGCAAGCCAGAACAATGCTTGATCCAGCATCGCTTCATTAAAGACGAGAAAGCCTTGCGTCATCGATGAAAACATCGCTCCTATCGCCGCACCGGCAAGCGTCATTTTCATCGGTGTCAATCCTTCCCGCCCAGCTGAACCGAGCACAAATACGAGCAGCTGGGCTACTCCTGCCCCAATAAAAGCAAGCCAGGTTATCGACTGATTGCCGCTGACGCCGAACAAAACAAGCCCTAGGACAACGAAAAAGCCAGCACCAGAATTGATGCCGAGAATGTCCGGTGACGCGAGCGGATTTTTCATGAGTGTCTGCATGATCACTCCCGCCATCGCCAGACTCGCACCCACACAGGCCGCAATAAGCGCACGCGGTATGCGGACGGTTTGAATGACTAAATGTTCATTGGACCCATTAAAGGCCGTAAATGAATCGTATACCCCTTTCCACGTTGTATCTGTATAGCCATACACGACGCTTGCTGCCATTAAAACGACTACAACGGCCGTTCCAATCAATAGCAGCGTCACACTTTTTCCTATTGTCATCGTAAACGCTTCCCGTCTGTCAAATTTTTCACTTCTTTCATTGTAAAAAGACATTCGTCCCTCGTCAATGATTTTGAAAATCACTTTCATTTAATTGTTGACAGATTCAGAAATAGCGTTTATGATGATAGTGGTAAGCAGTAATGATAATGATAATCATTATCAAAGTTCTAACCCCACCGATTCATTGTGCACGTTTAGGCGATCCGAATGCCCATCCGGATCGCCCTCTTTTTTGAAGTGGATAGACTATTCTGCTCAAACACACATTATTTTTCAGGAGGAACGAAAATGAAAAAATGGTTTTTACTTACTGTAGCTGTGCTCATACTCTTTTTAGCAGCATGCGGAAACAAGGAAGAAAATGAAGATACGGCAGCTGAACCAGATACGGATACATACACGGTCGAGCACGCAATGGGCTCAACTGAAATCAAAGGAACACCGGAACGTGTCGTTATTTTAACAAATGAAGGAACAGAGGCTCTTCTCGCTCTTGGCGTCACACCAGTTGGAGCCGTTCAATCATGGACAGGCGATCCGTGGTACGATCACATCGCAACGAAGATGGAAGGCGTCGAAGTTGTGGGAATGGAAGACCCCGTGAATGTGGAAGCAATCGCGAAGTTGCAGCCTGATTTAATTATTGGCAACAAAATGCGTCAGGAAGCCATTTACGAGCAGCTGACGGCCATTGCACCAACGGTTTTCTCGGAAACGTTACGCGGCGACTGGCAGGAAAACTTTGAACTGTATGCGAAAGCATTGAATAAAGAAGAAAAAGGCGAACAAGTACTGGCAGAGTATAACGACCGCATTGAGGAACTAAAAGGAACATTTGGTGATAAATTAAGCCAGGAAGTATCGATGGTTCGCTTTATGGCCGGCGACACACGCATTTATCATAAAGATTCATTTTCAGGCGTGATTTTGGAGCAGCTTGGCTTTGCCCGTCCTTCTGAACAGGACAAAGATGATTTTGCTGAAACGAATGCAACGAAAGAACGAATCCCCGCAATGGACGGCGACGTCATTTTCTATTTCACTTATGACACAGGCGACGGTGAAGCGGTGAAAGCAGAAAAAGAATGGATAAATGATCCCTTATTCCAGAATCTTGAGGCCGCAAAAGCTGGAAGCGTCTATAAAGTGGACGACGCGATCTGGAATACAGCAGGCGGTGTGCTAGCCGCGCATCAAATGCTGGATGATATCGAAAAATATATGGTTGATTGAGGAAACAGATTTACAGCAGAACGTCGCATAATAAAAGCCTTTCCGATTTAAAAACGGGAAGGCTTTTTCTATTGGTTCGTGAAAAAACGAATATGGTATACTGAAAAGAAAAAAGGATGGAGATTGATGGAGATTACAATCACATCAGCTGCAGCTGAAAAAATACGTGCGTTGCAAAATCGAGAGGATGGTTTTTTAAAATTAAAATGGGACACAGAAGGAAATGGCTGTGTGCTAAACGGCATCCCAACGTTATGGTATGTGGACGCACCTGACGAGGATCATGATGTGTTACTTATGACGAATGACATGTCTATTCTTGTTGAAAAACCAAAAATGGTCTTTTATGATGAAAATGTGAAAATTGATTATTCTACAGAAGCCGGTATGTTCCAATTAAAAAGCCCTAATCAAATATTGAACGGCAGAATGGCTTTTCGGAACAAATAAGAACGATCTGTCTATATCCCCACTGATAAGAGTTTCTCTTTACATAAAGAACGGAATGGATACTGTTTGATCTTTTTGTATGCATGCCTAATTTTCACACAAAAAAAGCGGATCCATTTCACTCTTATTTGCTTAAATCAGGCTGACGTTTATCCTCTATCTTTTTTTCCTTGTAGTACCTAGACACGGCATGATTAAATGCCTGATCCCGTTCAAGTAACGTCACCCCAGCTTTTTGCATCCCCTCGTTAAATGTGTACCACGGGAGACCATATTTTTCTTCAAACCAGCTGACGAAACCCATTTCTTCGTTCCCATGCGTACAAACATAGTCAAAAATGGTGTTATACAATTTTTCTGCGTCCCCTGCAGACAACGGTCCGGTTAACACCTTCAATGCGGCTTCTCGTCCGTCCCCAACATAAAATGAGACATACATTTCTGGAAGTGCAGCAATATGCCGGCCATTATGTTTGAGTATGAAAAACTCGGTATTTCTGCTTTTATCCGTAAAAAGACCGGCAACTTTAACTCTTTTCATCTCGTACCCCTCCATTTTTTTGTATCTTTACTATTTAATGTACGATACTTTCCTTATATAACCTTTTTATTATATCTGTCAACCACTAAGCAGGGCACGATAATGCTTCGATAATATTTCAATCTATTCCCTGTTACATGTCTTTCTATTCATCATGGCCATTATAAACAAAACAGCGATCTGCACGGGGCAGACCGCTGTTTTGTTATTCTCTCCATAATTCTCTCCTGCTCTTACCTTCCACAAACGGCGGAGCTTCTATATCCAATAAGTCGTATAACGTCGGGGCAATATTAAGTGTGGAAATATCTCCGATTGTCTCGTCTTGCTTAATTGCCGGTCCCATTGCCGATCATATATCCCGTTGCGCCAATAAGCAAGATATCACCTGAATGGGCATGTCCGAGTAGCTTTTTATTTTCTCCTGAAACGGCGAGCACCGTTTCGTATGGATATATGTTTTTTTCAAATGCACTTTTCCAAATCTCGTCTCTGTTTTCTTCCGGCAGCATGAGACTAAGTGCCTCCTTATTTCCGTTTATTATTGCCTCAAGCGTATATTCGATGATCTCATCTCTTCCAGTCCGTTCAACGGTTGTTTCTTTAAACAATTGAATCAATTCTTTATGAACGTCTTCATACTCTTCTCTCAAAACGATACCATCTTTTTCTCTTGATGCTAGATTATTGATACAAAAGATAGTTTAGATGGCAAAAGAAAAAGACTTCAAGTTTTGGACTCGAAGCCTTCAAGACATAAATCGTCATGATTTCATTTTTTCAACAGGCGTAACTATTTAGAGGTAAGCAATCTTGGGAACAAGATGTTTACTGAATTAAATCGTGCTTAAATGCGTAAATAACGGCCTGCGTTCGATCTTGTACGTCGAGCTTACCTAACATGTTACTGACGTGAACTTTGACTGTTTTTAACGCGATATATAACTGATCAGCAATTTCTTGATTCGTTTTCCCTTGTGCGACAAGCAGCAAAACTTCCATTTCTCGATCGGTTAAGTGATCATGCAATTGGTCCATCGGCTTTTCCCGCATCCGTGTCATGATTTTCCCTGTCACTTCCGGTTCTAGTACAGATTGCCCTTCATGAGTAGCGCGTATTGCATTCGCAATGTCACTCGCTTTTGATGTTTTCAACATATAGCTTGTCGCACCGGCTTCGAGGGCAGGATAAACTTTTTCATCATCAAGAAAGCTCGTCACGATAATGATTTTTGCTTCAGGCCATTTTTCAATAATTTGTCTCGTCGCTTCAATCCCATCCATTTTTTCCATCACAAGATCCATTAAGATGACATCTGGCTTTAAGGATAAAGCAAGCTGAACAGCCCCTCCGCCATCATCTGCTTCAGCGATGACTTCCATATCAGGTTGTGAAGATAGATAGGCAGATACACCGATTCGGACCATTTCATGATCATCTGCAAATACTATTTTAATGATGATTCTCACCTTCTTTTTTCAATCGTGGAATTTTGACTTCTAACCGTGTCCCTTCGTTTGGTAAACTGATGATTTTAAATATTCCTCCTACTTCATAGGCACGTTCACGCATATTTTGGAGTCCGTACGAGCCTGATCGAACGTTTTCTATATCAAACCCTTTTCCATCATCGATCACTCTTAAAATGATCGTATCATCCCGTTCAATCAGCATGACTTGAAGTGCCGTTGCTTTCGCATGTCTAAGCGTGTTCGACACAGACTCTTGCAAAATTCGAAATAACTGATCTTCTATTCCTTTTTCAACGGTGAATGTTTCTATCTTCCAGTCCACTTCCATCGGTACTTTTTGAGTCAGTTCTATTAACAGTTCTTCGACACCTTCCTGCAGTGATTTTCCTTTTAATGCGACAGGTCTTAAATGAAGTAACAACGCCCGCATTTCAAGTTGTGATTGATGAATCATCGTTTCGACCATTTGCAGCTGTCGATGAATAGGTGATTTTTCCGGAAGACTTGTTTCATTAATGGCCGACATCATCATCGATGCTGCGAACAACTGCTGGCTGACGGAATCATGTAATTCTCGCGCGAGGCGATTCCTTTCCTGAACGACGATTTCCTGCAGGCTTTTTTCCCGTTCGATGGCTCGTTCCGTTGCCAAACGCTGCGCGTGTTCTGCTTGGCTTCTAAACTTCTCCTGCACTTGTTCCATCCGTTGTTGAATGTCTTTCAATTCTTTGTATCGTTCGTCATTTGTTAAATACGTTTGACCTTTTACTAGTTCATTCAGCTGTCGATCGATCCGATGAAGCCTCTGCCGCCAATACCAACCCGTCGATATCCCAATGACTAAACCAGTTAATATAGGGAGGATTAAAATAACGAATAAAAAAGAGACGTCGGCTACTTTTTGTTCAAAAAGGATCGACCAATCTTCCAGTGGAAAAGCAGCCAGTGTTACGCTAATCATCATAAAAGAAAGGAATAGGCTGAACAAAGCGGCTGTGATCATGTGACGGATCATGATGCTCATACCCGTTTTACCTCGATGTCCCCAGATAATAAAGAGGTAATGATTTTGACTCTTGGATAAGTTGAATGATAGTTTTCTGTCTGATATAGAAGGGATTGATTCATTAAATTCTCATGATGGTTTCCAAAGAGATGGGCACGGCCAAAAATAGAACTGTGATGGATACTCACTTCCACCTCATAAGGAACATAAATTTCGATGTTCCCAATGATGTGACGGATTGAAATAACAGCCGTGTCTTCAGGTAAAACCGTGTTGCTCAGATCAATGATCCGATCACCAAACCCTCCATATATATTTACGTCCCGCCACTGATAAGCCGTATTTTCCGTTTTCTGATCTTCAAAAATTTTATGAGTAAATAACGGTTTTAGTTGAATGATTGGCTCTGCCGCCGCTTTTCCCTCTCTCATACGAAACATCGGCTCGATTCGTTCTGCTTCTTTTTTCGTTTTCGCATAATGGATGAGAAATAAAATAATACCAATGATAAAAAGGAAGCGCACAGCGATCATGTTCAAAATGGTTACGATTAAACTGATGAAGCCTCCCCAAAAGAAACATTTTCCCCATAAGCGATTTAATTTCTTCCAGCCCACATATGTTAATACGCTAAAAAATAAAGCGGAAAAAATAATGCCGCCATCAAAAAAAACAATTTCAATAATAAAGAGGATCACCCCAAAAATCATGATCCAATTGAACATATTTGTCGTCAACCGTTGAAACATGGAGGTGACCCCCTTTCTATGTATTCGAACAGACATCAAACACTATGTCTGTTCAGTATAACATTTATCCCTTTTTGGACATACCTATCATCATGTAAACGTAGCTGTTAAGGTATGTGTTAGTAAGCCTCAGCTTGATCATCTACCTGTATGTCTTTTTCAAGCTTGGCCATTTTGCTGTCAAATGTATGGTGCTCATAAGAATGATTCACTTTTCTCTCTAACCCGTCAATGTATTGTTCCATTTCAGTGAAACGAGAAGATCGTTTGTCCGATTCATCTGCGATCACTTTATTGAGCCGATGATTCGTGCGTGCCACGTTTTCACGCCCCATCAGTTCCATGCGCCGCAAGTGCATATCTTTTAACTTATAGTTCATTTCATCATATTTGTGTTCCAACGTTTCCAGCTGCTGTGTAGACTCTTCCACTAACATCTTTATTCTTTCTGCCCGTGATTGATAGTCTTCATACTCTTTCATTGCAAATGTATGCAGTTCTTCTTCGCCCGCTTTTTTAGCGATACTCGCTTGTGCGAAACGCTTATCCGCAAGTTCCTGCGCGTGGTGATATTCACTTATAAATTCATCCTTCAACCGATACTGTCGTTCGATCAGTGTTCTTACCTTGTCCTTTTCTTGCTCACTTTGGCGCAAATAATGGTTCAATACTGCAATCGGGTTCTGTTGTTCTTTTCGATCTAACATATGGTGAAGGTCCGCTGAAATCGATTGTTTAATACGTGTAAATAGGTTCATGTAGATCTCCTCTTCATTATTTATTAAGTTCTGCCCATTGCCGTTCAAAATTAGTAAATGGATCATCTTCTTCTACTATTTTTCCTTCTAACACATGATCGTTATTTCTCCACTTTGAGATCACGACATACAAGGCATAGGCCGCTACAAAACCGATCACCGCATGAATATTAGATAACACAACCGTACTAAGAAGCAGCAGACCGACAATCACCCAGCCGATTTTTCCTGCGGTCGATCCACTTTTCATGAACTGCTTAAAAATGACATACAGCAATAAAACGCCGACACCCAATAAAATCATAGGCCCAAGTGTTACTAATAACACAATGAACGCGATCAATCCACCGACGAATAACATACATCTTTTCATTTCCTCCACCTCCTCAATTAACTTACATTTATCTTACCGAGGATTGAAATGTTTCGTAATGAGCTAGAGCCATATTTCAAACTACGTCTTAAGGCTTATTCAGGCCACTTTGGAAAAATACGCATTTACAACGTGATGAATTTCAAAAAAAATTAGGCAGCGAGAGCCCGCATAAAGAACGGATTCAAGCTGCCTAACATATCTCTTTTTATTATTTTTTTACTCATTAATGAAGTTCGCCTCTCTACCAGCGGATTCTTTTCAATATATCCAGCACGATTTGATGGGAATCTTCACCTATATCCCAATCGCTCACTTCGTTTTTAATGTCATTCAACGTACCAAACTCTCTCACGAACCCATTTAATCGGGCGGTTAATGTGGAATGAGTAAACGCATCCATAGATGGATAATGTGTATTTAATAGATCAACGGCTATAGAAAACCGTTTTAAATAATATTTTTGATGGTGCTCTTCTGCTAATGTAAAACCAGAATACGGTACAACTTCTGTTTCGATCGTTTCATTTCGATCGTCTTCGAGCTCTTTTTTCACGTTCAGAATGGATTGTTTCTGCTGTTCATCGTGATAAAACAAAATGGACATGTATTGCCGCTCTTTATAATTCACTCTGTTCGTTGACGTATGATTGTTCCAAAATACGTGTAAAATTTCTTCAAAAGATAGGATTTCTGGATTAAAATCCATTTCAATGGTCTCGGTATGGTCCCCCATGCCACGATACGTCGGGTTTTCTGTTGCACCGCCTGCAAAGCCGACACGCGTCCGGATGATACCAGGCAAATGTCCAAATCGTGCATCCGCTCCCCAGAAGCAGCCCATGCCAAATGTTGCCGTTTCTATTTTTGGCAGGTGTGAATGCCACTCTGCTTCAATCGTCTGCATCGTCTTTTCGTTATGCATCATCTTCTCTCCTCTTTTCTATTTGATTAAAATGATATAAGAGATGGCTTTACTAACATAAGAAAAAGGCTTCAATTTTTGGATTCGAAGCCATCAAAATATACATCGTCATTATTTCACTTTCTCAACAGGCATAACCATTTCAGATTCCTCATCTTGAGCACTTTCTCCTAAATTCAATCCTACAACACCTAAAACAATCAAAACAATCGAACCAACTTTTAAGAGAGATAGATGCTCTTTAAAATAAATAAATCCGATTACCGCAACTGTCGCTGTTCCGAGCCCGGCCCAGATCGAGTAAGCGATACTAATATCAATTTTTTTAAGCGATAGCGTCACCAGCGTTAAACTAAGTCCGTAAAAAACAAAAATAGAAATAGATGGAATCAGTTTGGTAAAGCCTTCTGATAACTTCATAGATATGGTTCCAATAATTTCTGCAAAAATACCTAACGTAAGTAAAATCCACCCCATATTATTCCCCTCTCTTTTCCTATTCTACTATTTTTCGCGAAGTTAAAAACTATATAAAATGAGAAAGAGCCGCCTCAGGATATTCCTCTTTGAGACGGCTTTTTATTTTATCCGATTCTAGTACTCATTCAACGAACAACGACTCATATTTTGGTCACATACAACCTAGCTATAGTTAGACATATTAGGGATATTACAGTTATTCCGATTATCGATACATAGGGAGCAGAGGCAAAGCCCCAAAATCCGTTCATTTCTAGCACAAAACCCACTCCTTTTTTTGTATTTTACTTTAAATGATTCCTGCATCCTTCATCCGATCTTCACCAAAGCTTGTAAGTGTATATTTAAATAATACTTTATCTTTACCGAAGTGCTCACCATTGTCTAACTTTTCTTCACTCGTTTCGATCAACGCTCCTGAAAATAAATCCGTTAGCGCGATCCGGACGCTGCCCATCGCATAGGCTCCCTGCAGCTCGTACTCTGTAAGAACTTGTTTGGCTATATCATAATCCCATATGCCTTTTTCCGATTTTCCCAAGGTATTCTCTCGTACGATTTGCAATATTCTTCCTTTAAGATGCATTTTAGGCATTTAGATCGCCTCCTCTTTATCTTTCCTATCTGTAGGAACTGCACGAAGGACTTCCATCTCATCCCTCTTTTCAGTAAACATGACAAACCCGCCGGTAATAACAACCAATGCGCCTAAAATGAAATTCCATTCTGGCATAGTTAGCGTGAAAATACTGATAAAAATGATTGAAAAAATCCCGTATAAGTCCCCGATTGCTTGTCCTCTTCCAACACCAATCAATGGGAAAGATTTGTACCAGGACACATAACAGAAACCAAAAGTGATACCCGCTAAAAGTAGCCAGATTACCGCTGCTCCCGATGTCAGTGTCTGACCAATAATCGTCAAAATAGGTACATCTCCAAATATTAGAAATAGAGGTAAGACGACAGCTACCCACCAGAAAACTTCACCTGTAAATCGAAGTGTTAAGCCTACATCTGGATCTGTAACGTCTAGTGCCCGTCCAGCGATCGCTCCTTCCACTCCCCAGCCAATTGCTGCCATCAAACCGCCTATATAGCCTAACCAGGCACCTGAACTGTTTTGTATTTCTCCCACAATACCCGGAGCAAATACGGCGATTCCTCCGACAACAATCATACCGATGCCGATCGCCGCTCTCCGCGATATCTTTTCACCGTACCATCTGTTCGCTAATATAGAGCCTACAATGGGGTACATTAGCCCTGCAACGGCCGCAAAAACACCGCCAACAAAGCCGATGGCCAAGAAGCTTCCGAAAATCGCCATCAGTCCTCCGAAAATGGCAGCGATAAAGTACCATTTCGTCACTTTTCTAAAATGAACAATCGTGCGACCGTAATCTTTCCACTTCCCTAAAACGCCAAGCCATATAAACATAAACAGTAAAACAGCGACGGCATTTAAACCGGCGATGACCGCTGCGACGGTTATATACTCTTCATTTGTCGCCATAGCCATAGAACCGAAAGGGAATTCATACCAGATCGCTGATCCCGGTATATACCATGCTCCCCATAAGACGGCTGTCCATAAAGCCCACATAAAGCCCCAACGTACTGTCTTTTCTCTGTGTTTCTTTTTTGCAGCTGCCAATGAACTCATAAAATAATTGCCCTCCTAAATGAAATCGTTTTAATTTTTGTCACAGGACGCAGCGCTATTTACCTGAGTTCCTCTTTAGTGAGTAAGGGATAGTGGGTAGTGGAACACAGACTAACAACATCTGAATGACCCACATTCTGTGGGTCTGACCTCCTGCTGACGGACATTTCACTTTATTTCTCTTTTTTGAGTTTGCTAGATTTCCTGCCATGGTTCTTCATGGTCACTAGCCTTTGCTCACGTCTAAGAATATAGATAAGTCCAACCTTCTCCAATGGCCGCGTAGAGAAAAAACCCATCAACTAAAATACTTTTATTTTTTCAATATTCTGTTTTTTCATTCGGTTTTAATCCTTGTCTATCATAAAGCTAAAAGAAAAACGCTCTTTTTCTTAGCTGAATTGTTAGAAAAAGAGGTTATTCTACATACTGTTTATTTTTCTCTTTTTTATACCGTATACTGATGATCGCTCTTTGGCGCTTTTAATGCTTTTTGCATATAGACAACTTCTTCGCCTAAAGCCGTCAAACGCTGTAACACGTCTTCATCAATTATCTCATTTTGACGATTGAAATGATCATTATGCAGATACACAAATCCCGGTGCAACGTAAGCACGGAAATATCCTGCAATTGGATTCAATTGATTTTCAATGACTAAATAGTGCTGATACGTTCCGCCAGTTGCAATAAACCCCATTACTTTATTGCGTAGATCTTTCGGATGAATTAAATCAAACAAGTTTTTAAGGGCACCCGTAATCGATCCTTGGAAAATCGGTGTACCGATAATGTAAAAGTCTGCTGAGGAAACGATATCGATCACTTTCTTCGTATCTCCTGTATACGTTGACGGATCACGCCCATCACAGAACTGAATATCATAATCTCTTAAATTAAGCATTTCCACTTCGATTTCCGGATGGTTTTGCTTTACTTCATCTAATATTTTTTGAACGACAAGGAATGGTTTTATTCCTGTAATCGTGCCTGAAATTCCTAGCAACTTCATTTTCAATTTCCTCCTTATACTAACAGCTTCTTACGATGAAAATTCGTTCAATGGAGAGATATACCGGAACCAAATGACTTCCCTTCGGTTCCGGTATATACTAGAATATTTTATCTTCTATTTGAAATATTTGTAACTTTTATACTTTTACTCGAACCAAGGAACATCGATTAATGATTTACCGATCCACTCACGTAAAATTTCATTCGTTGGTCCCATAACAGCACCGGCACGGCCATCACGTAAGAATTTTTCCACTTGACCTGTCAAATAACCTCTACCGCCTGAAACTTGCAGCGCTTGGTTTGTTACTTGAATAACAATGTCAGCAGCATGCGTTTTTAATTGCCAAACAGGGAAAAGACATTTCTCTAGCGGCGTACCATTTGCAATCGCCTGATCTAGACCTTCAGCTGTACGGTACAGCATAGCTCTTGCACTGTCGATCGTAATTTGAGCTTTCGCCAATTCATGACGAATGACTTGGTATCCAGCAACGGATTTCCCAGTATCTGCATGCACTTTCTTCTTGGCACCGTCAATTGCTGCATTAAGAGCGCCTTGCGCAATTCCAGTCCAACATGCAGCTGTTCCTAATAAGAACAACGGATCAAGTGTATTATCATTGTGGAAATTCATTCCGCCTTCAGTGCCTAGACGATTTTCCGCAGGAACATAAACGTCTCTAAACTTCATTGGACCGCTGGAATTTCCGCGTAGTCCCATTGCATTGTATGGGTATTGTGTAATGCCCTCTTGATTATTATCTGTAACTAAAAACATTAACTTATCATCATTTGTACTTTCTGGATACGTAGTCGCCACGATATACCAATCGGCTTCTCCAGCGCTCGTAACAAAAGATTTGTCTGCATTCAATAAATAACCATTTCCACTGCGCGGTGCTGTACTGACAACATTCCAAAAGTGACTTCCGGTTGCTGGTTCACTGAAAGCTAACGCGCCCACTTTTCCTTTAAGCACATCAGGGATAAAACGTTTATGCTGCTCTTCATTTCCTGCTACATACATTAATTGCGTTGCCGCTGTATGCATGACCCAGCACATCGTTGAAGAAGCACAATATTGAGCAAAACTTTCAGCTAATACAGCAAAACCAGTAAGCCCCTTGCCAACACCGCCAAGCTCAGTCGGTAGAGTAGCTGCTCCAAATCCTGCTTCTGCAATTTTCGTTAAACTTTCACGAGGATAACGACTTTCTTGATCCGAGATAGCAGCTCTTGGAAGCAGCTCATTTTTCCCAAGCTCATGTGCCTTTGCTTGCAATTCTTCATATCCTGGCGGGCATGTCCACCAGCTTGGAACTTGCATAACTCCTTCTGTTGCTACTTTTGTGTTATCGATTGTTGTGTTATTAACTGTCATCATTCTCCACTCCTCAGATGTTTTTTATTAAAATGAATTAAATATATATTTATTATTCATAATATTCCGTAATTATAGATTAGAAATTTATATTGAGAGAGTTGCTTATCACTCTTCGTTATTCAGAGACACGATCAACAATTACACTTCCATCTCTTCTTCCATCTCAAGTAAGGCAAAGTAGCTGCGTGTCGTTTCACCTGGTTCCGTGTTCTCGGTAAGCATATGCAATGCTTCTACAACGCCAATTTGTCGGTATGTTTCCGTAACACGACCGTTCACTTTAAGAGATTCGCGTCTTTCCTCCAACTGATCCAGTTCTTCTTTCGAAAGCTCTTCTGAAATCCGGATAGAGCCAACAACATTTTTTTCAGCAGCTTCACAACTTGTGATTTTCACATCACTGTTTTCAACGCGGCCCGTCGGAGAATATGCCAAAGCGCTGACGATACGATGTTTGGCAGCGTTGAACGTTTCTCTTAAAAAAATAGGATGTGAAGGATTGATGTCTTCAACGAGCAGACGGGTAATGCCACGATCATTAATCGCTTCCAAAATTTGTTCCGGATCGTCCTCTTCGATCAACACTTCTTTATGCGGCGGCCAAATGTCCATCCAATAATGTGACATATGTTTTTTGCCAACATGGAAGACAAAGAATTCCGGATAAATAAACTGCTGACCTGGCTCGGTGCCTAGATTCGGGCGAAAGAAGTCATAAAAACGTGTAAGCGCTGACATCAGCAAGGCACTGGCACCTATCCCACCGCCAACTTCTCTTACGACGACACCAATGCGGTCGTATTCGTTGAATCCTGGGAAAATATCTTCTAATAACGCTTTTTGACCATTCACCTCAAAATCAAAATCTTGATAACTCATGGTATTGACCGTATGCATTGTTCAATAACCCCCCTTTGGCTTTGCAAAAAATTAGAATATATAAGGGCTAAATCTAATAAATAATATGAAACTTTATTCAGCGGGGGAGGCCCACAGAAAGTAACGATCTTCGTCTGCGTTCCCATCCCCCATTGGTCCGTTTTCACAGCGCTTTCATTTGTGCTGCAAACGGGAACATTTATGATTTGACTTTAAAATCTAGTTAAACGATCAATTATGCAAATGTAGGTTCTGGCAATCTATGTGCTACATAAACCGCTGTACCATCGCTCTCACCATGGAATGTAACCGTTGTGCCAGCGTTGATGATAACAACATCGCCTGCTTCTGCTGTAAAGCTGTTTCCTTGATCATCACTTAAAACAAATTTCCCAGTGACAACTGTTTTCATTTCTAAGAAATCATATTTAAAATCGAAACCTTTGTCAGCTTCTTGCATTGCGTATAATCCTACTGTTGCTGCATTTTCGTTTGCAGTAATCGGAATATCAAGGATTTGGCTTCTCACTTCTGGAATCCCTAATATTGTATTCAATTCTTTCATGTCATAGCTTCCAACTTTAATTAATTGTAAGCCTGGTTTTTGACTTAAGTACGTATAATTATCTTTAGTTTCTGCTCTGCTCATGTTTAACACTCCAATAATTTTATTTTTTTCTTACTGCCTATTCATATAGAACAAACGATTATGTCAGTTTTACAAAAATGGTTTTTCAGGGATACGGTGAGCCGTGTAAAAAGCTTCTCCATCACTTTCAGCATCAAAAATGACCGGTTTATTCGGAGTGAAGATGACAACATCTCCTGCTTCTGCTACATATTTGTTTCCTTCTCTATCACGCAAGACAAATTTACCTTTAATGACGAATTTCACTTCTAAAAATTCATACACGAATTCAAATTCTTCACCAGGCTGCATATCGAAGTAACCCATCGTAATCGCATTTTCTTTTGACGTAACCGGAACATCAATGATTTGGCTTTTTAGTGCCGGAATCCCTAGAATATCATTCAATTCTTTCTTCTGGAAAGTACCAGCTTTAATAATTTGAATGCTCGGTTCTTTACTTAAATAGTTGTAGTTTGTTGATTCTGTTGTAGATTGGCTCATGTTTAACACTCCTATACGTTTAGTTTTTATTATTTCGAAAATTCAGTTTCTATAAAAACGACATCTATCACTTTCTTCACTTTTTGTATTACAAAAATGAAGATTCAGGCAGGCGATGTGCTGTATAAAAAGCGTCTCCGTCACTTTCACCGTCAAAGATAACCGTTGTTGTTGGGCTGAAAACAAATACGTCGCCTTCTTCAGCTACATACTTTTTCCCTTGATCGTCGCGAACAATAATTTTTCCTCTGAACACAATTTTGATTTCCAAGAATGTGTACGTAAATTCAAAGTCTTCTGAAGGCTGCATAGAGAAATAACCCATTTGTAGAGCATGTTTATCTGTGCAAACCGGAACGTCGATAATTTGACTTTCAAGATTTGGAATACCAAGGATGTCATTTAGTTCCTTCTTTTTATACGTTCCAGCTTTAATGAGCTTGACACCTGGCTTATCGTTTAAATACGTCAATTCTTCTAACCATGCTGTTTCTGCACTCATTTTTGTACCTCCATCATTTTCATTTTTTATTTTTTCTATAATAAATCCGGCAGTATAACCGGTTTATTCAACATGTTACGCTTCCTGGGATAAGGAAGGCTGTTCCTCCAAAATCGTAAACATTCCAGGTGATAAACGTTTGATCCACCCAATGTGAATGTCTTCTTGATCTACTAATAAACGATTGTTATGAGCAGAAAAGATAATTTTAGGCGTTTCCTGTGTTACTAATACGACTTGGTTGTCTATTTCATCCCCGTTCGTAATACTCACTTCATACACTCCTGGGGGAGGAAGAAGATAATAAGGGCTCGCTATGACTTCAACACTATTTTTAGTGGAAAATATCTTTCCTTGTATATGGTAATGCTCACCTAAATAGCGGTGGACAATATCCATTTTCCCTGAAGAAATTAACTTTCTTATTAAAGTAGAGCTGATTTTTTCTCCACCAAACTCCACTTTTTCTACTTTTATTCCTTCAATCAAGCCTTTCGAGTCCTCTTTTATTCGATCCATATTACCTTTTCCGAATTGGCCATAATTAAAGTCAAATCCCGCTACTGCATACTTTACGCCAAAGTCAATAAGATATTTTTGGACAAATTGCTCAGGTGTTAAGGAAGCAAAGTCTTGATCAAATTGCACGATGTAAAATTTTTTCACACCTAGCTTTTTCAAAATTCGTTGTTTGACGATCATTGGCATTAAATATTGCATTTTTTTCTTGTCTCTCTTAAGCACTTCTTTAGGGTGCGGGAAAAAGCTCATACAGGCGAGCTGCAGCTGCTTTTCATCTGCTATTTTTTTAGCTTCTTTGATAACTTGTTGATGACCTAAATGAACTCCATCAAAAAAGCCTAAGGCGATCACACTTGGTTCATTTTCTGCGAGAAACGTATGCCGGTTGCTTTTATTTACATAAATGACTTCCAATGTTCTGCCTCCTAATCGTTATGTTATACAAATGAAGGTTCAGGCAGGCGATGTGCTGTATAAAAAGCGTCTCCGTCACTTTCACCATCAAAGATAACCGTTGTTGTTGGGCTGAAAACGAATACGTCACCTTCTTCAGCTACATATTTTTTCCCTTGATCATCACGAACAATAATTTTTCCTCTGAACACAATTTTGATTTCCAAGAATGTGTACGTAAATTCAAAGTCTTCTGAAGGTTGCATCGAGAAATAGCCCATTTGTAGAGCATGTTTATCTGTGCAAACCGGAACGTCGATAATTTGGCTTTCAAGATTCGGGATACCGAGGATGTCATTTAGTTCCTTCTTTTTATACGTTCCAGCTTTAATGAGCTTCACACCTGGCTTATCATTTAAATACGTCAATTCTTCTAACCATGCTGTTTCTGCACTCATTTCTTTCACTCCCGCTTTTTAGTCGTTTGTTTCTATCTGATAACGTTTTCATATTTTGTAACCGTTTGCTTTTCTTTCGCGTGTTTCTCTTTTCTATACATGTATCATATTATTTATTTATAAAGTTATCCTAAAGTCTATATTAACTAACAATAAACTTTCGATAAATTCTAAATATAATAAATATTCAATCTGTTAACGCTTTCATACTTTTTTGTAACCGTTTGCTTTTCTTTCGTGTGTTTCTCTTTTCTATACATGTATCATATTATTTATTTATAAAGTTATCCTAAAGTCTATATTAACTAACAATAAACTTTCCATAAATTCTAAATATAATAAATATTCAATTAATCATTGCATACTTTCTGTCGCCTAGATGAAGTAATATTGACATCCATATACAACAAAAGAACGGACACTACTAAGTAGTATCCGCCCAGGTTGTTAAAAGTCCGATATTTCAACTAACGGAAGTACAATCGTAATCGTTGTTCCTACGCTTACTTTGCTTTCTACTAAAATTTGACCTTCGTGTGCGGCAATAATTTTTTGCACGATCGACAAACCCAATCCATTTCCTTTAATTTTTTCGGTTTTTGTCCTTTTTTCTCGAAAGAACGGAAGAAAGATTTTTTCTTTATTATTTTCTGATATACCGATTCCATAATCTTTGAACGTAATGATCAGATTTTTATCTTGTTGATATGCGGAAATATCGATTTTTATTTTTTCTTTATTCTTTGGTTTGGAATATTTAACGGCATTCTCCAATATATTAATAAATACGCGATTCATTTTTTTAGGGTCAACAAAAATGAAGTGTGAACCTATTTCATAGTCTTTCGTAATTTCTACATCGCATCCTTCTGATCGGATCGCGATCATGTCTAACGATTGCCCTAGTAAGAAATCAAATGGAATGACTTCTTTTACGTAGTCTCCATCATCATCCGTGTTCATTTCAAATAGGTCATTAATTAATTGGATAATATGGTTGCTACGCAGCAAGATGGAATTCATAATTTCTTTTTTTTGCACTTTAGGAAGTTCTGGATGATTCACTAAAATTTCCGTGTATTCCCTGACAGACGTTAACGGCGTTTTTAAATCGTGAGAAATCTGTGACATAAATTCTTTTCGTCGTTTCTCTGATTCTTGAAGTTGTTGGTTCGTATTTACTAACCGTTCATTGGCACTTTCCAGCTCTTCCGTCCGCTCTAACACTTTATCTTCTAATTGATGGGCTTTTAAATTTAATTCGCCAACTAATTCTTGAATTTTTCGGTTCATAAAGTTAAACGCTACTGCTAAGTTGCCAATTTCATCTTCTTGCTTAATATGAAGTTCTTTCACAAAATTGCCGTCAGCACTCTCTCTTAGTGCATTCGTTAACTGATCAATAGGCTGGGTGATCGTTCGTGAAAATCGATACGTCATATATAGTAGAATGGCAATTCCGAAAATTAAAAATACGAAAAGATGAGACAAAAAAAGAAGCATATGCTTATTTGTCTGTGCCTTTGTACTTTTGACAATAGGTTCTACAATATCCGACTCTGAAATGATAAAGTTGAGACTCCATCCATTATTTAATGACGAAGATAATAAATAAGCATCTGAATTCGAATACGTGATTGGCAGGATGCCTTCTTTATTTTTTAACGCACTCTTCATAATGAACTCGTTTTCCTTGATCCCTTCCGCTTTCGTTTGTCCCGAGATAAAATTCCCTTTCTCATCGATTAAAAAGGCAAAGGCGTTTGGTTCACTGAATTCAACATTCATTAATTTGTTTGTGATGTTTTCAATTGGCACATCTAAACCGACCATCCCTTTAAAATCGCCTGTAGATAAATAAACAGGTGCTCCGACAGATATGAGCCAGTCCTGTTTCGTTACATCGCCAATCGGTTTAGCCGACCATATATAAGGTGTCGTCCATTTCACTTTACGCTCCGGATTCAATGCAACTGTATAAAACTCGTAATCTTGAAAACGGATATTCGGTGAAAATGTCTTCTTCGCAATGGCTGCTTCTACATCAAGAAAAGGATAATATAACCAAGAAGAGCTCGGTAGCGATAAGTAAACGGCATTGATCATGGATTCATTTTTCATCGTTTGAACAAACAATGGTTCAAGCTGCTTCGCTATTTTCAAATCATTGATTGTAGCCTCAGGCGAATCACTTGATAAAGAACTAATAAAAACATTTGTTTTTTCATGTTTATCTTCAAATGTTTCCCACAAATAGCCTTCTTTCCCTTTTGTCAAATTCAGTTCGTTTGTAAGAGCTAGATTAGGCTGACTATAAAGGGTTTCCGCTTGTTTTTGAATTAATCTTAACGTATTTTCAAGATTGTGCAAATCAGTATTCAAATTTTGCGTTTCTTTTTGAAGATATAACAGTTTTTGAGAAATAACTTCTTTTTTTGTATCTGCTATATGATCTTTCATAATTTGATTCGATAAATTGCTTCCTTGGTACATACTGTATGCTGCGATCATCACAAACGGAATAAAAGAGATCATCGTTGTAAATAGTAAAATCTTAAAATAATAAGATTTCCTAAAATTAAATGGACGTTTGAACAAACTTGTAGCCTACCCCCCTCATTGTAACGATGTAGGAAGGATTTACTGGATACTCTTCAATCTTCTTCCTCAAGTTTGAAATATGGACGATAATCGTACTCTTCTCACTAAACGAATCATATCCCCAAATTTGATCTAATAGCTGCTCCGCTGAGAATACTTGATTTGGATTTTGAGCAAAAAAGGTGAGCAGTTCAAATTCTTTCGCTGTTAATTCAATGACTTTTCCATTCCGTGTTACTTCCCGGGCAGACAGATCGATGACAATATCGTCAAAAGAAATTCGCTTCTTAGAAGCATTTTGATTGTGGTTGATCGAATTTCTTCTTAAGTGGGCTTTAATGCGGGCGATTAAAACCCTCGAATTAAAGGGCTTTTCAATATAATCATCGCCCCCCATCGCAAAAGCTAAAATTTTTTCTCTGTCCTCATTATTACAGGTTACATATAAAATGGGGACAGCCGTCATTTCACGCAGCTGCTGACATAAATCAATTCCGTTCATATCAGGTAATTCGATGTCTAAAAGAATAAGATCGGGTTCATTTTCCCGAACCTGTTTAATCGCTTCCATTCCCGTTCCGGCAATCGTATAGCCAAACCCTTCGAGAGATAAATTCATCGATATAATCTTCTGTATATCCATATCATCTTCAACAATTAAAATTTCATCCACGTTTATCTGCCTCCCTCTATCCATTCTTTAAATAAATTTTCCCAGCTTCCATTCTCGTTCCGGCAATCGTATAGCCAAAGCCTTCAAGAGATAAATTCATCAATATAATCTTCTGTATATCCTTATCGTCTTCAACAATTAAAATTTCATTCAAGTTTATCTGCCTCCATTTATCCATTTTAAAAATTACTTTTTTAATTTTCTGAAATATGATGGCGAACTTGATAAGAAATTCATGTTCTTTATTAACAAAGATTATCAAAATATAAAAGCGCTTTCAATCCTTTTAAAAGAATATATGACATTTTAAAATTACAAAGCACAACGCATTTAAAATGATTCACGCAAAAATCACTGTTAAACCACCTCGTCCATTTTCCTTTTTTTATATATTTTAACACAACAAGCCAATCATTTTTACTCCCTAATCGACTAAATTAAACAAAATTTCGTTTGTAAAAGTTAATTAATATGGAAAATAACGATAATTGAAGAAAAAGAATGAATTAGTGAGAAAAAGGCTCATGTTATTCGCTTTCATTGCCAATGTTATCGTTTACACCCGAATTGTTGCCGTTTACATTCACTTTGATAAAAAGTACTTTATGACCGATAATTAAGTCATACCAAATAGGAAGAGGGGAACGGACATGAACTTCATTCAAACAGTGAAAACAGCGATGAATGCTTACGGAAAACACCTTGTCAAAGCGCAGGAGTATGGACTTTTAAAAGCACAGCAATGCGGCGTTGTCATCGAACAAAATAAATAATTTTAGAATAGGAGAATGAACTTGAACTTTATTAAAGTAGTGAAAAAAGCAATAAACGCTTATGGTGAAAAAATTGTCAAAGCACAAGAATACGGAATTTTCATGGAACAAAAAAAGTTTGGTCATAAAAGATGAAGAGTGTGATTTTATATAGCCGAATTAATCATAGTGATCCACCATCAACCGGTTCTCAACAATAAAAAAGAGAATCGGTTTTTTTTATGCAAAAAAGGCTCTTTAGAAAAAAGTTGAGAACGATCCAAGGATGGGGCCACGGACTATGTTATGAAATAACTTACCTGCCTCGTCTGCATAAAAAATAGCCAGCCTTCCTTAAGCAGGAACGAAGGCTATTTTTCGCAAATTGTTACATCACTCCATATGCTCAATCTCAGATGTAATCACAATTGTTTCACCATCTGCCGCCATTTCATATTCGGCCTTCACTTCGCCAAATCCTTTTACAAAGTACTTACGGCTCACATTCCCATGTTCATTCATTTTCTCGATGACGATGACATGGTTAAATGTTCGAAGCGGCGTTGTTAGGACAGCCGAATCATCGATGACGGTCCATCCGTCAAAGGAAGCGCCGGCCTCAAGCGGAAGCTGTAAATACGTATAGAGCGGCTCAAGCGCCTGTAATTCACTCACAGTTGGCGTGTAATCTTCGTATGATTCCGCTTCTTCACGCACGACGACAATCCGATCATCTTCTATCCGAAACGTTCGTGCCACGACTGTACCGCCATTGTCCTCATACACCGTTACATGTTTATTATTGTGCCATACTGTACGCGTCGTGTACGTTGCATACTCATTGCCCTCTCCTCTAAATGAAGCCGTTTGACCGTTCTTTAGGAAAAACGAAGAAAGGGCTGCTTCTTCAGGAGCCTCAGACGTATAAACGTAGGCTCGTGCAAGAAAGGCCGCAAACTGTTCCCTTGTGACAGCCCTATTCGGTCTGTAGTAACCGTCCTCGTATCCATATGCAATTCCCGCCGCTACCACATTTTCAATATATGGATACGCAGCAGCCGTTTTCGATACATCCGGAAAGTGAATGTCCACCGCTTCTGTGATGTCAAATGCACGACCGAGGATGATCGCTAATTGCGCACGTGTGACGGTTTGATTTGGTCTATACGTACCATCTGGAAACCCGGACAGAATTCCTTCTTCAACAGCAGACTCAATGTAGCCTGACGCTGTATTAGATAAGTGAACGTCTGAAAACGATGTTGTTCTCTTTGTACCGTCAAGGTCAAATGTTTTTCCGATTAAAATGGCTGCTTGTGCACGCGTCACATTTTCTTCCGGCCTGAATGTACCGTCTGTAAATCCCGAAATAATCTCAAGATTCGATAACAGATCAATTTCTTCATAGAAACGATTCGATTCTGGAACATCTCTGAACGTAGCCGCACTGGCAAATGAGCCAACGAGACTGAGAACGAGGGTAAAGACAACCACACCGACTAATGACTTTTTCACACGATTATCCCCTTTCTAATTGTAAGAATATTATAAAACTTTAGGTGATAATCGTACAGTGCATTAATAACTGTGTTTTATACATTCCATTCATCAAACGAATCCGGCAGCACTTTTTTCGATGCAATGACTGCTGCCTCTTCTGACCGTTCATTGCTATTTTTGACCACTCGTCAAATTTCTTCTATAAGGTATAGATAACGCGAAAAGGAAAGCAAGAGCAGGATTGGCGTTATTTTCAGCAAGATCAGTTACACTGAACGGAAGGAGAGGATTAAATGGCGGAACACATCTTTCATTTAAAAGCGGACTGGCCTGGTGCCCGGAATGATGTCGGGACAATTGAAGCAAAGAATTTAAAAACAGACGTGTCCATCCCGCCTGAAATGGATGGTCCGGGCGTCGGCACGAATCCTGATGAGATGCTGCTCGGAGCGGCCGCAACGTGCTACATTATTACGCTTGCTGCGATGCTAGAGCGCAATCAGCTCGAAAAGGTATCCCTCACCATGAAATCAGAAGGCATTGTCGATGTGACGAACGGCATCATTACGTATAAAAAAATTATTCATCGGCCAAATATTGTATTAAAAGCGGAGGCGACAGAAAAAGATGTCCAGCTTGCGTACAAACTGACGGAAAAAGCGGAAAGATCGTGCATGATTAGCCGCGCAATTAAAGGAAATGTCGAAATTGACCTGCAGGCAGCCGTTGAAAAAATGCTATTATAATTGCGAGGAGTGAACGTTTATGAAAACAGCTGTCATTATCGGAGGCGGCATCACTGGCCTGTCCGCCTTGTATCATTTACAAAAACAACAACTAAATCTGAATGTCATTCTCGTTGAACAAAACGAGGAACTGGGCGGCAAAATCCGTACAGTGAAAAACGATGAATTCATTATGGAAGCAGGCGCCGATTCGATTGTTGCCCGGAACGGAGGTGTGATGCCGCTCATCAAGGAACTTGATTTGCTTGATGAACTCGTCTACAACGAAACAGGCACGTCGTACATTTATACCGACAACACGCTGCACAAAATTCCCGAAGACACCATTTTCGGCATCCCGACAAGCGTTGAGTCACTTTTTGGAAGCACGTTAATTTCGGAAAAAGGCAAGCGAGAAGCGATGCTTGACTTCGAAAAAACAGAAAATAACTTTACAATCGACAGTTCAGTCGGCTCATTTTTGGAGCACTTTTTAGGAAAAGAAATTGTTGAAAAACAAATCTCACCGATTTTATCCGGTGTGTATTCAGGGAAACTGGAAACATTAACGATGGCATCGACACTGCCCTATTTACTTGATTACAAAAATAAATATGGCAGCATTATTAAAGGATTTTCCGAGAACAAAAAAACCTTTCAATCTGCTGGAAATAAAAAATTTATTTCCTTTAAAAACGGCCTGTCGACACTTATTGACCGCCTTGAGGAACGTTCCGGTAATGCACGTGTGTTAAAAGGGGTCCGTATCACCCACATTGAAAAAACGGGCGATGCGTATGAACTTTCATTTGATAACGATGAAAACATTCAAGCTGATTTCGTCGTGTTGAGCACCCCGCATGACGCCGCACAGCGCATGTTGAATGCGCCGGAGCTCGATCTGGATTTCAATGAGCTGACCCATTCATCGCTGACGAGCGTATATATCGGATTTGATATTTCCGATGACCGCCTCCCCGCTGACGGGACCGGATTTATCGTCACAGAAGGCAGTGATTTAATGTGCGATGCATGTACATGGACGAGTCGAAAATGGGCGCATACATCTCAACATCACCGTTTATTAGTCCGGTTATTTTACAAAAGCTCGAATCTGAATTATGAAGCGTTGAAACAATTGAATGAAGAGGAATTAACAAAGGCAGCGCTGTCTGACATTCAGAAAAGTCTTGGCATAACTGAAAAACCGCATTCTGTTAATGTGACTCGATGGACAGATTTAATGCCTAATTACCATTTGAAGCATAGTCAGGCCGTCTCGTCTTTATCACAAAAAATGGCGGATCTTTTTCCTAATGTGCTACTCGCCGGCTGTTCGTATTACGGTGTCGGCATTGGAGCTTGCATCACCAATGGTAAAAACATCGCGGATACAATCGCAAACTCCTGGAAAAACTAACGTGAATTGATTTCAAAGGAGTGAGTTGAATGAGCGAAAAAGAAGAAAAATACAATGAAGTGTTCGAAAAAAATGTCAAACAGATTCAAGTGGAAAAAAATAAAAAACTCGAAGAAATCGCGGGCGTCCCCGATCAGCAAAACCGGCTAAAAACGGTGGAAAATCGGCGCATGTGACATGTACCATCTCCTTGGATTATGCCAAGGAGATGTTTTTTATCCAGATAGATGAATTAATCTACTTTAAAGTAATCGCAAACGACCTGGCCGACTGATTTTGCAGCGACGAGAAGAGCGTCTTCATCAATATCGAATTTCGGATGATGGTTAAAATACGGTGTTTCGACTCCTTTTGGTATACAGCCTATGAAAAAGAAGGTGCCTGGAATTTTTTCAGCGTAGTAAGCAAAGTCTTCTGATGCCGAAATCATCGGAAATTCCATCACTTTCTGAATATCCGGATCATTCATGCTTTGTAGGCTGGCGACAACCTTTTCAGTCACTTGCGGATCATTGTAAAGCGGCGGGTAATCAGATGTATACGTCAACTCGCATTTGACGCCAAATTCCACTTCGATTCCGCTTGTAATGCGATGAATTTCTTTATCGATTAGCTGCTGTGTATCACCGTTCATGTAGCGCACATCTCCTTCAAGCTCCACGCTGTCTTTGATCACATTGAACGTTCCTTTTCCGTCGAAAGAACCAATCGTTACGACACCTGCTTCAAACGGATTTAACCTGCGGCTGACGACCGTTTGAACAGCAGTGACAAAATGAGCGCCTGCGATAATAGCATCATTGGCCATATGAGGAGAAGATCCGTGGCCGCCTGTGCCTTGAATGACGAGTTTAAAATACGATCTGCCGGCCATCGCATAGCCGCTCCGGTAGCCGACCACACCCGCCGGTTCAGTCGGAAACAAGTGAATGCCGTAAATCGAGTCCAGATCATCAAGCACACCGGAATCAACAATGCTTTTTGCGCCGCCTGGCGGTGTTTCTTCCGCATGCTGATGAATAATTTTGATCGAACCTGCAATTGACGATTTTAACTGAATGAGGCAATCGGCCAGCACCAACATGTATGCCGTATGCCCATCGTGTCCACATGCATGCATGACGCCTTCATTTTTCGATTTAAACGGCACATCCGTTTCTTCAAAAATCGGCAGTGCATCAAAATCAGCCCGGAGACCAATCGTTTTCCCCGGTTTGCCGCCATGAATGGTGACGATGATGCCAAGGCCATTTCCAACATTCGTTTGAACGTCCATATCTTTTCCTTTGTAAAAGTCCACGATGAATTGAGCCGTTTTTTGTTCTTGAAACGACAGCTCGGGGTTTTCATGTAAATAGCGGCGTATTTGAATCATTTCCTCTTTCCGCGCATCCAGCATTTTCATTAATTGTGTTTTCACGATTGCATCTCCTTATCCCCATAGTTCGAGTTTGATTAGTAGTATGCCGTATATGTACCCTTATTTTTCAGAAAAACACAGATTTACTTAATCTGGAATACCCTGGTTCCTGTTCAATGAATTCTAATAAACTTTGTAAATAGTACCACATCATTACAAAGTTTATATAAAAAATCTATTACTTAATGTTAATTTTTTGTAAATTCAGACTTTTCCATTTTAATTCGTGTTATAGTCACTATGCTTTACCTTTCGCTTCTTTTACTTTGTAAAAGGAGTGCATGTTTCATCAAATCCGTTTATATAGGAGGAGTTATTCATGGATTCTAATTGGAAGAAAAAATTTCTAGTTGGTGGAATGGCCGCTACTTTAACACTTGGGGGATTGACGGGCTGTGCTGAGGGAGAAGATCAAGATACGGGTGTCGACGATGAACAGCAAGAAGATCAAGTAGAAGAAGAAACGGAAGATGGCACTACTGAAGAAAAAACGGAATAATAATAGGATAAAGTGAAACTTCATTCAGTGGGGGGTTTTCTTCATCCCCCACTGAATATTAGTTGAACCAATCGGGCTTTTACGGGCAGTTGATCCCCCACTTATCCTTCTTTTCTTTTCGAAAACTTGAAGTGGGGGTCTTACTGCCCGTTAATGCGGGATAAAAAGAATTCGTCTTTTTGCTTCAATCATTCAAGCCCTGACTTCTATTAAGAAGTTGGGGCTTTACATTTAATAATGAGATACATTTTCTCCTTTCTGACCATTCCCCTCGATTTCTGATCGCTCGCTGCTATTTCTGACTACTTGCCATCATTCCGTTATAAATAAAGACGGGTTCTTGGAATATGACCTGATTGAAAATAGCGAAGCTAGCATGTTAAATGTGGCGGACCACGATTATTTTCAAGCGGCGATCGCCGGTCATACGTTTGTGACTGGTGTAACAGAACACCGAACAGATCATGAGCCGGTCGTCCTATTCTCTGCACCAATCTGGAATGAATTAAACGATATTGATGGGATTATTGTCGGAACGGCCGCGCTGCACACTCTTCGCTCCATCATCAATACGCTTCAGCTTGGGGAAACAGGCCATCTGTATTTAACCGATCCATCCGGGCTCGTATTAAGCCGGACGGACGAGACTAGTCCGTTAACACTGTCCGACACCGATGTGTTTAAACACGCACGTTTAGACGAACCACAGCTGAATTCGTATGAGAATGCGGCAGGTGACACCGTCATCGGACAGTATCTATGGATTCATAACGGTAAATGGTTGCTTATTGGCGAAATGGATACAACGGAAATGAATATCGAGTTTTGGCACTCGTTGTTTGTTATCGGCGGGATTTTATTGTTCGTCTTTCTTATTGCTTTCGTCGTGATCCGGCTTCTCATACAGCAAATTATTTTCCCGATTGATAAACTGCTCGAAGGAACGGTCATTCTACGGCTTGGCAATTACAACCACCGTATTTCCGATCAAGTACACGATGAATCGCTCGATGAATTTAAAGCCTTGCACAGTGCGTACAACGAAATGGCGCGTTCACTCGATCGAGAATTTCCACTCAGGCAACAGGCCGAAAAAGAACTGCGGCAAGCAAATGAAAGACTGAAGCAGCTCTCGTTCAGCGACAGTTTGACCGGTATCGGCAACCGTCGTTATTTTGATGAAGTGCTCGAACGATCCTTTAAAGAATCCGCCTAAAGTGAATGATTGCTTCGCGGTTTTTTTCATTTTTAAGATGAAAAGAAGTGCCGCCAATGTAGTTTCGATTTTTACGCATTCACTGTATATAACAAAGAGAAAGGAGGAATGCCACTATGGACATGATTTTGCCGCTTATCCAAGACGTCGGATTCCCGATCGCAGTCACGTTTTACTTACTGTACCGGATCGAAACGAAACTCGATGGCGTCATCCAATCCATCCAGACCCTTCCGGACAAAATGAAATCGTAACATGTGTCAAATATGTGCCCGCTTCAAATAGTTCGTACGTTTCTTTAGGCAGACAACGCGACGTTTTTTCTACCAAACAAACTTTTTTCAAATGAGAGTATCGATTTTCAAATTTTCGCTGTACATAACAAATGAAAGGAGGGGATGCAACATGGCTCAGTCAATATTAAACAAATCGACGCTTCGTCTCGTGTTTGATAACGGGATTGATGAATCTGGTAAAGCAGTATTTAAAACGAAGTCGTATTCAAACGTCGATCCAGTCTCAACAGCGGATCAGTTCCAAGCAGCGGCCGCAGCAATTGCTACACTTTCATCTTTGCCGCTTTCATCAGTCGAACGCAGTGACACTTCTATCATTAACTAACTAAAAAAGGAGGGCTTTTCTTATGGCCAAAACATTGCAGCTCCAATTCAACACATCAGAGGGCGGAAGCGCGAGTGTTACGATTGATGCACCGATCGAACCAGTCAATGCCGTGGCTATTCAGCAGGCAATGGATGCGATCATTGCATCAGGCGCGTTCATTTCGACAACCGGCCCGTTTCTTTCCGTAAAAAAAGCAAGTTTGATCGACCGTGAAGTCACAGACATTCTGTAATCAAAACGAAGCCGATCCACTCTGGGTCGGCTTTTTCTTATTCTCGGTGAAACAATCCGACTACTTCGACGGTTTGCGTTATATTTACAAATGCAGTCGGGTCCACATCGTGAATGATTTGCTTTACATCATTTAGTTGATAACGCGTAATAACTGTCATGAGCACCATCCGTTTTTCCCCGGAGTACGCCCCTTTCGCATCTATCACGGTAATGCCCCGGTACAAACTTGCAAGCAACCTTTCACATATTTCATCTCCTTTAGAAGTGACAATGTTGAGCGTTAGTTTAATATGTTTCGTATGAATCATATCAACGACTTTTCCGGTCGCATAAATCCCAATCAGTGTGTTCAATGCCGTGTCCCAGCTGAACAAAAACCCAGCAAACACGACGATCACGGCGTTCATCATCGACAATAGTAAACCGAGTGGAAAGTCTCTTTTCCGTGCTAATAGCATCGCAATAATATCCAATCCGCCCGATGACGCTGATGCGCGGAATGTGATGCCTGCCCCTATACCGGTCAGTACGCCGCCAAATAAGGAGGACAAAATGGGTTCGGTTGAAAGCTTGATGACAGGCACAACATAGAGCCCAATTGATAATGTGACGACAGACAAAATCGTATAGGCAATGAACCGTTTACCTAGTTTCATGACACCGAGAATAAGAAGCGGAAAATTGAGTAGCAAGTTCAGCACGCCAGTGTTGAGCGGCGTTATAATACCGAGCATAATCGCAATACCGCTTAAGCCGCTGCTCAAAATTTCATGTGGAATTAAAAAGAAATTGAAAGCGAATGCAACAAGCACCGCGCCAGCAATGATAAGTACAATGTGCATGCGATGACCTCCCTTTTTCTTCATTATAAGAGAGAATTTATGACTATCTTAAAAAATAGTGTTTTCAGAAAAGCGGAAAATGCGTGTTTTTTTGGCCAGTGCGTTATAATTAAAAAAAGACAGTATGAGGAGTTGGCGTCATGAAAGAAAACGAGCCGCAACGGCCACCGCTCGTCCGCTTTTTAGGCGGACGCACCTCGATTTTCGTTTTAAGTATTGTGCTCTTAATCGGGCTCATTATTATGGTTTTTTCCAACATATCGTTTATTTTTGACCCGCTGAGCGGTTTCATTGGGACGGTGGCCCTGCCAGTTATTTTATCAATCGTCGGCTACTATTTATTAAGCCCGCTCGTCAATGCATTACAACGGTATAAAATAAAACGCGGATGGGGCATTTTACTTGTGTTCGTCGTTTTATCTGGCTTGATTACGATACTCTTGTTAACGATTCTTCCTTTTTTACGCGATCAAACAGAAGCCTTAATCGCATCATTCCCTGGATATGCTCGCCAGCTCGGTATGGACATTGACATGTGGGCACGTAATTCACCGTTCGAAACACAATATATGGAAATTTCAAAAAACATGCAGACGAACGCTGAAGAGTTTCTTGGTTCGCTGACGCAGAACTTTTCCGATATCGCCGGTCAAACGTTAGACAGCGTCACAGGCTTAATTGCCACGCTTACTAATTTCATCGTCTCGCTCGTCACCGTTCCATTCATTTTGTTTTATTTATTGAAAGATGGTACTAAATTGTACAACGGCTTCCTGCACGTATTGCCGCCAAAAATGCGCGGACGTACCGGTGCGATGCTCATTGAAATGGATGAACAGCTTCGTTCCTACATCCAAGGACAAATGCTTGTCAGTCTTTGCATTGGGATCATGATGTACATCGGATTTTTAATCATCGGCCTAGATTATGCTCTGCTACTTGCAGCGATCGCCAGCGTCACAAGCGTCGTGCCCTATCTCGGACCAGTCATTGCGATTACACCGGCAATCATCATTGCCATCGTCACATCGCCATTTATGGTACTCAAGCTCGCCATCGTCTGGACGATCGTACAGCTGCTTGAAGGAAAATTTATTTCTCCGCAAATTATGGGGAAATCACTTCAAATTCATCCTGTTACGATCATTTTCGTCTTGCTGACAGCTGCTCATTTATATGGCGTCGTGGGGGTACTCATCGGGCTGCCAACATACGCGCTAATCAAAGTATTGATTCAATACTTGTTTGCCCTTTACAAACATCGGTATAACCGATTTTCTGAAAAAGAAACCGACCGCTATGCCATCGTTGAAAATGATGATCATGTTTAATTGATTTTGAGCCGGGTAAACATCAACTACACAACACTAAAAGGAGATGTTTAATAACATGGCTTTCGATAAAAAGGGACTCGGTGACAAAATCAAAGGTGCCTTCAACAAAGCAAAAGGCGAAGTGAAAGATCAAGTTGGAAACGCAGTAAACAATGCCCGCCTTCAATCAGACGGTAAAAAAGACAAAATCAAAGGCGAAGTACAAGAACGAATCGGCAAATCAAAAGACCGCCATTCATCATAAAAAGGATGCCCCATTTTAACCCGGGGCATCCTTTTTTATGTGCCATGCCACTCTATCCTTCCTTGAAGTCGCATCTATTTTCCCAGATTCGCACACAACGCCACAAAAAACAGGCAGTCTCCCCAATGGAAGACTGCCTATCACTCAAATTATGCTTTTTTCCTCATCCATTTCGACAACGCTTCATACACAATCGGGACAATAACGAGCGTTAGTAACGTCGAACTCGTCAATCCACCGATGACCGTGACACCTAATCCTTTTGAAATCAATCCGCCACCTTCAAGTCCTAAAGCGAGCGGGAACAGGGCACCGATTGTGGCGAGCGCCGTCATCAAGATCGGCCGCAATCGTGTCGCTCCTGCTTCAAGCAACGCCTCGCGCACAGGCAATCCTTCTTTTTCTTTACGAATGACCCGGTCAATCAATACAATCGCGTTTGTCACGACAATTCCGATTAGCATCAAGGCGCCGATCATGGACGAAATACTAATCGTTTCACCCGCAATCAACAATGCTACAAGTGCACCGATGACTGTAAACGGAAGGGAGAACAAAATTGCCAGCGGTGCAAGTCCGCCGCCAAATGTGATCACAAGTACGAGATACACAATCGCGACAGCGGCCAACATCGCCAAACCAAGCTGCGTAAAGGATTCATTAATATCCTGCGTCACACCACCCATTGATACGTCTACACCAGATGGCAAATCAAGCGCATCAAGTTCCGCCTGCAAATCAGCTGACGCGGCCGACACATCATCGCCTTCTAGCTCACCGCTTACATCAACGAACACTTTTCCATCACGGCGTGATACTGTATCCGACGTCTTGCCTTCTTCTACCGTCATCACATCATTAATCGCAACGGACGTGCCGAGCGGTGATGTCACTTCTTTCCCTGTTAAATCTTCAATCGTTTCATACGTCTCAACTGGTACATCCAAATACACATTGACATCCTCGCCATTTTTTTCAACGGTCGTCAATACGGGACGTTCTCGCATAGGACTTAGTTCCATCGCAATTTGACCCGCTGTTAAACCTGCTGCGGCCAGTTTTTCTTGATCGGCAACGAGTGTATACTCTTCATACGAATCAGCTAGCCCCGTTTCAACCTTTTTAAATGAGTTGCTGTCGTTCATAATCGCTTCAATTTCACCGACAACCGGCTCAATATCTTCAATCGTTTCGCCGTATACATTCACTGCAATCACGTTGCTGCCGGCGCTTGCAGAAAAGTCTTGCGACGCCCATTCGCCTTTATCAACACTCGCCTGCAAATCAGCGATGGCATCTTCTTTTTTCTCACTAAAATTCTCTGTTTCTGCGTCATACATCACATAAAACATCGCACTGTTCGTTTGACCAGGATTCATCGGATTTTCACTGCCGACTGAATACTGAACCGTCTCGACATCCTCAATGTCCATGAAATAGCTTTCTGCATCCGTTGAAATATCCGTCACTTCTTCAAGTGTCTGGCCCGGTTCCGGTGAATATGTCATAATAACCATTTTCTCTTCTTCACCTGGCAAAAAGCTGACGCCTATTTTCGGCACGAGCAGAAAACTTCCCGCCAGAAGCAAAATCGCTGCTAAAAACGTAATGATTTTATGATTCAACGTCCAGTTCAACACCGATTTATACCATGCTGCCATTTTTCCCGGCTT
The DNA here is from genome assembly GCF_000372765.1 of Bacillus sp. 37MA. Classification (NCBI taxonomy): domain Bacteria; kingdom Bacillati; phylum Bacillota; class Bacilli; order Caryophanales; family Bacillaceae; genus Bacillus; species Bacillus sp. 37MA. The sequence continues at coordinate 2,498,711 of NZ_KB889752.1, forward strand.
TTCTTCATGCGTCTTCGCTTTTACCCCACGCTTAAACATCGTATGCGCCAGCATCGGCACAATCGTTACCGCCACCAAAAGGGATGCCAAAAGCGCAAACACAATCGTTAACGCAAACGGCAAGAACAACTCCCCGACTGTCCCTTCAACGAGGCCAAGCGGCAAAAATACCGCGATCGTCACAACAGTAGAAGACATAATCGGCACAAACATTTCTTTCGTTGCTTCCCGGATGAGTTCCTTGCCCTTCAATGCTTCTCCTTCAAGTGACAACCTTCTGTAAATATTTTCTACAACAACAATCGAATCATCTATAACACGGCCAATCGCCACCGTCATCGCACCGAGCGTCATTACATTTAACGTAATATCCATCTGCTTCAGCAAAATGAGCGCAATCAAAATCGACATTGGAATCGAAATAACCGAGATAACCGTCGAACGCACATCACGTAAAAACAGCATAATAATAATAACAGCAAACAACGCACCAAATAATGCTTTACTTAACATCGTCTTCACCGACTCTTCAATTGGCGCACCTTGGTCAAATGTCGATGTAACCGTCAGTCCATCTATATCCGCTTCAAATTCTGTGACCTTCTCTTTCACAGCATTCACAACATCTACCGTATTCGCGTCGGCTGACTTCACAATTTGCAAACCGATCGATTCTTGACCGTTCGTTCGCGAAATCGATTCTGCTTTTCCAACAAGTTCGATATCTGCAAGGTCAGACAGCTTCACTGGGCCGATTTGCATATTTTTCAAATCTTCCAGCGTTGAAATATTACCGTCAACCATCACCGATTTTTCTGTATTGCCAAACGTAAATAATCCGAGCGGTGCCTTCATATTAGACGCCTGAATCATTTGCTTAACCGTTTCCTCATCTAATTGAAGCTGCGCCAATTTTTCTTGGTTGAAGACAAGCGTCGCTTCTTCCACCTGCTGACCGGAAATTTGAACCGATGCAACCCCTTCCACCCCTTCAATTTCCGGTAAAATCTCTTCCTCCACCGTTGTCGTCAGTTCCCTCAGTGTCAGGCTTTCATCGGAAATACTGAGCGCCATGACCGGAAATGCGTTAATGCTCAAGCGGGAAACGTCCGGCTCCTGTACATTTTCCGGAAAATCTACATCAGCGAGTGCTTCTTTTGCTTCCTGCTCCGCTTTTTCCATATCTGTCGAGAATGTATATTCCACTTGCACAGACGACGCGTTTTGATACGACGTCGAACTGACGACTTTCACGCCATTTAAATTTTGCAGCTGTTTTTCAATTGGTTCCGATACACTATCCGCCACTTCTTCCGGTGTCGCACCTGGATACACCGTCATAACCGTCACAATTGGCGGCGTAATATTTGGGATCGTCTCGAGCTTCATCGATAGCCCGGAGTACAAACCCGCAGCGGTGATAATAATCGTCATCAGCCAAACAGCGAATTTATTTTTTAAGACGAAATGAATCAAGCCATTCATGAAAAATCTCCTTTTGACCAATCGGTCACCTTTTTTATAAATATATATGACCAGTCGGTCAACCGTCAATAAAATAATTGTTTCAAAAAGGTGACCATTAGGTCATAATAAACCAATGAGGTGACCTATCATGAACGAAAAAGAAAAATACATCATTGAACAAGCGATAAAATTATTTGCAGAAAAAGGATTCAGCGCGACCTCCGTTCAAGAAATTGCGACCACATGCGGCATATCAAAAGGCGCCTTTTATTTGCATTTCAAATCAAAAGAAGCACTCCTGCTTGCCATTTTGCATTATTATTTTCAGTTAATGTACGATAAATTGATCGCCATTGAAGAGGAGGATTTAACACCACGGGACAAATTTGTGAAGCAAATCGAATGTCAGGTGCGCGAAATCCATCAGCATAAGGAATTTCTCATTATGCAAGCACGGGAAAATGCCATTCCGTTTAACGATGAAATTGAAGCATTTATTTTCAAAATGCGGCTGGAAACGCATCGGTTTTATCGAAAACGGCTCATGTCCATTTACGGTGACACAATCAAACCGTATTTCTGGGATTTGTCCATTGCGCTGCAAGGCATTCAGCAGTCGTTTATTCATGTCATGATGATCGACAAAGCCGAAATCGATTATCACCAATTTGCCATATTTCTCTTACACAGTGCAGACGATATGGAAGCAGGCTTCAGAAAAAGAGCCGCTCGCCCTATCATTGATCCGGCTGTCATGAATGAGCTGTTTAAAGACAAATTGAATGACGAAACGATCCTCGACTGGCTCGCCAGGTTAAAAAATGATTGGAAAGACGAAGATATTTTAATCTCACTCGATGTTATTGAGCAAGAATTAAAAAGCGAATCACCGCGCCTTCCCGTCCTGCGCGGCATGCTTGCCAATTTGCGAGACGAGCCGGGACTTCATGAATTTATGCACTTCATCAAAGAGTATTACCACATAAAATAAGCCGTCTCCTCTTAGGAGCGGCTCTTTATTTATTTGGTATACAGGTGGAACCCTTCTTCTAACAAATACCGTTCCGCCTCTTTAAATGATTCAAAACTTTCTTCTAAATTCAGTCCTGTGTACACATTCCACAATAAATCTTCGTTTACAAGGAGAAGCGTTTGCCCGTCTCGATTCCGCCATTCCTGCTCTTCGGAAAGTGGTACTTGTTCGATGACTTCATCTTCCGGTTTATCCGAAAGATAGCGAATCGAATCCGCAATCGCTGCGCGCAGCTCCGCTTCACTTGCCTCACGAATGTTGACAAGTCCTTTATCATTTACCTCATAGCCTGGCAAATCGGCGACGAAAACGAATCCATTTCCGTTCGGATGCAGGTGATGGACGACGACTGTTTTTTCATACAAACTGTCTTCAAAATGGTAATTGATGCGCTTCATCGAAACATCTTTCGCCGTCAACTGCGGGAATGTCTCAATAATCGCTTTTTTTTCTTCAAATGTGAGCATAGTGTGCCTCTTTTCTGTTGTTTACGTGTAGTATATCACAGGATGCTATTGCAAATAATCAAACAATTCCCTACTATTATATGTGCATAATCACATTAATAAGTTTTAATGGCGCTGAGCGGATAAAACCGCATCTGCACTTCACCAATCACCGAATCTTCACGAATCAAGCCGAAAATCCGGCTATCTTTGCTCACCGTCCGGTTATCACCAAGTACAAACAAATACCCGTCCGGCACCGTGTCATGAGCCGTCAATTCGGCTAACGTAAAATCAGCGGTCAACTTCTGTCCGATCATCAGGCTCTTCTTATTTTCATCTAAATAAGGCTCCGCTGTCGGTTTTCCATTTATATATAAAATATCATCTTTCATTTCGACTTCATCACCTGACACACCAATAACACGCTTTATGTAATTATCTTCGGAATCAGGCGCATGAAACACGATCTGATCAAACCGCTCAATCTGCGTCATCTTGCTTACAATCACTTTATCTTTATCCTCAAACGTTGGCAACATCGACTCCCCGTGTACGACAACGCCCGCAAAGAAAAAATACTTACATGCAGCCGTCACGACAACCGCTAGCACAATCGCCTTAATCCATGACAAAATCTCCGACCGCATCGACTCCTGCTCCATACACACACATCCTTTCTATTTCCAAATTATTATAACATTATTGTAATTTATTTTGCCGAAATTCATATCCCACTACGTTTAGATAAAAGTCTTTAATGAAGATGGCTCCTTGTCGGAAACATATGTTGCTATCAATGGAATACCATAATCTTTATTTGCAATTCAACCAATATTTAACTCAGATAATAACTTTTTCATTATTTCGCTTTACTTACTTTTATTCTTTTGTTCCAAAATAATCAATACCAAAATAAGATGATGTAACTTTTTCAGTCAGACTCCTTCATCCTCCCATTTATCATCACTTTAACTATTCCTATTCTTGTTTGCGAATTGACGAAATGCACATCATCACATATAGTAAAGTAAGGAAAAGTAAGGAGTGATAAAGATGAGCGAAGCAAAAGTAACGAGTAAAGGCCAAATTACAATCCCTATTGAAATACGTCGGGCGCTAAATGCAGATACTGGCGATGTCCTTTCATTTATCGTGCAAGAAGAAGGAGTGTTCATGAAGAAAAAGAACAGTCCGATGACCATTCAAGAACGATTTTCTGGATATAATTTGAAAACCGTACGACATGAAATGGATGAACTGGACATAGGTAAAAACATTGGTGAAGAACAATGACCTACAAAGCCAGACAAGGCGACATTGTAACGCTCGACTTTCACCCCCAAAAAGGGCATGAACAAAGCGGAAGAAGACCTGCCGTCATCGTCAGCAACGACTTTTTTAATAAATTAAGCAGCCTCTCTCTTGTCTGTCCGATATCAAATTCAAAATCTGACTTTCCCCTCAATGTCAATTTAGATGATCGAACAAACACAACCGGAGCTATTCTTTGTCAGCACATCAAATCGCTTGATCTTGCCGCTCGAAATGCCGTCTTTGTCGAAAAGCTGCCTGATGATGTAATGAAAGAGATAAAAGAGATTATTGTAAGTGAGTTTTAATGGTGAATTGGAGGTGTTCGTAATGAACAAAACGATCCTTGATGCACTGAAAAAAATCGAAGAAGATTACAATGTGAAAATATTGTACGCATGTGAATCTGGCAGTCGGGCGTGGGGATTTCCATCGAAAGACAGTGACTATGATGTTCGGTTTATTTACGTGCATCCAACCAATTATTATTTAAGCATTGATCCAGTCGGTGTCGGCAAAAAACGTGACGTCATAGAGCTGCCCATCAACGATTTGCTTGATGTAAGCGGCTGGGAGCTGACGAAAGCATTGAAATTGTTCCGCAAATCAAATCCTCCGCTGCTTGAATGGCTGCAGTCAAACATTGTGTATTATGAAGCCTTTTCGACGATTGATCGGATGAAAACGTTGAGTGAGGCCACTTTTATCCCGTCTTCCTGCCTGTATCATTACTTGAATATGGCGAACAAAAACTTCCGTGAATTTTTGCAAGGGGATCAGGTGAAAATCAAAAAATATTTTTACGTGTTCAGACCGGTCCTCGCCGCAAAATGGATTGAGCAGTACAATGAATTCCCACCGCTCGAATTTCACACACTGCTTGAACGCATCGTACCGAACGGACCGTTAAAAACAGAAATCGAAACATTACTTAAACGAAAAATCGCTGGTGACGAACTTGAGCTCGAGCCGAAAGTCAGCATGATCAATACTTTTTTGACAGAAGAATTGATCATGCTTGAAGCGTACGCCAAAAGCGTCAGTTTCCACATCCCGGACCCAACCCCACAGCTCGATCAGCTTTTTCGGATTACCCTTGAAGAAGTTTGGGGATTTTCTAAATAAAACTTGGTTCATATATCACATACGTTGTGCGCAGTAAAATCTATATTTAATCCCTCGTCGCTCGAGTTCATTTTCTAAAATTCGGATAAATTCTTCTTCAAGTTGGAGCTCTACTGCTCTATTATATGCTGATATAATAAATTTATCTGATTTTTCTTTCATTTTTCTCTGTCCTTTCCTAGTTGTTACAATTAATATACCTTTATTCCTAAAGAATAAAACATTCAAAAAATTTTTTGTTTTTTCGAAATATTGTTTATCTTTCTTTTTCCCTGGGTAAAAGAAATCTATATGTACATTTCTTAGATAAATGAACCAAGATTAAGAGCCCTTTCTTTCAACATATACGCAACAAAAAACCGCCCATTAATTGGACGGTTTTGTTTCATATTTCATCCAGTCAACGTCCGTTCCGTTGATCTGGTTCGATACGTCAATAATTTTATTCATCACCCGTTCTTTTTCAGTGCCTTTTAAACGAGTCGGCTGGTAGTCATTTCGCTCGGTTAAGGATGATATCGAAAATGGCACGACTTTTACTTCTTTCTCATCCGTCAGCTTTCCGTCTTCTAAATGAAACGTCTGCTGGAACACATATGTGTCTTTATCAGCTGGGTTTCGGTTGCCGCCGAACATGAAGTTTCCTAAGCTATAGACGATAAACTTGTCATTATACTCTTCAATTCCTTGCACGACATGCGGGTGATGACCGACAACGAGGTCCGCTCCCGTGTCTACTGTAAACCGGGCAAGTGTTTTTTGCGACTCTTCCGGCACATAGCTTCGTTCAACGCCCCAGTGAAAATGAACAACGATGATTTCCACGCCATCATTATGCAACTTCTGAATATCTCCCTCAACTTGTTCACGGATTTCTGCGCTATCCTGCCAGCCTTCATAGCCGAGCACACCGACTTTTATGCCTTTAATCTCCGTTTCAAATTGATTATCATAGCCAAAATACCCGACTTGTTCTTTTTCCAGATTCGTAATCGTATCATCATAGCCTTGTTGCAAATAATCATAAATGTGGTTATTCGCCAAGTTGACCGCTTCAATACCGCCCATCGTCAAAATTTGCGCATACGCTGGATCTCCCTTAAAGCGGAACTTTTTCACTGCTTTTTCCGTCGCTTCTGTTAATGTTGTTTCTAAATTAACCGTCGACAGATCATCTTCTTCAAACACACCACCGAGTCCACCGACAAAGTGGGACAATCCATTTTTTTCTGCTTCATGTGGAAATGATCCTTCATATGTAAACGCCTCATCCGTACCAAGCGTAAAATCGCCGGCTGCGCTAATCGTAATCGCTGTTTTTTCCGGTTCCACTATTTGTTTCGGCTGCTGCTCAATTTCTACATTGCTCACTTCTTGCTTTGTCGCCACCACATTCACCATAAGCGCCCCGATAATCAATAAAAAAAATGCTGCTACCGTGAGCCGTACCGGCCGTTTCAGCCGACGCTTTTTCCGTATTCCCCCACTTCTTTGCCCTGTCATGTAAACATATGCCCCCTGATTCTTTTTTACTATTATACTATAAAAAACCAAAATAAGCAGACCATACTAGATAAATTATAGTAATATATGAACTTGTTCTATTAAAATGGATCTATCCTTTCACCATAAAAATGGTTATATGTTAATCAAGGAGTGATTCATTTTGAAGATGAACTATTTAACTTGGGGGTTACTTCTTTTTTCATTCGTTGGATTTATTGTAATAGAAAGGTTATTTACGATACCACCCGATACAATCTCCAGAAATGGAAATCTTGGCATTTTAGCGATATTGGGCTTATCACCTTTTTTTATTATCGCCTATTTCCTTAAAGCTAAGAGGACGAGGACGATACTTGCGGATAGAAATAGGTAGAAACTGAACATGATCATCTTAACTCTTTGTTTTGTAAGCTGTTGCTTATTACTATGTTCCATAATCAATTATACACATGAACTTGTAGCTGCCCTAGGAGGTTCACCAACCAATGAAAACTCACGAATTTATCGGTTCGGTTGGTTTAACCAGTATACAAACAGTCTATTTTTCAATGTTTATACATTTTTAATAATCTACCGATCAAGTGTTATCGTTGGCGTTTTTTCGTTAGTCGGAAACGCTGATGAAATAGCATAAAAAACCTCCCATTAACTTCTAATGGAAGGTTACACCAAAACTTCTCTGTAAAACGTCTTTTTTGTCAGCGCTTTGCTTAACCTGATGGCTATGAGGTAATATCTCCTGCTTCTTATGCGTATTCTTTTTCCTTAGAGAGCATAAGCAATCGGTATTGTATTTCTGCCGGATTAACAACCTTTTGGGCAACACCCGTTTCTATTGCTGCTTTTGCAACAGCGGCAGCTACATATGCGGCTACTCTTCGATCAAATGGATCTGGAATCACATAATCTGCATGGAGGTTTTCAGAGACTAATTCAGCAATCGCATAAACGGCGGCGAGCTTCATTTCTTCGTTAATTTCTTTTGCCTGAACATCTAAAGCTCCACGGAAAATGCCTGGAAATGCAAGAACATTATTGACTTGGTTCGGGAAATCAGAACGGCCTGTCCCTACAACGAATGCACCGGCTGCTTTCGCCTTATCTGGAAAAATTTCAGGCGTAGGATTAGCCATCGCGAAAACAATCGGATGATGATTCATAGATCGAACCATCTCTTCCGTGACGGCTCCTGCAGCGGATACGCCGATAAACACATCTGCTCCTAAAAGGGCTTCTGCCAATGTCCCTTGTTTTAATTCCTTATTCGTAAGACGAGCTAATCTCTCCTTGAATAAGTTCATCCCATCAGGACGACCTTCATAAATAATTCCTTTTGTGTCACATAACAGGACTTCATTTACTCCAATACGAAGAAGGAGATGAATAATCGCCACCCCTGCAGCACCCGCCCCATTTATCACAACACGAACTTCTTCTATTTTTTTGTCTGCTAGTTTCAACGCATTGATTAGCCCAGCAACCGTGACAATCGCTGTTCCATGTTGGTCATCATGAAAAACAGGAATTTGACAAACCTTTTTTAAACGAGCTTCTATTTCAAAACATTGAGGGGCCGCAATGTCTTCTAAATTCACTCCACCAAAAGTGGGTTCCAACAATCGAACTGTTTCAACCACTTTATCAGGATCTTCTGTATTTAGACAAAGAGGGAATGCATCGATATCTGCAAATGATTTGAATAATGCTGCTTTTCCTTCCATAACGGGCATGGCTGCTTTCGGGCCAATATTCCCGAGACCAAGTACAGCGGTTCCGTTTGACACGACTGCCACAAGATTCCCCTTCATTGTATAATCGTAAACTTTATCCTCATCTTTATGAATTTCTAAGCAAGGCTCCGCTACACCAGGAGAATATGCAAGACTTAAATCTGTTGCATCACGTAATGGGACCTTTAAAGAAACACTTAGTTTCCCTTTCTTTTCTTTGTGCATGTTGAGAGCTTCTTCTCGCAAATTTGACATATCCTATTTCTCCTAACGTTGCGAATTTTCTTTCCCTTTTAGTACATAGATCAGCCATTAGAAAGGAAGGTAACAGTCATAATGTCCCTACGGCTGTTTCAATCTACCTTTTAAACAAAACGTTATAAAATAACAATCTTATATAGAGGTTTATTTTACTTTCCTATTAGACTTCAAATCTTTTTCAGCCTATAAATGAGGTCGTGAATTTAAGAATTGATGCATTTTTACAGAATCAGTTAAGTTTACGGGATTTAGTAACTCAGCTGCTTCTATTTCATTTAATAGTCCTTTTTCAACCGCTACTTCTTTTATTGATACATTTTTTTCGTATGCTTCTAAAGCTACCTCGTTAGCTACTCGATACCCGAATAGAGAAGAAATAACAACGGACAAAGATAACGAGCTCTCAGCATTGTTCAGGCAAACCGTTTTATTCGCTTCAATACCGTCTAGGCACTTTTCAGTAAGCAGCGTAATACTATTCGTTAAAATAGAAAAAGATTCAAATATGTTTTTCAAAATAATCGGTTCCCAGATGTTCAAATCCAGTTCACCTCGGTCTACAGCGAATGTGATCGTCTGATCATTTCCATATACCTCAAAACAAACTTGCATCACCATTTCGGGTATACACGGATTGATTTTCCCTGGCATAATGGAAGAACCTAGCTGGACCGCTGGCAAATTGATCTCGGCAAGGCCGGCCCTTGGACCTGACGAAAGCATTCTTAAATCGCTGGACATTTTCGATAATCCACTCGATAATCCTTTTAAGTAAGATGAGATTTTCAAATAAATATCTGCATTTTGCAGCCCATCGAAAAAATTATCCTCTTTGATGACAGCTAAATTTGATACCTCTGGCAAATATTCATACATCTTTTCTATGTAACCAGGAGCAGCTCCGATCCCTGTGCCAACTGCCGTTGCACCAATTACAATAGACAAGCAATCTTTTTGCAGGTTCTTCATTTCTTCTATTTGTCTTTTGACAAAAGAATGATACCCGCTAAATTGTTGACCAAGAGTAATAGGTACAGCATCCTGGAGACATGTTCTTGATATTTTCACAACATCGGAAAATTCCTCTGTTTTCTTTGCTAACGAGCATTCGATCTTATTTAAACTGATTAATAAATCTTCTATATAGAAAAAGCAAGCCATTTTCATTGCACTTGGAAGCACATCATTCGTTGATTGAGACATATTTACATGTTCATTCGGATGTATGCAGTCATATCCTTTATGACCTGTCAATCGTTCATTAGCCCGGTTGGCGATCACTTCGTTAACGTTCATATTAGTTGAAGTTCCACCGCCACCTTGATAAATGTCGACAGGAAATTGATTTTTCATTTTCCCATTTATTATTTCGTCTGCCGCTTGACAAATCGCATTTTTCTTTTCTTCGTCCAGAGCGCCGACACTGTGATTAGACATCGCTGCTGCTTTTTTGATATAAGCCATGCTTCTTATTAGATGGGGATATAATTCGATCGTCCGACCAGAGATCGGGAAATTCTGACAAGACCTTGCCGTTTGTATTCCATAATAAACATCGTTATCAATTACCAATTCTCCAATTAAATCTTTTTCTATACGCATTTTCTAACACTCCTTTTATGTTCTGTCAGGAGAATAAGAAGGGTGTTTAAATTGATCAATGATGGCAATTTAAACACCCTTCACTTTAGTGGAATTTAGTAAGAAATTTAGTAAGAAATTTAGTAAGAAATTAATTATTAAATTCAATAACTGCTCTTCCTACATTGACACAACTGCAGTCATGGAAAGAGTCAAAAGCTTGATTAATATTGTCTAATTCAATACGATCTAACACAAGCTCATCTAACTTGAACTTTCCATCTAAATACATTTGTGCAATCATAGGGAAATCACGGAATGGCTGCGTATCCCCGTAAAAACTTCCTTTTAATACTTTTCCAACTCTATGGAATCCTCCGGCTGGAATATTTAACGTTTGTTCAGGATTAAATGCGCCAACGACAACGACCGTACCACCTTTTCTTGTACCCTTCCAAGCACTTTCGGTCGCTGCAGTATGACCTGAACAATCAATAGCATAGTGCACACCTACACCATTTGTCAGTTCTTTTAACGCTGCTTCTACATCAACTTCCGCTGAATTAATCGTATGCGTTGCACCAAACTGTTTTGCAATTTCCAAATTAGTCGGTTTTACATCACAAGCAATAATTTTAGAAGCACCCGCAATATACGCTCCTTGAATCGCATTTACGCCCACTCCGCCAATGCCAAAGATTGCGACTGTAGACCCCGGTGTAACACCGGCTGCGTTCACAGCGGCTCCATAACCTGTTGCCACTCCGCATCCGATTAAGGAAGCTTGCGCCAAAGGCATTTCATCCGGTAGCTTTATACATGACATTTCCGGAACAACCGCATATTCTGCAAAAGTAGATAATAAAGAGTTATGGTATACTTGTTTTCCATCTTGACTCAGTCTTGAAGTACCATCAAGCAGCGTTCCTTCAAACATTGGACCAAATGCAGACTCACACAAATGCACAGTTCCTGATACACAAAATTCACATGTTCCGCAATATGGAACCCAACTTAGAGCTACTTTATCACCAGCTTTGACATTTGTGACACTTGAACCAACTGCCTCCACAATTCCGGAACCTTCATGCCCAAGAATAGTCGGCGTTGGCGTCGTTGGATCATTTAAAGCATTTAAATCGCTATGGCAAACACCCGTTGCTTTTATTTTCACAAGAACTTCATTCGATTTTGGTTCACTAAGTTCGACTTGTTGAATGGATAATGGTTTGCCTACTTCAGTCATGATCGCTGCTTTTATTTTCATTGTATGATTCCCTCTTTTAAGTAAATTTTCAATACGCGAACCAAATCGCTCTTGTTTTTGTAAAGGCTTGTAATGAATGAATGGCATACTCTTTTCCCCATCCACTTTGTTTCACTCCACCAAATGGACTAGCAAAGTCATAGCATCCATATCTATTAACGAAAACCATACCCGCATCAAGCTGATTAGCTACGCGATGAGCACGGGAAGTATCGCCTGTCCAGAGTCCTGCACCAAGACCGTAAATCGTATCATTTGCCATTTTGACAACCTCTTCTTCTGTATCGAATGGGATAATGCAAAGGACAGGTCCGAAAATCTCTTCCTGTGCAATTTTCATTTTATTATCAACATCTGCAAAAATAGTTGGTTGAACAAAACAGCCTTTCGCATTCGTTCCAGCGGTATCCCGTTCTCCTCCCGCCACAATCCGTGCCCCTTGCTCTTTACCGCTCTTAATGTAATTTAAAATGGATTCCATATGCTGTTTGGACACTTGTGCACCTTGATCGCTTGCTGGATCGAACGGATCACCGCATTTGTAATTTTTAGCGTACTCAGCCACTTTCTCTACAACCTCATCATAAATTTCACGTTGCGCAAATAAGCGGGTCGGCGCAGAACACTTTTCACCTTTATGTGTAAATAACCCGTAAAACGAGCGTTCGATCGCTGCATCTAAATCCGAAACATCACTAAAAATAATGTTAGGTGACTTACCGCCAAGTTCTAACGTTACTGGTTTTAAATTGCTATCAGCCGAGTCACGGATTAATTGTTTTCCGATATGTGTACTACCTGTAAATGATAGTTTATCAATATCCATATGACGACTAATGTAAGAACCAACCTCACCGTCACCGAGGACTAAGTTAATAACGCCCTTCGGCAATACGCCTGCCTCGTCAATAATTTCAAACAATCGAATAGCAGAGTAAGAGGTTTTATCAGCTGGTTTTAAAATAACGGTGTTCCCCATCGATAAGGCAGGTGATAGTTTTAAGACAGCCATTTGAATTGGAAAATTAAACGGCACAATTTGTCCGCATACACCGATCGGATCTCTCGTTGTGACACTTAAGAAATTACCTTCTACCGGATTGTTTTCACCATAATATTTATCTGTCCATCCTGCGTAATACTCAAATAAGTCCGCTGCTTCTTGTACATCATCGTTGTACGCTTCTGTATATAATTTTCCGTTATCAAGTGCTTCCAATGTTGCAAGCTCCGCATGATGCTCATGAATAAGTGCGCTGATTTTACGTAATGCTTTTCCTCTATCTTTTCGGCTCATCTCTTTCCATGAACCTTGTTCTAGAGCGGTTCTTGCTGATTGAATCGCTTTATCTACGTCCTGCATTTCAGCACGTTGAAAATGACCTAAAACTTCTCCATTCGCCGGATTGATCGATTCGATTACTCGTTCACCTGAGCTGTCTATCCATTCTCCATTGATGTAAAGCTTTTTCGTTGTTTTAAGCCACTCGTATGCCCACTCTAATTTTGGCTGCTCAATTCCTTCAAACTGGTTGTTTTCTTGTGTCATCGTCTATGCCTCCATTATTTTAGTAAGTTTTTTATCGTTTCACGATCATGTTCTTTCATTAAATTGGAAACGGCCGAATAACCTAATCGTTCCTTCAATTCCACGATAACCGGAATAAATGTATTTGAAAGTTCTGTACATCTTTCTTCATTAGATGCTATATCCTTTAGACATCGCTCTGTAAAGGAATGAGCAGAGTTCGTCAGCATGTGTAACCCATTCAATAGATTAGCGCCTGCCATTCCTTCAAAAACATTTAAATCAAGTTCACCATGTTCCAATGCAGCTTGAACAATCCGGTCACATCCGAGGACTTGAAAACAGCTTTGTAACATCGTTTCGGGGATGACTGGATTCACTTTTCCCGGAAAAAAGGAAGAACCAGCCTGAACCGATGGCAAGGTGATTTCTGAAAATCCCGCTTCAGGTCCCGATGAAAGTAATCTTAAATCTTTCGCAATTTTGATTAGTGATGTTGCTAATAAACTCAACTGCTTTGACATATGAGCTAAATCATCGATGTTTTGTGCGGCATCAAATAAATTTTCACGTATTGTCACATCCATATTCGATACTTCACGCAGTTTCTCGATGACCACTTCTTTATATTTTTCTGGTGCCCCTACACCATTTCCAATAACAGTCGCTCCTAGGTTAACAGTAAGCAATGACATAATGGCTTCTTTTAAAGAACTGTGACGTCTTTTCAGCACTGATGCATAACCACTGAAAACATCCCCTAGCTGAACGCGCATCGCATCCTGTAAACAAGTCCGGGAGATCGTTGTAACGCCCATAAACTCTTGTGATTTTTTTTCCATCGTACCGTGCATCTTTGTTAACTCATCATCCAATCGTTCAAAACAACGCACGATCGCCAGACGGATAGATGTATGGCATACATCCGATGTGGATTGAGAAGCGTTTACATGGTCTACAGGATGAACAGGTGCATATACACCGAAAGATTCTCCTAACGATTCATTGGCCAAATTGGCTAACACTTCATTTACATTCATATTCGTACCAATCCCACCGCCTCCATGCAAAATATCTACAATGAAGTGGTCTTGATAATTTCCTTGAATTAATTGATCACAAGCATTTAAGATTGCGCTACCAATAGAAGAAGTTAAAATACCAGCCTCCTGATTAGCTAGCGTAGCAGCTTTTTTCACCATAGCTAATGACACAATATATTCCGGATAATTTTTTAATAGTTGACCCGAGAAAGAAAGATTTTGCACCGTTCTCATCGTTTGAATGCCATATAAAGCATTTTTGGGAATATCCACTTTGCCGAAGTAATCTCTCTCTGTCCGTTTTTCAAACTCATCATTCTGACTGATTGAAATCCCTCCTACAACACTTTTTCATTCTAAAAAGCGATGTCATCCATATAGCCTCTATTCTATAAGGATGACGCCTTTTTATATGTTCATATAACGAACGTTAAGTTCACATTAAGAACTTATAGCTATTATATGACCGAAAAATTTATGAGTCAATGAATTAATTAATTTTTTTGATCAGAGTGAATTGATTGACATTCTTTTATTCTCTTACGCTATAATGAAAAGATGGAAAATAATAATCAAATCACAACAAAACAAGCCGTTAATAAAGAAAGTTCTTCTGTACAAGCCGTTGAACGCGCTTTAGTGCTTTTGAAGTTTATTGGAGAAAGTTCATCACCCATTTCAGTCGGTGATCTGGCCAAACAGGCTGAGCTGAACCGTACCACGGCCTGGCGTTTGATTGGAACCCTTGAAAATCAAGGTTTTGTAGAAAAGGATCCTGTTTCAAAAGGGTATCAGCTAGGGTATGCCCTTCATCAATTAACTTCTCAACATGATCCATACGGTTCCCTCATACGAAGAGCTCGCAGAACGCTAGAAGAATTAAAAGAAGAAGTAGGTGAAACTGTTTTACTCAGTGTTCCTAAGCATGATGGAACCCTGACTATTGATCAAATAGACACCGACCATAGCGTTAGACTAGTTGACTATACTCATACCATTTCACCTTTACACTGTACATCTAACGGGAAGATTTTATTAAGTTTGCTGCCTAAAAAGGAGTTGAACATTGTATTAGAGCAGACCCTTAAACCATTTTCCAAATATACAATTACAGATCCCGAAGAACTACGTAAAGAATTAGATAAAATTCGTGTTCAAAAGGTGGGAACATCGATTGGTGAACTAGATGAAAATGAAAATGCGATTTCAGCTCCTATCTTTGACAAGAATAAAAATTTAGTCGCATTTATCACGCTAGGTGGACCGAGTTTTCGCCTATCAGAGGAAGCACTTTTACTATTAAGCGATCGAATGCTAGAAGCTGCAAAAAAAATCGAAGAACAGTTAGAATAATCCACAAAAAGATAATCAATTGTATTTGAATTATAAAGAACGAGGCTGACATTTTACTGATCGTAAATGCCGGCCTCGTTCTTTTTTGTTTGCATCTCCTGCTATTTCCCAAAATAAATCTGGTAATTTTTTATTCCCGAAAAAGTTTGACAATAACTGAAGTACAAGATTATAATTCAACCATATTCATATAACGGACTTCACGTTCGTATTACGAACTTTTTATTCGTAAATGAAAACGCTTCCCTCTATAAGTGATTTCATACATGTTTTTTCATTCTACAAGTAACCGTCGAGGTTTGAAAAATGAAGCAGGAGGAGATTCAATGGGAAACCACAATGAAGCACTTAATGGAAATACAATTAAATTAGATGATGCACCACTAAATAAATTCCATATTAAAATTGCAGGTCTGACGTTCGGGGCTCATTTCACTGACGGATATATTTTAGGTATTGTCGGATTTGCACTTACCTTACTGACACCTCAAATGGATTTAACGCCATTTTGGGTTGGATTAATCGGAAGTTCTGCTTTAATAGGTCTTTTCTTAGGCAGTTTAGTTTTAGGTTGGATATCTGATTATGTAGGAAGACAAAAAATATTTGTCTTTAGTTTTATCCTCATTACTGCTGCATCCATTTTACAGTTTTTCGCAGATAGTCCTACAGAACTTGTACTATACAGAATTTTGATTGGAATTGGACTGGGCGGCGACTATAGTGTAGGACACACGATGTTAGCCGAGTTTTCACCGCGTAAACATCGTGGGGTATTATTAGGATCATTTAGTGTTATCTGGACGTTTGGTTATGTAGCGGCAAACTTGATCGGTATTCTTGCAATCGATACCTCTCCAGATGCTTGGCGGTGGATGTTAGCTTCATCAGCGATTCCAGCTGTCATTATTTTGGTTTTGCGAATGGGTACACCTGAGTCACCTAGATGGCTGATTAGTAAAGGCCGGGTGGAAGAAGCCCGGGAAATCGTCAAGAAACATGTCGGATCGAATATCGTACTTGATGATGAAACACCTGTACAAACGAAGAGCAGTTTTGCAACTTTATTCAGTAAAGAGATAAGAAAACGGACTGCTTTCAACTGTATATTCTTTGTTTGTCTCGTTATCCCTTACTTCGCTATTTACACGTTTTTACCAAACATTCTGGATGTAATCGGACTGAGTCAAGGGTATGGAACAGATTTTCTATTAAACGGACTTCTCATTGTAGGTGCCCTTTTAGGCATTTGGTTTACAGTTAAATTTTCTCGTCGAGGATTTTTGATCAGCTCTTTTATAGTGTTAATCATTTCGCTCACTCTTCTCAGTATTTTACCTAACAGTGCAACAGTATTCATGATTCTTTCTTTTGCCATCTTCACCTTGATCATGTCTGCTGTCAGTAACTTGGTTGGGGTATTTCCGGCCGAGAGCTTTCCAACAGAAATCCGCTCTTCTGGCGTAGGACTTGCAACAGCTGCAAGTAGATTGGGTGCGGCAGTTGGTACGTTCTTGCTTCCAATGGGGATTGCAAGTATAGGGATTCAATATACAATGCTCTGTCTCACAGCTGTACTCATTATTGGTGCCATTGTATCAATCGCTTGGGCTCCTGAAACGAAATCACTTACGCTGAGCGAGGCAAGTAATACCGAAAATAAACATTAAAGGATATTTATAAACCAAACTTGCTACAGGTTATTGTTTTCTCAGCTTACAGAAGAATCCTTCATCTTTTCTGTAAGCTTTTTTGGTTTTTATGTAACTAAACTCTGCACTTATAAGTGAGAAGGAGCGCACCCATGGATATATTATTGATCTTTTTACTTCAATTAATTTATGTACCGGTCTATACGCTGCGTATTATTTTTTTAGTAAAGGAAAAAAAGCTCCTTGCTTCCATTTTAGGATTTATAGAAGCTTTAGTATATGTATTTGGTTTAGCCATTATCTTTACCGGTGAGCAAAGTATTTGGGCCATGCTTGTATATGCGATTGGTTTTGCCTTAGGAATTGCCATTGGCGGATATGTAGAAGGGAAACTTGCCATTGGTTATACTACAATTGTCGCAAATATTACGAATAGAAATGATGATTTCATCTCAACATTACGCCAGGAAGGTTTTGGTGTCACATTATTTGTAGGAGAAGGAAAAGACAGTCAACGTTTTCAACTTGAAATCTTAACATTACGAAGCAGAGAAAAAGAGGTATTTTCGATAATACAAGAATATGAACCTTCCGCATTTTTAATTTCTTACGAAGCAAGAAAGTTTAGAGGGGGCTACCTAGCGAAATCAGTAAAAAAGCATTCTATATAAGTTCAACTGTGCTCTGTAAAATGGACAGTTTAAAAAACTGGCTGCTCATGCAGCCAGTAGATGACCTCGGTATTGTGATAGGACCCCTATCAAGTAGACAGGACTAAAAAGATATACTTTAGATTGTAAAAAAAGATCCACCTTTTTGGTTTGTTGTTGAGGTAGATTCCTACATTCTCCAAAAAGGTGGATATATAGTTTACTGATTTATAGAACTTCGAGAAATCAAAGATTGAATGTTATAATTAGCTTGGATAAATCATGATTTTCAGTGTGTTTGTTTTATCATGAATCGCTCTTTCAAAAGCTTCCGCTGTTTCAGCTAATTGATATTCATTTGTAATGATTTTTTCAAGATCAATTTCACCTGATGAAAGCATTTCAATGGCAGTTGGGTACGTATCGTGGTAACGGAAAATACCTTTAATATCAACTTCCTTGTCGATAATATTAGAAATGCTCATAGGAACTTCATCTTGAGGTGACATTCCCACAATAGCTACTCTTCCACCTCTTCGTACTGAAGAAAGTGTTCCTTGAACTGCACTAGGACTGCCCGCTGTTTCAATTGCTAAGTCTACCCCAAAACCATTCGTATATTCATTCACTTTTTCGTCTAGATTTTCTTCACGCAAATTAATAGTATGAGTAGCACCCATTTCTTTTGCAACATCCAAACGATTTTGTTCTAAATCTACTCCGATAATCATTTTTGCTCCTGCCACTTTAGCAGCAGCAGCTGTTACTAATCCAATCGGACCCATTCCCATGATAATTACTGTTTCACCCGGCTGAAGATCTCCCCGACGAATCGCATGTACCCCTACTGAAAATGGCTCTACTAGTGCAGCTGTTTCATAGCTCATACTGTCTGGAATAGGGAAGACCAAATCAGCTCTCATCGCTACGTACTCACAGAAAGCTCCATCATAAGGGGGAGTCGCAAGGAATTCTACACTTGGGCACAAGTTGTAACGCCCTTCTTTACAATGGACACACTCACCACAAGTTGCTCCTGGTTCGATTGATACACGCTGACCTTCTTTAAGATGCGTCACAGTCTTCCCTACTTTAACGATATCTCCGGATGCTTCATGCCCTAAAATAATTGGTTTTTCAACAATAAAGTTTCCGATTTTACCATGTTCATAATAATGGACGTCAGATCCGCAAAGGCCCACCGCTTTTACACGAATCAAAACCTCATCATTTTTTGGTGTTGGAATGTCGATTTCCTGCAATTCGATATTCTTTACACTTGTAAGCACTGCTGATTTCATTGTGCCTTTAAGATCTGTAAAATCGTCTGTTTTTGTTGTATCTTTTATCACATTCAACTACTCCTTCTTAAATACTTTTTCATTATTTTTGGAGGTATTCATCTACGTTTTCTTTTGTTACTAGCTCAAACGGAATTTCATACTTTTTCTCAAGTGTTTCACCTTTTGCTGCTTTCACTGCTTGTTCAACGACTGTTTTTCCTTGTTCAATCGCATTTTGATAAACCGTTGCAATCATTTCATCCTTTTTTACTGCTTGAAGAGCGTCTTTCACTCCATCCACTCCAACGACTGGTAAATCATTCATGTTTTGAGCACGCAATGCATTGATTGCCCCAATGGCCATTTCATCATTTTGAGCGATAACCGCATCAATTTTATCACCGTGAGTTTGAATCCAGTTTTCCATGATCGTCATCGCTTCTGCTCTTGACCAGTTGGCAGTTTGTTCGGCAATCACCTTAATTTCCGGATTTTCATTGAGGACGTTATAAATACCTTCTTTTCTTTGCGTTTGACCCGTTTGTCCAATTGGCCCTTCAAAAATAACGACATTTCCTTTTCCACCTAAAGCATCTACAATTTCTTGCGCTTCTGTTTCGCCTGCAACTACATCTGGTGAACCAACATAAGAAGTCAATTTTTCAGCTGATAAGAACGCATTTACGCCTAATACCGGTATACCAGCGTCTACAATTCCATTAACAGTGTTATTTAGTGCTTCTTGATCAATTGGGTTAACAATAATCGCGTCTACTTGCTGGCTTTCTAAGTTTTTCAATTGTGAAATAGCTGTGCTGACATCGTAATTTCCATCCATTACAACAAGTTCTACACCTAATTCTTTTGCTTGTTCTTTCATTGCGTTCGTTAAATTTGTCGCAAATTCCCCGCGTAAGCCATAAACTTGAAAACCAATTGTAATGGAATCCGTATCTTTCTTTTCCCCGCTGTTTTTGCTGTCTGAACTTGTTTGTAGATTAGAGCTGCATGCTGCTACAATGGCGATAGATGCCAAGATAACCAGCATTAAAAATGAATTTTTGATCTTTTTCATGAAATTTCCCCCTAAATTTTAATTTTTATAAAAAAGCTTTGTTAAACAATATTGTTGATAAAACGGTTTTTGGCTCAATCGTGTATAACCGAGGTTTCACACGCCTTTCAGCGAGCTGAAAGGAACCAAAGATCAACAGCGTCATCTAACACAGCTTATAAAAAAGTTTATTCCTTCTCTTACCTTCATCATGTTCGCTTACGATCTACTAAAACGGCAATAATAATAATCGTTCCTTTAATCACCTGCTGCCAGTAAGAGGATACCGCCAATAAATCTAATCCATTATTTAAGACACCAATAATGAGTGCCCCCACCAATGTTCCCCACAGGCGGCCACGGCCTCCCATTAAACTTGTTCCACCAATAACAACTGCTGCAATGGCATCTAGTTCATAGGAAATCCCCGATTGCGGTAAACCCGATGAAATACGAGATGTTAAAAGAACACCAGCAAGACCCGCAAGTAAGCCGCTAATACAATAAACAGACATTAATGTCCTATCCACATTCAAGCCCGATGTTCTGGCAGCGTTCTCATTACCACCGACTGCATAAACATATCGACCAAATTTCGTATGATAGAGTAATAAAGTACAAATGATAAAGACAACTAGAACAATCCAAACTGAAATTGGTATTCCTAAAAAGCCGCCTGTTCCAATAACTAGAAAAGCATCTGATAAACCGGAAATTGGCTGACCTTCACTGTAGATATAAGTAAGCCCCCTTGCAATTGCCATCATTCCTAATGTGGCAATAAAAGGTGTTACTTTCCATTTGGCAATGATGATGCCATTAACTGCACCGAGAAATAATCCTGCTCCAAGACCGGCAACAATTCCAAGCAATAGATTTGTGTCATTTCCTACAACTAAAGATGCTGTAATAATACCTGAGAAAGCTAAGATGGAACCAACAGACAAATCGATTCCTTTTGTTAAAATAACAAAAGTCATGCCAATAGCTAAAACGGCGTTAATTGATACTTGTTTAAAGAGGTTCAACATATTAGCTGACGTTAAAAAGTTAGGGCTTAAAATCGTTAATGCGACCGCCATACCTAATAAAGCAAG
The DNA here is from genome assembly GCF_000372765.1 of Bacillus sp. 37MA. Classification (NCBI taxonomy): domain Bacteria; kingdom Bacillati; phylum Bacillota; class Bacilli; order Caryophanales; family Bacillaceae; genus Bacillus; species Bacillus sp. 37MA. The sequence continues at coordinate 2,520,101 of NZ_KB889752.1, forward strand.
CAGAATTCCATATTCTGATAACAAGTGTTTAAACTTGGCATTGGAATTTTCTTTTGTTTCTTTATAGGAGTTTGTAGATAATTGGCTATTCATTTTAGACCTCCACCTTGTTGGCTGTAGCCAAACTTAATATTTTTTCTTGTGTAGCTTCTTTTGGACTTAGTGTTCCCATCACTTTTCCTTCACTCAGTACAATGATCCGATCGCTCATTCCCAAAACTTCAGGCATTTCCGATGAAATCATGATAATAGAGTATCCTTCTTTCGTAAGGTGATCCATCAGCCTATAAATCTCTGTTTTAGCGCCAATATCGATGCCTCTCGTCGGCTCATCTAAAATTAAGATCGTTGGATTTGTTAAAAGCCATTTAGCTAAGACAATTTTCTGCTGATTTCCCCCACTCAGTGTTTCTACAAGCTGATTTCTATGGTGCGTTTTAATCTTGAGGCTCTTAATCATATCGTCTGCTACTTGCTTTTCAGTATTCTTTTTCATCATAGGACCTGATGAGACGCTCTTTAATGATGAAAGAGTAATGTTTTGCTTAACTGACATAGGGAGCACTAGTCCTTCTTCTTTTCGATCTTCTGTTACTAAAGCAATTCCATGTTTAATCGCATCTTTCGGTTCCTTAATTTTTATTGGTTCACCTTTAAGTTTAATAGAACCGCTTTCAATAGGAATCATGCCAAATATCGCTTTTGCAACTTCTGTTCGTCCTGCCCCCATTAAACCAGTTAGGCCTAAAATCTCTCCTTTCTTAACTTGAAAACTGACATTTTCAAAATAACCTGGTGCGGAAATCCCTTCTACACTAAGGGCTATTTCCTCTTTAACAGAGCGGTTTCTCTCAGGAAAGACATCGGTAAGCTCTCGACCGACCATTTGTTTAATTAACGTTTCTTGATCAAGGTCTTTTGCTAGATTTGTGGATATGTATTCTCCATCTCTAAAAACGGTGATGTCATCAGAAATTCGGAAAATTTCATCCATTTTATGTGAGATATAAATAATTCCTTTCCCGTCTTTTTTCAATCGATTAATAATGCTAAATAGTTGTTCTACTTCTTTATCAGCAAGAGAGGATGTAGGTTCATCCATAATAATCACTTTCGAATCGTAAGAGACCGCTTTCACGATTTCGACCATTTGAATCTCTGAAACACTTAATTCTTTCATCTTCTTTTTTGGGTTAATCGATAAATCAAGATTTTCAAACATTTTTTTCGTGTCTCTATACATTTTTGGATAGTTTACTAAATGGACTTTCGAATATAGAGGCTCTCTGCCTAGAAATATATTTTCAGCTACTGTCATTTCAAAAATGGGACTCAATTCTTGATGAATCATCGCAATTCCATAGTCTAACGCCACTTTAGGTGTATTCGGAAAAATTTCTTTCCCTTCCATGAGAATGGTTCCTTCAGTTGGTTTATAGATTCCGGATAAAATCTTCATCGTTGTTGATTTTCCCGCTCCATTTTCACCCATTAATGCATGAACCGTTCCTTTACGGATGTTTAAATTGACATTGCTGATGGCTTTAATTCCATTGAAAAACTTTGAAATCCCTTTCATTTCTAATAAAAACGGTTGAACAGTCATCTAACATCTCTCCCTTCTTAAACGTTTAAGTTCAAGTCGATAAAAATCATGTGGACCCTTATTTTACCGTTCCACATGATTCGCGAATAATTAGCTGCAGCGGCAAAGAAGTTGAGATCACTTCTTCACTTGATTTTAATTTGTGTAAAGCATGAACAGCCTGTCTTCCCATTTCAAAAGCGGGTTGAGCGACGATCGTAAAAGGGGGATCGCTTATTTCCTGCCAAGGATGGTCATCAAAACCGATAAAGCTAATATCTCTAGGGATATTAAACTGTAGTTCCTTTATCGCTTTCACCGCTCCCATCATTAACAGATGGTTGGTAGCAAAAATAGCGGTCGGCGGTGAAGGTAATTTCATCATATTCATCACAGCTTGATAGCCCCCATTCATTTGAGCCTTCGTCCCTGTATAGTTGCCGCCAAATTGAATGAGTTCATCATCTACTTTTATATTTTGGCTGTTTAATGCGTCTATGTAGCCTTGTCTTCTCTCTACGGTAGTACTAATTCCTGGTGAAGCTAGTATAAGACCAATTCTTTTATGACCGTTTTTCAGCAACGTCTTTGTTGCTTTAAAACTTCCATCAATATTATCTGCTTTTATAATAGGCAGCTCAACATCTTCTACATCACGATCTATCAATACTATAGGTGCTTTTCCCGCTATTTTTGCCGAGTTAAGTGTTTTTGAAACAGGAGCAAGAATGATTCCGCTTACTTGCTGGGCTGAGAGTAAATCTATTAACTGATTTTGTCTTTTTTCGCTTTCCTCAGAAGTCGCCACTACGACTTGCCAGTCGTAATATTCACATTCTTCATGAATTCCGTCCAGTATTTCGGTAAAGAATGGGTTGTTATCGGGGACGATTAAACCAATTAGCTTACTTTCTCCACTCTTTAAACTTCTGGCCGATTCATTTCTAGAATACCCAAGATATTTTATGGCCTCATTAACCCTCTTAACTGTTTCTTCACTTGCTTCGTCTTTATTATTTAAAACATTTGATACAGTTGCTATTGAAACGTTAGCCTCTTTTGCCACATCATATAACGTTGGTCTCTTTTTCTTTACCATTTTCTAACTCCCTTTACTTGTAGACCACATTATTCAGTCGATAGCTTTTTGTATAAGTCTTGATACTTTGCAAAGCTTTCCTTATATAAATAATAATGCTCTTCGTTCGGGTTAATCAAGTCTTCGTTTACTACTTTCCCGTTTGCTTCATCTGGGGTTTTCCAGTGATCAACACCAATACCTGCTAAGATTGCTGCGCCTATTGCAGGTCCTTCAAACTGAGCAGATTTTTTTAGCGACACTCCTAATACATCTGCTAAAATCTGACTCCACAAATCACTCTTTACAGCACCGCCAGTTATTACAAAGGAATCTACAGTAGCAATGTTTTTAATCAGCTCATGACAATCTTTTAAGCTGAATGAAACCCCTTCCATCACTGAACGGATAAAATCTCCTTTACGATGGGTCAAATTCATGCCGTAGAAAACACCTCTAGCATTCGAATCATTATGTGGGGTACGTTCTCCTGATAAGTAAGGAGTGAAGATGAGTCCTCTCGATCCCGGGTCTACTGCCTTTGCTTTCATTATTAAGCTTTGGAAGTCGTCCTCGATTTCGAATGCATCCCGAAACCATTTAAGCGATTCACCGGCAGTTAGTGTAACACCCATGGCATACCACGTATTTGGCAGGGCATGACAAAAAATATGAAGAGAAGAATTTATTTTTGTTAAAAATTCCTTGTCAGGTCTGTTTTTTATAGGTACTAGTACAACTCCCGAGGTACCTACACTAATCAATCCTTTGTCTTCCTTAAAGACGCCGTTTCCAATTGCCGCTGCAGCATTGTCTGCAGCTCCAGCAATAACAGGTATTCCTTCTTTTAAACCAGTCGCTTTTGCAATAGCACTTTTGACTTCCCCAATCACCTCTATACTTTCGTATAGGGGAGGAAACCATTCCGGATTGAGTTCAAGTTCTTCGATTATACTTGAATTCCACTTTCGATTATAAACGTCGAAGATTCCTGTCCCGCTAGCATCTGTAACATCAGTTGCCATAATACCTGTTAATTTATAATTGATAAAATCTTTAGGCATGAAAATCGTTGATATTCGCTCGTAATGTTCTGGCTCATTCTTTTTTAGCCACATGATTTTTGGAAGTGTAAACCCTGGAAAAAGTGTATTCATCGTTAATGATCGATATTTATCTTCCCCAATACGTTTTAAAACTTCTTTGCATTCTACTTCAGTTCTTTGATCGTTCCACAAAATAGCTTTTCGAATAATAGCACCTTGTGAATCCAATAGTACACTGCTATGCATTTGGCCAGTGACTCCAATAGCTTCCACTTTGGCGGGATCGTTGTATTCAAATAGTTTGGTTAGCGCTTTCAATGTCGCTGTCCACCATTCATTTGGATCATGTTCAGTCCAACCTTCTTTCGGAACATCGAATGAATACGAAACTTCAGATGACCCAACCGGTTGTCCTTCTTTATTAAGCAAGATAACTTTTGTACCGCCTGATCCTATATCTATACCAAGAAACAATTCGTGTCCCTCCTTAACTTTAAAGCAACTTAAACGTTTTAGTTAATTTGTTAAGCTTATTAAATTATATTTTTTGAACATTGTCAATATAATTTTTATATCTTTTCATGCGTGACTTCACCTCCCAAATGGGCATACCCAGTCACGTTCTGAAAAACGGCTCTTTGATCAAGTGAAAAAGTAGTGTAGAAACCCTGTATTGAAGCAAATAAAACAAACACAGAGATAATAATACTCATATACCCTCAAAATACTTTTCGTTCTTTTAATTCGTCTAATCTGATCACACTTTCATTGTATTAATAATAAGGAATGCTTCTGGATATCATAATGGACATCATCTTGAAGGTCCGGATGAACAAGGTCCTTTCCATACTGTTTACAACGGGCCAAAATGGAGAATCCAATGTGCTGCCGCGGATTAATTGAAGATGAAATGACGTTTATTAAATTTGGTGAGAAATAATAAATCCGCTTCGTATATTGAAGCGAATTTATTCAGTTTCCTTTCCTAGCTACTTCCATTCATACAATATGATGCGATCATAAACGGGATCAAAAAGCGCATTAGATTTAAATTCTTTTATTTTTTCAACTCTGTTCGTAAGATTTTGTTCCTGAGTTTCAAAGCCTTTCAACACTTTATCGGTTAATAAGATTTTGCTGTTTGTATAATAAGATTGATCATGAAGAAAAATAGGATATGTTTCAACCTTATTGTAGGAGACAGGAACATTCAAGTACTCTAATACCCTGGTTTCTTCCCATGCATAGACCACTGCAGGCTCATCAAGTTTTTTTAAGTAGCTAGCTAGCTGATAAGTGGCTGGCTCCCTAGTGGCTTGTTCTTTTAGTAGGAGAAAGGAGTTAAATGATTGTCCAATTAAGAGCATCATAAAAAGAATCAAAATAATTGAATGGCTAAACTTGTTTAACACGTTTAATAACAACAGAAAAAGAAGGAACATGGCTATAGGGAGAATGTGCCTTGGTTTATCAATATTTTGAGCAAAAAGAGCCCAGAAGAAATAAGAAATACTCATTATGACAGCTAACTGCTCAGCGGAATTTTGTTTTAGAATACTCCATCTAAAACGATAGAAATATAAGCCAATCAATAAAACATATAGCACAAATAAAAAGAGCGATTGGGAAGAGACCCCGGTCCATATTACGTTATCCATCACAAGTGTTTTTGCCCTTTCGGAGAAGGGTATGCTGCTTGCTACCGCTGTATTGCCCCAACTATTGAAATGGCCGCTTGTAAAGGCAAGGGAAAGTTTTAGAAATCCTTTTAAACTGCCTTCAGAGAAAATAAGAGCCCCTACCCAGAAGAATTGAAACAGCATGGCTACACCTAAATGAAAAACAATTTGTTTCATTGTGTACTTTTTCATTGCCCATTTTTTATAAAATAGATAAAGCAGGCCGACAGCGAATGGCAAGTAAGACAATCGAATCCCTAGCAATACACTAAACAAAAACAGTGGTAAAATCTTAGCCATACGATTGTTTTCCTTGAGTGCTTTTTCGATGCTCCAAAAATACCACCATAAGCAAGCTATTGCAGCCCCTTCTGACATTGGCTGATTGACAATAACCAGCATATAGCTAGAAGAGTACAGCAGAGAGACCATAAACAAGCTAGATGACCGGGTAAGGTACTCTCTTGCCAGCTGATACATCGGAAATAAAGCACTAAAGTAAAACAAAATATTAAAAACCGTTAATGCGGCTGTTTGATTTTCTACCCATGAATGAACCAATTTCCCCCCTAAGATGAAATAAGGATATCCAGGAAAATGTGGCTGCATGGCCATTAAATCATATCGATCCAAAGCCAACGAAAAATCAACCTGATCCCAAGTAGCAGCAAAAGAATTAATGTACTTTAACTGGGTCCACAATAAAAAAGCTATAGATAGAATGCTTATCATCATAACGACGCTGTTTGATACGTGCAGTTGTTTAACAAAACGTTCTTTCTTCGCCATGTCGCCACCCTTTCTTATGTTAGAGCTTAAGAAAACCTTTTTCACAAGGAAAAAGTACAAGGCAGATGCCTTGTACTCCTTGTAGAAAATGAATTTCTATTATGCTTGGGATTTTATATCGTTGATCTGGTTTGATAGTTCTTTCTTCTCAATCCCTTTATTTGACGTTAACAAATAAATCCCTACAAAATAGCCAATGTAAGCGATGACTTCTTCAATGGACGGCATAGAGGAATATCCGAATAACGCCTTCAGAAAAATGCCTATATCTCCTGATAAGATAGGAGCAACGCCATGATCTCGTAAATAGTGATCATAATCGATGGAGTGCTCTGGAAGGAACCAAGTAAGATCATACAGATGTGGAATAACACTTCCGATAATACTTAAATCTTGCATCATTGAAATGGCTTGCACCAAAAGACCAGCGGCAATCAAAATAATAAATGCACTGGTAATTTTAAAGAACGTTTTAAGCGTGACTTTCATCGTGCCTTTAAAGAAGAAGTAGGAAACAATAAACGCAATGATAACCCCTGTTATAGCTCCCCAGCCCTGTATCCCAGCACCGATGTTGCCCCCTGTAATCGCAGCAAAGAAAAAGACCGTTTCTACCCCTTCACGTAAGACGACTAAAAAGGAATGAATGACCATGCCAACGATGTTGCCCGTTGAGATAAAACGGTTCATTTTCCCTTCCATATCTCCTTTTAAGTCTTTGCTATGGCTTGCCATCCAAAACACCATCTGGGTTAGCAAGAGAGCCGAGACCAGCATAATGCCGATCTTTAAATACATTTCGCTGCCCATTGACGTAAAGCCGGTAAAAACAACTTGGAACAGCATAGCGACGCCAGCACTTGCCAGTACAGCAAGCCCTGCTCCCAGCCATACGTACTTTGTATATTGTTTGTTGTTCATTCGTTTTAAATACGTGGTGATGATGCCGACAATCAATAAGGCTTCCAAGACCTCACGGAACATGATTAATAACGCTTGTACTTCCAAAACCTTTCCCTCTCCTCACATAGGAAATATGAAGGATGAACGTCTACGATCATTTTTTCCTTTTACGTCTTGCCACAACAATAACGGCAATGAGAACTCCAACAATCAGTAAAAGCGGAATCCAATTTCGTATATTTGAAACATCCGTCCATTCATTTTTTCCGTTCTCTTTTTCTGTCGCACTTTCTGAAAAATGTCCAATTTCCAAACTTTTCAAGTCGAACTCTTTTTGTAATGAAGTCAAAATCTTTTCCTTGCTCGCATTAAACTGATCTAAATCCGCTTCTTGTTTCCCAACACCAAAAAGTCCTGGGTTTCCTAGAGCCTTTAAAGCTTGATCAAATTCTGCTTTTACTTCTTTATCCAGTTCTGGATTGCGTGATTCAACTTTAGGAGACAGCGCTTCATACGTTGCATGAGCTTTTGCCAGCAATCGCTTACTCGTATCATATTCTGTGAAGTTTTTTTCTATGTTTTCCAATCGTCTAGCCATATTTAAAACAAGAAGTTGATCCATATTCTCAATCACTCGTTCTTTATCTTCATCTTCAAGATTTTGAAGAATGATTTTTGCAGGTTCCGGCCCCATATGCATATCTACTTCTTCTTTTACTGTCTCAAAATGCTTTTTTGCCGTAGCATAATCAGCTGGATTTTTATCTAATTCAAGCATCATTGCTTTGTATGCTTCTGCTAATGCTTCTTCATTGGGGTCCCCATATGTATAAGCACCCACAGATAATACATTCAAATTACTCAAAACAAAGACGAATAAAAGACAAGAAAGCAACCATTTTTTCATATTAAATCCTCCTATACAAATGATAATGATTATCATTGAAAAAGTCAATTTTTATTTTAGATTTATTACATGCGTTTTTTGCTTTTGGGCTTTTAATGTACGGCTGCCTTTAAGATCTACCTTATGGGCGCTGGCATCTATTTTCACTTTTTGAACAGGTCGCCTTAATTCTTTCCAGATTGCAGGTATAACGGAAAACAAGTACCCTCTAAACGTAATAAAGGATTCTCCTGTTGTACGCACCTGGTATTGAATTGGGACTTCCTTTACTCGAAAGCCTTGTCTGACAAGGTTAAAAGTCAAGACTTGTGCATAATTGTAATCATGGATGATTTCTCCATGCTTAAGTGCTTGACGCGTGAATGCTCTCATTCCTGATTGTCCGTCAAAAATCCACTTTTTCAATACAAGGCTTTGGAGAAGGGTAAATCCATAATTTCCAAGGCGGCGATGAATCTTCATGCCTTTAATCGTCCCTAAAAAACGGGAACCCATCGTATAATCGGCTTCTCCTGCAAGGATTGGCTGCAACAGGTCCGGAATCTGACTGGCCGGGTATTCGCCGTCTGCATCAATCATGACCCCTATATCCGCTCCTCTGTCAAAGCATTCCTTTAACCCCGCCCGCACCGCTGCCCCTAAACCCCGGTTTTTTTCAAAGCTAACGATGAAATCGGCTCCTGCGGATTTGGCGACGTTAACTGTGTTGTCTTTTGACCCATCATCAATAACCAGCACTTTTACTTCCACCTGATGATGAAAATGTCTCGGAATACTCTGAATGACTTCTCTGATTGACTGTTCTTCATTATATGCTGGCAGAAAAACAATCACCTGCTGTTTTTTCATGGTTTCTTCTCTTCTTTCTGCACGATGGCGTCCATTAATACTTTTCCACGGCTATGGCTTGGATAAGGAGCTCCCAATAAATAAGATAAGGTTGGCGCTAATGAAACGAGACTTTGTTTTTCTTCTACTTTTTTCCCTTTAGCAATATTTGGACCGTGTACAAAGAATGGAACGAAGCGCTCGCCTTCATCTAAATGGCCATGCCCACCGATTCCATCTGCCTGTCCGTGATCCGCACAAATGAAAAGCGTTGTATCATTCATTTTGCCTTCCTGCTTCAGCCAGGAAACAAAGTCTTCTACTAACGCATCGGCTTCTTGTATTTTTTGTATATATTCATCATATAATACGCCTCTGCTATGGCCTGTTTGGTCCGTCGCGATCATCTGGACGATAAATAAGTCCGGATCCTGTTCTTTCATAATTTTTTTCGCTCTTTCCATGATGTTTGGATCTGCTTTGTCGTTATGCATCACAGCAGTCACTGTTTCCACATCACTTCCCATGGAATCCACCAAATGGGCAATTCCGAGCAACCTGCCTTTTTTGCCTACTTTTCGCAAGGCATCAAAAATACTTTCAACCTTGATCCCGAGCTTCCAAACCATATTGGACTTAATGCCATGTTCCATCGGATATGTACCGGTGAACATCGATGAAAAGCAGACGACCGTTCTGGCAGGATAGACGGTTTCCATATTCATGTATTCCGTGCCATTTTCTTTTAAAGAATCCAAAAACGGTGTATGGGCTTCATAAAAGCGCTCTTTTCTCATCCCATCAATGACGATCACCACCACTTTTTCAGAAAGGCTTTTCGTCGGTTCTGGAAACTCTTCTTTCGTGTAACGTTCATACATGGCCGGTTTCCAGTCAAAAAGATTGCGGTGAAGGATGTAAGCAAATAGTAAAACAAATCCATAAAACAAACCCAAGTTCATGATATCGACTTCTCCGCCGATCCGATTTTCATCAAAAATCCATTCCCAAATTGATAAAACCAACAAAAACTTTGGCAGCTGTTCCTGCGCATTTCCACTCGTCGAATCACTATTTTTCATGACAAGCTTCCAAAAGCGGGTAAAATTCAACCATGAAGTTCCAATTCGCAGGTGATAATAAAAAGTCCCCCAAAAAAACACGGTAAAAAAGAAATAAAGACCGACGGCAAAAAACAGAAGCTCGACCTCTACTTTGTTCCATACAATTAAATAAACGATAAACGGTGCCCATAAATAATTTCTTAAAAACAGTGGAAAATCAAACAAATAAAAAAAGATTAACAAAGGAACCACGTAGATAAATGCGCCGAAAAGATCCAGCGCTTCGTCCATCGATCCGAGAGTCATCAGATGATATAGCAACATTGTTCCAACAACAAAAATCGGTGTAAAGGGTTTCCCCTCATTTAACAAATTCCAACAGCGTGCAGCCACTTTCTCAAATTTAGATGCACTTTTCATTTTTCTCTCACTCTCCTTACCTTGATCCATTCTTTCATTGTGTTCAACGAGATCGGATATAGCAGAAGCACAACGGCTCCCGCTATATAAGAAACCACAAATTTCAACGCATGGGTTACAACACCGATCGTATAGCCTTCCTTGACCGGAAAACCAAATAAAGTTAAGGCAAACACAAGAAAGCTTTCATAATTGCCGATGCCGCCCGGCGTGATTTGAAGAACCTGCCCTGCAATCGTTACACTATTGGCAAATACCGATGCCAAAAAAGACAAATCTCCTTGTAGCATCATCACTGTTCCATACAGAATTCCGGCTTCGAGCAGCCAGCTTAAAAAGGTGCAGGCAATAATGAAAAGCCCCTTTTTCCCAGAGAACGCTTTTTTGAACAATTGAATATGCTTGTTCAAAAAAAGGGGCGCATAATGATGAACTGTGAATAAAACAAGCAGACTAATAAAACTGCTAATCATAACGAGCCACAGTGGGAAGCGGAATTGAACCTTCAAAGCCCATAAACCGATCATCGCTATGCCAACCAAGCAAAACATATCCAGCAATCTCAATACAACAACAGAATGAAAGGCTTCATCATCTTTCAGCATGGGCTCTCTTGTGCTGGCTATTTTCGCCCTCACAAGGTCTCCCACTTTGATAGGAAGCAGATGATTGATCAATAAGCTGTATAAAATGCCGATTAGACAGGTTGAAAAGTGGGCTTTCCCATTTAAATAAAGTTTCCATGCTGCTGCTTTCAAGCAAAAGGAAAGAAAATAAACTATCAGAACGGCTGCGAGCAGAACAGGATGCTGAAAGATTTTTTTTATACTGTTTCCTAAATAGTTTGCATCGAAGGAATGAATCGTTAAAAATGCAAAACCAGCGAGTGTTAAAATGGAGAGGACCGTTTTAAAGGAATACTTCATTCTCTTTTGCCCATTTTACTGTTTCATCGAGCCCCTTTTTAAAATCCACCTTTGGCTCATAGCCAAGCTGCCGCTTAGCTTTACTAATATCCGCCCATGTTTTTAATACATCTCCGGCGCGAGACGTTTCCTTGTTTATTTTCATATCAGGGAAATGCTGTTTTAATTCCTGCAATAACGTATCCATCGTAATTGGCCTTCCGGAGCCAATATTTAAAATGTCACTATTCGTTTGGACAGTCAAAGTCAGATAAATACCATGGATGATATCCTCTATATAGGTAAAATCACGGGCTCTTCCCTCACCAAACACGGTGATTTCTTCCCCTCGTATTAACTGCTTAATAAACTTGCCGATCGCCATATCGGGGCGGCCCCATGGACCGTAAACCGTGAAAAACCGTAAAATATTCATTTGAAAACCGTACAAATCTTCATACACATGGCAAAAAGATTCCGCTGAAAATTTGGAAGCCGCGTAAGGTGAAATGACTTTTCCAACCGCCATTTCCTCGGTAAAAGGCCCCTCTTGATTTCCATATACGGAAGAAGAAGAAGCAAACACAATCTTTGAAGCACCGGCTTTCCCTGCGGCTTCTAACACATTGATCGTCGCTTTAATATCAAAGTCAACATACTCAAGCGGTTTTTCAATGGAATAAGCCACTCCGGGCAAGGCAGCTAAATGAACGATTGCATCCGGCCGGATTCGGATAAATTCAGCCATTGTTTCGTCCTGATTCAATAAATTAAGGTCACTATAATGAAAAGCACCATGTGATTCAATATTGGTTAAATGTTTTCTTTTTCTTTCAATAGAGTAATAAGGATGAAGACAATCTATTATGTATACTTCATGGCCTTCTTGTATTAGGTTTTTGGCCAGATGGCTGCCGATAAATCCAGCCCCGCCTGTTACAATGATTTTCAAACGTAACACCTCAGTCATTTATTCAATTAAAAGCTTCTTCACCATCTTATCAATCCTTCAGGAGAAAAGGAAAAAACCTTGTGTAATAAACAAGGTTTTTTCAAGCAAAAGACGATTTACTTTGCTTTTTCAATAACTGTTTGCAATGTTGCTTCCATTTCTTTCAATACAGGTTCGCCTGCTGCTTTATCTTTTGCTTTTGCTGCTTCAAGATACTGCTGTGCTTGTTCTGTTAATTTTGTATAAGCTTCCTCGCCCAGCGATGCTTTAATGTCTTGTCCGATTACATCAATGAACAGGGCACCTTCTAAAGCCGTAATAACCGATTTGTCTTCTCCCCACAATTCAATGCTTTCTGTGTACTCGTCAATCGCGGTTTGAGCAAATCCGCGTACAAATGCTTTGTTTACTTGAGCGGCGTCTACTGTTTTCACATCTGTCTGCAAATCAAATTGCTTTTCAATAAACGCAGCTTCTTCTGGCGCATGATTTCCTAAATATTTTGAAACGGACTGATAAAAAGCCCATCCTTCTGCTTGTTCCACTTTTGCCACTTTCTCGTCTTTTTTCGCTTCTTCCGCTAATTTTGTTGCGTAGCCGTTTGGAATGGCACCTGTTGCGAAGTAGAACGTTTTGATTAACGTTTTATCAACGACTTGTTTTCCAAGCTGGAATGCAAGCAGATCATCGGCTTCAACCGCTTTATCGATTTCGTCAAATCCACCGGCAATCACATCCACCATTGTGGTTCCGTATGCAGCATCGCGCTTTTCAACGGTTGATTGCAGGATCGCATAAAATTCTTTCGCTTCCTCAACTTCCGCTTTAACTTCTTCTTTATCTGCCCAGCCTTCCTCTACTTCCTTAAATTCCTGCTTCATCGTTGTATAAAACACTTTTTGCATCAATTTATCAAACACTTGCTTTGCGACGACTTTGTCCATTGAGCCATCTTTTCCTGCCTGCAGTGCTGCTGTAATTTGCTCATCGTGCTTGCTTTCAAGTTCTGCATCCCGTTCTTGAACTAAGCTTTGCAAATTAGTAGTATATAAATCCGTCACTTTATCGAAATCTACTTCTTTTCCTTCTTTTGCTTTATCCAGTTCAGTCTTTGCTTCTTCAAAAACCTGAGCGTAGTTTACTTCTTCTTTTTCTGCATCATCTGCTGCTTCTTCTGTTACTTCTTCTGTTGCTGCTGTTTCCTCAGTCGTTTCTGCAGGTTCCTTTGTGTCTCCACCGCTGTTACAAGCAGTTAAAAGCGTTGCGCTGGCACCTACCATTAAGAATTTCGCGAAAATTCTTTTTAATTCTCTTTTTTTCATAAAATCGTCTCCTATCTTTCTTTTTTTAATTTATGTATTTTGATAATCGTTTTCATTTACATTTCGAATTATAAAGAGATTGATTTTCATTGTCAATAGAGTTTTATGATTAACCATATCTTTTTATTTGACATATGGAATTTATTAACGTAACATTTCTTATTTTTAGTACATTGTTTTTTGTATAAAATAAGAAGGCAGCTACGTTGCACCATTATGCATTGAGAGGAAATTATTATGAACAACATTACAATCATAGGCGTAGGGCAGGTCGGCCTGGTAACAGGTGTCTGTTTATCAGATATAGGCCACCAAGTTATATGCTACGATCTTGATAAAGAAAAAATGGACCAATTAAATACAGGCCTCTCCCCTTTTTATGAACCTGGACTGGATGAGTTATTGAAAAAGAATGTGAACAACCGGCGTTTATTTTTTACAGACAGCCCCGAAGAAGCCTTATCAGACGCGGACATCATTTATATTGCAGTAGGGACACCAAAACAGCTAAACGACGACATCGACCTTACCTATATTAACAATGCGGCTGCCATGATCGGTGAATATACGACCAAAAATAACGTAATCGTTGTAACGAAAAGCACTGTTCCTGTGGGAACAAATACGAATATCAAACAAGTCATACAAAGAAATGCACGAAAAACACGAAACATCACCATGGTGTCAAACCCTGAGTTTTTAAGAGAAGGTTCCGCGATTCGAGATGTTTTTTGCGCAGACCGAATCGTTCTCGGTTCAGATTGTTCGGAGGCTGCAGCCATTATTGAAGAAATAAATAAACCATTTAACGTACCTATTTTTAAAACAGATCTTCATAGCGCAGAAATGATTAAATACAGTTCTAATGCTTTTTTGGCCATGAAAATCAGCTTTATAAACGAACTCGCTAATTTATGTGAAAAAGTGGGAGCTGATATTGAAGAGGTTGCTGTTGGAATGGGGCTCGATTCCCGGATTGGCAGTGAATTCCTGAAGGCCGGAATTGGATACGGAGGCTCTTGCTTCCCGAAAGATACCCATGCAATGCTGAAAATGAGTGAAGAAGCAGGAGAGAAACCGGACATTTTAAAGGCCGTGATGAAAGTGAATAGCCGTCAACACTATGTATTAGTGGAAAAAGCAAAGAATTACTTTGGAAGCTTAAAAGGAAAAAGAGCATCTGTATTAGGCCTGGCATTTAAACCCCATACAGATGATATTCGTGAATCACCGTCCATCATGATCATAAACGAATTAATAACAAATGGTGTATCCGTTGTGGCTTATGATCCAAAAGCAATGGAAAATACAAAAAAAATGATTGGAGAAAAAATTCAGTATGCATCGTCTATTGAAGAAACACTGACTGATACAGATATGGTATTTATCAATACTGATTGGGACGAGATTAAAACATTCTCTCTCGATCAATATGAAAAGTTGATGAATAGACCGGTTATATTTGATGGCCGAAATTGTTACTCTTTAGACAAAGTATCGGAATATAAGATCGACTATTTTTCAATTGGCAGGCAACCGTATCGGAATGCTTCGAACAGAACTTGGGCACCATACACATAAGGCGACAATATCTTGCGCGCAATACTTACTGTTTCGCTATTTTGAAATCCCCTCCTTGCTTCGTTGAAGAGGGGGTATTCATGTGAATACCAGTCGAACGATCGATGTTAAACGTCGTTAACGCCTCGTCGATCAGCTGATTGTTGAACTCACGGTTTCATTCATTCCCCAGCAATGAGTGCTTTCTTGGATTTCCCGTTCAGGGACTGACACCGTAACTTTGGGATCGCACTTTTTATATTTCTTTGATTTCTATAGCTATCACAAATCTAAGACATCCGATAGGTATAAGGATCTTCAGGCTCTTCAATCGTATTCCACTCCTCCACTAAGAGAAACGGAATTGTCGCTTTGAAAGGCTGATAATAAACGGAGGATAATTTCCCTTTTACATGAATCCATTCGTCATCCTGAAGATCCATTTCTTCAGGAAATTCTACTAACATGCCAAAGGCTCCTGAATCTGCTACGCAATGAATAACACCAAAGCGCAGTACAAAGAGTTGGTGATCATTCACGGATTCTCCTTTAAACGAAAAACCATCAAACTCAATCGTTTTGTTCATAAATTCACCTGGGAAATTATAAATGGTTTCCATTCCTTTTAAGTAGTTATCTTCCTTTAAAACAACGCTCTTTTTAGAGGTGAATTCCTTCAGCTCTTCTTCCATCAATTCATCGTATCCTTCTTTTCCATAATACACACTTGTATCAGGCCGTAAATATTGAGTCTGGGCATATTGATCGGATGCCTCAACCTCTTCAATTGCTTGGAAAGAAAACCCCTTCGATTTCACAAGAGTTGAATCAAGCGTTGCAATTGGTAAAAAAAGGCCTGTCGCCAATGGAAATATAAAAATTCCATAATGTATCCATCTCCAAAACAGCGGTTTATCTTTTTCATGCTCATGTGAATGGTCACAGCAATGCTCATCTTCAGAAGTTGTGGCAACGTTATATATTTGCACAATCGTGAGAATAGCAAACGTAAAAATAGCGATATACGAAATATACTCATATTTCATATTAATATATTTCGATATGTTACCCGATGTATGAAGATGTTGAAAGAAATACGTAAAGACCATTAAAACCAATGCACGAAACATTTATTTCCTCCTTCCTTACAAGAGCAGTGAGCCTAGAAATACAAACAGCGCAATAGAACCAATTAAACTAAAAACAAATCGTTTATTAAACACACTAAGCATCATTAACATATTTTTAATATCAACCATCGGTCCAAAAACAAGAAAGGCCACCAATGCACCTGTTGAAAATGTTCCTCTAAAGGACGAGGCGACAAAAGCATCAGCCTCTGAGCATAGTGATAAAATATAGGCCAATCCCATCATGACCAGTGAAGATGTTGCCTCTGTTTGACCAAGCTCAATCAACGTAGATGTTTTCAAAAATGTCTGCATCGATGCGGCAATAAAAGCGCCGATAATTAAATATTTACCAACGGAAAAAAATTCATCCACCGCATGACGAAGCATGTGGATAAACTTCTTTAAGAATGTTTGAGAAGCAGGCTGATGACTGTGTGTATGAGCTGCTTTTTTCAAGAGTTCATTGCCTTTAAATTGATAAGATAAGAGAATACCGATTAAAAGGGCAACGACCAAAGACAGTCCACCCCGATACAGCACCATATCCCACTGATTTCCAAAAGCTATATACGTAGAAAATAATACGACAGGATTAATAATGGGCCCTGTTAACATAAAAGGAATAGCTGTATGAAGAGGTACGCCTTTTAATAATAACCTGCGGACAATCGGAACAATTCCACATTCACAAGCCGGAAATAAAGCGCCAATCAGTGTTCCATATAAAACAGCCAGGAAGCGGTTCTTCGGCACTACTTTTGCCACCATTTCTTCACTAATAAACATCTGGATAAATCCCGCGACAAAAACACCGATTAACACAAACGGAAATGCTTCTATTAAGATACTAATAAATATTGTATTTAATTGTAAAAAAACAGACAAAGTAAGCCTTTCCTCTCCATTTTTATTCGATTATTTTTTCATGTATATTTAATCATATAATAACACGCATGGTATAAAAATATTGAATTGTTGGCTTTACTAAAAAATTAATAAGGTGTATTTTGATAAAAATAATTTGGCTTTTTAATCTCATTTTTATATGGTTTATGATAAATATGTGTTGCAGCAGGCGCTAATGGCGGGATGAGCCAAGCCCAATTACCAGTAACTGACCTTCCCTTTCCCATTTCTTTTTCTTCAAATTTTTTAAACTGCTGAGCCGCCGTATGATGGTCAACGATACTAACTCCATCTTCCTTAAAAGAATGCAAGACGGCTGTATTCAATTCTAGAAGTGCCCGGTCCTTCCATAAAGATCTATTGCTTCTTACATCTAATTCCATTAAAGATCCTATCTGAGGCAGCATATTATACCGCCATTCATCAGCTAAATTTCGTGCCCCTATCTCAGTGCCCATGTACCATCCATTAAAAGGGGCCGCCGTATACGTAATGCCTCCTATTTCAAGCTTCATATCCGAGACCATGGGGACGGCATACCATTTAAGTTGTAAATCTTCAAACCATTGATAATCAGGGTGACGAATAGGAACTTCAAGAAGAAGTTTATCTGGAATGTCAACTAAACGTGGACGTTGCTCATTCATTTGAATGACTAACGGTAAAACATCAAATTGACCAAATTTCGGTTCCCATCCGAGCTTTAGGCATACCTCCGTAAAAGCTAAGGAGGCCGGGTCCCCTAAAACACCTTTTTCCATCTGATAACCTGCGTAGCGAATTAATTGGTGATTCCATATACGTACCGTTTTATGAGCAGTTTTCTGCGGGAAAATCGTTATGGCAGGGCGTATACGGCCTTTATTCGTTGCCGTCTCTATATGCTCAAATAAAGCCTCAATGATTTCTTCTTCTGTGTTTACATGTCTCTTATCTATTACATGTAAATGATCCCAAAATAATCTTCCTATACAACGATTACTATTTCGCCAAGCCATTTTTGCTCCATATTCTAATTCTTCTATTGTATGTTCATAATACCCTTTGCTTCCTAACTCTTTCTTAATATCACTTAGCCTATTTTCTAGTTCCTGATCCGTTTTATGTAGTTCTCTGTAACAAGAACGAATAAAGTCCTCTGCCTCTTTCAGTATATCGTTAATCAAAATAAAGCCTCCTATGATCATGTCCTCATAATATACCATAAGCAAATTTGAATAAAAAAAGCCTATTTATCGTGACTTCTTCGCTTTACCCTAAACGTTCTCGTTGTTTTTCTTACAAAAACTTATTCCTAACATGAATGCATCTCTCTTCGAATACACTAAGTCTGGGGAATATGATAGAAGGGGTGAATGGGCCATCTCTACATTTGTGACACAATCATTGGAGGAAATTCGGTTTTGGTCACGGATTATGAAAGAACATGCTTTCTTTTTAAGCCTAGGATTTACTGCTGATCAGACAGAACTGATTAAAGAAGCCAAACAATTTATTGTGATATTTGAACGGATTGAAGAACAAGTTAGCCAGTATAATGAAAAAACGGATCCCGAGGTCATTCGAAAATTTAACATTCAAGTATATCAAGCAGTTGCTTCTATTTGGGCTTATAAACGAAAAGTATTAGGACTCATATTAAGTTGTAAAATTATTTCGAACAATATTCCGTTACTAGTCGACCATACAAGCCGGGAAGCTTATTATTTTGCGAACCGATTAAAGGAATTGAATGAAGGAATACTTCAACCTATACCTGAAGCCATCATTAAAGAGAATGTGTTTTTCTTAAAGATCATGGCAGATCACTCGAAGTTTATCGGCCATTTGTTAGATCCTTCTGAACGGAAACTCGTTGATCAAGCCCGAGAGTTCAGCAATGATTTCGATCAACTTCTTTTTCAAGCACAAGATTTGGATCACATGCGTCCACATTCTGAAACAAAACCAATGTTGGAGCAATTTCTTGATCAAAACCGGGTATCTGTTGTTTCGCTACGAGACTTTAAGAAAACAGCAAGAGAGTTAATTGAGGCCTGTAAAATTAAGAGCAACATCCCCGCACTTCTGGCCGATCACGTATACCGTGAAGCAGATCATTTTCTTCATATTATTGATGCGTTCGATGCACACCTTACATCACAAAAGGCTTAACACTCAATGCCTGCATTTGAACAGAAGGAAGCGACTACCCCTCATGATAGGAAGGAGTAGTCGCTTCATTAAATGTTGCTTTATCTTTATCATCGTCCGAAGTAAACGTACTGAATACGCCTCGATGCTTCAATTTTTCCTTATTCAAGCATTTTTCAAACGACTAATCGAATTTTATTTCCTGATGGATCTTCCGTCACAAAAAAATCATTTTCAGCTATCACTGAAGCACCGATTTCCTGCAATTGTTCCATCGCTTTTCCTCTTGCCTCTTCATTTGGAAAGACGAGAGTATACCAATTTAAACCGACACTGTTTTTCTTCGGTACCTGGGCACCTGCACCTTGCCACGTATTGATGGCAATATGATGATGGTAACGACCGGTAGCAATAAAAACAGCTTGAGGATAATGACTGACGACCGTAAAATCAAGACCCTTCACATAAAATTCTTCTGCTTTTTGCAGGTCGGATACGTGTAGATGAATATGACCCATTACCGTATCAGCCGGCAGCCCATTCCATTCTGAATCGCTTTCCGCGAGAAGACTTTCTCCATTTAAAGGGTCCGTTACCATCGAAACTTCCCCATTGGACCAAGTCCATTCTGAAGATGGCCGATCTCTGTACACTTCAATGCCATTTCCGTCTGGATCCGTAATGTAGAGTGCCTCACTTACATGATGATCCGACGCGCCGAATCGGTAACCTGTCTGAAGTAAATGCTGTAAAAAGATAGACAAGTCTGCACGAGTTGGCAGTAAAAGTGCAAAGTGATATAAACCAGATGTTCTCCCTTCTTTGGGTGTTACATCAATGGGCTGCTCAAGCGTTAATAACCCTGTTTTTCCGTCTGCCGTTAAGACTACTTTGCGATCTGTTCGTTCCAATACTTGAAAACCGATCACATCTTGGTAAAAAGCAAGCGCGGAATCCAAATTGGTTACGTTTATATTAACCTGTCCGACAAATGTATTTGGTTTGCGATGAAAATTCTCCATTTTTATACTCTTCCTTTCTTATTTTTCTGTGGCATCTGTCCATTAAGGTGGCGCTCAGTTCCCTACAAAGCCCCCGCCAGTCCACCGTCTATATTCACGGCTGTCCCTGTTACGTAGGAGGCTGCATCTGAAACGAGGAATGTGATCACTTTAGCTGCCTCGTCTGTATTCCCGATACGTCCGAGAGGAATTTGATGATCTTTGCTCGTTGCATACTGTTCCCATGTAGATTCAGGTGCTTGTTGCTTCCATTTTTTTTCGATTTGATCACTTCGAATTAAACCGATGCAGACTGTGTTCACTCGAATGTTGTCGGGACCAAGATCTTTACTCATTGCTTTTGTGAGGGCCATACCTGCCGCTCGGCTCACCGTAGTCGGCAATGAAGAGGCTGGTGGCGTTTTGGCGACCGCCGCCGTCACGTTCACAATCGCACCGCCGCCGACTTGCCGCATGTACGGGATGGCATATCGGGAACAATGAATAGCACCGAATAATTTCAAATCAAGGTCTTGTTGCCAAAGTTCCGTCTCTACTTGTTCAAATGGGTTTGCAGAGGAAGTGCCGGCATTATTGACAACAATGTCCAATCGGCCATACTTCTCTACGGTGGACGTAATCATTCTTTTGCAATCCTCTTCATTCGTCACATCCGCTTCGATATAAAACACCTGAACACCTGTTTCTTCAACTATACGATTCGCCGCCGTCTTTAAATTTTCACTATTTCGTGCGCATATAGTGACTTTCGCGCCTTCCTTTACTAATTGCAAAGCGGTTTCCAGTCCAATTCCTTTACTTGCACCCGTAATAAGTGCGACTTTTCCTTTTAACCCTAATTCCATTGCCGTCTCCCTTCTAAAACTTAATCATTTGCGGTTTTATGAAATAAAGCCCCGTCAACTGACCAAAGCTTACTTCCATTTATCGTCAAAAATAAAGCGATGACCAAAAAGGCAAGATCAAGTTCGTAACCGGCCATTTCTGCTGATCCTAAGAAACCGATGGCGAGTTTCACTTTTAGTATAGCCCCAATCATAACGACAACAAGCAGTGCAGAAACAATTCGTGTTCCAAGTCCTAAAATGAGTGCAATTCCGCCAACCAATTCTATTGTTCCAACAACATATGCTAAAAATCCTGGAATCCCAATACTTTCAAACCATCCGACAGTATTACCGATACCGCCTTGGAATTTCACGAGCCCGTGTACGAAGAAACTAATTCCTAACACAATTCTTAATAAGAATATACTTACCCCTAATTTATTCATCTCTATTTCCTCCTAAATTTTTGAACCACTCTGTAAAATCATGATGGTTTTTATTTGAAACGGTATGACCTTCCGAATAGGCGCTAAATGTTAAAGCGGCTCCATGCTGTTTATAAAATGCTTCTGCATTAACACCCCATTCATATGGAAGGACCTGATCGTACTCACCGTGTGAAATGAATGCCGCCACTTGATCCATCGATTGAATGTCATACTCTTCTTTTACGAAAGCCGGGATATAACCGCTTAGCGCTATAATCCCTTTTATGCGGTTTCCGAGCTTTAGTCCAAGTGTCATCGAAAGAATCGCTCCTTGGCTAAATCCCATTAAAAAGAGCTCATCGGTATTAACCGGGTACTCTTCCACCGCATATTCAATGAAATTCTCAAGTTTATTTATTGCACTGTCAAATGCGTCTCTATGCGGGTTTCCGAATCCTTGAATCGTGAAAAAAGCATAACCGGGCGGCTGTTCGATAGGACCTCTTATACTGAAAACAAACTGATTTTTATCCATTCCTGAGACGAGCGGCAACATGTTCTGTTCATTGCTTCCCATTCCATGCATTAAGAATATAGCTGGATATTTCTTTCCCTGTTCCATGTGTTCCGGATGGCGAAGTTCATAAACAAGCTGGGTTTCCATCTTTTCAGCATCCTCCTTTTATATCCATTTAGAGATATAATATTCTTATTAGTGAACAATTTCAGTAAAAAAAAACGAACATTCTTTATCTTTCATCAAACTTCGCTTTTTAACGTGCCTCCAACAGCAAATCGATTTTTCGGCACTTCCTCGACGACTATACGAATACTTTCCAACGGAATATCCAATGATTTTTGGACCGTACGTGCTACATCACGCATACATTGCTTAATTGTTTCATCCTCTCTGCCTTCCAGCATCGTTATGTGTATAATCGGCATCTTTTTCTCCTTTCGCTCGACGAATAAAGTATTCTGTTATGAATATTTGTTTTTTATAAAATAACATCATTCTATAGATACTGTCAATACACTTATGTTACGATATAGTCTACATACCACTATTTTTTGGAGGAATGAACGTGGAGATCGGCTCGAAAATACGGGATATTCGGAAACGAAAGAAAATAACGATTGCACAAATGAGCGAACAAATAGGGCTGTCAAAAGGATTTATCAGCAACATCGAAAACGACAATACATCTCCCTCTCTTAATACGCTGCAAGCGATTGCAACCTTTCTAGACGTTCCGCTGCCCTACTTGCTTCTTGAAAAAAAACAGCATATGAAGGTTGTGAGGAAAGAAGAAAGAGTATACACAACGTTTAATGACATTAAAATAGAACACCTCACTTCAAGGAGCGGTCTGCGTATGATGTACGTTAAAGTACCGTCTGGCGCTTCAACCGGGGAAGCCATTGCCCATGAAGGAGAAGAAAGTCATCTCGTCCTAAAAGGCATCGTCCTTGCTGAACAAGGCGAAGATTCCATCATTGCAAAGGAGGGCGATTCATTCAGTTGGAATGCGAGTGTGCCCCACTTTGTAAAAAATATCGGAGAAGAAGAGGCGGTCTTACTGATTGCCGTCCACTCCGAAGATAGCCGGTTGTAAGATAGAACGTAACAAAAAAGAGCTGCCCGATACGTCAAAATTGTAACGTCGTATCCGACAGCTCTTTTGATTGTCACTATTTAATCTGTATTGATTACACAATTAGGCTAAGCGAAAGGCTGACTCAAAAAGGTCGTCATTCAATTTACCTTTGAGTTAGCCTCCTTCATTGTGGACAATTTAGTTTTTGATTAACGACTAGTGTAACCAGCATCAGCATGTATAGTTGTTCCAGTTACATAAGATGACTGGTCTGATGCTAACCAAAGGCTAGCTTGGGCAACTTCTTCGGCTTTTCCAAATCGATTCAACAGACTAAGCTGTGGAGCATAGTCTGCTTCGTTTAATCCAAACTGTTCTAAAGCTCCGCGAAGCATTGGTGTATCAATTGCACCTGGCGCCACGGAATTTACACGAATATTTTTGTCACCATTTTCTAATGCGGCAACCTTTGTCATTCCTACTACACCATGTTTAGCGGCAACATAAGCAATATTGTTTGGTTGAGGTCGGAATCCACTAACAGATGAAATGTTAACAATAGATCCACCCTGACCTTGTTTAATCATTTGTTGTAGTTCATATTTCAAACATAGTGCCGTTCCTGTAAGATCAACAGAGATTAACTTGTCCCAGTATTCTTCATCAAACTCTGCAGCTGGTTTATCATCTGGAGTTAAAGCTGCATTATTAACAGCTACATCAAGACGACCATATTTTTCTACAGTAGCATCAATCATTTTTTTAACTTGATCTGCTTTAGAAATATCAACTTTTACAAAATATGCAGTTCCTCCATTAGCTTCAATTTCAGAAACTGCTGCTTGTCCTTTTTCTTCGTTAAAGTCGGCAACTACTACTTTAGCTTTTGCTTCTGCAAAAAGTTTTGCTGTAGCAAGTCCCATACCCATTGCTGCACCTGTTACAATTGCTACTTTACCCTCTAATACTGGAAACGTCATTTCAATCACTCATCCTCTCAGATTGTAGTTTTTCATCTACACTTAGATTGCGTGTTTTTGAAAATCCTTTATATATTTTCCTTCTTCAATGAATATTTTTTACCTTTTTACAATAATTGAAATTATTAGCGTGCTGTCCAAGCACCATCAACTGTAACGACTTCACCATTGATGAATTTAGATTCGTCTGAACCGAGGAATAATGCAGTTGCTGCGATATCTTCAGCTTCCCCTCCGTTAAATGGTCCAAGATCTCCAAATGTTTCTGCACCAAGTGGATCTAAATTTGTTAAGGTAGCCGTCATACCAGTTGCAATTGAACCTGGTGCAATTACATTTGCACGGATCTTACCGTTTTCTCGACCATAAAATGCTGCTATATTTTTTGTAAGACCGATTACAGCGTGTTTAGACATTGTGTAAACTGCTCCACCACGAGCACCTAGGTAACCAGCAATTGATGCAACATTTACGATTGTTCCGCCAGATTCTTGTTCTTTAAATACTTTGATTGCAGAACGGCATGCATAAAATTGACCGTTTAAGTTAACACCCATTACACGTTCAAATAATTCGTTTGAAGTGTTTTCTACTGATGCCATGTTATCAAAAATTCCAGCAATATTTGCTAAGATATCTAATTTACCGTACTCATCTAAAGCTTTTTGAATCATTGCTTCTACATCTGTTTCCTTTGATACGTCTGTTTTAATCGCAACAGCTGTACCTCCAGCTGCTTTAATATCTTCAAGCGTTTCATTCATTGAAGCTTCGTTAAATTCAGCTAAAACAACGTTAGCGCCTTCTTTTGCGTACAATTTTGCAGTTGCACGGCCCATACCAGAACCTGCACCTGTTACGATTGCAACTTTCCCTGCTAGCCTTGTCATGTTGATCTTCCCCTTTATCTTGAAAATATATAAAATGAATTGGAATTTATCTCGATATTGAGATATATGGAACAATTCAAGCATAAGACATTTATAAAAGAGCTTCAATATGTAATAATAAGAGAAATGTCTGATAACCAACAGATGAATGAATTTTGTATGTTAAAAGTGTAAGGAGCAGTTTGTATATGCCTATTCAACATCCTGATAAACGTGTAAGAAGAACAAAAGAGAATTTTAAAAATGCCTTATTATCGTTGATGGAAGAAAAAAGCTTTCATGATATTACCATTACGGAAATCGTAAAAGCTGCAGATTACAATCGAGGAACTTTTTATGCCCACTATGAAAAAAAGGAAAATTTATTGGATGAGATAATTGAAGAGATGTTTGAAAAAATGACCGAAGCTTATCGGAAACCCTATCTCAATTTATCAGTTGTAGATTTCAATGAAATACCTTCTAATTCAATTGTCTTATTTGATCATTTCTTAGAAAATAAAAAATTTTATAAGCTTATGCTGAGTCCAACTACAAACTATAATTTTCATGAAAAAATGAGAAAAAGATTAGATCAGTTATTCAGAGAAGAGTTTGAATTCTCGTTTACTGAGATAGATCCTAATATTGATATAAACCTTTTTAGCACGTATCGGATACATGGTATTATTGGATTGATACTGGAATGGATTGACAATGATTTTACACAATCATCTTCGTATATGGGAGATCAACTCATACATATATTGAGATTTTATACACCGAAAATCTATATAAAAAGACAAAAGATTAAAGGAATATCACCGGGCCACAATTAATTTATGAATTAAGAATTGGTTTGGAGCTTTATACCAGTTGTTTATTTATACAATTATAATGAGCTCTCATGCTGAACTGAAAATTTCTTCAAATTTGAACAACTGGTACTAAATACAAAAAATCTATTGGTAATATTTTTTAATTAAACGCATGAATAATGAGCAGTCGCTTTTTTACTAGTCGGATCCGAATAGTTCTATAAACAATTGGATGTAAATAATTAAGAAACCCAGCTAATCTTTTCTTGTGAAGATAGCTGGGTTTTAATGTTGTATGTTGTGCAAAATAGCACTTAAAATAAGCGCAAATTACCTCATTTCCTCCTGAAAACCTTTGTGTAAACCTTCATGAGATCATATGCAGCACAAAAAAAGATAGACAAAGCGGATAATATCAATCTGCTTTTATCTATCCTTTTATTTTTATTTAACATTACGCATCAGTCTTTTTCCATAAGACGACCATCATCACCGATACAATCGTAAACGCAATCAGTGCGAGAAACGGGATTGTGATAAAGCCGAATACATTAATATATTCTCCTGAACACGGCACGCCGCTCGTACACATTTCAAATTTTTGCACCGCTGGAACTTTTTGAAGGGCGTAATGATACCCTGACATGCCCATTCCAGAAACGGACAGCGGCAAAACATACCGATAAATGTGGCGGTCATTTCGGTAAAACGCAATGCCGAGCAGCACGACGAGCGGGTACATCAAAATGCGCTGATACCAGCAAAGTGTACACGGCACAAACTCCATCCGCTCGCTGAAAAACAAACTGCCGAGCGTCGCAATAATCGCCGTCAGCCAAGCGGCAAGAAGTGGTTTATTTACCATCTGCCGCAGCCTCTTCCACCATTTTCACTAAATCATCAAACGAGTTCCCCGTAAATTCTTTTCCATTTACAAACATGGTTGGCGTGCCGGATACGCCGAGTTGTTTCGCCGTCGCTGTATCTTTTTCCCACGCATCCATTGAGCCTTCATGCTCGACAACACTCATCACGCTTGCGACTTCTTCTGCCGTCGCGATTTCAGCCAATGCTTCTTTTAAAAATTCATTCGTATATAAATCAACCTTCTCAAAGGATAAATCCGCCGGTTGCTTGCTGTACATCAATTCATGGAACTTCCAAAACTTCTCATTGCCGAGTTCCTGGTACACGGCTTCCGCAAACTGCGCCGAACGATTCGAATCGACATTAATGAACGAATAATTCATAAAATAAAATTTCACTTTCCCTGTCTGCACAAGTTCCTGATCGATCAACGGAAAAAAAGAATCGTTGAAATCTTTACATACCGGGCATTTATAATCGCCAAACTCCACAATATTAACCGGCGCGGATTCTTCTCCGACGAACGGCTGGCTCGCATACTCAATATCTACCGACTTTTCCGCTGCGTTTGATAAAAATATAACGCCTGCCATACAAACAGCAAACAACCCAACAACCCAAAATATTCCTTTGGCCAAAACCTTCACTCCTAAATACTACATTATGTAGTGTGATTGATGAAAAAAGATCATTTACGACAATGCGTAAATGAACAATAAACAAATGATCGAAAAAATAGACAACGACGTAACGGCTGACTTCAGCGGCACATTCAAAGGGAATTCTGTTAACGGATCCAGTATATAATGAATGCGATAATTAACTGACGTATCCGCAAATGAAACGTACGAAAACGGCATCTTCATCTGCCTGCCTGCTTTCAACATTTTAAGGAGCGCGCTGCCAAGATCAACCGATGATCCCTGCTGATGAATCGCATATTCATCCGCCAGCAGCTCTTTCGCCATCTTATACTGCTCCTGTACCCATCTCAAAATCGGCATGTACCACATAATCGACGCGAAAAACGACACGATGAAAACGGTCAGCGGATCGCGGTGTTGTTTATGGTACATTTCATGATGCACGACTGCCTCAAATTCATCGTCACTCAGCATTTCCCGAAGTCCCGTTGACAGCACGATTTTCGGACGAAAAAACCCCATCGTCACCGCAATCGGCGCCGGGTACGAAATCATTTGAATGGATCCGCCATATGTTTCATTCATCTCCCGCGTAAGTTGATGATGTGTATACTGCTTAAACGTTTTTTTCATACGGATTGAATAATAGCACTGCGTTCCCATTTTCCAGATCGATAGCAGCAACGTACTGAACACGAGCGCATCAAGTGCATATTTAAGAAAAGCCAGCCCAAATGCTTTCATCGCATTGTGGCAGACAACAACAAGATTAAACCGCATATCCCAGCCGGCGAACATGGATAAAACATACAGCCCCATTTGCGTAAAAATCGTTCCCGCAATGATGAGACACGCGATAAACATCATTTTCGTCTGACGTTTCGACATATGTTATCGTTCCTTCTTCAATTCTTTTATTTTTTGCTCAAGCTGGGCGACCAGATCATCATCCGCATCATCGAGCGCGTCAATCATATGGCTGACGACAACGCTTCCAAATTCGTCCATCAGTTCATGCGTCATTTCTTTCGACTGCGTATTGACGAACTCTTCTCTCGTTAGCACCGTCTTGAACATCGACGTTCTGCCTTCCGCCCGCTTCTGTAAAAGGCCTTTTTCCACGAGCCGGTTCATCACGGTCATGACCGTATTGAAATTCGTCGTTTTCTCTTTTTCCAGCTCAAGCTGCACATCTTTAATGGTCCGCTCCTCGCCGCTCCAGAGAATATCCATTATTTTCGCTTCAAGGGGACCGAAAAAACGATTCAAGCCGCTTTCGTTCATTTTAAACTTTTGTATTTTCATTCGATGGCCACCTCACATTACTCATTGTAGTGTGAGATCGATTCCACGTCAAGAATCGATTATTTAACATTTTTGAAACAAAATCTTAACAAACATTTCAATAAATTTCATATATACTACAAGTTGTAGTGTTAATCCACTATATTATGTAGTGTAAATAAGAAAGGAGCATGATCATGCAAATTGGCACAGTCATTTTACGTGTTATTCTCGGCCTTATCTTCTTTATCCATGGACTCGTTAAATTCCAAGGCGGCATCGGCAACACCGTCGGATTTTTTGACAGCGTTGGTATCCCAGGATTCATGGCGTATATCGTTGGCGGCATTGAACTGATCGGCGGCATCGCGATGATGATTGGTCTCGGTACTCAAATCATCGCCGTCCTATTCGCTATTATTTTACTCGGCGCCATCTTCACCGTCAAACTATCTGCCGGATTCTTAAACGGTGGATACGAACTTGATCTTATGTTACTGGCCGTTTCAATCCACCTCGTACTCACGGGCAAAACACCTTATTCCGTTGATTCCAAACTAAAAGCAGCTTCCTGAAAAGGGCGAGCTGCTTTTTTGACCATTCATTCGTTTTTCTGACCGTTTACCTTACATTTGATAAACGCCAGAATTGGTTAGCTGTTAGGGGGACAAGCCGACCTTTTTATCTATAAAAAACGGTCCAACGAGCAGATCACCCTCCTGTTCCGTGAATTTCAAAAAGACAATGATCGTTGCTTTACGGGATTTGAATGCTTGTTGAAACAAAAAAGCTCAATCCCTTAAGATTAAAGGAATTGAGCCTGTTTCATCTATTCGTTTTAATTAATATCAGCCAATTTTAGTAGCTGTAAATACAACAGGACCAACAATTTCAGCTCTATCATTTGCATTATCTGCAATCACTTCTGCTGTTAAGAAATATTTTAGTTCGTCATCGTGGTCGTCGGGACAATCAGTAAATTTGTTTTTACACAAATGATCTACATGGATAAACGTTGTTGTTTGCGCAGCTAGTTCGAGAGCATCTTCCCCTACGCCCTGTCTTGTAGCAAAAATTACTTCTCCATTTGGAGAGCCTTTTCTAATTTTGAATTCTATGATTAGACCATTTGTAGGAGGTGGATCTATTCCTCTCCATCCCACTGTAGCGGCTAACCACACTACAGCATCCTCACATTTGTCTTTATGATGATCACATTTGTCTTTTTTCGGACAAAACTTAATTTTAGCTAGTACATCTTCCTCATCGAAACGAACTGTTTTTAAAGGACGGTCCTGAGGCATATTACGTGGCTCGTCATAACGAAATACTTTTAAATCATCTTGATCCTTCCGTTTTTTATCCTCCCGTTTTTTATCCTCCTTTCCCTTTTTGTCATCATGCTTACAGTGATGATGACTGTTGCAGCGTTCGCAGTTTTTGCGATGCTTGTCGTTGTCATGCTTGCAGTGACTACACTTCCAATGCTTTTCACTCAATCCAATCTTTCCCTTCTTTAATTTTATTTTTTTGAAACAACCAACTCATTTAATTGGTATACTTCATAGTATGAATGCTTGAGTTCATGGTATAGTTCGTCTAACCATCTTTAGGAAATAGTTTTTACATTTCATTAAAGTATTGTATTTTCTATCAATCTGGCTTTAAGATAGCGATTGTTAACAATCACTTCACCGAAACGAAAAAAAAGCCCCGTCAGCCGGGACTTTTTTTTCTTTATTAATGAAAGGGAACTTTGTCAACACCGAGTTCAGAAAGATCTTCTTTTGCTTCTTTCAGCAATGCTTCCGCTTCGGCTTTCGTTTTGTCATCTAATCCTTCTAACATAGTTTCTTGACCTCCTTTGCCGCCGCGTTCAGGACGTTCAACGCCTAACGCCGCCAGCTGTTCTTCGGCTTCATCATGCGTGATGGTACCGGCACGCTGTTTTTCCATAATCGCTTCGGCTTTTGCTTTCGTTTCATCATCTAAATTTGCGAATGGATCGCCGTGGCCGCCGCGTTCAGGACGTTCAACGCCTAGCGCTGCCAGCTGTTCTTCGGCTTCATCGTGAGTAATTGTACCGGCACGCTGTTTTTCCATAATCGCTTCCGCTTTTGCTTTCGTTTCATCATCTAAATTTGCGAATGGATCGCCGTGGCCGCCGCGTTCAGGACGTTCAACGCCTAGCGCTGCCAGCTGTTCTTCGGCTTCATCGTGAGTAATTGTACCGGCGCGTTGTTTTTCCATAATCGCTCCCGCCTTCGCTTTTGTTTCATCATCTAAATTTGCGAACGGATCACCTTTCTCTCCACGTTCCGAAAACGTTACGCCAAGTGCCTTCAGCTGTGTTTTCGCTTCATCCTCTGTGATCGTGCCTGCTTTTTTCTGTTCCATAATCGCTTCGGCTTTTGCTTTCGTTTCGTCATCTAAACCGGCAAACAGATTACCCTTTGCGCCCTTCTCCGGCAAATCCACACCGAGATCAGTGAGTTTTGTGCGAAGTGTGTCCATGATGGTTTCCACTTTTTCCTGTGTCGCGCTGCCTGCTGTCGTATCACTTGCGGCTAGTGCCGGCAAACCGGCGGCACCTAATACTCCAAGTGACAAGGCACCTGTCATGACGTAATTGACCAATTTGTTTTTCTTCATTCGTTTTCCTCCTACATGTATATTGGGATGTTGCAATACCTATTTTAACCATATTTGGTGAAATTAAGGTGAAAATTACTTCATTTGTGCACGTAATGTTAAGGATATTTTTTGCGATACGCCGTTACGGTAAATCTTAATCGTCACTTTGTCGCCAATCGACGCTTCATTATATAAATATTTGCGGAAATCAGCCGTTCCACTCACAGCCACATCGTTCACCGAAACGATCACATCGCCCGCTTTAAACCCAGCTGTATCAGCCGCCGATCCTGTTTCTACTTGCGTAATCACTGTTCCTTCCGTCACGGTTGCAGGCAGGCTCAACTGTTGCTGTAAAACGTTTCTGGACAAAGCATTCACATCTTCAAGACCGACACCGAGATACGCACGCTGTACTTCGCCCTTATCCATCAATTCTTCAATGACCGGAATCGCGTCTTCAGATGGAATGGCAAACCCGAGTCCTTCTACACCCGATTCGGCAATTTTTAAGCTGTTAATGCCGATCACCTGGCCCGCGCTATTCATCAGCGCGCCACCGCTGTTCCCTGGGTTGATCGCGGCATCCGTTTGAATCACGTTTAGTTCCCATTCACCAGCTGATGTCGTCACCGGCACCGTCCGATCGATCCCGCTCACAATGCCTTCTGTCACCGTGCTTGATAAGTCAAGACCGAGCGGATTGCCGATCGCTGCAACTTGTTCGCCCAATTTCAACGCACTTGAATCCCCAAAATTGGCGACTTCCGTTACGTAAGAGCTGGAAATTTCAAGAACCGCCAAATCCGTTAAGGGGTCCGCTCCAATGACTTTTGCGTCAACACGCTCACCGCTTGCAAGCGCCACTTCTACTGTATCCGCTCCTTCAATCACATGATTATTCGTTACGATATAGCTCGTCTTTTCTCCCTTTTTAAAAATCACCCCAGAACCTGTGCCGCTTTCCGTTTCTTCTGTTTCCCCATTCGATGTTTCCACGGCAGGCCCCCCGAACATATTCATCTGTTCCTGTGCCTGCAAATTGACAACCCCGACGACCGCTTCATCAATCGCATCAATCGCACTAACGAGGTCAGTGGATGATGCCGCTGTCGATGTTGGCTGAACGGTAATGCTGCTTGTAGAATCGCTTGCTGCTTGATTCGTTGTTGTATCCATTAGAACTGGCGATAAATAAAACATCATCGTCCCCCCCGCCAGAACACCTGTCAGCGAAGCCGCTGCCATTTTCATAAATCCTTTTTCTTTTTTCTCTGGTACTGTATATCGTTCTTCCGTTTCCATCATTACCGGCTCCTTTTATTCGACTCATTTGATCTGACTTCATTGTAAAAAAGAAAAATGAAAACACGGTGAAAGGAGAACACGATTTAAAAATTTTGTTTACGACGGAATTCCCTGCTGCAACGGCAGGAAAACGCCTAATCTTAAGATCATCCCGCCATAACAAAAAGTGGTCTCAAAAGCCCATTACTTCCTCGCTTTTGAGACCACTTGATCTAGTGGAATGTTCACCGTAAAGGTGCTTCCTTTATTCAGTTCACTTTCGACGCTGATCGTTCCCTTGTGAATATCAACAATCCACTTCGCAATCGATAAGCCGAGCCCATGGCCGCCAAGTGCTCGTGTTCTTGATTTATCAGAGCGGTAAAAGCGGTCAAAGATACGGACCTGCTCATCAGGATGAATGCCAATGCCTTCATCTTTTACGGATATCCTCCACTCTCGCTCTTCTTTCGACAATGTCAGCGCCACATTGCCTCCGTCTGGTGAATATTTCACCGCATTATCAAGTAATATATACAAAAGCTGCTTGATTCTCTCTCTGTCGCCGATCACATTGATTTCATCCGGTGCATGTAAATGAAACACAATGCGATTTGCTTCGGCATGAGGCGTCAATGATTCAATCACATTTCTCGCCTCAACATGTAAATCAATCAATTCATGAGACTGTTTAACTACACCGGAATCCGCCCGTGCCAGCATGAGCAAATCACTCACCAGACCGGTCATCCGCTTCACTTCCGACTTCATGTTTTTTAATAGCTTCCTAGCAAATGGATCTTCTTCGACACCGTCGGTCATTTCCAACGCATCAATCGATGACAGCATGACGCTAAGAGGCGTACGCAATTCATGCGATGCATCACCGACAAACTCTTTCTGCCGGTTAAAAGCCGTTGAAATCGGCTCCATTGCTTTTTTCGACATCATGTAGCTCATCAATATCGCCACACCGGCGAATAAAATAGCTAGACCGATGAGCACAATCAAAAGCCAGTCAAACAACTGATACGCAAATGAAATGTCTTTTCCGATATAAATCATGCCAATAAACTGATCGTTATAAAAAAGCGGGCTGCCGTCAATCATGAGCCGGACATTAACGGAAGCAGGCGGGTTATCAATCTGTTCACCACCAAGCTTACGTTCCCGAAACGTTACTTCCAGCGTTTCTTCGCGAATTTGATTCCTCTGTGGCACCCATCCTGCGACGAGGGCGAGAAGTTCTTCCCTCATGTGCGGCATCGTTTCACTGCCCATGACAAGATTCCCATTCGAATCAACTACGTAGTAAAAAAACTGGTCCACACCGGCGAGTACGAGCTCCTGGCTGCTAAGCCCCCGTAATTCATTGCGGGCACTTTCGGCTAAATAATCGCTAATAATCCGTGTTTCCTGACGGGTCAAACCTTCTAATTCACGATGCTGATCACGTAAAATCACCACGTAAAGAAGTGTGTAAACGACAACGATAAATAACAGGAGAAACAGGAGAAACAAGCCGCTGTACTTCATCGTTAATTTCGTTTGTGTGCCTTTAAATAAATCTTGATCGCTGCGTTTAAAGAACGAATTCTTCAACTTTATAACCGACCCCTCTTATGCTTTGAATGATGTCCTGTGACCCTAACATATCCAGTTTTTTACGCAAAAGCTTCACGGTCGCATCAATCGTTTTGGTCGTCACATCCGTGTCATATCCCCAAATACGGTCCAACATAACGTCACGCGTCAGCACTTGCCCTTTATTTTGCACGAGCAAATCAAGGAGCTGAAATTCACGCGGACTTAACTGAATGGAATCATCACTTTTATGTATCGTCTGGCTGTTCCGATTCAGTTCAATTCCTTGAATCGACACCGTTTCTTCAATGATCGGTGCATAATTCCGGCGCGTCAAGGCACGGATTCGAGCGAGCAATTCATCAATTTCAAACGGCTTGACGAGATAATCGTCCGCTCCTGAATCGAGTCCTGCAATCCGGTCTTCCACCGCATCTTTCGCTGTCAGCATTAAAATCGCACTTGAATACCCATCACGGCGCAAATCGCGGCACACATCGACCCCGTTGCCATTCGGCATCATCCAGTCCAAAATGAGCACATCATAATGCGCCGCACGCGCATAATCATACGCATCTTCCCCTTCTTTTACCCAATCAACTTTATATCCGCCTTTCTTTTTCAACATGAAACAGATCAATTCGCCTAGCTGCACATCATCTTCCGCAAGCAAAATATTCACCCTGATCCACTTCCTTTCACTCTCTATTTTATACTACACGCAGGTGAAATTAGAGTGAAAGAAGCTTGAAGAGAGAATATCTCTTCAAGCTTCTTGAATGGCTGCGCAGGCAATTCGGTTTCCTGAGTTTCCTGCTGGATCTGTTTTGTAGTCATCGGCTTTTTCGTGAATAATGAGCGCGCTCCCATCTGCATCAAGCAATGAATCAGTCCCAAGCTTAACACCCGGTGCCACAATCTTCACGTCGACTTTCCCGGATTCCGTTACCTTTATATTCGGCAAATCGCCTGCGTGAAAGCCTTTCGGGTTATGAAAACCATGTTCCTTGCCTGCTGGATTAAAGTGGGCGCCCGCTGTTTTAAAATCAGGCGGGTCACATTTACCGGTTTCATGAATATGAATGGCTTTCGTCCCCGGTTCCAACTTTTCAGCTGTCACATGAATCTCCACCCCTTCTTTTATTTCAGAAAAAACCGCTTGGCCAATGATTTCACCGTCTGAATTCATCACTTGAGCGCTCACCGCTGGCTTCGTTATGCTCCCGACCGGAAGCGATTGACAGCCGCTCATTATGACAATAGACAATAAACCAATAAAGATAAACCATTCTTTTTTCATGCTTCATCCTCCATCTCATTTGGATTCTTTAGCATGATGTCCAGACTTTGATCATTTATTCTCTCACTGCTGGAAAACTGATGGTAAACGTCGTACCTTTATCGATTTGCGAACGCACTTGGATTTTCCCTTCGTACTGCTCCACAATATTGAAACATACCATCAATCCGAGACCCGTACCGCTATCTTTCGTCGAATAAAACGGCTCGCCAATTTTCTCCATAATGCTGTCTGGAATCCCTTTCCCTTCATCTTGAATCACAATAACAATCAGTCCGTTTTGTGCACTCACCGACGTATGGATCACGCCGCCGTCATTCATCGCCTCAATCGCATTTTTAATAAAATTAATAAAGATTTGCTTCATTTGTCCGTCATTGCAGCGAACTAGACAATTTTCCTCTACATCACATTTTATTTCAATACGTTTCATGACGGCTTGTGACTGAAGGAGTATACAGACGTCGCTCAGCATTTTACCTACGTTGCACGTTTGAATTTCTAGAGAAAGTGGTTTTCCAAGTACTAATAGTTCACTGGCAATCGTTTCAATCCGGTCAATTTCCTCTTCAATAATGCTGTAATGTTCACTATCCAACGAGCCTTCTTTAGCGAGTTTTATAAATCCTTTAATAGAAGTAAGCGGGTTACGTATTTCATGGGCGATGCTCGCAGCAAGCTGCCCGGCAATACCTAACTTTCCCGATTTTATAGCGAGTTTTTGAAGCTCTTTCCGTTCTTGAATATTGCGTAAATGGACAATCGCCATATTCATATTTGTATTCGAAGCGCTATATGTGAAAGGAAAGCTAATCGTCTCCAAATCGATGAGATTGTTTTTATATGTTTTCGCTTTCATTTCTGTAACTGACAGTTTCTCACCATTTTTCACACGATTTAACCGGCTTCGAATAAGCTCATGATACGCCGGGTGAAAGAGATTGAAAATCGATTCACCTTGAAATTGATCTTTTTCACATTCAAACAACTGAGAAGCCGCTCGGTTGCTATCAACAATCTGAAAATCCGATATAATAAACATCGCATCGGGCATTTCTTTAATTAAATTTTTATAAGAGGAATTGACCAGTTGAAACTCTTCATTTAAATGGTGAATTTTTTCCTCCAGCTGTTCTTCCATCCACAAGGACGGTGGTACTGCATGGACAAGATTTCTGTAATACAAAGAGGGGATCAGCTCTGTATCCGTCATGACATACGAATGGCTTTTCATCATTTCCATATATGCACTCGTCGGCAGTTCCTGCCCGTTATATACACAAATCGTAAAAGCCCGGATCTGTTCAAGTACTTTATCAGCTTCGATTTCATAGGCTGATAATTCTTCGAGCACACAGCATATATTTTCTTTCCATCTTACTTTTGACCATATTCTTATCGGTAAATCCTGATCCGTATATAGTTTCAGTAAATCCCCCAGTGCAAGCAGAATCGTGGACATATCAAATGTTCGGTGAGTTCTGTAAAATTCATCATTGTCCGTAAAAATAATGGTATCAAGCTGCGTCTGGCTAAATCCTTTTGCCGCTAGATGCACAAGTATAGTTTCATACACGACACGGCTTTCAATTAACACCATGCCATGTTTAAGGTTAAGGCCTGTCGAAAGAAAGGAAACGGCATTTTGAATATATTTCTCATAATTTGAGTACGCATATAAAATATGAGCCCCTCGGTTCATCTCTATATTTTTTGTCAGTGCAACTTGCGGATGAAGTATTTTTTTTGCGTTTTCCACCATTAACCCCTCATTCTAACAGCCATTTTTTCTTATTTTATCATGGACCTCTTTTCTCGTATAGATCGGTTGTATTCTCTTTAACATGTACAATTCCATCAAAATCCGCTACGATAAAAAAAAGGACGTGATCGTTTGACTTCATCGAAATTCCGGCTTATCTACCGGATTGTACTCATTATTTTCGCGCTTGTCTATGGCATCATGGCGTATCCTGACGGCTGGAGCCGGTTTGCGCTTTTAATCGCTGTCATCGCTATTTTTATGACATTTGAAGATGTGCTGATGAAAAAAGCAAAAAAGCAGCAGCGTGTCGCTTTCGTCATTATTTTTGTACTCGCTTTCTTCGCGACATTTTATTTCGCTTTTCTTGCATGAAAAAAAACCGCCAGATTGTCGCATTCTGGCGGTTTTGATTATCGCTGTTGATTTAAGTAATTATTTATTTGTTTAAATAATAGATGAAGTCCGCCGCTGGCAATCGCTATCGCAAGGATGAATGTAATAAACATTATTAGAAAGAATTCCATTTCAGCATATGCCCCTTTCGCATTCTCTTGAGGCAAGTATAACTGCTCCCGATTACATGCGTATAACAGGTGGATTAAATCACATTACAGTTCGATTAAAGCGTGAAATATAACACCGTTGATTATATCCATAAAAAAAACAGGCAAGTCCCTATTGAACTTACCCGCTTTTTGTCCGGTTCATTATTGTTACAGTAAGTACGATGAGTAAAACAGTAATTCCAATAATCGTAAACATATCGCCGCCTTCTTTCTACTTTTTCTCACCATCATTGTACTTCTTTTCCCGACAACGTTCCATCTAAATCAATAAACACCTCGCCGCCAGCGAAGTGTTTGTTGATTTACTCCGTTTCCGCACACACTACTCCAGTTCCACTTGTTTTGTTTCCCGGCCGAGTGCTGCTAGTACGATGACGCCGATGACGATACTGGCGCAAAACAAACCAAAAATAAAGCCGATCGACTGGCCGGACGCAACGAGCGATCCAACGAGAAGCGGACCTAAAATTCCACCGATTCGGCCGACTGCTGCAGCCATTCCTGTGCCTGTCCCGCGAATGACCGCCGGATATTGCTCCGGCGTGTACGCATATAGCGCACCCCATGCACCAAGATTAAAGAATGATAATAACATCCCTGACACTATCAAAATCGACGTCGACTCCGCATTTCCAAACACGAGTGCTGAAGCGGCTGTTCCGAGCAAATACGTCACTAAAACAAACTTCCGTCCGGCCCGTTCAATAAGCCAGGCAGCGCTAAAATAACCTGGCAGCTGCGCCAATGTCATGATGAGCACATATTCAAAGCTTTGAATCATGCTAAACCCTTTTATAACCATGACACTTGGCAGCCAGAGAAACATGCCATAATAGGAAAACACAACCGTAAACCAGACGACCCATAGGACGAGCGTCGAACGCGAATACTTTTTCGACCAGACGTCGCTCATATTTTGTCCAATGGTCCGTTTTTCTGCTTTAGACGGTGAAAATGCTGGCGAATCCGGCAGCTTTAATCGCAAATACAACGCATAAACGGCCGGCACAGCCCCGATGACAAGCGCTGCCTGCCATCCGTATGACGGAATGACGAAATAGGAAATGACCGCTGCTAGCAGCCATCCGAATGCCCAGAAACTTTCAAGCAAGACAACGACTCTCCCGCGATCTTTCGCTGGCACACTTTCCGATACGAGCGTTGACGCCACCGGCAGCTCGCCTCCAAGCCCCATTCCGACGAAAAAACGTAAAATTAAAAAAGCAGCAAGCGTCGTCGTAAGGGCAGATAGGCCGCTCGCAAGTGAAAACATGAGCAAAGTAATGATGAATATATTTTTCCGGCCGACGCGGTCCGCGAATACCCCGAACACAAGCGCACCGACTGCCATTCCGATCGAATTCACACTGCCGATCCAGCCCATCTGCTGCGGTGTTAAATCCCAGTCTGCTTTCAATGCTGCGATGACAAACGACAGCATCCCGACATCCATCGCATCAAACATCCAGCCAAGACCCGCCACACCGAGCAGCTTCTTCTGTGAAATAATCTTTTCTGCCATCTTGTTTACTCCTGTCTTTACAGTTGTTTTTACCTATTCACTATAGACGGGCTATTTTGAAAAAACAAGCGCTTTTTTTAATCTATTATGCAAGATCATCCTTCTTATTTCGGCAGCTATCCTTCTGCAACATGATCGTCTTCAATGCTGCTGAAGCAATCAAACTATGCATAAGATACCCTTTTCGTTCTAAAATATCCGGAAGTCCTTTCTTTACCTATGCTGTACCGCTTGTATCATTCCAATGGTTCGGATCGATTTCAGGATGGATGTTCTGTGATCACGTAACATACCTTTCATCCATCAATCGAAGTGAATAACCTCTCCGTTTGCCGCATGAATGGCCGACCGACAATCCATTTGTCCGCATAATCGATACGTTTCACCATCGTATACATACACCGGTTTCATTTGTAAATAAGGCTTGATTTTTTTAAACGCTTCTTCTTTCGAAATCGATGCTTTTTCTGCTTTTTCATACTCCCCAAACTGATCATGCATCCAATTGTTATCCTGATAGTGGATAACGTCATATGAATCTTTATTGAAAAAGAGCTTCCACGTCCGCGGAATAACGGTTATATCCGTTTTGTTCATCAGTCCCACTTCGATCATTCCGTTTTTCCTCTTCATATCCGTCATTACCCACTGTCCGCTTTCTTTTGGCGAATAGCTTTGAAGAAAGCGCACGCTGTTCTCGATCACTTTGCTGCGTCCTTTTTTCGTGATCGGTTTTGTGTCCGGATGAGGCGGAAAGTGAAAAATGGTCTCTTCGTCAATCGGTGCGGGCGCGAATTGAATAAGTTTTCGTTTTACTTCCATGTTCTTTTTCGTTTTCCATTCGAACGCTTCCTTCTCATCCTCCATCGGTTCGCCGGTCGTGTTTGAAATAAACTGCTCATCGATGATGTACACCGGCAGCCATTTTTCTTCGTCTTTTGATGGTACCTCACAGAAGATCAAACGGGTAAAGGCGATTGTTTCTACATTTCCAAGTGTCAATGTGAATTCTTCTTCCTGTACCTGTCTTGGCACACTGCCTTGTACAGAGTAAAATGTGAGTTTTTTCTCGTCATCAAGCGACACATGAATCGAGCCTTCTGGAGAAAGGGGCGTCCCTTTATACGCTGTTCGAAATGAAAAGGTGTGTGTCGATTCAGTATCAATAAACTGTTCGCCGTACGTCCATCCCATTTCCTGCTCAATCCAGCGGACAATTTCATCCTTGTCACCGGTTAAAAAAGAAAGGCCCCGCTGCGGCGCTTTTCCGCCGGAGAAAATCGCTGTTTTGAGCCGGCCTGTTTTCACATCGATCTCAATTACCGCAGTGCCTTCCGGATTTAAGTCTTCTTCCATCCGATCTTCAAAACCGGGCGGCAGCCATTCCATCGTAAGCGTGTAATCTGTCTCGTTTAGATCATTTTTCTCATACGCTGTCGTCGTTGTATAACGGGTAAAGGACCCTAGACCAAATTTATCTTGCACCATATCAATCCACTGCTGAATTTGTTCATTCATATCCATTCCTCCGGTCATTTTTGCAAAAAGCCTTTTGATTTCACGAAGTCCATCATGTACGCGCGGCGCGGTTTAGATAAATAATCGGCCATTCCTTCTGTCCAGCCGGCCGACTTGTTATTCGTCGAACGATTCGCATAATAGGCACGAATAACGTCGTCGTACTCCGATAGAATTCCGTCGTATTTCGTTTCATTATATTCATTCGTATGCAAAATGGCTTCAACCGGAAGACGCGGTTTCACTTCGTTTGCTTCATCTGGCACCCCGAGCGTTAAACCGAACAATGGAATGACATGATCGGGCAACCCTAAAAGTTCGCTGATCGGATCTGGATTGTTCCTCACGCCGCCAATGTAGCAAATGCCATAGCCCTTTGACTCCGCTGCGATGACAAAATTTTGGGCAAGAAGCGCCGTATCAATGACCGAAACCATGAAATTTTCCGTCGTGCCCGCTTCAATGGTTTTTCCATGTTTTTTCGCCGCGTAATCAAGACGTTTTAAGTCCGCACAAAAAACGAGTGCACGTGCTGCTCCTATAATTTGGACCGGATTTCTTGAAAGCTCTGCCAGCTTGTCCCTTTTGTCCTGATCGGTCACGTCGACAATCGAATACGCCTGCACAAAATGGGATGTGGCCGCATGTTGCGCTGTTCCTATTAAATCGTGAAGTGTTTCATCTGAAATCGGTTCATCTTTATATTTGCGTACAGACGCATGAGATGCGAGTAAATGAAGCATATAACGTCATCCTTCCGTTTGTTTTAAGAAAAAATCAAATCCAAGCATTGTTCCAATACCAAAAATAAGCGTCCAGAGGCCAATGCTGATCGTCAGCCATAGGATTGTCCATTTTTTACCTGCTCCGAACGAGAGTCCGATAAAGGCCGCAATGTGCGTACCGATAAAAACCGGTCCGAGCAGCGCTAGTCCAGGGAATCCGTATTTATTCATAATGGCCCGCGCCCGTTCCGTTTGCTTCAACTGTGTTTTCCCGGTTTTTTGAAGCTTATTTTTTACCCATTCTTCCACTTTCTTATAGCCGAAAATGAGCATAAGCACCGTTAACATATTGCCCGTGAACCCGAGAATCATAACCCAGTACGGCGACAAGCCTCGCACAATCCCGACTGGAATAACAAGCGCGATCTCCATCCACGGAATCGCTGCCGCAATAAACACAAGCGCATACTCCAATAATTGCATCAATTTTCCTCCAATATGTATTGCTTTTACTTTAATGCACACACGTTGTTAGCGCAACCATAAGCAATTAAATGGAAGTATAGTCTTACTGCCCGTTACTCTGCGATAAACGGGCCTACCCCCTGGAATTGCCCACGTAAATAATCCGTCATTTCGAATGACTCCTAGACATTATGCAGTAAAAAAAGAATTGGTATCATCCCTCCAAAAATGAACGGACCTTTTGTGATTTCTTTTATTATCGCACTCTCCCCGTCTGTCTTTCAAAAAAATGAACGAATAAGATTATTTTAAATGGAGAAGTTATGACTTGTATGTCATTAAAAAATGAAGGAGGAACGACAATGACGCATAAGACCCCAAAACCAGATGATCGGTCAGATAACGTAGAAAAGCTTCGGGACATGGTACAAAATACGATTGGAAATATCGAAGCGGCTGAAGAAACAATGGTGTTTGCTGAGGGGAAAGAACGAGCGGCGATTAAAGCGAAAAACGATCGTCGTCAAAAAAGCATTGAAAATTTCCGCAGTGAAATCCAGGATGAAGCGGCTGATCGGAAAAACGGCTATTCCGGGAATGAGTAACATGCGCTTTTCACAGTAAATTTCAGTTTCATGAGAGATGGAGAAAAATAACTTCTCCATCTTTTTCATGACGTTTTATTCCTCTTGTGAATCGTCTGTTTTAAAATGAGCGATGAGCCATGCCTCGATTTTCTCAAGCCCCTTCTCATGAAGAGGATGCTTTAGTATGTCTTTGAAATTCTTTTTCACGTTTAAAATGCTTCTCGGTTCGGTTTGCACGCGCAGACCATGTTCCATGCTGTGAATAATGTGGTATTCACTTTTCCCTTGAACGAGGCCGTCAAGCTCCTCTAGCACATGACTTTCTAAAAGGGGATCTTTATCGCCGTGCAGTGCAAACACGGGGCACGTGACATTTTTTAATGCACGCCTCGTATCGTAAGCATCGTGCTCGCGAA
Organism: Bacillus sp. 37MA; assembly: GCF_000372765.1. Classification (NCBI taxonomy): domain Bacteria; kingdom Bacillati; phylum Bacillota; class Bacilli; order Caryophanales; family Bacillaceae; genus Bacillus; species Bacillus sp. 37MA. Next base: position 2,563,017 of record NZ_KB889752.1, read on the forward strand.
ACCATTTCGCTGGCTGCTTGAAAAACAACTGGACTTTAATCGTGTCTCGGTCTGAATGCTTCATTTTCTCCAACAATTTAGCGTACTGCTTTTCGTTTTTCACGTCTACTTTTAATATCCGGTTAATCCACCCTTTTAAACCTGGTTGCGCAAGCAATTCTTTGTAGGCGAGCTGGCGCTGATGGTGAAGTGCTTCCATTAAGTTATCCACACCGCCGGAGAGAAACATACAGCCAGCCGGATTCATCGTTTCAGCCAGAATGGTTGCTAAAATCGTCCCTTCACTATGACCGCATACAATTACTTTTTCCGGATCGACATTCGGGTGTTCACGTAAAAATAGCATCGCTGTTTTCGCATCGTCCGCTAAATCAGACAATCCCGCTGCCATCCAATCATCGTCCCGTTTGCCGGTGCCCCTCTTGTCATATCGCAACGTCACAAATCCTAAATCCGTTATAAAATGGGCAAGTTCTTTATATAAATTTGTTTGATATTTCCCTTTTCGATCATTCCCATCGCGGTCAATCGGCCCTGATCCGGCCAATAGAAGAACAGCTGGACAGGTTCCTTCACCTTCTGGAATGGCAAGTGTACCGGAAATAGATGGATGGATCAAAATCTCTCTTTCAATCATACGAAAACCTCCTATTCTGGAATGATAATCGTGGCCAAATTTTTCACTTTTCGCTCAGAAGATGGTTCATTCAATGAAGCTTCTTGAATAAGCGCACCGATTTTTTGAACGAGTTCTACATATTCTTCGTCCGTCACGTGCAGATTTGCGACTCGGTACCCCACTCCATCTTTCACTAAATCCACATCGCCTTTATTTAAATAATTTTCATATAATCCGAGAAGCTGTGTTGTGAACGCAAAAAACAATTCGATATGTTCTTCTTTCGACCAATTCAAAAATTCTTCTTGTGCCTCGGGCTTCTGCTCTTTTAACGCAAATACTTTTTCCACCGTTCCCCGAATTTGATTTTCCTGCACAACTTCAATGAATTCCGCTTCAAGCAGCGTGTTCATATGCCGGTAAAGCGTCGCCTGTGGAACATCTTTTATCCGTTCTGTTAATTGCTGGACGGTTAATTTCCGGCCATTTACAAGTGACTGAATAATCTTCATCCGCACCGGATGTAAAATAAGTTTCATCTTCGAATGTTTCATCCAAATCACCTCTTCACTTCATTATTATCATTTGTAATAATAATATAAATTATGAGAACAATCAACTGTTTTTATGTAAAAAAAGGCCGTCCAAAAGTCAAAGAATACATGACCCGGACAACCCTTTTTATAGCTAAACTTTTTTATATATGAACAATAACCCGGCCCCGCATTTTTCCTTTTAAGATCGTCGGCAAAATGTCAGGTAATTCTTCGAGTGAAGCCTCTTTCTGAATAAATGTTGAAAGATCATCCGACTTTAAATCTGTCGCCAGACGGCTCCAAATTGCCTGCCGCGTATCCATTGGACAGTGCACTGAATCAATTCCCAGTAAATTAACACCGCGAAGAATAAACGGAAATACGCTCGTTGGGACACTCGTTCCGCCTGTTAACCCGCTCACAGCAACAGACCCTTGCTCACTTATTTTGCTTAAAATAGCCGCTAACGTATCTCCACCAACCGGATCGACTGCACCCGCCCATTGTTTTTTATCCAGCGCTTTCACATTTCCGTTGTACACGTCGTCTCGGGAAATGATTTCTTTTGCGCCAAGTTTAAATAAATACTCTTTTTCAGATTCTTTCCCCGTGCTCGCCACAACGTCATAGCCCCTGCCTGCTAACATAGATACAGCAAAGCTACCTACTCCTCCAGTGGCGCCCGTCACAAGCACCTTTCCTTGATCAGGTGATAATCCGTTATCTTCTAACCGCTGCACAGATAAAGCCGCTGTAAACCCGGCTGTACCAAAAATCATTGCTTCTTTTAATGACAATCCTTCTGGCAAAGGAACGACCCAGTCAGCAGGGATTCGAGCGTATTCACTATATCCTCCAAAGTGAGATACACCAATTTCGTAGCTTGTGGCAATCACTTCGTCGCCTTTATGAAAACGAGGATCTTCCGATGAGACAACGACACCCGCTAAATCAATTCCCGGGACCATTGGATAGGATTGAACGATTTTTCCATTTGGAATGCTGGCTAGTCCATCTTTGTAATTAACACCGGAATACGCCACTTTAATGAGTACTTCCCCATGCGGCAACTCATCTACCGTCAGTTTTTTGACGTTAACCGAAAAATTATTTTCCGTTTTATCGACCATTAATGCGTTAAACGGTTTACTCATTTGAACATCCCCTTTTTTCGCTGTACGTTGATGATAATGAATTATTCCGATCAGTCAGAATAATTATATCAATATTTTACTTATTGTGACGAAGATTTTCTCGCATGCAAAAAAGACTGCCAGGAAAATGCCGGCAGTCCTTCCATTAAAGCTATTTTTAATTAATCGTTACCCCAATATCTGTCTCTGTCATCATGTCGATCATGTCGATCATGTCGATCGTCCCGTCTGCCGTCTCTATATCTCGGGTAATATGGATAGTACGGCGGATAAGGGAAAAATGGAAAGTACGGGTAATAGGGTATTCTCGGGTATCGATAAGGATAATGATACGGCTGTTGTGTTTCAATTGCATGCTCTTCAAAATCTCCATAATCCGGATAGTCCTGTTGGGCTGGCAGCGCGAACTCGTCTTCAGGATGTACATGATGATCGTTCAAGATAAAAGCCTCCCTAAGATTTTTCACTTCCCTCATACCTTATTCAAAGCACCTCGTCATGGTGTACATATCCTTTCTTTTTTCAAAAATTTCATGCCGTTGATACCCCAAGATCGCTGCAATACGACCCGGTTCTGCCTTTTATAAAAGATGTTACAAAAACACACTTTTTTCAATTTGCTTCATCTCATAAAAATAGCCTTTTTTATTCATTAATTCATCAAACGTTCCCGATTCAATAACAGATCCTTTTTCCATGACAATGATTTGATCCATTTTCTCAAGCCCTGTCAATCGATGGCTGACGAGAATGAGTGTATCATCTTTGGCAGCCTCGAAAAGCTGATCATATATTTGTTTCTCTGTTACTGCATCAATGGAAGACGTCGGTTCATCAAGCAGCCAGACATGAGCGCCTTTCAACATAGCCCGAGCAATGGCCATCCGCTGTTTCTCCCCGCCAGATAGATTCTCTCCTTTTTCAAAGACTGGATCCTCTAATGAAAACGAGTCAAGCCTTACATTTAAAAGCGCTGTTTCCATTTCTTGATCGGTTAGTCCGTCTTTTGCGATCATCAAATTTCCCCTGATTGTACCGAAGAAAAAGTGGTTTTCCTGCAAAACGACATTCGTGCGTTCCCAAATACTTTCCTGCGCCAATGAATCAATTGGGCTACCATCCAAACGAATGTCCCCTTGATCAGCCAAATACACGTTTAACAAAAGCTGCAGCACCGTCGATTTTCCTGACCCACTTGGCCCGACAATCGCTGTTTTCGATCCGGCCACAATGTTCAGCTGAATGTTTTCAAGCGTCAGCCTTTTTTCCCCTGGAAACGTAAAGGACACACCGTCCATTTCCATTGAATACGCTTTTTCCTTAGAAAGCTGATCAGAAGATCCTTCTTCTTCAGATTTGCCTTCTACTATCGAAAACAATCGGGCCGCCGCATGTCTGCTCTCTTCTAAATGGGCTGGAAATAAAGCCATTGGCGTCGCATTTTCAAACACAGTGAGCGAAATCATTACAAGCATCGCCAAAAACAGTCCGGCAAGCTCCCCTTCTGTGACAAGATAGGCGCCGAGAGCGAGCACAAACCAAGAAATCATGAGTGCCACCAGTGTATTGACCGACTGGTTAAACACTGCATGAATTCCTTCTCTCTCCTGCCCGTCCACATACAAATCGGCTGACTTCCCCAATTGCTTTTCCTTCCCATCAAGCTTCTGGTAAATTTTCAAATCACGAAACCCGTACAAAAGCTCCGTAACGTCTGTTGACAAGGCACCTCGATCTTCACGAACCTGGCTATCTATTTTCCCCTGTCTTAACGCAAATAGAGCCGGCACAATAAAACCGGTTAAAATGAGTCCTGCAAACAACGTCAACGCTACGTAAATGGAATAAAACGTCGTAAAGAAAATCGTACTTAAAAAGACGATAAAAAGCACAATCGGCGGATAAAAGACACGTAAAAAGAAATTTTGCAAACTCTCCACGTCACCGACGATTCGAGCCAGCAAGTCGCCGCTCCGGTATTTCTGAAAAATACCCGGTGCAAGGGGCACCAATTTTTCATAAAACGACACTCGCAAATTACTTAAAATCGTAAATGTCGCCCGGTGGGAAAAATAGCGCTCCGCATAGCGGCTAATTGATTTCGCCACTCCGAACATTTTCAGCGTCGCCGTCATGATCGTGATGATATAAAGCGGCGGGGCAAGGGCTGATTTAGATATCATATACCCGCTCATCGCGAACAACCCGACAGATGTTAGCCCAGCAAGAACACCAAACAAGATCGAATATAGAATATCTCGTTTCTCTGCCATCATCAGCTTGATAACGACCATTACATCCTTCATATAACCGCACCCCCTTGCTGCAATACCATTTCTCGATACTCCATGCTCGTCTTCATCAATTCAGTATGTCGTCCTGAAGCGACGATTTCTCCCTTTTTCAAGAAAAGAATCTGATCTGCATTCTTGATTGTATGCAGCCTATGCGCCACAGTGATGACGGTCGAATGTTTGGCCAGTTCAGCCATTGACTGCTGCAGGATGCGCTCCGTTTTCAAATCTAAACCAGTCGTCGGCTCATCAAATAAAATGATGGACGGCTGTTTTAAAAAAGCACGTGCTAGCGCTATCCTCTGCTTTTCCCCACCAGAAAGGCCGCGTCCCGCTTCGCCAATTGGTGTGTCATAGCCGTTTTCAAGTGATTTAATTAAATCGGAAATGCCTGCTTTTTTCGCAGCCGTTTCAATGTCTGCTCGTGATGCCCCCTTCGCACCGCCGATCGCAATATTATCCGCGATCGTTCCGGAAAATAAATACGGGTGCTGCGAAATGTAGCTTAGCTGATCGAACCATGATGTTTCGCTGTAATCTGAACGCGGTCGCCCATTCACGAGAACATCGCCTTCAGATGGATCAAACAAACCCGCAATTAAATGAAGAAGTGTCGTTTTCCCTGAACCAGTCTGCCCGACAATCGCCATTTGCGCATTTGGTGGAATCGTGGCTTTTATATTTTTCAATGAAAAACCATCTCCATATTGAAAGGAAGCATTACGCAGTTCAATCGAAGGAATGGATACTTCCGCTGTGCCCCATTTGACCGGCTGTTCCGTTTCCTCCAGCTCATCCATCACTTTTTTCGCCGCACCCATGCTGCCTCGTCCTGTATGAAACGCACTGCCTAGTTCTTTCAACGACAAATAAAACTCCGGCGCCAGCACAAGCACAAAAAAGGCGGTTGAAAAAGCTATGCTTTCAAAAACAACGAGCCGGAGCCCTACTTCAAGCGCAATTAAGCCGATGCTCAGTGTAGAAATAAACTCAAGCATTAACGTCGAAACGAATGCAATTTTTAAAATGGTCATCGTTGCATCACGAAAATCAAGGCTGCTCTGTTCAATTAAGTCGCGCTGTTTTGCGGCGCGGCCAAACAATTTCAACGTCGTCAGTCCTTGCAATGTATCTAAAAAGCGGCCTGAAAACGCAGCTAATTTATCGAGCTGTTCTTCTGATTTTGCCTTCGTTTTCATACCCACAATGATAAAAAACAGTGGAATAAACGGTGCGGTAATGATCATAATTAATCCGCTGTACACATGCTCGTACAACACGACAGCCAAAATCATGAGCGGCACAATGGATGTTTGAATGACTTGTGGAATGTATTTGCTGTAATAGCTATCGATCTCATCAACCGCATCCATCATAACACTCACTTTGCCGCCGGACTGTCCCGCAAGTGCCGATTGAATCGGATTTCGCGTCATCTTTTCCAGAAGCATTCTTCGCACTTTCCGCTTTACGTTCGAGGCCATTTTCACGCCGGTCCGACCGTTTAAATAGGAGAGCACTGCACGCAGCAGCATGACCGCAAGCAAGCCCCATAAAAGCGGCTTAATATCCTCAAATGACTGTTCTTTTAAAAACACGCCATCGACGATCGTTACAAAAAAGTAAGCTTGACCAATCATCATCGCACCTGTTAAAACAGATGAAACGAATAAAAAGGCCGTCATCGCCCTTTGCTCAAATGCCCATTTCCGAAGCATATCCATGTAAATGCTCCCACCTTATTGTTATTAATAATAGTGAATAACCTCACAATCTCTATTTATTATAATAGATACGATTGAAAAATACTCGTTCCAAGGAGCGGATTTTCATCTCCATTTTCACATTTTGTCCATCATATCATCCTTCCATAGACGGTCCGAATAAACAGTTTGTAAAGTGGATAAAAAAAGCCTATTTTTGAACGAATTGTTCAAAAATAGGCTTTTTATGATATTTCCTTTAAAAAATATTCCCCTGAATGCCTTATACATACCTGTCTAAATTAAAAATAACCTGTTTTATTCATTGCACATACGTAATCGCTTGCCTGCCCATTTGTACCCAGGCGTCGATGAAATCTTGTTTCGCTACTTTTTTATTTTTCGCTCCGGTTAATGGATCATTAAAGAAAACATAGTCCGCATCATAGCCCGTCACGACGACAGAATGTTCCCGGTACGTAATATCAATTTCTCCTGACGGGGTTTGCCACGTTTCGAATTCTTCCGCTGGCAATGTCTTGTATCGTGAGTTCGTAATGATCCAGACTGGCTTCCCGTTTGAGATGGATGTTTCAATTTCACTAAACTCTCCACCGGTCATATCAATGATCCGACCTGGTAAATATTGTTCAGCTAACTCTTTAATCGGAGCATGATACACGCCCAAACCCGGATTGTCAAAACTATACATATCACCAACAAACCCCGTATTCGGATGGCCGAAATAAATTACTCCATTTTTCTCTTCATACGCAGTTGGATCTCGTTTGATCCGCTTGGCAAGTTCCATTTTATCCGTTGAAACACCCGCATGCTGCAAAAGCATTGCCAGGCCGGTCACTTCACATCCTCTTGGAAGCTCCGGTAGCTGCTCGATCAGCGGAACGTCCAAAAGTGCTTGTTCTTTCTTTCTCATTTGAACAGCTTCCAGTTTTTGTTCCGGTTCTTTCTTCTCTCCCTCTGCTACTTGTACAATTTGAATTTTCTTATCCTGTGTCGCATACAGATTAACACCGAGTACAGCGAAGAAGAGAAAAAGAACAACAGCCCCGATCTTCTTATACGAATACACGCATCGTACCCCCCATATAAGATTCTGTGACTATTATCTCATATGAATTGAAATTGCACAGCCATTTTATTCTTAAAAGAACACATGAAAAAAGCCTGCACCGGCTTCGGTATAGACTTCTCTCATTCCCACATATTGCGGGACTTCGTGGAGAAGATCTGCTCTTTATATCCAACAGTCTTACTCTGCTTTACTCAGCAGCCACCGCCAAATATACCGATCGACGACAATGTTCTTCGTTCGTTCAAGCAAATCGTTCTTCCTGTACAGTTCATACAAAAAAGAAATGATCACTCATTTCTTTTTTGTATGTCTGTATTTGCTATTTACCCGCTATGTAAACGATGAAACCGCTTTTATAAATATTGTTTAACTATTTTTCCGATCATGCCGAAAAAATACAGTGGCTAAATACTATATTCAGCGAATGATGAATCGAATCTAGTTGCGTGAGCTGGAATAAAGAATGATGAAGCCTTTTTGATTGATCGTTGATGTATATTCTGTTAGGAATGAATTTGTCCAGATTTCAGTCGCTCCCCGGAATTCTATAGGAATATGCACTTCAACCGGTTGATCTGTAGGGTTAATCATAAATAACAGCTGCTCACTTTCGTTTTTTCTTACATAACTAATAACAGATGGATGAATATTGATGAAAGTAAAATCCCCTTCATTGCCAAACGCACGTATTTCTTTCCGAAACGCGATTAGCTTTTTTACAAAGTTAAATAAATCAAGGTCTTGCTCTTCCTCATTCCAAATCATGCATTTACGGCAATCAGGATCTTGTTCTCCCGTCATCCCAATTTCATCTCCGTAGTAAATACACGGTGTTCCTAAAACGGAAAATTGGAATAGGTACATTAATTTCAATCGTTCCTTATTTTCATTTGCGGTTGTAAGAATCCTCGGTGTGTCATGACTGCCTAATAAATTGAATGCAACTTCATTAACGGACAATGGATAAGACTGCATTATATGTACGACTTCATGTTTAAATTGATCGACTGTCCGTTTTTCTCTTGCAAAAAAATCAATCATCGTATCGGAAAAGCGATAATTCATCACCGCATCAAATTGATCTCCTTGAAGCCATGGCATTGAATCATGCCAAATTTCGCCTACTAGATAGATATCGGGCTTCAACGTTTTTACCGTCTGCCTGAATTCCCGCCAAAAATGGTGACTCACTTCATTCGCAACGTCAAGACGCCATGCATCGATATCAAATTCTTCTATCCAATACTTGGCTACATTGAGCAAGTACTTTTTCACTTCAGGATGTTCTGTATTTAGCTTCGGCATTGCTTCCTCAAAACCAAAGGCATCATAATTCAAATTCCCATCTTCTTTAAGTGGAAATTTACGAATGTGAAACCAATCTTTATAAGAAGACTTTTCTTGATTTTTTACAACATCTTGAAATGGTGCGAAACAATAGCCGCTGTGATTAAATACAGCATCGAGCATTACCCTTATTCCTCTTTTATGGCATTCTTGAACGAGTTTCTTCAACAGCCTCTTATCACCAAACTGAGGATCAATTTCTAAATAATTCGTTGTATCATATTTATGATTTGTTTCCGCCCTGAAAATAGGTGTAAAATAAATACCATTTATTCCGAGATTTTCTAAGTAGGTAAGGCGTTTGATAATACCTTGAAAGTCACCGCCGAAATAGCTTTCCTTTTTCGGCTCTGCTCCCCATGGCTGTGTATCTCGATGATTTATGCTTGGCTCACCATCTTCAAAACGTTCCGGAAAAATTTGATACCAGACTGTTTTTTTCACCCAATCTGGCGCCCTAAATATATCGATAGCATGCAAAAATGGAAAACTGAAATAGATGGCGCAATCTTTAGGCGCCTCATTGTAAAATCCTCTTTCTGTATAGAAGACCGATCTCTCATCGTCTACACATTTGAAACCGTAACGAATACGCCGGCAAGATGGCTTAAATGCTGCGAACCAATAATCAAAAAGCTCATCTGATCCCGCGTGTTTCATCTCTTTTGTTTTATACTGCCACGCTTCATCTTTCCAATTATAAGGATCCCCATATAGTAAAATAACATGCCTAAGATCGTTCTTTTTGGACCTTATTCGAATGTGCACGGCCTCCTCATCATACAAATAGGCAAAATTATTCTTCGGTCGGTGGTAGATCGCTTCTTTCAACATAGAAATACCTCTTTCAAAGGATTCTTCAACTCCCCTTTCAAAGTATTGTTCTCTAACAGAGAAAATAATTTTCAAGGTAACTTACGCCAGTACCAACAGCATTTACTATCGGTTTTTTTGAATTAATACTTTTCCTAAAACAAATAGTAATACCGAACAAAAGAAAGAAAAACAAGTACGTTATGATTGAATTTGGAAAGGAGAATGGGAAAATGGATGAAAAAAAAGCGCCGAAAGATCGGATGACTGGCAACAATAATAAACTGACTGATACACAAGAGGTTTTGTATAATCATGAATTTAAAAAAGCAGATGCAGCTCGAAAAGACAAGAGTAAGGGGATAAACGGGAAAAACCAATTATAACGAGAAAATACCGCCGGATGCAGAGCTCTGGCGTGAATACGTATAAATGGATCAACAGTAATGGCGAAGCAGTACTTGTAAATAGCACTAGAAGTCGAAGTAAAAGCCCTGGAATTCGTTAAATCCAGGGCTTTTCTTTTGAGCTGGTATTACGCTTTTCTTCATCTTTATCTTTTTCATCGTGTGTCGGATGTGCTCCAGGGTATTTCCTCGGGAGGTTTTCATGAAGATTTCGGTATTCATACGTAAAAGCACTCACATATTGTTGGCCATCCTTCCATGGAGTGCTCTTATTTTCAACCGGTTCGTTTTTACCCTGTGGGGCACCATATGCTCCTTCAGGTAATTCCTCAGCTGTTAAGAAATTTCTTTGTTTTTCTACGTTCGATAACTCTTTATAATCCCTTTTATTTTCCACGTTAACACCCCTTCATTTTTTTATAATGTATCCTAAAATGAAAAGGGCTATAACGATCATTCAATTTTCTTTCTTACCAAAAGAGCAAAGTCGGGATTAAGTGAAACTGCATTCAGTGAGGGCTTAAGCCCACCACATCTCGCCTGCAGAATTATGGATTAAAACGTCGTTTAAGTTTTTCACAGCACGGGCAAATCCTTCTTCAATCGACATGAGCGGATCTTCATGTTCAATGCTGACGACGTAGTCATAGTTGTACATGCGAAGAGTGCTCATCATATCTGACCATTCTTGCAAACCATGCCCGCATCCAACGCTGCGGAACGTCCATGCGCGTGTTCGTACATTTCCATACGGCTGCATGTCGGTCAACCCGTACATGTTGACATTATCTTGATCGATATACGTATCTTTTGCGTGAAAATGATGGATCGCACCCGCTGCGCCAAGAATTTTGATCGCGGCAACCGGATCAATTCCCTGCCACCACATATGGCTCGGATCAAAGTTCGCACCGATTGCGTCATTCGTCGCTTCCCGCAATTTTAACATCGTATACGGTGTATGTACGAGGAATCCGCCGTGCAGTTCTATACCGATTTTCACATTATGCTGTTTAGCCAGTTCCCCGATCTCTTTCCAGTATGGAATTAGTTTATTTTCCCACTGCCACGTTAATACATCATTGTATTCCGCCGGCCACGGTACGACTGGCCAATTCGGCTGTTTCGCTTCATCTGAATCGCCAGCTGTTCCGGAAAATGCATTGACGACCGGTACGCCAAGAAGTGAAGCCAGTTTAATCGTTTTGCGGAGCACCTTGTCAGACTCTTCTGCAAATGCTTTATCCGGTGTAAGCGGATTGCCATGGCAGCTAAATGCACTGATCGACAGTCCGCGTGATGTGACTGATTCTAAATAGTTGTGACGTTTTTGTTCATCTTCTAACAGTTCATCAAGCGGACAATGTGCATTGCCTGGATAGCAGCCTGTACCAATTTCAACAGCATCAAGGCCTGACGCTTTTACATGATTGAGCATCTCTTCAAACGATTTGTTTCCAAATAATACAGTAAATACACCAAGTCTCACGTCCATCGCTCCTTCATTTATCGCTTTATTTGAATACTGCGGCCGATTTTTGCACTTTCATAAACCGATTCCATGATGCTTGAAACGAACATCGACTCATACGTATCAAAAAGTGGAACACATTCACCAAGGCAGCACTGTACAAAATGCTCCGCCTGCAAAATTTCAAATGGCCTGTCTTCCGGCATCCATGTAACGTCCTTGTTCAGCAAAACACCATTTTCCGCTTTATTAACACGCAGTGGAAACACATCCAGCCCGCCTTTCGTTCCAGAAATACTGATTGTCTCCTCATCCTGCAAAATATTTGCGGCCCATGATGTTTCGAGCATAACCGTTGCGCCGCTTTCGAGACGAATAAATGCTGTCGCATGGTCTTCCACTTCAAATGTTGCCGGGTTAATCGTGCCCCACTCGTTCACCAAATCTTTTTGCATACTTAAATGATTGTATGTTGTACCGCTTACTTCCGTCGGTTTTGAACCGCCGGTCAGCCAGAGGGCCAAGTCAAGCAAGTGACAGCCGTAGTCAATTAATGCGCCGCCGCCTTGCAAGTCCCGGCTTGTAAATACGCCCCATCCCGGCACTTTCCGGCGGCGCATTGCTTTAATACGAATGACGAGCGGTTCGCCAATTTCACCGCTTTCTACAATTCGTTTTGCCGCACGTGCTTCTTTCATAAAACGGTAATGGTAAGCGATTGTAAGCACTTTGCACGACTTTTCTGCCGCTGCAATCATGTCTTCACACTCTTTTGTATTCAGTGCCATTGGTTTTTCACACATGACATGAACACCGGCGTTCAGTGCTTGAATCGCTGCTGGTGCATGAAACTTATTCGGCGTTGTGATGAGAAGCGCATCAATTTTCTCCAGCATGTCATCAAGATCCGTGCATACATGTTCAATATTGAACGTATTGGCTACGTCTCGTGCCCGCTCTTCGTTTATATCCATGACAGCTATGATTGACGCTTCTTTTACATGATGGAACGCTGGAATATGTCGTCCTTTCGCAATTTCACCGGTTCCTAAAATACCGATTTTTAACTTTGTCATGTTCTACACCTCTACTTAAATGGGCACAATTTGTTTTTTCTCATGTGAGTCTAATGCGGCAAGAATGACAGCTAGCGATTTTTTCCCTTCCTCTCCGTTCACTAGCGGCTCGCTGTCATTTAAAATACTTTCAACGAAATGTTCAATCACTTGTGTACTCGTCTGTTTGCCTTCGGCGTTTGATTGAATGGCGCCTAAACTGTGACGCTCGCTGTTGCCATTTTTATATTCGATAATAAGCGAATAATCCGGATCATCTTCTAGACGCATGATGCCGTTTTCTGCATAAAATACCGTCGAGTTGTCTTCTGAACCGTTATACGCCCAGCTTGCCGCAAGTGTACCGATAATGCCACTTTCTGTTTTTAAAATGCAGACCGCATTGTCATCGACGGTTGAGTTTTGTTTTGCAGATGTTTCAACAAACGCTGCCGCTTCCACAAATTCTTCACCGAGCAAATAGCGGAGTAAGTCTGTTTTATGAACGCCTAAATCGCCCATAGCACCGATAAATGCACGTTCTTTATCAAAGAACCAGCTGTTTGATCCGTCCGCACTCCAACTTTCTGGACCACCATGGCCAAATGCTGTGCGGAAACTATAAATTTTACCGAGATTCCCGCTTTCAATTATGCTGCGCGCTTTTGAATGAGACGGGACGAAGCGCTGATTGTGCGCGATCATCAATTTCTTGCCGCTCGATGCAGCAGCTGCAATCATCGCATCTGCTTCCTCAGCGGATGTTGCCATCGGTTTTTCACAAAGAACATGTTTGAAGGCTTCAAGCGCAGCAATGGAAATCGGGGCATGAAGCGCATTTGGTGTACACACACTGACGACGTCCACTTCTTCCTGCTTCAGTAACTCTTTGTAGTTTGTGTATGCTTTCGCGTTATATTCATTCGCAAATTCCTGCGCGCGTTCTGTCACAATGTCACAAAAGGCAACGAGTTCAACGTTTTCGTTCATCGCATACTCTGGAATGTGTCGGTGTTTTGCAATACTTCCGCATCCGATCACGCCTACTTTAATTTTTGCCATGTCTTCAATCTCCTTTTAACATTTCGATTGGTTTTGCATTGCCGTAAACCGGACGCTCACGCTTCACCGGCGCAGCCCATTCCACTGCATTTTTAATGATCGTTTGGACGTGTTCATTATAATATGTAGGGTATGTTTCATGCCCTGGTCGAAAATAGAAAATTTTTCCATTACCACGTTTGTACGTCATGCCACTTCTAAACACTTCGCCTCCTTCAAACCAACTCATGAAAACAAGCTCGTCCGGCGCTGGAATATCGAAGTGTTCACCGTACATTTCTTCCTGCTCAAGTTCAAAGTATTCACCGATACCTTCTGCGATCGGATGTGCTGGATCGATCACCCAAATTCGTTCTTTTTCGCCTGCTTCACGCCACTTCAAATCGCATGTTGTGCCCATTAATGTTTTGAAAATTTTCGAAAAATGTCCGGAATGGAGAACGATTAGCCCCATGCCATCCAGTACGCGCTGCTGTACTTTTTTAACGATCTCATCACTCACTTTCTCATGTGCGGCATGTCCCCACCAGATTAATACGTCTGTACTGTTCAACACATCTTTTGGCAATCCGTGTTCTATTTCATCTAGTGTAGCTGTTTTAACGTTGACGCTGTCCGTCTTTAAAAAACCAGCAATGACTTGATGAATGCCTTCTGGGTAAATTTTTTTTGCAAGCGGCTTTGTCTTTTCATGACGGTATTCGTTCCAAACGGTCACATTCATTTGATCGCCTCATTCTCTATTGTTTTTTATGACTGGCGCTCGTCATTGTGTAGCATCGGCTGCTTCACACGTATCACCGGTTGTCCTCCATATACTGTATTCCCCATCGTGAAGAAGATCACTCATCGATTATAGCGTTCACCCATTCTTTCTTCGTACTTATTATTTTGCCGCACTATCTAGAAACTCCTTTAATAATTTGTTTCTATCGCGAAGAAATACACGCTGATCACTAGAATAATGATGCTATAACGCACAAACAACGGTACACGTTTCACAATAAATTTTCTGTTTGATTTTTGACGCAGGAATGAACAGTCCATTATAGTAAGTGTATAAACAGGAAGGTTTGGTTTCTTTGAAAGGTCAAGTAACACCCTATTTAACATTTGACGGCAATGCGAAAGAAGCGATTGATTTTTATGCAAAAGCATTTGGTGTAGAGGTTCAGGGAGTCCAAAAATTTGGCGAAGCGGATTTTCCGACACCACCTGAAGCAGCAGATCGCATTATGCATGCCCGCTTTGGCAAAGGCGATTTCCTCGTCATGGTATCAGATGCGTTTTTAGGACAGCCGGTAAACATCGGAAATAATGTATCACTTGCTGTCACGTTTAACAGCGAAAAAGACATTCAATCGGTGTATGACGCACTTAGAGATGGCGGAATCGCTCATATGGAACTGCAAGATACATTCTGGAACTCGAAATTCGCCAAAGTGCAGGACAAATTCGGCGTTATCTGGAATCTCGACTTTCCAAAAGCAGAATAAAACGCCGGCTTCATAACCGCCGGCGTTTTATTCTTCCTTACAAATTCACCGTCCGCTTCTCTTCACTGCTTTTTATCGCTGCTTCAATGACACAGATCGTGTTCACACCATCTTCTCCTGACACCGGGCAGTCCGCTCCGTTTCGTATGCAGTCGTAAACACCTTTATAATAGTTTGCATATGCTCCCGGTACTGTAACGATCTTTTCTTCACCGCTTTCTGTATAAAGCGTTCCATACAATTCTATCCGGTCCCTGCCCCAGTCTGCACCTTCTGGCAGCTTGCCTTCTTTCAACTCACTTTCCTGACCATCTTCTCCATATTTAATAAACGTTCCCTTCTCACCATGTACTTTATACTTTGGCCCCTGTTCAAAAGCCAGCAACCCGCAATGTAAAATGGCGCGCTTTTCCCCATACGCCAAAATAATATGGAAATAATCATCCGTTTCCCCACCTTCGCGCTGCACTTGCACATCCGCTGTCACTGAATCTGGCATACCAAATAAATAGAGAGCCTGGTCAATTAAATGAGAACCAAGATCATACAACATCCCAGCCCCCGGCTCGGCTTTTTCGCGCCAGCCGCCGACAAGCACTGGACAGAATCGCTCATATCGCGCTTCATATGTGTTTATATCGCCAAGTACACCGTCGTCTATTAACTTTTTCACTGTCAAGAAATTCCCATCATAACGGCGGTTTTGATACACGCTCAGCATCACACCGTGGTCCTCTGCAAGCTGCACAAGTTCGTCCCCTTTAGCCGCTTCAATGACCATCGGCTTTTCAATAATGACATGTTTTCCCGCTTCAATACTGCGTTTTGCCATATCAAAATGAAATTCATTTGGAGTCGTAATAATGACAAGTTCCACGTCCGCATCACGGATGACCGATTCGAAGTCATTTGTCACTTCCTTATCCGGAAAATCTTTTTTCACCTTTTCTTCATTTGAAGACATAATCTTCACAACTGAAAACTCGTCCATTGTTTTCATGAATGGTGCATGGAACGTGAACCCTGAAAGGCCGTAGCCAATTAACCCTATTTTTATTGATTTCATACTGTTCATTCCCTCCTTTTTTTAAAATAGACATGACATTATAAAACTAGTTCAATTTCACATGAATGATATAGTATAATGACAATTATGAGAATAATATGTACTTTTTTACTATTTCACTTTCAAGGAGTTAGATAAAAATGGCCCGAAACGATTACCGCTCCATGCTCTTTCAGCGTATGGAAAAAGCGTTTTCCACTTGGTCTGACAATGAACATATCAAGGAACAGGAACTATACCGTTTTTTGCATACGATGAAAGGGACTTCCGGTACGATCGGCATGACAGATTTAGCTAATTTTTGTTCTGAACAAATGGAAACATTAACGGAAACGAGCAATGCGTCAATCCCTGTCCGTTCCTTAAAAAACTTCATTTCGCTCATGCGTAATTTTTTCGGTCGGGACAGCACACCCATTCAAGTCCATGCTCCAGCCAATTTGACACCTGCTGAAGACAACGATTCATTCGTACTTATTATTGATGATGATCTGGAATTTGTTTCTTACATAAAAGAAAATTTAGAAAAAAACGGCATACAGGTTGTTGTCGCACTTGATGGTAAAAAAGGATTGGAGTTATTTTACACACTCCTGCCCAATATGTTGATTGTTGATATTCAGCTTCCTGATATGAATGGCTTTGATATTCTTGCACAAATTGGCGATATTGCCCGTTCACGCTACGTGCCGATCGCGATGGTCAGTGTAGACAATTCAAAGGAAAATATCATTCGTGCCTATGAGATGGGTGCAATGGACTTTGTCATTAAACCTATTGACATGAATGTCTTTATTCCCTATACCCATAACCGGCTTCATTATAAAAAAGCCATTTGGCAGTCTGCCTCCATTGACGAATTAACGGGAGCAGGAAACCGGCGCCAATTTAATGATACATTCGCACAATTTTCTGCCCTTATTGAGCGGACACGACGTTCACTTACACTCGTTATGATGGATCTTGATCATTTCAAAAAGGTGAATGACCGCTATGGACATCCAACAGGCGATGATGTACTGCGTTCGTTCAGCCAAATCGTATTAAATATGAAGCGGGAAACGGATTTCTTTTTCCGCTATGGTGGAGAAGAATTTGCGCTATTGTTGATAGACACAACGCCGAATGAAGCGATCGTTTTGCTGGAACGAATTCATGAAAAAATGGCGAATACAACCTTTACTGCGCCGTCTGGCGAACCTTTTTCCGTGACTTTTTCGGCCGGTGCTTCCGAATATCGTGTGAATCAAGAGGCATTTTTAAATGAAGCGGATCAGGCGCTTTATCAAGCCAAGCGGAATGGACGAAATCAAACTGTTATTTACCAGTTGAATAATGGCGATGTAAAACGTCATCTCAACGTGATCATTATTGATGATGACCTCCTCGTCCGAACAATGCTTGTCAAGCAGTTTTCAAACTGGACATCTGATGATATGGATATCGTTGTTCACGAATACCCGGATGGCTATTCTTTCCTTGAATCTGACTGGTACAAGCCAGATGAAAACTATATGATTCTGCTTGATGGCATTATGCCAAAAATGGATGGAATTGAAGTACTATCCACTTTGCGCAAACGGTATCCTGATGACAATATCATCGTCTCCATGTTGACTGGGAGAACGAGCGAATCCGATATCATTCTAGCGCTAAAAAAAGGAGCAGACGACTACATCGTTAAACCATTTCATCCTCAGGAAGTGCTTGCCCGTGTGCAACGGCTGACAGAGAGACTGATTAAATGATTTTATCAATCATTGTCTATATCATCTTAAGTTTGATTTTTTTTCAGATGGTCCTGCTTGCTTTTTTATCTATTCGTAAATGGAGAAATAATACAGATGAAAAAGAAATCAATCATTTGTACAACAGTCTTCTTGATTCTTTTACTTCCTATATGATTGGAATTGATCAACATCTATTTATAGATCAAGTAGAGAAGATCCGCTATCGTTCTATTCTTGTTGAAAAATTATTAACTTATTATGTAACCGTGATCAAAGGCAGTTCTTTTTCTCAGGAAGTAAACCTGTTATCCGAAAAATATTTAAGTGGTCCTTACACAGCCATATTGAAAAAAAACAACTGGGCAAAGCGTGTCAACACTCTTCATTTTATTGAAGATTTTAAGATGCATTCATTGTCTCCGCTGCTTCTGGAACGTTTGCGTAAAGTCAAAAGGCTGGATGTAGAAGCGCAGCAACTGATTCGTACACTTGCTTCATTAAATGAAACAAGTGCGCTTGACTGCTTAAAAAAATATCCAGATGCACCTATGCGCCTTTACCTTGATTCATTTAGCCGTCTAGATCGAAAGCTGACAGAACAGGAAATAGAAAAGGCATTCGCGGAAGATTTTATTCCGATCAAGTCTTCCGCTATTGCGTTTATCGGCACGGCCAGACTTTTTTCCTTCATCCCTCATGTAGAACAAGAACTGAAAAGTAAGACAACAGAAATACGTATTCAGTCGTTAAAAACATTATTCCGTCTACATTATATGAACAATCCGGATGTTCTAGAACCGTTTTTTCATTCTGATAACTGGACGGAAAGGATGTTTGCTGCACGGATTGCCGGCGTGATGACCCTTGAGCGCTTTAAACCTAAGCTTCGTAACTTGCTCAGTGATCAAGTTTGGTGGGTACGATATTCAGCTGCTGAAGCATTTTCTTATTTTGGAGATGGTGAACTGCTGCTCACTTATTTTTCAGAAAACCATGAGGACCGGTATGCACGCGACATGGCAAAACAGTGGATTACACTTAAGTCGGGGGGACAAGCGTGATGGATTCTGGCCTTTCTTTTTTTCTTCTGCTATCATGGCTCGCTATAGCTTATATGGTTTTCTCCAGTTTAAGTTACGTTATTCTTTTTTTAATTGCTCTGCGCAAAGTATGGTATGAAGGCCAAATTGATAAACGAGAATCGGTTAAGAATTTAGCTGTAAATGAACATACTTTTCCTGTTTCTGTGCTCGTTCCCGCTTATAACGAGGAAGTCGGTGTTGTCAGCACAGTACGGTCGCTGCTTGCGCTTGAATATCCCCAGTTCGAAATCATCGTCATCGATGACGGATCAAAAGATGCGACAGCGGAAAAAATGATCCAAGAATTTCAAATGAAAGAAGTGCCTTTCGCACTTAGAAAATATTTGGAGACCGAACAAGTTTTAGCGAGCTACCAATCTGATTTATTTCCATACATTCGTCTTATTAAAAAAGCAAATGGCGGCAAAGCAGATGCACTGAATGCGGGTATTAATTTGTCCACTTATCCGTACTTTTGTGCAATTGATGGCGACTCCATCCTCGAACAAGATGCACTTTTAAAATCAATGAAGCCTATTATCGACTCAAATGGCGAGGTGATCGTAACTGGCGGCTCTGTCCGTATTGCGAATGGCTCCGTTATTTCTCGCAGTAAAGTAGAGCAAATTATTCTGCCGCGCAGTCCGGTTGTGCTCATGCAAATCATTGAGTATTTTCGGGCGTTCTTAATTGGACGCATCGGCTTCAGCCGAATGAATATTTTACTCATTGTCTCGGGTGCATTTGGCCTCTTTAACAAAGAAAGAGTCATCCAAGCCGGCGGGTACAATAAAAAAACAGTCGGTGAAGATATGGAACTCGTTGTCCGCCTTCATCGCATTTTGCAGGAAGAAAAGTCAAATGAGCGAATTGAGTATATTCCGGATCCTGTATGCTGGACAGAAGCTCCCGATTCTCTCTCCGTGCTGCGCTCACAGCGGATTCGCTGGCAGCGCGGCTTGACAGAGACACTATTCCTTCATAAAAAAATGTTGTTCAATCCAACATATCGGTCGATCGGACTTCTCTCTATGCCATACTTTTTATTTGTCGAACTTTTAGGTGCAGTATTTGAATTGACTGGTTATTTTATCATTGTCGGCGGGTTGTTCTTTTCACTTGTCGATCCGAAAATCGCCGGTATTATGTTTCTCGTCACGATTTCCTATGGGTCGCTCATTTCAGCACTTGCCGTTTTACTTGAAGAATTAACCCTTGGCAAATATCCAAATGTCTCAGATTTGATTACACTTTATTTATGGGCACTGTCGGAAACTTTCTGGTACCGGCCGTTAATGATTATTTGGCGTGTGGAAGGATTATTTGCAACCGTGCGTAAAAAGCAGCACTGGGGCGACATGAAACGAAAAGGAATTTCAAGCTAATAAAGAAGGGGGCGGTGTTAGATGAAAAAGATTTTAATTGCGGATGATGAAGACATACTGCGGATGCTTATTGAGGATACGCTCGAAGATTCCGATTTGGGGTTTGAAATCGATGAAGCAGAAGACGGACGTGAAGCACTGGATAAAATATTGAATGGTTCGTACGATCTCGTGATTCTTGATTACATGATGCCTCATTTAACCGGCATGGAAGTACTTGAACAACTGCAGCTTGCATCCTTTCATATCCCTGTCTTAATGCTAACAGCGAAAGCGCAGGAAACTGATCGCGAGCGAGCGATGCAAAATGGTGCTGAATACTTTATGTCAAAACCATTCAGCCCGATGGATTTGCTAAACCTCGTTGAAAGTATACTTGAATCATAAAGAAGGAGCTGTCTCAACAGTATGTATGTTGAGACAGCTCCTTTTCCTTTTTTAAAACGTAACGTCTAATGGCAAGATAATTCCTAATTAATGACACATCTCGCCGACAGATATGCGAATCCCGCCATTCTTTTTTCTTCTAAAATAACCTCTTTTTTATTTATCTTCAATCCCAAATCGTTTTTTTATCATGTCATAGGATTGTTTCAGCCGCTCTATATACTGCGGTTCGTTCCATTTCGCCCACGTGTACGTTTCCACATTTTTAATGACACCGTTAGAGGACTTTGGCAATGTTTGAATCGTTCCATCGTCTTCAATTAAGGCAGCCGATACTCCAATCCCTTTTATCGTTTCTTCTGCATTCATCCCGACTTTGAATAAGTCGCCGGCTGCAAGCAGCGTACTTGGATCTTTCACGTTCAATAGTAGCCATGGAATCCGAATTTCAAACACGCCATTCTGCTCGTCGTAATAGTAATCTGCGAGTGAGTCATACTCCTTCGCTTCCGGATTACTGTTACCAAAACGCAGTTTACCTGTTTCATAGTACTCAAATGGAAGAGTTTCATTCGTATCTGGCCGGATCATTTCTTTGTTCAATGCAAACCGGATCGGATTAAACACACCACCGTTATTAACCGGCTGCGCAGGTTTTGGCTCTATCATATGAAGTTTAAATCCATATTGATACAAGAAAATGTCATAATAGGCATCTACGAGCAATTGACCACTTTCTTTGCCATCAAACTTTATAACATAATCTGCATTTGATTCATTAAATGACACACCGTTCGCAACACGTGGATTTTTGCTGCCGATGAGTGGATTTACATCGAAGAAAAGCATCGGCGTCCGCCCGTTGAACGCATCCTTTACATCCATCCGTACATATAAATGCCGTTCATCATGCGTGACAAACAATTTGTTCAATGACTGATTTTCTTCTTCATACAGTGGTGTCTCGTCTTTCCAGTCCTCTGTTTTGCCATCTGTTTTAACCTTTAATCGATCGAAACTCATCAATCCGAACTGTTGTTCATTTGTCTCCGTGTTTGACCAATACGGGCGCCGGTCGGGATCATCAAGTTCCATCGTATTCCAAGTCCGTTTAAACCATTCATCTTGCCACGTGAATACAAGCCCGCCCATCATCCCTTCTTCAAGAATATCATCGTACAGACGAACGAGCATATTCCCTTGCTGCTTTTCGCTTATAAACCCTTGATTCCAGCCATATGTATTTCGATGTGCCATACCGCGCGAGCCTGGAATACCAAACTCGGCAATTAAAACTGGCATATCGTGTGCTGCTCGTAAGTCATGCAAATATCCTGCATAGTTGTTATTCTCGCCTCGATGATCTTTATATTTTGTATATTTTTCATCTAAATTTAAGAAATCAGGATAATACGGATATACATGGTACGACGCATACATGCCTGGTCCTTGCTTTTCTATTATTTTATTCGGATCAACTGAGGCAAGGTCTTCTTGTTCACTCGGCTCTGCTGGATGATCAAGCAAGTCCGTCGTGACCCAGTTTGTAAAGCTCATCGGTCGTGTCCATCCATATGTATCCGCTTCATACCCCATTAAAAGATCCATTTGACGGGCGAGCCAAATTTCCATAGGATTCGCGTTTTCCGTTTTCATAAATCGGCCATTATAATCAGCCATACCGGTATGCTTTTTGTCCATATTGTCTACCATATATGGATACCACTCGATTCCAATAATCCAGCCAATGACATATGGGGATACATTGGATCTGTAAGTGCCTGATGAATGACCAACTTTTTTAGGGAGATTAGCCCGGCCATGGATTACATCAGCAATGGTTTTCATTTCCTTTTGGAACGTTTCGGTAATCTCAGGCATAAAGGCATCAAGTGTTTCTTCAAGCGGCCCTTCATCAATCCAGACGCCATGAAAAAGATAAATAGGCTTGTCAGAGTGCTCTTCATTATAACGCTTTAATGCGTTATAAAAACCAGGCGGGTGAATCGTATAAACACGAATCGTATTCGCGTTCATTTTGCCGATTTTTGTAAGCCAGCGATAATATTCTTCTTCCGTAATTGCTGCTTCTCCAGGGAATGTCCCCGGTTTGCCCATGCCAAGATTCACACCTTTAATCGGGAGGGATACCCATTTCCCATCACGGTACACCTCGAATCGATCTCCATTGACTTTTGATATATATGAAAGTCCATTTTCTTTGGCCATTTCCTGTTTATCTGGTGCCTCTGGTGCTTGAAGTTCCATAATGGCCTTCATCATTGGCACATATGTTTTCCAATAAAACGCTTCATCCGGATAAACAGAAGCCGGTGTCAAAGCGGCACGCATTTTTGCAAAACCAGCGTACCGGTGAACAAATGAGACACTTTGAATATCTGCATAATCACCAGCAAAATAAAAAATATGAGAAGACCCATTCGTATGATGTACAGCTGCTGGAAATGAGGCCGGTATTCCCGCCTCATTCAGCTTCTCACGTCCGGCTGTTGACAAAGCCCATTCGTAATTTGCTATTACTTCTTCCGGATAAACAGGTGCCGTAATATCAAACCAGTACCTGTACGCAGCACTTTCTTTTAAACCGGTCATAGCTTCTCCGTTCTCTGTAAAGGAAAGTGAAATACCTTCTCCTAATACATCACCCGCTTCATCTGATAAAACAATGACTCTCGCATCCTCTTCATGAACGAGAACAAATCCGCTTCCTTCAAATGTCCAATCGTGTCCACTCGCTTCATATTGATCGACAAGTGACGCATTTATTTCTGGATTGTCTTTTTTTAAATGATCAAACCAACGGCCTGTCCACCCGGTCGGCTGCACATGAAGGAATGCTGCGGCATCTTTCTGCACGTCTTTTGAAGTCGGCGAGGCAAGCGTATTAAACTCCATGATAAGAGTCGTCTCTTCTTTTGATATATGCTGTTTAATCGTATTCCATTCTTCTGCTTGCAGACCGCCATAAACTAACCTCGGCCGCTCTCCACTTTCGTCATAAACACCATACGTATCCGCCACATAAATGTATTTTGTATCGCCTAGATCATCTGGTAGCGGCCTTGCTTCTTTTTTTTCAGGTACATAACCGTAATAATCATTTTCATCACCTGCACCCGTATACCGGTAATGATTCAGAAGCCACGATAGACCGCGATGCTCCCGGCGGTCTACTGTCGGGACTGTTTTATCAAGTATGACGATGTCTCCTTCATGTTTCGGAAGAAACCCCCAAATGATGCGTGGGATTAGCACGATGACAAGCAGCCCAATCAGTATCAAAACATATTTTTTAATGATCGGCACCACCTTGCTCCTCGTCTGGATACAAAATTCTCCCGTCTTGAATCGGTGTATGTAAAAAGCCTAACACCGTTTCTGAAAGTCGATTAGGCGGATACGGTTTCGTCAAATAATGTTCAATGCCGTATGTGTGCATTTTTTCATCCGCCCGATCAAGCGCCGATGAGATGATAATCGGAAGATTCTTCGTTCGGTCATCTTTTTTCAACATGTTAACAAGATCCCAGCCATCCAGTTCTTCTCCAAGCATAATATCAATCACAATTCCGATAAGCGGTCTCTGCTTCGCTTCTTCAAATGCTGATTTGGGACTTGAATGATAGATAACTGCGAATCCTTTCATTTTTAACTCTTCTGAAAGAAGCATCGCAAGACTCGTATCGTCTTCTACAAGCATCACTATATTGCGTCCTTCCGGTGTTTCCTGTGCAATGGCTTCATTTTTATTCGGATGAGCGAGCGGTATAGTAAACTTGACTGTTGTTCCTTTCCCTTCATCCGATTCGATTGATATTTTCCCGCCATGCTTTTCAACAATTTCACGACAAATGGCAAGCCCGAGGCCCGTTCCACCAATTTTTCGGCTAGCGCTATTGTCAATACGCTGAAATTTTGTGAATAACTTCGAGACTTCCTCTGCGGGAATGCCAATCCCCTGATCGCGGACAAATACCGCTAAATGGTCTTGTTCATTTTTCAGCAAAATGGTCACTTGCCCGCCTTCCGGTGAAAATTTCACCGCGTTGCTCATGACATTTGTCATCACTTGGATGATCCGTTCCCGATCTGCATAAACTGTTACATCAGCAGCTTCATCTACAATCGTAAAATCGTGGGCTGTTTTTGATCGGAACTGTGCTGTTGTTTCAACAGCCACTTCATTCATTTTAACCGCAGACATGCTATACACTTGGCTGCCTGCTTCCATCCGCTGCAAATCTAGAAAATCATTAATTAAGTTCGTCAATCGTTGCGCTTCTTTATATATCGTCTCCAAATAACGCTTTTGCTTTAGCGGCTTTAGTTCCTTTGTCATCAGTAATTCCGTAAACCCTAGCACACTCGATAACGGCGTACGCAGTTCATGGCTTACTGTGCTGACAAGCTCTGTCTTCATCTTATCCACTTCATGTTCTTGCGTAATGTCCCGGTGTACGAAAATAGTTCCCGTCTTCTCTCCATCTAACATAGTAGATGTACTGTATACATCAATCACACGCTCTTTACTCCCATGAATAACATAAGAAAAGTGACGCAATTCATCTGATTGATCTGCCAAACAACCTTCAAAGAATGCCCGGAGCTCTTCCGGATTTTCTGTTTTCTTCGTAAAAGTATCCAGCCATTCCTCTCTTAAAACGAGCGTCTCTTCCGTCATCACACCGAAGTCAATTAATTCATAAAGAGCCTTGTTATGCTGCACCATGTCTCCTTCGTAGGAAATAAACTGAATGCCTTCATGAATATTATTGACGATACTTTCATTCAATGTCCGCTCTCGTACCGCCTGTTCATAAAGCTGAATACGTTCAATCGCTAAATAAACACGGTTTAACAGCCCGTATAAATCTTCCTGCTCCTTATCGGAAAAACAACGGCCAATTCTTGAGCATCCAAATAAAGCGATAACTCCGCCAGCTGGATTTCTTATACTTGAGAAATAATCGTGTACATACACATTCTCCTCCGCAAGTCCTTTTTCATGTACAGCTTCCCTTTTCACTGTAAAATAAGGTGCTTCTTCCAATCGTCGATCTACATAGTCGATACGGTTCTCCATAAAGTCATTGAACATAACAGCCGTAAAGCCTTTTAATGCGTGCTCGCCGCTTTCTCGCAGCCAGAACAGCCCGAGATCGATCTCATACACCTCATCAAAATAACGAAGGACGGAATCGGTCAGTTCTTGCTTATCAAGTGAAAAAGACAGTACATGATTAAGCTCGTTGTAACGCTCGAGCCGCTCTTTTGTTCGCTCTGTCTCCTTAAGTGATTCCTCCATTTTCAACTGCCGCTCCTGCAGCTCATCTTGCTGCATCATTAATTCTTCGTTTTGAGCGGTAAGCTCTTCTTCTTTATCTTGAATCGTATAAATCATCGTCGCAAAGGAAGAAGCTAAAACCCCAATCTCATCGTTCCGATTTAGTGGGAGCAGTGAGAAACTTTTTCCGTCAGCAAAATTATCCGCCACACGTCGCATGTGTTCAAGCGGCTTAACAATGTCATTGATCGTACGCCAAATAATGAAAGATATAAGGGCAAACAATAGGACAACAAAGCCCATCATGGCAACGGTAAACTGATTGGACTGCCTCAGCATGTCCGCTGACAGCTGCTCAAGTTCATTATCAATATTTACTTTATAATCTTTTACATCAGCCATATACTGATTGACCGAATCCGTCACTCCGCTGTTTGAAAGCTCGCGCAGCCCTTCGTAATTATTCGCTTCAACAAACGCAATCCCTGCCGGAAACGTCTCATTTTCGAACGTGTCAAAAAAATCAGCCAATTCCTTTGTCATCTGCTTTTCCTGCGATGTAAGTTTCCATTCTTCTAACTGTTTTAGTGTTTTTTTTACTTGTTCTATATCCTCATAAACGTGCGTTCGTTCACGCTCATTCTGAAAAGCGTAATAACCGCGCGCCCGGAAAAACAGATCATGCAAAGTATCGCGTAAATCTTCTAAAACAATCTGTTTGTTATAGAGTTGCTCACGCTTTTCTATCATTTCATCTTGCCTATTTTGCATATAAAAATAGGCTCCCGTTCCAACAAGAACGAAAACGAAAAGCATCGACAACGCCACACGCAAATAACGACGTCGAATGCTTGAATTCGACAAAACTTCCATCCTAGCTCCCCCATTCGCATTTCTTCTTTCCATTATAATCCTCTACTGCATCCCCGGAAAGCAAAAAAACCCGCACAGATGGCGGGTTACGAATTATCTGATGAAAACATGTAATGACGTTCATTAAAGGTAATGGAAAAAACGAGCGCAAGTGCAAGCATATTCCCCATAAGCGAACTGCCCCCGTAGCTAATAAATGGCAATGGGATACCGGTAATGGGCAGTAAACCAATCGTCATGCCGATATTTTGAAACGCATGGAACGTAATCATCGCGATCACGCCGGCACACATATACGAATAATACGGCACTTTCGTCGCCAGTGCGAGTTTCGTAATGTGGTAAATGAGCACGAAAAATAAGCTGACAACGAGCGACGCACCGATAAAACCGTACTCTTCCCCGATAATACTGAAAATAAAATCCGTATGGCTTTCCGGCAAATAGACTTCACGGAAGCCAAATCCTTTTCCCATCGTCTGACCCGATCCAATCGCAAGCAATGACCTTGTTAAATGGAAGCCGGTTGAACTTTCATAGTTATACGGGTCAAGCCACGCATAAATGCGCCCGAACTGATATTGCTTGACACCGAGGTATTTTTCTAAAATAGCCGGATGCCAAAGCATCAAATAAAAAATAAGTGTGATCAATGCCGTAGCACTGCCAAAAAGCGGTACTAAAATACGCCACGTAATGCCAGAGACGAAAATCATCCCGAGTAAAATGGCAATCAACACGAGCGACGTCCCAAGATCGGGCTGCTGCATAATAAGCAGGAGCGGTACAGCTGTCGTCGCGCCGAGCTTTACGAGCAGCATAAAATCACTTTGCATGGTCTTAATCGGATTTTTCACATGATGATTCACCATAACACGCGATAACGTCAAAATGAGGAATATTTTAAAAAATTCGGATGGCTGAATTTGTCCAATCCCTGGAAACCGATACCAGCTTTTTGCTCCGTTAATCGTCGGTGCAATCGATGACGGTGCAATAATTAAGAAGACTAATAGAAAAATCCCGATACCATATAAATACCATGACATGCCATGATATTGATCCGAGTCAAAGCGGATAAACAACGTAATAATCCCGAGGCCGACCACATACCAGACAACTTGCCGGACGACAAAGTTTGTATCATATTGTCCGGTCGTCTGTGCACTGTAAATCGCGACGCAGCTAACAACGAACAGCATAAACAATATTAAAAACAAACCGTAATCAATGCGGCTTGATTGTTGTTCAGTATTCATATAAATTCCTCTTTCTTCTGGAAATAGACCAACTATTATTATACCGTTATTGCGGCATTGTACAACAGTCAAACGGTTCAAAAGCAAAAATCTATATGAAATGGACATAGGCGTGCTACAATAACCATATCGCATAATAGAAAGGATGTTTTTAAGTGGATGAGATTAAAACAAGCGATCAATTTGAGCAGCTGATTGCCAGCAGCGAACCGGTTATCGTTAAATTTTATGCCGGCTGGTGCCCGGACTGCACACGCATGGACATGTTTATTGACGATATTATCGCAGACTACGGAAAATACAAATGGGTGAAAATCAACCGGGACGATTTCTCAGACATTGCTGAAAAGTACGATGTGATGGGCATCCCGAGTCTTTTGCTGTTCCAAGACGGCGAAAAATTGGCTCATCTCCACAGCGCCAATGCAAAATCACCCGAAGAAGTACGCGATTATTTAAAGAGTTTGCCTGCCTAACGTAAAGAATAAACAAGCCGGTCCCACTTGAGGGCTGGCTTGTTTTATTTTATGCGCGAGTTTCTTGTTTTCGTTGCGAATCCTGATTTAAAAAAGCTTGCCGTCTAACCGTTCGAGCCCTTGCTGTAACTGTTCTGTATTTAGTTCATCACCGATCACGACGATAACAGACGGTCGTTTAAGCGGCTGCGGCTGAAAAAAAGGCACACCGTATGCATATTGAAACAGTTCCGGACGATCACCTGAATCTTCAAATTTCACAAATCCTTTTATTCTTAGAACAGAATCCGGTAAACCTGTTACCCATTTTGTAAATTCAGCGCGCGGCACATGATTTGTAAATTCATATGCCATTGTCCGGACATGCAAATGATGATGAGCATGATGGCCGCCATCTGATTCACTGCTGCCACCGCCAAATGCGATCTCTCCGTCCATTTTTCCAAACATCATTTCCTGCAAGACCACTTTTTCATTCAATGACCGGATCTCTTCTTTTATTTTAGTGAGCGCTTCAATCGACACTAAGTCTGCTTTCGTCAGTGCGACCACATCACTCCATCGTGCCTGGTCTTCCATCAGCTTCCGGTGCGCAATGGGCAGACGGTTTCGTTCCATCCAGCGCGCGCAGTCAACAAGTGTAATGATCCCCTTCACATCAATCTGCATCGCAATGACTGGCGACGTGCAGGCATCTAGTACTTCCATCGGATGAGCAGCACCTGTCGTCTCGATATAGATCACATCCGGATGATGCTCTTTATAAAGTGTCAGCAGTTCTACTTCAATTTCATCTTTGATCGTGCAGCAAATGCAGCCATTCAGCATATCGCGCACAGCGGTGTCTTCTCCAAGCATCGCTGAATCAACAGACATGGAGCCAATTTCGTTCATTAAAACTGCGACTTTCCGTCCTGCTTTTTTCTCCTTATCTAGCAACTGCACGAGCAGCGTCGTTTTTCCGCTTCCGAGAAACCCGCCGATAATATATAAATCCGTTTTCATTTCGCCACACCTTTCACAAATTGCACTATTTACGATTTGATCATCTAATCCTATTCTTTATTTTAACGTAAAGACACCGCCTGTAGAAACCAAAATAAAAAGCAGGAGAACAAGTCTCCCGCTTCATTCCGGCTTCATAACCGGCGCTAGCTTTTCGATAATCATGTTAAGTAATACTGTAAGGTCCATATCTTTCCGCTCGCCATGTGAACATGCTTCTTGCATTATTTCAAGTAATATGTACTGTTCCTGGGACATAGGTTCAATGAACTCTCCTTTTCTGAGATAAACTTCCTTTACATGTATATAATTCTATTATATACATGTAAAGGAAGTTATGTATATGAGTCATTCATCATTTTTACTAGACTTATTCCCGCTTAACGATATGGGAAAACGAGCCAAAGGATGCATTTTTTTGCACTTCCGTCTCCAAATCTATTTAATCATGTGCCGGAGTGGTCCATTTTACCGATCATCGATTGCCATTCACAACCTTTTCCTATCAATCTATATTCAATCCTAATGGGCGCTTCTGCACATACTTTACTTGTCACGATGCCTTCATTGTATATGATTTGATTCCAAAACGAAACATTCACACTTTTGTTGAAAAAAACATATAAAATTTGCCTATTTGACATTCACCTGACACATTTCTCTTATACAATGAGAATATCAAAGAAAGCGTACATATAAATCAGGAGGAATGATCATGAAGAAGAAGACAATGTCATATGTTATGACCGGCGCCCTATCGATTACGATTTTAAGCGGTGTTCCCTCTTCTCCAGCTCAAGCGGCTTCTCCACAACTTATAAAAGAACAAGTGGCACCGTCCGTAACACGAACCGGAACGAAAAATTTTGCAGATGTCATTGAGGAACAAGCATTGGCACTCGGTATTAATATTGAAGGCGATGATCTAGAGAAAGCGGCGAAAAAAGTACGACTTGCCAAATTACAAAACCAGGCGGCCGCACTAAATATTGAAACAGATGGAAAGGATGAAAAAACAATCCGTCTCGAAGTAAAAAAAGCACATGAAATAAATGTTTACAATGCAGCAGACAATCTCGGTGTTGAGACAGATGGAAAGCGCTTGAAAGACATTATCGCATCCATCTCAGACGTCAATCCAGAAATGGCTGCACAATTGAATGGATTTTATTAAACCCGGCGGCTAATGGCCGGGTTTTTTATTTGTACGAGTGAAATGGCTCACGATTAAGTAGATTTCATCGCGCTTGTACTTATTTGTTCACGTTCAGATGACTTTCATTATATAATTTAATCAAAATGAGGTGTTAAAGATGCCAACGATTTTAGTTGCAGAAGATGAACCGGCGATCAGCCAAGTGTTAAAAGTATATCTCGTGAAAGCGGGCTTTCACGTTATACAGGCGTACAGCGGCACAGAAGCGATCGAAAAATTTCATGCCAACTCACCGTCTCTTGTCCTGCTTGACGTCATGATGCCTGGAAAGGACGGCTGGGCTGTTTTAAAAGAAATTCGTGCAGAGAGTGCGTGTCCAGTTATTATGCTGACAGCGCTGAATGACGTGAATTACCGGTTGGATGGTCTTGATGGCGGTGCGGATGATTACATTGCAAAGCCATTTATCGCTGATGAAATGATCGCGCGCGTACGGGCTGTTTTACGCCGGTCTGATGATGGAAAGCCAGCAGAAACGGCCCATACATATGGAAACTTGACGATTGATTTTAAGGCGCATCGTATCACGTTATTCGACAATGAAGTTGCATTCACACCGCGTGATTTATCGTTATTTTTATTTTTAGCAGCTGCACCAAACCGGACATTTACGCGGGAGCAGCTGCTGGATGAAGTATGGGGATACGATTACGACGGCAGTGACCGAGCCGTTGATTTATCGGTGAAGCGGATTCGGAAAGTGCTGGCGAAATGGCCATCCACTGAAGGGGAAATTAAAACGCTGCGTGGATTGGGGTACCAGTTTGTTGTGGAAGAGTAAAGAGCGGCGCATTTCGCTTCTCCGCTACTGGACGACACGCTATGCCATCACGCTTGCACTTGGCTTGCTCATACTCGCCATGCTGTCTGTCGTCTGGATCCGGCATACGACGATTGAAAACAGGCTCGATGTGTCAGAATTTCTCGCCGCCGAACTCGCCATCCGGATTGCTGGAAGCCAGCAGGATGGCAATAAATCCAAAACGTACATTGATGACAATATGATCGATGCGCGTGATGAACTGATGAACATGAAAGCCCCCCCTTCTATCTATATTACCGATGCAACCGGAGCTATTTTGTCGGCAAGCGATCATGACTTATACAGCAAAGACGCTTTTCCAGATGTTATTTTAAAAAAGAAACACGATGTGCAGACATTTCCCGGTATCGATGACAATCATACACTTGTTTATTTAATTAAAAAGCCAATTACCGTTAATGAGGTCACATTCGGATGGGTCGTGATGCTTCAGCCCGAAGATGAATTCGCGGATTTAAACGACGAATACCGGCTTCTTGCTTTGCTTATTTTAGGAAGCGGATTGCTTGGCTGGGCAGCAATTTACATTTTATCGCGCCGCCTCGCACGCCCAATCAGTGAAGCCGCAGCTGCTGCGAAAGAAATTCGCGACGGCAATTACGGCGTGTCGCTTATGCCATCTAAAGCGAAAGAGCAGGAAGTATACGATCTTGTTACATCCTTTAACGATATGGCTATCCGCCTTGAACAGCTTGAATCGATAAGAGCAGAACTGCTTGCCGGTGTCACACATGAACTAAAAACACCTGTCACATCCATAAGCGGGCTTTTACAGGCAGTGAAAGACGGCGTCGTCACCGGCGATGAGGCACAAGAGTTTATTACCATTTCATTAAATGAAACAGAGCGGATGCAAACAATGATTAACGACCTGCTCGAATTTAATACATTTGCAGCCAATGCTCTTCCTGTTTCAACTGCTCCTCATGAAGCAAACACATTAACGCGCGACATCGTACATGAATGGAATTTGGCACGGAATTCGGACGGCATTCCTGTTCATTTTTATCCGTCTGACCGTGACATGTACATTTTGACCGATCCCGTTCGTTTTCGGCAAATTATGATGAATTTATTGAACAACGCAGCTCATGCGCTTGAAGGTACTGGAGGAATGACGATACGAGTGCATGATAACGAAGAGTTTGCTTCCATTGATGTGATGGATACTGGAATCGGGATCCCTGTATCTGAGCAAACACTCATTTTCGAACGGTTTTATCGTGGTGAAAACAAAAAATTCAAAGTGCGTGGGCTTGGACTTGGCCTCCCATTCAGCCAGCTTCTCGCACGGGCGATGGATGGCGACTTAATGCTGAAAGAAACATCACAACTAGGCACAACCTTTACATTAACCGCAAAAAAACAGCGATGACGGCAATGTCATCGCTGTTTTCATTATTTTGTAATTCCTTTTTCGATTTCATCAGCCTGTGCGAGAACGGATTGAAGTCCGCCGCCTGACAAGTACCATACGTTAGGATCAAGATAGATCACATTATCGTTCGCTACTGCTTTCGTATTTTTCACAAGATCATTTTCAACCACTTGCTTCACAGAAGACTCGCCTTCTGTTACAACAGCACCGCGGTCAACAACGAACAAGTAATCCGGATCTGTTTCAACAAGGTACTCAAAAGAGATACTTTGTCCATGAGTCGATACTTCAATGTTTTCATCTGCCGGTTTTACGCCGAATACATCATGAATGATGCCAAAACGTGATGCTGGACCGTATGCACTGATTTTCCCTTCATTTGCCAGAATGACAAGACCGTTTCCTTCCATCGTTGACGCTTTTTCGTTCAACGCTGCTACTTTTTCATCGATTGCCGCTAACTTCTCTTCTACTTCTGTTTCTTTGCCAAAGATTTCACCAATTGTCGTAGCATTTGATTTAAAGGACTCCATGTAGTTCGCTGTATCCACTGCGAGGTAAACCGTCGGAGCGATTTCTGCAAATTGATCATAAAGGTCCATTTGACGGCCGGAAATGATGATTAAATCCGGTGCCAATTCGTTAATTTTTTCAAAGTCAGGCTCTTTCAAGCTGCCTGTATTTGCGTACGTTTCATCTTCAAATTTTGACAAGTATTCTGGAATGTTTTCTTTCGGAAGACCAACTGGCTCAATACCTAGCTCAGCCATCGTATCCAGTGAACCAAAGTCAAACACGACTACTTTTTCAGGATTAACAGGAACTGTCGTCTCACCAAGTTCATGGGTAACCGTTATTTCTGTCGGTTTTTCATTACTTTCAGCTGGTTCTGCATTTTCTTCATTAGATGTAGAGGAGTTACAGGCTGCCGCGATCATTGCGAACAACGCCATAACAATCAAGAGTAAATACTTTTTCATTTTTAATTCGTCTCCTTGTTAGCTAAAATAAACACAAATTTTTTGATTATTAATTTCTTTAATCGGCATATCCATGCCGTAAATTTGCTTTAATGTAAGGCTTGTAATAATTTCATTAACTGTTCCTTGTGCTTCGATTTTGCCATCTTTCAGTGCAACGATGTAATCAGAATACACAGACGCAAAATTAATATCATGAATGACGATCAAAATCGTTTTGCCAAGCTCATCTGCAAGACGGCGGAGCACTTTCATAATTTGAACAGAGTGTTTCATATCCAAATTGTTAAGTGGTTCATCAAGCAAAATATATTCAGTATCCTGGGCAATCGTCATCGCGATAAACGCACGCTGCTTTTGCCCGCCAGATAGTTGGTCTAAATATTTATCCTGCATCTCTTCAAGCTCCATGTAGCGGATTGCTTCATCAATGTACACTTGATCTTCTTTCGTCAGTTTACCTTGTGAATACGGGAAACGGCCGAATGAAACGAGATCGCGGACAGACAGGCGTAAACTTAAATGATTCGACTGTTTTAAAATAGCTATTTTTTTCGCGAGATCACGGTTTTTCGTTTCTTTCACTTTTTGCCCGTCGATCAGCACTTCCCCTGTATCGGCAGAAAGGAGACGACTAATAATGGAGAGTAGCGTACTCTTCCCGGCACCATTCGGACCGATAAAAGACGTAATTTTGCCTTTTTCAATATTGACTGACACATTATCAACGACTGCTTTCAATCCGTATGATTTCGAGACCGCTTGTACTTCAACCACTATGTCCGACTCTCCCTTAGTAGTAAATATATAAAATAGATGCCACCGATAAAGTTAATAATGACGCTGAGCTGTGTAGAAAATGTAAACACATGTTCAACGAGCAGCTGCCCGGCAGCGAGTGCAACAATCGACACGAGCACTGATGCTACAATTAATGTGGAATGCTTGTATGTTTTAAACATCTCGTAAGCGACATTAACAACGAGCAGTCCGAGAAATGTGATCGGACCGACAAGTGCAGTGGCCACAGAAATGAGAATCGCAATGATAACGAGCAGACGTTTCACCGTGTAATCGTAATCAACGCCAAGGTTGATCGCTGTTTCTTTCCCTAGTGACAACACATCCAAATATTTCACGAACTTCGTTAAATAAAGCAGCGTCATACCTGTTAAAACAGTGGCCATAATGAGTACTTCCGTCTGAATATTATTAAAACTCGCAAACATGCGGTCTTGAATAATTTGAAATTCATTCGGATCAATGAGTACTTGCATAAATGATGTGAAACTGCCAAAAAACGTACCGAAAATTAACCCTAAGAGCAGCAAAAAGTAAATGTTTTGCCCTTCACGGCGAAATAACAGCCGGTATAGTATGAGTGCGAAAACGACCATAAAACCGATCGAAATCGCAAAGTTTATTTGTTTGTTCATGACCGTCAAACTAGTTGAACCGAGAAAGAATACGAGTGTTGTCTGGACAAGCATATAAAGCGAGTCAAGACCAATAATACTCGGTGTTAAAATCCGGTTGTTCGTGACGGTTTGAAATAACAATGTTGCAATCGCAATAACCGTTCCGGTCAATACAATGGCAGCAATCTTTTCCGCGCGGCGCGGCAGCGCATAATCCCAATTAGGTCCTAGTTCAACGAACATGTACCCAGCAATCGAAGCTCCTGCCAAAATCAATAAGAATATCAGTTTGCTTTTTTCACGCATAATCCCGTCTCCTCATCAACAAGTAAATGAATAATCCACTTCCGATGACGCCGACTGTGAGGCCGATCGGAATTTCATACGGATAGATGAGAATGCGGCCAAGAATATCACAAAACAAAATGAATACCGCACCGAGCAATGCCGTGTCAGACAGACTGTTTTTCAAATTGTCTCCTCTATAAATCGAAACAATATTCGGTACGACAAGCCCGAGGAACGGAATGAGCCCAACTGTTAACACGACCAATGTTGTTGATAAGGCCACAATAACAAGGCCAACGTTAACCGCCTGCTTATAATTTAAGCCTAGGTTGCGCGCAAAATCTTCTCCCATGCCAGCGATCGTAAACCGATCTGCAAATATGTACGCGATAACTACAAGCGGGATGCTAATATAAAGCATTTCGTAACGTCCTGCTGTAATCATCGAAAAGTCTCCCTGCAGCCATGCGGACATATTTTGAATTAAATCACGCTGATACGCAAAAAACGTCGTAATCGAGCTGATAATATTGCCAAACATTAATCCGACGAGCGGGATAAAGATCGGATCTTTCATTTTGATCCGGTCAAGAATTTTCATAAATAAAAATGTACCGGCAAGCGAGAAAACAAAGGCGATAATCATTTTTTCAATCGGACTCGCAGAAGTGAAGAGAATAAGCGAAACTAAGATTCCGAATCGGGCTGAATCCATCGTCCCTGCGGTTGTCGGTGACACGAATTTATTGCGGCTTAACTGCTGCATAATAAATCCGCTAATACTAAGCGTTACACCCGCAATTAAAATACTGATCAGCCTTGGTACTCGGCTTTGCCAGAAGATTTGCGTCTGGTGATCATCAAACCGGAACAAATCAAATGGCGAAATGTTTGTGACACCGACGAATAACGATGCAAATGATAATAATATAAGCATTACAACTAAATAACGTTTTTTCATGGCATTTCCTAACCTTCGTATTGCCGTCAATGAAATAGTGATAGAGAGATTCATTATCAATTGAAAGAAAAAATATAGTTGCCGATTGCAAACCGGCAATGTACCTTCAAGATAAGTTTCGTCGAATTTGATCCAATATCCTAAGTGTTCTTTCAAATTCTTCAGGATCAATCCCGGCAGAGGCATCGGCAATTGTCCGGCGGGCGATTTCCGTATAAACGTCCTTTCTCTGCTTGCTCTCTTCCGATAAATAAACAAGATTTATCCGCTTATCCGTTTTATGAGACTTTCTGACAATAAGTCCGTTCCGTTCCATATTCGCCACAAGCCGTGAAACGCTCGGTTCATCCCTCTCGTTTAACACTGCAAGCGATTGCTGGGTCTGCCCATCACGGTCATAAAGCCGGCTTAACACCTGCCACTGCTCATGCGTAATCGGATACCCTTTCAAGCGAAAATAATGGTTCAGGCGATTTGTCATAACCCGTGAGCTTTGAAACAGCTTATATCCAAGCGAGTCATCCAGCTTATACATCACCATTCTCCTTTGACAGCTTCTCTCAATATTTATTGTAAAGGAAAGAACTTGTTGGCACAAGTATTTGTCAGTCATTTCAAACTAAAGGTTTCGTTTATTGACCCAATTATTCGTGCAACCTTTTCCCTTTTATTCCCGTAACCAGAAATATGAACGAGGCTCTTAATTCCCTGCAAATCGTTAAAATGATTTTTTCAATTTATTATCCTCCTCTTTTTTTAAAATGAGATTGATTTTCGCAAACTTCATTATAAATGATAATGATTTTCATTTCAACACATTTCTATTCTAATTATTTTCACATAATACTCCTTTCCGTTATGATAGATAAATAGATGAAAAAAGGAGCTGTATTCGTGAATAAACAACCATCCATCATTGTCCGTTCCTGGCGACTGATTCTAGTATTTTGGCTTATGGCAGCTGTTATTTTCGGGTTTTTCGCATCAAAATTGCCATCAAAACTCGAAGGTGACGGATTCCGGACTGACGGAGACTATGAAGTTGTTCAACGGGAATTGCACGATACATTCAACTTCCCTGAAAACACGTTGCTTGTCTTGTTTGAAAAGGCAGAAAACGAGTCTTCAGAATCATATCAAAATCAAATTTTGTCAGTATTATCCGATATTGAAGCAACGGGTGACCCATCAGCAATCGATTCACCTCTTGAAAATAAAGAATTCATGAAGGAACACGTTGCTTATGCCGCCATTCATTATGACGACGAATCGTTAGAGATGGACCCCGTTATTGATGAAGTTCAGTTGATCATTAAAGATGAAGAAGGGGTTTCAATAACGGGTGGTCCTGTTATTTCTAAAGACATTAATAAAGCGAGCCAGGATGACTTAAAGCGTGCTGAATTAATCGGTCTGCCTGTTGCACTTGTTGTGCTATTGCTGGCACTAGGCACAGTTGTTTCATCGATTTTGCCGCTCATCGTCGGCGGAGTGACCATTGTCATCGGATTTGGTATCCTGTCTCTGATAGCCGATTCGGTTGATTTAGCCATTTTCATTTTAAACATTACCCCGATGCTCGGTCTGGCTTTATCGATAGATTTTTCTCTTTTGTTCATTAATCGCTATAAAGAAGAACGTTCGAATGGCAAAACGATTGATGACGCTTTGACAGTCACCATTGCCAAAGCTGGGCACTCAATTTTATTCTCAGCTTTATGCGTGTTTATTGGGCTCGGTTCTGTCTTACTAATCGATATTGATATTTTCAAAAATATCGCAATCGGTGGGATGACTGTTATTGCGATTGCGGTTATCAGTTCGATGACATTGTTGCCCGCATTGCTGAAGGTGCTTGGTGACCGGGTGTATAAATGGAAAATTATCCGCATCAATACGGACGCTTCAAACCGTTGGCGAACATTTGCCGGTTTTGTGATGAAGCGCCCTGTTTTTATAGCCATTGCCGCACTTGCGCTTCTCGGAGCCGGCATAATCCCGGTCAAAAATATGAATCTCGCAATCCCTGAAGCCGGGGCACTCCCCACATCCTTTGAATCACGCACTGCATACGATACGATTGAAGAAGAATTTAGACAGGATGTCGCTTCTACCATTTATGCAATTGCTGAACGCGATGGCGGATGGCTGAATGAAAAGGGTTTACAGGAAATGAAACAACTTCAGAGAGATTTTGAAAAGGAACACCATGTAACTGGCGCAGAGACGCTTTTTTCAGTAAGCGGTGTAGATGACCCTTCACAGCTTGCTGCAATGCTTGAACACTCCCAGACAGCGGTTCAACTTCAGCCGGCTATCGATGAATTTATAAAAGGTAATCAATTATTGATTCCTGTTTCTCTTGATGTAAAAGCTTCATCTGATGCTGCACAAACCATTGTAAGAGATTGGAGTTCAGTTGATTGGGATATAGATGTTTTATTCGGCGGTCATCCAAAGTTTAACCAGGAACTGTATGATGAAATTTATAATAAAGTGATACCAGTGCTCGCTGTCATTTTAATATCGACGTTTTTTATTTTAATGGCCGCTTTCCGTTCCGTTATCATTCCATTAAAGGCCATTTTAATGAATGTGATCAGCCTGGCTTCCACGTTTGGGATTCTCGTCTGGCTGTTCCAGGGCGGACATCTCGGCTTAGAGCCGATGGACATTTCACTCATTATGCCGGTCTTGGTCTTTACTCTCGTCTTTGGCTTGAGTATGGACTATGAAGTATTTCTTATTTCCCGCATTCGAGAGTTTTACCTAGAAACGCGGGATAATAACTATTCAACCGTTGAAGGATTGGCAAGTACAAGTAAAATCATCACGTCTGCGGCACTTATTATGATTGTCATTACCGGCGCATTTGCTTTTACAGGCGTAGCCCCTGTTAAGCAAATCGGGATTGGCATTGCTATTGCCATTGCGATCGACGCAACAATTGTCCGCCTTTTACTTGTCCCTAGTTTAATGAAGTTGCTCGGAGCAGCGAATTGGTGGATGCCTTTTAGTCACCGAAACAAAAACAGCCCTTCCTGATATGGACGGGCTGTTTCCCTATTTTAAGATTAAGAGAATAGGTACTCACGCGGCTTTTTTTGAACAGACAGCCATTTTACAGTTGTAAATTCACCAATCACTCACTCGCCGCAATAACGGCCAATAGCAGAAAGTTTTTCTTCACCAAATGGCACGTTCGGCTCTACGTTAATGCATTGGTCATTAACATAAATCATGCCTGTTTTGATTTGTTTTGCTACATTAATTCCGCGCTCAATGGAACCGGAATAAACCGCACCGCTTAGACCAAAAGGAGTGTCGTTCGCAACTTCTATTGCTCGTTCTTCGCCATCAACAAGGATGATAACTGCGACTAGTGCAAACACTTCGTTTTTTCTAGGAGTGCTTCCTCCTCAAAACAATCAACTATTTTACGACAAACGACTTATATTTTTCATAATCTGATCGATGACATTCAATGGTCAGTTTTGTTCCTTCTTCCTCATAAGCCGTTTCAAAAATCGTGGCCTGTTCGTTGAAATAAGAGACGACTTCTCCTTCATCATATGGAATCAACAATTCACAGCGGACGTAGTCTTTAAACAAATGACTTTTCATCACTTCCGTCAATTCCAAAATACCTGCGCGTTCTTTTGCGGATAAATACACCGAATTACCGGCTGCTCCCGGGTAATCAATGCCCGCAAGATCCGCTTTATTGTATGCATAAATAACTGGCATATCTTTTGCACCGATATCAACAAGTGTTTTTTCCGTAATATCAATCATCGTTTGGTACTGCGGGCTAGACACATCAATAACATGAATAAGCAAATCCGCAGCCGCTGCTTCTTCTAGCGTCGAGCGAAATGCTTTTACTAAATGATGGGGGAGTTTATTAACGAATCCGACTGTATCCGCCAGTAAAAACTCTTTTTTATCCGGCAATGTAATGCTCCGGACAGACGTATCGAGTGTGGCGAACAGCATGTCTTTTTCAAATACTTCTGACCCGCCCCCCTCATACGTTTGCAGCATCGCATTCATGACAGTCGATTTGCCCGCATTCGTATACCCGACAAGCGCGGCAACCGGCATATTGTTTTTCTTGCGCTGCTTCCTTTGTACAGTACGCTGTTCAGATATTTTCGCAAGTTCTTTGCGGAGATAGGCAATTTTCGTTTCAATTTTCCGGCGATCAAGCTCAAGCTTCGTTTCACCCGCCCCACGGTTTTTAAAACCAGATCCGCCGCCTTGGCGTCCGAGCGCAATGTACGTACCGACAAGACGCGGCAACATGTATTGAAGACGTGCCATCTCTACTTGCAGCTGCGCTTCTTTCGTTTTTGCCCGCCGTCCGAAAATATCAAGAATGAGCATCGTCCGGTCAATTACTTCACAATCGAGTTCTTTTTCCAAGTTCCGAATTTGCGACGGAGACAATTCCCCATCAAAAATGACGACGTCTGCTTCCTCATATTCAGCAAGCGATTTCAGTTCTTCTACTTTGCCAGTCCCCATGTAAAGCGCCGAATGAATACGCGGCAAGTTTTGCGTTAGTTCCCCACGTACATCAATACCGCACGCTTCTGCAAGGTTTTTCAATTCTTCCATCGAATAGGCAAAATCATCCCCGTTGTCTAGATTCACACCGGCAACGATTCCTTTTAGCTGATCCAGCTTCGTTTCATTCATCTATTTTCCTCCGTTGTAAAAAAACCGCAGACGGCTGCCTGCGGTTTTGATTCGTTCTATTATCTTATCATGCCCTAATGGCGCAAATCAAACAGCGCCGCTTAAAGAAAAACGAAATAAATAACAGCCGCCAGCACAATCCGGTAAATGGCAAACGGAATAAGCTTAATACGGTTAATTAATTTCAAGAAAAATTTAATGGATATAAGCGCGAAAACAAATGCACTAATAAAGCCGACAACGAAAAACGGCATCGCATCCATCGTGAAATACTGCCAGTTTTTCAAAAGCGACAAAAAGCTTGCGCCGAACATAATCGGTACAGCCATAATAAATGTAAAATCAGCTGCGGCTCTATGGCTCATGCCAAGCAAAACACCGCCTGAAATCGTCGAGCCTGAGCGGGAAAAGCCCGGCCAGAGTGATAAACATTGAATGAGTCCGACGGATAACGCTTGTCCATACGTAATTTGGTCGACTGTTTCTATTTCTCGTTTACGGCCACCAATTAAATCTGCCGCAATCATTAAAAATGCACCGACAACAAGGCCGATTAACACCGTTTCGGTTGAAAATAAATATTCATCAATATAGTCTTCAAACAAAACACCAAGAATACCCGCTGGAAGCAAGCCGACGATGACATGTGTTAACCGAAGCCGTCCGCCTTGTCCTCGTGTTTCTTTGTTTAACCCGAGTAAATCAATAAATCGATTTCTAAACACGACGACAACCGCTAATATGGAACCGAGTTGAATAACGATTTTAAACGTGTTTGCTGCATATTTCCCTAAAAACGCTTGTGACTGCAGCCACATATCATCCACGATAATCATATGCCCAGTTGATGATACCGGCGCAAATTCTGTCAATCCTTCAACCAGGCCAAGAATAACTGCTTTTAAAAGAGTAATAAAGTCCATATGATAGCTCCTTCTATTGATTTCCACTCTTTAAAATAGCATGTTTCGAATTATATGCCAACTTTTATCCAATAAGACTGGATTTCGTCCAGCAGCCAGATCGCTCCTTCTTTACTAAGCACAATATCCCCACTGAAATGCCTATGATCTTTTGATATGATGCCTGTCATAAAACACGTTCTTTCTTCTTTCACATCAAAATGAGAATCATATTTTCTCATGATAATGCTTTCCTGTTCATAAACCATCGCAACCTGGTCTGATCCTTGAATGCTCAACTGTGTACGCATTGATTTTGGAATGGTGATTCTTCCTTCTTTATCGACAACTCGTCTTAGCATTATTTCTTTCATCTTCCGCCTCCAATGATCCATATGTACTATTAATATTACATTATTTTTCATTTGTGTCAAAATAAAAAGAATGCGTATATTACGCATTCTTTTTGTACCAATCTGTAGCTGCCTGTACTTCAGTTCCTGTCAGCATATGTCCATTTTGTTCCCAATGGACAGCCGTCATTGCCCCTGCATGATCAAGCAGTTGCTGCAGCTCTTCTGTTTCCTGCGGCGAACATAAAGGATCATTTTTTCCAGCCGCCATAAAGACGGGTGTGCCCGTTAAATCAGGCAGCTCTATTCCACGGCGCGGCACCATCGGATGATGCAAAATAGCCCCTTTTAATGATTTTTCATAATGGAAAAGCAGGCTTGCTGCAATGTTCGCACCATTTGAATAACCGATCGCAATAACTGAATCACGGCTAAATCCATATTGTTTTGACGCATCATCAAGAAATTCATTCAATTCTTTCGTACGAAAAATTAAATCCTCTTCATCAAAAATACCTTCAGCGAGACGGCGGAAAAACCGGGGCATTCCATTTTCCAGTACATTACCACGCACGCTTAATACAGATGCTTCCGGATCAACGGCCTGTGCAAGCGGCAGTAAATCCTGCTCTGTACCGCCTGTGCCATGCAGCATGAGTAATACGTTCTCATTTTTTCCTTGTTGAAAAATATGTTTCATTTAAATTCCTCCGTTTTTATTATCTCGAATTAAAGATAATTCTACAGGATGAATGATGATTCGTCAATTGTATGTGCGTTCAGACAAAAAAACCCGACAAATTCGCTTTGCCGAGGTCATTATTCACTATTTAATAGCTCACTGCTATTACTTCTTGTCGTTGTAAAAGTTCTCTGCATTTCACCATATCACCAACAATAATGATCGCTGGGTTGCCGATTGACTGCTTCTTGAATCGCTTTTAGTGCTTTTACCGTGATTAAGTCCGGATCTCCTGGTCCCGCCCCAACGAGATACACTTTACCCATCCATTCCGCCCCCTTCTTTATTTAAATTAAAATAAACACATTGCCATCTTCAATTTTCACAGCAAATGTTTTCACACAGCCGACATCGGGTGACTGAACTTTTCCATTTGTCGTACAGATTTTCCAATCATGCATTGGGCAAAAAACGTGCTCGCCGCTGATGATTCCTTCTGCAAGCACACCGCCTTTATGTGGACAGCGGTTTTCAATGGCACGAACATTGCCATCCGCTAGCTTAAACAAAGCAATTTCAAGTGAACCAATTCGAACAGTCCGCCCAATTTTTTCCGGCATTTCATCCAAAACAGCTACCTTTATCCGCTCATTTGTTTTTTCCATTTTGATTGCTCCCTGTCCCTTATTTTGTCACACGGACTGTCTCATATAGTTCCTTGCGAATTTTCTCACTCTCAATCACTTCTTTCCACGGCTCTTTTGTAACGGACAAGGCTTCAGCAATGCGAGCATTTAAGGCATCGCGCGTCGCTTTATCGGCAATCACCTCTTTAATATGGTCAAGTCCGACACGCTCCACCCAGACCGATGTACGCTCAAGGTAGGCGGCATCTTCACGGTAATATTGCAAGAATGCGCCAATCATTTCCATTACTTCTTCATTTGTCGTGACTTTGCAAAATAAATCTGCTGCCCGCAAATGCGTACCGCCGTTGCCACCGACATAAATTTCCCAAGCGCCGTCTACACCAACAACACCAATGTCTTTAATACCCGATTCTGCACAGTTACGCGGGCAGGCTGAAACGGCCATTTTCACTTTATGCGGTGTACCGATTCGTTCAAATTTTTTCTCCATGGCGATACCCATTCCGATAGAATCCTGTGTCCCAAACCGGCAGAAGCTTTCACCGACACACGTTTTCACCGTACGCAATGTTTTTCCATACGCGTAACCCGATGGCATGCCGAGATCGGCCCATACGTCCGGCAAGTCTTCTTTTTTCACACCGAATAAATCAATCCGCTGTCCGCCGGTTACTTTAATAAGCGGTACTTCATACTTGTCGGCTACATCCGCA
Organism: Bacillus sp. 37MA; assembly: GCF_000372765.1. Taxonomy (NCBI): domain Bacteria; kingdom Bacillati; phylum Bacillota; class Bacilli; order Caryophanales; family Bacillaceae; genus Bacillus; species Bacillus sp. 37MA. Next base: position 2,607,703 of record NZ_KB889752.1, read on the forward strand.
ATCTTCCGGAGATCGTCCGCTGACGTGACACCGCCGTACATACGTGGAACGACTGAATAAGTACCGTCTTTTTGAATATTTGCATGCATTCTTTCATTGACGAAACGCGATTCTTTCTCATCTTCATATTCAACCGGGTTGATCATGCCAAGATAATAATTGAGCGCCGGCCGGCATTTCGAACAGCCGTCTTCTGTTTTCCAGCCAAGTACATTCATCACTTCGCGCGTATATGTCAGCCCTTTTTCGCGAATTGCTTCTACGACATCATCACGGGACAACGTTGTACAACCACAAACCGGTTCTTTTCGATCCGCTTTTTCAAACTCGTCACCGAGTGTATGCGCCAGAATATCGACAACAAGTGATTTACAGCCGCCGCATGAACGGGATGCACTCGTACATGCTTTCACTTCTTCAAATGTCGTCAAGCCGATCTTCTTGATCGCCTCTGTAATCGTCCCTTTCGTTACACCATTACAGCCGCAGACAAGCTCACTGTCTGCCATCGTCGCTACCATGCTTTCTGCTGCTTCTTCAGTGCCCATATATTCCTCTACATTCGCCCGCTTGTTAATAAGCCGCAGCAGCTTTGACCCTTCACTCGTATCACCAAATAACACAGCGCCGGTCATTTTCCCGTCACGAATGATGATTTTTTTATAAACACCTTTCCAGTCATCGAACATTTTAATCGTTTTTGTCTCTTCGTCTTCTACAATTTCACCGACGGAAAACACATCGACACCGGATACTTTTAATTGAGTAGATAATACAGAACCTTCATATCCTGGCGCCTGTTCACTACAAATGTGGGCAGCCATTGCTTTTCCTTGCTCATAGAGCGGTGCAACGAGGCCGTACACGACTTCTCTGTGTTCTGCACATTCGCCGACTGCATATACACCTGGAATACTTGTTTCCATATAATCGTTAACGAGAATTCCTCGATTTACTTCAATACCACTTTCTTTCGCAAGGCCTGTGTTTGGACGAATGCCGGCTGCCATCACAACAAGATCTGCATCAATGACTTCCCCATCACCAAAACGGATTGCTTCGACACGGTCACCGCCAATAATTTCTGCGGTCTGTTTATTCATTAAGAATTTCATCCCTTGTTTTTCGAGCTCTTTTTTCAGCATTTTGCTGGCTGTTTCATCCAACTGCCGATCCATTAGGCAATCAGTAAGATGAATAACATCAACAGCCATTCCAAGATTTAATAGTCCACGTGCCGCTTCGAGACCAAGCAGCCCCCCACCTATAACCGCTGCTTTTTTATATACTTTTGAACAATCAATCATTTTTTCACAGTCCTGAATATCACGAAATGCAGTCACGCCTTCTTTATCTGATCCCGGCACCGGAATGATAAACGGTAGCGAGCCCGTCGCGATAATTAATTTATCATATGAAACGCTGCGTTCTTTGTTTGTTTGGACAAATTTCTCTTTCGTATTAATGTGAGCGACTGTTTCACCTGAATAAAGCTTAATATCATGATCTTCATACCAATTCCAGTCATTCAATGTAATATCTGAGATGGTCGTATCTCCCTGTAACACCTTTGACAGTTGAATCCGGTTGTAGTTTGGATACGGTTCTGTTCCGAAAATTGTTATATGAAAGTGATCCGGTCGAACGTTTAAAATTTCTTCGATCGAACGGACACCGGCCATTCCATTTCCAATCATGACGATTTTTTCTTGATTCATAAAAACATCCTCCTCAGTGGCTGTTGATACGATTGATTATAGATAAGGAAAAAGGGATCGTCATGATTAATGTTATATAATCTAACATCATTTTTTATGAAGTTATATCATATAACATGTAATTATTATATTTCTTAATTGAATACGATATAATATATTTACAACCCATTTCGAGGTGAGTGTATGACAGATGAAGAAAAAACGTACAAAACGAAAAAGGTCATTACGATCGGGATTGTCAGCGAGCTAACAGGGTTGTCCGAACGGCAAATACGCTACTACGAAGAACGGAAGCTCATTTTCCCCGAGCGGTCAGACCGCGGCACACGCAAATACTCATTTGTCGACGTAGAAACATTGATGGATATTGCTAATCAAATGGAGGATGGTGTACGCACATTTGAAATCAGGCAAGAAATGAAAAAGAAACCAGATGAAGATAAATTAAAACGAAGTATGATTAAAGGACAACTGAACGCACAATTTGGTATACAAAAAGGATTGAAATAACGAAAACAGACTTGTCGGCACTGGCAAGTCTGTTTTCGTTTTCATTCTACTGATAGGTTATATACTTAATATAATAAATTAACATAATGATAGTGTTGACAGGCCTAATTCTTATTTGTTACTCTCATGACTAGGCAAATAGAATAGATAAATCCTCATTGCTATCTCGATGAGGTAGAGGTTGCAATAATTAATAGTAATGTACTTGAAACCTAATGGGGTTGTTGATGGTATGTTGAAAGGAATTGTTGCCGAAGTACGAGAGATCCATTTTATCTTTCCTTACTGGGTTTACATCAAATAGGTGTAAAACTGTCACAGATATTTTCTGTGGAGAGCTACGATGAGATAGGTTGCGGGTTTCAATTAATCATTTAAAAACGCGAAGGTGTATTCCTTTGCTTTTTTTATTTAGGAGGATTTTTAATGGATAAAAAATGGGGGTTTTGGTTATTGACCGCTATCGTTGTCGGAAACATGGTAGGTTCAGGTATTTTCATGCTGCCAAGCACGTTAGCTCAAATGGCCAGTCCACTCGGCGTCACAATTGCTTGGCTGTTGACTGGTTTTGGTGTATTAATGATCGCTTTAGTATTCAGCACATTATCTAATCGTCAACCTGAATTAACGGGAGGCCCTCAAAGTTACGCTCGAGCCCTATTCACCTCACAGGCATATGGAAAAACAGCTGGTTTTTCAATGGTTTGGGGATATTGGGTGGCCAATTGGATTAGCAATGTAGCCATCATTACAAGCTTTGCTGGATACTTGTCCACCTTCTTTCCTGTCATGAGAAGCGAATATATTCTTTTCTCAATAGGATCTCAAGAAATTGCTCTGGGAAGAATCGTCACGTTTATCGTCTGCAGTCTTTTATTGTGGGGCACTCACCTTATCTTAATCACGAGTATTAAAAGTGCAGGTAAATTAAACTTTATCGCAACCGTTTCAAAAGTCATTGGATTTATGTTATTTATTATTGCTACTCTTTTTGTTTTTGAACTGTCTACTTTAGGAGATTTATATACGCCTATTATAGATAATGAGGGAACATCCCACGGCCTGCTCAGCCAAATAAACCTTGCTGCAATATCAACGCTTTGGGCATTTGTAGGTATTGAATCCGCCGTCATCCTATCTGGACGCGCTAAATCCCAACGCGATGTCAGCCGTGCCACTGTTGCAGGTCTTTTAATTGCACTCGTCATTTATATGGCGATCACGTTACTGATCATGGGTGTACTGCCTCAGGAAGTATTAAAGTCGTCTGATAAACCGTTTGTAGATGCTCTTTCTACTTTAATTGGAGACACTGGCGCAACCATTATGGCCCTTTTAGCTATCATCTCCTTATTCGGCTCTACCATTGGATGGATATTATTAAGTTCAGAGGTTCCTTATAATGCTGCTAAGTCAGGCATCTTCCCTGCTTATTTTGCAAAGTTAAATAAAAAAGGAAGCCCTGTTAGAGCATTAACCGTCACGAATACGATGTCACAAATTTTTATTTTCTCAACAATTTCTGGCACCATCAGTGAAGCCTATACGTTTTTGACAACATCTGCTACGCTTGCTTATTTAATCCCTTATTTAGTATCTGCAACTTTCCTTTTAAAACTTGTCATAAAAGGTGATACTTACAATCCGGGAGAAAAATCACGTATATCGAATGGCATCATTGCAGCACTTGCCTTCATATATTCAGTTTGGGTCATCAAATCAGGGACAGCCGATTGGACGACGTTTACTTTAGGGATTGGTCTATTTTTGTTAGGTGTTATTCTTTATCCCTTGCTTACTCGAATTCGATTAATAAAATCATAAATAATCAAAAGAAAGGAGCGGTCTCCATTTATGAGGCCGCTCCTTTCTTTTGATTATTTTACTTCATCGTCCGATTTTTCTTGAGATTGTTTTTTCGTTTCCTTGTCATCGTCTTCCATAAGGCCTTTTGTAGAATTTTTAAATTCCGTTAATGTCTTACCGGCTGCACGTCCAATTTCCGGCAATTTTTTAGGCCCGAATATTAATAAAGCAGCGGCACCAATTAATATGATCCCTCCAGGTCCTACCATAGGACTTCCCCCTTTATATCGTTCACAGTGATTTATTCTACTCGAAAGTTATTATTAATATAGCGAACCTTACAGCAGGTGTCAAAATTGTTTGAGTACATTCAAAAAAATCCATGCCCTTCGTAAAATAGCACGGATTTTTTGCTTTTTTATTTATCATTATTTAATTTTGATTGTTTTTGTGAGTATGAAAAATAAATAACAACTCCGATTGCTAACCATATAGCAAAACGAATCCAAGTAGCTGCGCCAAGTTGAAAAATCAAAAAGCCACAAAATAAGATAGCTAGCCCCGGAATGAGCGGAACCGCAGGACAGCGGAATGCACGCCGTAAGTCCGGCTGCTTTACTCTCAAAACGATGACCGCTACCGAAATCAAAATAAACGCTGACAATGTTCCAATGTTCACAAGTTGGGCTAATTCATCGAGTGATATGAATGCGCCCATAAGAGCTGCGATTAATCCTACAAGCCATGTTGCTTTAAAAGGCGTACGATACTTTTTATGAACATCAGAAAGTATCGATGGCAATAATCCGTCTCTGGACATGGAAAACGTGATACGCGTTTGACCATACAACATAACTAGCATAACCGTTGTCATCCCGAGGATTGCTCCAAGATCAATAATACCGGCTACCCAGTTTTGACCAGAAACTTGTAAAGGCAATGAGATCGGGTTAGTGACCCCTTCAAATTGTTGATAAGGGACAACACCGGTCATGACTGCCGATACCGTTACATAAAGAAGCGTACAAATAAACAGCGAGGAAAGAATACCTATAGGCAAATCTTTCTTCGGGTTTTTTGTTTCTTCCGCTGCAGATGCGATTGCGTCAAACCCAATAAAAGCAAAAAACGCAAGTGCCGCAGCCTCAAATACCCCGTTAAAACCAAAAGGCATAAATGGATCCCAGTTTGCCGGCTTTACATATCTTCCGGCAACAGCGATAAATATTAGCACAACCGCCACTTTCATCATAACCATAATGTTATTGGCCCGTTTCGATTGCTTTACTCCCACCGAAAGTAAAAAAGTGATCAGGATCACGATGAGAAAAGCCGGGAGATTAAAATACGTTGTCGTGCCCGGAATCGTACCTGGCGCTGATGTGAAAGCAATCGGTATGTGGACCCCAAATCCGCTAAGCAAAGACTGAAAATACCCTGACCACCCTACTGATACGGCACTTACCGCCAACAAGTATTCAAGTACTAAATCCCATCCAATGATAAAAGCGATAAATTCACCCAAAGTCGTGTACGTATACGTATAAACAGAACCCGCAATAGGAACAGTAGAAGCAAATTCCGCATAAGCTAAAGCTGCAAATAAACATGCTAATCCCGCAATAACAAAAGATAGTATGAGTGCCGGTCCCGCAGTTAGCGCAGCAGTCCCTGTTAATACGAATATTCCCGTCCCGACGACAGCACCAATGCCTAGCAATGTTAAATCTAGTGCACCTAGTTCCTTCTTCAGCGCACGGCCTTTAGATTGTGCATTAAGTAAGCCACTGATGCTTTTTTTACGAAATAATGGATTTGCCACGCCGATTTCCTCACTTTCATAATTTCTAATTATGACAGGTCGTAATATTAAGTAACATACCCCAAAACAGAAATTAATCTGCCTACTTTATGTAAAAAGGAACTCGATATTAATGTATATTTCACTGATCCGTATTCTTCATGCAGGAAATATAGTACTTAACCACGGTCTTTCAATAATGAACGTTCCCATATTCAAATGATAAGGCTGTATGCACCCTTATCATTTGAATGTTACTTAAAGGGATGATATCATTATATTAAGTAACATCAAGGAGAGAAGACAGTGGAATATGTTAACCCAATAAAAAACCTACATGAAATACAATTAATCAAGGAAATTTTAAAAAAACAATCGAGTCGAGACTTTGTCTTATTTGTATTAGGCATTAATACTGGACTTAAAATTAACACTCTTCTGTCTTTAAAAATCAATCAATTGGTGGACGAGTCCGGAACAATCCTTTCATTTCTTCATGTAGACAATCAAACGATTTATTTGAATGATCAAGTTAAATCAGCCTTAACTTTTCATTTGAAACAAAATACGACGACGATCGATGATTATCTGTTCAAATCCCCAAAGAGTGAATTACCTATTTCGCGTCAACATGCCTATCGTGTCATCAATGATGCTGCAAGAAAAGCGGGGATAAGCGATCAGATTGGCACTCATACGTTGAGAAAAACTTTTGGCTATCATGCCTATATAAAAGGAATTGCTATTTCCCTTATTCAAGCCCGGTTTCATCACGCTACTCCTTCAGAAACATTTCGTTATATCGGCATAGATGCTACCGACCAAAAAATAGATGTAAATTTATAGCCCTTCTTCTAACAACGCGTACGAAAAAGCCTGCAGAGAAAATAGCTTCTTTCTCTACAGGCTTTTAAAACAAAAGGGTTCTTCTATTGTTCATGTTTAAACTTCTCTTCTTTAATAGAAGCGTGAATAGAAGTAGGCTCTGTAATGCGATCGTCAGTTACATGGAGTTGACACGTTTTATTGTCTTTAATAAATTTAAAGACGCCGTTATTAAAATCAGTTCCGGTTTCTTTGTAAAAGATTCCTTCATGAATGACTTCATCAGAGTAGGTAAAACTAATACGATATTCTTCATTGGATTTTACTAAATAAGCTCTTGTTCCGTTATCAAAAAGATTGTCCTCGTCTTCAACAGAGCGGTCGATCGACACGATATGAAAATCGACAAATGAGATTTCACGTAACAAAGTGTTGACAAAGGATCCCTTTTTAATTTCTTCCCAACGACTTTGAGGGGACTGCCCCAAAATAATTTGGGTAATATTTAATTCACGGGCAACTTCAGCAATCACTTTCACAGGTGCTCTCTTTTCATTGTCGCGGATGATTAACTCTTCCGCATCATGCTCTTCCGCGAGAGCTTTCCATCGATCGATATAAGCGGCTTTGTCTGCACTTAATTCTTCTTGAGGAAGCGAATCAACCGTCAGAATGTAAAGCGGGCAATCAAGCATATTCGCAAGTTTGCATCCACGCTTAATCAGACGCTCACCATTCGGTCCATAATATACACAGACTAAAATACTTTCATCCATGCGAGCTCTCAATTTTTTCATAACAATTACACCTCTATATATCATTTTTGATAATTTTTGTTCACTTTATATATGTTTAAGTCCTGAAATGAAAACAAATACAAATAGATATTTTTCTTGTCCCAAATGATTAGAATATAACGGAGTTGTCGAAATTTCAACCCCTAATTTTTTTGATGAAGTTGTACTTTATTTATATTCCCCTATTTGAGATTGCTTACAAGGAAATAATTGTTTTTTAATAATCAAATTTATTTTGAAAATCACATTATTTTTCACCTACATAAAAAAAGTAAGGAGGAACTTGTTTGATTTCGATTCATGCTTTTATTCTCATCCCTATTTTAACAGCTTTTCTGATCCCGATCATCGGGAGACAATTTCCAAAACTGCATCTTGGATGGATAGTACTTACGGTCCCCATCTTATTATTTAGTTTTTTCGTTTCAAAAATCCCAGTGATTTCCGCCAATAAAGCGATCACAGGCTCTGTCACCTGGATTCGAGCATTAGACCTCCATTTTGCTGTTTATTTAGATGGTCTCAGCCTCATTTTCACCTTATTAATTACAGGGATTGGAAGCTTAGTCGTTCTGTATTCCATTTTTTATTTATCGAAAGAAAAGGAGTCACTTTCCCATTTCTATACCTACTTATTGCTCTTCATGGGAGCGATGCTCGGAGTTGTGTTATCTGATAACTTAATGGTACTCTACCTATTCTGGGAATTAACAAGCATTTCTTCATTCTTACTCATTGCATTTTGGTTCCGCCGTAAAAAATCCCGTTATGGTGCTCAAAAATCCTTTCTGATTACAGTCGGGGGCGGTATTGCCATGCTTGTCGGGTTCATCATGCTGCAGGTGATGACCGCGACAAACAGTGTGCAAGAAATCATTGCAATGCGAGACTCGATTCAAGATCACGAATTATTTATTCCAGCTTTAGTGTTAATCTTGCTCGGTGCCTTTACGAAATCGGCCCAATTTCCATTCCACATTTGGCTGCCGGATGCAATGGAAGCACCAACGCCAGTCAGTGCCTATTTGCACTCTGCAACGATGGTCAAAGCAGGATTATTTTTAGTCGCCCGCTTTACACCTGTTTTTGGCGGCGAAGCGACCTGGTTCTGGCTTGTGAGCGGTGTAGGCATTTTCACGATGTTTTGGGGCTCCTTTACAGCCGTTAGACAAAATGATTTAAAGGCGTTGCTCGCTTATTCAACGATTAGCCAATTAGGGTTAATGATGTCTTTATTCGGCCTCGGATCTGCAGCGCTGCAAGGAGGCGCTTCCACCGATTCCGTCATTTATACACAAGCGATCTTTGCCGCTCTCTTTCACCTTGTCAATCACGCTACGTTTAAAGGAGCACTTTTCATGATTGTCGGGATTGTCGATCATGGGGTAGGGACAAGGGATGTTCGTAAACTGGGTGGTTTACTTTCTCTTATGCCGATTACGTTCACATTATCGGTCATTGGCAGCTTTTCAATGGCCGGACTGCCGCCATTTAATGGTTTTTTAAGTAAAGAAATGTTTTTTACAGCTGTATTAAATGCCCGTGAAATGTCGATTTTTTCTATGGATACGTGGGGTCTCTTATTTCCGATCATTGCCTGGATAGGAAGCATTTTTACCTTCATTTATTCCATGTTCATTGTCTTTCGGACATTTCTAGGGCCATATCGCCGTGAACGACTGGAGAAAGATCCTCATGAAGCACCGATTGGGATGTTACTATCTCCGATTGTGCTCTGTACGTTCGTCATTCTCTTGTTTTTCTTCCCGAATCTGTTAAGTAAATACTTGCTTGCACCTGCAATGAACGGAATTTTTCCTACCTATCAAAACATGGAAGGGTTCATTCCTACCATCTCTGCCTGGCATGGATTTAATTTAGAATTATTAATGACGGCAGGTGTCGTGATTCTTGGGATAGTTTTAATGAACACCTATCGATTTTGGAATGTCATTTATGACTTGTTCCCTGAGAAGCGAAGTCTTGATCGCGGGTACCAGTGGATGTTGGCAGCAAGCGAAAGCGGATCAAAAAAAGCAACAGACCGTTATATGACAGGTTTTTTGCCGAACTATCTCTATTATATCTTTGGTTTTCTCTTGCTCACGGTAGGCGGTACACTCTTTCTATCAGGCAGCATCGCCTTTGATCCTTCTAACGATGCGTCAGTCAGTTTATATGAGGGGGTCTTTGTCGGGATCATGAGCATCGCAGCAGTCGGCATTCTTTTTGCGAAGTCTCGCATGACCGCTACATTATTAAACGGTGTTCTTGGTTATTCGATTGCCGTGTTCTTTGTACTATTTAGAGCACCAGACCTCGCACTGACGCAGCTTGTCGTTGAAACCGTTACAACCGTCTTATTTCTCCTTTGCTTCTATCATTTGCCTGAGTGGTCAAAAGAAGATCGTTCATGGAAAGTCCGTTTTCCTAAAATCGTCATTTCCATCGGCATGGGTGCGCTAACGGTATTAATTGCGTTATCTGTGCAAGGGAACAAATTATTTGAATCGATCTCTAGCTATTTTGAGGATTCATATGAACTTGCGGGTGGACGAAATATTGTCAATTCTATTTTAGGGGATTTCCGTGCCTTCGATACGATGCTAGAAGTAGTCGTTCTATTTATAGCGGGCATCGGTGTCTACACTCTCGTCAAATTAAAATCACCACAAGGAGGGGATAAGATTGAGAGAAAATGATATCATTTTACAAACCGTATCAAAAGTCGCTGTGTTCATTATTTTAACATTTGGTGTTTATTTATTTTTATCAGGACATCACAATCCAGGCGGCGGATTTATCGGCGGACTTACTTTATCATCTGCTTTCGTCCTTTTGTATATAGCCTTTGATGTGGAGTCTGTTAACGCAGGGATTCCACTCAATTATAAAATGGTAGCTGCTGTAGGTGTTTTGATCGCGATATTCACTGGAATGGGTTCTCTTCTATTCGGAAGTGCTTTTCTAAGCCAATCCTCTGCCTACTTCAATCTTCCCGTTTTTGGGAAGACAGGGTTTGCAACCGTCACATTATTTGAATCAGGTGTCGCTTTAGGTGTGGTTGGTGTTGTCATAACGATCATGGTCAGCATAAGTGAGGATGTGTAAGATGGAGACGATCATTACTCTTTTAATCGGTGTACTTGTATCTGTTGCCACTTACTTGCTGCTCTCAAAAAATGTGATTCGGGTCGTATTAGGCAGCGCAATTCTTTCTCATGCCATCCACCTGCTGCTCATAACGATGGGCGGATTAAAAAAAGGGGGCGTGCCTATTTTAGGGGGTAAAGTTGAAACCTATGTGGACGCACTTCCACAAGCGCTCATCTTAACGGCCATTGTCATCAGTTTTGCCGTAACTGCGTTTTTCCTTGTTCTTATGTATCGCACGTACCAAAGCGTTGGAACTGATAATTTGCACGAAATGAGAGGGACGAACGATGAATAATATTTTAGTATTTCCGATGGTCCTCCCGATCATTACCGGTGTTTTATTGCTTTTCTTTCGTTCAAATCCGAACATTCAACGATGGGGCAGCATTCTGTCAATGGTCATCGTCTTTCTGATCAGTCTTTGGATTTTAGAAAAAGTGATGGATGAGGGCATCTTACGCCTTGATTTCGGGGGTTGGGCACCGCCTTTTGGTATTACCTTTGTAGCGGATGCGTTTGCGATGCTGCTCGTCACAACGTCTTCACTCGTGACCATTCTTTGCTTATTGTATGCTGCTTTTGCAAAAGATGAAAAAAGAGAAAAGTTCTTTTTATACCCATTTTTATTATTGCTGATCGCAGGCGTAAATGGGGCATTTTTAACAGGGGACTTATTCAATTTATTTGTTTGTTTTGAAGTGATGCTCCTTGCCTCCTATGTATTAATGACACTTGGAGGCGAGAAAAAGCAGCTGACCGAAGGAATTAAATACATTTTAATAAACATTTTGTCTTCCTGGTTTTTCTTACTCGGTATTGCGTATTTATACGGTACGCTCGGAACGTTAAATATGGCTCATTTGTCCCAGCGGATTGCAGAAGTCGGACAGCCGCCGCTGCTTACGACGATCAGCATTTTGTTTTTGATCGTCTTTTCCCTCAAAGCAGGATTAGTGCTTTATTTCTGGCTCCCTGGTTCTTACGGGGCATTGCCTACAGCCGTTTCTGCCCTGTTTGCAGCGTTGCTGACAAAAGTAGGCGTGTATGCGTTGTTCCGCTCTTTCACTTTATTGTTTTACCATGAGCCATCGATTACACATACGATCATCGGCGTGATGGCGATGATTACGATGATCGGGGGCAGCTTTGGAGCCATTGCATATAAAGATGTGCGAAAAATCGCGGCATACAACGTCATTATCGCCATTGGATTTATTTTAGTTGGACTGGCTTCCAACAACGTAGAGTCGATTCAAGGCTCCATCTATTACCTTGTGCATGATATTCTCATGAAAGGATTGTTATTCCTCATGATCGGAACAGTGATTTATTTAACCGGAAAAACGAGATTTGATCAAGTCAGCGGTTTAATCACCAACTACCCGCTGTTCGGATGGATTTTCCTCGTCACTCTCCTATCTTTAGGCGGCATCCCGCCATTCAGCGGATTTGCCGGTAAGCTGTTAATTGGAAAAGGAGCACTTGTCGCCGGTGATTATGTGATGGTTGCCGTAGCCTTTTTATCAAGCTTGTTCGTCTTATATTCACTGCTGCGCATCTTTTTGAATATGTTCTGGGGCGAAACATCTATTCTTAAAAAGAACCAAATTTACTTATCAAAAGGGATGTTAGCGTCCTGTCTTATTTTAGCAATGTTAACAATAGGACTCGGTTTAGGCATGAGTGTCGTTTCTCCTTACGTGACAGAGGCAGCAAACGTGTTAACGAATCCGCACCTTTACATTGAGGGGGCGCTAAACAATGACTAATTGGTTTGTTCATAAAGGAGATGGAGTAAGATGTATCTGCAATTTCTTTTAAACTTGTTAATTGCCGTTTTGTGGGTCTTCTTAAAAGATGAAGATACACTCAGAGTCCCTACTCTTTTATCCGGTTTTTTAGTTGGCATTTTCGTCATATTTATTATGCATCGATTTTTCGGAACGCCATTTTATTTGAAGCGTGTCTTTTCCATGATAAAATTGCTCTTCATTTTCAACTATGAGCTCCTATCTTCCAGCCTATTGATTATGAAACAAATTTTAATTCCAAGCACGACGTTTGAACCAGGGGTCTTATTGTATAAAACAAAGCTGCAGAGTGATTGGGAAGTGACGGCACTTGCTCTTCTTATCATCTTAACACCTGGCTCTGTCGTACTGCGCATTTCACCGGAAGGAAATGTGCTGACGATCCATGCAATGGATGTGAAAGAATCCAAACCAGTGTTGTTAAAATCGATTCGCATGTTTGAAAAAGCGATTTTGGAGGTGACCCGGCCATGACGAACCTTATATTCGTGACCGCTATTGTTCTATTTAGCATTGCTATTGCAATCTCGCTTTTCCGTGTTTTAAAAGGACCGACGCTGCCGGATCGCATTGTCGCGTTCGATGTGATCGGCGTCAATCTTATTTCTATTGTTGCCGTATTAAGCGTTGTTTTAATGACGAAAGCGTATTTAGAAGTCATTTTGATCATTGCTATTCTAGCTTTTATTAGCACGATTGCCTTCTCGAAATATATTGAGAGGGGGGTCATCATTGACAGGAAACGAAATCGTTGAATTGATTGCCGCTTTGATGGTACTCTTTGGCAGCATTGCCGCTGTCATTAGCGCTTATGGCATTGTGATTTTGCCTGATGTGTATACTCGTTCACACGCCGGAACGAAAAGTTCGACACTTGCCGTTCTACTCACTTTAACAGGCGTATTCATTTTTTTCTGGTCCACTGAACATTATATAAGCGTTCGGCTTGTTCTCGGTATTGTCTTCTTATATTTAACCGCACCTGTTGCAGGTCACCTTATTTGCCGGGCAGCATATCATTCGGATGTGGAGCTTGCAAACAAGACAGAAGATACTATTTTGCAAAATGAAGAATAAAAAAATAAAGCATAATTTGTCTTTATAAGACAAGTTATGCTTTATTTTATATAAACATCCACCAGGACATATTGAGTATGTATTTGGTGGAGACGGCGGGAGTCGAACCCGCGTCCAAAGATAACGGCACCTGAGCGTCTACGGGTGTAGCCGTACTATTTAGAGTCTCGCTGATCCATTTGCCGAACGGCAGGCCTTTGGATCAGCCAGTCTGATTATTCTCTTCTGTCATCCCCAGACGGAGGAATCGAGCGTAGTCCGCTTAAAGTGGGCCCCTGATCCGACTGCACGGACAACAGCGGGAGGAGCACAGGCTAACCTAAATTTAATTAGGCAGCTTGTAGTTGTGTTTGTTGTTTGCCAGTTATTATAGGCAAGTGCGTTTTGACAGAGCCGACCCTCTGACCCGCAGCCCAGGCTCGAACTACCCCTGTCGAATCCGTAACGTCCCCCGGATTAAAGTTGTAGCTGATTGTTCTGCTTTTTTTGTGACAAGACTCATTCTAACATAGAATGATCAGCTAATCAACCTTTTTGACGATCACGGAATACACGCTCAATATCGCGCTTCGCTTCTTTCTGCTTCAAGTCTTCACGTTTGTCGTATTTCTTTTTCCCTTTTGCAAGGCCGATCAGCATTTTTGCATAGCCGTCTTTCAAATAAATTTTAAGCGGTACGATCGAATAACCTGCTTCTTTCGTTTCACCGATCAGCGTATTAATCTGCTTCCGGTGCAAAAGTAGCTTCCGTGTACGGATTGGGTCATGGTTATGAATGTTTCCTTGCTCATACGGGCTAACGTGCATGTTGTGAACAAATAATTCGCCATTCCGGATGCGGGCGAATGAATCTTTTAAATTCACTCGTCCCGCACGGATTGCTTTAATTTCAGTCCCTAACAGCACCATGCCTGCTTCATATGTTTCTTCAATAAAATAGTCATGACGCGCTTTTTTATTTTGCGCAATCACTTTTCCTTCTCCTTTTGGCATTGGTTCGTTCCCCTCACTTTTTACTTCTGTTTCTTTTTCTTCGGTACACCTTCATAAAATTTACGTTTTTTCTTCTTTTTCACTGATGACTGTGTTGACCATTCGCCGCCGCTGCCTTTCATATCAGGACGCGCCGGTTTTTTCTCTGGTTTGATTTCTTTTCGTTCAGGCTGTTCTTTTTTGCCACGGCCGCGCGGTTTTTTCGAGCGGGCCATATCTTCACCCTTCGGACGCGGACGCTGTTTTTTCATACCGGCAATTTCAAAATCAACTGACTGTTCTTCTTTATTCACGTCACGAACACGTACTGTAATTTCATCACCGATACGGAAGACATTCCCAGTTCGCTCCCCGATCATCGCAAAATGACGTTCATCATACCGATAATAATCATCCGTCATGTAGGACACATGAACAAGTCCTTCAATTGTATTCTCAAGCGCCACAAACATCCCGAAATTCGTTACGGAACTAATAACGCCATCGTATTCTTCGCCAATTTTATCAAGCATGTACTCCGCTTTTTTCAGCTCATCTGTATCACGCTCGGCTTCAACCGCACGGCGTTCCATACTTGACGTATGATCCGCAATTTCCGAGAGCCTTGCATCCCATTTCTCCTTCGTTTGCTGCGTGAGATCTCCGTTAATTAAATACGTTCGGATGAGACGATGAACAATTAAATCCGGATAACGGCGGATTGGCGATGTGAAATGTGTGTAAAATTCCGTTGCCAGACCGAAATGGCCAAGGCTGTTCGGATTGTATTTTGCCTGTTGCATAGAACGAAGCATAACGGTTGAAATAACGGTTTCTTCCGGTGTCCCTTTTACACCTTCAATAATTGCTTGCAGCGCACGCGGATGAACAGAATTAGCTGTTCCTTTTACATTTAAGCCAAAGTTCGTTAAAAACTCAAAAAAGCGCTGTAATTTTTCTTCTTTCGGATCTTCATGAATCCGGTAAAGGAATGGCACATCCATCCAGTGAAAATGCTCGGCGACTGTTTCATTGGCTGCCAGCATAAACTCTTCAATTAGCTTTTCACCGACGGAACGTTCACGTATAATAACATCCAGTGGATGTCCATCTTCCTCCACAATTACTTTCGCTTCTTTAAAATCAAAGTCAATCGCACCGCGCTCAGTCCGTTTATTCCGCAAAATTTCTGCTAACTCTTCCATTCGTTCAAATAATGGTACGAGCGGCTCATATTTTGCACGCAGCTCTTCGTCTTTGTCCACTAAAATTGAGTTCACGTCCGAGTACGTCATCCGCTCTGTGGTACGAATCACACTGTCAAAAATTTCATGGGTGACAACTTCGCCTGCTGCATTAATTTCCATTTCACATGATAACGTCAATCGGTCCACTTGCGGGTTTAATGAACAGATCCCGTTTGAAAGACGATGTGGGATCATCGGAATCACGCGGTCAACTAAGTACACACTTGTCCCTCGTTCATATCCTTCACGGTCAATTGGCGAATTTTCCGTTACGTAATGACTAACGTCGGCAATGTGAACACCGAGCTTGTAATTTCCATTGTTTAATTTCGTTACAGTTACCGCATCATCGAGATCTTTCGCGTCAGCGCCGTCAATCGTCACGATGACTTCATCTCGAAGATCGCGCCGCCCTTTTAAATCCTTTTCATCGATTTGTTCCGGCACGCTATTTGCCTGTTCTAATACATCCTCCGGAAATTCCTGAGGCAATCCATGTTTATAAATAATCGACATAATGTCGACACCTGGATCATTTTTATGACCGATAATTTCCGTAACTTCCCCTTCAGCCGATTGTCTGCCTTCTGGCCAACGTGTAATATGGACAACAACTTTATGTCCATCAATCGCACCCGCTGTTTTCTCTTTCGGAATAAAAATATCAACGGAGAATTTTTTATCATCCGCTTCCACAAAACCAAAGCTTTTTTTGTCGATGAACGTCCCGACGATGTCTGTCTGGCCTCGCTCTAAAATACGGATGACTGTTCCTTCACGCCGCGTTCCACTTTGATCTTCTTTCGTCACTCTCACAAGTGCGATGTCGCCATTTAACGCCCCGTTTATTTCATGCGGTGGAATAAAGACGTCATCAACACCTTGCTCATCAGGAATCAAAAAAGCAAAACCTTTCGCATGACCGGAAATTTTCCCGCGCACAAGATTCATTTTTTCTGGCAGCCCATACCGGTTCGCACGTGTTCTGACGACGAGGCCGCGTTCTTCCATATACACAAGTGACTTCACAAAGTCGCGGAAGCCGTCTGATCCTTCAATACCGAGTACTTCTTCCAGTTCCTGCACGGTGAGCGGCTTGTAAGATTCTTCTTTCATGTATGTCAACAAGCGGTCGACATTTTCTTGTATGTGCTGATCCATTTGGGAAATCCCTCCGTTTCGGTTTACACGGTCCAGTCAAGACGTTTAAGAAAGCTGAGTATGTCTTCATGCAGCTGCTCTTTTTCTTTATCAAGCGTAATGACGTGACCCGATTGTTCATACCATTTTATTTGCTTTTCATCTGTTTCCACACTGTCAAAAATGATATTTGCACTGTTCGTATCAATCATTTTATCCAGACGTGCCTGCACGATAAATGTGGGTGCGTAAATATGGTCGATGTGGTTCCGGACATCTTGAACTAAATCACGTAAAGCATTCAGCGTGTTCATTGGTGTTTGTTTAAACACCTCTATTTCTTCTTCAATGACTCCCTCTGATTTCCCTTCAAATTTCTTAAATCCGCGCGCGTACTCGACAACACCATTATACATGGTTGCCTCATCTTCCATCGACATTGGCGCACACATTGAAATAATACCCTTTATAGGTTTAGTATAACCGAGTTTAAGTGCAAAAACACCGCCGAGCGACAGCCCACAGACGGCAATTTCTTCACAACCAATATCCAACAGATGATTGTAGCCATCAACGACGTCCTTCCACCAGTCTTCAGGGCCTGTTTTTACTAACTCTTCCGGTGGTACAGCGTGTCCTTTATAATGTGGCGCGTGTGATGTATATCCATTTTTCTCAAGAAAACGCCCGATCATGCGCACATCAGCAGAATTTCCCGTAAATCCGTGTAGCAAAAGAACCGCACGCTTTCCTGATTTAAATGTAAATGGTTTTGGTATGGAGAGTTTCATGTGAATGATTTCCTTTCTTTAATAAAAGGTTCAAAGGCTAAGAACGCGACATCCTATCGCAACGCCTTTGTAACCCACATCGTGTGGGCCCGCAAAAAAAAGGCGATTCAGCTGAATCGCCTTTTTTATTACAAACCAAAATAAGAGAGCGCAATAGTCAAAACAAAAAACAGCACGGATAGTACAACGGTTAGACGATGAAACACAAGATCAATTCCGCGCACTTTTTGTTTACCAAATAACTGCTCCGCACCACCAGAAATCGCACCGGATAATCCTCCGCTTTTTCCTGACTGTAAAAGAACAACAGCAATGAGTGCGATTGAAACGATTACGAGCAGCACTAAAATCAACGTATGCATGTATTTACTTACCTCCATTAACGAACGTATTAATAATAAGTGTATTATATCACACATAGTTCTTCGTCAACTACCCCCACTAAACACCGATGTATTTAGTGGGCACTTGTGCCTATCCGATATTAAAAACACCTAAGCAAAAAAGCCCGGGTGGCCGCCCGGACTTCCTGTTTACTCTTATTTTTTCAAATTGTAGAATGTGTCGTTTCCAAGGTACTCCGCAAGATCACCTAGATTGTCTTCAATACGAAGAAGCTGATTGTATTTCGCCACACGGTCCGTACGTGACGGAGCACCTGTTTTAATTTGTCCAGCATTCGTTGCAACAGCGATGTCCGCAATCGTTGCATCTTCTGTTTCACCAGAACGGTGAGAGATAACTGCTGTATAGCCTGCACGTTTTGCCATTTCGATTGCATCGAATGTTTCAGTCAATGTACCGATTTGGTTTACTTTAATGAGGATTGAGTTACCTACACCATTTTCAATCCCTTCAGACAATTTTTTCGTATTTGTAACGAAAAGATCATCTCCAACAAGCTGTACGCGATCGCCAAGGCGTTCAGTCAGCAATTTGTGGCCTTCCCAGTCATTTTCATCCAAACCGTCTTCAATTGAAATGATTGGATATTTGTTTGCCATTTCTTCATACCAGTCAACCATTTCAGCAGATGTTTTCACAACGCCTTCACCTGAAAGATGGTATTTACCATCTTCTTTGTTATAGAACTCAGAAGAGGCAGCATCCATAGCAAGTTTCACTTCTTCGCCTGGTTTGTAGCCCGCTCTTTCAATTGCTTCGATAATGGTTTGTAGAGCTTCTTCATTTGAACCAAGGTTTGGCGCGAATCCACCTTCATCACCTACTGCTGTGTTCAAGCCTTTTTCCTGTAAAACAGCTTTCAAGTTGTGGAAAATTTCTGCACCCATACGAAGGGCTTCTTTAAATGTTGGCGCACCAACAGGCATAACCATGAATTCTTGAATGTCCACGTTGTTATCCGCATGTTCTCCGCCGTTAACAATGTTCATCATTGGAACTGGAAGCTGCTTGCCGTTTACGCCGCCAAGGTATTCATAAAGGTATACGCCATGATAGTCTGCTGCTGCATGCGCAACGGCCATAGACACACCAAGAATGGCATTGGCGCCTAGTTTCCCTTTGTTTTCTGTACCATCAAGTTCAATCATCGCTTTATCGATGCCGATTTGATCTGTTACGACGAAGCTGCCTACGATTTCAGGAGCGATCGTTTCATTTACGTTTTTAACAGCTTGCTCAACGCCTTTTCCAAGGTAACGGCTTTTGTCGCCATCACGAAGTTCAACAGCTTCATATTCACCTGTTGATGCACCTGATGGAACGAGCGCACGTCCGAATGCACCGGACTCTGTATATACTTCTACTTCGATTGTTGGATTCCCACGTGAATCAAGTACTTCGCGTGCATATACGTCTGTAATTACTGGCATTATTTTTTCTCTCCTTTAATTTTCAATAATAGTTTTTCCGGTCATTTCAGCCGGTTGTTTAATGTTTAATAAATCAAGCATTGTCGGTGCTAAGTCACCTAAAATACCACCGCTTCGCAAAGTGACGCCTTCTTTCGTGACGATCACCGGCACTGGATTTGTTGTGTGAGCTGTCATTGGATTGCCTTCAATTGTCATAACTTCATCTGCATTTCCATGATCCGCTGTAATAATCGCTGTTCCGCCTTTTGACAAGATTAAGTCTACTATCCGGCCTAAACATTCATCAACCGTTTCAATTGCTTTAATTGTCGGCTCAAGCAATCCGGAATGACCAACCATATCCGGGTTCGCAAAGTTTAAAATGATCGCGTCCTGTTTGTCCCCTTCAATTTCCGCAAGCAACGCGTCCGTCACTTCATATGCGCTCATTTCTGGTTTCAAATCGTACGTTGCCACTTTCGGCGAATTGATCAAAATGCGTGTTTCACCTGGAAATTCATCTTCACGTCCACCGCTCATAAAGAACGTGACGTGTGGATATTTTTCCGTCTCCGCAATACGAAGCTGGCGGAGGTTATGTTTTGAAAGAACTTCACCAACTGTATTCGACAAATCGGTTTTATTATACGCAATAACACCTTTTACTGATTCGCTGTACGGTGTCATGCAAACAAAAAATAAATCTTTCGGCTGTTTATCGCCCCGGTTAAACTCATGGAACGTTTCGTTTGTAAATACATTAGCAAGCTGAATCGCACGGTCTGGACGGAAGTTAAAGAAAATGATCGCATCATTGTCTTTCACTTTCGCAACCGTTTCCCCGCTCTTTCCTTTAATAACAGTAGGTTCAAAAAACTCATCGTTTATACCGGCCGCATAAGAAGCATCCACCGCTTCAATTGGATCTTCAAACATTGGCGCTTCATTGTAGGCAATTGCCTGATATACTTTTTCAACACGATCCCAGCGGTTATCGCGGTCCATCGCATAGTAGCGGCCTGAAATCGTTGCAAACTGACCGACACCGAGTTCATCCATTTTCGCCTGTACATCTTTAATATACCCTTTTGCTGTTTTTGGTCCAACGTCACGGCCATCTAAAAAGGCATGAACGTATACCTTTTCAACGTCTTGACGCTTTGCAAATTCAAGCAATGCTTTTAAATGTTCAATATGGCTATGTACGCCGCCATCTGAGAGCAAACCGAATAAGTGAAGAGCTGTGCCATGTTCTTTTGCATATGCCGCTGCTTGTAAAAACTGCTCATTATCAAAAAACTCACCATCGCGAATTGCGATGTTAATGCGTGTTAAGCTTTGATATACAACACGGCCAGCACCGATATTCAGATGCCCGACTTCCGAGTTGCCCATCTGGCCTTCCGGAAGACCGACTGCTTCACCGCTTGCTGTTAATTGCGCATGTGGAAATTGATTCCAGTAACGGTCGAAATTTGGTTTTTTCGCTTGTGCGACCGCATTTCCGCTCGTTTCTTCCCGGCAGGCAAACCCGTCGAGAATAATAAGCGCGACCGGTCCTTTAGCCATTGCTAACAGCCTCCAATAGTCCCAAGTAAGAAGCTGCATCCAAGCTTGCACCGCCAACAAGTGCTCCGTCAATATCCGGCTCTGCCATGTATTCAGCAATGTTTTCTGGTTTTACGCTGCCACCATATTGAATTCGGATTGAATCAGCAGACTTTTCTGAATAAAGACCACGGACTGTTTCACGAATATGTGCACATACTTCGTTTGCATCTTGCGCGGAAGAAGATTTGCCTGTACCAATTGCCCAAATTGGCTCGTATGCAATAACCGTATTGCTTACTTGCTCTTCTGTTAAACCTTCAAGAGCCGCTTTAATTTGACTAGCTACGAGATCGTTCGTTTCGCCTGCTTCACGCTGGTCAAGCGTTTCACCACAACATACGATTGGAACTATACCGTGTTTAAATGCAGCAATTGCTTTTTTATTTACGGACTCATCTGTTTCATTGAACATTTCACGACGCTCAGAGTGCCCAATAATCACATAAGAAACACCAAGATCTGCGAGTGCTTTCAAGCTTGTTTCACCTGTGAATGCACCGCTTTCTTCAAAGTGTGCATTTTGCGCACTGATTTTCACATCTGTTCCTTCGACCGCTTCAACGAGTTGACCTAAGAAAAGTGCTGGTGCACCGATGACACTGTCAACAGAAGCGGACGCTGGTATTTTCTCTTTTACACTATTTGCAAATTCAAGTGCTTCTTCCAATGTTTTATTCATTTTCCAATTTCCTGCAATGATCGGTTTACGCATGTAAAAAATCCCCCTTAAATTCTATGAATTATTTTTCGTCAATTGCCTCTACACCTGGAAGTTTTTTTCCTTCCATAAACTCAAGACTTGCCCCGCCACCTGTTGAAATATGACTCATTCTGTCTGCAAGAGCAAACTTTTCAACAGCTGCTGCTGAGTCGCCGCCGCCGATGATTGAATAGGCATCCGAATCTGCAAGCGCCTGCGCAACCCCTTTTGTTCCTGTTGCAAACTTATCAATTTCAAATACGCCCATTGGACCATTCCAAATGACAAGTTTTGATTGTTGAATTGTTTCCTTGTAAAGTTCAATCGTTTTCGGACCGATATCAAGCGCTTCCCAGTCCGCCGGAATTTCATTAATCGGAACGATTTTCGTGTTCGCGTGTTCGCCAAAATCATCAGCGACTGTGACATCAACAGGCATTAAGAATTTCACGCCTTTTTCTTCGGCTTTTTTCATGAATTGTCTCGCAAGATCCAGTTTATCTTCTTCAAGAAGTGATTTACCAACTTCATGTCCTTGCGCTTTTACGAATGTATACGCAAGCCCGCCGCCGATAATCAAGTTGTCCACTTTATCAAGTAAATGATCGATGACGCCGATTTTGTCTTTTACTTTCGCCCCGCCGATAATCGCTGTGAACGGGCGCTCCGGATTAGATAACGCTTTACCGAGGACATCCAATTCTTTTTGTACTAAAAAACCGGTTGCAGACGGCAAATATTTCGCGATTCCTTCTGTTGATGCATGCGCACGGTGAGCCGCACCAAATGCATCATTGACATATACATCAGCAAGGTCAGCAAACTGCTTCGCAAGTTCATCGTCGTTCTTTTCTTCCCCTTTGTAGAAGCGGACGTTTTCAAGAAGTAGAACATCGCCCTCGTTCAAACTTGAAATAGCTTCTTTTACACTGTCGCCATATGCTTCGTCTGTTTTTGTAACCGGTTGTCCGAGCAGTTCTTCCAGACGTTTGCCAGCAGCTGTAAGACGCATTTCTTCATTTACTTCACCTTTTGGACGGCCAAGGTGGCTTGCTAAAATCACTTTTGCGCCTTTCTCTGACAAATACTGAATCGTTGGAAGGGCAGCACGAATACGTGTATCATCCGTCACTCCGCCGTCTTTCATCGGCACATTAAAATCAACACGGCAAAAGACACGCTTTCCTTTCAGATCCAGATCTTTAATCGTTTTCTTGTTCATTAAAA
Source organism: Bacillus sp. 37MA (assembly GCF_000372765.1). Lineage (NCBI taxonomy): Bacteria > Bacillati > Bacillota > Bacilli > Caryophanales > Bacillaceae > Bacillus > Bacillus sp. 37MA. Next base: position 2,630,709 of record NZ_KB889752.1, read on the forward strand.
AGACCTCCAGTTGTAATTAAAAGCGTAAGCAAGGGTTTGTTTAAATAAAAACGGGGAGTAGGGATTGTACCCCTCTCCCCGTTTCCCTTCTTCATTATAGACGGCGAACTGTTATTTTCCAACTATTAGTCTAAAAAAAACAGCGTTTCTTTTCATTAAAGACCTTTTGAAGCGATGTATTGAGCAAGGTCTACTACGCGGTTAGAGTAGCCATTCTCATTATCGTACCAAGAAAGAACTTTCACCATGTTGCCTTCTATAACCATAGTAGAAAGAGCATCGATTGTAGAAGAAGCAGTAGTGCCGTTGTAATCAGAAGACACAAGCGGAAGTTCATTGTATGCTAAAATACCTTTCAAGTCGCCTTCAGATGCCGCTTTAAGGGCTTCATTTATTTGTTCAGCCGTAACGTCTGTTTTAAGTTCAGCGACAAGGTCAACAACAGATACATTTGGTGTTGGAACACGCATAGACATACCATTTAGTTTACCTTTCAATTCAGGTATTACAAGAGCAACGGCTTTGGCTGCACCCGTTGTCGTTGGGATAACGTTTACTGCTGCTCCGCGGGCACGACGGTAGTCAGCATGTGGCAAGTCTAGAACTTGTTGATCATTTGTGTACGAGTGAACAGTTGTCATCATTCCACGTACGATACCAAACTTGTCATTTAATACTTTTGCAAATGGAGCAAGGCCGTTTGTTGTACAAGATGCATTTGAAACAACATCATGGTTTGCTGCATCGTATTTATCTTCATTCACACCCATAACAATTGTAATATCTTCATCTGATGCCGGAGCAGAGATAATGACTTTTTTAGCGCCGCCTTCAAGATGTTTCGCAGCGTCTGCACGTTTTGTAAAACGGCCAGTTGATTCTACAACGATGTCAGCTCCAGCTGCACCCCAAGGAATTTTCGCAGGTTCACGTTCAGCTGTAACTTTTACACGTTCTCCGTTTACAACGATTGTGTCGCCGTCAACTGTTACGTCTGCATCAAGAGTTCCATGTACTGTATCGTATTTCAAAAGATGTGCAAGCATGTTTGCATCTGTAAGGTCATTGATTGCTACTACTTCTACTTCCGGGTTTTTAAGAGCTGCGCGAAAAACAACACGTCCAATACGTCCAAAGCCATTAATACCAATTTTTACTGTCATGAGTGAGTTCCTCCTAAAATTTGTTTATCAAACCGTTAGCAACTTTTAATTGCCGGTTGTTAGTATTTAGTTTAAATTATCATTGTTCCAGCAGCACTCGTGCTGCTGCTTCGTCTGTGACGAGTATATCCAGTTTGGGTGATCCGTTTAAATAAGAACGAATCGCACTCCCCTTTGAAGCGCCGCCTGCTGCTGCAATGACGACTGTTGCATGTTGCAAATCATCTAGCTTCAACCCGATTGTCGACAATTTCTGAATTACATCTCCATCTTTGTTGAAATAGTAGCCAAATGCTTCTGCAACTGCTTCCTTCTCTTCTAAAATAGCTAATTCAGCATCTGGTGTTTTACGCCTTTTAGCCATAGCAAGAGCATCACCGACACCGTGAAGTACAATGTCCGCTGATTGAATCATGCTAACTGCTTCTTTAATTGCTGGCTCTTGAAGAAGTGACTCTCGCACATCTGGGCTGATTCGCTCTGGTGCGTACAAGACGCGGTGCGAACCGTTCGTATTTTGTGCCATTAAAGCAGCAACCGTATTTGCTTCATTGCGGACATCGTCGCCAATACCGCCTCGTGCCGGCACAAATAATACTTGCTTCCCTTCTGCGAAATCCGGTTTCATTGTCCGTGCTACTTCCGCCATCGTCGAGCCGCCTGTTACAGCAATGATAGTTTTTCCACTAAGATGACTCTTTATGCGGCTTGCGCATGCATCACCAATTGCTTTCTTCACAAAGGTTGATTCATCGCAGTTGCCTGGAAGTATGACGACGTTCGACAGGTTGTAGCGGTTCCTTAGTTCTTTTGCCATTGAATCAATTCCCTTTAATTCAAGCATCATTTCTTCCAACTCTCGCACAATATCCATACCTGTTTCCGTCATCTTCATGCCTGCTGCACTAAAGTCAAGTAGTCCACGTTCTTTTAAAAACTCCGCTTCGCTCCTTACAACACGCTCAGTCATGCCAAGCGACTGGGCCAATGTTCTTCGTCCCGCCGTTCCCGCAATCCTGACAGCTTGCAAAAGTCGGTAGCGTTTTTGCATTATGTCAAGCAGGTCCGGTACGAGCTGCTGTTGAATACTTAAGATGGGTTTCATATTCGACGCTCCTCTTCGGTTTTCGGGTTTTGTTTCGTCCCATTAAAAACTTAATGTGTCCCACTTACCCGAAAAAAAATTTCCCTGCCTACAAAATTATTGTAGCAGGGTACTATTCAAAAATCAACGAAAGATACCATTTTATTTTTTTAATTGTTTATTAAGGTTTTGTTTTAATTTTGTGAAGATTGTGAAATAGTCAACACGTCCATATTGGATCATTTCTCCGTCGCATTCCACGACTGGAATCATTAACCCATACTGCTCTGTCCACTTATCACACTCATCAATGTTCCGCTCATACAATGTGATGTCAATTTCGTCTTTCACCATGTGCATAACCACTTTTGCCTCTTCGCATAAATGACAATCTGGTCGCGTATAAAAATAAACATCCACGAACTTTCACCTCAATCATATCGTTTCCGCTTCGTTGACGACGGGATTTGAAGCTGTTCTCGGTATTTGGCTACCGTTCGTCTTGAAACCGTCATTCCTTCTTCTTCTAGTATAGTACAGATTGCTTGATCAGACATTGGTTTTCTTTTATCTTCAGTTGATACAAGCGTTTCAATACGCGTCTTTACTTGATTGGATGATGTCATTTCTCCATCTGACTGTGCAGCCGCCAAACCTGATGGAAAGAAAAATTTCAATTCGTACGTCCCAAAGGGCGTCTGCATATATTTTTCTCGCACCGTCCGGCTGACCGTCGACTCATGAATCTGTAGCTCATCTGCCACTTCTTTCATTGTCAGCGGCTGTAATGAACCGGGTCCTTCAAAGAAAAAAGCCCGCTGTTTTTCAACAATCTTCAGTCCGACACGCTGAATTGTCTGCTGGCGCTGCTTCAGGCTTTTTAACAGCCACTGGTAGTCCTTTTCTTTTTCTCTTATAAACTTTTTCACATCTATGTCAGAGTGGACAGCCATTTTATCAAAATAGTCCCGCTGAAAAACCACTTTCGGCAAATCATCATCTAGAAGATACACTTCAATCGTTTCATCTGCCACTAGAACAGCCATATCTGGGCGAACATACGATGATGAATCGTAGTAAAAACAGGCACCTGGCTTTGGATTCAGTGTTTTGATGAAATCGGCTGCCTGCTGGATTTCTTTCATCTCGACATTGAGTTTTTTAGAAAGTGGTTTCCACGTTTTATTAGCAAATTCAATAAAATGATCACGAATAATGACTTCAGCAAGAAAGGGTGCATCAAGACGGCTTTCAATTTGCATTAATAAACACTCCCGTAAATCCCGCGCACCAATACCCGCCGGTTCCATCCGCTTAATCATGTTCATCATATGAGTGATTTCTTTTTTTTCCACAGCAAGAAGATTAGCAGCATCCGCACCGTCAATTTTCATGTATCCGTTTTCATCTATATTATAAAGTAAAAAATCAAGAATTCGTTTTTGAGATTTTGTTAAATTGATCAGTTGAAATTGAGTATTCAAATGATCAGTTATCGTATAAGATGAATCCGGAATATGTTCAATCCAATTTTTATCTTCTGTTTGACTTCTTGAACTACGCTGCTGGCCTTTTTTATTAAGCGCTTTCAAATCGGGCGCTTCAAGCTGAATAAATGGATTTTCCACTACTTTTGATTCCAAAAACTCAGTCAGTTCTTGCGTTGAATATTGAAGCAGCGCGATCGCCTGTGTCAATTCCTGTGTCATGGCAAGCTTGAGTGACTGCTGCTGCCACAATCCAGTCTTCATCTGTATCTCCCCCTTCATGGCTATTATACAGCTAGCCGCGAAGAAAAAAAAGACCTGCTGGGATGCAGGCCTTCTTTCCTTAATCCTTTTTAGATGCTGCTTCGCTGCGTGTCACGATATGATCGACGAGACCGTATTCTTTCGCACGCTCTGCCGTCATAAAGTTATCGCGGTCTGTATCGCGCGAAATGACTTCAAGCGGTTGACCTGTACGCTCTGACAAAATACCATTCAATTTTTCACGAAGGAACAAAATGCGTTTTGCCGCGATTTCGATTTCCGTCGCCTGACCTTGTGCACCGCCGAGCGGCTGATGGATCATGACTTCACTGTTCGGAAGTGCATAACGTTTTCCTTTCGTACCCGCTGCAAGCAGGAATGCCCCCATTGATGCAGCCATACCAATACAGATCGTCTGTACGTCCGGTTTAATAAATTGCATCGTGTCATAAATCGCCATACCAGCTGTAATGCTGCCGCCTGGGCTGTTTATGTAAATTGAAATGTCCTTTTCAGGGTTTTCGGCTTCAAGGAAAAGAAGCTGCGCGACAATCGAGTTTGCCACGTTATCATCAATCCCGCTGCCCAGCATAATGATACGGTCTTTTAACAGACGGGAATAAATGTCGTACGCACGCTCGCCACGGTTCGTTTGTTCAATAACTGTAGGAATTAAATTCATAAATGGTTCCTCCTTTTAATTGCTGTTCTATACAACCATCATACAATTTAAGGTCAATGAAGGTCAAACATAATGCTTTTCTATTTTGTACGTTTTCTTCTTTTCCTTGTGAAATTCCTGCTAAACAAGGTTTTTTTTCTATTTGTGAATGTTTTTTCAATTAATCATTGCATTTAATGCCGCCATCCTCTATAATTTTGAAATGTACTGTTAATGCCCTCGTGGTGCAACGGATAGCACGCAAGCCTCCGAAGCTTGAAATGCAGGTTCGATTCCTGCCGAGGGCGTCATACGATAAGGATAGTAAGTCTCTACGTTATTTAAGCGTAGGGACTTTTTGCGTTTTACTCCGGTATTCTACTACCCCGTTACGCCTCCGCTAAAACAGCGAGGAGGCCATCCGCAATGAAAAGACGAAGCAATACGGTCAATGAAAAGACCACCGCAGCACTCCGTAAACCCAACCGCACGACCAAGCAGCCGTTGAAATATTGGGACGTTGCCGAGTCGTTTTATAAACATTCCCGCCTTAAAGGGCTATCGCCCGATACACTCCGTTATTACGAGAAAGAACTAAAACAGAACGGACGAGCCTTCACGGAACTAGGCGCACCAGTTGAAAACATACGCCTTATGACCGCGGAGCACATCGAACAGCTAATCGAATATTATCAGCGGATTCACCGGGCGCCCCGGACGATCAATTCTCGGCTGCGGGCATTGCGCACGTTTTTCGCCTACTGCGTAAGTAAAGGCATTACAGTGACTAATCCCGTTCAGAATATCGCGAACTTAAAGGTGCGTCATGAGGTCGGCGCCACGTTCAGCCGTCAGCAATTGCAGCGTTTGCTTGACGCTCCTAAGACAGATACCTTTTCCGGCCTGCGTGACCTTGCGATTATGACAACGCTGGCACATACAGGAATCCGGCTGAAAGAATTAACGTCGTTGCGGCTGCCTGACATTAGCTTCGACGGAATAGGTACGATTACTGTTCAGCGCACAAAGAATCGCTATGCCCGTCGTATTCCATTGACGAAACAGCTCCGCCGTGTGCTTGCCTTATATATAGAAGAAAGAGGGATTCTCGATACCGATATTTTGTTCGTTAGCATGGATAATGCGCCATTTGCAGAGCGCTCGATTCAGTATCAATTGAAGTATTACGGAAAGATAAGCGGCGTTGGCAACTATGTTAGCGTCAGCCCTCACGCTTTCCGTCGCACATTCTGCCGTTTGAAAGTCGAAGCCGGTACGAATCTTTTCTTATTACAGCGCTTAACCGGCCACTCAACACTTGATATGTTGCGCCGGTACGTGCAAATATTCGCGACCGATCTTGAAGATGTAATCGAAGACGGTTTTTAAAAATACGCAAATAAAAAGGTGTACAGCCGCCAAGCTGAACACCAAACATCCGCTATAACTATCAGCCTGCGCCAACAGGTAAAGCGTCCTAAACTACGTATGATTATAGCGGATGTTCGGTGAAAGTTCAACAGGTGGCTTGTGCCCTTAAAAGGGAGCCGTTTATCATGACGCTATATTTATCCGAATATAAATCGTTCAATAGCGTGCAGGAATTAAATCATCACGTTGATCAGTGGCGCAGTCTGACTACTGCTACTGAGTTTCGCGTGCTTTGGTTCGTCAGCAAATACGCGGTCAAGTATCCGGGCGCTGCTCACTTAAAGGCGGCTACCATTGCGGAAGGCTTAGAAGTTAGCACAAAGACCGTTTACCGTGCATTGAAAGCGCTGGCTGACCTCGGCGCTATTATTAAGCACGCGACAACTCGGCCTGTCAGCGGTGGTCAAGGCGCAAATATATACGTTGTCCAACCGTCCGTGTCCAACCGTAAGGAAGCCGCAATTCCATGCCAGGCAACAGTTGAAGCGACGAAAACGGAAAAGGAAACCGCTCTTTCTATTAATCTTAAAAAAGTTCTAAAGAATACGTATCACAAGCCGTTTTATCGCAGATTTAAAGAGTTAATTACGGCAACCATCGGGGACAATCAATCGCTCATTAGCCGTCTGTATGGCATTTATAAGGCCCACTCTACGCCTCTGACTAAGTATGGAGCATTCGAACAGATAGACGTTGAACATGCGGGCTATGAGGCATTACGGGCATCTGTAAGGGCAATGAAATCGAAGCGCATAAAGAACCTGGCCGGCTACTATAATGGGACGCTCGACAAGATGCTAGACCAGTTGTTTATAGAAGAATGCTTAGCGTAAGTAAATTACGTATTAGCACAAAAAAGGCGGAGCAGCCGAAGCCACCCCGCAATTAAATGTACTAACGTACTAACTTCCTGTTGCATCAACATTCGATGTGCGAGAATGCGAATCTCAAGCACAGAATACCTTTTGATATACGCCTCAATATGGTAGTATTGAGATAAGTTGGAGATCAATCGTGCTCATATCGTAGGTCCTTTTTGTGTTAGGGTCGGAACTACCTAAAGGGATCGATACTTTAGGAGGCGATTGTGTGATGAGTGTTTACGAAACTTTAATGGTTATGCTTACATTCGGAATGTTTATTAATGGATTTAGACATAAATAAACTCTCTAACTCGAGCCCGTTAGCTTAATGTTAACGGGTTTTCAAAATAAGGACCTAACAATCAATTTTTACCATTTTTACATTTATAAAATGGCAATGAATCCACGAGTATTTAAAACTAAGGAGATAAATACAAATGAGTAACGGATATGTATATGTGCTTATTAATGACAGTATGAAAGGCTTAGTAAAGATAGGAATTACTTCTGTAAGTCCAACCGAAAGAGCAAGAAATTTATCAAATAATACTGCAGTTCCTACACCGTTTAAAGTTGCTTATGAGGTTTATATAGAAAACTGTAAGGAATTAGAAACAGCGATACATACACATTTAGAGGACTTTAGAGTTAATCAAAGGAGAGAGTTTTTCAATTATCCATTAAATAAAGCTATCGAATTAGTCCAATCTTTTTCAAAGAAAGAGACAAATAATGTAGAAGACGTTTACGAATCAATCGAAATACTGGATAGTCTCAAAGAAAAATATAGCAGTAGTATAAATAAAAATGTAACTTCTGTGAAATTATATCAAACTAAAGAGAGGGTATCTCTAGAGGTTACCTCCGATTATGAAATAGGAAATGACCTATTAGATCAAGTAATTAGAAGAACTGATTTAGGGTTTATTGGTAGTGAGAATGGAAAGGCTTTTGATCCTCAAAATGCCATTCAAGATAACGTTAAAGCGTTCTTAGACTGTAGCCCAGCCACTCACGTCGTAAGCCATTCAGATTTATTTACTGAAGATGCGGCAGAGAAACTTTACAATGAAGATGTGTATGGATTCTCTGAATAAATACTCCTTAAGGGGTTTTTATTAGCTTTTGAACGCTTAAACTTTTGGATGTGAAAATAGCTACAAAAAGAACTCGAAATGGGTTCTTTTTCTTTTGTTGGAATATCAATATTAGTTCCTAATAGAACCAAGACAAAAACACGGACCACCCATAGGCAGGCAGCCCGCAAGTCCGTTCCGTTAATTCAATAACTTACTCATTTCTTCAAGCCCGCGCTCAAGTTCCGCATCACTTATACGCGATCGACTGCGCGGTTCTTCCGTCTGAACGACTTCACGGCGGTCAACAAGCTTACCCGAAAGTTTATAGTACAATTCCAGCGCCTTTATCGAAGGCAAACCGTTATTTGATGTGCCTGCGACCAACTTTAAAAGCTGTGCGTCTGCCAGTGCGCGATGGCTGTCGAGCTTCGTGTCGCTGAGTACAGCAACGTAGCGATTAAAGTTCGGGTCTTGGCGCCAGTTATATAACGTGCGTTCTGTTACGCCAAGTTCTGCCGCAATCTCCTTTAATAATCGCTTCTCTTTACCTGCGAACTCATTTGCGACTAATACCTCCGCCGCTGTTAATTGAGTGCCGTTTAGTCGACTTTTTAATTCGCTAAGTGTGATTGGTTCGTGATTTCCCATTGTTCAATTTGCCCCTTCCAATATTCGATCTGTTCGTTTAAGTACGTTTCATCCGTTTTGAGCCATTCATATTCTGCCTTGCGCTGTGCACGCAGGTTCGCGCTTTCCTCGTCGCTGAGCCATTCCTCAAGCCCGCCTCTGTAATCGGCCATCTCAAGCCACTGAAACAGACTCCGCGCTAGGAACGCCGGTTCATACTTGTCGTGCCCTTTTATATCACTGATGGCCCAGGTTAGACTGCTCGCCGACAATGCTGTCAATAGGCCTTCACCGTATTCAGCGATCTTTAAATCGGCTTCATAGCTGGCGATTTTAGCCGTGTCGAAGTCGAACAATTGATCGCTTTGATAAACGAGCTGCGTATACTTCACCAGGATCGCTTTGACCGGCAGGCTACGTTCGTAAAGTAATACGCTGAGCGCCAAAGGCACGACCGGCTTATCGGGCGCTTCTGGCGGCAGCTCCGCGACATCAGCATCGATTATCCGTTGCCATTCCTTTTCCGTTAGCATACTGGCCGTCCCTCCGATCCTTCCAGCCACATGTAAAGGCGCCGGGATAATTCGGGTGCTTCATAGTCGTGGTGGCGCGTGGCGGTCCTAATTGACGCCTGTAACACACGTGCTTTCGTACTCAACGATGAGCAATCGCAGAACTTAATCGGCTCTAACTCGTCGGCAAGCGCTTCGAGCTTCGCTGTGTCAATCGGTTGCACACTGCCGCTTTCATACACTAAAATGGCATAGCGAATCAATACCGGACGCACCGTTTTATCAATTCGCTCATACGTTTCGAGCATGTGTGGTGCCGTCGCGATGCGTTCAATCAGCGGCTGTTCCGGATGTTCCCTGCGCCATTCCTCAATCTCTTGCCGCATTCTTTGTAAGTCAGTCATTCCGTAACCTCCTTAAATAAAAAAGAGCCGCCCGGAGGCCGCTCGTTGTAGTGCGAATATATTCTGACAAAGATGCTTTTCACTTTTTACCTACTCGATCCTTACACCGTCAAAACTTATAGCCCCGCTATAAATTTCTATCATATAAGCAACTTTCTCTTGAATCGATTTATTATCACAATGTTTTTCAGCCCATTTTTCTGTTGCAACACAAAAATCATTGCAGAATTCATCTATTCTTAGAACGAGCCTTCCGTTAATTTCAATACAATGAGACCCAAAGTATTTTCCGTTATCTATTTTAGGGGCCATAAAGATAAATTCTTGCAACACTTCTTGTATTCTTTGTTGACTAATATTAGTCTCTCCTCCATGTAAGAAAGAACACCTCAAAGCATAAGCATCTCTTCCAGTGATAAAAGTAGTAGCATCCTCTAAATGACCCATCGAATACTCCTCTTTCATGTAGTCATCAAACCATTTAGAATATCTTTTTGATGAGCTATCATTTGGATATTCTAATCTCCCACAAATGTCCGGAAGAGTTAAAGCAACAGCTAGAGCAGCAGTCCAGTTTTGTGCCTCTAAGGATTGTCTTATTGCATCAGTAAATGCGGAGAGTTTTTTCATTATGATTTCATCGTTCATCAAATTCCCCCTTTTTTATTAAAAGATTCAATAAAAAGAGGAAGGATACCTTTAATATGATTCAGTTATTATGACTTTCTCCTCATGCTCTTCTACAACTTCGCAAGTGGCTTTGCCGTATCCGAAATCGTAAATAATAATTACTTCTTTTTCTTGATTACAATCTTTTAGTTTATCAATCAACTCTTTGACTTTCAAAGCCTTCCCCCCTTTTATATCCCTCTAATTATTTTTCATTGTTTAGAAACACCTGTTAAACAGTTTGTTCCCAATGAAGATTAAGATGATTCTCTCCAAGCTCCTAAAATCCACGCCAGAGATAAAGTTTGTTTGTTTGCGGTCCGACTGCACGATTGTCTAAGTCGCCGCCGTTCAAGCCCGTGGGTTTTTATTATTCAGCCGATCTTTTAACTAGCGAATACAACGCAATGTTTTCCGCCGATGATGCGTGCCGGGCTGCCCTTTCTGCTGCTTGTACATCTGCTTTCGTCATTGCCTCACCTGCCGCCAGCTTCGTCCGCAAACTTATTATTATTTGGTTCGTGTTTTCATGCGCTCCATTGTGACGATGCTCAAAGCCCTCACGTCGGTCTTTAGCGATTTCATAACGCATCTTTGCAGCTTCGTCGCCTGTTTCAGCGGCTACTTTTAACTGTTCGACATATGCTTCGTTTGGCACGTTCGGCAGCGGTTCATCTTCCGTAAAATGCGAGGCGACTAGTGAATCGTATTTTTTTTTCGCTAGAGTGTATACCGCAATTTTGTCCGGGTTACCTCGGCTCATCATCTTCATTTCATCGAGTTTGCGTACACTTGTGAATCCGGTCATTATCTCGCCTCCTTAATTTCTTGAGCATCTATTGCGGTTCTGCACGGTTTCGTAAAGAACAGGCGCTCATGCTCCGCCTTTTGGTCCGGCTCTACGCTAGTGAACTGATAATAAAACTGGTGGTACATTGTCGGCGCAACTTCTGCCCGATGGTCTTCTCGCAAATCTTCAAACTCGGACAGCGCCGCATGATAGTCGAGGACGGCATCGGCATACGTTTTTTTCGTTTCCACTAATCGCTCAAGCACCGCGTCAAAACGATCCGACTTAAAGGCTGGAACGACTTCATTATTAAAGGCAGCGAGAACGTCTTGCCGCGTGATAGTACTGAGAGGATTCATTGTGCTGTAGACTTGTTGTTCTTCCCTGCGCCGTTCACAGGCTACCTTCGCTGCCTCAATCTGCGCGGCAAGCTCGTCCAGTTCAGCCGTCTTATCAACGCCAGAAATAACTGATTCACGAATAACCGCCTCATGTTTTGCCTTGAGTGCCTGATATTCCTCATCAGCTTGTGCGATTTTACGGTGAAAGACCTCGGCTGCCTTTTGATTAGCTGCATTTTGTTCCTTATATTCTTCTAATTTCGTCATTGTTTTTCTAGCCATTCGATAATTCCCCCTAATTTTTGTATAAGCCACATACGCCATTTTGAAAGCGGCTCTTTTGGCGGTAGTGGTTCGATTTCAAATATTTCACGTAGCAGCTCCGTTTGTTCCTCAACTGCCCGTTTGGTTTCAGTGGTATCGCTCGGATGTTTATATTCAACGCCAATGCCAACGGTTTGTAGTAGCAATCCGAATAGCTCTTGATCTGACGTCCATACGTGCGCTGCCTCGATTTCCTGTAATAGTTCAACAATCTGCGGATAGTTGTCGAAGCTGCGAATCACTTGATTGACGAGCTGCCCGTGTTCATCGTTATAGATGTTTACGACAACAAGCCGATCGGATTCCAACGCTTCAACGTTGGCAACAGCAAATAATGATGGCACTTTTAACAACCTCCTTCCGCATAGTGTTGTTTTTATAGAATGCATTTACATCTGTGGTAACGCAGTATAAACAATGTCACTGATTCACTCATTGGCGGCCCTCCCTTTTTGAGCATTGCATCGCAGTATATCCGCCTCAAGTTCGAGATTATGCTTCATCTGCTCGACTTCAATATCTGTCACAGTCCGTTCGACAAAGCGTTCTGAAAAAGTTCTTACGAAGGCCGTCCATAATTGCGGCGTGAACTTGTCGCTTCTGCGGTAAAAATCGTAAATATGATCGTTGCCTTTTGACGAATTGCAAGAGCGACAAACAGGGCCGGCAATGTTCAAAGGAAGATTAACACCGCCGTATGATTGCGATAAAGGGTATATATGATCGCAAGTGGTCGTTTCACTTGTGAGCTGGTCGCCACAATATACGCAGTTATGAGCGTTCAATAGTTCTGAAAGCTGGTCGGCTGTGATGTGAATGGCACCGTCATCCTTCCGTTTTTCATACTTCCGCAGGCGCTCTTGCAAATACTCTCCATTGGTTCGGCGGCGTGCGCGGCGGCAAGCCTTGCATTCTCCGGTGATACCGTCTGTGTTCCTTTTCTCGGTTACAAATTCAGTTGCTACCTTCGTTTCGTGGCACGTTTGACATGTAAATTCTTTTTTCATTTCATCCCGTCCCATTCCGTTATTTTTTTAAGTTCAATTCTGCCTTGATCTCGTTAATCACTTCTCGAATTTCTCGATTGACGTACGTGTTCTGATTGGTTTCGAGAATAGCCAACGCCTGCAAATAAGCTGCGAGCGCGTGTGCCCGGTTATGTTCCTGCATCCCATCACCTCCCTAAAATGCGCATAATAAAAAGCCTCACAATTGATTGATTGCGTAGGCTTTCTGTTTACGTGAATAAAACTTTAATAGCTCCTAAGTCTCCGCCGTCACCTGCGTAAACAACTGACGGATTAACAACGACCTTTCTCGCTCGTTTATCGCCGTCAACTTCAAAGAATCCGAACACCGATTTCCCATCGTATTTGATTTTTCTTAACGCCGTGACGAGTTTGTGCGTGTCTTGGTAGCTGAGCGCCGCAGCTAAGTTTTCCAACGTCATCGGGCGCACAAGGTCGGCGTTGCTTTCTTCCGGATTGAAGCTGACGATATTGTACTTGAAATTGACAAACGGCAAGACTGCGTATATTGTGGCGAGTTGCTTGATCGAACGGCCTCCGTACATCCCATATAGTTCACGAACCGTCTTGCGAAACAGCCGCGTGTACTGAATGTCACCTAACTGTTTGCGTACGTCGCCAAGCTTGCCACGGTAGAATATGGACGGATTGACGAGCAGCGCGCCTTCTTCTTCCCTGACAATACCGCCGTCGATCAACTTCTTATAAAACGAACTGAACGCCGGCCTGCTTACGTTCAATAATTCGCCGAGCCCTTTCTTATTAATAGGACGGCCGTTGTCATGCTTGAGCTGGCCGGTTTCCCATGCCGTGTACGTTCCGAGGAACATTAAGCGAGCAAGGTCCGACTGCGATAGTTCGGGAAACTGACCTTCCATCGTTTGCGTGGCGCTGAAGAAAGCGAACACAAAACCGCCATGTTCCTTTTCATGTTCGGCGAGCTCCGCGACTGCGTTCAAACCTTCAACCTGTGAGCGTGACGGTGTTCCTACCTTCGGATGGAGCTCATAAAGGTGAGATACGTCACGACCATCTTCCGTAAAGTATTTACCGCCGATGATGCGCAGATTTTCTTTGTTTGCGAGGTAATCTTGTCTAACTTTCGGATGTGCATTTTTCCATGCTCTTTCTACTGCTTGTTTATTTACCGCCATTCCTATCCATCCCCTTGTCGTTTTTTTAGTGAGCCGAAAAAGTATACTGCTTTTCGTTTACAAAATCGGCTAGATATACTGCTTTTCGTTTACATTTAAAAATCGTTATTTACGCCTGAAAACGCCTATATATCAACGTTTATATCCCGTTTTCTTCGTTTTTCATTAATGCTTGTACATCTTAATCAGTTCAAGTATCTTAAAGACATTGCGGGCAAGACCGGCCCGGCATTTCGCAAGAAGACCACTTGCTCATGCACCATTTTTCAAAAAGGTTCTATTACGATATAAGAGCTATACGATATGATAGATAATCAAGGACAGGTCGGTTTTCCCTGGACTTGGCGGCTGCTCTTTGCCGCGAGCCCTTTACATACGTTTCTAATCGCTATAACGTATACTTTGGCGGCTTTCTTCAACTTGCTCGTATATTCTTCGTAACTCGCTTAGCTTACTAGCGTTAATGTTCAACGCTGATGCAACACGCATAGAAACGGCGTCTGTAACGCGGCGCTGGCCGTTCTCAATCATTGTGATGTATGCGGTAGTGTAGCCGGTTAAAGAGGCGAGCTGCGCCTGTGTGAGCGAGTAGCAATCGCGTATGTTTTCTATATCGTCTGAACGTAGATTATTTATCATGGCGTTTCCCCTCCTGAGATAGTTTCGTTTGTTATAAATTGCAACAAGTAGCGTAAATAAAAGAAGCCGACCATTTGCTGATCGGTTTTTAATTCCTCATATATAAGGCGAACGTTTCGGGCTTTAGTCAGCATAGGAGTTAAAAGTTTTTGGCCCCTCATAAACATAGCGTATCAATTGGCGTTTTTGGCAACCATCAAATGAAAAAAGTTTTCCTCAGATATAAGGCGGTCAATTTAGCCTTTTTGGTACTTGTAAACGTAAAATTAATTCCCTTACATAGTACATAGATACGAGAAGGGTGTTTTTATCGCTACTTCTCAAACTTCCTGATATAATTTCGTACGTTTGTCAGCCTATTAGAAAAGTTTCGTACATAACATAGCGTAACAATTGGCGTTTTTTATCCCCTATTTCAGTAAAACTCCTTACATAACATAGCGTAACAATTTAGCCTTTTTACAACCTAAATGTTAAAAGTTCTCTACATATATAAGGCGGACAATTTGAAAAAAGTATGTCATGTATTTAAACTTCCTTCATAAAGCATAGATAACTGACGCCGCTTTTTACAGATAATCAGCGTATGATTTTTTCCCCTTCGAATATAGCTTAACGTTTAGCGCTTTTTATGGTAGTCCTCTCACTCTTTAAAGCACAACGTTTTGGCCATATCGACACCTATAATCGTAAATTGTAATGAAACTGTAATACTCCTCTTACTTCCAGATACTAAAAAGGGAAGAATGGTACCCTTCCCCTTATTGCCGCTTTTATAGCGTGTTTTGCAGGGTTTACACGGTAAATTCTTCGAAGTATTTAACGATCGTACTTCCTGAAATTATCCATACGTTCACCAACTTCGGGATAATGTTTGAAGAAATCACGGATCGGTAGCAGACGTAATGTAATCGTCTTAACGCGCTGCCGTTCGGCCAGTAGTTCAGCCATTTCCTGCGCAGTTTTCTCTATATCTCCTCGCTGACCAAGTTCGTTTAAGCGTCGATCAATTTGGCTTTGTTGGCCGTTATAGTACTTAAAATCCGACTGGATACGTTCCTGAATATCGTCAAGTTGTTCAATGAATTTTTCGAATGGTGTCATTTTGAATTACCTCCGTATATTTTATTTTCAATTATTACGTTTACCGTAATTCGATTATAATTCCGTTTAACGTAATCGTCAAGCATAAAATTACGAATTGCGTAATAATCTTTTTGAAGTATAATGAAATAGGAGGTACTAACTATGGCAAAACGATTAGACATTAAACTAAAGCAGGTCTTGCAGGAGCGCGGTATTAATCAAAAAACGTTAGCTTTGCAAACTGGCCTCACTGAACGAGGCGTAAGTGAATTAGCGAGTGGTAAACTGCAAAGACTGCCTAAAAAAGCAATCGAGAGTATCGCCGATGCATTAGAAATTGACGACATTAATGAGCTACTTACGTTGGTCGATGTTGAAGAAGAAAACAAAGAAGACGCCCCTCAATAATGAGAAGGCGTTTTTTTACGTTGATTTTGGATAGAATAAGATTTAAAACGAAATTTAAGGGAGCTGGCATCTTGGCAAGAAGAAGACAATTCGGTGGCTTTAACGATAAGGTTTTAATAAGTATCGCCGGTATCGTGGCGGCGCTGACGCTGGTTGAATATGCTGACGAATTGACCTACATAATGATCTTCGGCGTTTTCATAACTGTGTTTTATTTATGGTTCCGGTCATATTCAGCTAAAAAAGAAAGAGAAAAGATATTAAATTCCGGCATTAATCAAATTGACCTCATGAATGGAACTGATTTCGAACAGTTTTTAGGCGTGTTATTTAAAAGAATGGGCTATAAAGTAGCATTTACGCCTACTTCCGGTGATTATGGCGCCGATCTGATATTACGAAAAGAAGGCAGAGCCATCGCTGTCCAGGCGAAAAGATATAAAAGTAGCGTCGGAGTGGCTGCCGTTCAAGAGGTCAGCGGCGCAAGGGGCTATTATGGCGCGCCAGAAGCATGGGTGGTGACAAACAATACGTACACGAAAAACGCCCGCATTTTGGCAGACAGAACGAATGTGAAGCTCATTGATCGCGGCCAATTAATAAATTTAATTACGCAAGTAAATACGGCAACACCGGCTAATAGCGTTGACGCAGCAGAAACCCACTAGGTATAAAAAACCTGCGGGCTTATCTTAATTGAATACGCCGACAATCGGTTCTAATAATTGGCCGCCTTTATTTTAGATTTATCGTAAGAGGTCGAGACTTCATTTTCGAAGGCGGATCGGCCGGCACAACTGGTGTATATATACGCATGAAATCATCCACGCTGGCCGCCTGCATAATAGGAAAGTTAGAGCTGCTAACGGCATATCTAGTCGTCGGTGAAAGTATCAACAGCGAAGGGAAAACGGTACGGCCTGCTGGTTGCCAACTTTCACTTTTCAGCAATCCCGACGCATACAATTTCTCATACCGCGCGATCTTTTCCGCCATAACCTTTTCGGAATATATGCTGCGCTGAACCTCGATAAATAAAGGCGAGCGTTTGAATATTGCGAAGATGTCAGGCTCCACGCCTCCTTTCTCGCTGTACTTAGGCTCCACTAAGAAGGTCGATGGCTTTTCATAAGCTAATAAATCACGGTAAACTCGAACGATCTCTAAGAAGTGCGGAATCTTTTGGCTGTTCTTTTTCATCGTTGAGCCTGCCGGCAGATAGACAAATGGATTGTATACATCAGACCGGTCGATTAAACCCTGTCGATACAGGCGGAGAAGCGTACTATTTGCCGCCTTTACTTGGTGCTTTACGTCGCAAAAATGAATGTCGCAAATGTCATCACGGCTGAGACAACGGAAGCGTTCAAGATCGGCTATGATAGCTAAGTCGCGAGCTGATAAGCGCATTTCATACCTCCTCAAGCATTCCGAAATTGAATCACGGCTTAACTTCCTCGCCAATATCAGATGTCGACTTAGCATGGACATTTTTTCCTCCTTTTGGTCGATGACTCTTTACGCCCCAATATTCCTCAACGGCGGGTATGTTTTGCGGAATGTGTGACGTCGTGTATAAGTGGAGTTTTATCGTTTATCATTCGGAAAGCATCGACGAGTTTCTTGCGTGCTACAAGTCGCTGAAATACATTCATATGACTTGGGCCCACACGGCAATGGCTACGCCTGCAATGCCGGCAATAGGGGCAACAGTCTTAATGAAAGATAGAGCGCTCTTGTAGCCATAGGTTTCGCAAAACTTCTCAGTCAGAACGAGAGTAACAATGCATATAATACCTGTAATATAAAGACTAAATCCCACAACGATCAATTCCTCCTTTATTAAACAAGTTGAGAGAGGCGCGTCAGACCGGCTTTGAAGGACGAATGGACAACGTATGTGAAAACGGGTAGCATCGGCGGTAATTGAACGGTCAGCTACACCGGTAATTAACGGATACTTACACTATGAGGAACCGGTGCAGGATATGCGTAAATGAAGTCTGGAGATTCGAAAAATATTGCGCGGATTTTTTCCGACCGATGCAATGTTATGTATTTTTTTACCACCCGGGATTTGAACATGATTTCCGCAGGTTTTGTACAGCAGATGTGGCATATATTACGACCGGTCTTGGGGGGATTTTGGAAGTTTGAAAACACGAACGACAAAAAGCCGCCGGCATATAACCGAACGGCTTCTTTGCGTTGCTTATAAACGAAAGTCTTTTAATGAATCCGCAATCTCATCGTCATTGATACCGATGTATCGTTTCGTTATGCTTGGCGCTGCGTGTCCGAATATCTCCGTCAGTGTAGCCGCGTCCTTAGTGCGCTTATAATAGTGGTAGCCAAACGTCTTGCGCATCGTATGTGTGCCGATGTCCTCACGTCCTAGCCAGTCGCCTGCCCGTGTCAGTATCCGGTATGCCTGCGTTGTACTGATATGCGTGCCACCTGCACGGTTAGACGGGAATAGCCAGTCATCGTTACTCATGCCGTCACAGTATTCGTTTATGTCTGCGCTGATAGCCGTGAGAGGCACACGGCGGGCCTTGTCGGTCTTTTGCTCGATGATGGTAGCGTAGGACTTGCCTCGTAGGTCGCCGACCTTTAGCGTTACAATGTCGCTGATCCGCAGCCCGGTGTTGATTCCGATAGTAAAAAGAAACTGATCGCGCTGGCCAGTCTTCCCTTTACTCCGATTCCCTACTTCGAGCAGCGCCGTCTTCATTGCGACAATGTCCTCGACCTTACGTAGTGGCTCAACATTATAAGTAGTTTTCGTCATTTAAACCGCCCCTTTTTTATGTATGATTCCGTTAGTATCAGATACGTATTCGTACATATAACGTAATCATAAAGGATAAATGGCGTTATGTCAACGTTTTTCATGTACGAAAATATATCAATTCGTACATTAAACCCTCGTATAATTGATTAAAACGGAATCGTTCGGAACACAGATAAACCCCCGTGTTTTTAGACCCCTCTGTCCATCCAGACGTTCCAGCCGATGAAATGTGCAGTAAAGTACAACGAATCACAAAACGGAAGTATTTGCGGAGAATTGACGCACACAACTGGCTTCCTTACGTCAAGTCGATTTTGATACCGTATTCCTCCCGTAACACCTTCGCAATCGCATAGTTAATGAGGTCTTGTTTGAATCCATGCGCCTCTTTCTGCGCAAGCCCGTCGAGGTGTTTTATTAATTCCTTATGTAGACGGACAGACGACGGTTTATACACTTCCTCTTTTTTGACGCGCCGTTTCTGACGAACAGCTTCCTCGAAATCAGCGCTTCTCTGTTTCTTTTTAGACATTAATCCCAAAATCCTCCCACAATGCCTTACGGATCGCAAAGTTAATAAATTCCTTCTTAAATCCGCGTGCCGTCGATTCGGCTTCGAGCTCGTCAAGGATAGGTAACAGCACGTTTTCAATGTGAAATGTGCGGCGTGTATGCGTTTGGTCCAACGTTGGTCGGTTCGTTTTAGCTTCAAGGATGTCCTGTATTGTTTCCGGCGCTGTGTGCTTCTTCTTTTTATTGCTCATGTAGAATGCTCCTTCTCACGTTTTGATACTGATAGCGTATCACGTCGTAAGAGGTTTACGCAAAAGGTAAACATGCCATGAACCCGCGCCACGACTGCGTTTGTTGCACGTTGAACGACGTTAGATTGCGTCGACTTTCAGCGCGAGCTTTCGCTTGTTCGCGTTGCTGACGTTCTGCTTTCAACGCCTTCTTGACTTTCCACAATTTCACACAACAAACGTTTACACCTTCATTGACAAGCATGCACCACATCGGTTATTATGATACGGAAAAGAGGCGTTCGGAACGAATACCGCGAAACGCCTGCGGATAAAACAACGTGGAGGCCTGCGGACAGTAGGCGAATCCTTATCGTTATGTATCGGTGGTGCAACGGATAGCACGCAAGCCTCCGAAGCTTGAAATGCAGGTTCGATTCCTGCCGAGGGCGTCAATGTTTACAAATCCCATTGTGTTTTTACGACACAATGGGATTTTTTATGTTCATTTTTAATAGGTGCTGCTAGTTCACGGAACTTTTCCCATGATTTTTATGAAGAGTCCCATGATAATTCTATTTCTTTTACCTATACTAGTCATACGCGGAAACGCGTGCATCTAATACGTGTCTGGAGGGGAAATAATGAGAAATAAAGCGAAAAACTTCCCGATTACCTCGATGAAAGGAGAAGCGGGAAAAGCACGGGCTAAGCCAGAATTTGCTTCCAAACGAGCAAACGGCACCATTAATACACATCCTCAAGAACGCATGAGAGCTTCGAATCAAAGAACAACGGACACATAAGTAAAAGAAAGTTCTTCTTCAATTGAAAAGAACGAAATATTTGAATGGAGGCTTGACCATGAGAAGAAACGATTATAAAACAGGCAGTAACTATGGAAATCATTTAGCCCATACAGCAAAAAATTTAAAAATAAAATCAAATACAGTCAATGAAGAGTATGCCCGTGAAATAGCTGAACTCGATAGCCTGAAAAAAGAACGAGGGCGAACGAATTTAAGTAAATACCGGAACAAATAAAATTAAACAAAAACAACCACCCTTCATTTTTGTATAGGGTGGTTGTTTTTACTATTTGTCAATAGTTAGTTATTGCTGTTTGGTCGGCAATTTTTTATCAGGATGACCGTTACCTTGTCTCTTTTTATTCCGTTCGTCTTTTTGCTTTGTATCATTTAATTTCTCTACAAAATCATGTGTGCTCTCTTTTTCCATCAATTTTCCCTCCTTGTTGATTAAGAATAGTTTTTAATTTAACCAAAAACCTTTAGAAACATGCGTATACGCTTGCTCTTTCTACATTTGCAAATAATGAACGATAAAAGACGCCTTGCGTGTTACAAGGCGCCCATTCTTTTATTTTTATTCCATTCATCCATCCGTGCAGAAGGGTTTTAAGCTTTTTTTTATACCCACTCTTCCCGTTCAACAAGAGATGCTAATGTTTCGACGGCTATTTCTTCTTCTCGTCCTTCAGCGCTGATCGTAACAGTTGCACCACGTCCTAGCGCAAGGCTCATAATGCCCATAATACTTTTAGCGTTAATTTTTTTTCCGTCTTTTTCAAGAAAAATTTCGGCACTGAATCGATTCGCTTCCTGTACAAATAAGGCAGCCGGTCTTGCTTGCAGTCCGGATTTTAACTGGACGCTTACTTTTTTATCAACCATTTTATCCACTCCTTTTTTTATTTTTCCGCTGATGTAAGCTCTCCAGCTCGAATTTTATTGGCAATTTCATCTATTTTACGCAGGCGATGATTGATACCTGATTTACTAATCGCCGTTCTCGACACCATTTCTCCGAGCTCTTTTAACGTCACATCTTGATGAAGAACGCGCAGCTCTGCAATTTCGCGAAGCCGGTCTGGCAATATACCAAGTCCGACCGTTTTATCAATATATTTTATATTTTCGACCTGGCGCAAAGCAGCACCTATCGTTTTATTCAAATTCGCTGTTTCACAGTTTACAAGACGGTTTACGGAATTGCGCATATCCCGGATAATACGTACATCTTCAAAACGCATTAATGCGTTATGCGCTCCAATAACACTAAAGAAGTCAGATATTTTTTCTGCCTCTTTCAAATACGTGATGAATCCCTTTTTTCGTTCAAGCGGTTTAGCATTTAAATGAAACGTATTCATCAACTCACAAAGTGCTTCATTATGCTCCTGATAAAGAGAAGATACTTCTAAATGATAAGAGGATGTTTCTGGATTATTTACGGATCCACCTGCTAAAAAGGCACCACGCAAATAGGCACGGCGGCAGCAATCTTTGTCAATAATTTTATGAGAAATGTGATGAACAAATGAAAAACCTTTTTCAACAATGGCAAGATCATCGAGTATTTCTTTTGACGCTTCTTTTAACCGGACAATATAGACATTATTTTTTTTCAATCTCATTTTTTTACGGACGAGAAGCTCTACTACCGCTTCATAGTTTCGTTTAATTAACACGTAAATACGACGGGCAATCGCCGCATTTTCCGTTTGTATGTTGACGACAAGCTGTTTGTTGGAAAAAGACAGCGAGCCATTCATACGAATGAGCGCAGACAATTCTGCCTTCGCACAACATCCACTCGTTTCAATGGTCGTCAGTTCTTTTTTCGTTTCTGATGCAAAAGACAACATCACCACTCCTCTCGTGATGTCCACTTACCGTTTCGGGATGAGACGCACTAATATTTCGGCTACTTTCGCTGTATCATGTCGGATAATACTGTCTTCGTACGTGACAATGTCATCAATGATGGCATTAAGCCCCATTGATTCCAGTTTAGTCACATCATACACGACTGGTTTAGCCATTTCTTCTTTATAAATCTCTTGAATACGATCAGGGATTGGTTCTTTATTGACAAGAATCGTGTCAATAAACGAACATTTCATATGATCGTAAATCGCTCTGACATGATCGGCTGCTGTAAAATCAAGCGTTTCCCCCGCCTGGGTCATCAAATTGCAAATATACACTTTTTTTGCCTTTGCGGTACATACTTTTTCACCGATTTCCGGTACTAATAAATTCGGCAATATACTCGTGTACAAACTGCCTGGACCAATGATAATTAAATCGGCTTCCTGAATCGCACGAATCGTTTCCGGGAGTGGTTTAATTTCCTCTGGTGTTAAAAATACACGATGGATTTTCTTTTCAGAATAAGGGATTTTCGATTCTCCTGATACAATCGACTGATCATCCATTTCCGCATGAAGAATAACACTTTCATTCGCGGCTGGCAGTACTTTGCCCCGCACATTTAATACGCGGCTCATTTCTTGAATCGCATGGCCAAAGTCACCAGTAATAGATGAAAGAGCCGCAATCATTAAATTGCCGAGTGCATGGCCGTACAGTTCATTTTCCGTTGAAAATCGATGCTGGAAAAGGGATTCGACAAGCGGCTCCACATCTGATAATGCGGCGAGTACATTACGAATATCTCCTGGCGGCGGAATATTCAACTCATTTCGCAGCCGTCCGGAGCTGCCGCCATCATCCGCCACTGTGACAATCGCTGTCAAGTCAATCGGATGGCGCTTCAGTCCCCGGAGTAGTACAGACAGTCCCGTTCCACCGCCAATAATAACAACTTTTGGCTGCGGATCGTTCATCATGTTCATCATGACTTTGCAGCCTTTCGCTTATCAATATCGCGGTGGGTAACCCGTGTCGTGTAATTATCCGCAAAATAGTTTGCCAAGTATTCAGAAAGAGCAACTGAACGATGCTGACCGCCCGTACAGCCGATCGCAATGACAAGCTGTGACTTTCCTTCTATTTTATAATGGGGCATCATAAACGTGAGGAGATCGGACACTTTTTCAAGAAACTTTTGCGTATCCGTCCATTTCATTACGTATTCTGCTACATCTGTATCAAGCCCTGTACGTGGTCTCATATGCTCAATATAATGCGGATTCGGCAAAAACCGCACATCAAAAACAAGATCCGCATCAATTGGCAAGCCGTGTTTAAATCCAAATGACATCACATTTACTGTAAATGATGCTTCCTTATCCGGCGAAAATTCACGCATAATGGTTTCGCGTAAATCTTTTGGTTTCATTTTTGATGTATTCAAAATCATGTGTGCTCGGCCGCGTAAATCATTTAACAGTTCGCGCTCCTGATGAATGCCGTCAAGTGGGCGATCATCACGTGAAAGTGGATGTGTCCGGCGTGTTTCTTTATAACGGCTGACAAGAACTTCATCTTCAGCGTCTAAAAAAAGCACTTTTGGCGCTGCATTGAGTGTTTCTGCTGCTTCATCAAGCGCCGTCGATAAATGATCAAAAAATTCACGTCCGCGCATATCCATAACAATGGCTACTTTTTTCAACTGCTGTCCGGAATCTTTTATTAATGTTAAAAAAGGCTGGAGAAGCGTGGGCGGCAAGTTATCCATGCAATAAAAACCAAGGTCTTCAAAACTTTGGACAGCAACCGTTTTACCAGCACCTGACATTCCTGTGATAATGACAAGCTGTACATCATTTGCCATGGTCATTCCCCTTTCTATTCATCAACTTGGGTCGAGACGGTATGAAATCAATTCGAAATCGGGTGTATACGTAAACGCTCCATATAACAGTCCGGTTCCATGTACCATATACTCCAGCAAATGACGATCTCCTTCTGCCATTGGAAGGTCCTTCAATTCCTCAACCGACTTCCAGTGAAGGGTCCCTTCTCTCGTTTCTGACAGCACGAAGCCATCCGCCTGCTCAGCAAAAAAGGTAAACATCATCCACTCAGACAGCACTTTATCCTCGTCTTTAATAATAAAAGTGAATATACCTTTTACGTTTGGATTGCGTAAATAAAGTCCCGTTTCTTCACGATACTCACGAATGACCGCATCTCGGACAGATTCGCCAGGCTCCATTTTCCCACCGGGTGCCACCCACCAGCCCCGGCGCGGTTTTTGCATTAAGAGCACTTGTCCATCTTTTATTAACACACAATTTGTGACACGCTGCACAATAACACCCCCCCACACAAAGTTAGTCCAATACTTCTTTCCTTTATTATATATGCACACTCTAAGAACTTCAACGCTGCCGGGTGTTTATTTGAAAAGCGGAGAGCGGCTGATCCGGTGCGACAAGCAACTGGATCTTGCATGCGAGTAATTTCACACATGCAAAAAGCGCCCGGGCAATGCCGGGCGCAATGTAAAAAAATCTGCAGGGGGCAGTCTAATTACATGTTCATTATATCAATTACATATTTCAGAAGGATTACGCTCGTGTAAAAAACGGATTACGCTTTAACGCCTATTTCTTCTTTCAATTCTTCAATAAAGTGCTGAGCAGCTTGCGCCGCGATGCTTCCATCACCGGTTGCTGTCACAATTTGACGAAGCATTTTTTCACGAACATCTCCCGCTGCATAAATGCCAGGAACATTCGTTTCCATTTTTTCATTCGTCACGATGTAGCCTTCTTCATTTGTAATGCCGAGGTCAAGGAATGGCTTCGTGAGCGGCAGCATACCAATATAAATGAAAACACCATCCACTGGAAGTTCTTGCTCTTCCCCATTTTCTGTCGAAACAAGTGTCACGCTGCCAACTTTACCGTCTTTATCATGAATTTCTTTCAACGTATGACTCCAGATGAAGTCCACTTTTTCATTTGCGAATGCACGGTCTTGCAAAATCTTTTGTGCACGCAGTTCATCACGGCGATGCACGATTGTCACTTTTTTCGCAAAACGTGTCAAATAAACGCCTTCTTCAACAGCAGAATCTCCGCCGCCGATCACAACAAGGTCTTTTTCTTTAAAAAATGCACCGTCGCATACCGCACAATATGATACGCCTCGGCCGCCAAGTTCATTTTCACCAGGTACACCAATTTTTTTGTACTGCGCACCTGTCGTAATGATGATTGTACGTGCTTTATATTGTTTTGAGCCTGCATCAACCGTTTTATATTCTTTGCCATCGATAATTTTTTTAATATCACCATATGCATATTCCGCACCGAATTTCTTTGCATGATCGAACATTTTTGTTGACAGTTCAGGGCCAAGAATGTGCTCATAGCCTGGGTAGTTTTCAACATCTTCCGTATTCGCCATCTGTCCGCCAGGGACGCCGCGCTCAATCATAAGTGTAGAAAGATTTGCACGTGATGTATAAACAGCCGCCGTCATTCCCGCAGGGCCGGCACCGATAATGATCACGTCATAAATTTTCTCTTCAGTAGCAGTCATAATCAACTCTCCTTCGCTTTTTAATTTATACTCATAAACATATTTTTTAGATTATGTTTTCATCGTACTGAATTTCAGTATTTACGTCTATTATTATGCTCACAGAAGGTGCTCGCGAATAAATTTAGCGTATTTCTGTACAGTTGAAACAGAGACACCATACTGATTAGCCATATCCGACTGGCTAACGGGTTCACTTCGCAATTTTCGCCAGACATATTCTACAGCTGCTGCCAATGCGTCAGGCTTCGACAGTTTTGCATTATGATACTGAAGCTCTAAAAAAATCGAAAACCAGATCATAAACAGACCCGCT
Source organism: Bacillus sp. 37MA (assembly GCF_000372765.1). Lineage (NCBI taxonomy): Bacteria > Bacillati > Bacillota > Bacilli > Caryophanales > Bacillaceae > Bacillus > Bacillus sp. 37MA. The sequence continues at coordinate 2,656,836 of NZ_KB889752.1, forward strand.
TCCTCCTTTTTGAGCGGTCGGAAATGGCGGTATAATATAAGAGCTGTATCATGCGCCAGACGCGTATTCATTTCAATAAAGAGCGAACTGTCCACCGGCATCCCGAGCACATCCGCCATATAAATTTTCTCATGCGGCTGCAAATGATCGATATCGCAAAATCCAGGATGAGTCATGACTTCTTTTTGATCACCAGTAAGCGATAATAAGAAAATACCAAATAACCGTTCTTCATCCCGTTCTCCATTCAAATAACGGACAATTTCTTCGGGATTACGCTGTATTTCCCCTTCTTCTTGGGGGCCATTCCATGGTTCGAGCCCTTCTTTTTCTGGGTTGCCACGGATGACTTTTTTCCATATTTTGCGCGCTGTTTCATGACGCCCAGTAAAATGTGCAGCATAGGCGAGCCAATAATAAAAGCCTGCTTCGCCTTCAAATCCATTTTTATAAAGCTTTTTCAGCCATCTGTAGGCATCTTGATAACGGCCAATAAGTGCGAACGTCGCACCGATTTTAAACTGCTGATCGGGAATAAGCGGCTGTACTTTTGCCAGCTGATCAGCCAAATAATCAAGTGGTTCCTGCTTTTTTTCATAAAAATAAAACACGATTTTATTACAGATCGCGTGCAAGTTGCCCGGATTTTTCTCTAGCACATCATTCAACATGTGATGCGCTTTTTCAGTTTGCCCGAGATAAAAATAAGCGAGTGCCAAATTATTGTATGCTGCCCAAAAATCAGGATACTTTTTTACCGATTCTTCAAGGTGAGCAGCCGCTTTCGCAAAATGACCGCTTTCAAGCAAAAAGCGTGCTTCTTCTTGCAGCTCCATCATCTCATCCTGCTCGTACAAATCGTCAAAAGCTTCTTCACTGTCTAGCGTAATTATATCAAGCAAATCTTCTGCGTCGTCGCTATACTCGCCGTCTTCATTCATATCTAAATATGCTTGTGCATGACGAAACGCGTCTTTAAACGATCCGATATGCACATAATTATTGGCTAAAAAATAGTGGCACTCACTCATATTCGGATCCAGATCATCGAGCACGAAATGGAGCAGACCATTCGACTGTTCATAATGACCAAGTTCTGTTTCCACAATGGCTAGCTGGCAGGCAATGACCGGCTCAAGCGGTTCTAAATCCATCGCCCGTGAAAAGTATTTTTTTGCTTTTGCCAGCTCCCGTTTTTCGAGCGCTTTCATTCCTTTTGAATAGTAAAACTCTCCCGTCGGAAAAAAAGGAACAATATTCCTGTTTTCTTTCCAGCTCATTGAGTCATTTCCCATGAAAATCCTCCGTACGTTCTATATGATTAACTTATGCATTATATCATAGGTACACGCTGAAAGAATAGAGAGAAAAAGCCGGCCCTAAACTGGGCCGGCTTGATCTTATTCTTTTCCTTTACCTTCATGTCGCCGTGCCAGTACAGATAATACATCATCAAGCGCCAGATCTTGCTCACGGAGCAGAACAAGCAAGTGATATATTAGATCGGCTGCTTCCCACTGCAATTCTTCTTTATCACGGTTTTTCGCCGCAATAATGACTTCCGATGCTTCTTCGCCAACTTTTTTCAATATTTTATCGACGCCTTTTTCAAATAAATACGTCGTATATGCACCTTCTGGACGATTTTGCTCGCGGTCAGCAATTACCTGCTCAAGCTGCTGCAAAATCGAATAGGGCAACGAGCCGCTTTCATCGCCATAAAATGGTTCATCAAAGCAGCTTGTCGTGCCGCGGTGACAAGCTGGCCCTGCAGGCTCTACTTTGACAACGATCGCATCTTTATCGCAGTCAAATTGCATTGATACGACTTTTTGCGTATTGCCGCTTGTTGCCCCTTTATTCCATAATTCCTCGCGTGAACGGCTGTAAAACCACGTTTCGCCTGTTTCCATCGTTTTCTCAAGTGACTCTTTATTCATATAGGCAAGCGTCAATACTTCGTACGTTGTCGCATCCTGCACAATCGCAGGCACGAGCCCTTTTTCATCAAATTTCACTTCTTCAATCATCTGACGTTTACCCCCATGTTTCTTAAAAATTGTTTAACTTCTCCGACACCTGTTTCTTTATAATGAAAAATCGATGCTGCCAGCGCCGCATCTGCCTTCGCTTCTTTAAATACATCAAAGAAGTGCTCCGCATTGCCGGCGCCGCCGGATGCAATGACCGGAACAGAAACTGCATCGCCAACGGCCTTTGTGAGCTCAATATCAAAGCCTTTTTTGCTTCCATCTTCGTCCATGCTCGTCAGCAAAATTTCACCAGCGCCCCGTTCCACCGCTTCTTTCGCCCAGTCAATGACATTTCGTTCTGTCGGTGTCCGGCCGCCATGCGTATACACGCGCCACGTACCCATTTCATCGTCGTATTTTGCATCGATCGCAATGACGATACATTGTGAGCCGAAAAAAGCAGCTCCCTCGTTGATCAAATCCGGATTGTTCACAGCGGCTGTATTTAATGATACTTTATCTGCTCCTGCACGTAAAATCCGTTTCATATCATCGAGTGCGTTAATCCCGCCGCCCACTGTAAATGGAATCGCCAGTTCCGACGCCACGGCCTGCACAACGTCAACCATCGTCTTCCGTCCTTCAACTGACGCGGAGATATCGAGGAAAACAAGTTCGTCTGCTCCTTGTTCATCATATACACGAGCCAGTTCAACCGGGTCGCCTGCATCGCGTAATTCAACGAATTGAATGCCTTTTACGACGCGGCCTTCTTTTACATCGAGACATGGGATAATACGTTTTGTCATCATTTCGCCACCTCCAGCGCTTCTTTCACACTAAAACGGCCCGTATAAATGGCTTTTCCGCAAATGGCACCGGATAAGCCATCTGCTTCAAATTTTGCTAGTTCACGCAAATCATCAAGAGAACTAACACCGCCTGACGCAATAACACTTTTCCCTGTCACACGTGCAAGTTCTGCTGTTGCTTCTGTATTTGGACCAGACAGCATCCCATCATTTGCAATGTCGGTGAAAATAAACGTTTCTGCACCTGCATCCGCAAATTCTTTTGCAAGATCCACTGCTTTCATAGACGATGTTTCCAACCAGCCATGTGTTGCTACATAGCCATTTTTCGCATCAAGACCAATCGCAATTTTATCTCCATATGTACCGAGCCATTGCTTTACGAGTTCCGGTTCTTTTACAGCAAGGCTGCCAATAATGACTCGATCGACACCGTTATCAAGATAATGACGGACATCTTCCTCTGTCCGGATACCACCGCCAATTTGAACACGGGCAGAGAGTTTTTGTGCCGCTTCAATGACGAACTTATCATTGACACGCTGTCCATCTTTTGCGCCATCAAGATCTACCATGTGAATCCATTCTGCGCCCTGCTCCACAAATGATTTTGCCATATCAAACGGCGAATCACCATATATCGTTTCCTGATTATAATCGCCCTGTACGAGACGGACACATTTGCCGCCGCGCATATCAATGGCCGGGTAAATGGTAAAACTCATATCATTTCCTCCGATCGTTCCATCGCTTTTGCAAAATTGGCAAGCAGTTGCATGCCTGTTTCACTGCTTTTTTCCGGGTGAAACTGCATACCAAATACGTTGTCACGGCCGACAACTGCAGGTACTTGAACACCATAAGTAGCGCTCGCAAGCAGTGACGCCTCATCGATACTGTCTACGTAATACGAATGGACGAAGTAAACAAACCCTTCTTCCATGTCTTGCAGCACGGGTGCTTCTTGATGAAAATGAAGCTTATTCCAGCCCATATGCGGCACTTTCAGCCTTTCACCATCCACATCCCGATCCGGAATACGCACAACGCGCCCTTTTAACAATCCAAGCCCTTTAAAATGGCCATTTTCTTCGCTTTCTTCAAATAGAAGCTGCATGCCAAGACAAATACCAAGAAGTGGACGGCCACTCTCCACATAACTATGAATAAATTGATCGAGCTTTTTTTCCCGCAGACTGGCCATCGCATCTTTAAAAGCACCAACACCTGGCAGCAGGAGCCCTTTTGTGTTAGTCAATTCTTCTGGTGATTCGCTGATTATATATGGAATACCGATTCGCTCAAGCGCTTTGCTAACGCTGAATAAATTGCCCATTCCATAATCAATGATGCCGATCATTTACAACATCCCTTTCGTCGATGGTACACCTTTCACACGCGGGTCAATCGTCGTCGCTTCGTCAATTGCGCGCGCCATCGCTTTAAACACCGCTTCAATCATATGGTGCGTATTTTGACCATAATGAATAATGACGTGTAAATTAATACGTGCTTCTAAAGCAAATTTCCACAAAAACTCATACACGAGTTCCGTATCAAATGTGCCGACTTTTTGCGCCGGAAACTCGCCGCGCATTTCAAAATGAGGACGGTTGCTCAGATCCACAACGACCTGTGCAAGCGTATCATCCATCGGCACAAAAAAGCTGCCATATCGCTTAATGCCTTTTTTATCTCCAAGCGCATTCTTAAGTGCCGTGCCGAGAACAATACCAAGATCTTCTGTCGTATGATGATCATCCACATCAACGTCTCCGTCTGCTTTCACTGTCAGATCAAAATGACCGTGCTTCGTGAAAAGGTCCAGCATATGGTTCATAAATGGCACACCAGTGTCAATATTTGACTTTCCTTCACCGTCCACCTCAAATGCGAGGTCAATTTTCGTTTCACCTGTATAACGTTGCAGTTCTGCATAGCGATTTCCCATTATGAACCCTCTTTCTTTTTAATCGTTACGCGCTTCAATTGCGCGGGCATGTGCTTCTAATCCTTCAAGCCGGGCAAATGCAGCAATTTTCGCACCATGTTGATCAAATGCCTGCTTGCTGTACATAATAATACTCGATTTTTTCATAAAGTCATCGACGGACAACGGACCAGAAAAGCGGGCCGTACCGTTCGTCGGCAATACATGATTCGGACCCGCAAAATAATCGCCAACCGGCTCCGATGAATAACGGCCGATAAAGATCGCTCCGGCATGTTTAATATCTTTCACAAGATTAAGAGCAGCATCTGTTATGATTTCAAGATGCTCCGGTGCCAGTTCATTAATCGTTTGAACCGCTTCTGTCATTGTTTCCGCTACATAAATCGCTCCGTAATCTTCAATTGACGCACGCGCTATTTCCGAACGCGGCAACGACACAAGCTGCTCATCAATCTCGCGCGCAACAGCCTGCGCCAATTCCTGTGAAGTCGTGACGAGTACAGCAGACGCTCTCTTGTCATGTTCCGCCTGTGACAGCATATCCGCTGCCACTTCTTTCGCAGAAGCCGTCTCATCAGCGAGTACCGCAATTTCACTAGGTCCCGCAATCATGTCAATATCTACATCGCCGAACACTTCCCGTTTTGCAAGTGCTACGAATATGTTGCCCGGTCCAGTAATTTTGTCAACAGCTTTAATGGATTCCGTTCCATAGGCAAGAGCAGCTACCGCCTGCGCACCACCAACTTTATACATCTCTTTCACGCCAGCAATGTCAGCCGCCACAAGCACACCTGCTGGAAGTTTCCCGTTTGGCCCTGGTGGGGACACCATAACAATTCGCTCAACGCCGGCTGTTTTCGCCGGCATGACGTTCATCAAAACGGAAGATGGATACGCTGCTGTACCGCCTGGAACGTAAACACCCGCTGAATCAAGCGGCGTCATTTTCTGTCCGAGAATAGAGCCGTCCGCATTTGTATATAGCCATGTTTCCCGTTTTTGCTTTGCATGAAAAGACGCAATATTGTCCGCTGCCTCACGAATGATGTTGATCATCTCATCATCAAGCGTCTCGTATGCTTCGTTGATTTCTTCCTGTGTCACTTTTAAGCCGGTTAATTTTGCGCCGTCAAATTTTTCTGTATACGCGAAAAGCGCACGGTCGCCATTTTCTTTTACCTCATTAATAATAGCACGAACGATCTGCTGCTGATCTTCTGTTCCCGCATCGACGGAACGTTTAATGGACAATCCCGCTGTGATCCGCTCTGGCTTAATCATCTATTACTGCACCGCCGTTTCTGCAATCGTATCCGTTAAGCGGGTGACAAGCTTTGAAATGTCGGCATTTTTCATCCGGTAACTGACCGGATTCACAATAAGACGCGACGTAATGCCGACGATCGTTTCATACTCAACGAGACCGTTTTCTTTTAACGTTTGACCCGTTGAGACAATATCGACAATGCGGTCTGATAGGCCAATTAACGGCGCTAATTCAATTGAACCGTTTAACTTAATAATTTCGACTTGTTCACCTTTTCCGCGAAAATACGTCGATGCTACATTCGGATATTTCGTCGCAATTTTCGGCGCGACTTCGTTTAACGATGTATTCGGAAGACCGGCAACAGCTAAGTAGCACGGACTGATTTTCAAATCAAGCAACTCATATACATCACGTTCTTCTTCTAATAACACATCTTTACCGGCAATGCCCACATCCGCGACGCCATGTTCGACATAGGTTGCCACATCCATTGGCTTTGCAAGGAAAAAGCGCATATTTTCTTCCGGTACTTCAATAATCAGTTTTCGCGATTCATCAAGTTCTGGGGGAAGCTGATAGCCTGCTTCCTGTAAAAGCGCCGCTGCTTCTTCAAATATACGTCCTTTTGGCATCGCAATCGTTAACATTGACATCAAACTTTACCTCCATTACTTGATTTCCCGACAAAAAACGTTACATTTTTGCTCGTTTGTGTGAATGTATCCACATCTTTCACACCAGCAACATCCTGTAAAAGGACATATTCTCCATTTGCACGGCGTTTTTGTGCTTCTTCAATGGCTTCAACGCGTCGTTCATTGCTAAACAAAATGCAATGAACGCCTTCCTCTTCTTCCAATTGCTCCAACGCCTCAAGCAAAAAGTCTACACGAAGACCGAATCCTGTCGCACCAGCTGGTTGACCAAACTTCCCTAATAAATTATCGTAGCGGCCGCCGTTTCCGACAGGGGCACCTACACCGTCTGCATATACTTCAAACACAAGTCCTGTATAGTAGCTCATATGGCTGACGAGCGGCAAATCAAACGTCACATATTGATCAACATTGTATTCTTTCAACCGGTCATACACCGTTTTTAATTCATTAAGCGCTTCGCTTCCTGCGCTTCCTTCGACTAATTTTATTGCTTCATCTAAGCAGTCAATGCCGCCGGACAAGTTTAAAAATTGCAAAAGTCGCTGTTTATCAATCGATGAAAGCGGCAAACTTGCGATGTGCTCACGATAGCCAACATAATTTTTCTCATAAAGGAAGCGGCGCAGCTGTTCAGAGCGCTCTTCCGTGCCGAGAATTTGCCGGAATAATTCATCTATAAAACGAATATGTCCAAGTGAAATTTGGAAATTTTCCAAGCCTGATTTTTTCATAACGGATACAAGCAGCGCAATCACTTCAGCATCCGCGCTAATCGTATTGTCACCAATCAATTCCACACCAATTTGCTCAAATTCAGCGGCCCGCCCGCCTTCACGCTGCTGCGCACGGTATACACTCGCTGAATAGGCAAGACGTAATGGAATACGCTCTTTTAACAGTTTTGACGCGGCAACACGTGCAATCGGTGCAGTCATATCTGGACGCAGCACGAGCGTATTGCCTTGCTGATCAAGCAATTTAAAAAGCTGGCGGTCTAAAATGGCTGACGCATCGCCAACTGTTTCATGATATTCAAGCGCAGGTGTTTCAATAAAACGATAGCCCCAGCTTCTCATTTCCTGTTCCGCAGCTTCTTTTAATTTTCGTCTCGTTTCATAAATGTGCGGCAACGTATCCCGCATTCCAACAGGCTTTTCAAACATTAACAGTTTCGACATTTCATCACCCAATCTATCATTATTTTCCATTTTTACTTTAGTTCGCTAATACACTAAAGATTCATTATCTGTATTTTAACGGTTCTGATAATTCACGTCAAGCCAAAAAACCGGGTTTTTCCCCGGTTTAACTGCCAGATGAAGATGATGCCGCGACAGTCCCTGCAGCAGCGGCTGCTATTGCTGCCTGCTGCGCCTGAATCATCGCTTGAACAGCTGCTGTAAGTCCCGCTGAAGAATCGATGTATGCTTGTGAAGCAAATATCGCCGCCACAGTGATCGCCATTTCCTTTGACCATTTGAATAATTTCATATTCATTAATTCCTGAGCAATTTGCACGGCTTCCTCTATTTTCCCTGAAAGCGCGATGATGCCAATTGCCGGATAATGCATCGTTTTCACCTTCAATCCGTGTATTTCCAGATCTTTTTTTGCACGAAGGACCGCTTCCGCCGACTGGTCGCGAAACATGCCATCCATCACAAGCATATTCGCCAAAAACTGAAGGTCATTCCCTTTCCAAAAACCTTTTTCATTCAAATAACGGTAATACATTTCAGATGAATCAACAAGTTCCACCACGCTTTCTGGCCGCTTTGCCATTATAACGGCCGCCGGATAATCTTCATACGAAGTCAAGAAACGGTGATATCGTTTCATTTCCTCAAAAATCTCTTTTATGCGTTCAGGTCTCGTCGAATCCTCTACCAAAAAAGCAGCAATGTACGTGTAGGCCGAAGATCGCAGGCCGGCTGATCGAAGTGTCTCATACGAAATAAGCAGCTTTTCCAACGATTCATTCGGGTCTCCCTCTTTTGTCATGAGAAGTCCTGTCATTGGAAAATGAATCGTTCTGAGTGGAGAAAAAACAGAACCTGTTTTTCTAACTTTATTCGATAAAGACGTGAACGTCTGTCCATCGATTTGTTCTTGCCTTGCGGCGAATTGGGCAGCCGTCAGTAAAACAAGACGTTTATCCATCCATTTCCCTGCCGTTTTGCGCAAGATGGACACATTTTCTTCTATCAATTTTCCATTCATACCGATCCCTCCCTTTTATTATTCCTTTTATTACGCTATACAGTCATCATAAGTTTCAAAAGCACACAATAAACATGTGAAAAAACCCGTTTCAACTTTTCGTTGAAACGGGTTTAATCACCATTGGATTCCCACCGGCAAACGCACCAGCTGGTACATCGCGATTCACAAGTGTCATCGCCGACACGATCGCCCCGTCGCCAATTTCGATACCAGGCAATACAGTGCAATTGGCACCAATCATCACATTGTCACCGATGACAACCGGCCCAATCCGGTATTCATCCGTTAAATATTCATGCGTGAGAATCGTCGTGTTATAGCCGATAATCGTATTATTGCCTATCACAATGTGCTCCGGAAACATAATATCTGGCACTACTTTATAAGCAAGTGCACTGCCTTCACCGATGTTCATCCTTAGCAACCGGCGGTACAATGTGTTTTTCAGACGGGCTGTCGGCGTAAAACGGCCGATTTCAATCACGACTGTGTTTTTAAACGTTTTCCAGAACGAAACGGTTTCGTATATATGGAACAGCGGATTTTTGTCGCCTTCCAGTCTGTACCGCTTCGTTCGTCTCATTTATTTTCTGCTCCAACTTTCAAAATATGAAGCAAGTCTGTCATTGATTCAAGCATAAAATTCGGGTTGTACTCGTTTAAGAAGTTGCGTCCTTTTAATGACCAGGCAACACCTGCCGTCATCGTACCCGCATTTTGACCGCCTTCAATATCGTGATAGTTGTCACCGACCATGATTGCTTCTTCCGGTTTTGATCCGAGTGCAGCTAGCGCTTTTTCAACGGGCTCTGGATGTGGTTTTGGGTTTTCTACATCATCAAGTCCAATGATCACATCAAAAAACGGATCAAGATGCGTTAGCTTTAAGCCTTTAATAATCGTATCGTGTATTTTCGTTGACACAATCGCCAGTTTGTAGTTGTTTTCATGAAGAATACGAATCGTTTCATATACACCTTGAAATTCCGTAACGAGTATATCGTGCTGAGCCAAGTTGAATTTTCGGTAGTGTGCGACCATTTCCATTGCCCGTTCTTTATCGATTTGTTCAAACGTGTCGATAAGCGGCGGACCCATAAACGGATAAACATCTTCTCGTTTGTACTGCCCTGGATAATAATGATTGAGCGTATGTAAAAACGACTCCACAATTAATTCATTTGTATTAATTAATGTCCCATCTAAATCAAACAAAAGCGTTGTAATATTTTTCATATATAAGTAGCTTCCTTTCTCCGCACATTTTCAGATCGCTCCCAAAGCCGGGCGATGATAAGCGTTAACATAACCGCCGTCACAATCCGGATGAAAAAGAGCGGCAGCACGGGAATCCCGAGCGGAATAAAAATAAGAGTATCTTCTATTACAGCATGGCAAGCGACAAGAAAAATAAACGCAATTGTTACATCTTTCCGGCTGACACCATCTTCTTCCACCGCTTGAATCATGACTGCTGACCCCATCGCAAGTCCAAACAACAAGCCTGATGCGAGTGTCATCGACGTATTCTCTTTCATGCCAAGAAAACGTGTAACAGGTGCCATTGCCCGTGAAAACGAATCAAGCCATTTTAAATCTTTTGCCATTTGTATCATGATCATCAACGGAATAACAATGATCGCCAGCTGTAAGACGCCGAAGCTTGCTTTCTCCACTCCAAGAAGAAAAATCGCACTCCATGTTTCAGGCTGACTTTCTACTGCTGGCACCATGCCATACTGAGCCAGTTCACTTCCGCCGTGCCAGATAAAGTTAATGACCACACCTGCCAGGAACGCGAGACCAAGACGAACGGCCAATACTATCCATATTTTTACACCGACTTTTAATGCCACCGTCGATTCAATAAATAAATTGTGTGAAAATGAAAGCATCATCGCTAATATAAAGACTTCTTTTACAGTTAAATCAAGCGATAAAATCGCACCAATAGCTGCATATAAGTTCAGCACATTGCCCAGAACGAGCGGAATGGCTGCATTGCCCGACAAACCAAAAATACCCATAATCGGGCTGATTAATTGAATAATCCACGGCAAAACCGGTGTAAATTGTAAAATTGTCACGATCAATGTAACAGAAAAAATGACTTTCCCGAGCGTCCATGTTGTCTTTAATCCCGTCATTAATCCTTTTATAATCGTTTGTTTCAAGATGCAATCTTCCCTTCATTCGATGGATCATTATAACGTGGAAGATTATATGTAAAGCGGCGGTAAATGAGCAGCGCTATTGCGAGTACAATTAACGAAAGCGAGAGCACTTGAGCAATACGTAAAAAGTCCGTCAACATTAAGCTGTCCGTCCGCAGTCCTTCAATGAACAAGCGGCCGATTGAATACCAGATGACATATGTTAAAAACAGTTCTCCGCGTTTCAAATTCACTTTTCGCAAAAGCAAGAGAAGCACAAAACCAATGATGTTCCAAACAGATTCATATAAAAAGGTCGGATGGTAGTAAGACCCGTCAATGTACATTTGATTCACAATAAATTCCGGCAAATGCATATTTTCAAGAAAACTTCTTGTCACTTCACCGCCATGTGCTTCCTGATTCATAAAGTTGCCCCACCGACCAATTGCTTGACCAAGAATAATCGACGGCGCCGCAATATCGACAATTTTCCAAAATGAAATATTTCGTTTTCGAGCAAAAATAATCGTCGTAATAACTGACCCGATAAGTGCCCCGTGAATGGCAATGCCGCCGTTCCAAATTTGAATGATGGCGCCCGGGTTTGCTGAATAGTATTCCCATTGAAATAAAACATAATAAAGCCGTGCTGATATAAGGGCAATGGGAATCGCCCATATTAACAAGTCAGCGAATGTGTCTTTCTGAAGGCCGAGTCGATCAGCTTCCTTTGATGCTAAATAAAAACCAAGCGCGATGCCGATACCGATAATAATGCCATACCAGTGTACTTGAATCGGACCGAGATCGAGCGCAATGGGATTTAACGGATACCCGTCCATCTTTTCACTCCTTAGTTTTCTTCATCAATGCCGGCCTCGCTAATAACGCCTGCCAGTTTGTCAGAAAATTCTTGTGCTGCATTGACACCCATTCGCTTCAAACGGAAGTTCATCGCGGCTACTTCAATGATAACGGCTAAATTTCGTCCAGGACGAACGGGCAATGTTAATTTCGTAATTTCAGAATCAATAATTTTCAACTTATCATCTTCAATACCTAGACGATCGTATTGCTTTTTCGGGTGCCACTGTTCAAGGTACACGTTGAGCGAAATGCGCTTATGCGAAAGAACAGCTCCCGCACCAAACAATGTCATCACATTAATAATACCAAGACCGCGAATTTCCAACAAATGCTCAATCAGTTCCGGAGATTGGCCAATCAATGTATCAATGTCTTCCTGACGAATCTCCACACAATCATCCGCAATAAGACGGTGTCCCCGTTTTATAAGTTCAAGTGCTGTCTCACTTTTCCCGACGCCGCTCTGGCCGGTAATAAGTACTCCAATACCATAAATATCAACGAGTACACCATGAACGGCTGTTGTCGGTGCGAGCATCGACTCCAAATAATTCGTCAATTGACTAGTAAACTTTGTCGTCGTCATTTTGGTACGCATCACTGGAACAGAAAACATTTCAGATGCTTCAATCAATTCAATCGGTACGCTTAAATTACGGGAGATAATAATGGCCGGGGTTTCATAATCACATAACTTATCCATTCGTTCCTTTTTTTCTTCCGAGCTAAGCCGCTGAAAAAAAGACAGTTCAGTCATGCCGATCAGCTGAATACGATCCGCTGGATAATAATCAAAAAAACCAGCGATCTCTAAACCCGGACGTGACAGGTCACTCATTTTTATTGGACGGTGAAGACCCTCTTCTCCGCTCACTAATTCTAGATTAAACTTTTCTAATATATCCACTGTACGCACTTTTACCATTTGGTGGTTCCCCTCCTTCTTCACACAAAACGAATTGTTATTATTGTATCATGTTTTTAAGAAAATCGATTCTTTCCGTTTCGATTTTCGCGATTTCACTGTATATAGACGGTGAAAGGGGGATGGATTGAAGATGAAAATAGCCATCGATGCAGGACATGGATGGAATACGCCAGGCAAGAGGACACCAGACGGAATGCGTGAATATGAATTTAACCGGGAAACAGCACTACTTTTGCGAGAAAACATAAATGCGGACACTTTATTTGTGCATCACGACAGCTATGATATTCCACTTGCCAAACGGGTACAAAAAGCAAATGAAGCAAGAGCCGATCTGTATGTTTCTATCCATGCGAATGCGTACGGTGAAGGATGGACGAGCGCTCACGGCATCGAAACATATGTGTACACATCTCGTCCTGCTGCTGCACTGAAAATTGCACAGTCTGTTCAACACGAGCTCGTAGCCGCTACAGGCAGACGGGATCGAGGTGTCAAAGCATCTAATTTTTACGTATTACGTAAAACAAACATGCCCGCGATTTTAATTGAAGCCGGCTTTATGACCAACCGGGAAGAAGCTGCATTGTTAAAAACCAGTCAGTATCGGCAAACATGTGCCCGGGCGATCGCAGACGGAATTAAGCGCGTTTTTTGTTAAGTACTGCTCCGATTTCCTGGTGTGTTACTCAGTTTCTCAGCGCGTTACTCAGTTTGATCAAGAACACGCAAATAAAAACAGGAAGCCCGGGGGCTTCCTGTTTTTATTTTTTTCGTAAAATGGTCATCTGCAGGACGATATTGACGAAAGCCATGGCAATCGCAATGATGATCGCAAGACCGAAGCTTTCAATTTCAAATGCATAGCCCATAATACCATCTGTCATTAATAAGGTTACTGCGTTAATAATGAACAAGAAAAGCCCAAGCGTCAGCATCGTAATCGGCAGTGTCAAAATAATGAGAAACGGGCGAACAAGCAAGTTCAAAATAGATAGAACAAGACTTGCGATGACCGCAGATAAAAAACTGTCTACATACAAGCCCGGAAAATATCCAGAAAGCGCCACGAATAGTACAGCATTAATGAGCACACTAATGAGCCAGCCCATGCAGAAAACTCCCTTAGTTCTTAAAATTAAATACCTTCGCCAAATGAATCATCCGGGTTAGCCGGCGGTGGCGTTTGATGAAGCGAAGATGCCCGCAGTGTGACGGAACCTGTTTTTGTTTCCGCGTCAATCACAAGCTGGCGCCCATCAGACAGGTTGTCACTTTCGAACTTCAGTGACTTTTGAATACGTTCATCTTTCTCCGTCACATTCGCCATTCCAGTTTCCGGAAGTTGCAGGCGGCCAGCTGTGGTGCGAATCTCGCCTTTTACTGACAACTCCTGTGGAACATACAATTCAATATTGCCTGTCATTGATTCCGCTTTGACGGCTTCTGCCAGGTCCGATTTCGTATCATACAAAATGTTTCCGTTAAATGATTTCAAATCGGCAAAGCGGAATGTACCGACTATATGGATTGCCCCATTAAATGAGTTCAACTCGGCACGTTCGCCATCGCAGTCCACAATACGAATCGGGCCATTGCCTGTTTCCGCTTCAAGCGTCTTAATTTTCCCGTTTTTCAGTTCAATTTTGCCATTCGCCGCGCGCACTTCAAGCTTTTCAGTATCAATGTCACGCATATCGAATGCACCATTAAACAATTTCACCGAAATGTCATCTAACGCTGTCAATGGAACGTACAACGTCACATCTGTTTTCATTAGTTTTAAGCCGACAGAAAACGATAATTTATCTTCACGCGCATAAAAAGTGCTGTTTTTCAAAAACGACTCGTGTGCTTCTTCTTCTGTGCTGGCACCGTATACTTTCACACGGCACTCTGCTTTCACACCAGGTCCTTCCCATGTACGAATCGTAACAGCCCCATTTGCCGTTTCAATTTTCAGGCGGCTCGGTGTGACATCTGTTTCATGAAACACGTGTGTAAACTCGGTACCTTTGCCAATGAACGGTAATTCAACGTCTTTAATACGCTGCATCGCTGTTTGCATAAACTCAAACAATTTATCTTTTGACTGATGAATCGTATCTGTATTTGGACGCTGTGCGGTAATTTTTTGGCCGATTTTCTCTAACTCATCAAAAAATCCACCGATTCCTTTTGAGCTTTCAGTTGATTTTGATGATGCACCTGTTGCTGTATTGCTTTTTTCCAGTGCTTCAATCAATTTTACTGCTTCATCCGCCGAAACAATGCCTGATTCCAACATTTTCAAAATACGAATCTTTTCTTCACTCATAAATTGTGAAACCTCCATTGTATTTGTCTATTACTACCACATACGTAAGCACCGATTGAAAAGTTTCACTTTATTTTGAATGTACAGCCATCCGTTCCCGGTCACGTTCTAAAATTTTCTTCAGATAGTAGCCAGTATGCGATTCTTTTGTATCAGCAATTTCTTCTGGTGAACCGGACGCCACAATGGTTCCTCCTTTATCGCCGCCTTCAGGACCAAGATCGACTACGTAGTCAGCTGCTTTAATGACGTCGAGATTGTGCTCGATGACGAGAACCGTATCACCGTTTTCAACGAGCCGCTGCAATACATCCAGAAGCCTTGCAATGTCGTCTGTATGAAGGCCGGTGGTGGGCTCGTCCAGAATATAAAAAGAGCGTCCATTTGAACGGCGGTGCAGTTCTGATGCTAGTTTTACACGCTGTGCTTCCCCACCGGAAAGAGTCGTGGCCGGCTGACCAAGCGTTATGTAGCCTAATCCAACATCTACAATCGTCTGTAGCTTTCGACTAATTTTCGGGATGTTTTCAAAATAGAGGAGTGCATCGTCGACAGTCATTTCAAGCACATCTGAAATATTTTTTCCTTTGTATTTTACTTCAAGTGTTTCCCGGTTATACCGCTTGCCATGACATATTTCACATGGCACGTATACATCAGGCAAAAAATGCATTTCAATCTTGATAATCCCATCGCCGCGGCACGCTTCACAGCGCCCACCTTTTACATTAAAACTGAAGCGGCCTTTTTTATAGCCGCGCACTTTTGCTTCATTTGTCTGCGCAAATACATCCCGAATATCATCAAATACACCGGTATACGTTGCCGGATTAGATCGCGGTGTCCGGCCGATTGGCGACTGATCAATGTCAATTACTTTTTCAAGCTGATCGATGCCCTTCACTTCTTTATGTACACCAGGCCGGCTTTTTGCTCTATTCAGTTGTTGCGCAAGTGATTTGTACAAAATTTCATTGATGAGTGTACTTTTCCCTGATCCGGACACTCCGGTCACTGCTGTAAACAAGCCAAGCGGAAATTTCGCTTTGACATTTTTCAAATTATTTTCTTTCGCACCAGTCACTTCAATCCAGCGCCCATCCGGTTTGCGGCGCTCGTCCGGAAGCGGAATAAATTTGTCACCGGATAAATATCGTCCAGTTAGTGACTTGTCGTTTTTCATTACTTCTTCCGGTGTACCGGCTGCAATTACTTCACCGCCATGAACACCTGCACCAGGACCAATGTCAATTAAATAATCAGCGGCCATCATCGTATCTTCATCATGCTCCACGACAATCAGTGTGTTGCCGATGTCACGCATGTTTTGCATCGTACGAATTAAGCGGTCATTATCGCGCTGATGGAGGCCAATTGATGGCTCATCGAGAATGTATAACACACCTGTTAAGCGCGAACCAATTTGTGTCGCTAATCGGATGCGCTGTGCTTCACCGCCTGATAACGTACCCGCAGCACGGCTTAATGTTAAATAATCAAGCCCCACATCAATTAAAAAGCCGAGCCTTTCACCAATTTCCCGTAAAACAAGCCGTGCAATTTGCATTTCTTTCTCTGTTAATTCGATGTCTTTAAAAAAGTCTGCTGTTTCTTGAATGGAAAAATCGGTCACCTGTGAAATCGTTAATCCAGTAATCTTCACAGCTAGGCTTTCTCTTTTTAGACGGTGCCCTTTACATGTCGGACATTTTGACTCGCCCATGTATTTCTCCATTTGATCGCGTATATAATCAGAACTTGTTTCTTTATACCGGCGTTCAATATTGTGTAATACACCTTCAAATTCAATCTGATTGTCTCGAATCTGTCCGAAATCATTTTCATAACGGAAACGGATTTTATCTTTTCCGGAACCGTTTAACAGCTTGTCTAATTGATCGTCAGGCAACTCTGTCACCGGCGTATCCATATTAATATCGTAATGTAGACACACTGCTTTTAATAGCTGCGGATAATACTGCGAACTAACTGGTTCCCATGGAGCGATGGCATTTTCATTAAGCGACAGCTCCCGATTCGGTATAACGAGATCAACATCAACTTTTTTCTTCATACCAAGGCCATCACATGACGGACACGCACCGTACGGACTATTAAATGAGAACATGCGCGGTTCAAGTTCACCAACTGAAAAACCACAGTGCGGGCAGGCATGATGTTCACTGAACAGCAATTCTTCTTTTTCCATAACATCAATAATAACGTTGCCTTCACCGAGACGAAGCGCCGTTTCAAGTGAATCAGCTAGACGCGCCTCTATCCCTTCTTTAATGACAATCCGATCAATAATGACTTCAATCGAATGCTTTTTATTTTTCTCAAGCTCAATCTCTTCCTCAAGATCACGCATGTCCCCGTTAACGCGGACACGTACGTATCCTTGCCGTTTCACGTCTTCAAATACTTTAGCATGCGTCCCTTTTCGTCCGGAAATAACCGGTGCCAGCACTTGTATTTTCGTCCGGTCTTCAAGTTCCATCAGGCGATCAACCATCTGTCCGATCGTCTGTGATGAAATTTCAATATCATGAATGGGACAAACTGGACGGCCGACCCTTGCATACAATAGACGCAAGTAATCATATATTTCTGTTACCGTCCCGACGGTAGAGCGCGGGTTGCGGCTCGTTGTCTTCTGATCAATCGAAATCGCCGGTGATAATCCTTCAATTGAATCAACATCCGGCTTATCCATCTGTCCTAAAAACTGACGAGCATAGGCAGACAGAGACTCAACATAGCGTCGCTGTCCTTCTGCATAAATCGTATCAAATGCAAGTGATGATTTCCCCGATCCAGATAGTCCTGTCAATACGACAAGCTGGTCTCGTGGAATCGTTATATCAATGTTTTTCAAATTATGGGCACGTGCCCCTTTTACCGATATATGATCAATAGCCATGAAAACTCACCTCTATTCTGATTTCAGTTCAAACAATGCATCGCGAAGATCAGCAGCTCGTTCGAAATCAAGCGCTTTAGCTGCTTGTTTCATTTCCGTTTCAAGACTGATAATCAGCTTATTACGCTCTTTTGCTGTCATTTTCTTCCCAGTTGTTTTCGATGTATACGTTCCACCATCTTCCGCTACTTGTGTCACACGGATCCCATCGCGAATACCTTTTTGAATCGTCGTCGGTGTCACACCATGCTTCACATTATATGCTTCTTGAATTTCACGGCGGCGTTTCGTTTCATTTATTGCTTTTGTCATTGAATCCGTGATTTTGTCGGCATACATAATAACATGCCCTTCTGAGTTACGAGCAGCACGACCCATCGTTTGAATAAGCGACCGCTCTGAACGAAGGAATCCTTCTTTATCTGCATCCAAAATGGTCACGAGTGACACTTCCGGAATATCAAGTCCTTCTCTTAACAAGTTAATGCCGACAAGTACATCATATTTTCCAAGACGCAAATCGCGAATAATTTCAATTCGCTCAAGCGTTTTAACTTCCGAATGTAAATATTGTACTTTCACACCGACTTCTTTTAAATAATCGGTTAAATCTTCGGACATTTTTTTCGTCAATGTTGTGACAAGCACACGTTCATTTTTCGCCACGCGGTCATTAATTTCGCCGAGTAAATCATCAATCTGTCCTTCAATCGGTCGAATTTCAATAGTTGGATCAAGCAGTCCAGTCGGTCTAATAATTTGCTCGGTCATGTTTGGTGTTTTTTCGAGTTCATACGGACCCGGCGTTGCCGATACGTATACAACTTGATGATTGCGATCTTCAAATTCAGTAAATGTCAGCGGCCGGTTGTCTTTCGCAGAGGGCAGGCGGAAACCGTGATCAACAAGCACCTGCTTCCGTGCCTGATCACCATTAAACATGCCGCGCACTTGAGGCAATGTCACGTGCGATTCATCGATGACCATTAAAAAGTCATCGGGAAAATAGTCAAGCAACGTATACGGTGTTGAACCAGGCGGACGAAGCGTTAAATGACGCGAGTAGTTTTCAATGCCCGAGCAAAAACCCATTTCGCGCATCATTTCGAGGTCGTAGCGCGTCCGCTGTTCAAGCCGTTGCGCTTCGAGCAATTTTTCTTCTGCACGCAGCTCTGTTAACCGTTCTTCCAGCTCTTCCTCAATACTCTCGATCGCCTTGTTCAGTTTTTCTTCACGGGTAACGAAGTGAGACGCCGGGAAAATGAATACATGATCACGGTCGCCGAGAATTTCACCGGTAAGCGGATCCACTTCTCTTATTCGGTCAATTTCATCACCAAAAAATTCAATACGGATGCAATAGTTATCGTGGGATGCTCGTAAAATTTCGACCACATCGCCACGTACACGGAACGTCCCGCGCTTAAAATCAATATCATTTCTTTCATATTGGATATCAACAAACCGTCTCAGCATTTCATTGCGGCCGATTTCCATACCTTTTCGCAGTGAAATACCCAATTCACTGTATTCTTCAGGAGAACCGAGTCCGTAAATGCACGAGACGGACGCGATAATGATAACATCCTTACGTTCAAATAAAGACGACGTTGCGGAATGGCGCATTTCATTGATTTCGTCGTTCACAGTTGCATCTTTTTCAATAAACGTATCGGTATGCGGCATATACGCTTCTGGCTGATAATAGTCATAAAAACTAACAAAATATTCAACTGCGTTATCTGGAAAAAACTCTTTAAACTCGCTGTATAGCTGGCCAGCAAGTGTTTTATTATGTGCAATAACGAGTGTCGGCTTCTTTACTTCTTTAATAACATTAGAAATGGTGAAGGTTTTTCCCGTACCCGTCGCGCCAAGCAGCGTTTGATGTTTTTTCCCGCTCTCAATTCCGGCAACGAGTTCAGCAATCGCTGCCGGTTGATCGCCTTCCGGTTTATATTTTGATACTAATTTAAATTCCTGCTCCAACGTACAGGTCCCCCTTTAATTCCTTTAGCATTCTCGTTTATTTATAATTCCCATTTTAACATGAACGAAACAAAAAATGCCAGCGGAAAGCGCACACTAGTTCGGATCGAGCGCTATTGCTCATTTCTTAATAAAAAAAACACCAAAAAATTTTTCGGTGTCAGTTTAATTTTAATTTCAACTGCTTCATCATCCGGTTGGACAGCCATAAACCAGCTGTCAGCGAAGCAGCATCAATAATAATGAGTTCCCACGTATGGGTATATCCTTTATAGGCAGATGCAGCAATAAGCGCGACCGTTAGCACAAGACCAACAAACTGGTTGTATGTCACGCGTGAAAACAAGACCACAAGCAAGGCAGGCATCAACAACGCCAAGATCATCTTATCGACCATCTGCGTCCTCCTAAAATTGTTTTCTTTTATCATAGCTCATTTATTAGTAAGTGAAAAGAATAGATTACTCATGACGGTGAATAATGCGCTCCGTTAAATCACGCAATTCACTATGCGGCATAAACTTCTCCGCAAGCATGTCTGGCATGATATGTTCAACGAAATATTTTACACAATGCAGCTCTTTGAATTTTAATATCGTATTTAACGCTTCTTCATAAATTTCAAAAAAGAGCGGATCCGGGTTGCGCTTTAAAATTTCACCGTATGCTTCGTAAAGCAAATCTACTTTATCGGCAACGGATAAAATACGCCCTTCAAGCGATCCATCTTTTCCTTCTTTCAATCGTCTCAAATATGCTTCATGAAATTCTTTTGGAAATTCCTCTTCAATAAATTTACGTGACATCTGTTCTTCTACCTGTGAAAACAATTCCTTCAATTCAACAGTCGCATATTTGACCGGTGTTTTAATATCCCCTGTAAACAGCTCTGCATAATCGTGATTAAGCGCCTTTTCATAAAGTGACCGCCAATTGACTTTCTCACCGGCCAGCTCCTCTACCGTACCTAAAAATTGCGCGATTTTCGTCACTTTAAAGGAGTGCGCAGCAACTGTATGCGTCTGAAATTTAAATTTCCCTGGCAGTCGGTACAAATGTTCAAGATCTGACAAACTTTTAAAATATGTATGTACACCCATGTTGTTTGCTCCTTTTCCGCATATTATGCCTATTGTACCGGCAAATGTACACAAAAAAAAGAAAATCTGCTCTGTTTGACTAAAAACGGACGCATTTCATTTTTTGACACAAAAAACGCCCTGCAATGAGGGCGTCTAATCAGTAAATATAGAGTCATCCATATATTCTTTTTCTTCAGGCGCAAAAATTAAGCCGAGTTCATGATGGTCATTTGTATAAATGGATCCTTGTACGAAACGAAGCTGGTCATTCGTCCCAATCACCTCAAGTTTGCAGTACGCCGCATTTTTTTGGAGTGCTTTGTAAAATTCAGGTTCACTGCTAACCTGTACATCGTTTACTTTCGTTACGATTTCACCAATATCAAGTCTCATTTTCCGTGCAGGTGATGCGGGAAGAACGCCAGCAATAATGACTCCTTTCGATTGCTTCGTGAAAAAGTAAGAACGGTGTTTTTCATAATTGTAATGACGGAGCATAATCGCTAGGCGAGCAAGTGCCGCAAACAAAACGGCGACCGCAGACAACTGCCAGATCCAGTAAGATAAGATCGCGATGAATAGCGTGAATACACCGGCTATGATGACACTTTTCCCAGTCGATTTAACAGCAAGTGATGGCAATGTACTTCTTACTGTCATCGAAAATCCGATCAAAAACGGAAATAAAACGAAACTATAAGAGACAGCACCTGTATCAATAACCGGCCACCAGTCCGCGAACGAAGTGAGTGGTCTACTCGATGGAACTGGTAAAAAGACCGGAACGAGCCAAAGCCGGCGTGCAAGATGCACAGCCGTTTTTAAGCCGCGTTTACTCGTTTCAATACGCGGTGATGTGCCTTGATGACCTCGCTTGCGGATCAGCACGCCTTCTGCTATGACGAGAAGTGCGGTAACAATCGAAAGCACGGACAAAATCGCGTTTAAATTCAGATTGTCATACGGAATAAACGGGTAGTCAAACCAGTCCGATAAAACGAATATGCCGTAAGCGGCCCCCATCGTCCACGCTGGTGACAGAAGAAAAAAGCCTCCGATGCTGAAGATAATTAAAACCGCTGCTATAAAGTTGAGCAGTCCCGATGGCAATGCCAGTCCGGCGGCTATCGTGATCACAGATAACACAGTACCGATCGCAAGGCTCGATGGCAAAATAAACCGGATTTCCTGATAAATATCATAGATGCGCGTGCTGAAATCTTTTCGTTCACGTGTTACGCGAAACATCCCGACGATAAACGCAAGAATGAATGAGAAATAAAAAATAGGATGAATAAATAATTTTAACGCAGCAGAAGCCAATTGTAAGAGCCAGTCTAAAGCCATAAGTGTCCCTCCAAAACGTTGCACACAATTCTTTCCTTTATTGTAACAGAAAGTTTGGGCGAGCGTTAACTGTCAAGACACTTTTTCGTCAAGCGCCAGCCAATGCGTTCTCAAGCTGGCCGATAATATCAGCTGCTTCTTCAATTCCGATCGAGATACGAACCGTCTTTTCTGATACACCGACTGTCTGCTTTTCTTCCGGTGACAAAGCGCGATGGGACGTACCGAACGGCCATGACACTGTCGTTTCGACACCCGCAAGTGATGGAACGAGCTGAATCCAGCCGAGTGAACGGAAAAAGCCTGATTCATCGGCATCATCCGCAAGATGAATGGTAACAATCGCGCCATTTCCTTTGTCAGATACGGTCGTTGGATAAAACACTTTTTTTACTTTTGGCTGTGAGGCCAGCCAATCTGCGGCTTTTTGTGCATTCGCTGATTGTCTCTCCATCCGGAGGCCGAGTGTTTTCGCTCCACGGCACGCAAGCCATGATTCGAATGGGCTTAAATTTAAACCGATGTTCACAATGCGGCTGCGGGCAGATTCGACGTATTCTTCTTTTCCGCATAACACGCCGGCGGATACATCGCTATGTCCACCAATGTATTTCGTCGCTGAATGAACAACAATATCTGCACCAAGCGCATACGGCTGGACGAGATAAGGCGTTGCAAACGTATTATCAACAATCAAAACAAGATTATGTTTTTTCGCGACAGCCGTCATTGCTTCCAAATTTTCAACACGCAAAAACGGATTAGTGACCGATTCTGTATATAAAATAACGGTTTCCGGACGAATCGCCGCTTCAATCGCCTGTTCATCTTCAAAATCAACGAATGAAGTCTCAATCCCCATGCGGGCCAGTTCTTCTTTTAACATATAAAAGGTTCCGCCGTATACATCGTGCGCTGCGACGAGATGGTCACCACTTTTCGCCACCGCAAGCACGGCAGCCATAATAGCACCGAGACCAGAAGATGCAGCCACCCCGGCAGGCGCTCCTTCAAGACGTGCTGTAACATTTGCCAGTTCATCCGCATTCGGGTTGCCGACACGCGTGTATAAATAAGGTGAATCTCCACTATAATAGCCTTCCATCTCTTCTAAACTATCGAATGAAAACACCGATGTTTGATAAATAGGCGTTACTTTACTCCGAATGGATGTCGGCAATTTTTTGCCATGTATGGCTTTCGTATTAAATGAGTCCAAATTCCTCACTCCTTTTCCCTTATTTATTATATTCCCGAATTTGCACAAAAACAAATCCGTCTATTATAGACGGATTACTCTTTCATTAATTCTTTCATCATCGGTTCATCCATCGGACCGATAATTTTTTGGTAGACGGTGCCGTCTTCGTTTAACACGTACGTTGTCGGAATCGTATACACTTCAAATGTTTCCGATACCTTTCCGTCTTCATCCATTAAAATCGGAAACGTTAATCCGTACTGATCGACGAATTCACTAATTTTCTTGCTGCTTTCTTCTAAATTAATCGCGAGTATTTCGATGTTTTCCGGCTTCTCATCATAATAAGACTGCATATGCGGCATTTCCGCTTTACATGGTGGACACCATGTTGCCCAGAAATTTAAAAACACTTTTTTTCCTTCATAGTCAGACAGCTTTACTTCTTTGCCATCCAGCGTTTTCACGGTGAAATCAGGTACTTTTTCGCCTTGCGCAATACCTGTTGCGTCGTCATTAACGGCCATCCCGGTGTTTTCAATTTCCGTGACATCTTTCCGGTCGCTGTACAAATTAAACCCAGCAATCCCAATTAAGAAGGCCAGCAAGAGGACACCAAACCATTTTTTGTTCATGTTTTCTTCCTCCAAATAATAAAATAGGCTGTGACGATTATGTATACGAGTGATTCCATCCCAATAAGACGGCCTTCTGCTGATAAAAAGAGCAGCTGCCAAAATAAGAGCAATGTGAGTGCGCGCTCTAGTCCTTCTTTCGCCACAAAGAAAAAGAGAATGCTTCCTGCTGCTTGTATGAAGATCCAAACTGTCCACGTACCTAGCAATGCGGACGAAGCGAGCGGATACAAGACGATGATTGAAGCCCACGCTCCCGCCATTTTAAAAGACGGCATTTTTTTGATATAAGCATATAAAAGCGCGACAGCAAGTCCCAGCCAGAATCCGTATGTGCCTCCGTTAAAATAGAGAATAGATATCGGTGCTTGTAAGACGAGCGGGAATTGAAAAAGAATGATGCTGAATTTCCAGACGATCACGAATAAAAAAGCGGTATTACCAAAGCGGTCCGCGAACGATTTTCCGTATTGAATACGCACGTATAGCCAAGCGCCAAACAAGGCAATGATAGCAGCTAGCTGTTGAACAGGCATTGTCACATTAGCAATTTGAATAAATTCCATATCGTCTCCTTCTACTATATTATCATATGATCTATTTATGATCATTTCATATATTTATGGATAAAAAATAAAAAAAGCCGCTTGTCTAGCGGCCTTCATGTATTAGCTTCCCCAGCCAATGTACGCTGCGCCGACGATAATAAGCAAGATGAACAGAACAACAATCAATGCGTAGCCACCGCCGAAATTATTTTCTTTATGTCCACTCATGCCAATCCACCTCCCCGCTCCCTACTCTTACAGAATATGCAGGAGGTGAATCCTCGGCAGGGCGGCCGGCCTATCCGATCGCCAACCCCTTATTTTAACTTTATTTTCCCAAATACTACATTTCTCTTACTGTCTGTCTTCACAAGAGATTTGTCTGTCTTCACAAGTGACTTGTCTGTCTTCTCAAAAGGTTCAAATGAAAATGGAATGCCAACCATTTGTGCGGTCAATTGATCATAAGATACTAAATCTTTTTTTGACAGCTCTTTTAAAGATCGTTTTCCCATTGCCCTTAATGCAGTTTCTATTTCTTCCGTACATGATGTTAAAAATTTTTCTGCTGATTTTGCTCCTTCTTCAAGCTTAAATTGGTTCCTATATTTCCCGTGATTCCAAACAACTTGTGTAGGCGGTTCAAATGGCAGTGCATTCAATGCTTGACCATGTGAGACGTTAAATAACATAACAGATCCTAAATAAACAGCATCGGCACCGAGTGCGAGAACTTTTAAAAAGTGTCCAGGAGTAAACATCCCGCCTGAGATAATTAAACTAACTTGATCTCTCATTTTTCTCTTTTCAAGATGATTAACAGCCCGGACAACCGCATGCAATGTCGGTATGCCAAAGTCATCAGATAAAATGGGCGGTGCCCCCATTGTGGCCCCTTGTCCCCCATCAATCGCAATGTAATCAACACCCATGCTTAATACATGATCAATATCTTCTTCGATTTTACCACCGGCTCCCATTTTCACACCAATGGGTACACCGCCTGATAGGTTCCGCAGTTTTTCAACAAGTCCTTTCAAATCTTCTAATGTTTGATTTTCATAAAAATTTTCAAAAATAACGGCATCCTCATTTTCCTTAAGGCCCATCACGTCACGCGCACGACCTGTTAAATTTTTAGGCGAGATCTTTCCGCCCATCCCAGATAACGCACCCTGTCCTAATTTAATTTCAATCATATCCGCCCGCTTAATAACGTCCTCTTCTTTTGCCCATTTTGTTTTCGAAAACTGTAAAATAAACTTATCTGCTGTGTCTAACTCTTCTGGTAACACGCCCCCTTCACCAGAATTAATAGCTGTTCCTACATTTGTAGCTGCTTTAGCCAAAGCAAGCCTCACTTCTTCACTAAGTGCGATCCCATAAGCCATCCCGCTGATCATAAA
The DNA here is from genome assembly GCF_000372765.1 of Bacillus sp. 37MA. NCBI lineage: Bacteria > Bacillati > Bacillota > Bacilli > Caryophanales > Bacillaceae > Bacillus > Bacillus sp. 37MA. Next base: position 2,683,129 of record NZ_KB889752.1, read on the forward strand.
CGGAACTTTTATTTCCATTGGTTTTTTTGCTTTTGGACCAATCGTTACTTTCGTGTCTACATCTTCTTCACCATCTATTGGAAACGGTGTTGTCTGTGCGGGGATAAAGGTAATCGGATCAAAATGCGGCCATTTTTTCGAAGAGCCCATTGGACGATGGAGGAGATCTCCTGTTTCTGAACGCAAGCTGTTTTCAAGTACATTTTGAATGCCCATATGCCGCAGGCCTGGCATTAATTCCATAATATTTTCTTGATAGCTGTCTGTTAAAACAATTTTCCCCATTTTTTTAACCATTCGTTTGGCTATCCAACGCCAACCAAAAAGCATGAATATAAAAAGGATAAATAATATGGCAATCATCGCGAAAGCTACATAATTTAAGACGTTCAACCGATTCACCTCTCCACTATTTCATAAAATTAAACAAACAGTTCACGATTCTCATTGTTCCCCCAAAAGAAGAAATTTATGTTATACGATGTGGTTACATACAAAAAGGGTTGTCTCAATTATTTCTTTTGAGACAACCCCTTAAACATTTACAAACTAATATATTGAGCTGGATCGACGGCGTTTTCTTTGCCAAGTGTCCATGGGCCTTTATGAATTTCAAAGTGAAGATGCTGACCGAATGACTGGCCGGTGTTCCCCATGTAGCCAATGGTCTGGCCTTTTTGAACGCTGCCGCCCTGCACAATACGTTCTGACATATGAGCATAAACAGTCGTGTATATTTGACCGTTTATAGAATGAGAAATAAAGATCGCATTTCCGTATGTATCTGAGTAATACGAGCGGCTAACTACACCGTCTGCCGCTGCTACAATCGGGACACTCGCGCTGTTGGCGATGTCGACACCTTTGTGGTCGCCAAGGTCGCGTGTGCCGAATCCGGATGTAAAGGTTCCCTGTGCCGGGCGCATAAACATGCCGCCGGAATCAGTCGGTGTGACGGTTGAACGGGCGGTCTCTGCTGTAGAAGCTGCTGGCGTTTGAGCGGCTTCTTTGTGTGCAGCTGCTCTTTGTGTTGCTTCTTTTTGTGCTCGTTGTTTCGCTTCTGTAGCAAGACGATTTTGTTCAGCAATTCGCACTTGTTCTACTCTAATCGCTTCTTGAATCGACGCTTCCTGTGATTCAAGCAATGACTGTTCTTCTTCAAGACTCAGCTTTGTATGATGCGCTTCATGCTCATCCGCCACAAGCCCTTTCATCACGTTGTTTTTCGCTGTACGTTTTTTAATAAGCTGTGCATTCATCGCTTCAAGTTCTTTTAGCATCGTTTCTAAATTTGCGAGCTGCTCTTTTACTTTTTGCTCGTTTTCTTCAAGCTGTTTTTTATCTTTCTCTTGCTCTTCTAAAATATCTTTATCCGCGTTTACCAGTGTCGTTACAGCAGTAGCACGGTTGATGAAATCACTGAAGCTTTCTGCACCAAGTAAGACATCTATGTAACTGGCAGAACCGCCGCTTTGCTGAATAGAGCGCGCACGATCTTCCAGTACGACTGTCCGCTCGGCAATACGGATTTTCAACTCTTTAATTTCAGCTCGAAGGCGTTCGATTTCAGCTTTCGTTTTTGTTATCTCTGTTTCTTTCGCGCGAATTTTCGATTCTGTTTCAGATATCGTTTGATCCAGTTTACGAATTTCTACTGTTATTTGATCTTGCTGCTGCTGAAGTTCTGAAATTTGTTGTTCTTTCTCATTAATATTGCTTTCTAACCCAGATTTTTGCGACTGAATCTCCTGCTTGCGTTGTTCAAGGTCAGAAAGTTTCGCAGCAGATGCCTCCCCTGTGAGGCTGAATCCAAGCGACGCCGCAATCACAAGCGTCATATAAGAACGTCTTTTCAACTTCTTTTCCCCTCTCGTTCCTGTATCTACTATTCTCATACATTTAAAAATCGTCTAACTGAAATGAAGCTGCCCCATATGCCAATAAAAATGGCAATGATTATTAGCAAACCCGTTACCGGCAGTACGAGCGGCAAGTAGCCGATGAATTCAATAAAATGAGCTGATAGACGGGCAGTAAGGGCCTGTTCTGCATAATAATAACCTACGGAAATAGCTCCAATTGGAATAAGCGAACCGAGCAGACCAATCCATAACCCTTCTAGTAAAAATGGCCAGCGAATAAATCCGTTCGTTGCGCCAACAAGTTTCATAATTTCAATCTCTTTCCGGCGGGCAAAAATCGTTATTTTAATTGTATTTGAAATTAAAAACATTGCTGTGAACAGCAGCCCGGCTACGAGTACAACTCCTATGTTACGGGCTGTTTTCATAAAGCTGAACAAATTCTCCACTTTTTCTTCACCGTAAACGGCTGTTTCTGTGTATTCAAACTGTTCTATTTTCCGCGCAGCATTCGGTGTATCTTGAGGCCGCACTGTTTTCACAATGAATACGTCGTAAAGCGGGTTACTCTGTTCAAATAAAGAAAAATCATTACCCATGTCTTTAATCATGTTTTGCAGTTCTTCTTCTTTAGAAGAATAGTCGACACTTTCTACTTCTGGTAGAGATTCTATTTGCATTCTGAGCTGCTCTTTATCCTTTTCTTCAGCGAGCAGTTTAATATGAACGCGCACTTCCACATCATTTTCAATGTCTGTTGCGACTTTGTTTAAATTCAGCATGATGACAAGGAAAACGCCGGTCAAAAGCAATGTAACGGTCACGGCTGATACCGCTGCGAATGTCATCCAGCCGTTACGCCGTAAATTTTTAAAACTTTCTCTGAAATGACGACGGAATGTTCTAGGCTTCATAGCCGTAATCACCCCGCTGTTCATCCCGAGCAATCCGTCCATTTTCTATCGCAATCACGCGCCGGCGAATTGTGTTGACAATTTCCTTATTATGCGTGGCCATCACGATCGTCGTGCCGCGTTCATTAATTGTTTCAAACAAGCGCATAATGTCCCACGATGTATCCGGATCAAGATTCCCTGTCGGTTCATCGGCAATAACCACTTTCGGATTGTTCACGATCGACCGTGCTATCGCGATGCGCTGCTGTTCTCCACCCGATAATTCAGTCGGCAGCATGCGCGCTTTATGTTTCAATCCGACAAGATCAAGCACTTCCATTACCTGTTTGTAAATGACCGCTGGCTCTACTTCAATGACTTCAAGTGCAAACGCCACATTTTCATACACATTTAATAGCGGCAACAGTTTGAAATCTTGAAAGACAACGCCGACTTGACGGCGCAATGTTGGAATGGAACGCTGTCTAAGTGCAACTATACTAATACCGCCAACAATGACATTGCCTTCTGACGGCTTTTCTTCACGATAAATTAATTTAATAAACGTCGATTTCCCGGCACCGCTCGGACCGACGATATAAACAAACTCGCCTTGTTTAATTGTGACATCAACGCCCGAGAGCGCCGTGACCCCGTTCGGATATTTTTTTGTCACACCTTGCATTTCGATCATTGAATCACCTTGTTTCTTTATTTAGCCGACACAATTACCCTGTTTTCGACTCCCAAAACATTATAGCATCCTTTCATTTGTCACAATGAAAAGAATATGTTACAGATTCATTTCACGCTGTAACACAATTCTCTTTATTTCAACAAAAAAAAACGCCCGGATGGACGTTTTTAAATGGGTTCTTCTTCAATGTCGTTTAACACCAATTTAAAGGTGATATCTGCCTTTAGAGAAGCAGAAACAGCACAGTATTTTTCTTTTCCAAGTTTAATGGCCCGCCATACTTTTTTCGGTGTTATATCTCCCTTTACGTGAAACGTCACCGCCGCGCCGGTAAACGCAGTCGGTAGCTCTTCTTTTCTTGTTCCATCTACTTCGATTTCAATGCTGTCAATTGCTTCAAGGTGAGGTTTTAGAATCATTGTCACATCAATTCCAATGCACCCTGCCAACGAAGCAAGCAGCATTTCAGTCGGTGTATTTCCTTTTCCCTCACCGCCATAAACCGGTGTCGCGTCCATATTCATCTCATATCCCGAAGGACCGGAAGCTGAAAAAGATCGTCCACCATTCCAAATGGCTTTTACTTGCATGTGGATCACCTCTCTCTTTATTAATTGTCCATGACTTGATGTAAAAATTTCTTCGCCCGCTCGCTTTGCGGAGAAGAAAAGAATTGGGCTGGAGCGGCATCTTCCACAATACGTCCGTCCGCCATAAACAAAATTCGATCTGCGACTTCCCGTGCAAATTTCATTTCATGTGTGACGATCATCATCGTCATTCCCTCATTGGCAAGTTCACGCATAACGGACAGCACTTCGCCGACTAACTCTGGATCGAGAGCCGACGTAGGTTCATCAAACAACATAATGGCCGGTTCCATCGCAAGAGCTCTCGCAATCGCGACACGTTGCTGCTGACCTCCTGACAGACGGGATGGATATACATTTCGCTTATCCATCAATCCAACACGCTTAAGAAGTGTCTCTCCTTTTTGAACGGCCTTCTCTTTCGGGGTTTTTTTGACCGTAATGAGTGCTTCAATTACATTGTCGATTACTGTTTTATGTGGATATAAATTAAACTGCTGAAAAACCATCCCTGTCTGCAACCGAATCGCTTGTACATTTTTTTGGCGTGTTTTTTTAGAAGCTGCTGCATCGACCATAGTACCATTTACATCCATTCTTCCAGAGCTGATTTCCTCCAAACCATTAATACAGCGTAAAAGGGTACTTTTCCCCGAACCACTTGGACCGAGTACCGCTACAATTTCACGATTAGCGACTTCCATATTAATCTCTTTTAACACTTCATTATCTTGAAAGTGTTTAGATATTCCATACATTTTAATCATTCCATCACCACCGTTATTAATAAATGGATAATCGCTTCTCCACTTTATTCAATATCATCGAAAACGCTGTACTCATAATCCAATACATAACCGCAATTGCTAAATAAAATGGCATATACACATAATATTGAGCAACTAAAAGCTGAGCGGACCGTAAAAGCTCCGTTACAGTAATGACGGATACGAGTGACGTTTCTTTCAGCATACCGATAAATGTGTTTCCAAGAGGCGGGATCGCTACACGCACCGCCTGTGGCAAAATAATTCGCTTCATCGCCTGCCACTCCGTCATCCCTGTTGCTATGGCTGCTTCTGTCTGGCCTTTTGGAATGGCTTGAATCGCTCCACGGAATGTTTCTGATACATACGCGCCTATGTTTATACTAAGGGCGATATAAGCAGCCGTTAATGGGCCGAGTGTAATGCCGTAATCAACAAGCCCATAATAAACGATGACAATTTGAACGAGGGGCGGCGTTCCACGAATAATCGATACGTATACCCGTGCGATTCCTTGAAAGAAGCGATTGCCTTTAAGCCGGGCAATCGCTGTAATAATGCCAATAATTAAGCCAAAAAACATAGACACAACGGTAATTAATAACGTGTAATACGCACCTTTCAACAAAAAGGGCAGGTTTTCGATAATCAGTTCCATAGTGAATTCCTTCCCACTTCAAAAATTAGTTAGATGGCTCTTCCCCAAACCATTTTTTGAAGATTTCGTTGTACGTTCCATCTTCTTTCATTTCAGCCAACGCTTGATCAAGTGCTTCTAAAAAGCTTTCGTTTCCTTTACGGATCGCAACACCCGCTTCGTCCGACTTCACTGCTTCACCCACTGCTTTAATGTCAAATCCATTAATTTCAACGATTGGTTTAAGAGCGTAAATATTGTTAATCGTTGCATCAATACGACCTGCATCAAGGTCTTTTAATGACGTCACGACATCATCATACGTTTTAATATTGAATTCTCCTACTTTTGGAAGAAGCTCCGTACGTAAAAACGTTTCATCGTTTGTACCGAGACCAACACCAATATTTTTACCAACAAAATCTTCTACACCTTTAATCGAATCATTTCCTTTAGACACAATGACTTTCACTTCATTTTTAATGTATGGTGCTGTAAAATCCATTTGTTCTTTGCGCTCTTCAGTAATCGTCATCTGACTGACAACAACGTCAAATTTCTTTGATTGTAGGCCAGGGATAATGCCCGAAAACTCCTGTGCGACAAACTCTGCTTCTACACCGAGACGCTTTGCCAGTTCTTTAGCGATATCTGCATCAAACCCGTCCATTTCTTTGTCTTCACTCAAAAAGTTGTATGGAGGATATGTACCCATTACCCCCACTTTCATAACACCTTCATCTTTAATTGTTTGAAGTAAATCTTTTTCTGCTTGCTCCCCGCCATCTGATGACTCATTTCCACCCGAACTACACGCACTTAATACAAGCGCAAAAACCGTTACAAGTAAAAATACAGTAAAGAATGAAGATTGTTTTTTCATTTCTTTTCTCTCCTTTTTTTAATGAATTTAGCCAGAAGTCCCTTTCCTCAACCAAATGTATGTGGGAAATGAACGGCTTTTTCTTTGATCACTAGGTATTCCCAATTATTCAGATGTCGTAAACGTCTGATATTTTTGAAACTTACCTGTTTATAGTTTTTCGAAGGATTGGTGATGTAGTTTCCTTTAGGGTTTAAGTGATGGGTAGTTGACTAGTATTTAAATACCCAATAAACCAAAAAACTCAAAACGGACTATTTCTGAAGCCAGTTCCTTCGCTGTCATTTCTTGAATCGCTGCACTGCTTTCTTGATTATTAAAAAGCCATCGCGCAATAATGCCTTCTACTAGACTCATTAATAAAGCAGCTTGAAGAGCTGGATCTTTTGCCGCCGGAAGGATACCTAGTTCAATGGCACGTTGGATATTTTTAGAAAAAGATCGTTCAATGTCAAAACGCGTTTGATCAATCATCTTTTGAAGTATCCGTTCGGACCGGATTCCCCGAAAGAGCAGCTCCATGAAATAACGATTATTCTCCGCAAAGAAAAATAATTGTTCAAATAGTTCCTTTGATGCCTGAACGGAATCCTGAACAGTACCGGAATTTGATCGATACCCTTTTGATATAACAGATAAAATTTGTTCTCGTCCTGTTTGAATCATTTCCATTGCAATCGCTTCTTTGCTTTTAAAATGCCAGTAGAACGTACCTTGTGAAACGCCTGCTGCAGCGACAATGTCAGAAATTTTCGTTTTATGATACCCTTGCTGCGCAAACATTTGCAGCGCAATGGTTAAAAGTTGCTCCTTTCGATCAATCGTTGAGGAATCCTGTTGCTCGTTTTCCATAGTTTGAGTTCACCCCCCTTAACTGACTCATCAGTTAATTAAATCCTATTGGAAAACTTGTGATTAGTCAACTTTTTTTATTAAAAAACGCCCTCATGGACGTTTTTTAATAGGTTCTTCATTGCTATTTTGTTCCATACGCTTTTAAAAAAGCAGAAAATGCATCGTATGTTTCTGTTCCATATTTAATGACCTGTATGACGTTAGAACGTAATGCCGCTTTCGATAAGCTCCGCTTTCACATGAATCTTGACGTTCACTTCTGGATAGGCGGTTTCCCATTTTAATTGTTTAAACCGGTCCGGATCTTTTGCGTTCACCTTGCGCCCGATGCCCAATACATCTGAATTGGCTTCTTTTATTTTGTCCATCGTTTTTTCCATCGACTGTTCGATTTGGTCCGACAGTTTTTTGTTCACTTTTTTCACCACTTTTTTATCCTCTAAATGATCTGGCGGATAATCTGTCACACGGTAGCTCAATTGATACGATAGATCAACCGTTACCGGCCCGTCCTTTGGCACGTGGACGTTCATTTTCCGTTTCATTTTTTCAACCCGAATCGTAATACTCTCCTCTTTTTCCACTGGATATGTCAGAAAAGCCTCTTTCCCCTTTTCGTCTTTCATTAAAAGTAAAACGGTCGTTTCAGCTACAGACAATTCTTCGACCATATGTTTATTATGAAAAAGAGCCGTTCCCATTACTTCCGCGACCTTCTCTTCTTTGTTAAACTTGAGGAGTGGAGCCATCGCATCTTCGCCTTCATCCAAAAGCGGCGAAGCGAATAGCTGTATATTCGTCTTCGGCACCTGTGCAAGGGATTCAGCACTTTTAATCATCGAAGCGTAATAGTTACTGTACAGCGGCTCTCCTTCTAGTTCATTTCTAAAAAATGATTCTGCCTCCCCTTCCGTAATAATTATTTTGGCATTCAGCGGGCTTGAGGCATTCCGATAGAAGGTATCAAGCAGCGAATAAATGTCTTGCTGAACGGATTCTTTACTAAGTAGTACAACACGTACTTTTCCGATTTCCGTACTGGCACCTACTTTATGATCGATTTTATTTGCACTCTCTTTAACCGTTCGTCCCGTTGCTGATATGACTTTTTTTGTACTGGCCGGCTGCGATTCGCTGCCCGATTGTGGAATAGCATACGTCAATGTTATTTCTCCTTTTGAAGGCGCATCGATTGCTACCCCGAAGAGAATATTTTGATCTTTTAGCTGACGTTCATCCCAGCAGCCTGCCAACAGCAGGCAGGAAAGCCCTAATCCAACCCATTTTTTCACACCGATTCCTCCCGTTTTTTTCGGATCAACGCAACAATCAGAAGTACGATCGGGATGAAAAAGAGAAAGATCGTGGACACGTTATTGAGTTTACCCCCAATCTCCATCAGTTCCTCCCGATTTTCATTGGCAATGGCGATTGGAATAACGAGAACAGCCAACACATAGAGCGATTTCCGGTGCTCCTTCGCCTTCAAAAGGTGTGTCAGTCCAGTCGATGCCACATACAAATAACTCATAATCGTCGTCAGAACAAACACAGCCCATATCGTCAGAAAGAGAAGATCAATCCGTTCAACGACAATCAGTTCGACTTCTTTCAGCACATATAAAACCGGCTCCGGAGTGAGTTTCATTTCCTTTGAAGTGAATACAGCAGAGGCGACAAAAGCGAGGAACGCATAGATCACTGTAACGACCGCATTCGCACCGGCTGCTGCTTTCCATTTAGCTGTTTTTGATCCTTCCGTAAAAGGGTACAAATAAAGTAAAAGTTCAAATCCTGAAAACGCATTAACCGTTTTCCCGCTGCCTTTCATAATGGCCTCCACTCCGTTTGAGGCGACTGGCAACAAGTATTGTATCTCGAAGTGTGGAATGAGAGGAAGGAACACAAATAAAACAGACACGAGTAAAAAAGAAGCCAGGACATGAAACCGTGCAATCACTCTCAAGTTTTCTTTTACAAGGTAAACCGCCACCGCGATACTCAATACGGCAAAGACGACATGCGGTGTTCGTGGAAAAGCCCAGTTTGATGATATGGCAAGAAACATAGACAGCTGATGGCAAACCATTGCGAAAAAGAAAAGCGTATACATCATCGTCAATACCGTACCGATGATTCTCCCGACAAGAAGCGGGGCAAAATCATACAAGGTGAGCCCTGGAAAACGCGACGAAAGCAGCCACATCAGTGCAATGCCTCCTTGTACGAACAAACCTGCAAGCAAAACGGCAATCCATCCATCTTTTCCTGCTTCCTCGTGAACCGTGTAAGGAAGCGATAAAAGGCCAACGCCTATCTGCGTTTGCAACAGAATGAAAAACAGCTGAACAGGCGAAATCGTTGCAGGTGATTTCATTTTTTCGCCCACTCTCTTGAACGGAACTCAGCGTCTTCTTTAATTGGACGACTGTCGAGCGGCCGTGTGTTCAACTTCCAAGCAGACTGTTTTATAAACGTATCTCTTAGCAGGTCTTTCAGACGAAAAGGAGCCATTGGCGCAAAATAAGGCCTGCCTAGTGATTCAAGCTTACATAAGTGAATAGCAAGGGCCACTATTCCAAACATAAGCCCGTAAAAACCAAATAAAGAAGCCAAGATCATTAACGGGAAACGAATAAGCCGCGTGGCTGTACTCATTTCCGCTGACGGCGCGACAAAGGACGAAATCGCTGTGACCGCCACCACAATAACGGTTGTACGTGAGGCAAACCCTGCGCTGACAACAGCATCACTGATGATGATACCGCCCACGATCCCGATGGTCTGTCCGATTGGGGTCGGAAGTCTCACACCGGCTTCCCGTATGATTTCAATGGCGAGCTCCATCGACAGTACTTCAATGAGCGGTGGAAACGGAATCGTCTGAACGCCCCCTTTTATATTTAAAATCAGATCGGGCGGCAACACTTCAAAGTGATAGCCAACGATGGCTATATACAAACCCGGAAGCAGGATCGCGATGAAAAAGGAAATAAACCGGAGCAGCCGGTAAAAAGAGCCGGGGATGGTGCGGGCGTTGTAATCATCTGGAGACTGATAAAGAGCAAAAAAAGTCACCGGCATGATGATGCACGTCGGACTCCCATCTCCGAACAGTAAAATTCTTCCGTCCATTACATTTGCGATCGCCCGGTCCGGACGCTCTGTCTGCAATACTTGCGGAAATGGAGACAACGTTGAATCTTCGACCATATCTTCCAAAAACCCAGGATCAAACATCATATCCATATCGATGCTGTTCACACGCCGCTTTAGCTCCTCGACAAGCTCTGGATTGGCGATTTCTTTTTCATATATAATCGCGACACGCGTATTTGTTTTCTGTCCAAGTTGGACATACTCGATCATCAGTCCTGGATGTTTAATTCGCTCTCTTATTAAGGCAATATTCGTGTTTAAACTTTCAACGAAGCCATCATGGGAGCCGCGGATTACTTTTTCATTCGCTGGCTCCATAATGCTGCGTAAGAAAAATGTTTCCACACCACACGCGATGCATATCGGACGTCCTTCAAGGAAAAGAAGCACTTTCCCTTGCATTAATGCGGCGAGTGCTTTGTCTGGATCCGCTGCTTCCTCCCGTTCCAAAACCGTCAGTGCTTCTTCCGCATTTTGCCTGTCTGTTTCCGAAAGAGGGCGGAGAATACTTTCTTCAATTCGTGCTGAATCTACGATAGTTTCAAAATACAAAAGCCGGCCTTCCGCTTTTTCAAATGAAAAGGTCCGCTCTTTTAGATCTCCTGATTTACCGAGTAGATCGATAAGTTGCTTCGTATTTTCAGCCGCCGAAAGAGAAAAAGAGCCGCCATCGCTACTCTGATGCTTCGTGTTCTCGGTCGCTGATAGAGAAGATGGACCGCCATCACTACTCTGATGCTTCGTGTTCTCGGCCGCTGATAGAGAAAATGGACTATCCTCACCGCTCCGCCAAACTGCCATACAGATCACACTCCCTTTTCCGTAGGATGGCAAGGGTGCCGTTTTTTATACATAAAAAAAGGCCTTCCCAATCGCCATGCGTTTGAGATAGACCCTTTTTTTGTTTATTATTTTTTCTCTGCTAGCCATGAGGCAACAGCTTCCGCATTTTCGCCTTCAACGACGTTTGCCGGCATTTGCCCTTTACCATTATGAATAATGTCTAAAATCTCATCCTTGCTGTACTTTGCACCCACTTTATCAAGTGCCGGTCCAAATCCGCCTTCAAGATTTTCGCCGTGACAGCTTATGCAGCTTTGCTTGTACACTTCTTCACCGGCTGCTGCTGTAGTCGCGTCACCGGCATCTTCTTTCGGTGTCGCTTCATCAACGGCTTCTTCTGTGTTTTGCTCTACTTCATCAACAGCTTCTTCTGTGTCCTTCGCCGCGTCATTTCCACCGCCACATGCCGCAAGTGCTACGGATGAACCGAGAATGAGCGCAAGCAATGATTTTTTCAATTCCATTCTAAAAAGCCCCCTCTTGAAAATGGTTTATCGTGCCTTCATTAGTATACCAATTTCGCCAGATTTAAATCATTTGCTAAAATGACAAAACTGGTACGATTTCACTTTTCCCTCTTTTCAGAAAAAAAACCATGATTGAAACAAGTGCTGTCATGAATAACAGCACTTGAATTTTTTATATACGTGAACGAAGGTATGCGTTGATAAAGTTATCGAGATCGCCATCCATCACCGCTTGAATGTTCCCTGTTTCTTCATTTGTACGGTGGTCTTTTACCATTGAATAAGGGTGGAAGACGTACGAACGAATCTGACTTCCCCAGCCAATTTCTTTTTGTTCACCGCGAATTTCCAACAGTTCTGCTGCCTGCTCATCCAGTCTGCGCTGATACAATTTTGCTTTCAGCATGTTCATCGCACGGTCGCGGTTTTTAATTTGTGAACGTTCTGTTTGACACGTCACGACAACGTTTGTTGGAAGATGTGTAATCCGAACAGCGGAGTCTGTCGTATTAATATGCTGACCGCCGGCGCCGCTCGCACGGTACGTATCGATTTTCAAATCTTCTGTACGAATTTCGATTTCGATTTCGTCGTTAAATTCTGGCATGACTTCACACGATGAAAAAGACGTGTGGCGCCGGCCTGATGAATCAAATGGCGAAATACGGACGAGGCGGTGAACCCCTTTTTCCGCTTTCAAATAACCGTACGCGTTATGACCTTTTATAAGAAGTGTGACACTTTTGACGCCCGCTTCATCACCTGGCAAATAATCGAGTGTTTCGACTTTAAAGCCGCGTTTTTCTGCCCAGCGTGTATACATACGCAGCAACATGGACGCCCAGTCCTGCGACTCCGTGCCGCCTGCGCCCGAGTGAAGCTCCAAGATCGCACTGTTTTTATCATGCGGTTCGCTGAGAAGAATCTGAAGTTCATAATCTGCAAGACGCTTCATAAATTCTTTCATTTCATTGGAAAGTTCCTTGTGCAAGTCTTCGTCGTTTTCTTCTTTTAATAACTCATGGGTCATTTCAAGATTTTCATGTGTTTCCACCATATCTTTATATTCAACGACGAGGTCTTTCAAGCCGTTTAATTCATTAATAACGGTTTGAGCACCTTGCTGGTCATTCCAGAATTCTGGGTCAGTCATACGCTCTTCCAATTCGGCCATTCTGGTCTCTTTATTTTCTAAGTCAAAGAGACCCCCTGAAGTCCGCCAGTTTTCCGGCTGAATTGTCTAGCTCATTACGAATTTCAAATAATTCCATATGATACACCTCTGTTAATTTTTAGTTTGATCGGTACATGCATGCATAACCATTTCGATTTGCATGAATCTAGTCTATTCTATTCAAATTTCTATTTTGGTGCGCGAATGAGCTGATTATTCTTGTAGCCCGTGGCAGTTTTTATATTTCTTACCGCTTCCGCATGGGCACGGTTCGTTCCGGCCAATTTCCGGTGCTTTGCGAAGTGGTTTTTTCTTTTTTACGCCCTCATCTTCTTTCGGATTAACCGCTTGGCCTTTCGCGACTTCTTGACGCTCGAGGTTGCTGCGAATTTCCGCTTTCATGACGTATTTCGACGCTTCTGCGTTGATTGCTTCAATCATCGCTTCAAACATGGCAAAGCCTTCATTTTGATATTCACGAAGCGGATCGATTTGTCCGTATGCCCGCAAATGAATACCTTGGCGAAGCTGATCCATCGCATCGATATGGTTAATCCATTTCGAGTCAACTGCACGAAGAAGAACGACTTTTTCAAACTCGCGCATTTGCTCGAAACCAAGCTGTTCTTCACGTGCATCGTAACGTGCTGCAACTTTATCCCAGATAATACCGCTTATCGCATCCAGATCTTTGCCACGCAGTTCTTCTTCTGTAAGCGCATCTTCTTCAAGCAAGTTCGCATTTACGGTATCTGTAATGCCTGACACATCAAATAGTTCTGCTTCATCTCCATCGTTCGCATGCACAGCAATGGTTGAAGCGATTTCTTTTGTAACCATTTCTTCCATAATCGTGCGCAAGTTTTCTGAATCCAGCACTTCATCGCGTTGTTTGTAAATGATTTCGCGTTGCTGACGAAGCACATCATCATACTCAAGAAGACGTTTTCGGGCATCAAAATTGTTGCCTTCCACACGTTTTTGGGCAGATTCAACTGCACGTGACACCATTTTACTTTGAATCGGCTGTGAATCATCCATGCCTAGCTTTTCCATCATCGACTTCATGTTATCCGAGCCGAAGCGGCGCATTAATTCATCTTCCATTGACAAATAAAATTGTGTCACACCCGGGTCTCCTTGACGACCTGAACGCCCGCGCAACTGATTATCGATCCGGCGAGATTCATGACGTTCTGTACCAATAACAGCCAGGCCTCCGAGCTCTTTTACACCTTCACCCAGCTTAATATCCGTTCCACGTCCAGCCATATTCGTTGCAATCGTCACCGCACCAGGCTGACCTGCATTTAAAATAATTTCCGCTTCACTTTCATGATTTTTTGCATTCAACACGTTATGAGGAACGCCTTTTTTCTTCAAGTGAGCTGAAATCAATTCAGACGTTTCAATCGCCACCGTCCCGACAAGAACGGGCTGCTTTAATTGATATCGTTCATAAATATCTTCTACAACGGCCATAAATTTCCCATTCATGGATGCGTAAATTAAATCCGCACGGTCATCACGGGCAATCTCACGGTTTGTCGGAATTGCCACAACACGCATGTTATAAATATTGCGGAACTCTTCTTCTTCCGTTTTCGCCGTACCGGTCATACCGGACAGTTTTTCATACATACGGAAGTAGTTCTGGAACGTAATTGTTGCCATCGTCATGCTTTCATTTTGAATATCGACGCCTTCCTTTGCTTCAATCGCCTGATGAAGCCCGTCAGAATAACGGCGTCCTTTCATTAAGCGGCCGGTGAATTGGTCTACAATGACGACCTCACCATCCTGCACAACATAATCAACATCGCGATGCATCGTCACACGTGCTTTTAGCGCTTGCACAATATGGTGATTCAGCCCAACATGATTTAAATCAAATAAATTTTCAATGCCGAATGCTTTCTCTGCTTTCGTCATTCCTTCTTCCGTCAAAAGGACGCTTTTCGTTTTAATATCAACGGTAAAATCATCGTCTTCTTTCAACGTACGAACGAATGAAAAAGCATGAAGGTACAGCTGTGCTGACTTCGCGGCCTGACCGGAAATGATAAGAGGTGTCCGCGCTTCATCAATAAGAATGGAGTCGACTTCATCAATAACGGAAAAGTGAAGCGGCCGCTGTACTTTATGTTCCTTATACAGCACCATATTGTCACGCAAATAATCAAAACCGAACTCATTATTCGTTCCGTACGTAATATCCGCCGCATACGCTTCTTTTTTCTGCTCTTTTGACAAGCTGTTTAAGTTCAAACCAACCGTCAAACCGAGAAATTCATACAGATGCCCCATCTCTTCTGCATCACGGGACGCTAAATATTCATTGACCGTAATAACATGGACTCCTTTACCAGAAATCGCATTTAAATACACTGGCATCGTCGCCGTCAATGTCTTCCCTTCACCCGTTTTCATCTCAGAAATGTTTCCTTCATGAAGGACGATCCCACCCATTAACTGCACTTTATATGGATAAAGCCCCAGCACACGCTTCGCCGCTTCCCGCACAACGGCAAAAGCTTCCGACAGCATATGATCGAGCGACTCGCCTTTTTGGTAGCGCTCTTTAAATTCAACTGTTTTTGCTTTTAGCTCAATATCCGAAAGCGCCGCCATATCATCAGCAAACGCTTCTACTTTGTCTGCCATTTTTTCGAGTTTTTTTACTTCTTTTTTATTCGCATCAAATACTTTCTCTAATAAACCCATTTATAAACGCTCCTTTTCAGGTTCAACAGGGTAAAACCTTTACAATTTTCCTATTTAATATTACCACTTCTAAAAGGAGGCGTACACTTATATGGTCTACTGTTGCCTCGCCTGATCCACTTCTGCCGCAGGTTTTAGCTTTTCTTGAAGCACGACTTCCATTTCTTTCAATCGTTTCGATAGTGTTGAAGCGGAAATCGAATATCGGCTGGCAATGGCCGCTTTCGATTCTTCCTTATCCAGAATACCGTGCGATTGCATCAATGACAGAAGTGCTGCTGTAAAGACTTCTGGTTTGCGGACAGTTGGATCTTCTTTGCTGCAGTAATAATTCCAGAGCAATACAGCCATTTGTACAATCGGCTGCTCAATTTTTTCCTGTTCAAACGATTCGACAATATGGTCAGCAGTCGTAGAGTGAGCGTCTTTCAACCACGTTAACGCGGGTACATCCACTACATTTTGCTGTTCTTCATATAGATTAAATAGTCGCTCCATCATCGCCATGAACATGTTTGTAAAGAACGACTGTGTATCTTCATACGGAGAAGCTTCGTACAATTCTCGAACGGCTTTCGTCATCGCGCCGACACGTGCAGGCTCAAAATGAAAATCGGTCATAAAAAACGTATAGTCGGATTCATGCGGCAAAAGCGCACCCGTTACAAATGCCCCTTCAAGCGACACACTTTTAAGCGCACGAATGGTGTACATTTCATCCGTTAATAGATCACGAACGTGATACATATTCCCTTCACATGATTCAATGACACCAGCCATAAAGCGGTAATCGGTCCATGATGCCACAATTTCTGCTGTCCGTTTCCGTGTAATAGATGGAACACGGCGCTTCACAAACTCCGTTAAAATGGTTTCATTCCCTTTCAATACTTGTGTCAAAATGGCCCAAATTTCAAATGTCACGAGAAACACCTGCTCATTTTTACGCAGTGTCTCATACGTCTGAAGAAGCGGCTGGAATTGTTTTTTCAGCATCGCTGAATGTTTTTCCATCGCATAATCGATCAGTTCACGCTGCACATTGCTGCACTCTTCTACTAATACAGTCAGGATTGCAGCCCCTTCTATTTTTCCACAGCATTTTTTATATTTCTTTCCGCTGCCACATAGGCATAGATCATTCCGTCCAATTGACATTCATCATTTCCCCCTCATGCAAAATCACGAAACTAATCATACCACGAATAGCCCTCATAAAAAAGAAGCCCGCCATAGCGGACTTCTTTCACTTCCCTTAAGTTGTTTCGATTAAACCATATTTGCCGTCTTTTCGTTTGTATACGATGTTTGTACTATCAGATGCAGCATCTGTATAAATGAAGAAGCTGTGACCGAGCAAATTCATTTGCAAAACGGCTTCCTCCTCATCCATCGGTTTCAATTCAAACTGTTTTGTGCGCACAACTTGAAGATCATCATCTTGCTCCTCAGCAGGCGCATTGTCTGACAGTATAGCAAAGTAATCTTGCGGCTCGCCTTTTTCACGAAACTTACGGTTTACTTTTGTTTTATGTTTGCGGATTTGACGCTCCAGTTTATCGATAATCAAATCAACCGCTGCGTATAAGTCTTGATTGCGTTCCTCAGCGCGAAGAACAAGCTCTTTCATTGGAATCGTTACTTCCACTTTTGCATTTTTATCGTTATATACTTTCAAATTCACATGCACATTCGCATTAGGAGTTTCGGTGAAATAACGCTCCAGCTTGCTGATTTTCTTTTCTACGTGCTCACGGATTGCCGGAGTCACTTCAATATTTTCACCACGAATGTTATAGTTCTTCATGCAGAACTCCTCCTTCAACTAATTGCTAGCTTACTATACTCTTAATATTCTTTATATACCCTTCATAATCCTTCTTAATCTCCGAAATAATTTGTCGAATATTCAAACTATTTTATTGTGGCTTGCGGCTATCTTGCCATGCTTGATATAAAGACGACACCATTCTTTCTGCCTCATCAATAAGCACCAAGTCACTCTTTACATTCGCTTCAACAAGCATCGCATTGATACGTCGATACACAATCGATACAGACTGCCCTTCTTTCGTCTTCTCATTTAAAAAAGGAACAATCTCCAGTACACATTGCTGCGCCCGCTTCAAATGTAGATTTTGTTCGAAACGATTCGAACCCTCCATTGAAACTTTCGCTTTTTTCATACACTTTATGCTTTCCTGTAAAAGAAGAGATGCCATTTCACCCGGCGAAGCCGTCGCAATGGCGTTTTGAACATACATTTCTCTTGCCTGTTTTCGA
Source organism: Bacillus sp. 37MA (assembly GCF_000372765.1). Classification (NCBI taxonomy): domain Bacteria; kingdom Bacillati; phylum Bacillota; class Bacilli; order Caryophanales; family Bacillaceae; genus Bacillus; species Bacillus sp. 37MA. The sequence continues at coordinate 2,700,966 of NZ_KB889752.1, forward strand.
TTCAACTTACTCACTTCCCACTTATATTTTTTAGAAAGCTGTTAATAATTCTGTCTTTTGACCGATATACAACATAATGAATGACTTAATAAATAGAGGGTGAAATACAAAATGAGATTGCAGAGCTTTACGTACTCCATGTCACGTTATGAAAAAAACAACCTTCAAGCGAAGAAATCAATGGAAAAAATCTCAAGCGGTTCCCAAGTCAGCAAAGCCAGCCAGAATCCAACGGGTGTCGCCATCTCCGAAACCATTAAAGCGCAAGTACGCGGCCTTGAACGGGGACAGCGCAATATGCAGGACGGGCTATCGCTTCTCAGCGCTGCCGACGAGGGGTTGAATCATGTTACAAAACAGCTTCATCGCGGATATGAACTAGCCGTCATGAGTTCGAATGACACGTTAAGCGATGAAGACCGAAAAGCAGCTCAGATGGAACTCGATGAAATTCTCGATACGATTGATGATACAGCCAATCAACTGGAATTTAATACGATTAACTTGTTCGGCAGCGATAAGAAATTTCAAATTGCCGGCGGCGCTTCCGGTATAACGATGCAAATTGAACTTCAAAAAACGAACGTTGAAACACTTGGCTTAACAAATGCCAAACTTGATCCTGTTGAAGAAGCACGTAAACTATTCCCCAAAATTCAAAACGCCGTCACGCAGGTCACTGGCCAATTAACAAAAGTCGGCAGCTACTACGAAGCCATTGAACATGAACTAACAAATGCCAATGTACTCGAAGACAATTTGAAAAAGGGATTGTCTTTAATGAGTGATACGGATGTATCAAAAGAAGTAATTCAACTCGCTATTTCAAGCATCCGCCAGCAAGCGGATCAGATTTTAATCGGCGACACGAGTGACATCGCGAAAGGTGTTCTTGCTATTTTTAAATGATCAGAAAAATCCGGGCTTATGCAGCACCGGATTTTTAATTGCGCTTATCGTAAAAAACACCATCTGTCTGCAGCGCCTCATACGGATTCGAGTATTTATTCATCGACTGCTTTTTCATACTGACTTCTTTTAAATCTTCTTTCACCGCATTATTCAATCGGTTCAGCCGCGCTTCAATCTCTTTATTCATCTGGATAATTTCACGCCCGAGCACCTGCTCTTCTGCCGTAAAAGGCGGTTTAATAGAAGGTAGAATGGCCGCACGCTGGTCAAGCAGCCCTTCTGTCTCTTCAATTTGACTGTCACGATTACTTTCGACCGCTTCCAATAAATCAAGCAGCCGCCTCGTCATTTTATGACAGTCATGAACCGGCGTCATTACACACGTCCGCCCGCACCAACTTGCTGAATGCGGCGGTTTTCTTGAATGACTTGCTTCCACGTATCGCGAAACTCAGTCACAAATCCTTCCACTTCTTTCAAAATAGCCGGATCGTTTTGAACGTTCGCTTCAATAAGGCGTGTGTATAAATATTCATAAAGCGCGAGCATATTTTTGGCCACATCTGTATCCGTTTTGAGCGTAATACTCAGTTCCCGCACAATGGCCTGTGCTTTCTGGATGTTCACATTTTTTTGTTCGATATTCTTGTCTGCCATAGCCCGTTCGGCAAGGCGGATAAATTTAATGCAGCCATTATAAAGCATCAATGTTAGTTCACCCGGAGAAGCTGTCGTAACCGAGTTATTTGCATACGCCTGTTGTGGGTTCATCGCCAATTGTAACGACTCCTTTTATATGAAAAATTACATGCTAAATTGTTGCATTAAATAGTTTGATTGTGAGTTTGCTTGTTGAATCGCTTTTTCCATTGCCGTAAATTGTCTCCAATATCGATCTTCTACTTGAACCAAACGGCTCTCAAACCGTGTAATACTGCTGTCAATATTCGATAGCTGACGGCCAAGCGCAAATTGCTGATTCGTCGAAAACGTGTTGCCGGCCCGTTCTTTCAATTTATCCATCGTTGCATTTACCGTGTCATACAACCGGTGCACAATCCCTTTCTCCGAAGCAACTGATGAATCTCCACCGCCACGGAACAACGCTTCAACTGCATCAGGATTGTTATTAATCGCTTCTTTCAACTTCGCTTCATTAATTTCTAATTTCCCGCCTTCAAGGTAGTTTGCTGTCGTTGTAATGCCAATCGACGCTAACTGTTTGAACATTGGATCGGTCGTGCTATTTGAAATAGGCTGTGAGAAATTGCTTCGCATATTCGTCAGCACACCCGTCAAAATCGAATCACGGCGAAGCAAACCGCTCTTCGCCTTCTCTTCCCACTGCTCCTGCTGCTTATCACTCAACTGTTCACGCTGATCATCTGTCAGCGGCGTGTAAGAACGATACTTTTCTTCCGATGTTTTAGAACTGATCGCGCCGATTAACGTGTTGTATTTGTCGACGAATGATTTAATATTGTCGTACACTGCGCTGCCGTCATTGTTAATGGAAAGAGTTGCAGCTCCTTCATTAGCATCAAACGTTTTTTTCAATGTAATCGAGACACCGTTCATGTCGAACGTGTTGGACGGACGATTTGTTTCAAGTCCGTTAATCGTAAATACGGCATTTCCGCCAAGTGTCTTCGCAGCGCTATCTAAACGAAGTACATCTATTGCGAGATCACCTGCAACAGAGAGATTTCCATTCCCCTCATTAAAATCGCCTGTTTCTTTTTGCATGAGCGAAATTTTGTTCGTCACGGTATCGTAAAACATGGATACGCCTGCATTAGAGCTGTTTACTTTATTTACTACCTGATTCAATGTCTCTGTAGAACTGATAAGGAAGTTTTCTTTCACATCGCCTTTTGAGGATTTAGCTGCAATTGAAAAATCAGCATATTTTTCACCATTTTGAGCAACTGAAATGTAATCAACCTTCACCGTAGAATTTGGTTCAATTGTATGACTAAATGTTATATTCCCATCTTTGTCGATTTTCGCTTGATTTTTAGTTGAATCAAACGTATCTCCAAGCCCCACCATTTGATAAGAAACACCATTTACTTTTACCGACATTTTAGCAAACTCGGCTTCTTGAATCGTCCCAGCATCTACTCCTAAACTTAGCGGGTCCGTTCCCTTTTGCGTTAATGTTTTACTGCCAACAGCACCATCTAACCATTTCGTAAAACCTGGCACTTGAGCCGCAAGTTCTTTCGTTCCATCGACACTTCCAATCGAGCCTGTCACCCAGTTTTCCGCTTTTGCAAGAGCTTTTACTTCTGAAATCGAATAAGACGCCTGCGATGCTGCACTTGTAGCTGTCGCGCTCACTTTCGTTTCATCTGATGATGTAGTCGTACGCGCTCGGTATTTTGTTGTGAGTTTCATCTGTGTCAGTTCTGTACGAAAATCGAGCAAAAGTGTATTCATCGAGCGGTAGTCATCACGCTGCCATTCTAGCACTTGTTTCTTTTGCTTTAATTTATCAAGCGGCATACGCTCCGCTGTCATCAAGTTTTTAACAATGGAATCAATGTCCATCCCACTTGCCAGTCCCCCAACACGCATAACCATTGTGATCGTCCCCTTTATACCTTTTTGTCCACAAGTAATCCCATAAACTCAGTCATCGCAGCATACATATCGAGCATCTTTTTCGGTGGAATTTCCCTCACGACTTCCCGCGAATCATCATCTACAACGACAACATAATATTCTTTCAAATCATCATGATATTCAAATTGAACATGCGTCCGCGTCGGCTGTAAAAACGTGTTGACCTGCTCCGCAAACTTCGCAAGCTCTTCTTCCTTCATAGAAACGGACCGCTCCGCCACTTGTTGCATTGGCACAGCCGGTTTTGTCCCTTCTTTCACCTGACTCACGCTCATGACCGTCTGCGAAACACTTTCCCCCACTCGTTCAACCATTACTTATTCACCCCTACCGCGCATTCTTCTCCTTCTTATATCGACATATCTTTTCATTTCTTTACATTAAATTAAGATTTAATCCAATTTTACACAGTATTAACACTGTGTTCATACTGGTACTAAATAAATGCACTATGCTAAAAAGAAAAAAGTGAGGCACACCACATTGAAAAAAATGATTAAATGGACCGCACCCGCAGTATTAACCGCATCATTATTTGCACCTATAACGGCAGGAGCCGCTTACAGTGACTCCATGAATGTCAAAAAAATCGCTTCCTATACATCTGCAGCTGCCCATGAAGATGGTGGCGTTGCAGAAATTATTAAATATCACCCTAAAAGCAACTCTTTTTACGTGATCAACGGAAAAAATCAAAAGATTGATATCGTCTCACTTGAAAAAGGCACGCTGACAAAAAAGAAAGAGATTCATATTCCATCGCTCGTCAACTCAGATACATTTACATATGGCGATGTGACAAGCATCTCCATCCACGATGATCATATCGCGGCTTCTGTACAACATGAAGACTACACGAAAAATGGTGTCATCATCGTGATGGATCTTAGCGGCAGCCTGCTTCATACATACGAAACTGGCGTTCAGCCAGACATGCTGACGTATTCAGCTGACGGTAATTATATTTTAAGCGCGAATGAAGGCGAACCGCGTATGGGACTCGAAAATGGTGTGGACCCAGAAGGCTCAATCACGGTCATTGATACAACGACAGACGCTGCGAAACACATCAAATTCACCGATGAATCCATCATTGCAGACGACGTACACATTCGTACCAGCACAGCTGCAACGGATCTAGAACCAGAATATATCGCGCTCTCTGGCGACGGTACAACGGCTTATGTTACTCTTCAAGAGAATAACGCAGTAGCTACTGTCAACTTTACGTCTGCTTCTATCGAATCTGTCCGTTCATTAGGGTATAAAGACCATTCAAAAGAAGCAAATGCACTTGATGCTGCACGCGATGGCAAGATTAACATTGAAGCGCTCCCTGTTCTTGGCGCGTACATGCCTGATGCCATTTCTGCAGTAACGATTGATGGCAAAGATTATTTACTGACGGCTAATGAAGGCGATGCGACTGAGTGGGAAGAATTTGTGAACGTCGCTGATTTTAAAGACTGGAAAGAAAATCTTACGGATAGCAGCATGAAAAACTCGACTGCGTATGACAAGCTTGAAGTGTTGACAGACCGTGGCACTGATGCCATTTATACACTTGGCGGCCGTTCATTCTCAATCTGGAAAGCTGACACGTTGGAGCAAGTGTTTGACAGTGGCAGCGACTTTGAAAAGATTACAGCAGAGCGTCTTCCTAAGTACTTTAACTGGTCAAATGACGATAATGAAATGGACAAGCGAAGTGCAAAAAAAGGGCCGGAGCCAGAAGAAATTAAAACAGGCATGATTGATGGAAAACTCGTTGCGATGATTGGCTTAGAGCGAGTCGGCGGCGTCATGACATACGATATTTCCAATCCTGAAAATCCAGTATTTTTAAATTATACAAACACGCGTGATTTTAGCGATAAAATAGCGGGCGATGTCGCACCAGAAGGCTTTGACTTTATCTCAGCTGAAAACAGCCCGACGAAAAAGCCGGTGCTGCTCGTAGCGAATGAAGTGAGCGGAACGGTTTCAGCACTTGAATACCGCGGCACAAATTCCATCGGTAAAAAAGGATATGTTCAAGGATTTAACGACGGCACATTCCGTCCTGATCAAAAAGTAACGCGCGGTGAATTGTCTGCAATGATTGCAGGAAACCTTGATGTGGAAGGAACAGGATCTCCATTTAAAGACGTCCCGGCTGGAAGTCGTTTCGCGGATTCTATTGCAGCCATCACTGATGAAGGATTGTTGAGCGGCTATTCTAACGGCAATTTTGGTCCCATTCAATCATTAACACGTGCTCAGTTCGCAGCCATTGTGGACCGATATATGGCAAATACGTGTGAAAATGCAGCCGTTGCTTCTTACTGCAGCGCAGACAAAGAATTAGTAAAATATAGCGATGTAAAAGTTGCTTACTGGGCATCAGATGCCATCCAATCTGTCAGCACAGCTGGTTTAATGAACGGCTATGGCAGCGGTGAATTCCGCCCCGACCAAACTGTAACGCGGGCTGAAGCAGTGAAAGTATTACACAAAGTATTTAATCGCGAGACCGTTTCATCTAACAACGCAACGTTTAAAGATGTCCCAACGGAACACTGGGCATTTAAAGAAATTGAATCTGCTGTAAAATAATAAAACAGCCCCTTTTCCGAATTCGGAAAAGGGGCTTGCTTCTATTTTTGGCCGTTAAAGCATCATTTGTGACCGCTCAGCACCGGTTCTGACCATTCCACGCTAGTTCCGACCGCTCAACCTTATTTCTGACCACTTACTTTTTCGTTGCCAATGGCTTTAAGCGCGCTTCAACCAGGATTTCGAAAAACGTCTGTATAAAAGCGAACCTTTTCTTTCTAAACTACTCCTGCATCGGCTTCACCTCATCGGCACCAAAAAGTCTTACTCTTTTTTAAGAGTAAGACTCATTCCGCTTCCAGATAGAATAATTCAATCCAAGCGCAAACGTTACCCACGCAATATAGGGCACCATTAAATGACCCGCGAGCTGATCTACTTGATAAAACTCATACGTTGTCCACGTGATCATACCTAGCATCGCCGCCATTTCCACAAACGCTGTACCCCGCAGCCCCCATTTAAAAATTTGAAACAAGAAAAGACACAGCTTCACGGCTGTGCCAGACAGATTTCTTTATGATTGCATTTTTCACATCGCTGCTCGTATTCTGTCCTGGGAAATTCATTGAGATCAACTGGTTCATTCGAAATCATATCGAGCTGGTAGCGGTGCATCATGTGAACGCTTTGCTTCATTTTGGAAAGCATCCGTTCAATATCTATTTCTGTCAATTGATACGCGCGCTGCACACCGGTTAGCACATATTCATTCCGAATCTCAATTTCATCAATTCCCGCATTGTATTTTTGCATAATATAATACGCATACAACGCAAGCTGGCTTCGGTCGTCTTCCGCTTCTTTCCCTGTTTTCCAATCGACAATAACCCACTTGCCCGCTTCAATATCACGGTACAATAAATCCATCACGACGAAAATCTTCACGCCGTCGATCGTCATGAACCGAAATTCCTCTGCTTGTTGAAACTGCATCGTCTGCGGACGTTCCGTTATATCTTGAAAGGAGCGGCTCGCCAGCAAATGGGCGAACACAACGGAAAGACGGCCCCGATACTCCTCCGCTTCCATCCGGTTTAATTCCCCTTCATAATACATGTCATATAGCATTTTATAGCGGGCCGGTTTTTGCATCCAAAGCTGTTTACGATCTCGCGAATCAATATACGCCCGGTTAAGCATCGCACGCCCTTCTTCTATTAGCTCCGCATTTGTCATCACATGCCCATGTTTTAAAAACAGCCTCACTGCTTTTTCTGCCAGCTCATGCACAATCTGCCCGAACGCTATCGGCAAATTTGTTAATTTCTTTAGGCGGTATGCGTGTTTCACCGATTCATCCACGTCATACAGCCAGCCATTATGACTCATATAATACTCATATCCATATTTGCGCGCACACGTCATCATCGTTTTATGACGGGAAAATGACCACGAAAACTCTGGAAACTCGCGTACTTCAAACGCCATATCGCATCCCCCTCCCCCGATTTAGCGACTGGATTCCACTTTTCTCACCTCTAAAAATACTTTAATCATCCCGTACGTCACGTCATCCGGCACAAGCTCTTTAATCGGCTTCAGCCGCTCTGCACCCGCTTCTTCTATCGCTTTTTCAAGGATTTCCCGGTATTGCTCAGGCACAATTAAATTCAAATCGACCGCAAGCCCTTCATTCATGCATTGGATTAAATGATTTTCGACCGTACTCACTGTAAGATCCCGATCCGCAGCAATTTCAGCAGCTGTCAATCCGTTTTGATGCAAATCAAACGTTTCTAGATGAGAACCGTTCACTGTCTTTTTCTTCGGAGCTTTCGTTAAATACGTTGCTTTCAAATCTCTTTCACGCTCCGGATGATCGGCAGAAAACGTTTGAATCGCACGTAAAAAGGAATCCCCATACTTCTCAAGCTTACTTTGACCGACACCGCTGACCGCGAGAAACTCTTCTTCTGTTCCGGGCATTTTTGCGCACATATCTTGCAATGTTTTATCTGAAAAAATAACGAACGGCGGTACACCAGCTTCGTCAGCCAGCTCTTTTCGCAATGAGCGCAGTTCTTCAAAGAGCGGATCATCTTTTGCAATTTTCTTCGTTTGAACGGCTTCTTTTCGTTTCACCAATTCTTTTCCGAGTAGTACATTTTTCCCGTTTTCTGTCACAAAAATGGTCGGATACTGCTTTTGCTCGACGCCGATCAGCTCCTGTGAAATGAGAAACTCGATGAAATTTGTTACATCTTTCGCACTTTGATGTTTCAAAATACCGTATGTAGACAGCTGATCAAAACCAAAATCCTGTATTTTTTTGTTTTTTGATCCAGTCAGTACTTGTGCCGTCATCGCTTTACCGAAGCGCTGTCCCATACGGATGACACAAGACAACACCATTTGCGCTTCTTTCGTCGTATCGACACTTTCACGTGAATCGGTGCAGTTGCCGCAGCGTCCGCACGGTTTAGGATATTCTTCACCGAAATAAGCGACGATGAACTGCTGCAAACACTTTTCCGTATGGCAGTAGTCGACCATAAGCTGCAATTTATCAAGCTCTTGCGGAATGCGGTCTCGCTCGAGTGTCTGGTCAATTAAAAAGCGCTGTGTCTGTACATCCTGAGATGAATAGAGCACAACACATTCACTGTCCAGTCCGTCACGTCCAGCACGGCCTGCTTCCTGATAATAGCTTTCCATATTTTTCGGTAGCTGATAATGGATGACGTAACGAATATTCGACTTATCAATCCCCATTCCGAATGCGTTTGTTGCAACCATGACAGCCGCTTCATCTGTTAAAAATCGTTCCTGCTCATCATTGCGTGCGACATCGCTCATGCCTGCATGATAACGCGCCACATCTATACCGTTTTTTTTCAACCGCTCATATAACTGATCAACGGTTTTACGTGTCGCTGCATAAATAATGCCCGCTTCTTTTTCATTTTTCTTCAAATACTCTTTTAAAAATCCGTTTCGATCCTGGCCTTGAATAACTGAAAACGATAGATTTTTTCGCTCAAATCCGGTAATGACTGTATTTTCTTCTTCTATAGAAAGAAGCCGGCAAATGTCTTCGCGCACGTTTGGTGTCGCTGTCGCTGTCAGCGCCAGCACAACCGGGTTACCCGGCAGCATTTCCGCCATCCGGTGAATATGCCGATAGCTCGGGCGAAAATCGTGCCCCCACTGTGAAATACAGTGTGCTTCATCAACGGCAATGAGCGGAACCTTTAACTGCTTTAATTGCTCAACAAAAGACTGTGACTCAAGACGCTCCGGCGCAATATAAAGAAGCTTATACTCCCCAGTTCGTGCTGCGTTCATCGTTTCCCGAAACGCTGCATTGCCAAGCGAACTATTAATATATGCAGCTGGAATGCCCGCTTCAAGGAGCGTATCGACCTGATCTTTCATTAATGAAATGAGCGGCGATACGACAATCGTTGTTCCCGACAGCACAAGCGCCGGAATTTGATAACAGATCGACTTCCCACCGCCCGTCGGCATGACACAAATCGTATTCTCACCGTTCAATACTTGGCCAATTGCTTGCTCCTGCCCACTCCGAAACGAATCATATCCGAAATGTGACTGCAAAAATTCACGTGCACGTTGAATCATTCACATACTCCTTTGCTCGTTTTCTTTCATTGTAGCATAGTGGCGCAGGGAGGGGCCGCCCTAAAAGTTAGTAATTAACTAACTACTAGGTCCAGCCCCATTGTGAAATAGAGTAATTATTTTTTTGGTTTTCTCGACATAGCGATTCCGATGACTGACACACCAGCGGCGGCAACCATCCATCCTTTCGATACTCTTAGCTGTTTTTGCTCGTGAATGGGCTCCGGCTGCATGTCCATTTTTTCAGCTTGTAGAATTGTTCCTGCCTGATCTTCCGGCAACTGTGTCGTTCGTTCAAGCTCTTGCTTGTTTTCGCCCATTCCTTTTAAAAACGTGAATAACAAGCTAATGGCTCTTTTTACTTCCGGTGTTGAAAGTGAATAGATCATTGACACATACCCCGTATCTTCTTTATCTGCTTGTGCCATGCGGGCAATTCCGTTATTTACTTTTAGAATAACCGGCTCCAGCTGCTGGACATTTAACGTTCCAAGCATCCCGAGCATGAGGAGAAGGTTTTTAATCGTATTAGCGGTTTCGGGCTTATCGGCCGCCTTCACGACTATATCGAGTACGCGGTCACCTTGTCCGAAAAGACTGTTCACCATATTTAACACGTTGCGGTCCTTCATCTTATTGATCACACTAAATAATTCCTTGATGACTTCTTTATTATCGGCAAGCATCTGTTCAATTTCTAACAAGTCCTGTTTCCGTTTTTCTTCTTCCGTTAATTCGATATGATGGATTTTCGTTATCGGCTTAGCCATGCTCTCTCTCCCCCTTTTTCACTAACTCACCAGGGAAGATATAATCAGCACGCGCCCATTTTTTCTCTACTTGTACACCTATTTGCGGCTGCGGGTTTCCATTTCTGTAATTAATGCGCGGCAACGGGCTCTCACCTTTTTCTTTTAAAATGTCCATTGTCGCGCTAATTTCTTTGTACGCCGGTGTGTCTGTATCTTTATCCGCATGGCTGCCCGTTAAATAATTAATAGCCCCTTCACCTGAATCATTCATCGGCAAGTACACTTCTTTCCCTTTCACCCGGTCTGTTACGAGGCATTTCACTTTCACACTGCCATAAGGTGATGTGAGCCGTACGAGTGTCCCATCTTCAAGTTCCCTGTCCTCCGCAAGCTCCGGTGATACTTCAAGAAACACTTCTGGCGTTTTAGACGTAATGCCTTTCGATTTATATGTCATATTGCCTTCATGAAAATGCTCAAGTAGCCGGCCATTGTTAACATGAAGATCGTATTCTTCGGCAAATTCGAGCGGTTTCGTCCATTCCACCGGAAATAACTGTGCTTTTCCGTCCGGAAATGGGAACTCGTCGATAAAAAGGAGCGGTGAGTCCACACCATCTTTCGCGACAGGCCACTGTAAACTTTTATATCCTTCTAATCGTTCATACGAAACACCTGCATAAAGCGGAGATAGACTTGCGGCTTCCGCCATGATGTCTCCCGGATGATCATATTGCCAGTCCGCTCCGAGGCGGTTCGCAATGTCCATAATAATTTTCCAATCCGGTTTTGACTCACCTAGCGGCTCTAGTGCCTGATAGAGACGCTGAATCCGGCGTTCTGTACTCGTAAATGTCCCTTCTTTTTCAAGGCTCGGACTCGCCGGCAAAACAACATCGGCAAATTCAGCCGTTTTGGATAAAAAGATGTCTTGAACAACGAAGAAATCTAGTTTTTCAAATGCTGAATGTACGTAGTTTATATTCGAATCAACAAGACCCATGTCTTCCCCTTTTAAGTACATCATTTTTACTTTTCCATCATGAATGCCTGCAACCATTTCATGATTGTTTAATCCAGGTTCAGATGGGATTTTAACGCCCCAGCTTTTTTCATATTTTGAACGCACGTTGTCATCTGCTACCCTTTCATAACCTGGAAAACGATCTGGCATGCTGCCGAAATCACTCGCTCCCTGCACGTTATTATGACCGCGGAGCGGATAACTTCCTGCACCTGGTTTCCCGTAGTTTCCTGTTATTAAGAGCAAATTAGAGATCGCTGTACTCGTATCACTTCCGCCCATATGCTGTGTAACGCCCATCGCCCACAAAACACATGTCGTTTTAGCTTGATGAATGTGCTCCGCAAGTTGAATAAGCGTCTCTTTTTTAACACCCGTCACACGAGCCGCATATTCCATCGTAAACGGTTCTAAACTTTTTTTATATTCATCTAGTCCATTCACACGGTTTTTTAAAAAGCGTTCATCTTCCCATCCTTGATCGACAATGTATTTTGTTACAGCGGACAACCAGACCAAATCAGTCCCTGGTTTAGGCTGAATAAAGAGATCCGAGCGATCCGCCATTTCATGCTTACGTAAATCGGCGACAATTAATTTCTGTCCTTTTAACTTATGAGACCGTTTTACTCTCGTCGCCAAGACAGGATGTGACTCTGACGTATTCGAACCGACAATTAAAACGAGCTCTGACTGCTCAATATCCGTAATAGAACCTGAATCGCCGCCATAGCCGACCGTTCTGAAAAGCCCCATCGTTGCCGGCGTCTGGCAGTAACGTGAACAGTTGTCCACATTATTCGTACCAACCACCCCACGAGCCAGTTTCTGCATTAGATACGATTCTTCATTTGTACATTTTGAAGAGCTAATAAACGCCATTGAATCCGGCCCATACGTTTTGTTCGCTTCTATGAATTTGCCGGCAATCAGCTCGAGCGCTTCTTCCCATCCCGCTTCACGGAACGCGTCGCCTTCACGAATGAGCGGCTTCGTCAACCTTTCCTCGCTGTTGACGTAATCCCAGCCGAATTTCCCTTTTACACATGTTGAAATGCCATTTGCCGGCGCTTCAATTTGCGGTTCCACCTTTAAAATTTTCCGGTCCTTTGTCCATACATCAAAGCTGCAGCCGACACCGCAATATGTACAAACCGTCTTTGTTTTCTTAATATTTTCTTCCCGCATCGCCGCTTCCATATCCGAAATAGCTAAAATCGATCCGTAGCCTGTTTCCACATTTTTCGTCAGCTCGATCATCGGGCGAAGCGTTGCTTTCGCAATCCCTGTTAAAAAACCTGCTTCCCCTTCCATTCCTTTTTCAAGCATCGCATTACATGGACAGACCGTAGAGCAATGACCGCACGAGACGCATGATGATTCATTAATCGTCGTGTTTTTATCCCAAATAACACGCGGCTTTTTTAAGCTCCAATCGATTGAAAGTGTTTCAGTCACCTGCACATCCTGGCAAGCTTCTACACACCGTCCGCATAGAATACATTGATCCGGATCATACCGGTAAAAAGGATTCGTATCGTCTATTTCATACGGCTTCGGAGCAAAAGGAACACTCTGATGATTAATCTTCATTTCTTTTACCGTGTTGTGGATTTCACATCCGCCATTGTTGTAGTCACAAACGGTGCAATAAAGCTCATGATTGTGAAGGATGCGATCCATACCAATCAGCTGTGCTTCTTTTACTTCAGGCGAAACAGAATCAATCACATCTCCTTCTTGAATGACCGTGGAACAGGATCGGACAAATTCGCCATTCACTTGTACAATACACGTATCACATGTCTCAATAGGCCCGAGGCTCGGATGATAACAAACACTCGGAATAGTGAGCGAACGATCCGTTAATGCGTGTAAAATCGTTTGATCATTTTGCAGGCTTGCTTCTTCCCCATTAATAGTGACTCGTACGTGTTGTGACAAAATGTTTTCCCCCTCCCCATTTCAAGAAAATTCTGTTTTTTATTCACGATTCCCTTCTTTTAAACCTTTCAAACTGTTTGCTTCGTAGGCGAATGAATGCATCTTTATTCGATCATGGTATACTTAGTCATAAAAAGGAGCTGACAAAAGTGATTAACGTACTGTTCGTCTGCCTTGGCAACATTTGCCGTTCACCAATGGCAGAAGCTTTATTTCGCGACTTAATCGAAAGAGAAAACTTGAGTGATACCATTACGGTTGATTCTGCCGCTACAAGTTCATGGCACATTGGCTCGCCGCCTCATAAAGGTACGCTTGGTATTTTAAAAGAATACAACGTGTCAGCAACAGGACTAGCTGGGCGACAATTAACGAAAGAAGACTTCGACCAGTTCGACTACATCATCGGTATGGATGAAAGCAACATTCGCAACATTTACGATATGACTGGCCAGCCTGATCATCCGAAAATCATTCGACTGCTTGATTTAACAAATCATAAAAAAGATGTACCCGATCCGTATTACACGGGCAATTTCCAAGAAACATATGAACTGGTCACAGACGGCTGCCAGGCGTTACTTGAGAAAATTCGTGCCGAACACAATTTGACACATTAAAGACGAATTCGCCGTAAACCATTTTTAAAACAAAAATAAGGCTGTCCCAGTCAATTATTCATTGACTTTTGGAACAGCCTCTTCGTTTTACACTTTAAATCGATCAACTGCTTCTTTTAACTCACGTGCAATTTGATTCATTTCATCCGTCGCTTTTGCGACACGCTCCAACTCCACTTGCTGAGCAGCCGCTGATGCACTCACCTGCTCGGCGGAAGCGGCTGTTTCTTCAGATATCGCCGACACATTTTGAATCGACAGCATCGCCTGCTCTTTCTGTCCGACCATTTCCTGTAGCTTCAATGTCAGCTCATCGACTGAATGCCCAATACGTTCCGCGATTTCAGCCTGCTTCGCAAACGATGACTCTGTATGAGACACCGATTCATTTTGCCCGTCCATAAGCAACATATTCTCATCAATGACCGTAGACGTCTGCTTCGATGCGTGTAAAATATCCTGCACCGTCTTTTGAATGATCTCGGTCTCTTTCCGCGACTGCTCGGCCAACTTCCGGACTTCTGCCGCTACAACCGCAAACCCTCGTCCATGCTCACCTGCACGCGCCGCTTCAATCGACGCATTCAGTGCTAGTAAATTCGTCTGCGCCGTAATGCCATGTATCGACTCAATGACCGTCTCAATTTCACTAATATTTGATGACAAGCCTTGCATTTGATCCTTCACACGCACATTCATCGCATTCACCGCCACGTTATGCTCACGAAGCAATGCGACTTGCGACAAACCTTGCGCCGTCGAATCCCCTGCCTGCTTCGATAGTTCATTCATCTCACTAGACAATACCGACAACGAATCAATCCGGTCCGACAAACCAGCCATTTGATTCCCCGTATCTTCTGTATCCTCCGACTGAGTCGACGCCCCCTGTGCAATCTCATCTACCGCCGCCGCTACTTCCTGATTTGACGCGACTACTTCTTCAAAAACGTGCTGCACATCGTTCGAAGACCGATTCAAATTCAACGTCGAATCACGCACCGTTTGAACGACTCCACTCACTTTATCCAGCATATCGTTAAAGGCATAGGCGACTGCACCAATTTCATCGTTCTGAAGATGCCCGGTATCTACTTTTTCTGTTAAATCACCCGTTGCCGCTGTTTCAATCGATGACTGCAAAAAGCGAAGAGGTCTTAGCTGACGATGAATAAACCAAAGCGTCGCCACAGCCATCATCAAAATCATCACAATCGCCGCAATAACCGTCACAACGATCGTCTGTTTAAACGCGGCCAAAATACTTGATTTTGGGACCGCCGTCTGCACAGTCCATTCCTCATCAATACCGTTTATCCACACCGGTGCAAATACATTATACGAACTTTCACCTATAGTCTGTGAATCTGCATAAAGCGCCAACTCTTTTCCTTCATCAATGACTGGCTTAATGCTGCCCCAATCCCTTGTTTCATCAATATTCGTACCAACATGATTCTTATCCATACTGTCCGCCACAATAACACCTTGATCTGTAATAATACGGCCATAACCATTTTTGGGCGCACCGCTTTCAGCAAGTTCTGCCATAAACTCAAGCGAAAAGTCTGCTACAATGACACCTAAAAACGTGCCATCTGAAGCGGTTAGTGGCATTGCAATGGATGACATATTGATTATTTTACCGTCCACCTCATACTCATACGCTTCAGTCAATACAGGCCGCTGTTCATTTTTTGGAATCAGGTTCCAGTCTGCTTCTTCATATCCTTTCAGGCTTTCGACCTCAATATCACTTTTCCCATTATATACATAAGGAACAAACTGCTTTTTCCGGTCGATAAGTGTCTTATCTACATTCGGTTCAATCGGCACTGTTCCGCTTTCAAGAACAATCCCTAGACCGAATAAATGCTCATTTCCCGCAAAAGTTGTCTGCAACGTATGGAGTGCAGATGCCGCTGTTAACTTCCCATCTCCCTGCATCGACTCCATCATCATTTTCATCGTTTGCAGCATTTCTGCCGTTTCCTCAAAACGGTCACCAATTTTTGCAGCCGACAGCTGTGTATTTTTAATCGCATACGATTCCGCATCGTCAATGCTTTTGTTATATAGCATTACATTTGTCACAGCCGCATACACCACAAACAATAGCAAAAATAGACCAATAATAAGGATTGATAACTTCCGCGCAATACTTTTTTTCTTTTTCATCTAAATCCACCCCTTCGTACCCATACTTTTATACTACCATTATCTATCGTCACTAAGTGAATATTTTAAATATTTCCCGAAAAATGATTTTGATATAATCCTATTTTTTTCTTGATCATTTCACTTTAACGTATCCATGGTTTTTTCATTACTTTACATTTTTCAAATATCCATCATTTGTATAAAAAAGCAGGGCTATTTTAATCAGTGAATACCTGAATAAAATAGCCCCGTTTCACAACGACATTTATTTTTTGACGATAAACACTCATTTTATTTATAGGACAGAGTTCTTTAGCAATAGCATGAAATGATTCACCCTATACTTTAAACCGGTCAACTGTTTCTTTTAACTCGCGTGCAATTTGATTCATTTCATCCGTCGCTTTTGCGACACGCTCCAACTCCACTTGCTGAGCAGCCGCTGATGCACTCACCTGCTCGGCGGAAGCGGCTGTTTCTTCAGATATCGCCGACACATTTTGAATCGACAGCATCGCCTGCTCTTTCTGTCCGACCATTTCCTGTAGCTTCAATGTCAGCTCATCGACTGAATGCCCAATACGTTCCGCGATTTCAGCCTGCTTCGCAAACGATGACTCTGTATGAGACACCGATTCATTTTGCCCGTCCATAAGCAACATATTCTCATCAATGACCGTAGACGTCTGCTTCGATGCGTATAAAATATCCTGCACTGTCTTTTGAATGATCTCGGTCTCTTTCCGCGACTGCTCGGCCAGCTTCCGGACTTCTGCCGCTACAACCGCAAACCCTCTTCCATGCTCACCTGCGCGCGCGGCTTCAATCGACGCATTCAGTGCCAGTAAATTCGTCTGCGCCGTAATGCCATGAATCGACTCAATGACCGTCTCAATTTCACTAATATTCGATGACAATCCTTGCATTTGATCCTTCACACGCACATTCATCGCATTCACCGCCACGTTATGCTCACGAAGCAATGCGACTTGCGACAAGCCTTGCGTCGTCGAATCCCCTGCCTGCTTCGACAGTTCATTCATCTCAGTAGACAATACCGACAACGAATCAATCCGGTCCGACAAACCAGCCATTTGATTCCCCGTATCTTCTGTATCCTCCGACTGAGTCGACGCCCCCTGTGCAATCTCATCTACCGCCGCCGCTACT
>NZ_KB889752.1:2718455-3170607 GCF_000372765.1 Bacillus sp. 37MA
CCAATTTCATCGTTCTGAAGATGCCCGGTATCTACTTTTTCTGTTAAATCACCCGTTGCCGCTGTTTCAATCGATGACTGCAAAAAGCGAAGAGGTCTTAGCTGACGATGAATAAACCAAAGCGTCGCCACAGCCATCATCAAAATCATCACAATCGCCGCAATAACCGTCACGATCATCGTTTGTTTAAATGCGGCCAGAATATTTGATTTTGGCACCGCTGTTTGCACAGACCATTTCTCATCAATACCGTCTATCAGCACCGGTTCAAACACATTAAATGAACGTTCACCAAGAGCCTGTGAATCGATATAAAGCGCCGACTCTTTTCCTTCATCAAGGACTGGCTTAATGCGGTCCCAATCTATTGTTTTATCAATACTCGTCCCCATCTGATTTTTATCCATACTATCAGCCATAATGACGCCTTGATCTGAAATAATACGGCTAAAACCTTTTTCTGGTGCTCCGCTTTCAATAAGTTTTTCCATAAACTCAATTGAAAAGTCTGCTACAATGACACCTAAAAACGTTCCATCTGAAGCGATCAGCGGCATTGAAGTAGACACCAGATTGATCATTTTACCGTCTAACTCGTATTCATATGCTTCGGTCAATACAGGCCGCTTTTCGTTTATTGGAATTAAGTTCCAATCTCCTTCTTTTCCATATCCTTTCAATCCTTCAATCTGAACCCCACTCTCCCCTTTGTACATATAGGGGAGAAAACGCTTTCTTGAATCAATAAGCGTCTTATCCAAATTCGGTTCAATCGGCACTGTTCCGCTTTCAAGAACGATCCCTAAACCGAATAAATGTTCATTTCCGGCAAAAGTCGTCTGCAACGTATGGAGTGCAGATGCCGCTGTTAACTTCCCGTCTCCCTGCATCGACTCAACCATCATTTTCATCGTTCGCAGCATTTCTGCCGTTTCCTCAAAACGGTCACCAATTTTTGCAGCCGACAGCTGTGTATTTTTAATCGCATACGATTCCGCATCGTCAATGCTTTTGTTATATAGCATTACATTTGTCACAGCCGCATACACCATAAACAATAGTAAAAATAGACCAATAATAAGGATTGATAACTTCCGCGCAATACTTTTTTTCTTTTTCATCTAAATCCACCCTTTCATCCCCATACTTTTATACTATCATTATAGGCATTTAACGACAATTCAAAATTGACACTATTTTCTTACTTTTCTCAATACTCTTTTTAAAAACTTTTAATTGACTGCACTTATCTTATTCGTTAAGATGTTTTTATTGTTGTTTGTTTATTTAGTAAACAAACAAAAAAAGGAAAGCATTAAATTTGGTTTGTTTGTCATTTTTCTGTAAATCATATAAGTGATGTGCAGGAAATATGTCACGTACATACAATCATTAGGCAGAATAAGTAAGCGCTTTACTATTTATTTCTATTATATCTAAGCTAAAGGAGGAAATTAATATGGATTGGATCACAAATTACTTACCGATTATTTGGGTAGCACTTGGAGTCGCTTTGCTTCTATTCTTGAACATGAAAGTGAAGCTAAACAGTGTCCTTGCTCTTTTAATCTCAGCCATTTTTGTAGGTATTTTAAACGGCCTGACATTACCTGATGTCATCGCTTCTTTAAAAGCAGGCTTTGGGGGAACTCTTGGAAGCTTAGCAATCATTATCGGTTTTGGTGCCGTACTAGGTAAATTGATGGTGGATTCGGGTGCCGCTCAGCGTGTAGCAACGACACTCTTAAACAAATTTGGTGTAAAAAATGTTGAATGGGCCATCTTAATCGTCGGTGCTATCTTCGGTATTTCCGTTTTTTATGAAGTAGCCTTTATCATTTTAGCTCCACTTGTTATTAGTATCGCTATTGAAGCAAAAATTCCCTATTTGCGTCTAGGTATTACAATGGTTGCGTCCGCGACAATGGCGCATAGTATTTTCCCGCCGCAGCCAGGTCCTGTAGCACTTGTTGATGCATACGGTGCGGACATGGGTATGGTGTATATATTAGGACTTGTTGTTGTCATCCCTTCTGTTATTTGTGCCGGTATTATTTTACCAAGATTATTGCGTAACCTCGATCGTCCCGTTCCACCGCTATTGAAAAAATCAAAAGAATTTACAGATGAAGAAATGCCAGGATTTGCAGCTAGTTTAATCGTTCCCTTAATCCCGGCTCTCATCATTACAGCTGCAACCATTATTAATTACTTTATCGAAGAAGGTTCAACCGTCCATCAAATCGTAAACTTTTTCGGAAGTGCGGAAATTAGTTTAATCATTGCTGTATTAGTAGCTATTTACATATTTGGTCTTCGCGTAGGCCGTACAATGCCAGAAATTATGAATTCGTTCTCTGGTGCGATTGAAAGCATTGCCATGATCGTCTTTATCGTTGGTGCCGGTGGTGCTTTCAAACAAATCATTTTAGATTCTGGCGTTGGCGACACTATCGCAGCTATGATGCAAAATACAAGCGTTTCCCCATTAATTATGGCTTGGGTCATTACCGCCATGCTTCGTATTGCAACAGGGACAGGGGTCGTATCGGCCATTACAGCAGCCGGTATTGTTGGTCCCCTTATCGACACGTTCGATGTAAACCCTGTCTTAATGGTATTAGCAACAGCAGCCGGAAGTAACACAATCACACACGTAAACGATGCTTCTTTCTGGTTATTTAAAGAGTACTTTAACTTATCCATTAAAGAAACATTCAAAACGTGGGGCCTCCTCTTGTTCACGAACTCGATTGTTGGTCTTGGCGTTGTATTGATACTTAGCTTGTTTATATAATAAAAAACGAGAGATCATCTACTATTTTTAGATGTTCTCTCGTTTTTATTTTATACGTGCTTTTCAGCAGGCATTGCTTTACCTTTTCTATCTTGCTTTCGCTGCCCGTACGCTCTTTTGACAACTGAATGCCGTCACATTCCGTCATTGTACAAAAAATAGGCTGTTTTAGTCATTCACCATAGCAAAAGTTGTTTAGCTTACACGTTAAACCGGTCAACTACTTCTTTTAGCTCGCTAGCAATTTCATTCATTTCCTCCGTTGCTTTTGCGATACGTTCAAGCTCGACTTGCTGTCCAGTTGCGGATGCGCTTACCTCCTCGGCCGATGCAGCTGTTTCTTCAGAAATGGCTGACACACTTTGAATCGCCAGCACCGCCTGCTCCTTCTGCCCGATCATTTCCTGCAATTTCAATGTCAATTCATTCACCGATTCACCGATCTGGCCGGCAATCTCAGCCTGCTTTATAAACGCCGACTCCGTATTCGACACCGACTCATTTTGTCCATCCATCAGCACCATATTCTCTTCAATCACAACCGATGTTTGTTTCGATGCCGCCAAAATATCCTGCACTGTTTTTTGGATCACATCCGTCTCCATACGCGACTGTTCGGCCAGCTTTCGAACTTCCGCCGCTACAACCGCAAATCCTCGTCCATGCTCACCTGCACGTGCTGCTTCAATCGACGCATTCAAGGCTAGCAAATTCGTCTGTGCTGTAATCCCGTGAATCGATTCGATCACCGTTTCAATGTCGGAAATCTTTGCAGATAGCCCTTGCATCTGATCTTTTACACGTATGTTCATATCATTCGCCGCCTCATTACGCTCTCGAAGCAATGACACCTCGGACATGCCTTGCTGCGTAGACTCGCCTGCCTGATGCGACAACTTATTCATATCAGCCGATAACATAGACAACACATCAATCCGCTCGGACAACCCAGCAATCTGATTCCCCGTGTCCTCCGTATCCTCTGACTGTTTCGAAGCTCCTTGTGCAATTTCATCCACCGCCGCCGCCACTTCATGGCTCGACGCGACCACTTCTTCAAAAACGTGGTGGACATCTTTCGATGACCGATTCAAATGCAAAGTCGAATCACGCACCGTTTGAATGACGCTGCTCACTTTTCCAAGCATATCGTTAAAGGCAAATGCGACTGCACCAATTTCATCATTCTTAAGATAATTCTTGTCTACTTTTTGCGTCAAATCACCCGTTGCCGCTGTTTCAATAGACGAACGCAAAAACGTGAGCGGCTTCAGCTGGCGGTGAATAAACCAAAGCGTCGCCACAGCCATCATCAAAATCATCACAATCGCCGCAATAACCGTCACGACAATCGTCTGTTTAAACGCGGCCAGAATACTTGATTTTGGGACCGACGTCTGCACAGACCATTTCTCATCAATACCGTCTACTTGCACCGGTGCAAATACATTAAACGAACGTTCACCTAAAACCTGTGAATCGACATAAAGCGTCGACTCTTTCCCTTCATCAATGACCGGTTTAATGCGACCCCAGTCTATTGTTTCATCAATATTCTTCTTAATCTGATTCTCATCCATACTGTCCGCCACAATGAAGCCTTGGTCTGTAATAATGCGGCCAAAACCTCCATCCGGCGCTCCGCTCTTAACAAGCTCTTCCATAAACTCAAGCGAAAAGTCTGCTGCAATGACACCTAGATATGTTCCATCTCGAGAGGTTAACGGCATCGAAATAGTCGATAAATTAATCAATTTACCGTCCACCTCATACTCATACGCCTCGGTCAATACAGCCCGCTGTTCGTTTTTCGGAATCGAGCTCCAGTCACTTCCGTCATCATACCCAGTTACCCTTTCAATCTCAATATCACTTTCCTCTTTATACACATAAGGCATAAATCGCTTTTCTGAATCAATAAGTGCTTTATCCACATCCGGCTCAATTGGCACCGTTCCGTTTTCAAGAACGAGCCCCATACTGAATAAATAATCATTTTCCACAAAATTCGCCTGCAAAATATTAAGTGCAGATGCTGCTGTTAATTTCCCATCTGCCTGCATTGACTCCATCGTCGTTTTCATCGTCTGCAACAATTCGGTCGTCTCATCAAAATGCTCCCCTATTTTTGCAGCCGACAACTCCGTGTTTTTTACTGCATATGCCTCAGCATCATCCATACTCTTGTTGTACAGCATTACATTCGTCACCATCGCATACACTGTAAACAAAATTAAAAACAAACTAATAATAAGCATCGACAATTTCGATGCAATACTTTTCGTCTTTTTCATACCTGCCGCCCCTTCAACTACATTTTCCATACTATATCTATTGATTAAACTTATAAATTTCCAATAGGTTTAATCGGAGAAATGACCGGAAATGTTACTTTATGCACTTCTCCATCCGGAAATTCCACCTTCTTTTTCAACATTCTCTAGTCCCCCAATCTATCATCCGATGCTGCACCTTTCGCAACATCCACTGCATTCACCGTGTCGCCTATAACATCGATTCCTTTCTCCTTAATCTTTAGTTGCCACATTATTATCCTTTCTAGGCTAAACAAGGTTATTTAGTAGTAAAATTGTACCATAACCAACAAAGTTTCGACTGATTATTTAAGATTTTTTTAAAAATTTTTCCTATTCAGTTATCCGTAGGAATATGACATGGAAAAGAAATCTTCGACATCCTATCCGCTTGATCCATCGAACACAAAGCCGCCTTAAAACGAATGAAATATCCTTTCGCCAACTTATTCCATACGAAAAAGCCCCGATCTCAACATGTCGGGGCTTTATGTTATTGTCCCCCTCTTTGTTTCTTCGTTTATTTTTCGGGTTAAAAGGGAACAATGTTCAGGCAAAGATCAACTAAACAAGGAGTGTGTATACGATGAAAAACAATAAAACAATGATGACCACACTGGCACTGGGCGCCGGCGCCGCTTATCTGCTCAGAAACGAAAAGTCCCGCACAAAATTGATGAATCAATTTAAAGGAATGGGTACGAAAAGTAAAAATTAGCGAAAGCCCACCATGAAAAAGCCCTGATGTATAAGACATCAGGGCTTTTTCTATTATCGAATCATTGAATACGGCATCTGGAACTCCCGAATGCCTGCTGCGTATGGCGCATATTCATACGGATTTAAATACATAACAAATCCGGAAGGCGTCATATAAAACTGATATTGTAGTTCATCCAAGCTTTCTGGACCGCCAAAATATGGATAGTATGAAGCATTCATCGCATTTATTCGGTTTATAACCGCCTGCTCGTAATTCGCTTTCGTTGCGAGATCATCAAGTGAAATGAAGCTGTCATTCTTTACATCATAGTTGTATGAGAATAGCTGCTCATAGCCATGAGCTCCACCTGTGTATTGATAGCTATCAAACACGACACTGATAAAACTCAAATCAGCACGTGGTACTTTATAAGAGACACCGTAGCTATAATATTCACCCAATTGATCATCTTCTTGCGCTAACTCCATTATTTCATTTCGATAGTTAACGAGAGACTGTCCTTCTTCTTGATAAAATTCATTCAAATACGTAAAATGATTCATTCCTGTTGTATCCACAAACTGTGGATAGAAAATATCACTCGCTGCTTTTTTCGGATACGTCACGACTTTCATCCGAAACTGTGTATTCATCGCCCGCGCTGTAAATACCGCAAACTGGGCACGTGTTACTTTCGCTGTCGGATTGAACTTCGTCGCTGTATAGCCCGACGTAATCCCGTTCGCAAGGAGTGGTGTAACATACGTATAACCAGAATACGTTTGGCTCATATCCTCCCACTCGACTGGAACTGATCCTGTAATCCCAAATGCCAACTGGGTAACCTTCGCCATCTCAATACGCTTCAGCTGATTGTCCGGCTGAAACGAAGCTCCTTTTGAAAACCAACCCGCATTTACAGCTGCCGCAATTTCTTTATAAAACGGATGCGTCACCGGTACATCTGAAAATCCTGGATTTGGGACATTCACTAAAGATAACTTCTTCGCTCGTACTAAAATCGCCGCTGCCTGCGCTTTCGTTACCGGCGCATCTTTATTAAACTTGCCGTTTGAGCCGCCCTTTAAAATACCAAGGTCGCTTAAATATGAAATCTCTTTTGCTGCCCAGTGCGTCGATGGCACATCTGAATACGTTGCTGCTTCCGTTTGCGGCGGTGCTGTTAAACCAAGTAAAAGACCTAATGCCATTAAAATAAATAATACCTTTTTCAACGTATACACCTCTCTTTCATTTAATCAAAACATCCTTTGATTATATACGACAGAATCGACCCACTATTACTTCTTTTACCGATATGGTGCTTTTTCCAAACACCGTTTTCACAATAAAAAGAACTATCCATGTCCGTTTCTAATTTTTAGACAGCCCTTTTATTCTTTCATACTTTTTTCATGAGCAGACCGAATTTGAAATTCTTCTAATTTGTCACGTAAAGCAAACTCATCTTGAATGAGCGGCAAATACGTCTGAATGTGTTCAATGGCTGCTGCTGCTTCATGTTCAAATAACCAGTCTGCCATCCAGAGTATAATATCCGTTATCTGCAGCTCTACTCGATCGTGAACCTCAAGAAACCAGTCATCGTAGAGAACCGGACGTATCGGCAGCACGTTTTGCACTAGATCCAATACTTTCTTACATGCTTCGAACCGCTTGAGATGATCGGATTCATGAAGTGCGAGCTGCAGCGCTTCGTTCAGTTTAATCCAGTCACCCGAAATGTGCGCTTTGACGTATACATGCTCCCGATCCATTAATAAAATGGGTTCTTTGTTGTTATCGATCTGGATTAAACTTTTCAAATACGATAAATAGACACGTAAGTTTTTTCTCGACTGCTGAATCGGCATGTCCGGCCACATCACGTCACAGATCGCTTCCCTCGTCGTCGATGGATGAAAAACCAAATACAGAAACAGCTGTTTCGCAAACCGCTTATTCCAGCCGTTCATCACAACTTTCCCATTAATTTGCACATGAAAAGAAGATAAAAAATCAATATGAATCTCATTATGATAACGTTCATCTACTTTTCCGATCCCTATGTCATACACTTGTTTCGTATACAGCCGAACGTCTTCATACATTGATGTTAAAAAGTCGTCCAATACCTCTTTCTCTACTTGTGATTCCTGTAAAAAATGAAGGATCAATTGGGCCGTCACTTCTGGTTGATCGATGACTGTAAACGTTGAAGAATGGGCAATCCTCATATGCCGGAAGTTGGGCAGGTACATCGTACTCGCTTCTAAAAAATGGGGTGGAAAAACCAAATCTTTATCCCCAGATAGAGTCAGCACAGGCTTCTGAATTTGACGTAAATCAGTAAGCGGCGTCGCACTGACCGATAAATCCATTAACCGCGCATAGGTAGACACAGGCGTTTTGGATATGGTCTCACGCAGCTTCACTACACGGGCGTCCTCTTTCGGTAAAACCGTCGACATGTCTATAATATAATCAACCGGAACAACCGTGCCGAAGCGGCTTATTTCCCTCCGATGCTTTCTCACCTTTTCAATTAAATGCGGCGGATTACATGGCATCGCAATGAGGACTACTTTTTGTACCCATTCACCGTAAAGTGCTGTAAAGCGTGCCGCAATCAATGCACCTAATCCAAAACCTACTAAATGAACGCTCGTCAAATCGAGCTCTCTAATAAGAAACCGTAAATCGCTTACATACTGTTCGTACGTGAAAAGCGCATCGCCGCCGTCACTCTGGCCCAACCCTCGCAAATCATAGCGTAGCACATTGTACTGCTCCTTCAAAAAAGGAACAACCTCATCAAATAACGTATGATCCGTTACATTCGTATGAATCATGACCATCGTTTCCTTCTCTTCTCCTCCAGAAGACTCTATCATATAAAACAACCGGTCATGTTTACATTGAAGAAATGGCACAGCACCCTCCTTCTACACCTCACGTTAGTGAACGTGTTTTCTGGTTAAATACAACTACTTATCCATATTATACGTATTTTTATAGAAAACGGAAAGAGTAGCATTTTGACGAATGATGGCAGTATATCAATCATCTAGCCTATAAATTTGGAGTTCATTGAAAACAACTACCTAGAAATAGTAAAAAAAATCGAATAGAAAGCACTGTCCAACTACATATGTGTCGCAAATAACAGGTATACAGAAGATCATGGAGAATAAGAAATAAAGACACAAAAAAATTTCGTAAACGGGGTGTACGTTCGTATGATCATTGTTACGACAGAAAATATTGCTAACTACAAAATAACGGAAATAAAAGGACCGGTTTTTGGTTTAACGGTGCGAGCGCGGGGCATAGGAAAAGATATTGTCGCTTCATTAAAAGGGCTCGTAGGCGGAGAAATTAATCAATATACAGAGATGCTGGAAGATGCGCGGAAGCAGGCGATGGATCGAATGGTACAAAACGCAAAAGCAATGGACGCCAATGCGATTATCATGATGCGGTTTGATTCCGGGGAAATCGGTCAAAACATGAGCGAAATCGTGGCCTACGGAACAGCCGTCATCGCGGAACAGGCATAAACAGATGGAATGGGTTCTCGGCTTTTACGGTGTGCAATTTCTGCTCCTCATTGTCTTAATCATTGGCTCCTGGTTTATATGGGATCGACGCTTTAAAAAGAAACACGGTCAAAACGTCCCTCCTGGCTTTATTAGAACGAAAGAAATCTCCATTGATCCGACCACAAAGAAAAAACTAGTCGTTTATTTTCATCCTGAAACCGGGGAACGATTTTACAAAGAAGAAGAGTGATTAAAACAACAAAAGGGCTGACTCATCAGCCCCTTTTTGTCATTCTCTCTTGCCTTTGTTCATCCTCTAATGAAACTCTTTAGTCTTACATTGTACAAATGGACAAGAAGATTTTATCCTTTTATATCTACGTTCCCACCTAAGTGCGGTTGAGCTACGTGCTGCAGTGCTTGCACATTTGTCTCCCCCGTCATCTTATTAAGGAAAGCCGCATTTCCTTCCGCTTGATCCATCACTTTCTTCATGATGGATAGAGACGCTTGCTGCTGAATTTGTCCTTGGCTTAACGCCATTGACATTAATGCGATATCCACGAAAACACCACCTTTCGATTTTTAATGAATAACAGGCTGCAACTGCTGTTCCAGCGAATGGATCACATCTTTCAATTCATTTAATTGACCATTTAGCTTCTCGATTTCATCCAGAGTCAGTTCATGGTTAACAGCATATTCCGCTATTTCTTTCATCTCATGAAGGTGCACATCAATTTCCTCTAAAATAAGAGCTTGTTCTCTGCTCCATTGAAGCTGTTTTTCCAGGAATCTTTTCTGATCGTGGGTGTCTTTATCCATCTTGTCTCCTCCTAGTTAACAGACTTTTTTTCATACAAGAGTTACAACCAAGACTCTATCATATTAGCTAATCCTTCCTCACATTATATATGAATTTATGACTATACGGTAAAAGAACTCCCCGGTTTACTATCTCTATTTCTTTCATCCATTTCAAATATCTCAAAGAACAAAAGTTCGTATCTGATCACTAAATCAATTATAATAAACTTATCAAGCTGAAAAGGCGGGATAGAAAATGGCTGAACATCGATTCTATTCTAGATTAACCGGAAAACTATTAGGTGACGGATGTATTACTCAGCAGCCTGGCCGCCGTCCACGCTTTCAATTTATGCACCGCATTGAAGATCTCGGCTGGAGCACGTATTGTTATGAACGATTAAAAGACTTTTTACCACTCAATCCGCCAACTTATAAAAAAGTAATCGATCCGCGAACCACTGACGGATTTACAGAATGCTTTGTTGTTCAATCACGAACAGATAAAAAAATCACACTTTTGGAATCGTTATGGTATGAGAACAGAAAGAAACAGCTGCCGCTCAACTTTATTAAAGAACATTTAAACGAAGAAGCACTTGCCTGGTGGTATCAAGATGACGGACATTTAAAAATAGCTGACTCTGTACCAAAGAAAATCATTCTCTCAACAGATAGCTTTTCCAGTAAAGAACGAGCCGCACTGCAAACTATTATTTATCAAAAATTCTCTCTTCAATTCAAATCAGATAACCAGTGCCGGCTTATTTTATACGACCAGCCGCAAATCTACTACTTTTTAAAAATCGTCGAACCTTATATTCATCCTTGCATGAACAGAAAAAGATTCATGGTATCGATTACAATACCAATCATAAAACCAAAACGAACAACCATTTACTTGCCCGATCATATCGTGCTCCACAAACCGACAATGGATATTAACGATATGCTTCAAAGCGCTCCGATGATCCTTTCAGAGCTTCAGCAAAGATCAACATTCATTACGTTTTATCAACAATCATTGCCCTTGTTAAAGAAAAACGCATCCCAAAAAAGCTATCAAATCGTGTTAACACCAGAAAATCAGATTCTCCTCCATAAAATCCGGCAATGCTCCGGCTGGACATACAGCCAGATTGTTCATCTTTGTTATGTAAAAAACAACCAATCCCTTTACTGCCCTACTATAGGCAGTAAAGGGATTGGTTAATCGGAACCGGAACCCGTTTAAGTTTCTTCATAGTTCATCCCATCATCGGGCTCTGAAAAATAAATTTTTAAATCTATTGAACTTCCATTGTCATAATTATTTGGATGTCCAGGCCAAGTTAATTTGTAGCCTTTTGCCACAGATTATACTCCTTGTCTTATATAAATCTTGATTATGAAGTACTACTCTTTATATATTCGCACAAAAGCCAATCCTCTTCTGTATCGATGTCATATGACCGGCTTTTTGGCATAATAAATGCAGTTGTTTCATTTGTTAAAAATGACTCAGTTTCAAGTAACCAATCCGTTTGTGCCACATATACAGCTCCATTCAATGCATAAACGGCGGGCAGATCCTGTCGTCGGACTGTTATCTCTTTCTGTGGGATAAGAGGCTGCATTCGATCATTCTCTCGCATCGTATACATCCAATAAGGTGATTTATCCGGTTCTGTCACACTGACACATGCCGGAGCTCCTATCTCCAGCATCTTTTCAATACACCCATTAATATCTTCTGACAGCCGAAGCGGTGACGTTGGCTGAAGCAAAACAACGTAATTATAATCCGATAGTTCATTCAGCGCATGAAGAACTGGATCGATTCCCGGTGTTGCATCCTGTGCAAGATGTTCAGGGCGAATAAAGGGAACATCACAACCGTACTTTTTTGCAACCTCGATGATTTCAGGATCTTCTGAAGATAAAATGAGTTGATCAATATATTTTGATTTTTTCGCTTCTTCAATCGTCCAGGCAATGAGAGGTTTTCCAGATAGCTCTCTTACATTTTTACGCGGAATGCCTTTTGAACCGCCCCTGGCTGGAATAATAGCAAGCACTTTTTTTTCAGTAATCATAAAAAGACCCCTCTAAAATCACCATTTGCCTTCTCATAATCATCCACTCGTCCTATATCAAGCCAGTACTCTCTTAACGGAAAAGCAGACACTTCTTCTTGCAGATCCATCATCTTCTTAAAAAGATCCGGCATATCATAGAATTCACCCTTTGGTATATATTGCAATGCGTCTGGATTAAGAACATAAATACCCGCATTGACAAAGCTTTTATGAACAGGCTTCTCCACAATTGACAATAAGCGGTGATTTTCCGTCTCAATCACACCATAAGGAACTTGATATTCATATTCCCGTACACACATTGTCGCAGCTGATTTAGTATCACTATGAAAATCAAGAAGCTGCTCATAATTAATTTTCGTCAACAAATCACCATTCATAACAAAAAATGGGGCATCTGGTCTTGCAGTTAAAAGTGATAGCGCTCCTGCTGTACCTAGACGTTTATTTTCTTCAATATACTCAATATTCACACCAAGATGTGTCCCATCTTGAAAGTAATCTTTAATAATTTCTTTTTTATAGTTAACCGATAAAATAAAATTCTTAAAACCAAAGTTTTTGAAGCTTTCAATAATGGTTTCTAGAATAGGCTTATCTCCAACTTTGAGCATCGGCTTTGGAATGCCCTCTGTTAATGGCCGGAGTCGGGTTCCGATTCCTCCTGCCATTAAGATCACTATATTCTCTTTGTGTAACTCTTGAACAATTTCATTGGAAAAAATAATTCTAAGAACCTGCTTTGATTTATTCAAGATTGGCAGCTGCTTAAGCTGTCTTTTTCTCATTAATTCTTTATAGTAAAAAGGCTTTCTTCCTGCCCTTTCGTATACAGGTGAATTATTCATCACTTCTTCAATGGCTGTTTCCAAAGGTAAACCTTTTAAAATTCCACGACGAATGTCTCCATCTGTTACAGTTCCAAGTAACTTTGCATTTTCATCAACTACTATCGCAAATTGCAAAGAAGATTGATCAATGATTTTCATTGTTTCAATAATCGAAGTTTGCGGTGAAATCAGTATGTCTTTTCTAATCATTCTGATCTACACTTCCTTACTGTTAGGCATTCAGCTCAAATTCATTATTTTTTAATAAACCGTGTTTTTCAATGTCCATTCCCCATTTACTTTTCCCCATAAATGTGGTGATCTCCAACTGTCGATCACTTCCCAAAACTCTTCTTCTGCAATGTCACAATAATCGAGGAATTCTTGGAAATATTCTTTTGGGAATTCTCCATCATATTGCTTAACAAGTGCTACGCCTTCTTCTCTAGTAATTTTCCCATCCCTAATCTCATGAGCTGTATCCGATGTGGCTCTTCCATTACCAAATTTAATATAAGCTAAATAATAATGAAAGCCATCAATTTTATCATCTAAACTCGCATAATTAGTATATGTTCCTTCAGAACGAGTTTTACTAGCTTGAAATCCTGTATTTTCAGCAGCATACTCATAATTTTTTTTAGGGTCCCAAAATTTATAATATCCAAAGAATTGAACTTCAGTTTTATTTGCTTTAATCTTTTCAAAGGACGGGGCTTTATATGGATAAATGTCTTTTTCTGACACACCATGGTTCAGCCAAAATTCAGGTGGAAGCCCTGAAAAATAAAGTTTATCATGGTCAGTAATTTCACGATGAGGTTGGAAGGCGTTTTTCATATTTCCACCGTACTCCACTTCACCATTTTCTCCATACATGATTAAAGAAATATTATTCTGAACAGCTACTTTAAGAGGGAAGTTCGTTTGTCCATAAATAAAAGGTTGGAATGGGTCTCCAAGATGTAAAAATGCTAATTTAGTCATTAAACGATGCACTTTTCCATTAGGTGTTCCTAATATGTTGTCAAAACCACTATCAATAAAATTATCCATATTTACCCTACCCAACTCTGTTGGTATATGAGAAGCCCATGTTACCGTAAGCGGGTTCATGCCATATTTATATTTAAGTTGATGGGCTACAAATGAACCGTCCTTTCCACCGCTGCATGGAACAATAACGTCGTACGAACCATCACTTTTTCTGTGTTTATTCAACAATGCGACTAGCTCTTTTTCACGTTGGTCCCAATCGATTTTTTGACGTTTATATTCAGCATAGTTACATGCACTGCAGACTCCATTCTCATCAAACGTAATACGCGGACGCTGATTAGATACCGTACATTTTTTACAGTAACGAACATTCTCTGGTAATTTGTACATTTCAATTAAATTTTTTCTTTGCATTTTTCAAACTCCTTTTTCTCACGTGTTATTATTAGTTACTTCTCTATTGCTGGCACACCAAACACTTTACTATGATCTTTTACCGACTTTAGCACAAGCGATCCGGCGCCAATTAATACGTAATTTCCAATTTGAATATCTTGAATAATGGTCGATCCTGTGCCGATATGGGTGCAATCGCCAACGGTTACATTCCCTGAAAGTGCTACACCCGGCGCAATGTGACAATTTTCGCCAATAGAACAGTCATGATCAATGCTTGAAGACGTGTTTATAATTGTATTATCGGCAATTTTTGCAAAAGGTTGAATAATTGTGCCTGCCATAATTTGAACGCCTTCTCCTAAATTCGCATACGAAGAAACGACCGCTGTTTCATGAATGACTGAGGTAAACTTGTAGCCTTTTCGTTTATAATGATTAAATATGTTTGCCCGTATGCTTGAAACATCGACTGATCCTAAACAAAGCACTAGCTCAACATTTTCACTGCTGTAAGAATCAATCACATTATCTGTTCCAACATAAGACAAGCCGAATCGATTATCTTGTTTTTCGGGTGCGGTAAAACCGATAATCGTTCGATGTTGCATTAGTAAAATTTCTGTTAAAACCGCTGCATGACCGCCATTTCCTATTAAAATAACCGGTTTATTCATGAATCAGTTCATCTTCTTCATAATTTCGTGTAGCCATTTTGCCGATCAATGACCAGTACATAGAGGGTGCCATGCCGCTTCCCGGACGCTTAACAGTTAAATGATTTTCTGTAAATGTTTCGCCTTTGCGAATGGATTTTGCGGCGACCAAACTTTTACGGGCAGCCAATTGATTATGCTGCTCATTTGCCGTCGGCTTTTTGTGCCCATCTCCTAAAGACTGTTCCACAACGCGGATGGCCCTCACCATTTCCATCAACTCCTCTGGTTCAAGAGATGCTCGGTGATCCGGCCCCGGCAGCAAGCGGCTGATCGTAAAATGTTTTTCAATGATCGTTGCGCCGTGTGCAACCGCCGCAACAGGAATATAGATCCCTTCTGAATGATCAGACAGTCCGATATTCACCTTCAGCTCTTCTTTTAATTGATCCATTGCAGTCAAATTGATATCTGAAAATGGGACCGGGTATTCTGTTGTACAGTGCAGCACTGTCACATACTCTTTCAACCATTCTTTCGCTTCAGGAGTATGATAAAATTCACGAACTGAATCAATTTTCACTTTTCCCGATGGGTGAGCTAAACCATATGCGATAAAAGACAACGATTCATGAATATCTTCCATCGTTGCCATGCCCGTTGACAAAATAACAGGCTTTCGCTTCGTTGCAATGTAATGAATAAACGGTGCATTCGTTAATTCGCCAGACGGAATTTTCACTGTCTTAATCCCGATCTCATCTACTAAAAAATCGACACTTTCAAGGTCAAAAGGTGTCGATAAAAATTCAATTTTCTTTTTATCACAATACGTTTTCAAGCGAACAAATTCATCATAGGAAAGCTCCAATTTTTTCAGCATATCAAACTGAGACGTTTCCTTCCCAATATTCTCGATCTGATATGCCGCTTGCTTCGCTTGTTTTGTCACCAGATTCTGAGCTTTAAATGTTTGAAATTTAATTACGTCAGCCCCTGCTTCTTTTGCGACATCAACGAGTACACAAGCGAGGTCGAATGATCCGTTATGATTGACGCCTGCTTCTGCAATAATGTATGTAGGTTTTTTCATAGATCATAAAACTCCTTCTGAATTGAATAGGAGGGTATTCCTTTTAGGATCTTCATTATTTTTATGGATACATGCCCATCTCCAAAGATTTGCTCATATGGTCCTGAATATTGTAAAGCCGTATCAATTGCCTGTTTAATAGACTCCTCCGATAGTTCCGCATCCAGCACAGATGACGGCCGCTCCCTTCCTGCCTGACGATCGCCACAATTAACAGTAGGAGTCTGTAAATATGGTACTTCAATTAAACCGCTCGAAGAATTACCTATAACCGCTTTCGCATGTTTCACAGCACTTAAATAACGCAGCTGACCGAGTGAATCAAACAAATAGGCATTTTCGTGATGTTGGACATATTTTGCAATCTCTTCGTTAATAAAACGACCACCATTATCAGTATTCGCTTTTGTAAAAACAAGATTCATATCTTGATAATCCTTCAGTGTATTGAGCAAGGCATGGATGCTCTCCGTCTCTCCATTCGTTTCAGGATGATACGTAATCAGGAACAACGGACGATTTTGCTGTAATGATAACTCCTTGTACAGTTCTTCTTTTGTTAGAAGTGGTATCTTTAAAATGTTCTCTATCCCTAATGCTCCTACATTCCATACACGATCTGGTACTTCGCCAAGCTGAATGACCCGTTTTCGGTGTTCCTCTGTACTTGTAAAATGCCATATCGCCATTTTTGTAATCGAATGGCGAATCGAATCGTCATATGCACCGTATGTCAATTCACCGCCATGCAAATGAGCAATTGGTATTCCATTAATCAATGCTACCTGTGCGACTGATAACATTTCAAATCGATCACCTAAAATAATTAATAAATCCGGTTTTAAACGCTCAAACGCATCCACAAAGCCGATCGTCGCTAGCCCCATGGATTTTGAGATCCCAACAGCTGTATCTGACGACAACAGAATTTCCACTTTCTCATTGATTAAGAAACCGTCTTCTTCTATTTGTCTATAGGTTAGACCAAATTCAGGTGACAAATGCATCCCTGTCACAACGACTTGTAATTCCAATTCGTCATCTTTCTGAATTTCTTTCATCAGCCAGTAAAACAACCCATATTCCGCACGTGTTCCGGTCACAACACATATTTTACGTTTAGCCATGATATTCTCCTTTCAAAGGAGTCGATGGTATGTTAATCACCCGTTTATTCAATTGATTGGTAACGGAAAGGTCCGCTTTAGGACAAGTTGAATAGGGCGCCAATTCGTTCAGCGGTGTCCAAATGGGTCTCGCCATTGTCCCTTCTTTATTTAATACATCTAGGGCTACATTCCGATCCAGTTTTTCATCAATCAAAATCGTCTGCAGCCAGTAATTACTTGTTCCAAATGAAGGCTCTGTAAATAACTGAACACCCTCCACTTTTTCAAACAACTTCTGATACTGCTTTGTCAAATTTCTTTTTGACACCAAAAATTCATTCATTTTCTCAAGTTGCGCGCATCCAATTGCCGCATTGATATTCGGCATCCGGTAGTTGTAGCCAATCCCATCATGACGATATTCCCATCGGTGCGGGATCTTAGCAGTCGTTGTGATATGCTTTGCGTAATCAGCGAGCTTTTCATCATTCGTTAATATCGCTCCACCGCCGCCTGTTGTCATGATTTTATTTCCGTTAAAGCTGAGTGCACCTACAAGTCCGAATCCACCTGTGTGCCTTCCTTTATAATAAGAACCAAGTGATTCAGCTGCATCTTCGACAAGAACAAGGTTGTAACGATTACACACCTCTATTAATGGATCAAGATCGACCGGGTGACCGAATGAATGCATTGGCACAACGGCACGAATGATGCGCCCCGTTTGCGTGTTAATCAAATGTCCATTTTTCATTTCGCCAATTTCTTCAATATGTTCTTCCAGCTTGATCGGATCTAATCCAAGTGTCTCTTCTGACACATCAACGAAATGTGGAATGGCGTTTAAATAAGATACGGCATTTGCCGTCGCCACAAAAGTGAGCGCCGGTATAAACACTTCATCATTCGCCTGTACACCGGCAATCTTGAGCGCAATATGCAAAGCGGCAGTACCGTTCACAACAGCAACCGCCCGCTTGACACCTGTATATTCCGCAAGCTGTTGTTCAAACTGATCGACATATTTACCAACTGAGGATACCCAGCCCGTTTGAATACAGTCTGTCACATATTCAATTTCTTTTTTGTTAAACGTCGGCTCATGAAGCGGCACAAAGTCTTTATTTCCATATATCTCTTTTATTTCACATGCGATGTCACTCCACTGTTCGCTCATATGTTATACACATCTGCCTTGTATTGAGATAAGTTGACCGGATTGGAGAACCAGTCCGCCGTTTCTTTCATACCACGTTTAAAACCTTCCACGCCTCCATATGAAGGTACCCAGCCAAGTAGTTCTTTCGCTTTTTGATTGTCTGCCCAGAGCCGCTCCACTTCACTTTTGCCTGGACGTAGACGAATTTCATCTGTTTCTATCTCAATTTTTTTACCCATTACTTCCGCAATCACTTCCGCTGTTTCACCAATCGAAATTTCATAGTTGCTGCCGATATTGATCACTTCACCAATCGACTTCTCGCTATTCATGATCGAAATAAAACCGCTCACTGTATCCTTTACATAGTTAAAATCCCTCGTCGGACTCAAGGCGCCGAGTTTAATCTTCTCCTTATCGGATGCCAACTGCGTAATAATCGTTGGAATGACCGCACGAGCTGACTGGCGCGGACCGTATGTATTAAATGGTCGAATCACCGCAACCGGTGTGTCGAATGAACGATAAAAGGATAATGCCATCTGATCGGCACCGATTTTGGATGCAGAATATGGTGACTGTCCCTGCAATGGATGATCTTCATTAATAGGCACATACATTGCCGTTCCATACACTTCACTGGTCGACGTATGAACAACTTTAGAAACACCGAGCTCACGAGCTGCCTGCAATACGTTTAGTGTCCCTTTAATGTTCGTGTCCACATATGTGTCCGGTGAATGATACGAATATGGAATCGCAATTAATGATGCCAAATGTAAAACCATTTTACAATCTCTCATTGCTTCTTTTACTCCAAAAGGATCTCTAATATCACCAGCAAAAACTTCAAACTCTTTCTTATAAAGGGATTGATCTAGCCAGCCCCATGAATTAAAGGAGTTATAGAATACAAATGCCTTTATGTCATAGCCTTGTCTCACCAGTTCTTCTGTTAAATGGGAACCGATAAATCCATCAGCACCTGTTACAAGTATTTTATTTGTTTTATTCATTTATACCCCACCTAATTGTTTCAAACTGAGTTCATTAAAGATTGATCTATTATCAAAATCAATTCATTTAATACAAAGACACCAACTGTAAGAAATTCTAGTTGAATTTCTTTATTTCTATTTAAATTTTCAGCAGAAAGTACTTGATCAATACTATATAAATTCCAAATTGTTGTCATTAATATTGGCTGTAGATTATGCCTTAATAACCAATTTTCATTTACTATTTTAAATAATTGATCTGATATTTGTAATTTATTCAGTACTTTCAATAATTCCTTTTTAGTAGAATTGTTATTTATCTTTAACTTTTGAATTGTTTTTAATTGTTTTTCAAATTTATTTTTCAGTTCTTGCAAGATATTCTTTTGCTGACTTAAAGCAAGTTTCATTTGCTCTTCATTAATAGGATAACTACTTATAGAATTAAGTACATCCTTTACTATTATGTTAGTTTCTGAACAATACTCCTCAATAACATTAACTAAACTCATCTGGATGGAATTTGCTATTTTAGCTCCACCTTCAGTAGCATTAATTACAATTAATTTCTTTTCTACTATTTCTTTCTCGAACCATTTTCGGAAACTCATCCATATATCCGTAGATCGAACATTATTTCCATAATAACCTTCAACTGTTATTTCATTAATTGTTGAGAAAGTATTATTTGTAAATTCCTTTTCATCATAAATTGTTCCCTCAGCATGAGATTCTTCTTTTGAGCTACCGAAAGCCAAATCTTGACCAACTAGAACGATAGGTGATGCCCCAATATGCTCAGCAAATCCAAACGCAACATGCGCACAAGAGAGTCC
The DNA here is from genome assembly GCF_000372765.1 of Bacillus sp. 37MA. NCBI lineage: Bacteria > Bacillati > Bacillota > Bacilli > Caryophanales > Bacillaceae > Bacillus > Bacillus sp. 37MA. The sequence continues at coordinate 2,738,774 of NZ_KB889752.1, forward strand.
AATACTTATCGAATTATCTCCTGAAAATCCAAATGTATCCTGTAGCCATATATATTCACCAACATTTTCTCGCATTGGAATTACTAAATCGCCTTTAAATTCTTCGAATATTTTAGGATGTAGCAAAAGGGGACCAATAAGAGTGGTATCTTCACTGTAATTCTTACCTTCATAGAAATAAGTATAAGTTTCTTTCTCGCGTTCAATAGAACAAATGAAATCAGGTATAATTCCCTCATCATGAAGCCTGCTTGCAATTGTATCAACAGCAATAATTATGGCCTTTGTTTTCATTTTCTTTAATTCTTGAATATTTTTATTTAAAGATGGACCTGCTGCCACAATGACTGCTGGGATATTCTTAAAGGTGTTTTTTAGTAAAGATACATCTTTTGATTGTATTAAGTATTTACTATTCTTTATATTATGCATAAATCCAGTTAAACTATCTTCTATAGAATTTCCATATACTATTGTTTTATATTTAATTGTCTCCTTAATTTCTTTAATAATTAAGGTACTTGTGTCTAAACAATCTAACCGATAATACTCAGTGAAATAAAAACGGATATTTTTTATATAATATATAAGACTGGTTGAAAATAAGTTATCTAAAAAAAACGGTAGATTTATTAAATCATCAGCAAAAAGAATCAAATTTAAGGATTTAAAAATGGATAGATCTTTTTCACACAATACAAAGTTAAAAAATGATTTATTCGGTTCTAAAATTACAAGAAAAGACTCTTTGCTCATGTTTTGATAAAGCATCTTAATTTCATTTACTGAAAATAATCCTATTACAAATATAAGTTCCCTTTTTAGGTTATTCGGACACTGCTCTTCATCAAATTTATCACTTATAGAAAAAAGTTTTTTATTTATTATAAATTGTTCATTTCCTATCGAGTCTTTATCAAGAATGTCAATACTATTTAAAGTTTCCTTATATTCCCCTATCCAGTGGTTAGGATTTGTTGATAGAATATTTATGTTTTTATTGAGCAAATCCATTTGCTTTCTCCTTAAATTAAATTGTCTTGTTAGTATACTTATTATCCGAATTTTTAAACACAAACTAAATATTTCTAAAAATAAATCTCCCAATTTGTCTTGGGAGATTTATTTTTGTTAATTATTATCTTAATAGCTGAAGTACTCCTTGTGGCTGTTGATTCGCTTGTGCTAACATAGCTTGAGCAGCCTGAGAAAGGATAGAGTTCTTTGTTTGTTGCATCATTTCTTTAGCCATATCTGTGTCACGAATTCGAGATTCAGCAGCTGTTAGGTTTTCTGAAGAAGTACCTAAGTTATTAATTGTATGGTCTAGACGATTCTGGATAGATCCAAGTTTAGATCGTTCAGCGGAAACCTTTTGAATAGCTGTATCAATAACTTTAATAGCAGTGTTAGCCTGACCTTGGGTTTGAGCCTGAAGATCTTTTACTCCAAGAGCGGACGCTGACATCTCGTTGATATCCAAGTTTAAGTTTTGATTGATATTAGCACCAATTTGGAAAGTTGCACTACCGTCAGTACGTGCATTTTTTGACCCTGTTGTTTCAGCAAAGCTAGACAATGCATTAGTTGCAGAAGTACGTACATTTCCAGAAGAGTCTTTAACTGAAATAGTAATACCATTTACAGCTCCAGCTGTTCCACCTGCACCTGCAGTAATAATTGCTGCACCATTACTCATAGTAAGAGCGCCATCTGTAATTACGCCTGCCAAAGATGCAATATCACTAGTAGAAGTTACAGTCACTTCCGTAGATGTAGTTGTTCCATCTTTAACATAAGAAACAGTGATTTTATCACCAATTGCAATTCCTAATGCGTTAGAATTTTTATCTTCTAAATCTGTTAAAAGTGATGTTGATGTTGCTGCTGCTGCACTTGCAACTAGGACGTCACTTTTATTAATGTTTGCAACTGCAGTAGTTGCTTTCCCCATTGAACCATCTAATAGATTTTTTGTGTTAAATTGAGTTGTACTAGAAATACGGTCAATTTCTTTTGTTAACTGCGTCATTTCATCTTGAAGATTTTTGCGATCTTGGTCAGTATTAGTGTCATTTCCAGATTGCACCGATAATTCACGCATACGTTGAAGAATGTCATGAGTTTCATTTAATGCGCCTTCAGCAGTTGAAATCAAAGAAATACCATCTTGAGCATTTTTAGATGCTTGGTCTAACCCACGAATTTGTCCACGCATTTTCTCAGAGATAGCAAGACCTGCAGCGTCATCTCCAGCTTTGTTGATACGAAGACCTGAAGATAATTTCTCCATTGAGTCGCCTTGTGCTTTGTTGGCTGCACCAAACTGACGATACGTGTTAAGTGCTGCGATATTATGATTGATAATCATTGTGTCGTTCCTCCTTGAGTGTGGCTGTTCACGTCCTTGTGAACAGTGTTGAAATTATTAGCAAAATATCAGGTCGGCCGCCCTGCTTCTCTTGCTTACATAGTTTATATCGGGGTTGTTTCGGGAATGTTTAATAGTTTTGGAAAATTTTTTTGTCGAATTGAGTGTTTTTTATGAAATGGTGAAAACGGTCCGATATACCGTTTGAATTTGGTGCTTTGTTGGAGTACGTTCTCTGTCCTTGATCCAGCGTTCTTTAAGGCTTTTCTTGTAAGTTATGACGAGAAAGAGATTGTTATGATAGATGAGTTGAGAGAATTCATAGAATAGGCTGTTTTTGCTGTATGGTTGGATCGTTCGAAATAATGGCGTATTTCTGGACTTTTTCTTTTTTAATCTCCTCATTTGGTTATATATGTGTTAAAATCATGCCAAAAAGAGGATTATTTAAATTGAAAAAACGAAAAAAAGAGTTTATATGAAGAGTCTTCTATGATGCTTCTTTTCCTCATTGCCGCCTTTACGTACTTCCAAACGAATTCCCTCGAAAGCGTCTTTACAACCGTCATTGCGGTAGGTGCCATCTTTTTGTTCACTCCCTTATTTCTTATGTATCGTCGAAAACAAAAACTGTGCAAAACTGGCCAAATCAAATCACGTTATGTTGATCAACCGGGATGAATTAATTCGGTTGATTTTGGATAGTCAGAAGAAAAGTGCTTGAGAATAAGCTTTTTTCGTTTTGTCCGAATGATTTTCCCTCTGATAAGTATCCTACTTCACGATGTTGTATAATCAATATAAATACGAGCACATTAAAACAGTGCATCTCAAGTCAATTATTCAACGATTCTTCTACAGTCCTTTTTATGTATTTAACAATTTAGGGGGAACTGAAAATGAAGTGGCAGGAAGTACGCGAAATTTATCCGGATCAGTACGTATTGTTGTCGATTCTTGATTCTCATCTTGTGGATAGCCGTAAAATCGTGGATGAAGTGGCACTCATTCGGCCGATTGATAGCGCTCAAGAAGCGACGAGTGAACTTCTGCGTTCAAAAGGCAATACCGTTGTGTATCATACTAGCAATGAAACATTTGTTATTGACGTGCGAAAACCCTCTGCTTTAAGAGGAATTACTCGATGATTCTTTTCTATGATGAAGGTCTTCTTTTGACGTCTATTGAAATAGAGTTTAATGGAAAAAGGAAAATAATTGATCGTGTTGTGGTTGATACGGGTGCAGCTCATTCTATTATCGTCATTGATGAAGTCTCTGATATCGGGATCTATTTTGAACCAGGTGATCACCTTGTGAACAGTATTGGAATTGGCGGTGAAGAATTCTGTTTCTCAAAGAAAATATCTTTTGTTAAACTTGCAAATAAAGAGTTTCACCATGTAGATATTGATTTTGGAAACTTGGATGGGTTTCCAATCAACGGCTTAGTTGGCCTTGATTTATTAAAAACAGGTGGTTTTATTATTGACCTAGATGATATGAAGTTGATCGCAAATAGCTAATTGAAGCTAGGTTTGTCGCAAATTACGAAAACGGAAGTCCAATCGGGTGATTTGCTGTTTACATAAAAATATCCCGTTCACATAATCGTGAACGGGATATTTTTGTTTGATTCCCGATTACTTGAGGAGTTCGCTCACAAGTCACTCTTATCTTAGCAACTGTAAAACACTTTGCGGTGCTTGATTGGCTTGTACCATCATGGCCATGGAGACTTCGGCAAGGATGGACGCTTTGACTTGGTTCATCGTTTCTTTCGCCATGTCGGCGTCTCTAATTCTTGATTCGGCTGCGGTGAGGTTTTCGTCTGCGGTGTTTAAGTTGTTGATGGTGTGTTCGAGCCGGCTGCTGTAGGCGCCGAATTGAGATCTTTGTGATGAGACTTTTTTGATCGCGTCGTCAAAAATGGTGATGGCGGCTGATGCGCCGGATGTCGTTGTAACGTTGATCGGCCCGTGGGCGGATGTGATGCCGAGTGCGCGGGCGCGCATATCGGCCATTTCAATGGTCATCGTCTGGCCGGCGTTCGCTCCTACTTGGATGGTAAACGATGGTTTTGAACCATCGAGCAGGTTCATCGTATTGAACTGGGTCGTGTTGCCGATGCGGGTAATTTCTTCGGTGAGCTGATTGATTTCCTTTTGAATGGCTTGACGGTCGGTGGCGGTGTTTGTGTCGCTTGCGGCTTGGACGGAGAGTTCGCGCATTTTCTGGAGGATCGCGTGTGTTTCGTTCAGCGCGCCTTCTCCGGTCTGGATCATGGAAATTGCGTCCTGCGCGTTGCGGGATGCTTGGTTCAGCCCTCGAATTTGCGCGCGCATTTTTTCTGAAATAGCAAGGCCAGCCGAATCGTCAACGGCGCGGTTAATTCGCAGACCGGATGAGAGCCGCTCCATCGCGGTTGCTTGTTGCTTTAACGCTGAATTGTACATACGATGCGCGTTTATCGCCATCGTGTTATGTTGGATCCTCATATAGATTCTCCTTTCTTTCAAAGTTCTTTATCTATTATATGGGCTAGATTAGAATCTATTCCGAAAAGTCCACTCACAACAATTGAGATTCACACCTATTTTCACAGATTCGCACACAATAGCTAAGATCCGCACCTATTTCACCAGATTCGCTCACATTTATATCATTTCATATAAAAAACTCCCATCCGATCTTATTTCGGTGGGAGTTTGAGCAGTCCGGCGAGGTTTTCGATGCCGGCTGAGGCGGATTTGTTTTCGTCGCCGATTTGGAGGTAGATTTCTTTTCGGTGGATGTCGACGTGTTTAGGCGCGTCGATGCCGATTTTGACTTGGTCACCAGAGACGGAGACGATGGTAATTTCGATGTCGTCTCCAATCATGAGGGCTTCGCCAGGTTTACGGGTAAGAACGAGCATCGCTTATCCCTCCTTCACGGCGCCGCTTAGAAACAAGGCGTGGCGCGTTTCGTACGCTGTGCCCGTTAAGATGACTTGGCGTCCGGTCTGGTTTTGTTTGTTGATAACGATAGGCGCCTGCAAGTTGGCGGTAGTATGTTCAAATGGATCTCGTACAGTCAGGATGGTTAAAAGGGTAACGTCTTCTTCTTTTTCAATCGCGAGTGCTGTGAGTGAAGTGTCGTCGATTTTAATTTGGTAGTCCAGGAAAAACGAAAATGGATCGGTAACGACAAAGCTCAGTTCCGGTGTAGTGATAGATTGAAGCGCATAAAAAACAGTATTTCCCGGGAAAGCGAGCAAAACGAATTGTTTCTCGTCTTCAAAGCCGGGCAATCCATTCGCAAATCGTAACACATCCGCTTCCTGCAGCTCTTTTTCCCCGTGGTATTTCGTTTGAATCTTCACACTTTATCATCCTTTAAATCGTTTTATTGACAACTTGAAAATCAATGGACGGGTATTGCTTCAGTTGTACCTTCACACTGCCGGGCTGATAATTGATAATCGGTTTGTTCGCACGCGTATGATTTTCAACTGGCCGGGCCTGTGCATCAATTCGAACGTCACCCGGCTCGTAGTTGATCTTAACACTTCCGTGCGACGGCACCCACGCGAGGCCGGTTTCGTAGTTGCGGGTGCTGCTTCTAGCCGCCTGCATGGCGATCGCATTGCCGCCTTTATGAATATCGGCGAGTTCGCGGCCTTCTGCAGCCCGGCGGCCGGTGCCTTCAAGCGCTTTTTGTCTGCCTTCTGACGCCGCTTCTTTAATGCGCTGAAAAATATGCTTCCGGTCCATATCGGCCCATGCCTGCGTTTGATCAATCGATAGTTTGCCCGGTGTCGTGGTAATGTTCATTTCTGCTTTCGGCTGACGAATATCAACCGTCGCCTGTGGCTGCTCTATCGACAAGCGGCTCGGCGTCGTGGTCATGCCGAGCTGCGCCTTCGTTGTATGGATTTGAACCATTGAAATGTTCATCTGCGAACGCTCCTTTTAACGGAGATAATCCATCAATGTTGGCTGAATAATGCGGGAACCGACAGATAGGGCCGCTTTATGAACCGTTTCCTGCACCGTCAGCTCTGTGACGACTTTCTCAAAATCTACGTCTTCATTTTCGGATAGAATACGTGAAGCGATGACGGCCTGCTCCGCCATGCGGGATTCCATTAGTTCAATCCGGTTAAAGCGAGCTCCAATTTTGGCACGAGCTGTCGAGTTATCTGCAATACGTGAATCCAGTTTATCAAGAAGGCCGCTCAACTGCGCACCCGTTGATCCGTCACCTAGCGCCGTGACAACTTCATCTACCGTTGAAAAAAGATCTTCAGAAAATGCTTCGCCAGGGCTAATATTTACTTGAATGTAGACACCTTTTGACAGTTCTAATTCCATTTTCCCTGCGTTATCAGAAACCGTTGTGCCAGCAGCTGTTACGCTGACAGGCTTTGTCGCTGTCGCAGATCCGTTGAACAAATATTTTTCGCCGAACTTCGTGTTGGCAATTTCCACTAAATGTTCTTTCAGCTGTGCCACTTCAGCTTTTGCCGCTTCCCGCTGTTCGCTATCGTACGTGTCATTGGACGTTTGCACGACGAGCTCGCGTATGCGGTCAAGCGCGAGTTTTGCTTTATCAAGCGCGGAGTCGGAATTTTCGACCCAGTTATACGCTTCGTTAAAATTCCGCTGATATTGTTCGACTTCTGCCAAACTCCGGCGGTACGTCATCCCTTTCATCGCGACAACAGGGTCATCAGATGGACGGGTAATTTTCTTCTGACTGCCGACTTGCGTGTTTAATGTATCAAGCCGTGCGAGACTCGCAGTTAAGTTTTTCATCATGTTCGATGACAGCATCGATTGCGTTACGCGCATGCTCTCAGCTCCTTCGTTTAACGGCCGGCTACGCCCATGCCGTTAATAATTTTATCAAGCACCTCATCTACAATGGTAATCATCCGTGCCGCACCATTATAGGCGTGCTGAAACTTAATCAAATTGGTCATTTCTTCATCAAGCGATACAGAAGAAACCGAATCCCGGTTCGTCTGAACAGCCCCAAGTAAAACATTTACGTTTCGTTCCATCCGGCTCGCCTGCTGTGAGTCTACACCGAGCCTTCCGATCACGCCTTCATAAAAGGAATTGAGTGAGCCTGTTTTAATCGGCAAATCGGTCGGGATCGTGTACGTATTCGTTGTCCCAAGCAACTCAATCACATTTCCTGGATTCAGCAGATGATTGCCGATATTCGCAAGGTTCAACGCGTTTTTGCCATCTCCAATATTCACCGAACCATCGGCGTTTTTTGGGACGGCAGACGCCGCGATTTCTTTTGAGGTGATCGCAGAAATGCGAATGGACCCAGCTGCGCCAGCATAAACAGGCAATCCAGCTGCCGGCGTGTCCGTCTCAAAAATATCTTTTCCCGCATTTCCTTCCGCATCATACCCTAATTTATGAATGCCATTAAACAATTCTTTTAATGAGTAGGCTAACTTGTCCAGTTCGTCAATCATATTTTGAAACGTGCCGACCGTCGCCTCTTCAAGCGTCGTCGCATCGCCGTCCGTATCTTTATTTCCTTTATAGCCGTACGCTTCAATTAAGCCGCGAATTTCGCCTTGAGAAAACGAAACAGCACCGTTGCTGTCAATAAGCGAAATAGGTGTGACTGCTCCGGCCGTATCACTTTTGTCATACGCGACGAGATGCATCTCGTCAATGCGGTTGCTGTTGGCCGGAACATCGGTTGTGACCGGCAGGCTTGCGCTAAAACTGAACTGCTTATATTCCGTTTTATTGATAATTTCGGTTTTGTTTCCAGCTGTGTCGACTATGCTAATTTTAAAAATACCTTCTGCAATCGGCGAGTCATTGCCGCCGCTTTCTTCTGTCTCAATCGATATATTCATATATTGAGACAATTCATCCACAAGACGATCCCGTTCATCGTACAAATCATTCGGGAGGTAGCCATTCGGTTCGACCTCGCTAATTTGTACATTCACATCAAACAGTTTTTGAATAACCGAGTTCGCCGCACTAAGCGTGACACCGATTTGGTTGCCAAAGTCTTTTTTCACAGCCGTTAATGAATCAGACATATAGTTAAATGTGTCCGTAACCGATTGTAAACGTTCGAGCACAACACCGCGTGCGCCTTCGTTTTCAGAAGAGCTGGCCAAATCTTCAAGTGACTGCCATAGCTCTGTCATCGTCGCTGCTAATCCTTCTTCTGTCGGTTCATTCATGATGTCTTCTACTTTTGTCAATGCATCCGCACGGGCACTCCAATAGCCAAGCTTCGTATTTTCCGTCCGGTACTGTACGTCGAGAAACGAATCCCGAATGCGTTGAACAGATCCTGCTTCTACGCCCGTCCCCATTTGACCAGGGATGTTGGGACGGTTTAAGCCGACAGCAGGATACGGCGTTGTCGTTTGAAAGTTGATACGTTGCCGTGAAAAGCCCGGTGTGTTCGCATTGGAAATATTATGACCAGTGACGTACAGAGCACTTTGCTGTGTAAACATACCGCGTTTGGCGACTTCGAGTCCCATAAATGTTGATCTCATGTTGTTCCCCCTTTCTTATGCTTTCGAATCAAATAAAGGTCCCGATGCAGGGCCTTCATTGTCTCCGTCCGCTGCATACGTGCCAGAATCAGCCGGTGACAGCAAATCGAGTTGCAAGTGTACAAATTGAAGTGACTGCTCGACAAGCTGAACATTCAGCTCGTTTACCTCTTTTAACTGTGACAGCACATCAATCAGTTCATCGCGCACCGCTTCTGCATGAACTTGTTCCTCTTGCGGCAATGATGGCAGCAACTCGCTGACTGTTTCATCCGATTCACTCGCGCGCCGCTTTTCTAAAATCGTAATAGCGCCGACATGCTTCTGTTCTTCCCGGACAATCCGATTTAACTCATCTATGTCGCCTTTTTTAACGGCATCGGTTTTTAACTGTGCCAACTGCAGAAGACTTTTATGAAGCACCAGCTGTTTTTCGAGCGTGTCTACAAGCATGACAAGGAAGCCTCCCTACGTATATATGTTAATGAGCAGTCCTTGAATTTCGCCCACTTTATTCAAAATATCAAGATGTGATTTTTCTTTGTTGATGACCTCGTTTGCAAGCTGTGTCAGGCGGCTGTCGACTTCTTTAACGATTTTGTACACTTTCGTCCGGCCACGCCGGTTAAACCCACGCTGTTCTTCTAATTGGAGGCCGCTATTGACCGCTTCTTCCATAAATTCTTTGACCATTTTTTTATATTTACGCAAGTCATCAATTGTCCGGTGCTCGGCTAACTTTTCACCTTGCGTTTCAATCTCTTTCATCATGCCGGTCATTTTTTCAAGCGCCACATTTTGACGTTTATTTGAAATAACATCGGTGAATGACACCGATGCTTTTGCTGTTTCTTCTTTACGTTCCGTCCGGTTGAGTACGGTTTTGCCTACTCGATTCACTTCCATTGCCGTTCACCTCAAATATTATTGAAGAAGCTGAAGAATGCCTTGCGGAAGCTGATTCGCCTGAGCGAGCATTGCCTGACCAGCCTGATTCAAAATGTTATTCCGCGTAAACTGCGTCATTTCTTTCGCCATATCAAGGTCGCGGATACGTGACTCAGCTGCCGTTAAGTTTTCATTCGCTGTCTGTAAGTTCGTTACTGTATGTTCAAGACGGTTTTGAATCGCCCCAAGATTACTGCGTTCCGATGAAACTTTTGCGATCGCAATGTCGATTAAGTCGATCGAACTCGAAGCCGCTGCATGTGTACTCACATCAATTGAATTTACCCCAAGATCTGTGGACGTCATTTTAGCGATCGTCAAGTTTAACATTTGACCTTCATTCGCACCTATTTGAAAATCAAAACCTGTCGTTTCGCTTCCATCTAATAGTTCTTTATTATTAAATTGTGTTGTACTCGCAATACGATCAATTTCTTGTATTAACTCATCTATCTCCGCTTTAATGGAATCTCGGTCAGATGCTTCTAGTGTATCATTTGCTGACTGTACCGAAAGTTCACGCATACGCTGCAAAATTTCATGCGTCGATGAAAGTGCTCCTTCTGCTGTTTGAATAAGTGAAATCGCATCGAGCGAGTTGCGTTCAGCCATTCCCAATCCACGCACTTGAGAACGCATCTTTTCAGAGATCGCAAGCCCCGCTGCATCATCTGCAGCACGGTTAATACGAAGACCGGATGATAGTTTTTCAAGACTCTTTGATGTGGCATTGCTCGTATTGTTCAAGTTTCGGTATGCGTTTAGCGCTTGAATGTTATGGTTTATTCTCATCGGTTATTTCCCCGTTTCGAGTGTATTTGTCGGCTGCTCTTCGATGAAGACGTTTTGTTCGTACACATTTTGTTTACGTTTAACGGGTCTCACCGGTGCGGTTTTTAATGCTTCGTTCCAGGCGTCAGACAGCGTTTGAAATAGCCGTTCTGCGTCACGAAGCTTTACGGTGTCCTTTTCGATATTAGCCTGCACGACGGTGTCGGCGATGAAGTTATACACCTGGTCCAGCTGATCAGCGATGATGCCCGCTTCGTAGCTCAGTCCTGCGCCAAGTCGTTCTAATATATCATTAATTTTTTGCATCGAGCGGTTCGCTTCAAGAAAGTTTTCTTGATGTATGTACCGGGCTGCTTTTGTAAATTGTTCCAGCCCCGCTTCATATAATAAAGCCGTCAGTTGCTGCGGCGTTTTCTGGTAAACTATTTCTTTTGTGATCCATTCCATCGTTTTCCCACCTCATTTAGTTGTATCGGCAAAATACGACAAAGTTTAATATGTGGAATCCATTTCTTCAATTAAAATCAACATTTCGGCGATGACTGAATACAATTGCGGAGGAATGGAGTCGCCAAGGTCGATGTCGAGCAGTTCAGACAATAAGGATGCGTCTTGTTCCATCGGGATCCCGTGCTGATTTGCGAGTTCAAGAATTTTGGCCGCCAGCGCACCTTTCCCCTGCGCAACGACGGTCGGTGCATTTCCTTCTTCATAGCGAATCACAGCGGCAGATGGGCCGTTCAGTTTGCGGCGGTTAATCTGGTTGTAGTAGCTCATATCGTGAAATCAAACCCTTTCGCCGTTGAAGTTTTCTCTTGTTTTGTCGTCGTTGCTTCCTGTTCTTTCGCTTGAAATTCACTAAACTGAACGGAACCAACACGATAGCCGATGTCCGCCAGCCGCTCTTTTAAAACGACCGTGAGCGGCTCCATTTTTTGCTGAAAATCCGGTTTATCATTTTGTACTTTAATAGACAAGTTTTTGTCAGCTGACGATATCGTAATGCCGACCGGTCCTAATTTTTTCGTATCGAATAAAAAGTAGACGGAGCAATTTTCCCAATCCACTTGATCGCCGCCGTTTTTGGACCGGATAAAGACGTTCACGTTTTCAGACTGGCCGCCGAGTAAAAACGGCAATGACATCATCATCGACTGCAGTCCGGGATCTGCTTTGCTTAACAGCTGCTGGCCGGTTAACGTCGTCGTCATCTGTTCTGGTTTTCCGTCTGCCGCTTGCTGATGCATCTGACTTAAAAGGGCTTGCTTAACAGATGGAGGCATGTCTGCTTTTTCTCTCGAGACAAGCGCAGCTGCCTGCTCGTGTTCGTAATTAAATCCGGCTGCGCGAACGAGCTCAAATGCGGGACGGGCCGTCGGTGTTTCATATAATCCTGCCATCGCACCCGCCAGAACGCGTGGTGCCGTGTCTGCTGTTTCCTGTGTGATCATATGCATGACGCGGGCATCGGTCGGTTTAAATGTTACTTTTTCAATCAGCGCTTTTACTTCTGCCGTAATGCGGGCCGCTTGCTGTATTTCCCCTTTTGCGAGCAGTTTGCGTGCTTCTGCCAGCTGACTGGATGCCTGCATAAGCTGCTTTTCCGTTTTCATATCCGTGTACAGCATAAAGTCGCTCTTTAAAATGGCCTGATCGAGCGTTTTAATCGCTGTTTCGATAACTGGCTTCGCCTGCTGTGATGCTTTTTGCGCCATTAACAGTTCCGTCGTCTGCAAATTGCGTGTAATGTCCCGCTTGAACTGCTTGAAATCGATCGCGGACTGTGACATTTTTTCGGTAATTCGCGTGACGAGCACATCTTTTGCTGCGGGTGATACGTGCGCGAATAATTCATCTGGAACAACCAGTGCTGTCTGTTTAACTGGCGGCGGGATAAGCGGTTCTATCTCTTTCATAAGCTCGCCCCGTGCAGCCATTTCTTTGCCCGAAGCAAAAAGGACTTCTGCTTTTTCAAGCGATCGCTTCAATTCTGGCATCGTCTCTTTTATATAGGATAGAACACGTTCAAATGACGGCTCTTTTTGAATCATTTGTGCTGCTTTTTGAGCAGGTCCTGGTTCAATTTGATCCGTTTCCGGAATAACGATGCTAGAGGCCGGCAAAGCGGCGGCCATTTTCGTGTTAGCCATTTCCGCTAAGTGAAACGCTTCAGTAAGTGGTTTAAAAACAGCTGTCCGATCTCCCGTAAACAAGGACCGGATAGCTTTCACGATATTTTGGATCGGTTCCCCGCTCTGCAGTTTTTGGCTAAGTTCTATTAACAACGGATTGTCTGGGTACTGTTTTAATAGTGTTTGAACAGCGCCTTCTAGTTTACTTTTAGCCGTATTCAACAGTTTCTCCGTTTCTGTCACTGTGTCTGCTGCCGATAGCTGAGACGTTGAAGTTAATTGTTTGATTAATAATTCGACCGCTTTCGTCCATTCTTTCGCGGCAATCAATTCGGACTGAGCTGCTGGCGTTTGTTGTTTCACTAGCGATTCAATCGCTTTGACCAGTTCTTTTGCTGTAGTTGAATCAAATTGGATTGCGGGCATCTGCTGTTTTACTAGCGTTTCAATCGCTTTGACCAGTTCTTTTACGGCAACTGAATCTGATTGAAGCGCTGGTGCCTGTTGTTTCATTAGCGCCTCAATCGCTTTAACCAGTTCTTTTGATTGGATTGGTGTCACTTCAGCGGTCATATTTTTAATTAAATGAATCGCTTCTTGCGTCCGGCCAAGCTGGAGTGCTTTTTCAATCGATGCGCGTGTATTTTCTGGAAAAGGAATACCGGATTGTTTCAGCCATTCCGCTGCTTCTTTGCCAAACGGCACGCCAGTGAGTGCGGCGTGAACCGCTTTTAGCTTCGATTCATTAGGCACGATCCCTTTTTCAGCGAGCGCTTTAACAGTCGCCAATTTCTCCGTCTCGGTACCGAGTGCCGTTTCCATAAACGTGTTGACAGCTTGCGTCGCTTCTTTCGTGAGCGTCATGCCCCGTTCTGAGAATGCGGCTACTTCTGGGGGCTGCTTTGTTGTATTCGGTGTATTTGTTCTATTTGAATGGGCTATCTCTGCTGTCGGTGCAGCACTTTCTCCTTGAACCGAAGTAGTTGAAGACGGCACTTGCGGCAAAGCGGTGCGGTCAGACTGAATTTTCATATCCGTATCTCCTTTCTTATTGGTATACATAAAGAAAGATCGCCCGGAATGGTATCCTGGGCGATCCGGTTACTGTTTTCCGTAAAAGTTGAGCATCGCTTTTGCGGTCGCTTGGGCATCCGTTTTATATGTGCCATTTGCGACTTGCTCTTTCAGAAACGCGATTTTTTCGCGGCGTTCAGCTAGTATTCGTGTGGAGCCTTGCATCTCTTTGGCTGCTTTTGAAATTTCTAGTTTGTCTCTCGCCGCTGCGCTGACGGTTTTCGCCTCGTCCGTTTTTTTCAGCTGCTTCTGATACGGATTAATCCCATGAATGCCGGGTGTTTGATTAATTTTCATCTCGTATCCCCGCTTTCTAATTTGTATATGGTGCTCCTTATATCGGCAAGTTCGTGTAATTGTTTAATGAGGAATTTTTCGTGGTTTTGCAGAAGGACATTTGGCAGATGGCTTTGAAGGAAAAGAAACCGTTTTTCCATTTACTATCTAAGATAAAGATTCACACCTATTTTTATAGATTCGCTCACAATCATAGAATGTCGAACCTATTTCGGCATAATCGCACACATTCACGGAGTAACGTACCTATTTCACCACATCTACGCACAACCACCTCCTGCCAACAGCAAAAACCCGCTGTCTGGCGGGTTTTAGTCTTTTTTCGTATGGTACGTTTGCTGGTACGTTTGCTGTTGCAGTTCTTGTTTCGTACGGCTAAACTCTTGTTCCCGGTCGTGGAGTTTCAGTTCTTGATCAATTTCGGTGATGCATTTTGCGCATAGCTTGCCTTTTTGAATAATCGCGCCGCAGCGGTCGCACGGGTAACCTAGGTTTGGAAATTGAGCAGCTTGAAGACGACCTTTTTTGACCCACCGGTAAATCATTTCTTCCGTTGCACCGGACACTTCTACAATCCGTTCTATCGTCGCGGCACGGTTTTCTCTTTTTCGTAAAAACGCATATACTTCCTGGTACAATTCTTCTTCTGCGCGCGAGCATTTCGGACATACTTCACGAAATGCATTTTTTATATATAAATCTCCGCACCTGGGGCAATCAACGACCTCATTCATGCCATTCACCTCTTGTTCCTGTCAATTAGTTCTATTTTCATGGGGAACGACGAAATTGTCAAGAACCGCTTCGAGCGATCGTAATCGATTTGACCGACGATGCCCCCGCTTCCATCAGTGCTTTTGCAACAAGCCGGATCGTCGCGCCTGTCGTATAAATATCATCAATAACGAGCACCGATTTCCCGGCTGCATCGCCAATCGGATAAAACGTCTGAGTCGCATTCATCCGCTCCATCCGCGACTTTTTTGACTGCTTATCCGATTCTGATCGGCTAATGAGCGAAACGTGCGCAAGACCAGCCGCTTCAATGAGCGCTTCTGATTGATTAAATCGGCGTTCCGCAAGTCTCGTCGGTGGTAAAGGTACCGCGCAGATCAGATCACACGCCGCCGCTAATGTCATCCGCCGCACATCATCCGCAAAAATAGACGCAAGCACATAATCACCGCGATACTTAAACCGAGCAATGATTGACTGCATCGCTTCATTGTATACATAAAGTGATTGATTGCTCACAAATGCACTCTCCCCCCACCCTTCACAATCCGAACAAATGCCGGTCTCCTCCATTGGCCGCGAACATAGGCGACATGATGGACCGGTTATTTTCACTAGTTTCTCCAAACACTTCGGGCAAAGGCGAGGGGCTTTTGCTCCAAAAAAAGGGAGCCAAGATTCAATTTCCGTCTCATTTTCGCAAAGTAGACACAACTTCATCTATCAATGAGTCCCCTTTCGATTCCAAGTCTGTTCATCTCATTGATTTGCCGGATCGCTTTCATCATCGCATCCGTTTTTCCGTAATGAAAAAAGAGGATCTCACCCGTTGGATAATCAGCGCTGCGTCCGGCTCGCCCTGCAAGTTGAACGAGCGCACTTTCAGTAAAGACCGCATCTTCTGCACCAATCACGGCGACATCAATACCTGGAAATGTTACGCCGCGCTCAAGAATCGTTGTCGATAGCAAAACCGGAATTTCCTGTCGGCGCATCGCTGCGACTTTTTCTTTTCGAAGCGGATCAGCCGCATGGACACTTTCAATGCGCAAATCGATTTCTTTAAAAAGCGGCAATGCTTTCTCCATCGTGTCAATATGCGGATAAAAAATAAGCAGGCGCTGTCCCTCTTCTACTTTCGCTTTTACCCATAAAAGAACGTTCTTCGGTACATTGGTTTTTTTCCAGTTGCCGCACCATTCTGTTTTTGGCACCGGGAGCGGATGACGATGATAGCGGGCCGGAATAAGTGTCGCCTCGCGTTTGCCCTTTTTTACTTCGGACTGCCATTCTGCATGTGGGGTTGCTGTTAAATAAATAAGGGCCGATTCAGGTTTTCTTGCTTTTTGAACAGCAAATTGCAACGATCGATCAAATGTGTACGGATAGGCATCGACTTCATCAACAATTAAGACATCGAATGCATGATAATAGCGGTATAGTTGGTGGGTAGTCGCAATGACGAGCGGGCTGTACGTGTTGCGGTCGGGGCTGCCACCATATAAGACGGCAGGCGGTGTATCTGGGAAAACAGTCGTGAGACGCGGTGCGAATTCGCGCACGACGTCGGATCTCGGCGCAGCAATGCAAACGCGTTTGCCGACAGAGAGGGCTGATGCGATTCCTTGAAATAATACTTCTGTTTTGCCGGCCCCCGCTACCGCCCATACGAGATGTTCGCTTGAATGGCATATGGCACGTTCAACGTTACTAGATGCAGTCTTTTGACCGGCAGAAAGAGTGCCTGTCCAATGCAACGTTCCTGCGTTTTCGTGATGTTCAGGCGGTGGACCGATCCACGTATAGAGGGTTGTGCATGATGAGATTTTGCCCATTTCGATGCAATTGCGGCAATATGTACATATGTTGCCGCACCGGGCACAAGGATGAGAGGCGAAGTTCGTCGTATTGTTGCAGCGATTGCAGCGCGGCTGTCCGCCATCAAAGTGAATAGCGGGACGGGTGGCGATGTGTTCGTCCGGGAGAGTCTTGAATTCTTCATCAATGAGTTCTCTTCCGGCAAAAAATGAAGCATGTGTCATATTTCACGTCCTTTCGCTATTAGTATACTTATTTTGTGGTTTTATGACAACGATTGTCATATTGTCATCTTAATTTAACATAGAGGCTAATTTTACGTATGTTATAATTTAATTTGTCATATTTATAAGAAAGAAAGGGGAAACTATGCGAAAAATTGGAGGAAGTCTCGTCGTTTTCCTACTTGTATTTACGTTTACTTTACAAGTATCGGCACAGACTTTCAGTGATGTTTCAAACCACTGGGCAAAATCAGAAATCGAATCATTAACGGACGAGGGTGTCATTTTAGGATATGAGGACGGAACATTCCGCCCGTATGAACAGGTTACGAGAGGCCAATTTTTGGCGTATCTTGTGCGCGCACTTGATTTACCAGCAGGTACTTCAGCGTTTCCAGACGTCCCTACGAGCAGCCGCCTTTATCATGATATCGCCGCCGCAAAAAAAGCTGGGCTTATTCTCGGGAATGCAGATGGCCTGGCTAAAGCAAATGAACCTGTAACTCGATCAGATGTCGCAGCCATGCTCGACCGGGCAATGCAGCTAAAAGGCGACTATATGAAACGTGCGCCGCTTACCTTTACAGATGCTGCTAAAATCGGACAGTATGCCTATGGTGCAGTAGAACGGATGACGTTCTATGGCTTGATTCGTGGAACAGCCGATAACAAATTTGAGCCGGCAAAAATTGCGACGCGCGGTGAATCAGCTGTGTTCGTTCATCGTCTCATGTCAATACTTGATTTACTGGGCGGCTCAAAGGATCCCGTTGAAATTCCGAAGCCTGTCGATAATCAGGAAGTCGTCATTCCTGTTACTAATTCTCAATATGTAAAAGTGCGCATGAATACGCGCGGTGTTCCGCTTACATACAATAAACAGACGACTGATTCACATATTTTATCAACTGATACACATTACTACTACCATATGGGGAATGCGTCCAAGCCATTAGGATCATTACAAGTCACACTTCGCAAACTCGATAATGGAGATACCTTTATTTTCACGAAGTTCCTTCATAATGGTAACAATACGTATTCTGCCTCCGTCATTATGCCATTCTCGCAATCTGACAATTACTCATTGGCAAAATACGCGTCGCATGGAACAGTTGATCAATCTCATGATTCAACGTTCGGTGTTGATAAAACGTCACACCCGACCGGTATTTTATCGGTGAAAAATGGATCGACTTTGACAAATGAAGTAATGATGGGCAAAAACTATATTTCTGTTCAGCGTCAAACAAATTATGCAAATGGACAGCGCTCTATTATTCGCGAACTTTCGAGTGAACGAGAAAGCTATAATTTGTACACAGATAAAGCGCGCAAGCTTGTTACGGCTCATCAAAATGTATCTGTTCAGTCAAATGCAATCTCAGAAACGTGGGCACTTGTGTCTGAAAAACCATTGTTTGCAAGTACGGCAAACCGAAATGACTGGTTTAAACGGACCATTCTCGAATACAGTCAAATTAATAATTGGCTGACGGCTGATGGCGCATACACGAAGCTGCCTTGGTCGATCGAACCGGGATACAAAATGGGCTATGGCCGAAATATTGGCCGTTTGCAAGGCGGTATTTATTTAACAGCGTATAATGGAAATAAAGAACGCTATTTCCGTGACTTAGTTGTAAATGCAGTAGCCGATCTGGATGTATTTTCAGATGGTGCCATTACAGCCGGAAAAAGCCCGATTTTCAAAACTGAATATACAAGTACGTGGCTAAAAAATACGTATGGCACAACAGCTCCTTATATTGATACGCGTCATAACGAAAATGCGGCCTTGTTTTTGAAAAACACAGCGGAAGCACTTGCAGTACCAAAGCTTGCAGATGCGAATTTGCGCTATGCAGACTTTCTAGTAAGCCAAAAAAGTCTTGGCAACACGATTGCAGTAACCCCAACAAGTTATTTAATTTCCGATTATTACGCAATCGGCAGCAAGAAAACGCACGTATCTCTTAATCACGCACTCGGTGAAATGAGATTTTTGCTAGAAACATATAAGCAGACAGGCAACGCTGACTATTTAAAAACAGCGCGCGAATTAAAAGCTGGTATCGAAAACTTGCATCCGAAATGGATTCGCTCGAATGGTGATCTCTGGTACCAAATTAACGGGTCGCTCGTATTCTCCGGTAATGACTATGACTGGCTGACATTGATGGATTTGCTGTTAAGTCAAAATGCATTTGCCGAAAACGGGATTGAACGAAGCACGATTTTTGATGCGATGATTCGTTCCAAAACGAAGTATTTAGTCGATCATAATATAGCGATCAAGGGACAAATTATTTTGTTGCTGCAAGAACAAGGCTTTGGCGACCTCGTCAAAAGTGCATCAGCAGCAGACTACTCTTCATCGAAACTTGATGACGATAACCTGCCAAAAGATACGCTTGATTTATTAGCTGAATAAACGTAACAGTGTCCCGGTCGCCGGGACACTGTTTTATTTTAGTCAAGTCTTTGCAAACACAAAAAGGCCGCCCGGAGGGGCTTCTCATGCTACATGCATTTTTTTGTCCAGCCCATCGCAAGAGCACTTTCGCCGAGATGTGTACCAATGACGGGACCGAAATGGCTAATGCCAAATTCAGCGTTCGGAAATCGTTTTTTCAGATCAATCATCCAGTTGCGGGCGTCGGCTTCACGGTTAGCGTGGATGATGACCGCCTGCAGTTTATCACCTTTGTTATAGTCTTCTTCAAATAAGTCGCCGATTCGTTTCAGCGCTTTTTTGCTTGTTCGTATTTTTTCAAATGGAACGATCACTTTATTTTCAAAATGAAGAATGGGTTTCACTTGCAGCAAGCCACCAATCAATGCCTGTGTGCCAGTCAGTCTGCCGCCTCGCTTCAAGTGGTTTAAATCGTCGACCATGAAATACGTTCTTGTACAGCGCTTCATTTCATTCAGTTTTGCTATAATTTCGTCTGGTGTTTTCCCCTGCTTAGCCATTTCAACAGCACGCAAAACGTAAAAACCTTGTGGTGCACAGCTAATTTCAGAGTCAAATGAGTGTATGTCAAGTCCTTGCACCATATTGGCCGCAACCATCGATGACTGATACGTCCCACTTATACCACTTGATAAATAAATACCAACAACTGCATCGTATTCACGAGCAATCTCCTCATATATTTCGACAAAGTGACCGATGACTGGCTGTGATGTCATTGGCAATTTGCCGCCTTTACGTACTTTTTCATAAAATTCTTCTGTCGTTATATCAAACTCTTCGCGGTAAGCATCATCGCCAAAAATCACGCTGAGCGGGATCATATATATATTCAATTCATCGCGAAGCTCTTTCGGAAGATAAGCCGTACTGTCGGTCAAAATTGCCGTCTTCATCTTCTGTACCTGCCTTATTTTTATTTGTCCCGCTTTAACGAAATAACGGAATAATGTTTCAGTTTATACTTCCTCATTTTATCTGAATATCTATTTTTTTGCATCCCTTTTTCGTTAAGATGGGCATGAAGAAGGATTTCTTGAAAGCAATATTGTTTGTGAGCCAGTGCCGCTTTGTGAGAAATGCTTAGATTCTTTGCGTAAGGATTGTTATACGTACAATTTATACCGGTCGATTTTATAAAAAAAAATGGACAACTTGTCCATTTCTCCCTTAAGCAAATACTTCTGTCCATTCATTTCGTTTTGCAAGCATGTTACGTGCAATGTCTTTCGCACCTTCAAGGCTGTGACTCGCCGCCCAACCGCACTGTACTTCGTTGCAAGCAGGTACTTCAGTCGCTTCTAATACGTCTTTTAATGTTTTCTCAATAATCGTTAAAATGTCTTCGTAATCATCATGATTGATGACGGCAATATAGTAGCCAGTCTGGCAGCCCATTGGACTAATATCGACGATTTTGTCTGAGTGATTGCGGCTGAATTCCGCCATCATATGTTCCAGTGAATGAAGCGCTGGCATGTCCATATGCTCTTTATTCGGCTGGCAAAAACGGATGTCATACTTTAAAATTTTGTCGCCATTCGTTCCTTCCTTTACACCCGCAAGGCGGACGTACGGTGCTTTTACTTTCGTATGATCAAGGTTAAAACTTTCTACATTCATTTCTTTCGTCATATTTAAAAACCCTCTTTTCTTTTCATTATAGCATCATTCCATGGCGAAGAGCGAAATCTGTTTCCATCCGGCTTCTTCTTTTTGAAACACCATAATCTGGCGCGTCGTCTGGCTCACTTCTTTCCCAGTGCTGACATCTTTTGATTTGGATTTCATATTCATAAATACGTTAGCCGTTTTCGTTTCTTCGTCGTATTTAATGATCATCGGATTGAGTGGTGTCATCGACGCATTAAATGTCTCGAATACTTTTTGAACGTATAGTTTTTCTTCTGTGTAATCAAATGATTCAGGTGTTTCAGAAATCGTCGACATGTAGCCGTCGATATCTTTATTATTAAACGATTCGACTTGCTTGTCCAGCACGGCTAAAATAGCGGTTTTCTCTTCTGCTGGAACGTTTCCTGCTTCTTCAATCGGGACTTTCTCTGTTTTTGTATTTGATTCTTCCATTGAATTTGACTCTTCATCAGCAGTCGTTGCATTCTTTCGTTCATCTGAAGCCGTATGGGTTTCCTGTGTAGTCGTGTTTGCTGGTTCACCGTCACTTGCTGAGTTGGCAGCTTCATCTTGTTCGTCGTCACTACAGCCTGCAAGTAGAGTGCCGGTCAGAAGCAGCGCTATTATCCATTTATACGTCAACGTCATTGCACGTCCTTTCTTTGTCTATAATGTATTGTAAAAGAAAAACAGTCCGCGCTCAACCGGCGCGAACCGTTTTTCAGTAATAAGGATAGTATGGCGGGCGTCCGTAAATGATTGGTGTGAGCAGACTGCCGGCTAAGCCGCCGAAAAGTCCGCCAATAAATGGACTTTGAAAAACACCATAACCGCCATAATAAGGCGGACGGTTATAATACGGTGGCCGGCCATAATATGGGTACGGCCCTCGAAACGGATGGTTGTAATATGGACTCACTACTCAATTTCCCCCTTTAAGTTTCGTCCTTCCATCTTATGCAGCTGGACGAACCTAGGTGAGCGAGCCATTTTTCATGAACAACCGTAAAAAAAACGGTCCGGACGTCTGGCCCCGGCGGACGGTTTTTCTTAGCGTACTTCAACCCATCCTTTTTTGATGGCTGTGACGACGGCTTGTGTGCGGTCGTTAACGTTCATTTTTTGTAAGATATTGCTGACATGGTTTTTGACGGTTTTTTCACTAATATAGAGTGATTCACCGATACCACGGTTGCTTTTGCCGTCTGCGAGTAATTGAAGCACTTCGCATTCGCGGCGCGTCAATAAGTGGAGCGGACGGACAACCTCTGATTGTTGGAACCCTTTTCCTTTTCCATCGTCATTTGATAAACGGCGATAGTCAACAATCAAGTTATGCGTTACGCGCGGGTGTAAATACGATCCGCCTGCTGCGACTACTTTCACTGCTTCGACAAGCTCTTCCGCATCCATTTCTTTTAATAAATAGCCAAGCGCACCTGATTGGAGTGCATGCATCACGTAGTTTTCATCGTCATGTATCGATAAAATGATGACTTTCGTGTCCGGATATTTATCAACCAGCTTACGTGTGGCTTCTACACCGTTTACTTCCGGCATGTTAATGTCCATGATGACAACGTCCGGTTTATATTCTTCAACGAGTGTAAGTGCTTCAGCACCGTCGTCTCCTTCAGCCAGTACAGCAAACGTTTCTTCAAAATCAAGAATACGCTTTACTCCTTCACGGAATAATTGGTGGTCATCAATAATAATAATGTTCGTCGTCATTCTCTTTTCCCCCTATAAATCGTTGTCTGCTTCAGCACTGGCACGCTAATTAAAACAGCTGTGCCCTCGGACGGTTTGGAATGAAAGGTAATATCCCCTTCCAAAAGCTCAACCCGCTCCTTCATCCCCATAATACCAAATGAACCTGATTTTTTTTCACTTACAACAAATCCTTTTCCGTTGTCTTTCACGACAGCGAGTACATGTTCTTTGTTGATTTCTAATTTCACTTGAATAACCGACGCATCGGCATGTTTTAATGCATTTTGAACAGATTCTTGAATAAGCCGGAACAATGCTACCTCGAGTTTTGTCGGAAGCCGTTTATCCATCCCCATATTAACGAATTGAATGTCAGGCTTAGCAGATTCAGACCGGTTATACTCATTAACCGTCGCTAAATACTTTTTCAAGGTAGGTATTAACCCTAAATCATCAAGTGCCATCGGACGGAGGTCATAAATAATCCGCCTTACTTCATATAAGGCAGATCGAACCATTTTTTTTAAGTCGCGTATTTCTTTAAACGCTTCTTCCACTCCGTACTCTCGATATATTTTTTCAATTAAATCGGAACGTACGAGGAGATTCGCCATCATTTGCGCTGGCCCATCATGGATTTCACGTGAAAGCCGCTTCCGCTCTTCTTCCTGTGCTTCCATTACCTGCAGACCAAATGCCTGCTTCGACTGAGCTTGTTCAAGCGCCTTTCCAAATTGCTTCATGTCCTGCGTTAAATAATTCAGGACAACAGCCGTTTGTGAGACGAGGTGTTCTGCCCGTTCAATTGTCGTATGGACCGATAGTAAACGACGGTCAAGGTCATTGCGCCGGTTCAACAACTGCTTTTCATTTTGACGCAGCACAATGAGCTGCATTTGTAAATCATGCGCTTTTTCATACGCTTCCCGCACGACGTCCTCAGAATAAATAGAGAAATCCCGACTTACTTCAGACAATCGATGACGGGCCATTTTCACTTTTCTTTCCAGTTCTTCATGCTCAATAAGGGCAAATTGAATATGACTTTTGACGAGTTCAAGCTCGGTCATCAGCGTTTCATAATCACGTCTGCTTTGTTCAGCAATCGAAAAGATCTGATCTTTACTTTCATCAACCGTTTCAACCATTTTATCCAGTATCGTATCAAGCAGTTTCGTATCCGCATTTTTTATCGACATAAATGATCCCTTCTCCGGTTTTTAAATACCTATTCAAAAGACACAGCCTATTTTCCTTAGTACTGTATCTTTTGAAGGCGGAAAAAATACGCAGTTCTTTTTAATTCACTGATAAAAAGACCCGGTGAAAACCTCACAGGGAAGGATACTATCATTATATCATTAGATTAAATGTCGAACATTAAAGTTTATTTACGATTTGTTTAAAAGTATTTCCGGGCATGATGCTTTTCATCCAGACTATTTTCCTTTACGATAATGAACAATAGTTAATACCCTATTTCTTTATAAATAAAACAAATTGGAGGAAAATAAATTGCTATCTACCTATAAAACAGTAAAAGGCTACGGTGAATTTGAAATGGATATTCAAAAGTCACGGTTCATTGCTCATGTAGGCCGGGCTGAAACAGTTGAAGAAGCCTTAATATTTATTGATCGTATTAAAAAACAACACTGGAATGCAACACATAACTGTTCTGCTTACATGATCGGGGAACACGATCAAATTCAAAAGGCAAACGACGACGGAGAGCCGTCTGGTACGGCTGGTGTACCTATTCTAGAAGTCATTAAAAAGCGTGGACTC
Source organism: Bacillus sp. 37MA (assembly GCF_000372765.1). NCBI lineage: Bacteria > Bacillati > Bacillota > Bacilli > Caryophanales > Bacillaceae > Bacillus > Bacillus sp. 37MA. Next base: position 2,763,314 of record NZ_KB889752.1, read on the forward strand.
AAAGACACCGTGATTGTAGTCACCCGTTACTTTGGCGGCATTAAACTTGGTGCTGGTGGTTTAATTCGTGCGTACGGAAAAACAGCGTCCGAAGGGCTGAATGCGATCGGTATTGTCGAGCGCCGCCTTATGAAAATTATGACCGTATCGATTGACTACACATGGCTTGGGAAAATTGAAAATGAGCTGCATACCTCTATTTATCGAATAAAAGAAATACATTATGCAGAGAATGTAAATGTAGATGTTTTTGTTGAAGAGCAAGATGTTACTGTTTTTTGTGAAAAAATGACGGAATTGACGAATGGACAAGCTATTTTCACAGAAGGTGACGTTTTATATACAGAAATAAACATAAATGAATAAAAAATTTTACGGAATTGTCGTTTCATAGTAGAATATAGAATAGCTTTGTTTTCAAATTCAAAAAAGAAATAACCATTAAAAGGAGAAAATATATGGCTTCAACTAATCAACGATCCGGACGACGGCGCCGGAAAACGCAAAAGCGACGCATTTTCTTTTACGCCTTTTTTATCCCTGTTTTACTTGTTGGATTTACGGCGGCAGGATATACGGCAAACTTGCATAAGAAAGCCGAGACGGTTTTTACTGATTCTTATTCGGATGAAGGGCGTGTTAAATCAGACTTACGCGATGCAGACGTTCACCCGCTTGAAGACAATATTTCTATTCTTTTCATGGGGATTGATGATAACGTCAATCGTGACTACGGTACGAACACGCGAACCGATGCACTCGTTTTAGCTACTTTGAATATAGAAGATAAGTCGATTAAAATGTTAAGCATTCCTCGTGATACTTATGCGTATGTTCCAGACCTTAGTGATTACTATAAAATCAACCATGCACATGCAACAGGTGGACCTCTTTCAACAATGGAAACGGTTGAAGAACTGCTTGACGTTCCGGTCGATTACTACGTACGCATGAACTTTTATGCATTCGTTGATGTTGTCGATGCTTTAGACGGGATTAAAATGGACGTTCCATTTGAAATTGAAGAAAAGAATTCCAACGATATTCACGGAGAAATTAAATTAGAGCCTGGCGTTCAAAAATTAGATGGCGAAGAAGCTCTTGCTCTGGCGCGTACACGTAAATATGATAACGACATTGAGCGCGGCAAACGCCAACAAGCTATTTTACAGGCGACCGTCAAAAAAGCGTTATCGTTGAATTCCATCACGAAATACGATGAAATTTTAGAAGCCATTGGATCAAACATGAAGACAAATATGACATTCAGTGAAATGAAATCACTGATTGAATATGGTAAAAACGGTCATATCAATTATGACTCACTCACACTTGCTGGTACAGATGATTTCACAAGCTCCGGTGCCTACATTTACCGCCCTGATGAAACAGAACTTGACGTCATAAAAGGAAAACTGCAGCGTCACCTTGGTATAGATTCTTCTGTTGCCTCCGATGAAAGCAGCTCAGAAGAAGCCGGCACATACAGTACAGACGAAGAATCAACATATGAATGAAAAAATCCCGCTGAACCAATTCTGGTCAGCGGGATTTTTTCATTCATAAATTCTTTTTCGTACCGCCCTTAACAAAATTCAAAAGCGGTTTATAATCGTTGCCAATTAAGCCAACACTTTCAACGAACAGTTCAATCGCTAGTGTAATGACTCCGATCAAGATAATGGCTCCCCATACTTTCGCCATGGAGAAGATAATCGCTGCGAGCCCGAACATCATCGCAATCGCATAAATAATTAACACCGTTTGTTTATGTGTATAGCCTGTCCGAAGCAGGCAATGATGTAAATGAGACTTATCCGGTGCGGAAATTGGCTGATTGTTCAGCTTCCGGCGGATAATCGCAAAAATGGTGTCTGAAATCGGTACGCCAAGAATGATAATCGGAATGATCAACGAGACGAACGTGATGTTTTTAAATCCGAGCAACGACAGAACACTGATGATGAAGCCAAGAAACAGTGCTCCGGTATCTCCCATAAAGATCTTTGCCGGATGAAAGTTATATTTCAAAAAGCCAATCGCACTTCCTGCGACAATTAACGCCACGCTCATCACGTACAGATCGCCTTTCATAAAGGCCATCAAGCTAATTGTTAACAGCGCAATTGTGGAAACACCTGCAGCTAACCCATCGAGACCGTCAATTAAGTTAATCGCGTTCGTAATTGCCACAATCCATAAAATGGTCAGTGGAATACTCAAGTATCCAAATTCAATCGTTCCGCCGAATGGCAAGTTGACGAAGTTAATTTGTACACCGCCATACACAACGACAACGAGTGCCGCAAGCAGCTGTCCCGCCAGCTTCACTTTCGCTGAAAGCTCAAACCGATCATCAAGAACACCTGTTAAAATAATAACAATGCTCCCGATAATAATGGCTGGATTGATCAGCGGCTGTTCAAATGGTGCAGTTGGGCGCAGTACAACCATGCCAATTAAGAAGCTGATAAAAATTGCCAAACCTCCCATGCGCGGCATAATCCGCTGATGCACTTTCCGGTAGTTTGGCTTATCAACAGCTCCAATGGCAACGGCAAACTTTTTTACGAGTGGCGTGATCGCAATCGATGCCAGCACGCAAATGATAAAGGCAAGTAAAACCATATTTTCCTCCCTCTGTTCATTCAGAAGCATCTTTATATATATTTTGTAAAACGATTTTTTTACAATTTCATCTTAACTTCAATAATTATAAAGGTAAAAGCATTTTATATCCATCAAAATGAAGAAAAAGAACCTTATATTTTCTTTTAGTTCGTCTTTTGATAAGATAAGGTGACCGAAAGTTCTCCGAGGAGTGAATAAGAAAATGGTCTCGTTATTTCGAAAAAAAAGTGCCGGAGACCGGCAGATTAAATCATATACAAAAACAGTCGATCTCATTAATGAACTGGAATCAACAATAGCTGGACTGACCGATGAGCAGCTGCGCGGAAAAACAGCCGAGTTTAAAGAAAAGCTGGCAGGCGGCGCATCCGTTGATGACATTAAAGTAGAAGCATTTGCTGTAGTCCGTGAAGCTGCCAGACGTGTTCTCGGCATGCGACATTACGACGTACAACTAATCGGCGGACTTGTGCTGACAGATGCAAATATTGCCGAAATGGCGACCGGTGAAGGGAAAACACTTGTCGCATCATTGCCGAGTTATTTGCGCGCACTCGAAGGAAAAGGCGTTCATATTATTACGGTCAATGAATATTTAGCCAAACGCGACCATGATACGATTGGGCCTCTTCATGAATTTCTTGGTCTCTCTGTCGGCTTGAATTTGCCGATGATGGATCCTTCTGAAAAACAGGCCGCATACGGAGCAGATATTACATACGGTGTCGGAACGGAATTCGGCTTCGATTATTTGCGCGACAATATGGTTTGGCATCCTTCACAGCGTGTACAGCGTCCCTATCATTTCGCCATCATTGATGAAGTGGACAGCGTATTAATTGATGAAGCGAAAACGCCGCTCATCATTGCCGGCAAAATGCCCCCGGCAGCCGATCTTCATTATATTGGCGCTCGTGTCGCAAAACGATTCATCCGTGATGAAGATTATCAACTCGATGATGAAACGAAAGCAGTCAGCCTGATCGATAAAGGGATTGAAAAAGTAGAAAAAGCGTTCGGCGTTGATAACCTATATGAAATTGAACATCAAACACTGTATCACTACATGATTCAAGCCGTCCGCGCCCATGTCATGTTTGAGCGCGACGTTGATTATATCGTGAAAGACGGTGCCATTTTGCTCGTCGATATGTTTACGGGCCGGACAATGGAAGGACGCACGCTAAGTGACGGTCTTCATCAAGCAATTGAAGCAAAAGAAAATCTGGAAATTACAGATGAAAATAAAACACAGGCATCAATTACCATTCAAAACTATTTCCGTATGTATCCATTTTTATCTGGTATGACAGGAACGGCGAAAACAGAAGAAAAAGAACTGCTTGAAGTATACAATATGCAAGTATTTAAAGTGCCAACAAACCGCCCTATTCAGCGCGTAGATATGCCGGACCGTATTTATCGGACAAAAGAAGAAAAATATGCAGCGGTGACGGCTGAAGTCATATCACGTCACCAAACAGGACAACCTGTTCTCGTCGGGACAACATCCATTTTACAGTCAGAAAAAATCGCCGATTACTTCACAAAAGCTGGTCTTTCATTTGAACTGTTAAATGCAAAAAGCGTTGAACAGGAAGTCGAGCTCATTTCCCGCTCTGGCCAACGTGGTCACATCACCATTGCCACGAATATGGCCGGCCGCGGGACCGATGTTTTACTCGGCACGGGAGTTCCTGAACTTGGCGGGCTGTATGTGCTCGGAACAGAACGACATGAAAGCCGCCGAATTGACAATCAGCTAAAAGGCCGATCTGGTCGCCAGGGAGATCCTGGAGCAAGTGAATTTCTTATTTCACTTGAAGATGATATGTTCCGTCGTTTTGCAAAAGACGACCTCGTGAAGCTTGAGAAAAAACTGCAAACGAATGAAGATGGACTTGTATTATATAAAAAGATGCTTGAATTCGTGGACCGTGTGCAGCGTATCGTTGAAGGTTCCAACTTTGCGATGCGTGAGTACAACTTAAAACTCGATGATGTGATTAATGAACAGCGCGGCGTTATTTTCGGTCTTCGAAACGCTATTATTGAGGATGATACGCAACAGGAGCGTCTTATCGATATCATTAAACGGGCTATCCGCGAAGAAATTGACTTTCATTGCACTGATGACGTGTCTTCTGAAGAATGGAAAATTGATCTTTTATCCGGTCATTTGCAGGCGATGTTTGGCGGACGTGCCGTACCTCTTCCTGAAGAGCCCTCTCATGTAAAAGAAATTGTTTCAGCTGTCGAATCTGTGACTGAGCCGCATATTGAATGGCTGCAAGAACAGTACGATCCAAAATGGGATGATTTTGTGAGGCGAATTATGATTTCCAGCATTGATCATCATTGGGTTCAGCATCTTGAACAGATGACACGCTTGAAAGAAGGTATCGGCCTCCGACAGTATCAGCAAGAAGATCCAATTCGTATTTATTCACGTGAAGGATTGCAGTTATTCCAAAATACGTACCGCGATCTGCTTCGTGATATTTCTGTCAAAACCGCTGCACTGTTAAACGAATTGACGAAAAAGGAGAAATAACCGCTATGCTGTCTTTTTTTAAACGAAAAGAAAAGCTCGATACCGATCTGAAAAATGATGGACGTGAAAATGCGATATCCGCCGGTGAAATTACCGGTGATGCAGCAGCGTCTAGTGAAGAAGAAGTAACGACGGCTCTTTCACTTCATCCATCCACTACTGTACCAAAAGAACAAATGTATGTGCTCCAATTTTTAAACAATGAGCTGCCGTCGTTAAAACGGAATCAATTATCACTGTCTGGAATCGAATGGACAAAACAGTCGACTGGGCTGGCCGTATCCGCATTTGTCCGCAACACGGTCGAAAAAGAGATCTCGCTGGGAGACGACGTCTCATTGCTTTTATTGAATGAAAAAAACGAATTAAAAGCACGCCACACCTTTCAGTTAAACGAGCTCGGCGCACTGCCGGCTGATTCAAGCCGTCCGTGGACGTTTGTATTTCCTTCCGCTTCTGTTAATGAACAGGTGGCACTCGGCAAAGAAAACTGGTTGATCGCGTTTGATTTAACGTCACGGAAACATAAGCTGGACCTAGATCCAAAATGGGAGGAGTCTCTCCCAACTTCTGAAAAAGAAAAACTTGAAGAATTGGTCGAAAAACTAGGTGCCCCACAAAAAGATGAATTGAATTTTACCGGTTTAAACGCTCGTTTTCTTGAAAATGGAAACCTCAATATTTCATTGTTGATCCGTAACGGATACGAGCGGAATGTGAACATTGAAAAGCTGCCGCTGAAACTTATCGATGCGGCCCGGGATACTATAGCTGAAGGTCAGTTTAATGTCGGCAATCTTGAAGTGCGTGCCAATACGACAAAACCATGGACATTTATATTCCCTGCTTCTCTTATTAAGAAAGAAAAACCTGATTTATCAAAATGGAGTGTACACGTAACACAAATATAAAAAATCCGGCGAGTTTTCGCCGGATTTTTTATTTAAAACTAGAAAAAGCATCCGCCATATGGACAGATGCTCACAGCTTTTTACCAACCATATTCTTGCAAACGAGTTATTTTACATACAAAACGGAAACTACATGTTTATTTTACCATATTTTTATCGACTTACAACTATTTATTTACTGAATTTTTCACATCTACTGCCTTATTGTCGAAAAAAATAAAATATAGTATTATTAACGCTGTCGTTAATCGTTTCTCTCTGGAGGAGACCCAATGATTTTTAATTCTTTTGAATTTATTTTTCTCTTTTTGCCTATCGTTCTCATTATTTATTTTCTGTTGAACAAATGGAATTTTACTATAGCAAAAAGTTGGCTTCTTATCAGCTCATTCTTTTTTTACGGCTACTGGAACCCCGCTTACTTGCCGCTTATTTTACTGTCGCTTGCTGTTAACTTTTTGATCGGCAATTACCTTAACAAAAATCATTCAGATTCACGCCGCAAAACACTGTTGACGCTCGGTATTCTTTTTAATGTCGCGTTGCTCGGCTACTTTAAATATTACGACTTTTTTGCGGAAAGTATGAATTTTCTTTTTGATGCAAATATCGAATTAAAAAATTTACTGCTGCCGCTGGCGATCAGTTTTTACACATTCCAAAAAATTGCCTATCTTGTCGATTCATACCGGAAAGAAACAAGCGAGTATAACTTTTTGAATTATTCGCTGTTTGTTACATTTTTCCCTCAGCTGATTGCAGGCCCAATCGTGCATCACAGTCAAGTGATGGGTCAGTTTCAATCGTCGGACATTCGGCGCTTTCAATCGAAAAACGTTGCGCTCGGGCTATTCGTCTTCAGCATCGGCTTATTTAAAAAAGTCGTCATTGCTGATACATTTGCCGTATGGGCAAATAAAGGCTACGCCATGTCAGAATCACTCACATTCGTCGACAGCTGGCTGACAACACTTGCGTATACATTCCAGCTATACTTTGATTTCAGTGGCTACTCCGATATGGCAATTGGGGCAGCTCTGCTCTTTAACATTCATTTGCCGCGCAACTTTTTTTCACCATATAAAGCGACAAGCATTCAAGATTTCTGGCGGCGCTGGCATATGACACTATCCAACTTTTTAACTAAGTACATTTACATTCCGCTTGGCGGCAACCGGAAAGGACGCACACGCACATATCTCAATATTTTCATCGTCTTTCTCATCAGCGGCTTCTGGCACGGTGCCGGATGGACGTTTATTATATGGGGAGTAATGCATGGGGTCGCAAGTATGGTGAACCGGGCTTGGGCATCTTCAGGACGAGCATTATCTAAACCTATCGCCTGGCTGTTAACGTTTTTGTTCGTCCATCTATCCTGGGTATTTTTTCGGTCGCCGGACGTGCAGACAGCCGTCTTGGTTCTCCGCAGTATGGCTGGATTCAACGGTGTACTTTTGCCAAAAGAGTTCATTGAATTCCTCGATTTGCCGATCGGCAGTGTACTTCTTTTCCGCTTCGAACTTGGGGCGCCCTTTATTGAAATCGCCATCTGGACGATCATTACGCTGTTCATCGTCTTATTTGCCAAAAATTCAATTCAGCTGCGTGATGATTTTACACCGAAGCGATGGATTGCTGTTACGACGGCCTGTCTATTTATCTACTCGGCCACACGCCTTCAGCAAGTGTCCGAGTTTCTCTATTTCAACTTTTAAGGTGTGATGAGCTTGAACCAGTCGAGACAATTCATCCTGATTTTCTCCACGATCGTCTGCCTTGTATTGACAACGATCGTGTCATTTAATTACGTGATGGACCCACTCTGGACGTTTAATCAAAAACATAAGTTTAATGATTATCAAAGTGTCATTGACGAACGCCAGCAAAAAACAAGTCGCATGTTTTTCCAACCTTTTTCATACGATACAATTTTACTAGGTTCGAGCCGCTCCACCTATATTAATCAAAACAAGTTTACGAATATGAACGTCTACAATTTTTCGGTAAATAACCTGTCTATTCGTGAATACGACACGTTTCTCGCATTTGCCAAGCGACAGAGCGACCAGCCGATTAAACGGGTCATCATCGGTCTCGATTTCTTTAAATCATCCGTACAAGAAAGCGAACGCCCTGTTTCACTCGTAAACTATGAAAAAAAACTCGACGACCCGCTTTATCGGGTAAAAACTGTGTTCTCGATCGATTCATTCCGGTACTCCATTAAAAACCTCCGGATGTCGCTCGCAAATAAAGTGCTGGCAGAACGTGCCTACAATCATGACAACGTTGCGTTTGCCCGTTACATTTCAGACGAAGAACGGAACGCGAATACTGCCGAAAAAATCGAGCGCTTCAAAGAAGAGTTTTACGGTTCAAATTACGTATATAACCCGCGCTATAAAGAGTATTTAACGATTTTCACAGATCGTCATCCAGATGTGGAAACGATCGTATACACAACACCGATTTCAATGGCTCTTTTTCAAACGCTCGTCGAAGAAGGCCAGTTGGACGATTATGAACAGTGGCTGCACGATGTTGTCGACGTGTTCGGCGGCGTCTATAACTTTATGTATCCGAACGAGATTACCAATGATTTAACAAATTATTTTGACGGCCATCATTTTTATCCAGAAGTCGGTGACAAAATAGCTGAACGTATCAATGAAGGACCTAATGCTCAATCTTCATTTGGCATTTATATCACGAAAGAAAATATCGACAGTCATCTGGCAGAGATTCATAAAAAGATAGAGATGATGAAACGATGAAAAAACGGCCCATCGAGATGATAGGCCGTTTTTTTAATAGAATCGTTTAAAACTATCAAACTTGGAAGCGAAATAAGAATTGTCCAAGCTTGACACCGTAACCCCTTGCGAAGAACTTGCATGAATGAATTGATTTCCGCCTATGTATATACCCATATGGGAAATACCTTTCTTATAAGTGTTACTGAAAAAAACGAGGTCGCCTGCTTTCGGGCTCGAAATTTCGTATGAACGGCTGTAAAATCCTTCGGTGTTCGTTCGAGTCACGCTTTTCCCCGCCTGTTTGTATGCATAATAAATGAATCCACTGCAGTCAAAGCCTGACGATGATGAACCGCCCCATACGTACGGAACACCGAGCATTGAATTGGCTATACGAAGCAGACCCGAACTCGAATAAGAACCGGAAGAAGACGGATTGCCAACGTTTACCGGTTCCGTTGTTGTTCCATCTTTTGAACCAGCTGCGACTTTTAACTTTTGACCAACAAAAATAACGTCTGACTTCAAGCCGTTCATTTGTTTTAACGCCGACACGGTCATTCCATTTCGAGAAGCAATAATACTGAGGGAGTCTCCGCTTTTCACTATGTATGTGCCGCCTGTTGTAGAAGGAACAGTCGTTGATGGTTTACTTGTCGACGGTGTTGATTTTCCGTTTACTTTCAGCTTTTGGCCGACATAAATCACATCCGATGTTAAGCCGTTCAGTTGCTTCAATGAGGCAACTGTTGTTTTATAGCTGGACGCGATCAAGCCGAGTGAATCACCGCTTTTGACCACATATGTGCCCGTTGTCGTCGTGGTTGTTGATGGTTTGCTTGTCGTCGGGCTTGTCGTTGCCCCTTCTCCACTCACTTTCAGCTTTTGGCCGACATAAATCACATCTGATGTTAAGCCGTTTAGCTGTTTCAATGAGGCAGCCGTTGTTTTATAGCGAGACGCGATCACACCGAGTGAATCACCGCTTTTCACTATATACGTGCTGGTCGATGTTGTCGTTGTAGACGGTTTACTCGTCGTCGGTTTTGGTGCTGTGCCGCTCACTTTCAGTTTTTGACCGACATAAATCGCATCCGACTTTAAACCGTTCAGCTGCTTCAATGAGGCAACCTTTGTTTTATAACGGGAGGCGATCAAGCCGAGTGAATCACCGCTTTTGACCGTATACGTAGAAACAGCTGCTGCTGATACGACCGTTGATTCTTCTATCTGTTCATTCGTTACCGCTTCCTGTTCTTCTACTGCTCGTTCTGTTTCAATTGCCGCAGATGTCTCTTCCCCCTGTTTTTCTTCTGACACAATCAGTTCATCATTAATTGAAAGACGATCAGACGATAATTCATTCATTTCCATCAATTGAACGACGGTGATTTTATACTGATTGGCGATGCTGAATAGCGTGTCTCCTTCTTTTACTGTGTACAGTTCTGAAGCTTCCGCAACGGCTGCCGCCCCTGTCGAAATAAAGGCCGCAGTCGTTAACGAAACAACCGTTTTATTCATTCAATCGCTCCCCGCTTTCTACATACATTTCTATATACTTATCGACACAATTTCATTTTTTTTCATATAATTCCTTCTTAATTTGCCGAAATAAGGCACATAGTTTCATTAATTACCCTTTATTTTCATAATTATTGATGATCTTTCCATTTTAAAAACAAACCGGCCGCTTTATCGACAGCTAATTTACTGCCGCCCTGTTCGGCTGCATCCTCTACGTGTATCGCAAGAACGAAATCGGGCCGATTCGCATCATAAGCAACAAATAGACCATTTTCTTTGCCAGTCGTACCTTGTTCTGCTTTTATTTCAGCTGTACCTGTTTTTCCGGAAATCAACATTCCCTCTATGTTTGCCGCTTTCGCTGTTCCTTTTTCGACAACACCGCGAAGTCCTTTTTGAATGAGCGCTGCCTGTTCTTCTGTGACAAGTTCTTTCTTCCAGACAGATGGTTCTTCACCCATAAGCAATACAGGTTTCATCATCGTGCCTCCGTTTAAAAACGGACCATACGCTGATGCGAGATGAGTCATACTTGTTAATACTTCACCTTGTCCATATCCGGTATCCGCAAGTATGATGTCACTATCAAATTCACCACTGTTGGAAAGCTGTGAATCTCGCAGGGGATACTCAAATGGAAACTCTTCACCGAATCCGAATGCTTGCAGTCCGCTTTTCATCTGCTCAGCACCTGTATCAAGGGCTGCCATCGCAAAATAAATATTATCCGATGCGACGAGTGCTGACTCTAACGTAACAGGTGCTGTCGATGTACTGACTCGTGTGACGCGGTATTGGCCCCATGATGAATCCTTTTGCCACTGAAGCCCTTCAATTACTTTACCCGCTGTTGGATCAAGCTTACCTGCTTTCATCGCTACAGCGGCTGTAATCGGTTTAATAGTTGAACCTGGAGAATATGCTCCTACAAACCGATTTAACAATGGCTGAAGCGGATCATCCTGCAGCTCTGTATACCGATCACCGGCAATACCGCGCGCAAATTCATTCGGATCAAATGATGGAGATGACAAGATCGCAAGTACTTCTCCCGTTTTTGGATCGACTGCTGATGCTGTCCCTGCCGCTCCTGCCATTTCTGAGTATAGCAGCTTTTGCAGTTCTGCATGGACCGTCACCTGCATGTCCTGGCCATTTTGCGGCTCTGTTTTCGCGATAACGATTGGTTCTTGTTTTTCTTTTTCAATAAAAATTTGTACACCGTCTGTTTCACGAAGTTTTTTTTCAAAAAGCTGTTCAAGACCGCGTTTGCCTATTTGGTCGCCTTCTTTATACTCGCCTTTATTTTCTTTCATCTCTTCCGCATTCACATCGCCCACATAACCCGTCAAATGGGCAGCCGCTGCTCCGTACGGATAGACACGTACCGCTTTAGCTGATGCCGTTGCTCCTTGGATAGCTTTTGCTTTTTCAATGAGTGCTTCTTCTTTTTCTGCTACCGTTTTTAGCGGAACAAAATAACCGTCCTGCACCCAGCTTTGCGTCAACTGTTTATTGATTTCTTCCACCGAAAGCGAAAGCAATTGAGCGAGCTGCTGTTTCCCTTTGTCATCCATTTCTCCCGCTGTCGCACCGATTTGTACCGCTGTTCCATTTACAGCGAGTGAGCTTCCATTCCGGTCAAAAATGCGGCCACGCTCCCCATTCAATGTTTGAATTCGTACTTTATCACCTTCTTCAAGCTTAGGCAAAAAGTAGGACGGATCCCAGTCGATCACCCAAGCTTTCCCTTCTTCCGTTTCTTCCAGCTTCATAACCGCTTCTTTTTCAAAGGGGATATCGCCTGCGATCGTGCTGATTTTTGCTGAAAAAGAAAGCCGTGCCGTTTGTTCATTATCTTTTTGAACGTCTTCTTCATCAGGCAATTCGATATCTGACGACTTGATTTCTAAGTCGTTCGTCAATTTTTCATACCGTTCTACAAACTCTTCTTTATCCATGTTTTTTTTCGTTTCCGCTGAAAAATACGTGTACATGTTGTCTAAATCACCTGTCTTCCAGGCAGCCGTATATTCCGCAAGCCGTTCTGCAGGCGATGCTAGGCCCGAGCAGCCACTCAACCATAATACTGCGAACAGTGAAAAAATAACGGGAATTCTTTTCATTTTATCCACCCCTTTACTATCTTCTTTTCATTATAACAAAATGAAAAAGCAGCCCCTAAAAAAAGCCGGCTGCCTTTGATTATTTTGTATAAATTGAAACAGTACGAACAGTCTTATTTTTAAATAGGATACTTTCACCAATAGACCGAACAGCTAAAAACTGAAGCATATTCCCTTTTCGAATAAAAAACTGGCTGGCAATAGAAGATATTGTTCTAACAGATAAATAAGATGGTTTGATAGCAATAACTGTAATGATTCCTTCCTTCAGGCAATAATGGATCAATAATTCTTTCCAATTACCATTTTCGGATGCTGTAATTTTAATTGTACCTTTTTCCCCAAGCAACCATTCACGTTCCATGTCATAAGAAGGTTTCATAAATTCTGCATCAATAACGGCGTTTTCTTTAAACAATGTCATTAATCGAATGCAGCATTCTGCATTTTCTTTCGTTGAAAAAACAAGTAATCCATCTCTACAATCCTTAGACCCATCCATATCTAGTCCTCCATGCTCACATAATACGTAACATCTACCATTTCGACAAATTCCTCCGACTTCCTTCGTTTTTTTTCATCTCTTTTCGGCATAGTTTATTTTATTCCTATTCGGAACGTTCAACGCTCTCTAACTTGAAATACCGTTATGGTTAAAATGAACAAACTTTTTGAAGGGGTTCCATATATGCCATTGAATGAATTATTGAGACATTACCGAAAACAAATCCTAGGCGTGTCCCACCCAACAAGAAGCAAATTGTACCGCTTATCAAACATGAACCAAAAAGAGCGTGACAAGCATGTAAAAGCGATCGCCTCGATGATTAAAGCCCATTTATCTGTTCAATAGGAACAGTTCTGACGATGAATGTCAGGACTGTTTTTTCATTTTGTGCCCGCGTATTGATTATTTTTCGCTATAATGGCAAGTAGTGAAACTTTCATCGATGAGGTTTTACTGCCCGTTACTCTGCGATAAAAAAGGAAGATGACATGATTTATAAAGCACAGTTTTGGCTCTCAATCACATATTTCGCTTTTTACTTTTCATGGGGTGTTTTCCTGCCCTATTGGAACGCTTGGCTTATTTCTGAAAAAGAGATGACCGTTGAAGCGGCCTCTTCGCTCATTGCAGTCGGATTTCTTGTCAGAGCCGTTTCCACTTTTTTTGCCTATCCGGCACTCAGTGCAAAATATCCAGCAGGTACCCTATTAAAATGGTTTACCATCATTACCGCCTTAACGGCCATGCTATTCATTCCAGCTTCCGGCTATATAGCGCTCTTCATTGTCATGATTTTATTTAACTTTATTTATCCGATTATCATGCCAATGGCGGACAGCATGGGTGCATTGTTAATGAAAACAGACCGCATTCATTACGGAAAAAGCCGTTCATGGGGGTCGATCGGCTACATAGCCGCCGTACTATTCATCGGTATCGCAACCGCTATTTTTACCGATTCGGCCATTTTATATGTTTTGATTGCTAGTACGCTGTTTATGATTGCTACAGCGTTTTATTATACGCCGCCTGCGCTCCGTGAACACGATGACTTGCGGCGCCTTCCGTTTCGGCGTCTATTTCGTTCAAAACGATTTGTGACAGCACTCATCATTTGCGTCTTAATCCAAGGTGCTCATGCCGCTTATTACAATTATGGTGTTCTATACTTGCAGCATCTCGGTGTAGACAGTATCTGGATCGGGGTCATTTTAAATATTGCTGTTGCAGCTGAAATTCTCTTTTTTAATGTAGCCGATCGCTTTTTACGTCATACGAGTGTTCCCGCGATGTTTTTCGGTGCGGCGATCGCCGCTGTCATTAGGTGGACGATTATGTTTTTATTTCCATCCGTTGCAGTTTACATGTTCGCTCAATTATTTCATGCGTTAACATTCGGGCTCGCTCATTACGCTTTTATCCGATTATTATATGAAGAATTCGATTCATCAGAAATTCCAGCTGCCCAAGGTGTATATTCCTCTCTTGGCATGGGACTAAGCGTTGCCATCTTAACATTTGGGGCCGGATATTTATATGAAATTTCTCCGCATCTGTCATTTTTAGGAATGGCGATCATCGCTTTACCAGCTGTTTTTATTAGTTTTTTCTTATTAAAAGGAAAAAGATAAGGATTTTCAGTGATTTCCCAAGCCAAACGCATTGTTTTGGCTTATACTATAGAGAAAGAATTACCGGGGGAGGGCTTGCGATGGCTCAAACGGACATAATATTTGAAAATAGACTGCTTGAGATTTTCGAACATTTGCATGCACATCCAGAAATAAGCTGGAAGGAAACAAAAACGACAGCTTATATTTCGCGATTGTTACAAAGTGAAGGTGTCCGCTCGTACACATTTGATGACTGCACCGGACTCATTGCCGAAATTGGCACCGGATCTCCTGTTGTCGCTGTACGCGCAGATATTGATGCGCTCTGGCAACAAGTGAATGGAGAGTTCCGCGCCAATCATTCGTGTGGACACGATGCACATATGTCGATTGTTATTGGAGCGTTGTTGAAATTAAAAGAAGAAATCACACAGGGAACGGTCCGGTTTATTTTCCAACCTGCTGAAGAGACAGGCACCGGCGCCTTAAAAATGGTTAGTAAAGGTGTCGTCGATGATGTCGATTATTTATTCGGTATGCATCTCCGGCCGATTGAAGAAGTTCCATTCGGGAAAATCGCGCCATCTGTTTATCACGGGGCGGTTGCGTTTTTAAACGGAAAAGTAATCGGCGATGATGCGCATGGTGCCCGGCCATATCAAGGTGTGAATGCCATTGAAGTCATGTCTTCACTCAGCCGTCAATTGCATACAATCAACTTTTCACCTTTTGAACCGTATTCGGCGAAAATGACGCGTCTGGAAGCGGGCGGACAAAGTTTAAATATCATTCCTGGATCAGGTAAGTTTGGTCTAGATGTACGTGCACAGAGAAATAAGATTTTGCTGGAACTCCAAAAAGCCATTGAACATAAAATTGAACAAATTAGCTTGCTTTATGAAGTGAAGATTGATTATGAATGGATGGATTTCACGCCGGCAGCAGAAGTATCAAAAGATGCGGAAGCATTTTTGCGCAAAGGGATTATCAAAGTGGCCGGAAGCGAAGCGCTTGCTGAACCGCTCATCACACCGGGAAGTGATGATTTCCACTTTTATACCATTAAACGTCCTCATATTAAAGCAGCCATGATGGGCCTTGGCTCGGATCTCGTTCCAGGTCTTCATCATCCGAATATGACATTTGACCGGCGCGTTATTAAAATCGGTGCTGATGTACTGGCAGCCAGCGTGAAATACGCACTCCAAGACGATAATAGTTCGTAACGACAAACCGCAGTGACACACTCGTCTCTGCGGTTTTTTAAAGATGTTGAATGATTTCGTTTTTTTTCCGATGAACAGGCAGAAGCCGTTTTTTATACATGATACCGATCATATTCAGCAGCCACTTCGGCATTCGCTTTGGAAAAAACGGCTTCGTATAAAAATGAGTATACGCATTTTTAATATCTTCCCAATTCATGCAATCTTTCGTCTGCCGGAACCTAGCGACATCAATAAGCGCGATTCTTCCCTCTTCTGTGATCATAATATTTCGCAAATGGACATCAGATGGATTCAATCCTCTTTTTCGCGCAGCTTGCAGTGCCAGATCTGCTTCCTGGACAAGTTCTCCTGAAATATCAATCCCTTCTTCCAAACATTGAAATAATGTTTTCCCATCGATCCAGTCAATGACAATATACGTGTCGCCCGATTCATGAAGCTCTGGATAGTTTGGCAAGCCGGATAACAGTCGATAAATCTCAGCTTCTTCTTTTGCAATATACACTTTATCGGGATAGAAGACTTTTAATGCTTTATCCGTTCCTTGAATACGGTACACAACAGCACTTCGTCCTTCTCCTCCATACAGCAGCTGCCCGTCATGTATAATTGGCTCCCACATCCCGCTTTTCCTCCGAAACCGTACACTTTCCGCCAATTGTTTATAGCGTTTCAATGTCATTCCTCATTTCTTCTTTCTATTATTATATACAGCACTTGCTTAAAAATCGATGAATGTGCATACAAAAAACGCCTTCCCAACGAGGGAAGGCATCTTTCACCATGTATTTATTTGTTAGTCCAAAATTGTGACGTTTACAGTACGTACACCCCAGCTGGTTGCTGCATCTGTTGTTGCTACGTGAAGGTCAATTCTATTTCCTTTGATCGCGCCGCCAGTATCGCCGGCAATCGCTTCACCATATCCCTCAACGTATACGCGTGAACCTAATGGAATCACATTCGGGTCAACGGCGACGACTTTTTTGCTGCGGTCATTGCGAAGATCGATACCTGTCGCTGTAACCCCTGAGCAGCCTGCGCAATCAGCTGTATAGGCTGTTGCTTTCATTGCGATTGTATTGCCTTGTGGTGCAGATGTTGTTTGAGCAGGTTTAGCCGCCTGCTGCGTTTGTGCCACTGGTGCTGAAGCTGCGGCTGTCGGTGCTGCACTTCCATTCGTTGAAAGAACGTCACCTGGGTAAATTCTATCCGATGAGAGACCATTGATTGATTTCAATGAATTCACTGAAATGCCGTGTGCCGATGCAATTTTAAATAATGTATCGCCTGCTTTAACTGTGTATGTACCGTTGTTAGAAGAAGCTGATGTTGAATTGCTTGAGCCTGTTGTTGAAATGGTATCGCCTGCATAGATCATATCGGACGAGAGACCGTTTGCTGCTTTTAATTGATCAACTGTCGTACCATTCTTTTGTGAAATGCCCCAGAGTGTATCGCCTGGCTGTATTGTATATGTGCTAGCTGATGCAGCGGTGCCGAATAGGCTCCCACCAATTACTGTCGTTGCTGCAAGTGCCATCATTTGTTTCTTCATCATAGGAAAACCTCCTGGATTGTTCCTGCCGACATGTCGAGCATGCGTACGCAAGAATTTGGTTAGTACCTCTCCGTGACTGTAGGGACAACTGCAAGACTCACATGTGTGGGTCATAAAGGCATTAGTTGGATACGACAGGACGTCGCTCTTTTAGCCCTTGATCCTTCTATATGTAAAAGCGCTTAACGCTCTGCTGCGTTTTCCGCTAACGAGATTTATTGTAACACGCCTAGGAGCGTAATGATTTTAAAAGGAGGTTACGGTTAGATGTGTAAATATGACATAACTGTTACAAGTAAGTATTTATCTCGAATTTGTCATATAATTGAAATATACCGGATATTAGCAAAAGAAAAAGAAGACTTTTATTCAGCCTCCTTCAAAAAATTTATTTTAAAATTTGTACTTTCACTGTACGAACGCCCCAGTTTTTTGCCTTTTGAGACGTTGGCATATGAACATCAATTTTATTTCCTTTAATCGCGCCGCCTTTGTCACCGGCAACGGCTTCCCCGTATCCTTCTACATACACTTTCGTACCGAGTGGAATGATGTTTGGGTCAACAGCGATTACTTTCGCGTTCGGGTTTTTCTTTAAGTTAATGCCTGTTGCCGTAATGCCTGAGCATCCGTTGCAATAAGCTGTATAGGCTGTCGCTTTAACGGTAATTTCTTTTACTGCATTTGTTGTTTTATTTTCTTCGGCTGGAGCTGGCGTACTTGTTGCTGCCGCTGTTTCACCGATTGTCAGCTTCTGACCAACTTTAATGAGATTAGAAGATAAGTTATTCCATTCTTTCAATTGATCCACTGTCGTTTTATATTGATTTGAAATTTTATACAATGTTTCTCCCTTTTGGACTGTGTGAGTAGCGGCCATTGCTTGAGCCGCAGAAGCTGAGAAGATCATCAATGCAGCTAAAATTGACATTGCCATTTTTTTCACGAATACATTACCCCCTAATAGTTGTAACACTGGATCGATTGTAGCATTCTACTATTTCAAGACTATTACACTAGGATGTTCGTTTTGTTACATTAATATTTCAATTGATTAATAATTCGGATAATTTAAAATGTACCAGTTATCATGATTTATATTGGTTCATGTGTTCATAGTTGTATATAATATAGAATGATATTTGTTTTGTTTATTCTATTTGATGGGAGATTTTAAGATGGCTTACCGGCTTCAGCTTTTTAAAGGGCTGTTTCGCTCTACTGATCAACTTTATCAGCTATCTCAAGCCGAGAAAATTCGCGGTTTATGGACAAAATTTTCACTGTTACTTTTAGGCAGTGTTCTCTTATCGCTGCTTGCCGGTTATCTCGGCATACAAGGTGAGAGTGTCTCCACTTATATGGCCGAATCCGATACGTCTACATATGAATGGCTAAAAGTGCTTTTTGCAGCGGGCTCAGGTTTATGGGGGCTGTTATTTCCATTGTTTTTCATTTTCATTCCGGCGTTGTTATTCTGGACATTTCTTGAAATTGACTTTAAAAAATTAGTCGGCTTGCAATGTATCGTCTTAACCATTTATTTAATTGAATATGCGCTTTTAATTGCGTGGAACGTGTTTTTCTCGATCCCACGTGATTCCTCTCCTTTCTCACTTGGTGTTGTCGCCCAGTATGCAACGGAGAATGTCATTGCCATCCGCTTCTTCAGCTTTATTACGATTTTCCAAGTATGGATTCTCGTAATCCAGTATCGCTTTCTTCGTACCTCTGAAGCGAAAGGAGCCCCCTTCGTTTTTCTCATGGTCTTCTTAATGGGGCTCGTATTCTGGATTTTATCGACATTATTCACATCCATTCATGTCGAGAATTTGTTTTAATGGAAAGAGGTGAACGCATTGAAAAAAATAAGAAAACAAGTATGGCTCGCAGCGAGTGCTGTCGTTATTGCAGGAAACTTATACTTAACATTTAAAGAAGGCAGCAAAGCAGACCGTACAGAATGGCTCCATGAGTGGGACCGGGCATCAACAGGTGATGTTGTCCAATCATTTTCAACAGAAGGCGTTGTCGTACCGTCCGATGAATATCCAATCTACTTTGATGAAAGTATTGGTTCACTCAAACAAGTGCTCGTAAAAGAAGGCGATGCCATTCAACCGGGTACTTCATTGTTTGAATATTCATCAACAGACATCGATGAAGAAATCGACCGTTTAACGGCAGAAAAAGAACAGACGCAGCAGCAAATTTCACTCATCGACAATCAATTAAGCCAACTGCGCGTGTTATTGTCACAAGCCGAGAGGAAAGAAAGCAACAGGCAGACTTCAACGAATACAAATAGTACAATCGATCGCGATAGCAACACGACCATAATCAGCTCGGGTGACGCTAGCACAACGATTGAAAATGAAATTCTGCAGCAGGAAACAGAGAAACAAAAGCTGCGGGAAGAAACAAAGAAATATGACAAATTAATCTCCTCGCAAGAAGCAAAGAAAAGTAATTTGATTGTCAAAAGTACAAATGAAGGCTATGTAAAAAAAGTGGATTCGAGCTTGAACAATCCGCTTCTGATCATTAACTCTTCTGTTCCGGCTGTAGAAGGTGTATTTGATGAAAAGCAAGTACAAAAAGCAGCAACGAGTCAGCGCGTTGAGGTAACTGTTGATACAACAGCCGAACAATTTGATGGATCGCTTGCCATCGTCAGTCAATACCCTGAAGAAGAACCATCTGTAAAACGACAAAGTTTATATCCGTTTTCAGCACAGCTAAGCGGTATTGAATCTTCTGACCTGTATCCTGGTTTGAAAGCTAATGTGAATGTTGTCACAGCAGAAGCACTTGAAGCGGTCACGATTCCTGGCACATCCATTTTAAAAAGCAATCAAAAAACATATGCGGTCATCATGAACACACAAGGGAAACTAGAACGCCGTCTCATTGAAACAGACTTAACCGTAGATGGTGTTTTTCAAGTCACCGACGGCGTTGAATCAGGCGAAGCAATCGTCATTAATCCACATGAATTAGTAATGAAACGCGGACCGTTTATTACTCCGATTAATGCGGATCATGTAAAAAAGAAGACGTTTAATGATTTAACCCGTACAGATAAAATGAAATATATATTAATAGGCGTTTTATCATAATCCATACGCATTCTGCTTTCATTACTAGCAGAACGCGTATTTTTTTTACATGTTTTCCCCTTCTTATCTATCATTCTGTTAAAATGGTAACAAATAACATACCATTGGAGGAAAACATGAAAAAGTGGACTTTTTTGCTACTGAGCGCTGTTTTAATCACTGTTTCTGTACTCCCACTTATGCCCCGTGCTGCTTCTTACATGCTGACAATTGCTGACACGAACATTTATACGCCACCATCTGGTGGACAAGATGCCATATTAACGCCCATCCCAGCTAACACGAATGTCCGTGTTGTCAGTATAGAAGAAAAGCGGATTCGGATTACTTGGCAAGGCGTGAATGGATTTATCGCCCGTGAATTTTTATCTGGGGGTGACGTTTCTGTCGTGCGTCCCGAAACACCTGCCTCTGGTGACTATTTTCAGTTAGCGGTTGACGCCGAATTATTTAAAAAGCAAAACGGAGAATTGGTGAAAATAGGTCGTCTTTTAACAGGTGAGGTATGGGAAAAGAACAGCACTGAAAATGGCTACGTTGCATTTACGTTTGGCAACACGACCGGCTATGTAAAAGAAACAGACGTTATATTTTTAAATGAGGCGGTACTTGCCGGAGGTGTCCAGCCAGGCGGAACGTATAAAAACCGTGCGATGACACGAAAAACGACGGATTTACTTTATTCGAAAAACGGGATATTAACATCGATGGCCCGCCTCCAATCAGGTGTCCTATTTGAAACGCTTGCTACCTACCGAGATTATTACATTATCGATATTGGCGGCCGCACCGCTTATGTACGTAAATCGGATGTTACGTTGTATACAGGCAACTACGTGAATCCATTTAAGACGATCACGTATAGTCAGATGGAGAAAGATTTAAAAGAGCTCGTACTATGGCACCCTGACATCGCATCACTGGAGACGATCGGCAAGTCGGTAGACGGCCGTGATTTGTACGCATTAAAACTTGGTACAGGAAAAGAAGAAGTAATGGTGAATGCTTCTCATCATGCACGTGAACATATTACAACGAATGTCATCATGGAGATGGCTGACCAATACGCGTATCTGTTTAAAACAAACGGAGAAATGAATGGCTATTCTGTTCAGAATATCTTAAAAAAATCGTCCATTTATTTCGTACCGATGGTAAATCCGGACGGCGTCTCACTCGTTCAGCTCGGTGCAGGCAGTGCGATAAACAAAGCATCCGTTGTGAAAATAAATGGCGGTAAAACAAATTTTTCCGCATGGAAAGCCAATGTACGCGGCGTTGATTTGAATCGTCAATATCCAGCGGCATGGTCGACGATTTGCTGTGATCCGGGCAAACCATCGTCACAAAATTATAAAGGACCGAAAGCATTAAGTGAGCCCGAAGCAAAAGCAATGTATGACTTTACACTTGCTCATTCTTTCAAAGCAAGCGCAGCGTATCACAGCTCGGGTCAAATTATTTACTGGCACTTTCACCAGTCCGGGGCTCAGAAAACACGAGATTATGCGATCGCAAAAAAAGTGAGCAGTAAAACCGGCTACAGCCTCGTCGCACCACAGTCGAATCCGAGTGGCGGCGGCTACACCGATTGGTTTATCCAGTCTGAGCAAAAGCCTGGGTTAACAATTGAAGTCTCACCTTACGTTGGCAATCAACCTGTCCCACTCGTCTACTTCTCTTCTATCTGGAAACAAAACAACTCGATCGGACTGCTACTCGCCAACAAAAATATTAAGTAATAGATAGAATGAAACGAACTGCAGCAGCAGTTCGTTTTTTAGATTCGCGCACAATTCCATCACGCTCACAACAACAAAAAAGCCGCCGATCAACGTGTGATCAGCGGCTGCTTTTTATTTTTTCACAATTAATTCATATGGTGCAGTAGAAGCTGTACCGTTTGCTTCGCTCAGTTCGATAAAATACTTCCCTTTCCCGAGCTTCAGTGTACCGATTTCTTCGTCGTTCTGGCCGTAGCGGTCAAACGTGGCGACGAGTTTTCCTTTCTCATCATACACTTCCACAATACCATCCAAGTTTTGTCCGGCTGTGAAGGAAAGCGAGATCGTTCCTTCTTTCGTTATGTTCAGCAAGAAATGGTCTGTGTCGCCGAATGGAACGCCCGCGTTAAAGTAACCATGCGCCCCAAATTGGCCATTCACTGTTTTCAGCGCAAGCGGCTTCGTCGGTACATGATTGACGACTTTCGCATCGCCGTCTGCAAACTGATTATATGTCGCGCCGACTTTTATTTCATACGGTTGCAGGCTTGGGCCCGTTGCCAGGAATGAATTAACTTCTATAAAATATCCCGTCTCTTCTTTCGCCGCAAATGACGTATTCACTTCCGGTTCAATAATAAATGATAACAGATCAGGACCAAATGTAGCAGCCCGTTCCATTTCATCTGGATCCATCACCTTATCCCCATTCGTATCTTCCACAATTGCGCCGCTGAAAATGTGTTCCTGACGCAGTTCATATGGAATACCTGCTTTTTGAGCAGTTGTAAGCGCAGATGATAGAATATCAAGCGTATAAATACGTGCTTTTCCGTCATTCCTGAAATAGTAATAATCGGTATCACCAGCTTGTATGAAGTAGTTTTCATACGATTTTCCAGCCGTAATATCAAGCCCTTCTTCCGGTACGTTTTGATCGTTATCCATTTCTGCCGGTACGTTTGCGACTTTCTTTGAATTAAGCGTATATGGATCTGCTGAAATATTATATAAATTATTCGTCAATTGTACAACGTATGTCGTTCCTTTTTTCAAGGCAATATTTAGTTTCGATGAACTATCCATTCCACCAAGTAAGCTCATCAGTAAGTCCATTTCGCCGCCGCTGCCGTACACAGGCACAAGTGACTCTGTCTCTTCGTCATATTCCATGAACGTCATCGATGCAAGCTGGCTGTTGCCTTCATTGATCGAAAATTGGTAAATGCCGTCCTCTGAAGGCGTTAAACGGTAATAATCTTCATCATACTCCATCTGAAAATAGCCTTTTTTATCCTGACCGATTGTATAAGGTATAGCTTTTTCCATAATGACTGTATCATAATTGTCTTCTTCGCCTTCTTCTTCGTTAATCAATGAATCTTCTTTCATTTCACCATATTCACTTGGCGAAATCTCTTTATTTAATAGCTCATCTTCAAGTGTGGCTTCTATCGGCAATCCATCTTCGTCTGCCGGTATTTCACGTTCTTCCACTTTCATCGTATACGGATAAGCAGATGAACTATACGAACCTTCACTCACCTCATCAATATCCATCGATAGTAAATCAAGTATTGATCCTCCAAGTAAATCATTACCAAATGTAGCATTCGTCACATTAATATGGTAATTGACTCCAGGTATAGCCTGGAATGACAATGTCTCACCTTCATTAGTGGCGCCGTTGTTCGCGTATGCAACATCGTAATAGCCTGTCTCACCTTCACTTTCTTCAGCTATGGAAGCCGAGACCGCAAAATCAACACCTGGCAGTCCTGAAATCGAGACAGACAACAATTTTGGCTCATCAACAGACAGCGTAAAATAATCTGTATCCGGTGCTTCTTCTTCATTGGTATACAGCGTAAAATCATTTTTCACAAATGGAAGTGACGTAATCGCAATTGGATTTTCTTCTGATGTCTCGTCCGGTGTAATTGGCTCTACTTTTTCCGCCGTCAATGTGAACGATGACTTACCTGATGCACTGTAATTGCCGTTTGAATCTTTTACACCTATTAACAATGTACCTGATTCTACTGCCGTAAATAAGTTACCTTCCTGTTTACCTGCGCGCGTTGCATTTACATCACGTACATATTCCGGCTCCCCATCTTCCGGCACAAAATACAATTCCATCGCATAATCGTAGCTGTCACTTCCGTTCAGCACCGTCTGGACATGCTCGCCTTCTGCCAGATCCGCTTTATACCAATGCATTGTACCGGGTGATGTAAACGCACCTGTAAATGTCTGTTTACTCGATGTCACTTCTTTCGCTGTTTGAAGCAATTCTTCTCCCGATTCATTAGGACGATCTGGCAGTTGCCTTATATCAAATTTCAACGCATTGAGCGGATTAATTAACCCGTTACCGTACGTTAAATCATAACCTTTTTCGCCAAGATCAGTCGCCGTCTGTTCTAAAATATATTCAATCTCAAAAGCCGTTAAATCGGGGTATTTCGATTTTAATAAACCGGCTGCTGCGGCTACAACTGGTGAAGCCATTGACGTACCCGTCAACCGGGCAAATTTAGACCCTGATTCTGAGCCATAAGCTGTGCTGTAAATATTTTCACCTGGTGCCACCACATCAACCGATGCGCCATAGTTGGAACTGTCAGACAGCTTTTTGCCTCCATCAACATTGCCGACGCTGATCACGCCAGGATATGCTGCCGGATACGCGTATTCATCTGTTGATTCATTCCCCGCTGCTGCAACGACAACGGCACCCGAATCAATCGCATATTGAACCGCTTCCTCGATGAGCGGTGATGGCATAAAGCCGCCAAGACTTAAATTAATGACGTCGGCTCCTTTATCAACGGAGTAGACGATGCCCTCTGCAATCGTGTAATCATATGCACCCATACTGCCATTGAAGACATCAACTGGCAAGATTTTTGCATTTGGGAATACACCATAGCCTCCGATCCCGTTATCTTTTACAGACGCAATAATGCCGGCAACGTGCGTCCCATGCAAATCACGAACCGGGTTTCGAGCTGGCTCGGCCGCATTGTATGGCGCAAGTAAATTTGCTTTTAAATCAGGGTGCTTATAATCAACGCCACCATCCACAACGGCTATCGTTACATCATTTTTACCGGCGTATAGAAGTGCCTTGTCCATATTTAAAAGTGCTAGGTGATTCATTTTGCTTTTTTTCGGATCCGGTGTAGCAGCCAATCGTTTATATTGCACACTAGGCGTAATCGCGACAATTTCGGAACGCGTTTTATAAACGCTGAGTACGTCACTTAATTTCTTTGATTTCGGAATTTGAACGACATCATACCCAAGGGAAGGCAGACGTTTGATAATTGCGACACCTGCTTTTTTATGTACACTTTTTGGCAGCGCTTTTGAATATTTAATGACAAGTGTCCGCGAATCGGTCATTTTCTGATCTTGCTGTGCCGCTTTATACTGCGCCTCTTTTTGTTCAGCCGGTGTTTCAGCAAATGCGGCCCCCGGTATGACGAGCGCGGCACTGACGGCTGCTGCCATCATCTTTTTCCAATTGTTCACGATGACTCCCCCATTCTCTTAGTCTTCTTTCTATCATACCTCTAAACACGAAAATTAGTTTCACTTTTTTTCAACATTTTCAATATTTTTCTTCTTATTTTACGCATAAAAAAACAGCCCTGAAAATGAATTCAGGACCGTTCGTTTTATTAAATAATACGGGCTAAAATAACATCTGGAATACTTAATAATTTTTCCGTTAAACTCGGGATCACTTCACCGTTTACTTGATTATCGATATCAATCAATGTATACGCGTAATTACCTTTACTACGGTTGACCATGTCCGCAATGTTCAAGCTGTACTCAGACAATGCACCTGTAATTTGACCAACCATATTCGGCACGTTTTTGTGTGCAACGGATACACGGCGGTTTCCTGTGAACGGAATTTCAATGTTACCGAAGTTGACTGAGTTTTTAATGTTGCCGGTTTCTAGATAATCTTTCATCTGAAGGGCAGCCATCAACGCACAGTTTTCTTCTGATTCAGCTGTTGATGCACCAAGATGCGGTGTCGGAATTACATTCTTCATGCCCAATACATTTTCATTCGGGAAGTCTGTAATGTATTTGCCCACTTTTCCGCTTTCAAGCGCTGCACGCAAATCTTCCTCATTGACGAGTTCGCCGCGTGAGAAATTCAAAATACATGCGCCATTTTTCATTGTTTTACATGCTTCTTTATTGAACATTCCGCGTGTATCGTCTGTAAGCGGCACGTGAACAGTAATGTAATCACTCGCTGCAAATAGCTGCTCAATCGTTAAAGCACGCTGTACTTTGCGTGATAAGTTCCATGCTGTATCAACAGAAATGAACGGATCAAACCCAATCACATCCATATCAAGGTCAAGTGCATTGTTCGCAACGAGTGCACCGATATGACCGAGACCGATAACACCAAGTGTTTTTCCTTTCACTTCGCGGCCGACGAATTGCTTTTTGCCTGCTTCCACAAGTTTCGGGATCTCATCGCCTTGTCCTTTTAATTCTCTCGTCCAGTTTACACCGTCAAATAAATTACGGGAAACAGCCATGATCGTTGTCAAAATTAATTCTTTCACGGCATTTGCATTCGCACCTGGCGTATTGAACACGACGATGCCTCGCTCTGTATATTCTTGAACCGGAATGTTGTTCACACCAGCACCGGCACGAGCAATTGCTTTTACATTGTGATCAAGCACTGTATCATGCAAGTTCGCACTGCGAAGCAAAATACCATCTGGGCTGTTCGTTTCATCGTTTACTTGAAAGTTGTTCGCATTTTCAAACACGTTTAGACCGACATCGGCAATATTATTCATTGTTTTAATCGTATACACGTTTTTACTTCCCTTCTTCTATTGAATGAGTCTGTTCGAATTCTTTCATAAATGCAACGAGCGCCTCTACACCTGCAACTGGAAGCGCATTGTACACACTTGCACGCATACCACCGACAGAACGGTGCCCTTTTAATGTTTCAAGACCGACCGCTTTTGCTTCTTTCACAAATAACGCATCGAGTTCATCGCTCGGAGATACGAATGGAATGTTCATGAGTGAACGGTCTTCTTTTTGTACAGGTGAACGAAAGAATGTAGATGTTTCTAAGTAATCGTATAAAAGAGCCGCTTTATCACGATTGATTTTTTCCATCGCTGCAATACCGCCGCGCTCTTCCAACCATTCAAAAACAAGCTTCGCCACATAAACACCAAATGTCGGCGGTGTGTTGTAAAGTGATCCGCTTTCTGAATGCGTTTTGTAATCAAGCATAACGGGAACGGATTCTCCTGCTTTACCGATTAAATCTTCACGAATAATGACGAGCGTTAAACCGGCAGGACCGATATTTTTTTGCGCACCCGCATAAATAAGAGCAAATTTCGACACATCAATTTCTTCTGACAAAATATTTGATGACATGTCTGCTACGAGTGGCACATTTCCTGTGTCTGGAATATTATTAAAAACTGTTCCTTCAATTGTGTTATTCGTCGTAA
The DNA here is from genome assembly GCF_000372765.1 of Bacillus sp. 37MA. NCBI lineage: Bacteria > Bacillati > Bacillota > Bacilli > Caryophanales > Bacillaceae > Bacillus > Bacillus sp. 37MA. The sequence continues at coordinate 2,791,107 of NZ_KB889752.1, forward strand.
TATGTACATAATCTGCTTCTGCGTCAATCATATCCGCTGTAATTTCTGGTATATAACTGAAATTTTTGTCTTTTGAAGAGGCAATGACGCGAACTTCCCCGTACTTTCGCGCTTCTTCAATCGCTTTTTCCGACCATGATCCTGTATTGACGTAATCTGCTTTTTTACTGCCTGCAAACAAATTCATTGGGATCATCGCGAACTGCTGGGACGCACCACCTTGAAGAAATAACACTTTGTAGTTATCCGGAATGTTCATCAACTTGCGAAGAACCGCTTCCGCAGTTTCAATGATATCTGTAAACCATTTTGAACGGTGGCTCAGTTCCATAACTGACATACCTGAACCTGCGTAATTTGTAAGTTCTGATTGCGCTTTTTCCAATACTTCAAGAGGCAGCATAGAAGGACCGGCTGAGAAATTATACACTCGTGTCATCGTTTTTCTCCTTTATTCGTGTTATTTTTAGGAATTTAAAAAATTTGTACTTTTTTGTACTTTATTGATATCCGAATTATAAAATAACATGGCGCACATATCAAGGGCAGTTCATCTATCTTTTCAATGAAACCATCGTTGTTTCCGCTTACATTGCCTGTTTCCAACGCTGTTTTTATTTACGAACATTTTGTTAATTTTTCATTTATTCATTCGCTTTTTAAATATAAGCCACTTTTTTTGACCAAAAATGCATTTTATTGTAGAAAGCAAGATGATGTCACACGACACTACTTCATTCTGTCTTTTTCCGCAATCGATAGTCAGATGATCACTTTTTGAAGTATAATGGCTACGTTTTATATGTTATTTATAGGAGGTATTTTTTTGCGTACTTATCAAATTGATGAACGGCCATCGATTCCGGCATTGATCCCGCTCAGTCTTCAGCATTTATTCGCGATGTTTGGGTCAACAGTTCTTGTACCGATTTTGTTCGGTGTGAATCCTGCGACAATTTTATTAATGAACGGAATCGGTACGCTCATTTACATTTTCCTTTGCAGGGGGCAAATTCCGGCGTACCTCGGTTCCAGCTTTGCTTTTTTATCACCGGTCTTTTTAGTCATGGCGAATGGAAGCTACAATCAGGCGCTCGGTGGTTTTATCATCGTCGGAGTCATCTTTATCGTTGTTGCTGGCATTATTAAAGTGGCCGGCAGCGACTGGATTGATGTCGTCTTTCCACCCGCTGCAATGGGCGCAATCGTAGCTGTTATTGGGCTTGAGCTCGTTCCGGTTGCGGCGGGAATGGCCGGTATCATCTCATCAGATGGCGCAGCAGACTGGTCACCAGACCGCAATACGATTATTGTCTCGATGCTGACGCTTGCGATTACGATTATCGGTAACGTTATGTTCCGCGGATTTTTGAAAATCATCCCTATCTTAATTGGGATTATCTCTGGTTATGTGATTGCAGCATTATTTGGCATGGTGGACTTGCAGCCAGTACGAGATGCCAAGTGGTTCGCTTTACCTGACTTTTACCAGCCTGAATTTGACTGGACGAGCATTGTCATCATTGCGCCCGCCGCACTCGTCGTCATCGCTGAACACATTGGACATCTTGTCGTCACACAAAACATTGTCGATCGTGATTTAATGAAAAAACCAGGTCTCGGTGTTTCTTTGTTCGGGAATGGTATTTCAACCGTGTTATCTGGTTTTGTCGGGTCAACACCGAATACGACATACGGCGAAAATATCGGCGTTCTAGCTTTGACGAAAGTGTATTCAACGTGGGTCATCGGCGGTGCAGCCGTGATGGCGGTTTTCTTATCGTTTTTCGGCAAACTAGCCGCACTCATTTCAACGATTCCAACGGCCGTGATGGGTGGCATTTCATTACTTCTTTTCGGCATTATCGCCGTTTCTGGTTTACGGATGCTCGTTGAATCAAAAGTCGATTATTCGAAAACAACAAATATGATTTTAACAACCATTGTGCTTGTGATCGGTTTGTCTGGTACAACATTTACTTGGGGATACTTGCAGCTAAAAGGTATGGCACTCGCTACAGTTATTGCCATTTTATTGAGCCTTTTCTTTGCGCTCATTCATAAATTAAAGCTGTCAAACGATCATGAATAAAACAAAAAGGTATCCGGAGTATCCGGATACCTTTTTGTTTTATTTGCTTACGATTCGATTGTCGGCTTCGTTCCCTCGTATGTCCAGCCATCTTCCTGATAGGCTTTGCCTTCTTTCATCAGCTTGCCAAGCGCACGTTTAAATGCTCCTTTGCTCATACCGAAACGCTTCTCAATTTCTTCCGGCAGACTTTTATCGGAGTACGGCATTTTTCCACTGCGGCTCATTAAGTATTCGTACACTTTCTCTGAATCGTCCAGTTGCCGTTCGTGACGGCGGCCGAGCAGTGATACGTTTATGGAACCGTCATCATGCACATCAATAATACGGCCTGCTACCGCCTGTCCAACGCGTGGCTCGTCTTCACGCTGTGTCGGATGTAGAAAGGCTCGGTGTTGTTCATCTGTTATAATCCACGAACCTGCTTTTCCTGTCCGATACACGATACCGGTAAAGTCTTTATTTAAGTCTGTTTTGTTTGCCCGTTTGGCGATATCCCAAATCGTTTCTTCTGTCGCCGGTTTCGCAAACAGCCGTCCATTTTTATCAAGCTTCAGTGTGCAATATAGTTTGTCGCCTTCGATCGGCCGCACTTCATATTTATATGGCAAATCGTCTTCTGACACGAGCGCGTCTTTTGAAATGCCGATTGAAACGAACACACCAAGGTTATTGACTTCCTCTCCAACGACTTCCGTCCACGCATACTCGCCGAGTGTCATCAGCGGTTTATCCATCGTTGCCGCCAGGCGCCCACTATGATCTTGATAAAGAAACACGTCAACCGGTTCGTCCGGATCAAATCCCTCTCTCACTTCACTATGATGCAAAAGAACGGCATTTTCCTCTTCGTCCATTAAAAACCAGCCGTACTCCTGTTCATTTTTCACTGTTAATGTAACCATTGTTCCCGCTTCAAGCGTCATACATGCACACCCTTCCTAGAAGTTCTCATTGTTCTTCATTATATCAGCTTTCCCGTGGTGATGTTTAACAATTCATCGTGTCGGGCACACTTGAAGTAACACTATAAACTGAAAGGTGAGAAACAGCATGGCACGTTCAACTGGATCATTGAAAAACCTTGTGAAAATGGGCGTTAAATATGGACCGATTATTTATCCGTTCATTAAAAATTATTTGAACAAACGAAAAGCAGCAAAAGCATATAGACCAAGATAAAAACAGACGAAGGCTCCGCCTAGGTCTGTTTTTATTATTTATTGCCCCATTTTCTTCATAAGCGCCTGCTTTCATCGTGACATCGAGTATATCGCTGTATACCAGGCCCGGTGAAAGAGACGCTTCTTTCTTATCCAGTACATTCATCTTGACAGTGACACTCTCTTGTCCTTCCTTCTGCAATTGCACGATTACTTCTTTGGGAAGCGTCCATTGTATGCTTCCCTCCTGTCCCGCCGTCACCGTTCATGCATTTTCTCCTTTTTAATCCTGTCTTCTGTCCCATCAATAGCAGGACCATTGTCAACAAGAGATGGCGTTTCACTTTTGCCATTCCCATTGCTAGCATTATTACTTTCGCCGATTCCTTGAGATCCGGTTTTAAAGGACCAGACGTCTGAACGTACCTCGCCTCCATAAGAATCCTTCACTTCTACATACCAGCCGTGCTGCGTGGACCGCTGAAGGTTTTTCCATTTTGCTTTCGCTGTACCTCCGTCTTTTATGTTCGCTTGTGAACCGATTTTTTCATCCGTGAACACTTCCACGTTAAACAGATCTGTCGCCACGACTTTTTCCTTCGGCGTTAAATCGGTTTCAATCGTAAACTCATCCTTGCCCGGATAATCCACGGGATTGTAATAATTGTATTGGTCCAAATACGGCGAATACGTCTGTATGTAAATTTTGTTTTCAATCGGATTTACTTTCATTAAACGAAGGAAACCCTGTCCTCCTTCAGGCCCGCCCTGGTAATCAGCAAGCATTTGATACACTTTTCGGTCCGGTGTGCCATCTTGATTATCATCAATTTCATCAACGAGCGTTTCACTGTCATGATAATGCCCTGACAAGACGGCTATGACATTTATGTTTTTCTTCACGACTTCATTGAATACTTTGTCGCCAATCGGGCTGCGGTTCCCAGAAACAAGCAAATATTCATGAAAGTTGAGAATCGCTTTGCGGTCCGGATGCTCGGCAAGCACTTTATTCAGCCAAGCAATGTCTTCATCGTTTATACCCCAGCCCATGTACAGCATGATAAAGTCATTTCCATTTGAACTAATTAAGTCGTAATGGCCGCGGTTGTTTTTATACGACTCTCCGTAATACTCTTTTCCCATAAAACGGTGTTCGCCAAAATATTTGCTGTATTCATTATAGTCACCTGTTTTATGCCCTACATCGTGGTTGCCCGCCAGTACGCCATAAGGGATCGATGCATTGTCAAGCGTCCGCATAAATGTATCCGCACGCTCCCATTGAACCGGCTGATCTGTTTCATCTACAAGATCGCCTGTATGGAATACGTACTTTAATTTCATCGCTTCTTTTTTTTCCGCTACCCATTTTGTCATTCGGTCAAAAATATGCGGATAGCTTTCTGAATAATACTGTGTGTCGGACATCCAGATAAAGGAGTAATCAAACTCGGTTGTTGAGGCAATTTCATCCTGTACCATTACCTGCACTTTTCCGTCCTTCACATAATCGGTGCCCTTCACGCTGCCGGAGAGGGTAAAGTTTTGACTGTCCTTTGCGATTTTCCATTCCTGCCTCTCCCACTTCGCTGTTATATAATTCCATACATACATCGACACTCTCCGGCCGATGAGTGATTTTCCTTCCCAATTCATTTTAATTTCATCATTTGCATCGACTTTTTGATCAATGGCTACTTCAAAGCGATGGTACGGAAATTTTTCCATTGAAGAGGTTTCAATATATTCTCCATCTGCTTTTGCCAGTTTCACTTTTTCCGTTACGGTTGTTTCATCTGCTGGCGAAATTTGTGCTGGCGGCTCACGGTCGGCACTGTTTTCATAAACATTGACTTCTGCATCAGCTGCCCCGTACTCAAAACCACGGTAAAAATCAACATTCAGGCTGTCTTTTGTCGGATCGGTTACCTTTACTTGAAGCTTTGCGTTATTCGGATTAACATTTTCCAATCCGTTCGCCGGTGACGTTAGTTTAGGTTCATACGGCTTTTCTTCTACAACCGTAAACGAAATGGATTTTCCCGCTTTATTTCCAGCACGGTCTACTGCTGTAAACTCGACGGTATGGGGGCCGGCAGCCATTTTAGCCGAAGAGGTTTCCAGCGGCAGTATTATTTCCTTTCCATCCAATGAAGCGGTGACGTTTTCAACATCATAATGAGCGTCTTTGACTTCTGCTTGAATTGTAAAGTCCCCTTTATATTCCTTTCCTTCTTCAACCGACGATGTAATGACCGGCGCACTGTTATCGACAATGACATCGGCCTCCGTATGAACAGCAGCATCCGCTTTAATCACATGCTTCCCTTCTGAAGTCTGCAGGGTATCCCACTTATACGCTTTCGCCGTAAATGATTGATCCGGCAATGTAAAGCTAAAATCGACCGCCGGCTTTGCACTGCCGCCGTCGCCAATGCTTATTTCCTGGGCAGCATTGCTGTACGTGGGATCATATAAAGTCGTTCCATCTTCAAGGACAAGGCGAACATTTTTTACGTAAAAATCGTCCCGGTTTTCCTCTGAATTTGTATCAAATGGTGATACTTTCGTGCCCGCACGAATCGAAATTTTTGTTTCTTCCCCCATTGAAAACTGATTGGTGTCTACCGGCACGGTCATCGTCTTATATTGATTGATCGTGTCATCGAAAATGTGCAATGTTTCGTCACCGATTGTGATGCCATTTTTAAAATACAAATTGACTTTCTTGACATCGAACGCAAAGTATACCTGCGCCGACAATGCTGGCTCCGTTTTACTTGTCACATCTTTATTGTCAATTGAAAGCTGCGAATCGGTTCCGAATGCTTTAATCGTTGCGGTTTTACTTAAAACCGAGCCATCCTCCACATTTAATCCAGTCTTTTCTATATTGTCATTTAAAATAGGGATGCCTGTTGGATCCGTTTCAATCACATTTGTTCCGTCAGAAACTTGAACATAATAGTCCAGATTCTTTTTGCCAAGCAAATCAGGTGAATACACCGTATGAAAAAACAAACCGGTTGCTTCATCTCTTGTTAAATCAACAGATGTATACTCAGTTCCCTCTCCTGTTTTGTATAAAAGACGGACAGTTTTGACTGACTGGTCGTCAGTAACATCAAACGTTAATGTGACATTTTGGCGTGCAGAAATAGGAGCTGTCTCGGTTAAGTCTTCTACGATTGGCCCCATCGAATCAAACACGCCTGATCTCTTCACAGACGGTACCTGTACGTATGCGACTGTTCCCGGTGTAGCATCTTCGGTTGCACTGCTGTATTTCTTCATTTCTTTTTCACCCGCCATGCGAGGGAAAGTGTAGAAAATTCCTTTGTTTGCATCTGTATCATCCACATTTGGTTCATCATAATAATATGCAGCCGAAATATCTTCCCCTGTATTCATTACAATGGCTACGCCACGGTGGCTGGAGTTCGCCATTCCGTCCGAATGTACTTTCACAATATTTACATTTTCCGTTAAACTGACGCCGTATGCTTTATTAAAGTCTTCGACCGTTTTATCTTGGTTGCCCGCATTGATAATCCAGTACACCATAGTTTCACCCGCCCGTAAAACAACATCTTCTTTATCAGATTTCCAGATTAAATCAGCTTCCGAACCTTCTGCAGGGTAGCGATAACGAATTTTATAATCCTTTAAATTCACATCTTCATTCGTGTTATTGTACACCTCAATAAACTCATATCCATCGAGGCTGTTTACATCTTCCGAATCCGGAACCAGCTCGGTTACAAGAAGGGACGGCACTTGCTGCGGATCATAATCCATTCCTTCCACCCTGACTGTATATTCTTTTGTTTTTGCCGTATTTTGACCGTCAAACGCTTCCACACGGTACTTGACTTCTTCGGATAAAAGTTCTTCCTTTCCGATCACAGCTTCAAATTGATCGCCTTCCCCTTTGGTCATCTCTTTCTTCAGCCATTTTTTGCTTTCTGTTCCTTTGTAATATACTTTCACATTGTCAATTTTTGTTTCATCCTTGACCGCAGCTCGAATCACAATATCGTTTCCTGAGGAGGTATTTTCAACCGGTGTATGGGTAATAATTGGGGCAACTGCGTCTTTCTCAACGGATTTAGAAGGAATCTGGCCTTTCATTACTTTTCCAGGGGTTGCTGGTTCTGCTGCGGTTAAAATAACCATCTTCTCGCCGTCATCACCTGGCTTGTATTGAATGCCTTTATTTTCGGATACATTGTCTTTGATATATGCAGCAGTTGAAAAAACATTATTGGATAAATCCGATACAGAAAGCGTGCGTTCAGCGGAGTTCTCTATTCCATCTGATTCGATATATGTAAATTGATTTTCCGTAAGAGATGTGCCGAATTCAGTATTAAATTCATTCAATGTCAAGGAAGAATTCGCAGCATTTTTTACCCAGACAACCATTGTTTTACCCGGTGCAATTTGCTTTTCTTCTTTAAATGTCCAATCCGTCGTACGCCCGTTCGGATATCCGTAAATTAATTTGTAGTTTTTCAACTTAATCGGCTGACTGCTGTTGTTGTAAAGCTCAATGAACTCAAAAGCATCAGTTGAAGTACCGGTCGCATTTTTGCTTTTCGGCAAAATTTCTGTAATCATAATAGACGAAGCGGTCATAGACTCTACTGATGCTGGTGTTTCTACTGTCAGAGCAGGTGAAGTGGGGGAAACGAGGGTAGAGACAAATAAACTGCTGGCTAAAATAAGTAAATAAAAAGGCTCCTTGCGCATAAATAAAAATTCCTCCTTTAAAATAGCATCTTTAGCCAGTGTAAGAATTAAATATCAAACCAACATGAATAATATGGAAAAAATTTATGAATAAAGAAAAAATAATTATTTTTACTCCGGCTAAATTCATCCTTATTCCAACGTCAAATTTAACGATTATATCGGGATATTATGCGCTGTTTACTCACAAAAAAAACGGCTTCCATAATGGAAACCGGTCAAAATTATTATAATTCGTCAAACCCATTATCCTGCACATTAACTTTTACGTACTGACGTGAGCGCTGTTCAAAGAAATCGGTTTTGCCAAGGTCTACATCTTCGTATGCTTTAATCCATTTTAATGGATTCTTCCGGTAGTCCGGGAATGGCTTTTCATATCCGAGCTGCTGACAGCGCACGTTCGCGTAAAAATAAATGTACGCCTCCACATCTTCTACATCGAGGCCATCAATCTTGTCCCCGATCACTTCGCGCGCCCATTCCACTTCAAGCGCCGCTGCTTCTCGGAAAATCGCCTCCACATCAGCTGCACGTTCCTCCGTATCAAGCTCGGGATATTCCGTCAGCAATTCACGATAAATTTTCACGAATAAATCAACATGAAGCTGCTCGTCGCGGTTAATGTAATTGATCATCGTACTCGTCGCTACCATTTTCTGGTGGCGTGCCAAATGATAAAAGAACGCAAAGCCTGAATAAAAGAATAATCCTTCCAAAATCACATCATACACAATCGACTCAAGCATATTTTCCACAGTCGGCTGTTCCACAAACGATTCGTATCCTTTCATGACAAAATCGTTGCGCTTCTCAAGCACAGGCTCACTTCTCCAGTAATCAAACACGCGATCTTGCTCCGATTTCGGTACCAAGCTCGACAAAACATACGAATAGCTATGATTATGAATCACTTCTTGCTGCGCCAAAATAATCATCAATGCCTGCAAGCTCGAATCTGTTAAATAATCCGCTACTTTCCCCGCATAATCCGTCTGAATACTATCAAGCAGTGCAAGCAGTCCAATCGTTTTCAAAAATGCTTCCCGCTCACAATCTGTCAAACCCGGAAACTGCTTCACATCCGTCCCCATGTTAATCTCAAACGGAGTCCAGAAATTTCCGAGCATCCGCTTATATTTTGGATACGCCCAGTCAAATTTCACATCATCCCAGTTCAACACATTTGACGACCGGCCATTCACAATCGCTGTCGAACGGTTCGGTGCGTCTTTATCCATTAATTTACGCTTTTCAATCATCGTCATGATAAAATCCTCCTTAACTCGAGCACGATTCACATTCGAGCAGCTCAACCGACGTCGAACGAACGTAATACGTCGTCTTCAACCCGTTTTTCCATGCCGATAAATGCAAATCAAGCAATTCTTTCGCTTTAATCGTATTTTGAACATACAAATTCAATGACACACCTTGATCGATATGACGCTGACGCGCTGCATTTTGACGGAGCGTCCACTGCTGGTCGATAAAGTACGCAGACTTGTAGTACCATGTCGTCTCGGAATTCAAGTCTGGAACCGTCACCGGAATTTTGTAATCTTTCTTTTCTTCGGAATAACTCTTCTGGAAAATCGGATCGATACTCGCCGTGCTTCCCGCAATAATCGATGTCGATGAGTTCGGTGCAACAGCCATTAAATAGCCGTTTCGCATCCCATTTTCACGCACATTCGCGCGAAGTTCCTTCCATTCTAAACCTTCATAGCCGCGCACATCAAAATAAGCGCCTGTTTCCCAATCTGATCCGGCAAATAACGGATAAGCCCCTTTTTCTTTCGCTAGTTCCATCGATGCCTCAATCGTCAGGCGGGCAATGTTTTCATAGAGTGAATCCGCGTATTCAACCGCTTCATTTGCTTCCCAGCGAACGCCTTTCAGTGCCAATAGATGATGCCATCCGAACGTACCGAGCCCGATACCGCGATAACGACTGTTTGTCCGCTCCGCCTGTGGAACCGGAATCATATTCAAATCAATGACGTTATCAAGCATACGCACTTGAATACGGACGAGACGATCTAACACATCAGCCGGCACCGCTTTGCCTAAATTGATGGAGGACAAGTTACACACAACGAAATCACCGGGCTTTTTGCGCGTTACAATGACATCGTCTTCAAGCTGAATCGATTCAAATTCCGTCGCACTCATATTCTGGGCGATTTCGGTACACAAATTACTTGAATAAATCATGCCTTCATGTTTGTTTGCATTGCGGCGATTTACTTCATCGCGGTAAAACATGAAGGGGACACCTGTTTCAAGCTGTGAGCGCATAATACGCTTCATAATATCAATCGCCTGAACGGTTTCACGTGATAATCGATCGTCATTTACGCATTGCTCATATTTCGTACGGAACGAACCTTGGCCGCGTTTTTCATCATAATAATCTTCCAGTGAAAAGCCCATCACCGTACGCACTTCATGCGGGTCAAATAAATGCCACTCGCCACGCGCGTCGACTTGTTCCATAAACACATCCGGCAAGCAGATGCCTGTGAAAATATCATGTGCACGGAGACGTTCGTCGCCATTGTTTAATTTCAAATCCAAAAACGGAAAAATATCTTTATGCCAAACGTCCAAATAGACCGCAACCGCTCCTTGGCGCTGGCCGAGCTGATCAACGCTGACTGCTGTGTTATTCAGCTGTTTAATCCAAGGCATGACGCCGCTTGACGCGCCTTTAAACCCACGGATAGAAGAACCGCGGCTCCGTACTTTACCCATGTACACACCGATGCCGCCGCCGTATTTCGATAATGTTGCTACATCCGTATTGCTGTCGTAAATGCCTTGCAAACTGTCATCGACTGTATCGATAAAACAGCTCGACAGCTGTCCGTACGGCTTACCGGCATTAGATAATGTCGGTGTTGCGACTGTCATATATAAGTTGCTCATCGCCCAGTACGATTCAGCAATTTTTTCTAAACGGTTTTCAGTTTCATTTTGCATAAGTGTCATTGCAATAATGAGCCAGCGCTCCTGCGGAAGTTCGGCCGGCGTTTTGTCAAAATCACGTGCAACATAGCGGTCCATCAGCATTTTTAATCCGATATATGTAAATAATTGATCGCGTTTTGGCTGCAATAATTGCCCTATTTTTTCAAGTTCATTTGTTGTGTAAGCGATCGTTAAACGGGGATCGTATAAGCCTTTCTCCGTTAGAATTTGAACGTGAGATGCGAAATCTTTGTAAACTCCTTCGGCCGAAGTCTTACGCTTGGCCGCTTGCTCGCGATACGATTCCTCCAGATGGATGCGTGCAGCAACGAATGTCCAGTATGGCTCTTCTTCATCCAAAAAGCTGAGTGATTCGAGTACCATTGCTTTTGACCAGGCAGAAGCACTATATCCCGGATGCTTGGCTGTCCATCGTTCGCTAACACGGAGAAGCGGACCGATTTTTTCCTGGCCAAATTCGTCTGTTAAATGGTTCAGCATCTGTTCGATTTCTGGAATGATTGTGATTGTCATGTTATTCCTCCTGTTTTGCAAAAAATAAAAAGAGCGATAGATGCAGCCTCTTCGGCTGAGCTATCGCTCTGAATGGGTAAAATGAGGAAACAAACGGAATCCGCCGCTTCCACCTCTCAACCCCCGAAGAAAGTGTCGCTTTCAGAAAAACAGGCAGGTCTCCTGGCTCGTGCGTCGTCCTCTTGCCGCCTTCCCGTTTTCACAGTGGCTTGGCATTCGTCTGCACTTACAGTTGCGGGGACAGCTCCGGCATTTAACCGGATTCCCTTTTAAACCATTATTGGTACCTGCTTTTCATCGCATACTATATATTGTGTTTTTATACTTTTAAAATACTAACATATTGTGTTTGTAATGTACAGAACAAAAATCCGCAAAGAGTGCTCTTTGCGGATTTCATTATTAAGGAGTGCCGATAAAAGAATGGCTCCACACGTTGTACATCGTTATGGCAAATTGTTCACGCGTGATGTTATTTTCAGGATAAAACATAGCGTTTGCTCCACCGCTCATAATACCGTGAGAATAAACAGCATTAATTTCTTCATTCGCCCAATGTTTTGCTGGTACATCATTGAAAATTGAAGACGCCCCTGCTTGAAGATTAAGTGACTGCGTCAAGACACGAGCCATCTGAGCCCGGGTTAACGGCTTATCCGGATTAAACTTCGGCGCTTTGGCAAAAACACCCGCTTCCGTAAGTTTAGCGATCGCTGCATACGACTTCATTTTTGAAGAGACGTCAGAGAATCCTGGATTCGGAGCTGTGCCGGTTTTACCAAGCGCACGCGATAAAATAATCGCTGTTTCTGCGCGGGTAATGTTACTTTTTGGTGCAAATGTACCATCAATGTTTCCGTTAATGATGCCTGCTTCTGCTAGTTTCATAATCGCAATGCGCGCCTGTGAACCTAGTTTACTAATATCAGTAAATGGGTCTTTTCCTTGTTCTGGATCTGGTATTGTGCTATTCTTCCATACTTTGAAAAATTGGTCTGCAAATACTTTGTACCCCGCTTCATTTGGATGAACATCATTTGCATTCGGCAAATATTCAGCTTTAAATGAAGAAGATACGTCTATAAATGTTACACCTTGAGCCTTTGCCGTCGATTCTAACTCACTATTAAAATAGTTAAATGCGATCGTTAAATTCTCTTTCTTTGTTCCTTCTTCCATGCTTGAATACGGGAAATAGTAGCCAAATAGATAAATATCTGCATTCTTGTTTAATGATTTTATTTTTTGGATACTTGCGGTCAGATTTTGGTTTACTTTATTTACAACTTCTAAAGCTTTTAACGGATCATTACTTCCTGTATTTACAAAAGCCAGTAAATCATTCGCTCCTGAAGAAATCGTTACAAGCTCTGCATTTTTAACAGCGGCTTGAACATCAGAACGCTGTAATTTGGTCAATAATCCAGTACTTGTTTCACCTGGAGTGGCATAACTTTTCGTAAATGAGGCAAGTGCTTCCTGATTATCTAACTCATCCGCAATCATGTCGGTATAGCCTGTACCGATTGTCTTGTATGGCGTTTGTCCTGCGGCAATCGAATCACCAAGTGCAACGTAATCCTCTTTTACAGTGGCTGCCCCCGCAGACGGAGTCAGAAAGGCTGCAACAAAAAGCAATGACGCTAAAAATACCGAAAAAATCTTTTTCAAATGGATACCCCCTGTTTCATTTCATACTTCCTTTATATTACCATGTATAACCCACAATTTGTTTCAACTTTACAGAAAAAAAGAAATATATGTTATAATGAACATAAGGTTTGGACTGGCTTAAAAAGGGTACAATAATGTAAATGAACATTTTTAGAACGGAGATGACAAAAGATGAATTTGAAGAAATTAATCAAGTACGGCGCTATTATCGCTCCAATCGTTTACCCGAAAGTAAAAGACCGCATGGGGACACGCAACTTACGTAAGACATATAGCGATTCACATAGAACGCGCATGTCTGGAAAAAGTATTCTTGAAAAATTAAAATGATTTTGACAGGTCTCTGATGAAAATCAGAGGCTTTTTATTTTAAAGCTGTGTCCGTTTCCCGGCAAAAAATGAGGCCTCCGTGCATCTGCATCGGAGGCCATTCATCTTTTATTGAAGAACAGCACTTTTGCTGAAGAACTCTTCGTATAATTCACGCAATACCTTATCTGTATCTTTTTCTTGAATGCCGAACACAAGGCTGACTTCTGATGAGCCTTGATTGATCATTTCAATATTCGCACCGACACGGGAAATGGCGGCTGTTGCACGTGCAGAAAGACCAAGTGTATTATGCATACCTTCGCCAACAAGAACGATCATCGCAAACCCGTGTTCAATGTGTGCTTTGTCTACTTGTAATTCCTCACGGCAACGCTCTAAAATGCGTTCCTCTTTTTCCGGTGTTAATTGATGGCTGCGCACAATAATAGACAAATCATCAATGCCTGATGGTGTGTGCTCGTAAGACACTTCTTCATCTTCCAAAATTTGCAGCAATTTACGGCCGAAACCGAGCTCACGGTTCATCAAATATTTACTAACATAGAGTGTTGAAAAGCCTTTATCCGCTGCAATGCCAATAACCGGACTTTTCGTATATTCACGTTCCGCTACAATCATTGTGCCCGGTGCAGATGGATTGTTCGTATTTTTAATACAAACTGGAACAGAATGCTGAAATGCTGGCATTAATGCTTCGTCGTGAAAAACAGAGAAGCCTGCATACGACAATTCACGCATTTCACGGTATGTCATCCGTTTAATTTCAGCCGGGTTGTCGACGACATTCGGATTTGCTGCGAATACGGAATCCACATCTGTAAAGTTTTCATACAGCTCTGCTTTCACCGCAGATGCTAGAATCGAGCCGGTAATATCCGATCCCCCGCGGGCAAATGTCATCATGACACCTTCTTCTGTATACCCAAAAAAGCCAGGGAAAACAACGATTTTGCTATTTTCACGGAGCTTCGCTAAATTTTCATATGCTTCTGGAAGCGCGCGGGCACGGCCCGGCTCATCGCTTACAATAAGTCCTGCTTCTTTCGGATTCACATATTCAGCTTCAAGTCCAATGCTTGTGAAATAGGCTGCGATTAATTTCGCGTTATTATCTTCACCGCTCGCTTTGAACTGATCCATAAATAGCGGCGGATTGTCACGATTTTCTTGCAGACGTCCACGTAAATCTGTTTCAATAATGTTTACAATGGTATCGTCAAGACCGAGACCTTGCGCAATATCTGCATACCGATCGACAACAGCCTTCAATTCGTTTTCTGCATCTCGATCACGCAATGAAGCATGAGCAAGGGCAATTAATAAATCTGTTACTTTTATATCATCACCGAAGCGCTTACCCGGTGCCGATACGACAACCGCTTTCCGTTTCGGTTCATCTTTAACGATGGCAGCCACTTTTTTAATTTGTTCGGCGCTCGCAACCGATGTTCCACCAAATTTACATACGATCATTTTATTTGCCACTCCTTGCTTGTTTGCATTCTTAGCTGACTATAGGCGGATATGCCGCTTTATCTGAAGAATTATACCACCGTTCGCATAAAAAAAGAAGAAATAATCAGAATTAATTTTCATGAAAAATAGCTGAAAATGAAGGGAAAGAACCCTTTATTTTCAGCTATTTGTATGTTTTAAAGTGTAAAATCGGTTTTCATACGTATAACAAAAAACCCGATGACAGCCCATTTGTTGTTGTCATTTCACTTCAATATTGAGGTTTTTCACAAAACCATAAAGTGGCGATCCATTTTTCTCCCTCATTCACTGGCCGGGCTCCATGCCGTGAAAGAGGATTTGATTCGTTTGTGTTCTTTTTGCAATTCTCAAAAACTAATAAAGTGCCTTCAGATGGGGTGATTTGAAGATTAAGCTCTGGAAAAAAAGTTTCTCCGCCTTCCTTCACTGTATTCAAATAAAGAAGGGCAGTATACAATCGTTGTCCATTTTGATCAATATAATCTTTTCCTGCTTTAGAGAGGGGATCATAACAATCCAGATGCTCACCGAATTTCCCCCCCACTTTATATCTGGCTATTTGAAGCTTCTCAGCATGATGAAGCGGTTTTCCAATGATGGACGCCATTCGTTCGGATACTTGGCGAACGATTTCATATGAATCATGAGAAAACCAGGTACTATCTGAAATACGGAAATTAGAAACTTGCAGTCCTGATGGCCCAATGATTGTTGCAGGTTTAAGCTGAGTGCGCGCTAATTCCCTCAATTGGAGACACTCTATCTCCGTCACCACTTGCTCATAACAGGCGATAAAAGGATCATCACAAAGAACAATTGCAGGCTTCTTCATACGTCCTCCTTCTTAATGAACTGACATTTCCTCAAACTTTTCTGAGGGATGCTATCATGTTATGTGAACAAATTGAAAACGTGTTTGATCGTAAGTAAAATGGGATTCTTATTTTTCCAGAAGTAAAAAAGCAGGCCCCGTTCCATAAAGGCCTGCTTGAATGATTACGGGTTCGGTAAGATTTCCGATCCTGTAAATACAATAGGTCCAACAATTGTAGGAGCATTCCCACTACCTATCCGTCTGGCAGTAAGGAAGTATTGAACCGTCTGTCCGACAGTAAACGGTCCCAAGTCAACAAAGGTGAAACCTGTCGCTATCCGCTGATTTCCCTGTGAGTCATCTGTTATTCTGAAGATCTCATTACCAACCGCTATACTCCCTTTGTAAATAATAAATTCTACTTTATTTGATGCATCCGACTGCCAGCCGACCGTTCCAGTAAGGAATACACGGCTTCCGGTGCTATTGATGGTAATGGCATTCATATTTGCAGTAGATAGTTCACAAAGCGGTGCTCCAGTAGCCGGAGCGGTACCTAGATCAATCGTACCGTTATTTGGATTTGTAAATTTTTCACATACTTCAAATTCGACCAGTAATCCTGATGCGCCTGGTGTCCCTGGTGCTCCTGGTGCTCCTGGTGCTCCCGGTGCTCCTGGTGCTCCTGGTGCTCCCGGTGTTCCATCTCTTCCATCTCTTCCTGGTACCCCTGGCGGTCCTTGTCTTCCTCGCTCCCCGTCATCTCCTTGTTTTCCCCGTGGACCTGGTGGGCCTGGCGGGCAGTCACAACAACATTCCTCGTGACCACATATTTCACATTTGCGTTTTTTATAATAACTCATTCATCTTCCTCCTTTTAATATAAGCTATTCAAGATTCAAGAAGGGGGAAACCACATTTCCTCTTATTTTATTGATTATTTTGTTTCCTGAGCGTTTTAGACCCTTCTCATATACTATTTCTTAATATGGAAGCTATGCTCTTCACATTTAAAAAAAGGGCGAACCATGAACATGCTAGAAGACACGCCTAGTTCGGCCTCACTTTCATCGTATTTCTCAAGAAGAGGAACTTTCCATTTGGAAATTCTGTAATGCTTAAAGATTTTTTCACGGTCATTTGCTAATGATTTACGTAGTGAATATTGTTTTCCACATCGTACCTGTGAATATTTGCAGTTTATAAGTGGTTGTGTTGTAAAAAATCATGCCCGTTGCAGGAGATACAGGAGGCACAGGGCTTAATGGTAAACGAATAAAAGTTCCATCTACCGTTAAATCTTGGCTAATTGTTAACTCACCATTTAATGTGCCTGATGTGTCCGAGCGCAGAAATTGAGTAGAATCAAGCCCATCTAACGTACTCGCCGCTCCCCCTGGTCCCCGGTCTCCTTTAGGTCCTTGTGGCCCTTCTGGACCCACTGATCCCTGAGGACCTTCTGGACCCACAAGTCCCTGAGGACCTTCTGGACCTACTGGTCCCTGGGGTCCTTCTGGACCTCTAAGTCCTTGCGGACCTTCTGGACCCACTGGTCCCTGCGGACCTTCTGGACCCTCCGGTCCTCCTGCTGGCCCCTTAGATCCTTGTGGTCCTTCTGGACCCACAGGCCCCTGCGGACCTTCTAGCCCCTGGGGTCCTTGTGGTCCTTGTGGTCCCTCCGCTCCATCTGCTCCCTGCGGTCCCATTGGCCCCGCTGGTCCTTGTGGCCCTGCTGGTCCATCGGCTCCCGCTGGTCCTTGCAGTCCTTCCGCTCCGTCTGCCCCCTTAGGTCCTTGCGGCCCTGCTTCTCCCATAGGTCCTTGTGGCCCTTCCGGCCCTACTGCTCCATCGGCTCCTGCAGGCCCTTTCGCCCCTCTTGGCCCCACAGGTCCCTGTGGACCTATTGATCCATCGGCTCCCGCTGGTCCTGGTGGCCCTTCCGGCCCTACTGCTCCATCGGCTCCTGCAGGCCCTTGCACTCCTCTTGGCCCCGCAGGTCCCTGTGGACCTATTGATCCATCGGCTCCCGCTGGTCCTTGTGGTCCTTCCTCTCCGTCTGCCCCTGCAGGCCCTTGCGGCCCTGCTGCTCCCATAGGTCCTTGTGGCCCTTCCGGCCCTACTGCTCCGTCTGCTCCTGCAGGCCCTTGCACTCCTCTTGGCCCCGCAGGCCCCTGTGGTCCTGCTGCTCCATCGGCTCCCGCTGGTCCCTGTGGTCCTACTTTTCCCTCTGGTCCTTGTGGTCCTACTTTTCCATCGGCTCCCGCTGGTCCTTGTGGTCCTACTGCTCCTGCAGGCCCTTGTGGCCCGGCGTTTCCTCTCGGTCCTCTCGGCCCTTTAGGTCCAATAGAAAGTGTCGACACTTGTGGTCCTGCCCCATCCCGTGGTTCTTTTCTATCGTCAGCCATTGTTATCACCTTTCTTTTATACATTTTTCAATGCAATGCAATTCATTTTATGCTTAAGGCCTTGTTTCTGTGCTTTTAACCCATTTATATCCAATTTTACAAATTTAGAATAAGTTACCATGGAACGAGTTGAAATCGGTTTTAAAAGGTTATAGCACACTCAATATACAAAAAATGTAAACTACCTCACTAATCGAAATAAAATTTGATGGAATCGCGTGAAAGCTACAGCTTAAATGAAATGAAGGAATTACGTCTGGTCGATGCCCATTATGCAACTTCATCAATCGCCACAATATACGGCTATTCAACTTCGCTGGATAAAGATACATAAATCAGTGAAGAATAAGATGAAATAATGGACTGATTTTACTGAAATAGGTCAAGGAGATGAGATAGATGGCTAAGATGAAGTATAAAAACGAGGCAGATACACTTTTTGATAAAACTTTACTCGGCCTAATGGGTTTTTTAATTGTTAGTCACTTTGTTCTTCCATTAGTTATTCAGCCTCGAGATGACTTTTTTATCATTATAGTGATCATTATTATTTCTGTTGCTGTATACGTTTATTTTCGGTCGGATGGACAAAATGTAAAAAAGAGAAAATTCCTTCAATCCGATATTAAAGAAATTGATACTATGCAGAAAGTAGAATTTAAACTGTATGTAGAGGAACTGTTCAAAAACATGGGCTATAAAGTAAACCTCATTGGTGATTACGGTGCAGATTTATTATTAAAAAAAGACGGGAAATCTATCGCTGTGCAAGTTAAAAAATACAGTAAAACAGTCGGAGTTACTTCTGTTCAACAAGTTTTTTCTGCTAAAACGTATTACAAGGCCAATGAAGCATGGGTTGTGACGAATAATACTTTTACAAAAAACGCCTGCGATCTTGCGAAAAAAAGCGGTGTGAAGTTGGTTGATCGAGGACAACTAATACATTTCATGAGTAAAATATAAAGTAAATAGTATAGCTTTTTATCAGACTTTCAGGGGAGAATCTTTTTCACAGCTGCATCTTCTTCAAACACATACGTATCATTACACTTGGTTCATATTTGCACAAAAAAACCGCTCTGTCAGTTACAACAGAGCGGTTCATCATACTATTCTTTTACAATTCCTTCACGTACCATAAGCAATGCCATAACAGCAGCAACATAAATGGATACAGCCGGTGCTGTTAACACATGTCCAGCTGTAGCTCCAATGCCAAGTGCTAAAATAAACGACACGCCGTACATCACATTTGTAATCGTAAACGTTTCTTTTATATTTCGGATGAAATACAGGACGAACTTCACAACATAATAAAGCGGTACGGACATCATATAAAGGAAACCGACGATACCGAGTGAGAAAAAGAGATCATAGAAATCCATTTCAATCAATTTCGGACCGACACCCGGACCTGGTTCTACGTAATTCCCTGCAAAGCCCATGCCGAACAATTTTTGTCCGATTGGCGCATCCGCAAAATCATCTTTCATATCCGCTAAATATTTTTCACGGCTACTGAAAACGAGATTTTG
This sequence comes from Bacillus sp. 37MA, assembly GCF_000372765.1. Lineage (NCBI taxonomy): Bacteria > Bacillati > Bacillota > Bacilli > Caryophanales > Bacillaceae > Bacillus > Bacillus sp. 37MA. The sequence goes on from NZ_KB889752.1 coordinate 2,810,885, forward strand.
AATTTGATCATTTGTGATTTCCGGCTTTTCTTCATCGTCTTCCGATGGGATTTCTTCTCCCGTTTCCGGATCGTATTCTTTTTCTTTCTGGCCAAAGTCCAAATCAATATTCAACAAGCTTAAATGTGCAAACATATTGTGGAAAACAGGTGTGATCGGTGTCGTCACAGCGAGAACCGCCATTAAAATGATCGAAATCAACATATTGGAGCGTACTTTTTCTGTCCGCTCTTTCGTCATGTAGAGGATAAACATCGTGACAAATGTCGCAATTAAGACGATCACAATGCCGCCATATCCTACTTTCGTTCCGAGAAACTGCATGGAAATCGCCAGCAAAATAAACGGAATCCAGTAGCGCCACTCTTTCAATTTATCCGTCTGTTCAATCGCATAAAGTGCTGTGAGCGGCAAAATAATCGCCATGATCGCACCAATTTCATTACCCGCGAAAAACCAACCCGTGAAGCCAATTTTTGTGTGGGAATAGTTGGACATGCTTGTCCCTGTTACGAATGAGACGATGAAAACGGCACTGATAATGAGCGAGGCGTAAAGAAAATACGTGGTTGTTTTTTCTTTAAATGGCTCATGTTCTCTCTTTAAATAAAGATACAGCATGTTAAAACCAACAAATACAATAGGAAAATAAACAATCTTATTAAAATACTTCAATTCGCTGGCAATGTAATAGGGATCTTTTACATTATAATTCATCGCCATGTTTACAATGATTAGCACAGCCAGCCCGATTAAATACAGGGCATATTTTCTCGCCAGACGGTTCCTCCAGGATAATTGCAGAAGCACTAGCACAATCACAGCCATAAACAGCACGCGGGCAATGACACCGACGGTTAGGTTTACATTTAGTAGAAGCAATGATGCGCTTGTCAGCACGTCGATAACCGGCTGCCAAATAAGAAATGCCAGAGCAAACAGCCAAAATTTCTTCTCGTTCTTCATGTTGAAAAGTCCTCTTTCCTTCCAAATTCGTAGATTTTTATCATATCATAATGAGTCTTTCATTGTCGTTTTTATGCGCAAATTGCATCTTTTCTATTATATAGGAAAATGGATCAGAATCCAGTGGAAAATGAACTGTCACAGAAAAAACAAAAAGACTCATTGTTGATGCATAAGGACGCTCTACTTTATACTTACATTAAAATCAACGAATAGGGATTGATTCTTTTGTGAAAACGAGATGGCTGCTGGCTATAATCGTGCTGCTCATAGGAGGCTGCCGTATGAATGAACCTGAACATGCAACATGGATATGGGATGCGTCCATACTCAATGACGAACAGGAAAAATGGCTGCTGTTCTTTGAAGAAAAGCGAGTGCGTGATGTGTATGTTCAAGTCGATCCGAATATTGCCGACAGTGCGTATCGCTCTTTTTTAACAGCCGCACATGAGCAGAATATTCGCGTTCATGCGCTTGATGGTTCGCCTGATTATACAGAAGCAGATTTAGCTCTTTTTTTACAAAAAGTAAATGAGCTGGACTGGGACGGCATTCACCTTGATGTAGAACCGTATTTATCATCTGAATGGAAAACCGATCAAAACCAGGCTATTGATCGATATGAACAGCTGTTGAAAAAAGCAGCAGCCAGCGGATTCCTTCTCGGCATCGATATCCCCTTCTGGTACGATGAAATTCCATCCCAGGCCGGCGGGACTCTTGCTGAAATGGCCATTCAAACCGCCGATTACACAGTGATTATGGCGTACCGTGACCGCGCAGACCAAATCATAGAAGCAGCCCGGACGGAATTAAACATCGGCAAAGCGCTCGATAAAGAAGTGTTAATTGCTGTCGAAACGATCGAGAATGCAGAAGCAGAAGGCATCTCTTTTTCCGGCAAAAGCCCCACTTATATGGAAGCAGAAATGAAAAAGGTATGGAAAGAATGTGAATGTCAAATTGCGGTCCATCATGCGAGTTCGTGGCGAGAGCTAATGAAATAAGCGGCTTTCCAGTCGGTTGCTCTCAAGATTTAGCTATTTGATGTAAAAAAGCTCACTGAGGATTCCTCAGTGAGCTTTTTTATTATTTACATAAATCTACATGCTTAAGGTAGTAAAGCGGGTATTGCTACAGATGATACAACCTTAACGGTTGCTTCACTCGTGTTTTTAGCACTGTCTGTTGCCGTTACAAAAATTTTAGATCCGGCTGACTGTGGAGAAATACTAAGCTTAAAATCTCCCTCTTTATTCGATTTACCGGAACGTAATACTTTTCCCGCCTCATTTTTAACCGTTACGGTTACATTAGGTTCCGTTGTACCTGTCACGACCTTGTGCTTAGAAGTAATATCATCTACCTCTGGTGCAAGCGGAGCCGTTACATCGGATACAACAACCTTCGTTTCTTTACTTACATTCCCATCTGCATCGATCGCTGTCAGGTAAATTGTTGTACCGGCTGGCTGAGTGGCGATCTCTACTGTAAATACGCCTGCATCAGCTATGCCACGGCCAATTTCCTGCTCGACCGTTTGTTTCCCTTCTTTAACCTTAATGGTTACCCTTACAGTCGCGTCTTCTTCCGCTGTACCGGTTACTATCTCACTTTGATCATTGACAGGAACCGTCACTTTTGGTGCTTCAGGCGCTATGCCATCCAGAACCGTTGCCTCTGTTGCTTTACTTTCGTTTCCTGCTGCATCCTTCACCGTTACAAACAGCTTGCTTCCTTTCGCCGGCATCTTCACACTTACTGAAAACTTCCCGTTTTTATCCGATTTTCCGGATTTAAGGACTTTCCCATTGTGGCTGACCGTGACGGTCATACCCGGTTCAGTCGTTCCTGTTACCGCTTTTTGAAGCTCTTTCACCGGATCTATGGTTGGCGCGTCAGGCGCTGTGCCATCCGCTACCACCACTTTCGTTTCTTTACTTACATTTTCTGCTTCATCGGCTGCCGTGACTACAATTGTTGTACCCGCTTTTAGTTGGTCGACAGCTACATCGAATGCACCTTGTTCATCCGCTTCCCCTGTATACTGTTCAGTGCCTGCTTTCACCGTCACCGTCGCATTCGCTTCTGTTGTTCCCGTCACAGCGTCACTTTGATCAGTGACAGGATTCACTTTTGGCGCGTCAGGCGCTATGCCATCCAGAACCGTTGCCTCTGTCGCTTCACTTTCATTTCCTGCCGCATCCTTCACCGTTACAAACAGCTTGCTTCCTTTCGCCGGCATCTTCACACTTACTGAAAACTTCCCGTTCTTATCCGCTTTTCCGGATTTAAGGACTTTTCCATTGTGGCTGACCGTGACAGTCATACCCGGTTCAGCCATTCCTGTTACCGCTTTTTGAAGCTCTTTCACAATATCTACGGTTGGCGCGTCAGGCGCTGTGCCATCCAATACAACAACCTTCGTTTCTTTACTTACATTTTCCGCTTCATCGGCTGCCGTGACGAAAATCGTCGTGCCTGCTTTTAATTTATCAATTGCTACACTGAAGTGGCCGTTTTCACCCGCTTCTCCTGTGTAGTGTTCAGTGCCTGCTCTCACCGTGACGATCGCATGCGCTTCTGTTGTTCCCTGCACATTTTTACTTTGATCCGTGACTGGATCTACTTTTGGCGCTTCTGGAGGGGTACCATCTTGAACTTCAATTTTTGTTTCTGCTGTTAGATTCCCATGTGCATCTTTGACAACAACCGTTAAAATCGTGCCCAATTTTTGCTTCGGAATCTTAACAGAAAAATGTCCATCCGATTTTGATTTCCCTTTGCCAATCGTCTTTGTCTTTGATGATTCATTATAAATCTCGATTGTCTTATTTGGATCTGTGCCGCCTGTTACAGCTGTGCTGTTTTCCTTTACTGAATCTACGTGTAGAAAAGAAGCTTCACCGTTTGCTTTAATATTTTTTTCGATCACTTTTGATTCATCGGTAATTTTAATGGAATCATGAAGCGGGATAATCAGCTTCTCTAAAGAATCATCATACGTATAAGCATAAACCTCGACAACGTTATACGTACCCTTTGAAAGGCGTCCTTTATACGACTCTTCTTTAACATCAATCCACAAATCCTCGCCGTTATTTTCAAGAATCAGACCAATTTCATCATATTGTTCAAGAATGTCCGGGTCAGAAAATTCGATTTTCCCTGTAACCGTTACAGGAGGAATGTCGACATCCAACTGAAGCGTTTCTTTGCCAACTGTAAATTTTTTATCTAGAATATCAATGTATTCTCCAGTTTCATAAGAAAATATGTCCAAAATTTTATATTCTCCAGGCTTCAGATAAAAACTGAATTCTGAGTTTGCATCAAACTCAAAAAGGTAGCGCTTTGGCTCTTCTTCTTCTTTGTCTTCCAGTGATTCAATAAGGATATCTCCTTCTCCTATCCCTTCAGAGGGACCATTTACGCTCACTTTTCCTTTTACATTAGGTGTTTGCTCGATTTCAACAGCCGTTTCTAGTCCTTGGTAGGATGCCCAAATGGTTGTTTCACCGTCGTTTATTTTGCGAACAAGCCCGGCTTCTACAGTTGCTATATCCGGGTTTTCTGACTGCCAGTTGCTCAAAGACGTTACGTCTTCTCTGGTGCCGTCGGAGTAAACAGCTGTTAACGTTAGCTGATGCGTTTCACCAACGTTTAAATTTAGAGAGGATTCGCTCATCTCTAAGCCAATCAGAGCCTGCTCTCCAAACGGAAGCCCCACTGCTGCCCAAGCATTTTCCACTTCTTCTCTTACAATGTCTTTTTGATTACTTTCCAAGAATGTTAAGTCATCTACAGACAAAAGAAAAGCATTTCGTGCATCCAAAAATTGAGAAGTTGGCTTCAAGAGGTAATCATTCAAAGAATTGTAAGCGATATGACCTAAAATTCTTTTCCCGTCCAAGCCTCTCTGATCCAATGATGTCGCCAGCTGATAAGCGGCAAAGTTGGGAATTCCGCTGTTAATATGAACTCCGCCATTATCCCAATCTATATCCTTGTACTCATCCATATGTTTTGGTTGATCATAAAGATTTGGATTTTCCATATCCCGAATCACAGTTCCTGTGTCTTCACCCATTTCCCAATCTCCATCTATAAGCGATCCAATAATATCAGCAAAGGATTCATTTAAAGCACCTGATTGTCCCCAATATTCAAGATTTGCCGTTTTTTCTATGACACCGTGCGTCAGCTCATGGCCGACGACATCCAGTGAACAGCTGAAACAATTAAAGTCATCTCCACTTCCATCCCCATACCACATGGCATCACTAAACCAAGACGCATTATCTATCGGACTACCATCAAGATTCCGGTAATGTACGACACTAAGAATGTCCATTCCTTTTCCATCTATGCTGTCACGACCTAATTCTTCTTTATAGTAATCATATACAACGTCAGCGTTGTAATGAGCATCCACAGCATGTTTATCTGTAAAATAAGAAGTATCGCTGGAAACAAGACCTATAATAAAGTTCCCGTTCTCAGTAAAGCGCTCCAACTCCCCGGTTATAATGGCACCATCGTTGACCATTTTATTTGTTGTATCTACCAATAAATACTGTCCATTCTCTTTCACAATATTCAGTGTTTTTACATCTCCGTTATTACTCTCCCCTTTACCTTGTTCAACAGTGTACAAGCTTAAAGGTGTTTTCTTTTCTTTACTAGGTTGCGTTGCGCTCGAATCTTTCAGTGCATTATACTTTTCAACGATTTGGCCTGTATGGGCATCCACAAAGCCGACCCATTCTCCGATCGTTGGTTTTAAAAAGCTAATTTTCGTTTCGTAAACCAAATAATCTTTGCCATTTGAAGGATAAATGATTAATTTTGCGCTTGGTTCTTTTACTTGCATAATTTCGTTACCAGATTCTAGTTCAATCTTTTCCCCCAATTCCTTCTCCACTGCAGCTGTTAAGTTAGCAATCGCTTGGGACCCGCTAAGACGTGGAGAGGTAGGTAGATCGATAGCTTTTATCTCTACGTCATTGTCCACCGCATACACTCTGCTTTGATCATTAAGATGCACTTGCGCATAGTTTCCGTAAACAGGAATTCCTTTGTGAGTTAATTGGTATAAATAATGCTTTTTATTCGTTTCTTTATTTGTTGTTTTCTTTGTTAATTTTAATTTCTCCGTTTTATTTTGAACGCCAAATTGCATTCGATTTTTATTAATAAAATCCGTCACTTTTTGGTCCGTGTCCAAAACACCTGATAATTCTCCGGTTGTTAATCCATTTCCGTAATTCCCGCTACTTTTAGAGGTATTTCCTTCCGCAATACCATTATCTTGAGCGTACACTGCAGCTCCCGGGCCAATGAGCAGAAGAAAGAGTAACCCTCCTATTAACTTTTTAAACAACGTAATTCCCCCTCTAAAAAATGTAGTATCAACGGTTCGGTTCGTTGTACCCCTTCAATGTCCATATATATTCGTGCACACCCTATATAACTCCTGCTTCTTAAAAACAAAAACATTTCTATAGAACTAGTTCTTTGTTGATTGTTACTTCTCTAAGTCTATGACACAGTGTATGGCACGTTAATAGATCCAATCGTATGTTCAAAGGAGAATATACTGATGAAAAAAAGAAGGGACTGTTCCAAAAGTCGGTGAAAACCGACTAGGAACAGCCCCTATTTTCTTATTCTTTTAACCCAACGATCGAAACGGTATAACCGATATGACCGTTTTCTTGCCATTTCAAGATGAGCAGACGGCTGCTATCTTCTGTCAAGCCTGCAGGATCAAGCAGCTGTTTAATCTTAGCTGTATCATTTACCTGCTCGTACGGAAGCGGCATGCCGCTCCATTTTGGCTCATCTCCATTATCCGGCCAGATAAAATCCGACAACTCTTTTTTCTGTTCTTCCGTTTCTGCTGTCACAATGAACGCTTTTTCCACGTTAGTGGCAGAAGCAAAGGACTCACCTCCGGGAACACGTTCACGAATGGCTTGAATCGTATGTTCATCATCCAGATTCACATTGACTGGAACCTGCATCTGATTTTCTTTCCCGATCCAGAATTCAATCGTACCAGCGCTCGCCCCACCATTCAGACTAAACTGATCCGCCTCTCCCGACAATGTATCTTTTTCCATTGCTGATCGAATCGCTTCAATATCTTCTTTTCCCGCCACATTAGCGAGTTGTCTGCCTGTCGTGCTGTCATACCCGCTCAAATACGTGATTTTCTCCGGCGTCGCGATCGCAAAAAGAGGATTCGATGCTTTAATAAATTCAACATTTTTCCGGAGATCCTCTGTTATACGCCCCAGTTCATCCATTGGTACTGTATACTGACGCTGCATACGGCTTCCGTCTTTCAACCCGTATGTAACTGAAACCTGATACCCTTCATAATCGGATACACCGACTCCAGCATCAATTAACTGCGCATGAATATCCCGCACTTCATTGATCGAATCCGCACCTCTCATAAAACCAGCTTCCGCTTTTTTCAATTCTTCTACTCCTGTGTAAAATACGTGTTCAAACGGCTCTCCGCTATCACCGATATACACTTTTTCCACTTCTTTCGCTTCGGGAATCGCTTTTTCATACGCTTTTGCTGCAATTGTGCCTGGAATAAGCAGCACGAGAATAGCGAGTACATAAAACACGAATCCTTTCCACGGCCAGACAAGACGCAATGATTTTTGAACGATCATTTGTAGCAATGTGTAGCCTGCAAACGCGCCTATCACATAGCCAATAATCGTCCACGCGAGCGATCCGCCCAAAAACTGACTGAAGTACAATCCACCGATCAACATCGCCGCATACGTTAAGACGAAAATGAACGCCCATCGGAAAAACGGGAACACAATCGCTTCATCCACCGCTTCTGCCGGCCGTACTTTGTATACATAAAAAGAAACAGCAACAATCACGGCCGCAAGCACGAGATAAATTGCCCACTCTATCCCACTAAATGGCCGATTCACATACTCACCGGCACGGATTAAAAAGATGCCATCCGTCATCACTTTCGACGTATACGAATCAACCGCCAGGCCGTTCACAAAGTAACGCGCATTGTACAACGTTACGCTAATTAACCCTGCTGGCAGCACGAGAATGCCATACACCATAATGCCTTGCAGCAAAGCCGGTCCGATAAACAATCCGATCATGACCGTCACAATAAACATAAAAAGGGTAATAAAGAGTGATACACCGAGCCATTCAAACAAATGTCCGATTGAATAGGTAAGCGGCTTAATAAACGGCCGTATCATAAGCAATAGAACCGCATTAATCAAAATCGGTACGGCAAGTGAGACGATGCCGGCTGCATAAACGTGCATAAGCTGCATACCTCGTTTAAACGGCAAGCTATGCATAAAGTCAGACGAACCTTTCTTCGTCATATAACTAGTCAATACAATCCCCGTTATTACTGGAAACACAAGATACGACAAGTACTGAAACGCGTATGTAAATGCGAACAGCACATTGCGATAATCTGTCTGCAGAAAATACTCATACTCCCGTTCATCACGTAGCACCATCATCAACCCGAGCGGGAGCAAGATCACTTGCGATAACAAAAAGAAAATACTAATCCATAATACGGAGCGTGAATGCTGCATGAACAGCCCTTTATTAAACGATAAGATTCCGGATTTCATAGCCGACACTCCCCATTTCATACGTAAAAATCTCTTCCAGCGTAAGCGGCAGCACATCGTAAATGGCCGGTTCATACGAACGGACATAACGGTCAATCTCGTCTTCCGTCCCGCGTACGATACACGTCAGCACACGGCCGCGTTTCTCATAATGTACAACATCCAGCCCTGCCAAAAACGATTCGTCCGGCATTTTTTTAAACGCCACCTGCAGCTTGCTAATATCCGTTTTCAACTCTTCTAGATCACGCTCATATAAAAGACCGCCTTTATGCATCACGCCGACCGCGTCACAAAAATCTTCCATCTCCCGCAAGTTATGCGACGACACAAGCACGGTCATCTCGCGGCTGCTTACATCTTGAATCAACAAGTTTTTCACTTGCTGGCGCACGACCGGATCAAGCCCGTCAAACGGCTCATCCAAAATAAGCGCATCCGGCATTGCTGACAGTGTTAAAATAAACGCCGCCTGCCGCTGCATCCCTTTTGACATTCGCGAAAGCAATGCATTCGGATTAAGGGCAAAATGCTCATACAACTGATGAAACCGCTCACCATTCCACTGGTCATACACCGCTTCATAAAACGAAGCCATCTGCATAAGCGATGTCTGATGAAAAAAGTATGGCTGATCAGGAATGAACAACACCCGCTTTTTCACGTCCGGCGCTTCAAAAATAGATTCGCCTTCAATCGTTGGCACCCCATGATCCGCCCGAATGATGCCTGATATGATTTTCAGCAGCGTCGTTTTCCCGGCACCGTTTGACCCGAGCAATCCATAAATGGAACCTTTTTTCACATGAACGTTTACATCCTTCACCGCATCAAAGCGGCCAAATCGCTTCGATACATTATCTACCTTAATCATCGTCACTGCCCCTTTCCGGTTCCTTCATCGTGTTAATGATTCGAATCACTTCATCTTTCGGTACACCTAAAAACAAAATTTCTCCAACAATACGCTCGAGCTCTTTTTTCAACATCTCCATTCGCTCCCTATTAATCTCGTTTTTGACCGGCGACACAAAGCTTCCTTTGCCTGGAATAGAATAAATGTATCCTTCACGCTCCAACTCCCGGTACGCCTTTTGAATCGTATTCGGATTAATCGTCAAATCCTGTGCCAGCGACCTAACTGACGGCAGCTGTTCATCTTCCTTCATCACCTCACGAATAATCAGCTCTTTCAGCTTCTCAGTCAGCTGCTCGTAAATCGGCACCCGGCTTCTCGTATCTATCGTAAACATCGTCCCGCATCCTTTCTGCGTAAACCGTACTAACTGTATTAATATATATAATACAGCGTTTTTTAAAAAATGCAACATCTTCCATAAAAAAGTTTACAAGACATGAAGATTATCCAATTTATTGATCATCCCTCTCCAAAACATAGGTATTTATACCCTATTTGATTATCTAGCAATTCTTTATACTATCTCTAATAATCGAAGGGAGATTCATAATTGAAAAAATCACTGTCCGTTTTTCTTAGTTTCATCATCGTATTCAGTCTTTTTGCCCCGTTTGCACAGGCCGCTTCTTTTAAAGATGTGCCTAACTCACATCGTTTTTTTGACGATATTGACTTTTTATCAGGTGCCGAAATTATTACCGGTTTTCCGGACGGCACATTTAAACCTGACCAGGCGGTAACACGCGCGCAAGCCGCTATTTTAATCGGTAAAACATTCGAACTGGACGGGACGAAACGGAAAACATCTTTTTCTGACGTCAACACATCCAATACAGCATCCGGCTACATCGAGTCCGCTGTAGAAGAAGGAATCATTTCCGGTTTCCCAAACGGTACATTTCGCCCAGGACAAACGGTTACACGCGGACAAATGGCCATTATTTTAGCAAAAGCATTCGGTTTAACTGAAACAGCAGGCGTTGATTTTGCGGACGTATCCAAAACTTCTGCCGCTTATCCATATATCCAACATATCGTTGCCGCTGGCATCACATACGGCTATGAAGATGGCACATTCAAACCGAACAATGCCGTCACGCGTGGACAATTTGCGGCATTTCTGTCACGGGCACTTTTCTCCACACCCGCTGACTCCTTATCTGTTGAATTTCTAAACGTCGGACACGGTGACGCTACACTCGTCACATTCCCGAACGGCGAAGTTATGCTCATTGATGCTGGTCCGGATGACGAATCCATTGCAGCAGAACTCGATTTGATGGGCATCGAAGACATTCATACATTCGTCGCCACACAGCCCGACCCTGAACATATCGGCGGCGCGGATTACGTACTTAAAAACTTCAACGTCCACCGTATCATCGACTCTGGCTTGAAAAGTACATCGCAAGAATATACCGACTACACGAACGCTTCAAAAGCAGCTGGCTTAACGCTTACACAAGCAAAAGTAAACAGCGACATTTCAGCTGATTCATCCGCTCCCGTTCATGTGTTAAATGCAAACAGCGGAGCACAAAATGCAGACGACGGATCAATCGTTCTTGAGTTAACACATGGTGACGTCCGCTTTTTGCTTATGTCTGACGCGAGTGCATCGGTTGAAAACAAACTTGTCGCGGACTACAATTTGAGCGCAGACGTGTTAAAAGTATCACAGCATGGGGGCTCAGCAGCGACAACACAGTCGTTCATTGACGAAGTCGCACCGCTTTATGCCGTCGCTTCTCACGGAACAGGCGCAAACTTCGCCGACTCATCCGTCTTAAAACGTCTCACGGACGCCGGTGCAGAGACAGCTTCGACAACAGGCGGTACGGTGCTTGTCTTGAGCGACTTAGAAAGTTTTTATACTGTACAATACAACACATTCGGCACTTCACAAAAAGCAGCCTACTCGGCACACTAATATTGAACGCAAAAAAGCAGCATCAAAAGCCTAATCACATGGCTTTCGATGCTGCTCTTTTTATTCATACTCTTCTGTTTTTGTCAGTTTACCGTGCACGATAAATCGCTTTTCGGGTTCATCGGGTGTGTAACATGTGACGAGCGTGATGACCGGGTCAATCGTATTGTCTAGAATATCAACACGGTCTTCATGAACGACTTCAAGTTCTGTCACTTCATATATATACTCGTATGTTAAATCCGTTACCGTAATGAGTGCCCCTTTTTCCACACGCAAAATCGGGCTGAAAAGCAGTGTATCTCTCTTCATATGATGACCTGCGAGCGTATAATTGCCAAGTCCCATCCACTGATCTTCCCGCATCGTCGTTGCCCCGACAAGCAAATTCTCATTCGTTGTTCCTTTTAAAATGGGCAAACTGAGATTAACAGACGGAATCTCCATTTGCCCAACAATCGCGGACTTTTCCACTTCAACTTCTTTCGTCACCGTATCTAAAACAGATGGCGGCTCAATCACTTCCATATTAAACTCGGCCGGCAGTTCATTATTTTCCTGAATTTCTTCCGGCGATAACTGCACAGCTTCATACTTTTTTGTACTCGCTTCTAGCAGTTCGTACTTTAAAAATGGGGCCGCAATTAACACCGCCGCTGCTATGATACAGATGACCGCAATGACTTTTCTCAACATCGCCTTGCTTACGCACGCTTCCCTTTTTTCATAAACATGTACGCGCCCGCTACTAGCAATATAACGCCAAGCATATACATCATCGATGATTCATCACCTGTTCTCGGTAATGTATCTACTGACTTCGTACCACTCGTCGTTGTCGCCGCTCCAGTCGGTGATGATTTCTCATTTTTAAACGTTAACTCAACCGTTTCACCGCTTTTAATCGTCACAACGGTCTTTTCCGACGAACGTGTATAGCCAGTCGGTGCTTTCGTTTCTTCCAGCGTATATTTGCCTGCCACTAAATTTTCAAAATCGGCGGTTCCTTTATGATCCGTCACAACTTTTGCGACAAGCTTCTCATCACCCGTATAATAATAAAGTGAGAACTCGGCACCTTTTAACGCATCGCCTGATTTTTCGTCTGTTTTCTTAATCGAAAGAGTACCATATTCGTTGATTAATTGATTTTCTATCGTTTTCTCAACCGGCGTCTGACGGCCGATCACCACATCCCATGTTTCCGTTGGCAATACAAAATCGGCTGCTGCTTTCGTCTGTTTCAACGTGTACGTGCCATAAGCAAGTCCCGTCAATAGAGCAGTGCCTTTCTCATCCGTTACAACCGTCTTTGAAAATAGACCATTTTCTGATTTCAGCTCAAATTCCGCCGCTGTAATCGGTGTCTTCGTTCCTTTTTCAACCGCTGTAATCGTTAAGCCGCCCGTTAAACCGGCTACCTTCGCATGCGTCACTTCTTTCATAACAACGGCTTCATTTATCTCTACTTTCCATGGATCCGCTGGCACTGCATATCCTGCCTGTGCAGCCGTTTGCGTCACTGTATACGTGCCATACGGAAGACTCGATACTGTCGCTTCACCCGCACTGTTTGTCGTAAGGGACGCCACGACTTTTCCATCACTATTCACAACGGTGAACGCTGAACCTGCCACCTTTTCTTTCGTTAACGCGTCAATGGCCACGATTTTCAACGCTCCTGTGCCTACTTCTGCCTTATTCTCTACTGTCATGTTCACGACAACCGGCGCTGCCTGTCCAATGTTAAACGCCGCTTTATACGTGCCTGCTGCTGTAACGACCGCCTCATTGAAAACAACAGGGATAAAAATCTTCCCCGAAGTACCAGATTCAATGGCTGATACGTTCGCGAATGCAACCGTGATGACTCGAGTCTCTGCATCTACTTTTACCGTTCCGACATTCGTTCCATCTTTCGTCGTCAACGCTTTTTGCACATCTTCCTTTACCTTAAATGTGTCCGGAAGCGTCATCGCAGCTGGCTGACTGCCTTTATATGACCAGGCTAGATCAATCATTAATTTCTCATTTTTTGCAAAAGGCTGATCGGTGCCTCCATCTGCATGCGTCACCTTTACTCCGTCATAAAACGTCGTCTCCCCTGCTGCTTGAGCCGGTTGAATAAGTCCAATTACGATAAATAAAGCGAACAGCGACATAACACATTTTTTCATAGATAAGGCTCCCTGATTTTTTATTTTATTCATCTAAAAAAAGATAGTCTTACTTGATTTTACCATAAAAAGAATGGAAATCCACCATCAATTTTCAGAGAATTATATAGTGAAACTTCATTTTCCCGACGAAATAAAGAGCCCGGCACGTTGGCCAGGCTCATAATCATTTGTCCGCCGCACTTTTTTTATACATCACGACTGTCAAGGCTATGGACACGACGGCCCACACCGCAATGACTGCCAATTGTGAGGTCACTTCGCCAAACGCCGCGCCGCCGTGCAACTGCACAGCCATGCTGGACAGCTGTTCATTTGGCAAATACGATAACATCTTCTTAATAAATTCATTCTCAACAATTTGCATAATGAAGCTGCTGCCGAGGAACACGACCAAAACCGGCATGCCAACAATCCCCGTTTCCATTACATTTCTCGATAAAAGACCAATAATGGTTCCAATTGAAATATACGCAATGAGAGAGAACAAAATCGCGATTGAAAGCGGCGCAATGCCCGTTAATTGAACTTCACTCAACCAGATCGATAGAATGATAACAACGATCGTCACAGCACCTGTCAGCACACTTTTCCCAATGAAAATATCAAGCGTTGAAGCCGGTGACAACATGAGCCCACGCAACGTATTTTTCTCTTTTTCTTCGGCTATCATCGATGCCTGTACGAATGCAGCGCACATGACGAGCGCCATATTGATCGGAAGCATAAACATGCCTGGATTCTCCATCCCCATCCGTCCTAAAATAGCCGCAAACACAACCGGCATAAACACCGTAAACAATACATACGAATTACGCATTAAATCTTTCCAGTCTTTGACGAAAATCGCCCCGACACGCTTCATTGACACATTCATACTAAATCCCTCCCCGTTAGCTGCATAAAGATATCGCCAAGTGTTGGCTCATTTGAATGAATCGCCAGTAATTCCCCATTCGCGATATAGTCCTGAATTTGCGCCGCACCCGCTTCATCACGTTCCACAACAACTGTTTTATTTTCCTTTAAATGAAGAGAAATCGACTCATCTGAATAATGAAGACGAAGCGCCTGTGGTGAATTCATCGCTTTTATCTCCCCGGCGTTCAAAAATGCAACACGGTGGCACAGTTCTTCCGCTTCCTGCATGTCATGCGTCGTCAAAAAGATCGTCGTCCCTTCCGCATTCAATCCGCGTAAAATAGCATGAATCCGCGTCCGGTTGACTGGATCGAGCGCGGATGTCGGTTCATCCAAGAACAACAAATCAGGCTTATGTAAAATCGCCCGGGCAAGGGTCACCCGCTGTTTCATTCCTTTTGACAGCTTTTTCACGACCATTTTCCCTTCCGCTGCTAGATTCACTTCATCCAGCACATCCGAAATACGTGCCCGGTCCGTCCCGTACAAATCGCAAAACAACACTAAATTATCATACACCGTCAAGCGCTCGTACAACCCGCTGTTATCTGTTAAAATACCGATTCGTTTTAAATCTGCTTGCGGCTGACCGAAAATTCGAATCTCTCCTTTAGATCCAATCAGCTGCGACGTTAAAATTTTAATCGTCGTCGTTTTCCCCGATCCGCTCGGCCCTAAAAATCCGAATGTTTCTCCCTTTTTCACCTCAAAATGAAGACCTTTTAATACGCTCTTTTTCCCGAAATAATGAACGAGATTTCGTACCTCAATGACATTTTCCATGCTCCATTGCTCCCTTCGCTGATCGTGTTTCCACTATATCGTGATATTCTCATAAACGCTGTAATATCAAGGTGAAAAGCATCATACCAACCCCGAATGGAGTATATTTTGCTCTATATGGAGCACATTAAATGGCCATTTTCTCTTTTAATTCTGCTAGTTTCCCTTTCGACAATGGAATCGAACTTTTCTCTGAATTATTGAGCACGAGACTGTAACTATTTCTTGTCCACGTCACCACCTCACGCACCTTCGACAAATGCACAATGTACGACCGATGGCACCGGAAAAAGCCGAACGGCTCAAGCTTGTCCTCAAGATCCGCGAGACTGAGCGCACATGGAAACAGGTCCCCTTGCACATAAAGCTGCGCCGCGCCTTCCATACTCTCTACGTAATCAATTTCATCCGGATCAAATAACACAAGCTTATCCTCAAGCTTTGACGGAATCTTCATCTGAACCGATCTCGGTACAATGACCGGTTTTTCCGACCGCTCTTCTTCGATTGCTTCCATTTCCGTCTCTTCTTCCAACTGAATCTCTATTTGTTTCAACCCGTGCTCGTTCAAAACATAGACGCAGTCGGTGAGCGCCATCGCATTTTCTAAATAACTCGCCAAAATGAGGACCGTTTTTCCCCGTGCCGCAAACGATTCCACCGCCCGCTGAATAATATGCTTGCTTTCAAGATCAATCGATTGAAACGGTTCTTCAAGTACAAGCAAATCCGGATCATGAACGAGCGCTTTTGCCGTGAACACGCGTACCTTTTCAGATTGCGACAACTTTTCAATCCGTACATTCTTCTTTTTTTCCAGGCCGAATAAAGCGATCAGTTCATCCAGATTCACATGTCCATCATAAAGCCGCTGAAAAAACCGCAAATTATCGATGACCGACAACCGTTCATACAGTGTATCCTGTATATAAACCGTACCGATTTGATGGAACCATTTTTTTTGACCCGGTACGATTTTCATTTCATTTATATGTATCTCTCCATCGGACAAACCGGACACCCCGCTCAAAATCTTCATTAATTCCTGCCGTAGCTCATGACCGCACTGAATCGCCGTTATTTCACCAGATGAAACCGACAAATTGAAAGAAGAAAAAAACACATTATTTCCTTTATTTTTCCGAACATCTTTTAGTAGAAGCATCTATTTAACAATCCTTTATTCGTTTTTTTCAGTTTACCATTAGGTTGGTAAAGAAAAAAATGGATGCGCTAGCAATGTCACTTTTTTATGACAAAACACCCTAATCCAAAAATTAGATTGTAAAATTTTATATAATTCATTAGTATAAAAGTATTAATTCATAAGGAGATTGAATCATGTCTAAATGTGGTGTTTGCGGTCATGCCAGTGAAGCAGGCCAATCTTTTTGTTCAGAATGCGGGGCTGATTTGTCAAAAAAGACATCTAGAAAGATGGGCGGAAAGAAAACCGGTTCCAAAATGATGCCGCTCTTGCTTGCATTCGCTGCCGTTATCGCGATTGCATTGTTTACTGGCTATCAAATGATGTCAAAAAAGTACAGTGAAGAAGCAGTAGTAGAACAGTTTACAACAGCGCTCGCTGAAAAAGATAAGAGTACGCTAAAGAATGTCATTGTGCCTACTGATTCCCGTCTAAAAGTGAATGACCAGACACTGGATGCTCTTTTTGCTTTACTTGATAAAAATCCATCTTTGCTGTCAGAAATTGAACGCTCTCTATCGAATGAATCGCTGGACAGCCCATTGTTTACAGTGAAACAGGAAGGCAAAAAATACGGCATCATTCATCAGCACGTAATCGATACACCGGGTAACTTTTTAACCGTGGAATCTACAGGCATAAAAACAGTGGTTACGTTAAACAACAGTGAACTTGGTACGATTGATGCAGCGAGTGAATCGCGCGAATTCGGCCCTTATCTTGCCGGCTTGTATACGGTAAAAGGAGTGAGCACAACCGATAGCGGTAAAAAAGAAGACGTAGAAGAAGTCATACTCGGCGGCGCAGAACGAGAAACGGCATTAGCACTTGATACCGCTGAACCGAAAAAAGAAGAGAAAGAAAAAGAGAAGGAAGTAACCGAAAAAACCGTGATTAAAGAAGTGATCCGTGAAGTACCTGTTGCTTCAAGCGGAAGCTACTACATTTTGCCGCATAGTGATTACGCGTACCTGACAGATAGCGATTTATATGGCATGTCCAGCAGTCAGCTTCGCCTTGCACGCAACGAAATTTATGCGCGCTACGGATACATTTTCGAGTCTAATGATCTGCAAAACTATTTTAGCAGCCAGTCCTGGTACAGCCCAAATCCGTATTATGACGGCAGTTTATCGTCGATTGAAAAAGCGAATGTGGAGTTCATTAAATCGTATGAATAAACAATGGGGTGCCTGGATTCTCGTCCTCATCGCTTTGATCGTATCAGCTGGGCTTCTTTTCATTGATTCACAGTCATCGCAAGGGCTTTTAAATAGCTTTGATACCGGAAAACCGGAAACAATTAAACCGCCCGCAGCGATCGTAAAAGAAGAATCTGTCCCTAAGCCGGAACTTGAGCCTATTGAGCCTGCCGCTCTGGAAAAAGAAACTGTCGTAACGCAAGCCGTCGATATTCCTGAACCTGAGCCCGTACCTGTTCCCGCTGCGGATCCATTTCTCGTCGTCATTGACCCCGGCCATCAAGCGAAAGCGAACCTTGATCAAGAACCGATCGGACCGGGCGCAGCTGAAACGAAATATAAAGTAACGGGCGGCACGACAGGTATTGTCACGAAAAAGCCGGAATATGTATTAAATCTAGAAGCCGCCCAACTGTTAAAATCAGCGCTTGAAGCAAGAGACATGAAAGTGATTTTGACACGGACGACGAATGACGTTGATATGAGCAATAGTGAGCGAGCGGCTGTTGCCAATGACAATGAAGCGGATTTATTCGTCCGGCTGCACGCGGACGGTTCAGAAAATCCGGCAACGAGCGGGTTTTCCGTTCTGATTCCAGCAAAAGAAAATCCGTATACGAGCGCCATTTTTGCGGATAGTGAATTAGCGGCCAATCACGTCATTCAAGCCGTTTCCGCTGACATCCCGCTTCATCAGACCGGTATTTTTTACCGGGATGACATGTCTGGATTCAATTGGTCTAAAGTACCAGTCATCTTGCCTGAAATCGGTTTTATGACAAATGCAGAAGAAGATCAAAATTTGTCCGATCCTGCTTATTTAACAAACGTCATGAATCTTCTTGCGGATGGCATTGTACAATATGCAAATAACAATTAAAATAAGCCTTCTGCATCTCGCAGAAGGCTTTTAAAATAGAGATTCGATCTATTTCATTACTGTGCTGCACTCGCAGCGGTACCTGCATCATCAATCGGAATTTCGATCAACTGATTGGAGCCAGTTGCTTTTGGCATGACACCGTCCCATTTTTCGATCCATTTATTTTGAATGACTTCAGGTGAAATGGATTCTTTAATGATTTTATTGTAGTCAGATATACCTTGCGCTTCAATTTTCTTTTTCTGTGCTTCGGCTTCCGCAATCTTCAACTCAATCTGTTTTCGTTCAAGTTCCTGTGCAGCTTCTACTCGTTTATTAATCGCTGCTTGTGTTGACTCATCCGGCTTTGGCACACCGAGCGTCAAGTTATCGACGACGAAACCGAGTTCTTTAATGTCATCGGAAAATAAGTTTTGTACACCAACAGCAGCTTCAGATGATTTTTCACCGTACGTATCGATGACCGAGTATTTTGCAATGCCTTTACGTCCTGCATCCCAAAGGCGTGTGCGCAAATACGATTCTTCAATTTGCTCGACTGGTATCGGGCCAAATTTATTAAACACATCAACGACTTTATCCGGTTCAATGCTGTAGTTGTAGGCAAAATCAACGGTTACACTTTTCCCGTCTGACGTAGCGACTTGAATGTCTGTATAATTAACCGTCTGCATCCGTATTGGATACACGGTTACTTTGTCAAATAAACCGACAAGATGCCAGCCTTGACCAAGTGTTTCATCCTGCACACCACCATTCGGACTGTATACAACACCAACATAGCCGTTCGGAATTTTTTCAATAAACAAGGTAAGTAAGGCAATGCCTAAAATAAGAGCGATTGCGACGATCGAACCACCGAGTACCTTTTTGTTCCTTCCTCTATTCATCTTTTTCACGTCCCCCATCGTGTGAACCCTCCTTTAAATTATCTTTCACTTTACTGGCCGTTTCACCCACTTTTTTAAATGACGGCGACAGCATAAGCCAAATGCCAGCGCCAATCAGCAAAAGGACAAGGACCGAACCGATAAATACTTTCATCACGTTCCCTCCTATTTCGTAATAATTTCCCGGGTGATCCCATTGAATTCACCGTCAAATGAATATGTATACAGTTCTCGCTCGGACGGTATCCTGTCCATTTTCTTGCATGTGCGCATCAATCTTTACATCGGTAATCGTATAGTCGACAGCGAGCGCTTAAAGTGGTAGAAATAATAAGAAGAATAATGTCAACATCATCGTTTTTCTCCTCTCAATCACCTCTCCTTATTTTTACGTACAATCGTAAAAAAAGTTTCAGTTATTTTCAGAAAATACATGATCTTTTACATTATTCAAACAATGATTATATAGAACGTTTACCATGTTATCATGCATTAGCAGGATGAAACTCAATGACTCGATGACAAAGTCTTTGAATGAGTTTTTCTTCATGGCTGACAATGAGTACGCCCATCCCTCTCTTTTTAGCCATTTCCAGAACGACATGCCAAATTTGAGCTTGTGTGATGGCATCAAGCATCGTTGTCATTTCATCAGCAATAAGAAAACGCGTCCCTTTTCCCAATGCTCGAGCCACACAAAACCGCTGCAATTCTCCTCCAGACAGTTCATTTGGCCAGCGCGTTAGCCATTCCCGTTCAATGCCTAAGGATTCGAGCAGCTCCTGATCAAGCGGCCCTCCTTCACGAAGAGTCTTCATCATCTTCCACCTTGGGTTAATTGCTTTTTCTGGATGTTGAAAGACGAGTTGCACAGGATGATAGACGTTCTTCGGCAATAAAGAGTGATTAACAGCAACGCTTCCTTCCACAGGTTTCTCATAGCCTGCTAAAACTTTGCAGAAAGAGGTTTTCCCGCATCCACTCGGTCCAGTGAGGCCAACGATTTCCCCTGGCTCTACTGTTACATTGACCCCTCGAAACAACCACGGTCCATTCCCATAACGAAACCCGACGTCTTTTGCTTCAAGTTGCATGGATACACCTCACCATTCCATTACGAAGGTTTCGCATTTCGGGTCGTGCCTGTCTACACTCAAGTGTAGCCTTTTCACATCGCGGTTCAAATAAGCATCCAGCTGGCAAAGCACTCGGATGGGGCTGCGAGCCTCGGATCGGAACAAAATCATTTTGCGGCAGCGCTCTCCATAACGCTTTACTATACGGATGCCGTAACGCTTCACCATTTCCAAAAAAGTCATCCACTGGTGCGACTTCAACCGTTGTACCTGCATAAAACACGGCAATTTTATCGGCAATTTTTAGGGCGGATTCAATATCATGAGTTATGAGCATGACCGCACAACCATTGTCTGCAAGCTCCCTAAAGTCATGAAGAGCTTCTAATATGACCACCGGATCAAGTCCCGGGGTCGGTTCATCCGCAATAATCACGTTTGCCTCACTTACTATCGCTGTTGATAAAAGCGTTCTTCTCGCCATTCCTCCAGACAATTGAAACGGGTACATGTTCTCAACATCTGATTGTAAATGATAACGTTCAAAGACCTTACGTTGTGCCAGAGCGGCATCACCCTGTTTAACAGACGTACGGACTTGAGCCCCAACGCGCATAAGCGGGTCTAAATAGTTGACGGATTGTGGGACGAGTGCAATTTCCTTGCCTCTTAATGCCATTTGTCGAGCAGCCGTAAGTTCATCTCCCGCATATTTAATCGTCCCGCTCATGCTCGCATTACTCGGTAGGATCCCTAAGATAGCATGAGCCAGCAAACTTTTCCCCGAACCGCTTGCTCCCACTACGGCAAGTATTTCACCTGCCTCCAGAGTGACTGTTAAACTTGTGATAACGTGATGATGTTTTTGTTTTAGACCACCCGTATATTGCTTAAAAGAGATGGACAAGTCTTCTACTTCAAGAATAGACATATGTGTTACTCCTTTTTAAAAATAAACATCGTATATTTAATTAATCGTGAGCTCTCGTTGGATCAATGAGCATTCGGAGATTTTCGCCAATCGTATCAAATGTCCGAACGACAATAAGCAAACAAAGACCTGGAAAAAAGGCGAGCCACCACATACCTGAAGACAAGTACTTCATCGATTCTGACAAAATAATCCCAATAGCTGGTTCGTGGGGCGATAACCCTAAACCTAAAAAGGTCACGGCCGCTTCATGTAAGATCGCATGTGGAAACAATAATAAGAAGCCGACTAACACTTGTGGGATTAAATGCGGCAAAATGTGTTGAGCAGCTATAAACCAACGAGATTTCCCCATCTTCTGAGATACTTGTACAAATTCAGCTGAACGAATTTGCATGACTTCTGCCCGAATAACACGAGCAAGACTTGGCCAATGGGTGAGGGCAATTCCGATAACAATTCCTTTAAATCCTCCCCCTAATGTAAAGGCAATCAAAATGAGCGTGACGAGGTGCGGTACACTAAGAAAAAGGTCAATGAGCCATGATATCATCCGATCGACCATTTTCCCCATTGTAGCTGCGGCCATACCAAGGATAAGAGCAATCGACGCGCTGCCAATTGCTCCAATCAATCCTACTCCCATACTTAACGAAAGCCCCATAATGGTACGTGTAAACATATCTCTGCCTAACCAATCGGTACCAAAAAGATGATCAAATGAAGGGGGAGCATTTCGTATCGTTAAGTTCGTGGCAATTCTTCCTTCATCTAATAAAAAACGGCCAACAACAATACTTAGTAAGAAAATAACAGCGATAACGGTCACGATCAATGTCCGTTTCCTTCTATTAAAATGTTTTCGATCATTCTTTCTCTTTTTTATGTTAAGGGCTGCAATCAAATCATTCGCCCCTCTCTTATTCTCGGATCTAACACGTAATAAATCAAATCAGCGATTAAGTTCCCAATAAAAACAAATAGTGCACTGCATATAACTAATCCTAATAAAAGCGGAACGTCTCCTCGTAGTCCTGCTTCTACGGTAGCTTGTCCAAGACCCGGATACGAAAATACTTGTTCAGCAAGCACAGCCCCGCCAAACAATTCACTAAAAGCAGCAAATTGTAAAGTGATCGCAGGCATTGCTACATTCCGTAATCCATGCCGCCAAAACAAACCAAAACCGTATTCTCCTCTTGCCCTCGCGAACAACACGTAATCACTAGCCAGAACATCGATCAACTTCTGACGTGTATGTAATGCTACATTCGCAACACCGACAACACTAAGAGTAATCGCTGGAAGAATCAGATGATTGATTCGATCGGCTATTGTGACATCTTCTGCGAGAACGCCAGCTGGAACCCCTAAGCCGATCGGAAACCATCCTAACCATACGGCAAAAACAATGAGCATGAGAAGTCCGAGCCAAAAGGTCGGAGTGGATGCCAAAGTATAACAATACCATTTAATGAATTTGTCCATCCACGTATCCTTTTTCATCGCTGAAATAACGCCCATGGCAAACCCGATGATTCCAGATAATAACCACGCTGTGATCATTAAAACGAAAGAATTAAAAAAACGTTCACTAATAATCTCAGCAACGGGACGGCGGTAAATCATTGACGTTCCTAAATCACCTGTAAGCAAAGCAGAGCCCCAATTGAAAAACTGTACCATGACCGGTTGATCGAGTCCCCAATACTCAGCAATCTTTTCTCGCTGTTCCGGTCCTACCGTCAACATATCCGCACCGATATACGCTTGAATCGGATCAATGGGAGAATTCTTTATTAATAGAAAGGAAATGAAACAAATGGCGACTAATAATGTCGCCATTCGTACACTTTTCAGTAAAAGAAAGATTCCAATATGTCTATTTATCCTTTTGCGCACGTTACTCAGTCCATTTCCATTCTTCAATATTGTTTGTCACAGGCCAGCCATGCCCATGTGGATGGATTCTTTGTTCCCCAATATCCAGACCGTCTTTCACTAAGTACAAGTGGTCAATGTTCACTAACCATGCCCATGGCGCGTCCCCTTTTGCACTTAATCCAGTCGTTCCATCCCATTGCGCTTTTTTCCAAAACGCCATTGCTTCTGTTTCATTCGCAGCACGAAGCGCCTTTTCAAAATAGTCATCTACTGTTTTATTTTCATAAAAACCTGTGTTATAGTATTCTACTCCTGCATATTTGCTGCTATATACGTTATACATTTCATGCGGGTCATGACTTCCCCAACCCATGAGTACAGCGTTTGAATACATCTTCTGTTCGATCGTATCCCAGCTTTCACCCTCTATTGTTATGTTAATACCAAGTGGTTTGATCATATCCGCAACAGCTATGGAAAGGGATTGTCTTATGGCATCGTCCGCTGGGTAATATAAAGTAAACTCCGCTTTCAAAGAGCCTTTCTCCAAAGTTCCGTCACCGTCTGTATCTTTCCAGCCTGAATCCTTTAACATCTTTTTAGCCCCATCTAGATCGGCATCTTTAAAGACAGTTTCAGGATTCCACCAAGGTAAACCATCTACTGACGTATAAGCGGGTGATCCGTATCCTTCTAACACACCGTCAATAAGTGCTTCTCGATCAATCGCGATATTAATAGCATGACGAATCGCTGGATCAGCCGTCACATCGTTACCAATTGGGTAACCATCTTCCGTCACATTACCTGATTTTACGTATGGAAACACAATTCCACGATTATCAACCGTTTTGACTGCTTCTAACCGCATACCAGGTACTTGTTGTTGACTAAATGCAGCTGGGATAGCCGCAACATCAACATTTCCTGCTTGAGCAGCAGCAAACGCAGC
This sequence comes from Bacillus sp. 37MA, assembly GCF_000372765.1. Lineage (NCBI taxonomy): Bacteria > Bacillati > Bacillota > Bacilli > Caryophanales > Bacillaceae > Bacillus > Bacillus sp. 37MA. The sequence continues at coordinate 2,835,267 of NZ_KB889752.1, forward strand.
ATCCTCACTTAAAAATAAAAAGGTCATCTTTTGAAAAGAAGGCTTTTGATCATAATATTCAGGGTTCGCCTGTACAATAAGCTGCTGCCCCTTGTCCCACTGAACGAGCTGATAAGGGCCTGAACCAACCGGGTTTTCTGCATAATCTTCTCCGTAAGCATGTTTAGGGACAATCCCTGTTGCAACGAAAGAGTTAACAAATGTTGATTGCGCTTCTTTTAACGTAAATGTTACGGTGTACTCATCCTTTGCTTCCACTTTCTCCAGTACATTCAGATCAACAACTGATCCATTTTTCAGTGCTGTTTCAAACGTGAATTTTACATCTGCTGCTGTTAATGGTTGTCCATCCGAAAATTTCACATTTTCACGCAAAGTGACCGTCCAGACCTTTCCATCTTCACTCACGTTATAACTAGTGGCTAAGTCATTGACAATGTTAAGTTCATTATCCCTTTTTAACAGTGTACTTTGGAAAAGTGGTGATCCGTAACGCCCCCAACCAGTCGTTGGATCAAACCCAGTATCAGGCTCTCCTCCAACAGCCAACACAAGCTCATCCTTTTTATTTTCTTCACTAGGTTGACTAGAATCAGATTGTGAACAACCTGCTAACATAATAGAAAAAGCGGAAACAGCTACTGCGATAAGTCCACAAAATTTCTTACTCATGTATCTGACTCCTTCATCATTATATTTGCTCTACTGGTGCCACGGTAAACTTTCCATAATCTACGCCTTTTAAACTCGTCAGCTTATGATTGAGCTGCTGGATATCTTTCACTTTCCCTTTTACGACGATCAGCTCTAAGCAGCTATCATGATTCAAATGAAAGTGTGTCGTTGCAATGATTAAATCGTGCATATGATGTTGAATGTTGGTCATTTCTTCAAGCAAATTCCGCTGATGATGGTTATAAAATAAAAGAATACTTCCTGCCACAATATGTTCATGATCTTCCCATGATTGTTGAATAAGTGCATCACGGACAAGATCTCGAACGGCTTCCGAACGATTTTCATATCCTCTTTGATTGACTAAATGGTCAAACTTCCGAAGCAAGTGACTATCCATTGAAACACCAAATCTTTTTAATTCTGAATCTTGCATACGTCCACCTCTATTTCACTTCAATTTTTCATCTAGTAACACATTTTATTAGATTAGTAGCACGAATAGACATATTAAATGAATAATTATTTAATAGATTAATTTGTTTAGTTACCTTATTAACTATTGTACAATATCATGGTCGTATTATTTGGTCAATATGGGAGCTCCCTTTCATGACCGCTTACGATTCAAAATAAAAATGCTTATGTAAACGGCAGCCCGGATTAAACGCTACACCACAGCTCGGACAAGTGGACTCACACGCTAAATATTCCCGAACCGTCAGCTCATGACCGCAGCCTCCGCACAACACCGCTTTTTCCTCCCACTTTTCTTTCGGCCACACCTGCACCTCACCACAGCCATCTTCCTCATGACATTGGTGGCACGGATAATACGTCTCGCAGCAATAAAACTTAATCGCAATCCGATCAATTTCCTGATGATAATGCGCACATCTCGTCTCCTCATCGAGTACACTGCCCCGCACCTCATGCCCTTTTATGATCATCGTACATCCTCCTCTTCCTATATATAAAGCGTCAGCTTATATTTAATCTTTATTATACAGTTGAACTAAAAAAAGACTTCAGCAAAAGAGCTGAAGTCAGAAAAGATTCGTGGAACAATCCGTATACCCTGTTAAAGCCCGAGTGAAATATACTTCACTTCCAAATATTCTTCTATTCCCCAATGCCCGCCTTCCCGGCCGAGTCCACTTTCTTTCATTCCGCCAAATGGGGCTTGGGCAACGGATGGAAGTCCATCGTTTAATCCAACGATACCGTATTCAAGTCCTTCTGATATGGTGATCGCTTCCGATATATTTTGCGAAAAGACGTACGCTGCCAGTCCGTATGGTGAGTTGTTGGCGCGCTTAATTACTTCTTCAGCCGTTTTGTATGTTGTTACCGGCGCAAGCGGCCCGAACGTTTCTTCAATCATGCATTCCATGTCGTCTGATACATTCGTTAACACAGCTGGTGTAATGAAGTAACCTTTCTCACTAGACAATGCTTCTCCGCCTGTTTCGAGCTGAGCTCCTTTTGATACGGCGTCTTTCAACTGTTTTTTCACTTTATCGACAGCTGCTTCGTTAATGAGCGGTCCGATTTCAACACCTTCATCCAGCCCGTTGCCAACCGATAACTGACTGACCGCTTCCTTCAGCTTTTCAACAAACTCTGCTTCAACCGACTCGTGCACGTACACGCGATTCGCGCAGACACATGTTTGTCCTGCATTCCGGTATTTAGACCCCATCAATCCTTCGACTGCTTTGTCGAGATCTGCATTTTCCGTGACGATAAACGGTGCATGGCCGCCAAGCTCTAGTGATACTTTTTTCATCGTATCTGCTGCCTGGCGCATCAATAACTTCCCAACATTTGTAGACCCCGTAAACGAAATTTTACGAACGCGGCTGTCAGCCATCCACGTTTCACCAATCGCCGCCGCGTCACCCGTAATCACATTGATAACACCTTTCGGAATGCCTGCTTCTTCCGCAAGCTCCACCAATTTATAAGCCGTAAGAGGCGTTAGTTCTGACGGCTTCACAACGACTGTACATCCCGCTGCCAGCGCAGGGCCCACTTTCCGTGTCATCATCGCTGCTGGAAAATTCCACGGCGTAATGGCCGCAACGACACCAACTGGCTGCTTCGTAACGAAAATCCGTTTATTCGGAGCGGATGCTGGAACCGTTTCTCCGTAAATCCGTTTCCCTTCTTCTGCATACCACGAAATAAAGCTGTTCGCATAACCAACTTCGCCGATCGCTTCTTTCAATGGTTTCCCTTGCTCCGTCGTCATAATGCGCCCAATCTCTTCTTTTTGCTTATCGATTAAACGAAACCAGTTCATTAACAGTGTGCCCCGTTCAGCTGCCGTTTTAGCAACCCATTCAGGAAGTGCAGCGCTTGCTGCATCAACAGCCGCTGCTGCTTCTTTTTTCCCCGCTTTCGGAACAGTCGCAATGACTTCAAGCGTCGCTGGATTGACGACTTCAATTCGTTCTTCCGTATCTACCCATTCGCCGTTCATATACATACGCCATGATTTCACTAGATTTTCTCCTCCACATCTTTTGTAAAAGTCCCATCATTTTCACCAACAAAAAAGTTTTTACCGTAAATCAAGAAACATAAAATAATCCCGATGGCGAATGCCCACGAAGCACCCTTAATTACTAATACTGCCGCAATTATACCCGCAATACCAAGATCCCGCTGGCTTCTTGCTTCTAAAACGCCTACACGAACACTTACATACCCCTGAATCAAAAGCGTCAGAGCAAGCGCGATGCCTAAAATCGGTTCAACCAAACTGACAATTGGCATCAGCAACAAACCTGTATTGGTTCCCCAGCGGAATGAACCGGCTCCGCCGAAAAATGAATTCATGACTTTCTTGCCTTCTTTATACCGCTCTACTACAACTACTTGCATCGCAGCCCACATCGGACCGGCCATTGTCACATCCGGACCAATAATACCCATAATTGCGTTTCTTGCTCCAAAAATTAAATGCGCGCGGTTTGGATTGTTGTCAATTTTTTCGTCACTGCGGACATCCTTTGCATCATCCAAAATAGCTTCTTTTTTCAAAATGTCTCCAAAAAGAACAATATACGTTCCTAATACGGTTGGCAGTCCGCTAATAAACAAAGCGAGCGGCGGCATACCAAGGCCAAACACGGTGTATTCATTCCAGAGTAATGCAAAATCCGGACTTGTAATGCCCCATTCGATCGTTGGCCATGGTGCTTCTCCAGCTAGAGGAGCAATCACAACAGCCAAAATAATGATTGGGAAAATACCCAACTTTGAAATCAGTGTCCAAAATGCATTCCTTTGTTTCAGCACTTGGAAGTGCTTTGAAAAGATTAAATAAAACGCAATCCCGATCGCAATTGAAATAGTCCATGGAAATGTTTCAAACTGGCCGCCCACTTCAAAAATCGACGTAACCGCACCAATTCCAGCGCCCATAATAATCCCGGCTTTAATTGCACTCGGCACAAGACTGACCACTTTTCCGGCAAGACCTGTCACCCCAAGGAAAATCGAAAAAATCCCGAGTGTCAATTGAAAAGCAATGAGGGCATACACTCGCTGCTCTCCTTCTGGAAACTGTGAAACATATAACATGATGAGCGGAACCGCCGGTGTAATCCAGCCTGGAACAACCGGATCGCCCAACAAATGATGCGTTAAATACATAATTCCATTTAACATGACGACAGCGAGGGCCGCTTCAAAGGGCATGCCGAGAAGCTCCATCAGTAATGGAATTGCCGCCAAGTCAACCGCACATAGCAACAGCCCTTGAACGTAATCCGGCCACTCGAAACGGTAATGGATAAAAGGGAGCCGCAGTTTAAACGGCCCTAATGGTACATAAGGCGATTCCTCGCCGTGTGCTCTATTTTTCCATAGCATCGCGTTCGCCTCCTAAATATGCTGCTTGATAAATTGCCAAAATATCTGCTTTATTTAAACGTCTTGGATTATTTTTCAACAGGCGGTCAATTTTACTCGCATCTTCAGCCATGTCCTCTAAATCCGTTTCTTTAATGCCGAGCTCCTGCAAGCCGTCCGGGATGCGTACTGCTTTACAAAGCCTGCTCATGGCGGCAATGGCTTTTTCTGCTGCTTCATTATCTGTCGCCTCATCTACTTTTTCACCAAGCGCCGCGGCCACATCTCTAAAACGCTCTAGGCAGGCGATTTTATTCCACTCCATGACATATGGCAATAGGAGAGCATTGCTTACACCATGCGGAATATGAAACCGGCCGCCAAGCGGATACGCCAATGCATGGACAGCACCAACACCTGCATTGCCAAACGCCATGCCCGCCATAAGGCTTGCTGTCGCCATTTGCTCACGCGCCTGCACATTGTCTGGATTTGCATATGCTTTTGGCAAGTTCACCGCAATCATTTTCATCGCGCCTATTGCTAACGCATCCGTAATCGGTGACGCATGAACGGATATGTATGCTTCAATCGCATGGACAAGTGCATCAATCCCGCTGGCTGCTGTAACACCGGCTGGCATCGTCAATGTCATTTCCGGTGAAACAATTGCCACATCCGGCAATAGGTAATCGCTTACAATTCCTTTTTTCACTTGCTCTTCTTTATCGGACAAGATCGAAATATTTGTCACTTCAGAACCGGTACCTGCCGTCGTTGGAATCACAATGAGCGGACATCCCTTCTGCTTTACGTGGTCAGTACCGACGAGATCGACAAGTGCACCTGTATAATTCGCATATCCTGAAACTGCTTTGGCTGTATCCATCGCGCTCCCACCGCCAATTGCAATCAGCCCATCATGTCCGCCTGTTTGAAACGCTTTCCGGCACTCTTCCACCACATAAAATTCTGGCTCAGGCTTCACTTCTAAAAATACGCCGCACGTAAGCCCTTCCAAAATTTCTTGAATGTTATTAAGCATCCCTGTCTGTTGAATAATATGATCTGTGACAATGAGCGGGTTCGTCATTCCTAACCGTTCCGCTTCCACTTTCAACTGTCCAGTTGCACCTTCACCAGTAATTAATTTATTGGCAATCTTAAACGTAGAAATAGTCATAAAAAATCCTCCTTTTTTCTTCTCCTTATTCTTATTGCAAGTTCCGTGCCAATAAGAAAAGAGCGTAAAAGAAGGATTTATCCCTTTGCTTGATTTAAATACTACTCAAAATCACCTTTTTTGATTAGAATTCTAATCAGAGGAAGACCAGCCTTTCATTTTCGCCACAATAGTAGACTGGCTAACTTGCAAAGCTTCCGCCGCTTTTCTTGTCGTTTTATGTATGCGCATTGCTTTTTCAATTAAATGCCGCTCAACCTGATCCGTCGCTTTTTTCAGCGGAATGATTTGACCATCCAATGAAAATTCCTGAGTAGGCTCCCGCTGGATTTTCGCCGGAAGCTGTTCTACGTCCACCTGCGCCGAAGAAGCTGTCACCACTAAATATTCGATGACGTTTTTCAACTCACGAATATTGCCTGGCCACCTGTATTCACACAACTCATCAAACACGTCCGCTGACAACGTGACAGCTTCTTGATAAGTAGCATTAAACTGCTCCAAATAATACGATAGCAGGCCGGGAATTTCTTTTTTCCGCTCTCGCAGCGGTGGAATACACATCGGGACAACGGTTAGCCGGTAATACAAATCCTCACGAAATGCACCTTTTTTAACGAGCTCTTCCAGTGGCTGATTCGTCGCTGCGATGACCCGGATATCAACCTTTCTCGGCACTGTTGAACCGACTGGCGTAAACGAAAAATCGTCGAGCACTTTCAAAAGCTTCACCTGTAATTCAAGCGGCATATCCCCAATTTCATCCAAAAAAAGGGTCCCTCTATTCGCCATTTCAATCAGTCCCTTTTTCCCTTTCGAAAGTGCTCCCGTAAAGGCCCCGCCTACGTAACCGAACAATTCTGCTTCAATTAAATTCGCCGGAAGCGCCCCACAGTTTACTTCAATAAACGGATTCCCTGTTCGCAGCGAGTGCCTGTGAATGTATGAAGCCGACATCGTTTTCCCAACACCACTCTCACCCGTCAAACAAACCGTTACATTCGTTTTGGCAACCTTTCGCATCAAACGCTTCGCTTTTAGATCCCCTACTATAAATGGAAAGTCTTCTGCCCCGTTCGTCTCCGCTTCACTCTCTGCCTTGTTTTCTTTTAACTCATCATTCTCAAGCTTCAGCTGAATCAACTCAGTAATATCACGCACACTGCTGACGACATACAAAATCGTTTGTTCTTGATCAAACACCGGACTAGCCGACACGATAACTTTCCGTCCATTCGCCAGCTCCTGCATACGTGTCATCGCTTTTTTCTCCTGAATAACCTGAACCGACACCGACTTCGAAATATAGCCCGCTTTCTCCATATCATTCATATGAAGACCAATTATTTTCTCCGATGAAATACCGGTAATCCGCTCATATGCCGTATTCACCTTTACCGTAAACCCGTACCCGTCTGTAATGTACACACCGTCATACAACGAGTTGATCATATCGGAAAACATCTTGCTTACGAGCATCTCACGAAACATGTCCGACTCCTGCTCCTGGAGAAACTCCTGTAAAAACGGCTGCTGAAAAAATGTCCGAAGCGTCATCAACACATGGCCGTTCTGAATCGCCACACGAATCTCCTCAAGCGTAATCATCCCAACCGTTTTGTCTTGGTCCATAATCGCTGCCGACTCCGCATTTCGCTCCGTAATGAAAATCAACGCCTCTTGAATCGTTTGATCTAACGTTAGCACATCCTTCAACCCCTTTTCAAAAATGACCGAGCGCGGCTGATCAACCCCGCCAGCGCTTCAATCAAAGTCCGTTTCTTTTCATGCTATCATGATCGTTTCTTAACGAGAAGAAAAAGAGTTGTTTTAAAAGCTGGATTTCTCCATCTTTCAAAACAACTCTCATTCGTAAAAATTTCATTCAGGTTTATCATGCTCTCTTTTTTCTAGCCACCTGGCTAACTCTAACAATTCAATATTTTTTCTTAACTGAATAGCGGACATATTTTTCTCTTCCCAGTTAAAAAATCCTTGCTTGCTTTTCACGCCTAGAGCACCATTACGCACGTTTTCTTCTAAAAGAGGAGACGGAGTCGTTCTATTTTCTAAGTCTTCATATAAATCTGAAAACACGATATAGTCTAAACCTTCTTTTTCCAAAACAGTTGTCACTCCGTCTACAACATCAGCCTTCAAAAGGCCTTTATCGGTCGCGATAAAAACCTTTTGATCTCCTGTTGCATGAATGTCTTTCGCTAACTCTTTTTGAGCAATATGCATCCCAAATTTAACTTCTGTTGGTAACACCGAAAAAATGTTTGGTTTTGTAAACTCATGATTCGTTCACTTGTTCTTTCAAATAATGAACGACACGTGCGCCAACTTCAGAAGTAGAAGCATTTCCTCCTAAATCAGGTGTTACGTATTCTTTTTCTGTCAATACGTCTTCAATCGCTTTTAACACGCGCGCACCTAAGTCAGGACGGTGGAAGTAGTCGAACATTTGACTTGCGGACCAAATAGAAGCAAGCGGATTAGCAATACCTTCGCCTGCAATGTCTGGTGCAGAGCCATGAATCGGTTCAAACATAGACGGATAGTCTCGTTCCGGGTTAATATTTGCTCCAGCAGCCAGCCCAAGTCCTCCGGCAATCGCTGCACCTAAATCCGTTAAAATGTCTCCGAACAAGTTAGATGTAACGACGACTTCAAATCGTTTCGGATCTTTAATCATTAACATGCTCGCTGCATCGACGAGGTAGGAATATGTTTGTACATCTGGGTACTCTTTGCTTACTTCATCAAAAATTTGATCCCAAAATACCATAGAGTAGTTTAACGCATTCCCTTTACTAATACTCGTCAGCGATTTGTTCATTTTTCTCGCTTCTTCAAACGCATAACGGATCACCCGCTCCGTCCCTTTTCTAGAAAACACACCTGTCTGCAGGACGACTTCCTCAGGTTTTCCTTTAAACAGCCAGTCTCCTGCTCCTGCATATTCACCTTCACTGTTTTCACGAATAAACAGCATATCAATCTCTTCTCTTTTGACGCCTTCAAGCGGACAAGGAGCGCCATTCAATAAGGTAATCGGCCGAATATTAATATATTGATCGAATCCTTTTCTAATTTTCAAAAGGAGATCCCAAAGAGAAATATGATCCGGAACACCTGGGAATCCAACAGCGCCTAAATAAATCGCGTCAAATTCTTTCAGCTTTTCCATCCCATCATCATCCATCATTTTTCCCGTTTCAGCGTAGTATTCACAGCCCCATGGGAAATGAGTAAAGTCAAAAGCGATGTCGCCATCCACCTTGGCTACTTCATTCAAAACGTTGATCCCTTCATCAATCACTTCAGGGCCAATTCCATCTCCAGCGATGACAGCAATTTTATATTCTTTCACCAAACCGCTCACTCCTTCAATTATGATAACGAACTATGCTTCTAAAAAGAGAGAGACGGGCGGGGATTTAAAATGATCCCGCCCGGCTTTCTTTTTTAGTTACGATTAAAAATAACGAGTTTCATTTCGGTCATTTCTTCGACCGCATATTTAATCCCTTCACGGCCAGATCCACTTTCTTTCACACCGCCGTACGGCATATGATCCACGCGGAAAGTAGGGATATCGTTAATTAAAACGCCGCCTACATGCAATGCGTCTGCCACATCAAATGCTGTATGCACGTTTTCTGTGTAAATTCCTGCTTGCAGTCCGAAGCGTGAATCATTAACAAGGTCAATGGCTTCTTCAACCGTCTTCACTTTGTTAATGACAACGATCGGTGCAAAAACTTCCTGGCAAGATACTTTCAAGTTTGAGTCAGCGTCTAAAATGACCGTCGGATGAAGAATATGGCCTTCCGATTCGCCACCTGCCGCAATCGTAGCGCCGCCTTGCTTCGCTTCATGAATCCAGCTGAGCGCGCGCTCTACATCTCCCGGCGTAATTAAAGCAGATACTTCTGTTTCTGGATCGAGCGGGTCGCCAAGCGTCAACTTTTTCGTCGCTTCAACAAACTTCTCAACGAATGAGTCATACACATCTTCATGTGCATACACGCGCTGCAATGAAATACATACTTGTCCTTGGTTTGAGAAAGCACCCATAATGCACCGGTCAATAATCTTATCAATATTGACATCTTTATCGATGATGACAGCGGAATTTGACCCCAGCTCTAACGTTACCCGTTTAAGTCCTGCTTTATTCCGAATGCCAATCCCCACACCTGGGCTTCCTGTAAACGTAACCATATTCACGCGTTCATCTGTCACAATTTTATCGCCGACGACTCTTCCTCCACCTGTAATGACGTTTAACGCACCTGCAGGCAGTCCCGCGTCTTCAAACAACTTTGCGGTAAAGTACGATGTCAATGGCGTTTGACTAGCTGGTTTCAGCACAACTGTATTTCCCGCCGCAATCGCAGGGCCAAGCTTATGCGCAACTAAATTGAGTGGGAAATTAAATGGTGTAATCGCACCGATAACGCCAATAGGCTCATGCGTTGTATAAGCGATTCTGTTTTCTCCTCCTATAGCAGCGTCCATCGGAATCATTTCACCATGAAGTCTTTTCGCTTCTTCTGCCGCGAATTTGTACGTTTGAACCGTTCGGCCTACTTCCGCTTTTGCATACACGAAAGGCTTCGCTGCTTCTTTCGCAAGAATCGTCGCTGCCTCGTCTCCACGTTCCTCAAGTAACACGGCAACTTTTTCCAAAATAGAAGCACGCTGATGAGCCGGCATCTTTGCCATAACCGCTTTAGCTTGGAATGCTGCTTCAATCGCATTGTCAATTTCTTCATCATTCGCAGAAGGGATTTGAGCAATCTCTTTTTCACTATAAGGAGAAGTTAGTTTCGTATAGGTAGATCCTTCCACCCATTCTCCATTTATGAACAACTGTTGTTTATTTGTAGTTTCAGACATCGTGTACACGCTCCTCATCTTTTTATTTGTCATGAATTTGCTTGCATGCAAAACTTACTTTTTCCGACTCAATACTTCTTTCGCCTTTACAACCATGTCAGCAGGTGTAATGTTGTATTTTTTCAGCAGCTCTTCATTCTTGCCTGATTCTGTGTTACGATCTTGCACACCGATCCGAATCATCGGTGTTGGATACTGTTCACCGAGAATTTCAGCGACAGCACTGCCCAGTCCACCAATAATGTTATGCTCTTCCGCAACGACAATCGCTCCCGTTTCACGGGCGGCCCTCACAATGGCCTCCTGATCAAGTGGCTTGATCGACGGCATATGCAAAACAGATGCGTGAATGCCTTCTTCTTCTAACAAACGAGCGGCTTCTACTGAGCGTTCCGTTTGTGTACCCGTGGTGATAATCGTGAGATCGCCACCTTCTTTTACAAACAAGCCTTTTCCTAATTCAAACCTATGTGTTTCTGCGTCAAAGATTTGCTGCTGCTCATCCCGTGCAAGACGAATGTAAACAGGTCCGTCATATTGATGAGCAAACTCCATCATTTGAATTAACTCCACTCCGTCTGCTGGTGCAAGGACAACCATATTCGGGATGCTGCGCATAATGGCCACATCTTCCACACCTTGGTGCGTCTTCCCCGTGCAGCCCGTTAACAGCCCGCTGTAAGCACCGATCATTTTCACATTTAATTTAGGCTGAGCGACTGATACCGTAATTTGATCCAGTGCTCTTTTCGTAATAAAAGAAGCGAATGTGCACACCCACGGTTGAAGACCTACAGAAGCAAGGCCGGCCGCTACGCCCATCATATTTTGTTCAGCAATCCCCATTTGTAGGAACTGAGCTGCATTTCCTTTCGCTACTGTATCCGTTTTCGTTGAATTCGCTAAGTCTCCATCTAACACGACTGCTTTTGTATCTTTTTTCGTAATGTTTAATAACGCTTCTCCAAAGACATCACGCATCGATGCTTTTTCCCCCACTTGCAACAATTGGCTCATTTTTTACACCCCCGCCATCAATTCTTGTGAAGCTATTTTTAATTCTTCCGCAGTCGGAATTTTAGAATGCCAGAGATATTGATTCTCCATAAAACTTACGCCTTTTCCTTTGATCGTTTCGGCAATGATCATTGTTGGCTTGCCTTTTACTTCTTTCGCTTCGTTACAAGCATCAATGATTTGCTGAAAATCATGTCCGTTGGCAGAGATCGTGTGCCAGCCAAATGCTTTAAAGCGCTCAGCAGGTGATATAACAGGACGTTCTCTTTCTCGTCCATCTGTCCCATCCCAGCCAAACTGCTGCAACTGGTTGAAATCCATCATTACAATCAAATTATCCAACTTGTATTTCACTGCAATATCGGCCGCTTCCCACACTTGACCTTCCTGTGACTCGCCATCGCCGATCATACAATACGTATAAAATGCTTTCCCTAGCTGTTTCGCACCAAGCGCCATACCGACAGCTGCTGAAATACCTTGTCCGAGTGATCCAGATGACATATCAAGACCCGGCAGTAAATTCATATCTGGATGCGCTTGCAAACGGGAATTAATTTCGTCAAATGTGCTTAATTCCTCAACCCCGAAATAACCACGCTTTGCAAGAACCGTATATAAAGCAATCGCTGAATGTCCTTTTGAAAGAACGAAACGATCCCGATCTTCCCACTTTGGATCGCTTGGATTAATATTCATGACATCAAAATACAAACTCACTAGCATATCAATAGCCGAAAGGGGGCCGCCAATATGACCAGCTCCAGCATGATGGACGGTTTCTATAACAAGCCTTCTCGCCTCGGCTGCCTTTTGTTTTAATTGCTCTATTTCTGCAAAATCAAGTTGTGCTGACATTGTGTAATCCTCCTTTTTTTACTTATATACATTTTTATTATTAGGTAAAGCGCTTAACCACTAATCAAAAAAATAAACCTTCAACAAAATTGTTTTGGGTAACCGCTTACCTAACACTATAATCAATCTCAAAGAAAAAATAAATACTTTTTTTAATTTTCTAAAGACTTTTTAGTCAACGCTTTTATTTCTTGGGATGAGTTTACTTGCGAAACCTCTCGAGTAAATTCACCCCCTTTTTTTATTGATCATTTGTTCAATTTAGCAGTAGATCCTCGTTTAATTAAAGTCGGACTAAGGACAATTCGCCTTTTGGATTGCTCTTCTTTTTTGATCTCTCCTACCATCAAATCCATTACTTCGCGCCCCATGGCTCTAATCGGCTGAGCCATTGTTGTCAGCTGCGGATCGACAAGCGTCGCGATGATTGTATTATCAAAACCGATAACGGATACATCATCTGGAACGTGAAGGTGTAGGGTCCGAGCAGCCTGGATAGCACCACTCGCCAACAGATCATTGCAAGCGAAGATGGCTGTAGGCGGTTTCTCAGAACGCAAATATTCTTCCGCCACTTTTTTCCCCCACTCGACATTTGATTTTTCCACAAATGTAAACATGGTGTATTCCTCTAAACCATGATCTTCAAGCGCTTTTTTGTACCCTCTCATCCGTTCACGGTTACTCCATACATCCCTTGCAATAATCGCAATCTGTCGATGGCCTAATTGAATTAAATACGACGTTGCTTCATACCCCCCCTGAAAATCATCTAACGACACGGAATTCACATACGTTGAAGGAAAGTCACGTGCGACAATCGTTACCGGAAACTTTTCTTTAACGAGTTTATCCACTTCAGAAGTCTGTTCAAATCCAGAAGCTAAAATAATACCGTCAACACTTTTTCTTTTTAATAACTCGATGTAGTTTTGTTCTTTAGCCGGCTGGTAATCTGTACTGCAAATGAGCAAATTATAGCCGAGTTCATGGCCCCTGTCTTCAATATTTCTCGCCAGTTCACCAAAAAACGGATTGGCCATATCGGGTATAAGTAGTCCAATTGTAAACGTACTTTTTCCTGTTAACGCCGTCGCCATCATACTCGGCTGATAGTTCAACTGTTCGATCACTTTCAACACACGTTTTCTTGTCTCATCACTGATCCTTCCTGAATTATTTAACACTTTTGAAACAGTTGCTATTGAAACATTTGCTTTGCTCGCGACGTCATAAATGGTTGGTTTCATAGTCAGTGCTCTCTTTCTGTCAATAAGTGATGTTTGCTTAATGAAAATAACTATCATTCTTTAGTAGATTTGTCAATTTTAAAAAATAGACGTAAACGCCAGCGTACTCGTCGAAGCGTGAAAAGAAAAAAGTTTTTTTAAAAAACTGTTTGACTTTTCTGCACAATCTTTTTTATAATCGGACTAATCAGTTCAGTAAAGCGCTTTACCAAATTCGATATATGACTTAGGGGGGTACTATGGACGCACTACTCAAAACGAAATACGGAGTTGGAAATGTTGAATTGTTACCTGTGTCTGAGCCTGAATGCCCAGATGATGGTGTGAAAATAGACGTTGCCTACACCGGTATTTGCGGTACCGATTTGCATATATACCACGAGACATTTAAAAGTTATCCGCCTGTTATTATGGGCCATGAGTTTTCCGGTGTTATTGCAGAAGTTGGGAAAAACGTCACAAAAGTAAAAACGGGTGACCGGGTGGCCGTCCTCGGTTCAACAGCTGTCACATGCGGTTCTTGCGAGTATTGTCAAACCGGTTATTATATGTTTTGCAAAGATCGCCGGGGAATGGGGCACGGTGTAAATGGTAGTTTCACAAAATATACGGTCGTTCGAGAAGACATGGTCTACAAAATACCAGATAGCGTGAGTCTTGAAGAAGCAGCCTTGTCAGAACCACTCGCTTGTGCTGTTCAAGCCATCGAAGAACTGACGACGATTCAAGTCGGTGATACGGTTTTACTTTCTGGCCCTGGACCAATTGGATTAATTTGCCTCTCTTTACTAGCGATGAAAGGCTGTAAAATCATTGTCGCCGGAACGTCAGCAGATGCCACTCGCCTTGAACTGGCAAAAGAGCTTGGCGCTGACATCGTTGTCGATGTGATCAATGAAGACTTACAAGCGATCGTCCTAAAAGAGACGAATGGAAAAGGTGTCGATGTAACGGTTGAATGTGCAGGAGCAGGTCCATCTGTTTCAAGTTGTCTTTCCGCATTGAAACAACGCGGGAAACATATTCAAGTCGGTATTGCAGGAAAAGAAATTATGTTAGACTTTGATACTGTTCTTTATAAACAACTTCAAGTATTCGGTTCACTTGCTCACTCGATGACGACGTGGGAGCGGGTTATGAACATTCTTGAACAGAAAAAAATCAACCTTGCACCGATCATTACGCATAAACTTCCTCTTACCGAGTGGGAAGCTGCCTTTGAACTTTGTGAACAAAAACAATGTGGAAAAGTGCTCCTAAGTCACAACGCTTAATTATTTATTCAATTCAAAGTAACCGCTTACCTTAGAGATAGGAGTTGCCTTATGTGTAAAACAGAAGAAACATGTAAACAATTATTCACGATACCGGAAACGATGAAAGTCGCGTATCTCGAAAAGCCGCTGCAAGTAAATGTAGCTAACGCACCCGTCCCACACGTTACAGGCAAAGATGTGCTGGTCCAGGTAATGGCCGTTGGGATTTGCGGTTCGGACGTTCATTACTATGCTCATGGTCGAATCGGAAAACGTGAAGTTCAATATCCCCACATTCAAGGTCATGAATGTGCAGGAATTGTCGTCGCTGTAGGAGATGAAGTAACCCGCTTTAGCCTAGGCGACCGAGTAGCGATCGAACCTGGTGTTGCCTGTATGACTTGCTCTTGGTGCCGGGAAGGCCGCTATAATCTTTGTCCGGACGTACAGTTTTTATCAACACCGCCGGTGAAAGGAGCTTTCGTTCAATATTTAAAACACCGGGAAGATTTTTTATTCGCTATTCCTGATGTGCTTTCTTTTGAAAACGCTACCTTAGCAGAACCACTGTCAGTCGGCATTCATGCCGTGAAGCGCGGCCATTTGAAAACGGGCGATACCGTTGTGATTTCTGGAATGGGGCCGGTCGGATTAATGACCGTTATCGCTGCAAAAGCCTTTGGCGCAAAAGAAATTATTGTGAGCGATATGGAAACGCTTCGGCTTGAAGCCGCACTTAAACTCGGTGCGACAAAAGCCATTGACATTTCCAAGCAGTCTATTTTGGACGAAGTAAAGCAACGGACAGCAGGACTTGGCGCTGATCTCGTCATTGAGACGTCCGGAAACACGAAAGCGCTTCAATCTACTCCTGAATTGACAAAGCGCGGCGGTTCGATCGTTGTAATTGGCTTTCCGCCAACAGATGCCGTACCTCTTAACGTCACGTTAATGCTTCAAAATGAAATTAATTTGTATTCTGTTTATCGCTATACAAATACTTATCCACTGGCGATTGATTTGCTTACATCGATCGGCAGCCAAATACAGCACGTATTAACGGACAGCTATTCGCTTGACGAAATTCAAGCTGCGATGCATCAAGCCCACACAAATCGAAGTGGGAGCTTAAAAGTCATTGTGTATCCACATTCATAACAAACAAGGGGGATTTATCATGAAAAAATTATTGAAAGTAACATCTCTGGCAGCGGCCTTATCATTAGGACTTGCAGGCTGTGGCGCTTCTTCTGATAGTGCAAATGAAAGCGAGAAAGACACTGGTAAACAAATCGTACTGGACTTAAGTATTCCTGAACCAGAAGGCGCAAAATTTGATGTTACAGCAAAAGCTTTTAAAGAAGAATTAGAAAATTTAACAGATGATCAAATGTCTGTCAAAATTCACTACAATAATTCATTAGGCGGCGAGCGTGAAGTATTCGAATTAATGGGGATTAACTCGCTCGACATGGGAATTATCTCTGCCGGTCCTATGGGTAACTGGGTAACTGAATTTAACATGTTTGACTTGCCATTCTTGCTTGACAACCGCGAGCATGCATACGCTGTTTTAGATGGTGAAATCGGCGATGAACTCTCACAAAAGTTTGAAGATGCAGCACAAGTTAAAGTTCTTGGTTGGGTCGAAAACGGTTTCGTTGCTACATCATCCAACAATGCAATTAACTCCGTAAAAGATGTAAAAGGCTTGAAAATACGTGTACAGGAAAATGAAGTACAAATCGATACGTGGAAAGCATTTGGAGCAGACCCGACACCTATGGCGTGGACAGAAGTATTTACTGGCCTTCAACAAGGTGTAATCGATGGGCACTCTAACTCACTAGCAACGATTCAAACATCCAAAATTTATGAAGTTCAAAGTCACGTTGCCTTAATCGAAGACCGTTTTTCTCCAGCACCAATTGCGATTTCAAAAGGCATTTTTGATGGCTTGACACCGGATCAGCAAGAAGCCGTTTTAAAAGCAGCTGAATATGCTGAACCGATCGGCCGCCAAGCGAACCAAGATAAAGTAGCAGAAGCCGCTGAATTCATTCAAAAAGAAGGCGTTGTCATTACAGAGCCGGACAGAGAATCATTTAAAGCAAAAGTAGAACCTGTCTACGAGAAATGGGCACCACAAATTGGAGAAGAAATGATTGATCGAGTACGGAACTTCGAATATTAATTAGAACTGCTAGAAGGGTGATAATGAATCTGTCATTATCCCCCCTTCTTTATTAAGGAGTTGAGAAAATGAAAAACATTATGCATGGCTATATACGAGTAAACGATGTATTTAATAAATTGTGTGGCTATCTAGTTGCGTTAATGATGGCGATCATGACGGCACTTATCTTCTGGCAAGTCATCGCCCGCTATGTTTTCGGTTCATCTCTTGCTTGGTCTGAGGAACTTTCCCGCTTTCTCATGATTTACGTCGTCTTAATCGGTGCTTCTCTCGCTTTGCGAAATGGAAGACTGCTAGCCGTCGAAGTTGTACCGGAATTGCTTAATGAAAAAATAAGAAAATGGATCGTGATCCTCACTCATCTCATTTCAATGATTTTTTATGTCATCTTAATTGTATACGGTTTAGACCTTGCTCAAAAGTTTTCCAATCAAATTGCTCCAGGAACCGGGATTTCAATGTTTATCATTTATCTTTCCCTTCCTATTGGAGGAATACTATTTTTCTTGAACTCCATCACATGTATTTTTGAAGAGTTCATAGGAAGAAAGGAGTGAGAACATGCTTCCTATATTTTTTATTTCCTTATTCGTTCTCCTGTTTTTAAGTGTACCGATTGCTTTTTCACTCGGATTATCTACAGTTGCTGGAATCTGGATGCACGATTCTTTGCCACTAGACGTTGTTCCTCAAAGGATTTTCGTCGCGATCAACTCGTTTCCTTTAATGGCCATTCCATTTTTTATCCTTGCTGGAAACTTAATGGGAGCAGGCGGAATCTCAAAACGTCTCGTAAACTTTGCGAGTTCACTAGTAGGACATTTTACAGGCGGACTTGCCATGGTCGCCATCGTCACATCGATGTTTTTTGCAGCCATTTCTGGATCAGGAGCGGCAACAACAGCGGCCATCGGTTCCATCCTTATTCCCGCTATGCTCGCCAGAGGCTATCATGTAGAATATGCAGCTGCCAACCAGGCCGTTGCAGGTGCTCTTGGTGTTATTATCCCGCCAAGTATTTCCATGATCTTGTATGGGGTAGCAGCAGAAGTGTCCATCGGTGATCTCTTTTTAGCCGGTATCATGCCTGGTTTACTTATTACACTCTCCCTTCTCATCAGTGCGTATATTATCGCCAACCGGCGTGGTTATGTCGGTGAAGAGCGTAAAGCGCCTGCTGAAGTGTGGACAACGTTTAAAGCAGCCATTCTCGCTTTATTAATGCCGATCATCGTTTTAGGTGGTATTTACAGCGGTATCTTCACACCGACGGAAGCATCTGTTGTCGCCGTTGTCTATTCATTCATCATCGGTTTCGTCGTTTACCGTGAAATTACGATGAAACAATTGATCGAAACGCTTCGAAATTCTGCCATTAGCAGCGCTATCATCATGATTGTTATCGGAACGGCTGGTTTATTCGGCTTCTTCATTAGCATCACGGGCGTTCCTGATATGGTTTACGCGTTGATTTCAGATTTTGTTACGAACAAGTATGTCTTCTTAATTATCGTAAACGTTATTTTATTTATCGCCGGCATGTTCCTCGATGGAGGCGCCGCGATTCTCATCTTTGTTCCATTATTGTTAAGTACAGCGGTCACATTAGGTATCGATCCTGTTCACTTCGGTGTCATCATGGTATGTAACCTCGCCATCGGCTTAGTTACACCGCCAGTCGGTATTGATTTGTTCGTCGTTTCCCAACTGACCAAACTATCGATTGTTAAAATCGGGAAGGCCGTTATCCCGCTCATTCTGATTTTAATACTCGATGTACTCATCATCTCGTTCTTCCCGCCTCTTTCAACGTGGATTCCATCTTTGATGAAATAAAGAAAACGAGTGGACGAAAAAAGGTATGTTCCCTCTTCAGCATCATGCTGAAGATGAGAACATACCTTTTTTATTTCTGCTTCATCCTCCACAAAAACAGAGGCACGTACAATGAAAGGGCCGCCGTCGCCCCCATCAAATCGAGCACCACATCTTTTAAAAGCGGTGTCCGCCCCCCTGTTAAAAACTGGTGATACTCATCGAGCGCCGCATACATCCCCGTCCCGATCAGTGAAAACAAGACAACCTGCCACACCTGCTTTGGTCTGGCCAGCATCACGACACTAAACAATGCCACCGCTAAACACCCGAATAAAAACAAGTGCGCAAACTTTCGGATCAAAAACTCCACAAAATAATAATACCCCTTCGTCTCTACCGAAATAATCGAGTCCCAGTACGACACTTGCACATGTGATAAAACACCGGCAAACGGCTCACCCGGCAGCACCCGCCTGAGAAGCGGCACAAGCGACTGCTGATCGTACGTTTGCGAAGAAAAATGAAAAATGACCGCTCCGATCAAAAGCAAAATGCCCACTCTCACTATCCTTTTCAAAAAACCACCTCTAACCGAAACAGCCCGCTAAACATACGGCGGGCTTCGTCTTCGTTTAAAAAGAATAACGCACAAATCCAAAATTGTCCATTCATCCGAATACGGCATTTTAGCGATCTAATCACTCAAACCGTAATGCTTTACTCGGATTCATCCGCGCTGCTTTCAACGCCGGATAAATGCCGAACAATCCACCGATCACAAGCGATGAATACAGTGCCAGTTTCACTGCCCAAATGGGTAGTACGAGCGCGAATATATCCACTTGACTATTCCACAGTTCAATAAACCCGTACCCGAGACCAATCCCGACCGCGCCGCCGATAAAACAAAGCAACAGCGTCTCAAAGAAAAACTGCCCCATCACTTCAAATGTCGTCGCGCCGAGCGCCTTGCGAATCCCGATTTCACGCGTCCGCTCTCGTACCGACATGACCATCACATTCATAATGCCCGTTCCGCTAATAAGAAGTGCCGTCACCGTAATCCCGAAAAGCATCACCTGCAAAATCGACGTCACATTATCGAGCGCACCCAACATTTGATCCTGCTTCACGACACTAAAATCGATTTCCTGATGGTTCGCTTTAATCGTTGAAAAGACGGCGCCATCCACTTCATCAATGACATCGATGCTCGACGCCTCCACGACCATCTTATTCAAATTTTTCATATCTGTCGTTTGAAGCGCCGTCTCAATTGGCATGACAATATTATTATCCGTACTCGACCCGAGCGCCGCATTTGGCGCCAGTACACCAATCACCTTGAATTCATTCTCATTGATTGTCAACGTCTTCCCGACTAACGAAACTTCTTCAGCCGAAACAACGCCTGCCTGCAATGAATTCAACACACGCTTCCACCAAGACTCCGGTTTCGTTTCAGTCGGTTCCGTGACGCCGCCTTCAGCCGGTTCTGTATTCAAACCGAGCAGTGCCTCATGAATATTGCTTCCGAGAACGACAACCTTTGCTTTTTGATCCTGCTCTTCCTTCGTAAAAAAGCGCCCTTCCGACAGATCCGCATGCTGAACGCGGCTATATTGATCCGTACTGCCAACGAGAACGGATTGCACGCTTTTCTCCCCATACTTCGCAACGGTCACCGTTTCAAGCTGCGGTGTCACCGATTTCACATTCGGCACCTGTGCAACCGCTTCTGCATCTTCATATGTTAACGTACTTGGCACACTCGTCAGCCCGCTTAAAAAATCTTTCTGTCCACCGGCTGTATCAAGCACACGGCCCGGCATGACGAGAATTTGCTCCGCACCGAGACTGCCCATCTGCTTTAGCAGCGTATCTTTCACACCAATGGCAATCGACGTGAGTACAATGACCGCAAACATGCCAATCACAACACCCATCATTGCCGACAGCACTCGAAAGCGATTCGACCATAATCCGAAGCACGCAAGTTTAAACGCCGTGATCAACTTCATGCGAGCACCCCATTTTGCAAACGCAAAATACGATCGGCCCGCTTTGCCACATCATGATCGTGCGTAATCATCATAATCGTCGTTCCTTGCTTATGTACACGATCAAACAAATTCAACACACTTTCCGTCGTCTCTTCATCTAAACTTCCTGTCGGTTCATCGGCCAGAATTAAGCCCGGCTCATTCACAAGTGCTCGTGCAATCGCGACACGCTGCTTCTCACCGCCTGATAAGCGGGCCGGCTTTTGATTCTTCTTATCTAGCAAACCTACTTCATCAAGAAGACTGAGCACACGTGATTTCTTTTTCCCGAGCCGCTTCTTGCCATACGTGAGCGGTAGCAGCACATTTTGATAGACAGACAAATTCGGAATAAGTTGAAAATGCTGAAACACGAAGCCAATTTCTTCATTGCGAAGCGCAGCACGACGGCCCTGCCTCATTTTATGTACAGACTTCCCCGCTAATTCATACTCACCTGCATCTAACACATCAAGCGCCCCGAGTAAATTCAGCAGCGTACTTTTCCCAGAACCGGACTTCCCCATAATCGCCACATACTCACCTTTCTCGACAAGCAAATCAATGCCGCGCAAAATCTCATCTTTCCCGCTTCCTGATCGATACACCTTTTTTGCCTCACGCAACTCTATCAAACGAAACCCTCCAATTTGACAAAAAATTCTATTATTATCATAACATATCATGACTAAATCGATTTTCCTGTATGTGTTTTATGGCAAAAGGCCTTTTATTCCTTTCCAATAAATTAATATACTTTTTATACTTGATATATTTTTTATATTATATATACTTTATTTATAAGCGAGGTGTCATCCGTGGAAATTTGTCCATACTTACAATATTCATTCGAAATACTAGGAAAAAAGTGGAATGGGCTCATCATTCATTATTTGTCTCTTTGCCCAAATGGCACAGCCCATTTTTCCGAAATCAAAAGAGACCTGACAGATATTACGCCTAGAGCCCTGTCTTTAAAACTATCTGAGCTCGCCGAATACGGATTAATCGAAAAAAAAGTGACAATTGGTACTCCTGTAACCATTTCATATGAATTAACCGAAAAAGGCCAAACATTAACAGCTGCGCTCAAACCCGTTCAACAATGGGCCCTTCAATACAAATAAAGAGAAAGAAAAGAGGAACTGACTATGACGAAAAATAAGATGATTTGTGATGTTGAAACAGGCATATGTGGCGATGCTAGCGATGTGGCGATGGAAATGATCGATCTAAACAAACCCGAAAAAAAAGTGACTCTTTATTACATAACAGACCCGATTTGCTCCCACTGCTGGGCACTCGAACCCGTTTTACGCCGATTTGAAAAACAATACGGACAGTATTTCAATGTCCAAACCGTGATGGGCGGACTACTCGAAACGTGGGAAGGCTTCGCTGACGTCGCAAACGGCATTTCCGGTCCTGCAGATGTTGCCGCGCACTGGAGAGAAGTCGGGGAACATTCGCGCATGCCGATTGACGGTTCCGTATGGCTTGAAAATCCTGTCCATTCATCGTACCCGCCTTCACGGGTATTCAAAATCGTTCAGCAAAAAAAGCCTCAGCTTGCGAACACCTTTTTACGCCGGGCGAGAGAAGCCGTGTTTGCTTTCAATCGAAACATCGCGGATGAACCGGTCTTAATCGACATCTTGAATCAAATGAATCTCAACGGAGAAACAATCGTCAAAGAAGCGAACAGTGAAGCCGGCGAACAACTATTGCAGCAAGACTTTGCACTCACAAAACAACTCGGTGTCCGTGGATTCCCGACCATCATCCTAGTCAACGAAGAAAACAAAGGCATCAAAATCGTCGGTGCACGGCCGCTTGACTATTACGTACAGGGCCTTAAGCAAGCTCTTTCAGCAGCAGAGCCGCTTCAAACGCAGACATTCCCTGCACTCTCATCTCTTCTTGAAGAAGAAGGCCTATTATTTTCAAAAGAAATCGAAGTCCTGTACGATATCGATCAAACAGATATTCCATCATTTATTCAAAAAGAACTTTCAACGAATTCATACAAGCTTAACGAAATTCTCGGGGAAACGTATATTAAAAAACAATAAAGGGGCAATGACAAATGGCTTACGTACTGCAAGTGGACTTTAAACATGAAGGACCGTTCGGAGACGAAATGGCTGCTGCTTTTTCCGATCTGGCGAAAAGCATTAATGACGAAAAAGGATTCATGTGGAAAATATGGACAGAAAACAAAGAAACGAATGAAGCAGGCGGCATCTACATGTTCGAAACAAAAACAGATGCCGAAAACTACTTAACTATGCATACAAAACGCCTAAACGGCTTCGGCATCACAAACGTACGTGCAAAACTATTTGAAATCAACGAAGCCCTGACCGCCATCACCCACGGACCGCTCCACTAATGATCACAAGGCTATTCCTTTGCTCACCAGTCAAGGAATGGCCTTTTTCTTTACTTTAAAATTCGCGTGTAACGTTAGTGTAACACTCTATATTCTATAATGAGATTTATTTGAAAAAGGAGATGAAGATATGCTGTTTTTTCTTGAATCCATTAATGAACACCCGTCTGTCATCGACTACAGCCGACCTGATTTTGACGTTCATAATGAAACAGATGTTGAAGCAGCTGCCCGTGAGTTCAGCGTAGATCAACAATTTCACTACGTCGGCTTCGAAGACCTTGGCAACGCATACCGTGTTTACTTCCAGAAGAAAAAACGCAAATCACTGTTTCATTTTAAAAACTATACCTACATCTACTTTGCCCTTCCGCGCTCAAACGTCCAATTCTACACCGGTTGAATAAACGAACGGCATATACGACAATGCCGTTCCCCTCTTTTTCATCATTTGAGCACAAAAAAAAACGAGCAGTTGTCCGCTCGTCTTCGTAAAGATTATGTTGTTCGTATCCTCTTGCTTCTTTATCTAAAATCCAATTTTCTTTCTATGTTGATCACGAAATTTCATATAATATCCTTCACCTTCACCATAAGACTTGTAGATTTTAATCCCCATCCATTTTAATGGCGTCCAAACTTCTTTCATATGATAGAGTGGCATTCATCGTACCTCCTAATTAAAAAAGTAACATTTCCCCCCGCTACTCTCTTACAAAAAGTGGCCCATTAATTTGATCCATCCCAAAAATGAAATCCACAATGGAACGCTTAACACTGTTGCCCACGTTAATCCTATAAAGAAATGGCCATCCTCATGATATTCATCCATATTAATGTATTCATCTTCCTTCATAATAGTTCGCCCTTTTCTTTTATCCTCAATATGCCCACACTTATTTTGTTTTATACAGATAATTCGGTTTCAATCCACTTCCGAATGGGTAATGTACTGCATGTAGTTATGATATGATTGGAATGTACTGGAGGCGAGAATGGATTGCTGAAAACAAAGATGGCTTTATTGACGAAAGAAGAGATGAACACTCGTGAAGATTTGCCTGATTGGCTTAAGCAAGAATATGAGACGTTTCATCAAACTGTGACCGATCCGACTTTCCCCTGTTATTTCGGCATGAATGGGGAACGTAAAGGAGAACTGCGCTATGCGTACATTACACAAAAAGACTGGTC
The DNA here is from genome assembly GCF_000372765.1 of Bacillus sp. 37MA. Taxonomy (NCBI): domain Bacteria; kingdom Bacillati; phylum Bacillota; class Bacilli; order Caryophanales; family Bacillaceae; genus Bacillus; species Bacillus sp. 37MA. The sequence goes on from NZ_KB889752.1 coordinate 2,859,918, forward strand.
TAATTTGCCTCATGCACTGGAGAACTTTCTAGCCCTTTTTCAAAAACCCCCTTTTATCAGGCACGGCCTCTTCGTTTTCGTCGAACCTTTTGAACGCGAAGGATCACTCGAACAATACAGAACGCAATTTTGGGACATCCTCCAATACGTGCATGAACAAGATGACAAAGAGTGGCCAACAGAAAGCCCGAAAAACCCTGAACATTTTTTGTGGGACTTTCATTTTAACGGCGAACCGATCTTCGTCTTCGGCAATGCACCGGCCTATAAACAGCGAAAAACCCGTCATCTCGGCAATTCCATGGTACTCGGATTTCAGCCCCGCAAAATTTTCGAAGGGCTGAAAGGAACAGAAAAAGGCGGCATCATGTCCCGTGAAAAAGTACGGGAACGCGTTGAGAAATGGGATCAACTCCCAAAGCATCCGGACATTAGCCACTTCGGCGATCCAGACCATAACGAGTGGAAACAATTTTTCATCGGCGACGACATCGAACCGATCAAAGGAAAATGCCCCTTTCACCATAAAGAAGAAACGTAAAAGAACGCCGGCGCGCAGCCGGCGTTCTTTGCTTTATTCGGACGATCTCCACTTTTTCAATGACAATAAAAAAAAAGCACTTCCTAGGGAAGCACTTTATAACATGTTCTTAGATTTTTTATAATGATACATTTTTCTCGTTCTTAGGCCCGTTTTGACTTTTTCATTCATACAGCCAGCTTCTAGATAGCGATACTTTACATATTGATCTTTATGCCATTTAACAATCAGTTTTTGAATAAAACTGACTCTTTTTGACTCATTTCCTCTTGCGTTTGCTATAATCACTTTTTACTCCCCCTCTTTACTAAACCGTACGGAGGTCCGTATTCGGCAACTGGCTGACATAGTCTCGAAAACTTTAGCCCCTCTAGTTTTGCGTCATCACTTTTCAATGATTTTGCCCGTTCGTACAATTTGTATTATATCTTCTATAATACGACATAAGTACCGAAAATGAAACAATATTTCTTAATTTCCTAAAAAAAAGGAATGAATATGACCTACATACACCACTCTAATTTACCTATTTTCTGTTATAATAGAAAAATTCTACAATTTATTGAAGGGAGTTTCACAACGGCATGGTCGGTTAGGATGGAATAATTTGCAGAAAAGGAAATGAAGAAACTACTAATGTCTAGTTACAGTAAAGTTGTTTAAAAATCATTAAGTCGTTCAATTTTCGAATGACGAACTAAATATTTTAATTCAATAAATTTGAAAAATGTTTAAAAATTAATTGACGATACTGTATATTTAGCGTTAGTATTTGTCATTAAAAGAAAATATGAAAGTATACCATTTTTTGTTGTATTACATAGAAGGGACATATATATGAACACACAAAAAGAATTACGATCTTATAGTTTAATTGTATTTGGCACTTTTTTTGTCGGACTGTCGTTTAATCTCTTTTTATTACCAGCTCTTTTAGCAGCAGGAGGGGTCTCCGGAATAAGCACGATTCTTTATAGTCTGTATGGATGGACGCCTGCTTTGATTCAATGGAGTATTAATATTCCTATCTTTTTTCTTGGATATTTCCTTTTAGGAAAAGATTTTGGTGTTAAAACGTTTGTGGGAACTACGTCACTTCCTTTATTTGTTTGGATAACCTCTTACTTACCTTTTGCTGTAAAAGATCCTATGCTTTCCTCGATATACGGGGGAATACTCTTGGGTACAGGTCTTGGCTTGGTCTTTCGAGGGAACGGTTCCACCGGCGGTACGACTATTATCGGTCAGCTCATTAAAAAATACACAGGATTATCAAGTGGTTTTGCACAACTAATGATTGATGGCTGTGTTGTGATTTTTGCGATGATTGCCTTTGACTTAGAGCTCGCTCTTTATGCAATGATTTCAATTTTTATCGGAAGTAAAGTCATAGATGTAGTACAACTTCGTTCTTCCTCTTCTAAGCTTGTATTAATTATTACGGAAAATGAGCAACAAGTAACAAATCTGATCCAGAACGAGATCAATAGAGGTTTTACCAGAGTGTGGTCGGAAGGAGGATTTTCGAATCAAAGAAAAGCATTGCTGTTTAGCGTGGTCGAACAATCAGAAGCTGTTTATCTAAAAGAGTTAATACAGAGGCATGACACCGATTCTTTTGTTATCTTTTTAAATGCTTCAGACATTGTAGGAAGGGGATTTTCTTTACCGAAAGATTATCAAAGAGAATAACTGACTCTATCGCCATTTGTTCATCAATTTTTAAACAACTTTATTATCATTTATCACCTAAGCATACCGATCATCATTTTAATTTTAAAACAGATTAATACAAAAATGCAGTAAAATCTAACATTCAGATTTTACTGCATTTCGAATAGACCTGAAAGAGGGCTATTATTTAATAATCATTAAGCCGTTACGGCTGATAAACTTTTTGCTGCAGCTTCCACTTTTGCTAAACCTTCCGCAATAATGGCTTCAGCTTGATCTGACATTGCATTATGACCTTCAATAATGACTTCCTGTACGACTTCCATACCGAATACGCCACCCACAACGTTTTTAATATAAGTAGCAGCCATTTCCATTGGTGCTGCTTCTGGTGTTGAGTAAACGCCGCCACGTGCACTTAGAATAACAGCTTTTTTGTCCGTCATTAATTGTACTAATTGGCCATTTTCGTCATATTTGAATGTGAAACCAGCTTGGTACACATAGTCGATGAACGTCTGTAATTTAGCTGGGATCGTTAAGTTCCATAATGGGAATGCAAATACAACGACGTCTGCTGCTGATAAAGCATCCATTGCTTTTTGTTTCGCAGCTAAAATACGTTGTTCCACATCTGTCATTTGTTCGCCAGATTCTACTTTACCGAAGGCGTTGAATAAATCTTGACCAAAGTAAGGCATATCTTCTGCAAATACATCGTAAGTTGTTACGTTTACACCTTCTACGTTCTCCATAAACGTTTCATACATTTTACTTGATACAGCGTCTGTTGCTGGACGGTTATTTGCTTTTACTACTAATACATTCATTATATTGTAAATCTCCTTTAGTTATTATTAATTCAACTATCTTGAATTAATAATATATTAAACTAGCATAAAAATCAACAAAAAAACATCGTAATTATTTAAACGCACGAGAAAATGGATTGATTAAAACCCCCTGGCACGCCAGGAGGTTTATCGATCGTTTCGCTATGAGATATCCATGTATTTTTTATAATGATGCACTTTCTTCCCTTTCAATTCCTTTCTGATTTTTTTGTTGATACAGCCTTCTTCTAAATATTGATACTTGAGATAGTGGTATTTGTGCCAGGCAATGATACTCTTTTGAATGACCTTCACTGTCTTTAAACCACTTTTTCTCTTTTCCTCTCCATACGGTTGATTAATAGACATCACCATTTGTTTCGTCTCATTCATCGCCATCACCCTTTCATCGTATTTTAGATAATATATGAAAACGCTTTCAAAAGTATACCCTTATTCAGTAAATCCATCCTTTTATACTATACAAGAGAGCTTATGTCATAGTTTATTCCAAACGCGTAAAAAACATCTACCTGACTGAACAATATCGCTATCATCACTATTTTTTGCTACTAATCTCGCTAACTGTCGTCTATCCATAAATTTTACAATACATTAACAATCATCCATAATGCCTTCTCCACACCAAAAGCAACCGCTTCCAAACGCCCAAATACAAACTGACCTCTACTATTATACCAACCCCCACTTCAACTTCCAATTATAATCCAAATAAACTTTTTTCCTATTAAATTAGGTAATTAAACCATAATTATAAGGTATTTACACACAAGTCTATTAACCTATATATTCAATGTAACCCGGGTAATATACCGGCTGGCGCGCTAGTCAGATTGGAATGTAATCATGCAATTTGAACAACTAGCAACGCAGTACACGCCGATGATCCACCGCATCATGAACAAACTGCACATTTACAAAAACAAAGAAGACTATCATCAAATAGGCTTGATCGCCCTATGGGAAGCACACAAAAAGTTCGACAGCGCAAAAGGTGCCTTTCCACCTTACGCTTACTCGTACATTCAAGGGCGCATCTTGAACGCCCTGACGAAAGATGCAGCCTTCAGTGACGAAACCGTCCTGACCGGCGAACCCGTTCTATTTGAAGGTATTGACCCTGGCCCGACCCCTGACACGATTGCCATGACGAAAGCGCACGGTGATCATTTAAGCGGGCGAGCGAAACGTTGGTTTGACTTATCCATTATCGAAGGACTCACAAACCCGGACATTGCACGGCGCGAAAACGTCACACCCGCCGCCGTCCGAAAGTGGCAAATGGCGGCTATTAAACAACTACAAGAACAATTCGGCGACACCGAATGAGCAAGCATGCTTTATTTAGCTGGCTCAAGAAACAGTTTCCGGACGCACAAATACAAACAGGACGCGATTTTCGCGTCCTGCATCCGAATGGAACCATCTCGGTCTTCATCTATTTAGAAGAAAAAATGCCGCTTAAAACATGGTACGAGCACCAAGATCAATATGTACTGGCCAGCGTACACCCGATCTGGATATTGGATGCGGACGAATACGTTCATTATTCAAAATCCAAATACGCATCAGGCGCGCGAATCCGACATCACATTCCGAAAGCCATTTTCAACGAAACCGGCTTTTGTTATTACTTGGAGAAACGGACTCACCGCTTCATTATTGACATCGCATTCCATACGCGCGAAATATGGCTCTATAAACATGGACGGAAACTTTCCCATCTATACGACTTTCACGATCCATTCCAACAAGAATGTGATCTTGAAGACGCCTATTTCCTGAACGGTCTGATCGTCTACAAAAAAGTGGAAGCACGAATGCTTGAAAAGCGAAACGATTAAATGGTTAAAAGCCCTGATACACCGGGGCTTTTTGCCGTTTGGCTATAAAATTTTAACGTATTTTTCATAATGATAGACTTTCTTTCCTTCAAGTTCCTTTCTAATTTCTTTATTCATACACCCTTCTTCTAAATATTGATACTTTAAGTAATGATGTTTGTGCCATAGAATGATCATTTTTTGAATAAACGTCACTTCCCTTAAACCATCTTTTCTCTCATTCTCTTCATACAGTTTATCGATAGACATCTCCATTTGTTTTGTGTCATTCATAGCCATCACCCTTTCTTCATCCGTTTAGATACCATTTGAAAACGCTTTCAATTCTATACCCTTTATTTAATATATTTACTCTTTTTTGCATAAAAAAAATGACAAATAGCCTCGGGGCCATTTGTCATTCTTACCGATTACGGACGAGCATGCCCAAAATAATCAAACAGAACGTCACTCCACATCGCGTATCCTTCTTCATTCAAATGAATATCATCAGCCAAAATGTCTTCTACACTTCGATGTTCTTCCTCTAGTTTCATTTTCATCGCCGCATTCACATCGAAATATTCCCATTTAGAGTCTAATATAGATGCCTTCGTATGATCTAAATATCCTTGACGTGTATAGCCCATCGGATTATTCTCTCCCCTATCATCATCCACTGTTGGGTTCTGTGAGATAATCAGAAAACGAGTATTCGGAAGTTTGCTTGTCATATCAGACATCATCGTTTGAATATCTTCATCCGTTTGATCATAGTACACTGCTTCTTTTTGATTAGCGATGAGCGACGTTTCAAATAGGACCAAGTCTGGCTGATCATTGACGACGATTAACTGCTTGTCCGCTTTTACTAAATCGGAAGTGGAATATCGTTCAAAGCCATAATTGCGAACCGTAACCGTTTTAAATACTGGATCAAATGATTGCAGCTTGTTTTGTAATAACGATTCTTCAACACCCGCTATACTATCGCCTCCAAGCAATGAGATCTTCACTTCATCGTTTACTAAAGATTGATAACGTAAAAAATCCAATACCGATTGCTTAGGATGTGTACGAGGATCCAATTCCTCTAATAAAACGCTTTCTTGTTCCTGTTGAGCCTGTTTTAAGTCTTGACTGGCCCACGCTTCACGTTCAATCTTGTCCAACTTGCTCTGATACGAGACAAAACCTGAAATTAACAAGCCGAAAGCAATGACGACTGTGATGAACACAAAAATGCTGCTCTTTTTCATCGAAGCGCCCCTTTTTCTTTTCATTATAAACAAAATATTTTGGAAAACAAGGGAATTTGGACCATACCTTACCCCTTCAGAAAAGGGACTTCGTCTCCACTACTATCAAGCACCAAATTCCCACTAAAATCGTCCTGCTTCAAAGAGGAAAACGGAATGATATGTCGAATAACGTAGTACTGTTTAAATAGTGAAAAAGGAGAACACCCAATCATGATCAACAAAATTGAGGCACTTTTAAAAGAAAATGGCTACGCTTTTGATCCAGAGTCTTGGAATTCCATTAACATGCCTTATACGAAAACGGCCAACACCCCTGTTTCGCTAGACTTCATTCAACATCAACTCGGCACAACAGCCGGCATCTACCTATTCAAAAGCGCGAACGACGAAATCCTTTACATCGGGAAAGGCGCACCTCTCTTCAAACGGATCAAAAGCCATTACAACAAACTAAGCATCGAAAATACTCGATCAAAAAGAATTCAATATTTCCAGTCAATGGAACAGAAACATCCAACCATCTTCTGGCTTGAAATTAATGATCAAGCAGATCGAGAACTCGTGGAACATATGTTAGCTTACACACTCAAACCTCTTTACAAAAAACATTTATTTATCTGATTTTGAATCATAATCATAGCAGCACCACAAATATGTTTTCCACCCGGCAGAGGGAAAAACACATTTGACCTTTCTTAAAAAAACCTTCTCTTAACCTATGTAAAATCCCTAACCCAATCCTATTCAATATCAACGAACTTATATAATCTCAAAGCATACGCTGGGATCTTCACAAATTCAGTGAAAGTATGCCAGACATTCGCTCTATCCTTGTACCACATTTGATCATTTCTCTGTGATGCCACATACGTTAACTCAATCCCGCTATCTTTATACACCCGGTCAAAAATCAACTTCACTCGTCGCATATGATAATCCGAGGAAACAACAATAGCCGACCGCAAACTATGTGTTGCCATCAATTCTTTCGTATAAACAGCATTCGTATACGTACTCGTCGCCTTCTTCTCAAGAAGCAACGCAGCATTCGCTACCCCTAATTCAGTGGCTTGCTGTGCACGCAGCCCCTCTTCACTCGCAATTGAAAGCATGACATAGTCTGAATATCCTTCCTTATACAAAGCAGCAGCTCGCTCCAGACGGCCTGTATCCCCACTTAACACAATGATCACATCCGCTTTCTTTGGCTCTTCATCAACGACTAAAAAGCCTCTTCCCGCAATCATGAAAATACATGCCAGCGTCACTAAAATGCTTCCATGTTTGATCCGTTTCATTTTGTCGCCACCGTTCCTTTAATGCCCCGTACGTAAAGTAACCTTTAATTCAACGAATCACTGTACTAAAGCAAATTGATCTAAAAACACCTTAGCCGGTCACAGCCAGCTAGATCATTTCAGTGCCTGCTTCTATATCACGAACTGACGCTTCGAAATGACTGCTTTTTTAAATGAATGTATAGAGTCAGACAGAATACATATTTATAATTGTGGATAGTTACCATACGTGCTAAACAATCTCAAAACATAAAAAAGGCTGGGGCCCATTTGAAAGCATAAAAACCACGCTCCGATAAAAGAGCCCTTATGTCACACTTTATTCCAGCTAAATTTTAACTTGATATGAAAAAGATACATCTGATGGTTCTGCAGTTAACAACCTTATTAAAAACCGGTTATTAACTGAATCATGCTTGATGTAAAATCCATTAACTGGGGACAAAGGCATTACAGATATATCTTCGACTTTAGGATTAATGGCAAGATTGGATAAAGATATATAGGCCGATGAAGTTTGACCTGCATTAATTGATGCTACCCCTTTCAACATACTTAAAGATTTTCCAGTGATATCTGTCAGGTTTTCGGCATTTATTTTATCAAAATGCCTGATTTTATTAAAAAATTTAGGTGAAGTTGGTATAACACTGCTGCTGATTTTTACTAGCGATATAGGATCTTTAAATGCTCTAATTCGTTTATCAATATTACAGTTAATTATATTTAATTTAATCGCTTGGTATATATTCATAGAATAGTCCCAATTCTCGCATTTTATTATAGAGTCTATAAACGATAATGTGGTTTCATTATCGTATTCGGCTAAAGCTATTCTAAATAAATCCTGTTCCACAGAAAGTTCGCTTATGTCACTCTCAAAACGGCAACCCTGAAATACTACGTCTTCATTCAGATATTCTAAATCCATGAAAAAGTTGGTTTTTATACCTGTGTTTGTACAATTTATAAATTTAACGCTATGATTGTGTGGTTTGTAAATTTTTATATTATTAAAGGTAAGCCTACAATTAACAAAATCTACACTTTCTATTATGTCAAAAGCGTTAATATGATTAATATATACACCGGTATTTTTACCAATAATTCCCCCTGAAATATTTATATTTTTGATAATTCCTCCTGTTACGTTATAGAGAAGTCTCTTTGCTTTAATATTTTCAAAATAAATATCTTCAACAACGTAACCGGAAAAAATAGCAAGAGAGTTATTTAAGCATGTAATGTTTTTTGCATAAATGCCTTTAACATTAAGGAAACCAAACACACACACTACAACACTATTATTATCCTGCAACAACTCAACATCTTCGAATACAAGATTTTCATTTGTCGAGTATGCAGTATGCCTAACTTTAAATACGTAACACTCGTGACTATCTTGAGATTTTAAGTAGCTGTTAGATGCTAGATTTTTTGCAGACACCTTTTTAAAATTAATATTTTTATTAGACCCTCCGGAAATATATATACCGTGTTCTCCTATATTATCGAAGACTAATCTATCAAAATAGATGTTTTCACACATTCCGTTCATGACAATACCGCAATAATTACTATTTTTTAACACTGTGTTTCTAAATGTAATATCTTTCTGTGCAAAACCTATTGTTAAGTTTGGTTGGTCGCCATAAGTCTGTCGATCAAAAACGTTCCTAATGTTACCATCAATAGTCAAACCTTCGAAAGTCGAACCATCAGATGAGACTATTGAAACTACCTCGCTTATATCAATATTATCTAGCGCTTTTATAATTCCTCTAAAAATAAAAGTGCAATTTTTTTTGTTTGAAATGTTAATAGATGATACCCTATATACACCTCGTGGAAGTTCGAATGTATCACCCTCTGACATGGAATTAATAGCGGATTGCATTGCAATTGTGTCGTCTGTAACACCATCTCCGATTGCTCCGAAAGGTGGTCTCTTTGGATTAATTGCTCTTTGTAATAAATCCACTTCAGTTTTGGCCAACTCTTCAGTTAAGATCTCAATTTTTTCAGAAACCAACCTTCCATCTTTATCTTTAATCTTGATCGAATCAGAACCTTGCATTTCCATTTCCACAGCATGTATAGCTCTATGACCAAAAATAAGAGTTAATATCCAAAGTAACAATTTTATCAAGAAGTTTCTTCTATCCACAATGCCCCCCCCTTATAAAACGATACCCTGAATCATTTATAAATGGTAATACTCTCCGTTTACATAAGGTATCTCATAATGTCATTTAATCTCCTCTGAAAATTCAAATGTTTTATTACGTTAATAATTATCTTTATATTTTATTAAATCACCGTGCTAAAGTAAATTGACCTAAAAACACCCCAGCCGGCCGCAACCGACTGAGTCCATATTAAACTTGCAATGATTTCGTCTTTAACATGTTACTAATAAAATAAATAACTCGTTCCTGTTGCTTCACCGTCATATTCGATCCCGATGGAAGACACACACCATTTTCAAACAACGTATCCGACACACTGTTTCCTTCCGTATGGGTATAATACTTCGCCCCTTCAAACAACGGCTGCAAATGAAGCGGCTTCCACACAGGACGTGCTTCTATGTTCTCGGCAGACAATGCATCAATTAACTCCATCGGCGTAAATCCGACCTTCTCCCGATCAATCGTCAGTGTCGTCAGCCAGCGGTTATGTTTAAAACCTTTCAACTCCGGCATAAAATCAAATCCATCTACTTCACCAAATGCTTCCACATACCGATTAAACACCGCACGTCGCGCATTCACACGCTCATCCAGTACTTCTAGCTGCGCACGGCCAACACCCGCTAAAATATTGCTCATCCGGTAATTGTAACCCAATTCGCTGTGCTGATAATGCGGAGCTGGGTCCCGTGCCTGGGTCGCTAAGAAACGAGCCTTTCGCAACGCTTCTTCGTCATTCGAAACAAGCATTCCGCCGCCCGACGTTGTAATAATTTTATTTCCGTTAAACGAAAATACATTAAACTTCCCGAACGAACCACTTTTCTTGCCTTTATACTCCGCACCAAGCGATTCCGCGGCATCTTCAATGACCGGCACACCGTAACGATCACATATCGACATAATCTCATCCATCTTCGCACTCTGTCCATACAAGTTTACCACGATAACTGCTTTCGGCAACACTTTAGCATCTTGTAAAGCTCGCTCTAAAGCGTCTGGGGACATATTCCACGTCTCAGGTTCTGAATCGATAAAAACTGGTACAGCACCCTCATAAACAATCGGATTCGCACTCGCTACAAACGTTAAGCTTGAACAAAATACTGTATCGCCCGCCTGTACGTCTAACAATCGAAGCGCCAGATGAATCGCTGCTGTTCCCGAACTCACCGCGGCCGCATCTGCAACACCCGTATACTCTGCAATCTCACGCTCAAATCCATCCACATTCGGACCAAGCGGCGCAATCCAATTTGTTTCAAATGCATCATTAATATAACTTTGCTCTTTCCCGCTCATATGTGGAGAAGACAAATAAATTCTTGGTTGTTGAGACATACGATCACTCCTCTATATATTATTGTTTCATTACTTTCGCTGGCACACCAATAACCGTTACATCATTTGAGATATCATTAATTACCACTGTCCCAGCACCAACAACTGACCAATCGCCAAGTGTCTTTCCTGGGATTACTGTCGCGCCTGCACCAATATGAGCACCGGTACCAACAAACACATTCCCCGTCAACACAGCACCTGGCGAAACATGTGCGAAATCGCCAATTTGATTATCATGCTCCACAACAGCACCAGAATTAATAATCGCATGCTCCCCAATCACCGCATCTGCATTAATCACACTACCTGCCATTACAACAGTTCCTGCACCAATACGTGCAGAAGGACTAACCGATGAAAATGGATGAACGACTGCCTTAAACACAGCACCCGCTTCAAACAACGATCTAGCAATTTTTTCACGGACTCGATTATTCCCTATTGCTATCACAAAAACAGCATTCGTTTCTGCAATCAGCTTTTCTGCATAAGATATCGGACCAATTACAACTCGATCTATTTCAAACAAGTCATTATATTTATCATCCAGTATCGCGATCACCTGATAAAGTCCTTCTGCCGCAATAATATCCTGTATCACTTTACTATGGCCGCCTTCACCAATCACAACAATCGGTTTCACTCGTTATCAGCGCCTTTCGGACCGGCAAACTTCTCGATTGTTACATGTCCTGCCTGACTAATCCCTTCAGACTTAAACACCTTCTGTATCGTCATAAACAAAATTTTAATATCTAGCCAGAAAGATCGGTTATCGACATACCACACATCCAACTTAAACTTATCTTCCCACGATATCGCATTACGGCCGTTCACCTGTGCCCAGCCTGTAATACCCGGACGTACCTCATGACGGCGAGCTTGTTCAGGTGTGTAAAGCTCCAAATATTCCATCAAAAGCGGCCGTGGACCAACAAGACTAATATCACCTTTCAATACATTAAACAACTGAGGCAGCTCATCTAAACTCAATTTACGAAGTAGTTGACCAAATGATGTCAGCCGAATCGAATCGGGAAGCATTTCCCCATTTTCATCTCGCTCATCTGTCATCGTCCGGAATTTATATACAAAAAAGGGCTTACTGTGTAAGCCCGGACGTTGTTGTTTAAAGACGATTGGTGAACCTAATTTTAGTCGAATCAATAGAGCTGTCACTATGATAACCGGGGACAATAAAACAATGCCGATTAAAGAACATATGAAATCAAATAATCTTTTAATGTCGAACACCTTCATCCATTAAACTTCTTGAACAGTATATTTCGTTTCAGACAAGTTACCAAAATTATAATAAGAGATATTTTCATCTTGTATAGACACACAATTCTTTGTATCAAAAACGACAGTGTTCTTCATTTTTGCTAGAATCGTTTCCTCATCCAACTGTTTAAACTCATTATGGTCTGTTAACACTAGCAGGCACTCAGCGTCCTGTACCGCTTCCTCAAATGAAGACAGGTGAAAATTAACTCGTTCTTGCTCCACATGAGGATCATGAATACCTAACTTATAACCTTCTTCTTGCAGTAAGCTCAACACGTCCATTGCGGGACTTTCACGCACATCGTCAATATTTCCTTTGTACGTTAATCCAAAAACGGCGATTTTAGAATTTGTGTCTGGAAGCATCTTTCTTACTTGACTAACAACAAACTCTGGCATAGAGTTGTTGATTTTACGTGAATTTGAAATTAAAACAGATTGTTCAGGCGCTTTTTCAATAATGAAATATGGGTCAACCGCTAAGCAATGTCCGCCAACTCCAGGTCCCGGTTGATGTAGATTTACACGTGGGTGATGGTTCGCTAGCTGAATGACTTCCAGTGCATCAACATCAAGCTGCTCTGAAATTTTCACTAACTCATTTGCCAATGCAATATTGACATCACGATACGTATTCTCCATCAATTTTGACATTTCCGCACTGACTGCTCGTGTAATAAGGATATCTCCTGTCACAAAGCTACGGTAAACATCAGCTGCTTTTTGTGCAGAGATTTCGTTAATCCCGCCAACGATTCTCGTATTTTCAACAAGTTCAATTAAAATGCGTCCCGGCAATACACGCTCCGGACAATGAGCAAGATAAATATCTTCACCAGGAATCCATCCTGCTTCCACTAATAAAGGTGCAACCACGTCATCAATGGTACGCGGTGGAATGGTGGACTCAACAATCACCGTATTTCCTTCTTTTAAAAACGGGATAATGGCTTTTGTTGCGGACTCCACATACGTTAAATCCGCTGTATGATCTGCACGATGCGGTGTCGGTACAGCAATGATAAAGCAGTCTGCTTCAACAGGTGTTAACTTCGCTTTCAATCGCCCTGCTTCAACGCCTGCTTTCACTAGTTCACCAAGACCTACTTCTTCAATATGGATCTCGCCTTTATTCAATTTCTCTACCGCGATTGAATTGACATCGACACCGGTCACATTCCAACCTGCTTTTGCGAACATTGCTGCTGTTGGTAACCCAATATAACCTAATCCTACTACACAAAGTTTTTTATTCATCTTGAAACGCCTCCTATTAATTTAATTTCTTTAAGATATTTTTCGGCTAAACTTTCCCGGCTGAAATTCTCTCGAACGAATTTAAGGCCGTTTTCACCAAGCTGTTTTTGCAATTGGTTATCATGATACAACGCCAAGATTTTCTCTTTAAACTCCACAGGATTTTCCGGGTCCACATAATAACCACTGCCGCTTTCTTCCACAAGTTCTCTAGCTACTCCATCAATCCCTAGCAAAATAGGCTTTGCACACGACATATAGTCAAACACTTTGTTTGGATATACTGTCTTAAATGTATCTACCTTCTTCAGTACGGCTGTACATATGTCCGATGCATTGCAAAAGTCCGGAATCTTTTGTTTCGGCTGCGAATCAACAAAAAGGACGTTTTTCAGTCCTTCTTGTGTTACGCGTTCAACAAGTCCCTTTTTCTGCATACCATCACCAATTAGCATAAAGACAATATCTTCATAGTCCTGACACTCTTTTGCCACATCAATAAGTGAATCAAGATGGTTAGCTACTCCATGAGCACCCATATACGTGATCACAAACTTATCCTTCAAACCATATTGATCCCGTACCCAGTTGTCTCTAGGTCCTGGCTGAAAGATATCCAGATCCGCTCCGTTTGGAATAAAGATAATCTTTTTCTCATCAATGTCTTTTTTCTCAATCAATGCCTGTTTAAAAGCGGGTGTTAAAACATTGATCTTATCTGCATACTTGTAGGAAAGCCTTTCAACTAGATACGCAATGTTAATAATCAACTTATTCGTCAACACACCTGTGTCAATAGCAGATTCCGGCCACAAGTCTCTTATTTCAAACACCATTGGCATTCTTTTAAAGAACTTTGCCAGAATACCTGTAATCCCTACAAATAGCGGCGGCGAGGTCACAATCATTACATCATGTTTTTTCACTTTGAATATAATGGCTGAGAGCGAAGAAAGAGTAAAAGAGAAATAACCCCACAAACGACCGAGAAACGATTTGTTGTACGCTTCAGACACGTAAGTTCGATACAAAGTTGTTTTATCAGAGTATTGCTCTTTTACGATCCATTTCCCTTTATACTTATCTTCTTTTTGACCCGTTGCATAATGCACCGTGCCAGCTACTACTGTAATCTCATGTCCCATCTCTTCCCAATACTTCACGAATTGATTAAAGCGTGAGCCACCTGGATCATCTTTCCCTAAAAAATATTGATGCAACACTAATATTTTCACGAATAACATCCCTTTAGTTCAATTTGAAAATCGTAGCCTTCCCAATACCATTTAACGAGATGACTTTATTACTTAAAAAGACTTCACCATCTTTCATCGATACTTCATGACGCTCATCTGATGGACCAATGATTGTAATAAAGCGCATTGGCTGATCTCCCCTGCTGCTCATGACAGCCTGTGGAAAAGCTTCTTTATGACCGTAATAAAGTGAGCGCCATCCTTTCAAAGGCTGTTCCGCTCCTTTATACAATTGTGAAGAAATAAGTTCACTAGAATACGTTTTTAATGTCCAATGTTCATTGTCTTTTAACTCAATTGACCATTCATTCTCTTGAAACTGCTGAACATTTTGAACACCGAATAGCCAGCTTAGTGAAATTTTATCTTCTTTCACATCACCAAAGATATCATCTACAATCACCCACTGATCGCCGCTCTGAATAATTCCCCGCCTATGTGTAACAGCACCATATCCGTAATGTTCACCTTCAAAAACTTGAATGTCATCATGTTTTTCAGCACGCAACGTTTTTGATTTTGTCCAGTTCAGCCAAATAAACCGTGATGCTTTTTTCATTTGATCTTGCTCACTCACCATGACCGTGTTATGAGAAGCCGTACCATTGAAGTAAAGAATATGATCCTGATCTGTATTATAAGAAAACGTACCTGCATCTGCTAAAATATTTTGTCCTTTATGCCACAAGTCAAAATGAAGCATGTCCGCTTGAGCAGGACGATGCTTATATGTTGCACACCGGATCATTCCAAATGAATCTTCTGTACGCAATGTGCAATAACCACCGTAAGGAAAAGCTTGCGATTTTTGTTCAACGTGAGCTGTTCTAGATAGAAGTGCCTTTTCACCTGACAGCCAGAAGACAATCTCATTCACTGTTTCATCACCATATAAAAACTCCTGATGCAAAGTATACCAGGCCGCTTGAAGTGCTGGACGGTGATCCAAATATTCACATGTTGTCAGCGGATGAATATATGCACCGTCATTCATGCCATAATTCGGCAGTCTTCCTGTCGTAAGATCCTGATGTTGATACATAAATAAAACTGTCTGACCGAATCTCTTTAAAAATTTACTGTCGAATGAATCATTGTTTATTTGAGAAAGGCGCACAGTCCATGTTAAATCTTGAATAGCAAGACGCTGATAATTCATCGAGTGCTGAATGTATGATCCATCTTCGTATATTTGCCACATCGCTTCTGATCTCACATATTTCTTTCCTTTCTTCCGCCACTTCTCTGCTTTATCAAAGAAAGGAAAAAGAATCCCTGCTGTATACATACCGGCTGCTTCAGAAATCGAATGATTGTTTTTAACAGATTTAAGCGCAAAATCAAAATGCTTCTCGACATGATCCGCATGATGATAAATAGCTTTCATCATTGATTCAAGTCGGATATCTGTGCTTGCTGGATGATTACGAAAAGCAAACAATCCAAACGTCCAAGCCATTAATCTAAGCGACATTTCTTGCCCACATTTATAATTCGGACCAAGTTCAGGTTGGTTATATTCAATAAAGTCTTCAAAATAACTCCAGAAAGCATCCACATACTTATCATCTTTAGTAACTGCATACGCTCTGACTAGCGGATAAACGAATGAAAAACGTGACAGTTCCCATATCCACTTAATATCACCAAATTCGCTGCCTAAGTCCGCAATGCCTGCCCAATGAACATCCGCTGGAGCTGACTTATTGATATCCGGATTATACTGCCAGTTGATTTGATCAAATGAAAAAGAATGTTTGCTGAAATAACGGAATGTCTGATCACAAATATTATTTGCTTCCGCTACCACTTTTTCAATTTGAAAAGTATCTTTCAACTCGGAATAATGATCAGACAACCCAGAGAAAAAGTAACGTTCACTTGACTCTTCAATTAATTGGGGCAGCTTTTTCGTTTCAACAATATGCTTATTCAAATCAAACGCTTCATAAGAAAAAGCCGGGAACTGCTTTTGCAGCAACCCCAGCTTTTTCTCAATTTCATATTTAATTCTAAATACTGTCCATTTGGGACCCATATTTTTCATAATTTCCAAAGAAGCTTTCATAATTATCACAACCAAATTAATTATTTTTCAATTGCTTCTACTACTCTTTTTATCATTAATTCCATATTCCACGTTTCTTCAACCAGTTTTAGTGAATACTGTCCCATCTCTTCCATTAACTCTTTATTGGTTAAGATCAATTTGACCTTTTCAGCTAATTCGTTATTATCATAATTTTGAAGCACATAACCATTTTTCTCTTCATGTATTAAATCTAATTCTGTCCCATCAGCCATTCTTGTAATAATAGGTTTTGAATGTAAAGCCGCATGTTGAATAACTAAGCCACCCATCCCAGGCAAAATCACCAAATCACTTTCAATGAAGTACTTTGAAATACCATCGTATACAGCTCCGGCTAAAAAAACATCAGATTCTAATTTTTTATCCTTTATTAACTGAGCTATATTATTCTCTTCATCGCCTTTTCCAACAATAACAGCTTTCACATTTTGCAGTTCATTGTCTTTTTTGAACATTGATACTACTTCAATAAGATCTTCCAATCTTTTAGTTTTTTCGAGCGCTCCCACAAACAGTAATATATAATCAGCATTATAGAAATCTTTTAAGGTTGGTGTTTTTTCATCTTTAATTTCAAGGTACTGCTCGATCTCTTTATTTACTTTGAAGTCATTTATACTATTTGGAGCAACAATGATCTTCGTTTTAGACGCTATCCCTTTTTCTAGATAATAATTTTTAGCATAATTATTTCTCGCTAAAACGACTTTAGAATTTTTTATAAGAAAATCATTAATCGAATCTCCTATTTTATTCAAAAATACTTTTTTTCTACCTCTAACTTTTCCAAGGCTCCACCAAATATAGTTTTTATTCCGAATTTTCGAATAAATATATATTTGAATATTATTCAGAATATTTATTTCTCCTTCTGTTATTATAACATCAGGTTTTTCTCGGAATAATTCTATTAATAAAGTAGGTGAAAAGTAAATCGGATAGACTTGATTTCTTATTGTTAAGACAAATGATGGAGATATTAAATTTTTGTATGTAAATTTAATTTGTGAATAGTTCCCAATCTTTTTAATTTTTTTGTTCTTAAAACCTCCGCTTACTATTTGAAATTCATAAACATTATTGTAATGATCCATAAGTCTTTCTAGGAAGTCCGCCCTCCAATTGGCAATATATGGTTGGTAAAACATCACTCTCTTTTTTTGCATGTGGCACACCCTTGGAATAAATTTAATATATATTTTTTAAAAGTGAATAGATATCTTCATCTATAGTCTTTACTAATTTTGCCGGAACTCCTGCCACAATACTATTATCAGGAACATCCTTTACAACAACTGAATTTGCACCTATAATGACATTATTTCCAACTTTTATATCACCTAAAACTTTTGACCCTGTTGATATATATACATTATCTCCAATAACAGGAACGCCTGCAGGATCTAACTTTCTTCCAATAGTGACACCCTGTCCAATGATCACTTTTTCCCCGATAATTGCTCTCCCATGCAAAACTACACCTATACCACCGTAAGCAAACTTAGAGTCTTTCCCTATTTTTGTTGAGTAAGGAACTACGGAGTTAAATAAAAGAAATATTATTGCCTTAATAATTTTAGGTAAGAAAGGTATTTTTTTTTCATATAAAAATCTAGCTATTCTATAAAACTTAATTGCATTCAAAATAATGCTCCTCCAAACTTAAATCGTGAGTTTCATGTTCAAAATACTACACACTTTAATTAAGTCCCTATAATAAAACAGTTGTGTTGTGTTTGTTAAATTAGAAATTTAAATAGGTGTCGCGATGGACTTCTTCCTTCTTTAAAAAAGCATGAAAAGATTCCAATACATGCGTTATCATATGGGTACAGCCTCTGTGACTGAAGGAATCATTTAGATGTTCTTTGAAAACCTCACTCGTATACTGCTTACCTAAATCTGAGTGTATGATGAGGCCGGGCGATGGATTTTACGCTGTACGGCGTTTGATTTCCTATCGCTTTCAGAACAAGATCCATCGTCATTTTGCGGGCAAATTGATAATTATTTTTGAAAGAAAATCTTGTTCTAATACATTGTCACGTTCTTCCGCCGGCCTCTGCGTTGGCGTCGGACGGTATTTTTTGTGAGACAGTGACACCCGTTTGATGCTCACTTCAAAGTCTTCTTGAAGTAAGAGAATGTGAGTTCTTGGCACACTTTATAACCCCCCCTTCACTTTTTTTGTGAATAGCACAAATGCGTTCTGTCGGTTCCTGGTTTTGCATTTCATATACTAAACACTCGTTTTTTTGTGGAAAAACTAGTAATACATACTTTCGGGCACTTTTAAAACACTACACATCAACTGAACTGCAAGATGTCCGCTTTCTTTTTCAATATGATCAATGAGCTCTTGTTCTCTCACTTTTGCGCAAATATGCTTATAACCTTTTTAAAATTTCAATCTCCTGTTTAAGACGATGATTCTCCTTTTAGATCGCAACCACTTCCGCTGCCGTTAACTCTTCTGCACTTTCAATTGGGGAATGAAGCTTAATCCAATTTACTTCAGAAATACCAAATTCTCTGCTTAGCTTACTCACCGAGCTACCAGTTTGATAATGATAAAATCCAACCACCATTTTCTTAAAATCGTCGTTATATTTACGCGTGTTTTTCGGTGCCATTCCGGACACGTCCTCTCTTAGAGTTAACTAAAGAGTGTCCACGAAACTATACCAACTCCAATCGCACCGGTACTATCTATGAACACATCTTTCACTCCCGGACCTCTGCCGGGAACAAATAGCTGATGTACTTCACCTGATATTTCATATAGAAGACACATCAGTAAAGCCATTCCCATACGCCGATATCCATAAATCCCACTTCTCCTTAGATCATTTAAAACTTTCACCCCAAGTACTAAATAAACTAAGAAGAGGATATTTTTTATGATGATGTGATTCAAGCTTCTTATATCAAACTCCGTCGTATTAGGGTCAATTTTTTCTACTTTTTCAACTATAATTTCAGTTATTCCTTTACTCAGCTCATTAGACGTTGTGGCTGATTGGTATGATAGATAGAAGATTAATGCCATCAAAAAAATAACGGCGGTACAGGAAAGGGTTTTGTACATTTATATTTCCTTTTAATCTTTATAATTCTTCTCAAATCACCAAGCATCTTGGCGCATTGTTACAAAGAATACTGTCTTTCAAAATAGGTTTGGTACTCACCGCTTAAAATTTGTTCCCACCATTCCTGGTTATCTAAATACCACTGAATGGTATGAGCAATTCCAGTCTCAAACGTATAAGTTGGTTTCCATCCTAATCGTTCTAATTTAGTTGGATCAATTGCATACCGTTTATCATGTCCTAGGCGATCTTTTACAAACTCAATTAAGTTTTCTGATTTCCCTAGTGTTTTAATAATCGTTTTAACGACTTCTAAATTAGTTCGCTCATTATGTCCACCTATGTTATATACTTCACCATTTACACCTTCGCGTAACACTAAATCAATAGCAGCACAATGATCAATAACATGTAACCAGTCACGAATGTTTTTACCATCACCATAAACAGGAACCTTTTGGTCATTTAAGACACGTGAAATAGTTAAAGGTATTAACTTTTCAGGAAAGTGATATGGTCCATAGTTATTTGAGCAGCGAGTGATATTAATAGGTAGGTCGTATGTTTCGTGATATGCACGGACTAATAAATCAGATGATGCTTTACTTGCACTATATGGGCTATTGGGTTGCACTGGTGTTTTTTCTGTAAAAAATGTTGTTGGGTCAAAATCCAGTTCTCCATATACCTCATCTGTTGATACATGAACGAATTTAGTAATACCTACTTGTTTTGCTGCATCTAATAACACCTGTGTTCCTAGCACATTCGTATGGACAAATACTCCAGGATCTGTAATAGAACGATCAACATGACTTTCTGCAGCAAAATGGACAACAATATCAAATTCCTCTTTCTCAAAAAGAGGAATTATTGCCTCACGATCTGCAATATCTGCTTTTACAAAATGATAATTATCCTTTGTTTCAATATCACGATGTTTAGTTAAATCACCAGCATAAGTTAATAAATCTAAGTTATAAATATCATAGTGAGGATATTTATTAACCATATACTGTACAAAGTTACCACCAATAAAGCCGGCACCACCAGTAACAAGTACTTTCTTTCTTCTCATCTATTTCACCTCTCATTAAAGTATTCAATAACAACCAATAACTACTTTACAGTTGTTAATACTTTGTCTTGTGGTTGAAGAGCAATTTCCATTAAGTATTTACCGTACTCCGTTTTCATTAGAGGTTGAGCAAGACCTAATATCTGTTCTTGAGAAATATAGCCTCTTCTAAAGGCAATTTCCTCAATACATGCTATATATAACCCTTGTCTTTTTTGAATTGCTTCAACGAAATTTGAAGCATCAAGCAAAGACTCATGAGTCCCTGTATCCAACCAAGCAAGACCTCGCCCTTGAATTGATACTTTTAGCTTGCCTGCTTTCAAGTAATGATCAATGACTGATGTAATTTCCTTTTCACCACGTGCAGATGGTTGCACATTTCTTGCGATTTCAACGACATGATTGTCAAAGAAATACAAGCCAGGCACCGCAAGAGAAGATTTCGGATTCGCTGGCTTTTCTTCAATTGAAATCACATTTCGGTCCTCGTCTACTTCAACTACGCCATACGCTCTTGGATCTTTCACATAACACCCGAAAATTATACCGCCACTTTTTAATGAAGCTGCTTTTTGTAATGTATTACCGAAATTGGACCCATAAAAGATATTATCTCCCAGTACTAAAGCTACTGATGAATTACCTATAAATTCTTCACCAAGGATAAATGCTTCTGCTAAGCCGTTTGGCTGCTCTTGAACAATATACTCGAACTTCATACCTAGATTGCTACCGTTTCCTAATAATTCCTTAAAACCGACAATGTCTCTTGGTGTCGAGATAATTAAAATTTCTTTAATACCTGCAAGCATTAAGACCGATAATGGATAATAAATCATCGGCTTATCATATATTGGAAGCATTTGTTTCGATACAGCTTTGGTCAATGGATAAAGTCTTGTGCCTGAACCTCCAGCTAAAATAATACCTTTCATATGATATCCACCTCTTATCCTTTTATAATTTCACAAATTTTATCTACATCCTCCAGAGCTAAATCTGCATAAAGAGGTAAAGTTAACACGCTATCTGCTATGTATGCTGCAACAGGCGTCTCTTGAATTGTAAACCGATCTTGATAACACTCAAAACTACTCGTTAGAGGATAAAAATACTTTCTTGCAAAAATATTGTGTTGCTTTAAATCCTCTAACACTTCATCCCTGGAAAATTTATAGTTATCAAAAACAACTGGGAAGTAAGCATAATTACTTTTCACACTCTTTTGAGGCTCCCAAAGTTTAATTTCTTTAATACCACTAAGCTGTTCAATGTATCTTTCTACTACTTTCTTTCTTTTGTTTATCTCTTCATCTACATGTCGAAGATTACAAAGACCCATAGCTGCTTGAAACTCATTCATTTTTGCATTTCCAGCAATATACTCAACAGATTCTTGCCCTGTAATACCAAAATTTTTATAAACATTTAATAATTCTTTTAAGATAGAATCGCTGAACGTTACGGCTCCACCTTCAATAGTATTAAATACTTTTGTTGCATGGAAACTGAACATCGAAGCATCCCCAAAGTTTGCAACCCCTACACCATCAATAGTAACGCCAAATGCATGTGCAGCATCATAAATTACTCTCAGATTATATTTCTTTGCAATTTTAGCAATTTCAACCACATTACATACATTCCCATAAACATGGACAGGAATAATAGCAGAAGTTTTCTCTGTTATTAAACTCTCCAATATGTCAGTTTGAATCGTATAATCTTCAGAATTAATATCACAAAATACTGGTGTTAAACCGTTTCTTACAATCGCATGTGTTGTAGAAGCAAACGTAAAGGGAGTTGTAATTACTTCCCCAGTTAAATTTAAAGCGCCTATCACATTCTCTAAAGCCAGATGACCATTAGAGAAAAGAGAAACATTCGGCGTATTTAAATATTGAGCTAGCTCCTCTTGTAATTTATTATGCTTTACTCCCATATTAGTCAACCAACGACTATCCCATAAATCTCTTATTTCATTAACATATTCATTAAATTCTGGCATAGATGATTGAGTGACTTGAATTAAATTCTGTTTTTCTATCATTTATATTAGCTCCCTTTGCATATAGTTAGCATGGGAAGATGCATTTCCTATATAAGAAAATCCGTTTCTATTGTAAAAAGAGATAGCTCTATGATTCTCTTTTTGAACTTCGAGTTTCAAAAACTCCATACCTTTATCTTTAGAAACATTAATACATAAATCTAATAGCTCTTTTCCATAATATTTATTTTGAACATTAGGATTTACTGCAATAAAAATTAAATAGGCCACTTTCGATTCATGATCATTGGCGTAAAAAGCTGCAAATCCTTGAATTTGATTTTTTTCATCATTTATAGTATATACCTCTCCATGTTCAAGAAGTTTCTTTGAATACTGATTTAATTCTGGAATTCTACTTGAAATAGTTGGCTTGAATACATTATCAAATGAGTTGAGTACTTGAATAATCTCATCATTACTTTTGATTTTTTTTATTTTAGCGTTTGATTCTTTTCTGTAAATAGGTAGCTTGACCATATTTATGTCCTTATGTGAAATAATGTTCGCTTGCTCAGTAAGTACTGCCCTGTCAACTTCTTCACCTTTTAACCACTCAGTAATAGCTAATGGAAGATTTACATCTGCTTGATGACTAAATGGGTAGCCCCCACCAAATCTAGCATTCATCTCAAGTATATAAGGAAATCCATCTACTAAAAAAACATCAACATCTAAATTTACAATATGTTTTAATTTTCGACTGATTTCTGAACCTAATTTCTTTAAAATGGAATCATCTAAAACTTCCGCACAATCCGTTTCTCCAGATCTCATCGCAAATTTTTTCTTAACGATTGTATTCATATATTCTGAGTTCAAGTCATTAATTACATCGAGACCATACTCTTGTCCTTCTAATTTTTCTTGAATAAGAATACTCTCTTGAATGTTAACTTCACTTTCATATTTTAAATAGGACTTAAGAATTTCTCTTTTAGCTTTTTTAAGGAAAATCCCTAACTCTTCCTCATTCTCCGCTTCATATATACCAATTGACCCCATCCCCCAACGCGGCTTAATAATTAAGGGATAATTAATTTCCTCTCGATCAATTGCTTGAAGAACTTCTTCATACGTACTAAATGTTTTGGGTGTATTAAATCCATTTTCCTTTAAAAATTTAAAAGTTGCCATTTTATCATTACAAATATTAATTACTGTTTCTGAAGAAACAATAAGCTTTGTACCAACTTCTTCAAAAGCACTTCTATTTTTAGCTAAGACAGGAAGATCTACATCAAAGAGTGGAATTAAAGCATCTATCTGATTGTCTTTGCAATATTTAAGCAAAAATGAAATGTAGTTATCGTCATAAATTAATGGAGTTACTACACTATGATTGGCGACAACAAATGCTGGTGTAAGATTTGAACTATTGGCAACATGCACTGAGCCCGTTTCACCCAAAACTTCTTTGAAATAATTCACCAAATAACTACGTCTACCTACTGAAGTAAGAAGAATATTCATTTTTTCACTCCTAACAAAGATTTTAGATTGTCAAAAAATAATGGTAAACCGCCAGTATGTATAAAAAGAATATTGGCATCTGTAATATCATGTTTATGAATGTACTCTTTCATTCCCCAAAATGCTTTACCTGTATATGTTGTATCAAGCGGAATTCCATCATTTAATAGTACATCCTCTATACTTTGAACAATGCTATTATTATATTGTCCATATCCACCTGATTGCCAATCATCTACAACCTTAATAATTTTTCCCCACTCATTTGTACTCATTTCCATATATTTCTCAACATATTCAGTGACCACTCTCAAAGAATGCTCCTTATCTCTCGCAATAGAGATACCAATAATCTCACACTCATTACTATAACTCAAACTACCACATATTAGCCCAGCTAATGTAGTTCCTGTACCACAGGCAAGAAAAATATAATCAAAAAACAAATTTAAATCTTTCTCTTGTTTTTTTATTTCTTTAAATACTTCAGCATAAGCTTGAACAGCAATCTTTTCATTGCCTTTCCCATTCATATCCCCATAAATGTAGTACGGATTTAGTCCTTTACTTTTGCATTCTTCAATGACGCTTGCAACTGTTTGAGATACATTAGTTTTAAGACATGGGATAATTTTCGCCCCTGTTTTTTTGACAATAATACTATTATTGGTCTCATATCGCTCTCCAGAATCATCTGCTGGAGAAATTACATAGCATGGTATACCTTTCAATTTACTCATATTTGCAATTACTCGGCAAAGGTTGGATCTACTATTGCCATAAGCAATAATACAATCACATTTCTTCCTCTCCATATCTTCAAAATACTTTTGAGCAATTCTTACCTTATTTCCCCCAAATGAAAAAGGTAACAAGTCTTCGCGCTTCATATAATAGTTATTTTTTCCATCATTATAGCTAAGTTGATGAATTGGTGTTAAATAGTTTCCATTTCCCATTCTTGTTTCACCCTTTTCTTCTATTTGAAATATCTACCACCTTTGTCTTTCAATAGCTTCCCTATCATATCTACTTTAAATTTTAGTTTTTATTAAAGATCGTACCATTCTGATAAAGTAATTTAATTCGTTAGATTTTAAAATTATCGACATTACAACAAATACTATGCCACTAAACAGTATTTGTAATATCAATGAATAGACACTGTTCAACATTATTAATTGTGAACTAAGAACTGCTACCGATATACCCATGATGGAAGCAGAAATAAACGTTTTAGAAATATCTAATATTTGGATTTTTGTACTATAATTTAATAATCTTCCTGAATAAAACGAGTTAATAAAATAACTAATTACTGACGAAATAACTAAAGTCCATACTAAGCCAATAACCCCGGTTTTAAGTACTATTGCAATTGCAATCAAACCGATTCCAATTACCTTTTTTATTATCTCCAACTTCAAAAACAAATCCGATCGACCTTTGACTTGGAGGATATTTAAGTTAATGGCCTGCAAAGGATAAAGCATTCCCGCAAAACAGAGAATTTGGAAGTAAGGTACAGTACCTGTCCACTTTTCACCAAACAACAAAGGAATTAACGTCTTTGCGATAGCTGCAAGACCAATCATGAAAGGAAATGTAATGAAAACTGAATTTTTAATAATGATACGGTAGCCATGTTTTAATTGTTTTTCATCATGCTGCATTTTACTTAATACAGGATATGTTACTTTTTGAACCGCTGATGTGATTGACTGTGATGCCACATCTCTTAACATTACAGCTTGTGTATAATACCCCAATGTTGTAGTCGCATAGGCCCTACCAATGATAACATTGTATATATTTTTATAAGTAGTATCGATAAGTCCTGATACAAGCAACTTCCATCCAAAACCAAATAATCGTTTAAATGATGAAACGCTAAAGATTAACGATGGCCTCCATCTATTATGCAATGTTAAAAGCATTGTCTGTATGAGCTGCCCAACTACATTTAGAACAACTAGACTCCAAACTCCAAATCCAGCTAAAGCAAATCCTACTGCAGTAGCACCAGAAACAATTGTGGAAACAATATTAATAAGCGTTTGTGTTTTAAAATTAATATTCTTTGTTAGAATAGTTCTTTGTACAATACTAAACGCATTGATTATAATAACTATACCCAAAACTCGCAATAACGCTGTTAAGATTGATTCATCATAAAACTCACTTACAAAAGGTGCAATCAAAAAAACAACACCGTAAAGTACAACAGAAATAACTAAATTAAAATAAAAAACCGTAGAATAATCTGCCTGTGTTGAATCTTGCTCACGAATTAAGGCATTTTGCATGCCACTGTCAACAATCGATTGTGAAATAGCTATTACTATTAATATCATCCCTATCAGACCAAAATGCTCAGGTAAAAGGAGACGAGCTAATAATAACTGAATGACAAATCCAATTCCTTTAGAAGAAAAGAAGTCTGTAAAAGTCCATAATAGACCACTAATCGTATCTTTCTTTAACTGCTTATTATCTTTCATAAATAAAGATCATATCCATTCTATATTGCTTCAAATATATTTCTCCAAATTTGAACTGTTGTTTTTGAATCATATCTTTCATCCATTATTATTTTGTTTTTCAAACGATATTCATTACTGAATTCCTGAAATTCTTCAAAATCAATTAAATTTATACTATCTAATGTGTGAACCACAAGGCTTTTTTCGTTATGGATTTCATTCCACATTGTCGTACCTTCACGAAGATACACCTTTTTCCCAAGATGTAAAAGTGAATAAATATTCCCAAGTCCTTGTTGTCTATCATTATTAAATATTCCAATATCCATGGTTCCTAAGAATTCGATGTATTCATCTATATTCATGAATTCTACTATAGGCTTAAACTTTTCATTAAAAATTGTGGTCCCGTAGGTTATTACCTCTTCCGCGTATGAAGCATCCCCATAAGATAATGGACAATATATTTCTATATTTTGCGTTGAAAACTTTTCTAATAATTTGAATACTTCGATGTGATAATTAGATTTAGTTGCAGAATTCCCTACAATAATTTTAATTGTATTACTGTTCTTAACAGTTGTGGTTTCTAATACTCGAAGAACTGCATTATTCTTTTCCTCGCTAATATAAATCGCAGGTAAATACTTACCTTTTACATTATAAATTTTTTTTGCCAAATCATAATCACTTTTTACAAGCGTACAAACATGTCCAACATTTTTTATTACTTTACTTTTTATAAACTCTTTGACCTTACTCTTGAAAGTCTTTTTGGGTTCACGATAAGCATACAAATCTCCACCCCAGACTATCCAATAACATTTCTTTAAAAGCCAAGGTTGAAAGAAGAGTATCACGACAACCCTCATATCAAACAACGAATGTATATAAATATGCTCAAAATCATACATATCACGTAAAATATTCCAATTCCTATAGACTTTATTGTACATTGAAACATTCTTATAACATTCTTTTATATAATTCTTCTTAGCTGCCGAAGTAATACTTAAAAACTGATGTTCATGAATATCGAAATTCGCATTTATAAATCTTATAAATGGCTCAATGAATTTATCTGTATTCACTATATGAAGATGTTTCATTAAATTCTCCTTACTTAAACATGGTTTTACAGCCAGTACTAATCACAAAGTTACAAATGTATTTAACTTTTATTAAAGTTCTTAATTGTATCTTGTAATACATCTAGATATTTATTTGATATTTCCTCTTGTGTCATATTTTTAGCTGTTTGAACAGCATTAGTAATAATTTTTTCTTTTTGATCACTATTTAACTTTAATGCTTTAGTTAACTTATTTGCTAAGGCATCTACATTTCTAGGTTCACATAAATATCCATTCTCACTGTCCTTTATAACACCATCTATCCCTTCTCCCTTAGTACCGATTGTTATACATGCCTTAGACATAGCTTCAATATAAACTAATCCAAAAGTTTCAGGAGAACTAACCATTACGAAAACATCGCTTTTCTCCATATTCTCAATTACTGACTCTCTAGTAATATATCCGAGGAATTCTATTCGATCATTCACACTAGATTCCTCAGCCAATTTGATTAATTTATTTTTTTCTGGTCCTTCGCCGGCAATTTTTAAATATACGTCTTCATCAACTGCTATTTTTTCAAAAGCTTTTATAACTATATCTATATTTTTCAAAGCTATCATATTGGCTGCAATAAAAATAAATTGAGATTGAGAGTTGATCTTTTTTTGAAGCTTATAATCAGAAATAATCAAATCCTTATTTATTCCTGAGTGAATTATAAAGTTATTTTTTGAAGTTAAGTTTAATGCGTCATATTTATCCATTAAATTACGATTTCTAAAACCAATTCTATTAATAAAAGGCTCAACTTCTTTATAGCTTTCCAACCTCTTCTTCGTATTAGTCAATAGAAAGATATCCGACTGATGAATTGTCAAAATCAATGGAACATTCAGTTCTTCTTTTAACATTTTAGCTATGTATATAGAAGGATCTATCATATGACAGACTATTATGTCTGGTTGATTATTCATATTTATATCATGCAGGATCTTACTACACATTCGACGTATATCTTTTTGAAAATAATTAATCTTAGGAAATTTATTTATTGTTAGTCTATTTACTTCTACGTCCTCTAATTTAAATGTAGCGTCTTTCCGATATCTGCTGTTTTTTTTTCCTTTTTTGGTTAAATTAAATATCGCAGGATATTTTGGATAAATTTTCATTACTCTTACATCATGCCCAGAACTGACCCAATCCTTTGCAAAATAATGTAATGCATAAGATATTTCCTTTCTTGAGTGTTCTTCGTAGCTAGGATATAAAATTGTAATTAATAATATTTTCATTTTAGCACTTCCAATCATTATTTATTAAAGCAATATCCCAATATTAAGAAATAGAAGATAGATATATCTGGGGACATGTTGATTGTTCCAGTAAAGTCTGAAATTAGTATAGTAATTGTAGATATAATTATGAAAGCACTATATTTAGAAACTCTTGCTCTGAATAAAAATGATTTTATAGCAGACAAAAATATATTCAAATAAAGCAATAAACCAATAAAACCATATTGCAATATAAGTTGTAGGTAATAATTATCAACTGCTTTGCTAATATCACGAACATAATAAAATCCATAACCCACAAAACTTTGTATAGTAAATGGTGAAAGATAATTTTTTATGAATATTCTCCATATATCTTCTCTACCACCAAGTGTATCAATATTTTCTGCTTCGAACCTTCGTGAGACAATAGGATTATTAATATAAATTAAAGCAAGTACTAGTAAAATCAATGATAATAATATTGATTTTATTAAGATATTTTTTTTACTTAGTAATATAGATGCTACTATACCAAGAGCAAGCAATAGATAAGCAGTTCTTGACTGAGATAGCAGTATTGCATATGAAGAAGTTAATAATATAATTATCAGTATAAAAGTATATTTGATATTATTTTGATACTTTGGAAGCAATATAGTTAATATATATATTGAAAATATCACCAAAAATACACCGAATATGTTTGGGTTTCCAATTGTTCCAACAATTCTTCCTACTTCCCATGCTTCAAAACCATAATTGTATTTTTCAAAATTTGCGTAATAATTTAAAGTAACTGCTCTAAAAGATTCGTTGTATACTTGAGCTAGTCCTATTAAAGCTTGACCAAACCCTGTAATTAAAATCAATTTATTAACTGAATTTTCATTTAACCGATTATTAAAGAAACTTCCTAATATAAACGCAACCAAAGGTACTAAGCTATAAATAAAAGTTCTTACAATGAATACAGGAGAAGTTGGATAATTGAAATTACTGATAAGATCAACAAATATTGTAAATATAACGTATACAAAAATTAGGATTGTTAGTTTATTTATTATGATTTTTTCATATAACAAGACTATAATTAATGATGCAAATAATGTAGTGATACCTAAATAATCTCTACCAAGTAGATTTGGTGCGAAAAATGTCATTATAATTATTAAAGCAAATAGAGATTTCAATAGTTGTAAAGATATTAAATTCTCCTTATAATTAATAGTTTCATCCATAGCTTGTCTCCTTCAAAGCATTAATTACTATAATTAAAAATGGAAAATAAGCCTTAATATGTATTGATCAAGGCCTACTACCCATCTTGTTAAAGTTAACCTTATATTAATTTGGATCTACGTCAGGCTTTTGGACACACAAATATTAAGTTTTTTTCTATGGAAACCAATATTCATAGAGTGTTCCACATTCCGTGTAGCCCATCAAAGTGAAAAGAGCCTTTGACCGCCTACACGGGATGTAGAGCGAGAAACCCTATGAAGGTTACACCGAAAAATGTGATAGGGAAGAATTCTTTTCCCCCTCACGTTTTATGCTTCTACACCGCACATTTTTTCAGATACATTGGATGTTAGTTAAAATCAATGCTACGGTGGAATACCCCTTGGTACCAGCTCTCAATATACTTATATAGGGCCATTCGGGCTGTCTCAAAGCTCTCGTAGCGCAGTCTTTTGTATACTTCTTCTTTTTTGAGTGTCGCATAGAAACTACTAACACTATAGTAAGAATTGATGTGTAACACCTTCATTCCAATGACGCTCTTTTTCTTTATAACCTCCAATAACGGTACCCTTTTTCCAATATCATCGATTTATCTAACATACTTTTCACATCGATAATGATATTATCTTGTTTTTCTGTATTTTCAAATATTTTCTCTATTTGAGTAAAGCTCAAATCCTTAAACTCTTCGTGTGCAACTGCGAAGACGACACAGTCTGCTTTACTTACATCTTTTAAATCAACTAAGTCAATATTATATTCTCTTTTAGCTTCTTGCGCATTAGCTACCGGGTCGACTATAACAGGTTCAATCTCATATTCCCGTAAACTTTCAATAATATCTGTTACCTTAGAATTTCGAGTATCTGGCGTGTTCTCTTTAAATGTAAGTCCTAATATAACAATCTTAGATTGCTTAACTGTTTTATTTGCAAGAATTAGTTGCTTGATAATTGCATCAGCAATGAACTTACCCATACCGTCATTTATTTTTCTGCCCGAAAGGATAATCTGACTGTGATAACCTAAGCGCTCTGCCTCATATACAAAGTAATAAGGGTCTACACCGATGCAATGTCCGCCGACTAATCCTGGGTAAAATTTCAGCGCGTTCCACTTTGTGTTCATTGCGTTGACAACTTCCTGCGTATCAATACCCATGCGATCAAATACCATTGCCAATTCGTTCATAAATGCGATATTAATATCACGCTGACTGTTCTCTACGACTTTCGCAGCTTCTGCTACTTTAATTGAGGAAGTTTTATGTACACCCGCTTTAATAACAAGTTCGTAAACCTTTGCGATTTCTTCCAAACTTTTTTCATCCATGCCTGATACAATCTTTTTGATAGTTTCCAACCGATGAACTTTATCACCTGGATTGATACGTTCAGGTGAATAACCGACCTTAAAATCAACTCCGCATTTTAAACCTGATTCTTTTTCCAGAATAGGTACACAAATATCTTCAGTTACACCCGGATAAACAGTCGATTCATATACCACAATAGAATCTTTAGTCAAATATCGACCAATAATTTTACTTGCCCCTTCAACAGGTGTAAGATCTGGCGTTTTATCCATATTAATAGGAGTAGGTACAGCCACAATATGAAATTTCGCTTCCCGTAATCTGATGGGATCTGAAGTAAATTCCACTGAGGTACTTTCAATGGCTTCGTTCCCCACTTCATCAGTAGGATCTACACCACTTTTATATAATTCTATTTTTTTCTCATTTAAATCAAAGCCAATAACATTAACTTTTTTCGCTAAAGCAACAGCTAAAGGCATACCAACATAACCCATACCAATGACGGCAATACGTGCATTCTTATTTATTATTTTTTCATAAATCTCCATTTAATTGGCACTCCTCGTTTTCCGATTCTCAATAACTTCTATGAGCATTTTGTTAAATTCTTAAAATCGTAATAAGTTTCTACCTATCTATTCCAATATTTAAATCATCATATTATTTAAACTATCGCTTCCTCCATTACCGCCCGCAAGTTCTCTTTCGTATTAGCAATCTCGATCAATTTCTCTCTCATCACATCACACTCTTTATCTGTAAGTGTGTTAATGAACTGCCAAAGAACGACCCCTTCCACAACCCCTGCTTTCCCAATATGAATCTTCGGAAAGATTTGTTCAGAATGAACTTCATTCTCATTAAGCAGTTCCTCAAACATTTTCTCACCTGGTCGGAGTCCTGAGAATTTGATTTCGATTTCATCCTCTGTATATCCGGATAGTCGGATTAAGTTGCGGGCGAGGTCGACGATTTTGACGGGTTCGCCCATGTCAAGGACGAAAATTTCTCCTCCGCGTGCCAGTGTGCTTGATTGTATGACCAGTCTGGATGCTTCTGGGATCGTCATAAAGTACCGTGTCATGTCTTCATGTGTGACGGTAAGCGGTCCGCCTGCTTCGATTTGCTTTTTGAAGAGCGGAATGACCGAGCCGCGTGAGCCGAGTACGTTTCCGAACCGGACGGCGGTGAATGTTGTGTCGTATTCGCGGTCGAGCTGCTGGATGACCATTTCGGCGACACGTTTTGTGGCACCCATGACGTTCGTTGGGTTCACCGCTTTGTCGGTTGAGACGAGTACAAATCGTTTCACGCCTGCTGCAGCCGCTGCTTCGGCTGTGTTTTTCGTGCCGAAAATGTTGTTTTTGACTGCTTCTTTCGGGTTGTATTCCATGAGTGGCACATGTTTATGTGCAGCTGCATGGTAAACGACGTCCGGACGGTGTGTGCCCAGTACGTCAAACATGCGCTCGCGGTCTTGGACGTCTGCGATCACCGGGACAATTTCAATCGAATCTCCGTGACTGTTGCGCATTTCCATATCAATCTGGTAAATGCTGTTTTCACCGTGGCCAACGAGGACGAGTTTTTTCGGCTTAAAAATGCTAATTTGCCGGCAAATTTCTGAGCCGATTGAGCCGCCTGCACCGGTGACGAGAACGGTTTTGCTCGTAATCTTTTCTGCAATCGATTCGATGTCGAGTTCAATGGGGTCACGGCCGAGTAAGTCTTCTACCGCAACGTCGCGAAGGCTACTGACAGACAGTTTTCCAGTGATGACATCTTCAATAAGCGGCATGATTTGCACTTTCGCATCGGTTTTGGCGCACTGCTCGTAAATGTGATTGATTTGCTGGCGCTTCAGTGACGGAATCGCAATGATAACGTGATCGATATCGTGTTCTTTCACGAGCAATGGAATGTTGCGTGTCGTGCCTTCAACGGTAAGACCGTGAATTTCGAGGCGCTGCTTGTTCGGGTCATCGTCGACAAAAAGAATCGGTTCAAATTCTGCTTCATTCGTTAACAGCTGACGGACGACCATGGAACCACCTGATCCGGCGCCGACGATCATCGTCCGCTTTCTTTCGTCGTGACTTTTGCGTATGTATCGGTCGCGGTATACTCTCCACGAGAATCGTGAACCGCCAATGAGCAATATGTGTAGCATCCACGTAACGAGAAGCACACGAACATAAACATCTTGAAACGCGGCGAGCTGGACGACCGCTGTCGCTGAAACGGAAAACGTGACCGCTTTGGCGATGGCAATCAGTTCCCGAACACTGGCATATTCCCATGCTTTATGATAAAGCCGGTAAATCCCTGCAAAGAAATGGTGGCTGGCGAGCAGCGCGATGGAACTGATCAATAGTGTGCTTGGACTGTATATATTCATATACGGATGCAAAATAAAGTAGCCGATATAAATGGAAAATAATACGATGGCTGAATCAAGTCCGATTAAAAAGGACATTCTCTTTTGATACGCCAATACGCTCCACCTCTTTCATATATATAGATAGAAAACAAAAAACAGCTAATAAAAACACACACATTATGAATGCGCTTTTATTAGCTGTCTTTTCTATATGGTTTGTGTGTATTAATAAATCGGGCATCTAACCCGCCCTCACACCACACTATTGACGACGGATGCGTCTAAGGTTCAGGTCTGTCTTGCTGCTGAACCCACAGTGTGACCGAGTGCCTCCATTGATAACGGTGAGGAGACATTACCGATCTCTTTTTAGCGTACTTGTCATTAAATGAACGAGTGAATCAAAATAGACCAAGGAATTTCTTTTTGTGGGCAACGTGGTGTGGTTGTTCTTTCGCGATGTAGCCTCCGTTTAAAACGATTTCTGCGTTTTCTTTAAAGTATTCGGCGTAATCAGGATCGATTGCGTCGTATGCTTGCCTAAGCCCGAAAGCACGTGTTGTCGTGTTGTGTGCGTCTGATGCGATAAAGTGTGTTAAGTTTGCTTCGATGAGCTGCATCGATAAATGTTTGATCTTTTTACCAAATTGACCGTTAATAGACGCTGCGGTGATTTGTGAAAGCGCACCGTTTTTAATAAGCTTGTACAGCTTGTCCGGGTTTTCACTGATCGCTATATTGCGCTCCGGGTGCACGATAATCGGGGTAATTCCATGTAATTGCATGTCAAACAGTACCTGTTCCGCAAACGCCGGAATCCCATTCGATGGGAACTCAATCAGCATACACGTTGATTGGCCAACAGGCAACAGCTTATTATTTTCATAATCTTCCAACAATTCCCCATACATGCGTACTTCTTGTCCTGCATAAATGGTGACGTCAATGCCAGATTCATAAAGGTGTTTATTCAAGGTTAAAACAGCTGCTTCCACAGCTGCTTTTTCATTTTCATACTGTCCGTTTTTATGATGAGGCGTTGCGACAATCATTCGAATGCCTTCCTTCTCCGCCTGTTTCGCCATTTCGACACTTTCGACTATGTCCGCCGCTCCGTCGTCAAGACCCGGCAAAACGTGACTGTGAAGATCAACCATGATGATTACAACCCCCCATTCCAATATAGACCAATTATATCATAGGATTTTGGTATTTTGTAGCATTTTGTAGAATTTTTTAGAAAATTTACACAAATGATACAATTGTCATTCTTTTCCGTAATAATAATAATAACTTGAATCTTTCATCGTGCGGTTATTTAAGACGACACCGAGCAGCTTCGCTTTGACGGACTGCAGCAAGTCTTTCGCTTTTTGTACACCTTCGATTTCCGTTTTGCCGCTGTTCACGACGAGGATTGTTCCATCGCATTGATTAGCAAGCACTTGCGCATCTGTCACGGCAAGAACGGGCGGTGTATCGAATAACACAAAATCATATTTTTCGAGTGAATGTTCCAGAAATTCTTTCATTGAGACCGAACCGAGCAGTTCAGCTGGATTTGGTGGAATCGGACCTGATGTTAAAATAGATAGGTTTTCAATGTCTGACTGCACCGCAGTTGCATCCAATGTTGTTTGCTTCGTTAAAATATTAGTTAAGCCGAATGTGTTTTGAAGACCGAATGTGTAGTGCATCGTCGGCTTGCGCATATCCGCGTCCACGAGCAGCACTTTTTTGCCTTGATCGGCAAAGACAACCGCAAGATTCGCGATCGTTGTCGACTTCCCTTCTCCCGGGCTTGTGGATGTGACAAGAATGGAGCGAAGCGACTGGTCAACAGAGGAGAACAATATGTTCGTCCGGATCGTCCGGTATTGCTCGGAAATGGGCGATTTCGGATCGGTATATGTAATAAGCTTTCGTTTCGCAGAACCGGGTGCTGCTATTGTCTTCTTTTTCCGTTTAAGAGCCAATCGTTTCACCTCTTACTGCTTGTTTTTTTTGTGAAGCTGGTTTAGATGATGGTCCTTCCTTTATCTCGATTGTCGTGACACTGCCAAGGACAGGTAGATCGAGTAACTTCTCTACGTCTTGTTCTGTTTTCACGGTGTTATCCAAGTATTCTAGTAAGAACGCAAGGCCGACACCTGCCATTAAACCGACGACAATGGCAATCGCGATATTCAGCATTGGCTGTGGTTTCACAGGAGACATGTTTTCTTTTACTTCGGCTGGTGCAAGAATGCTCACGTTGTCGACATTCATAATTTTGACGATCTCTGCTTGGAATACGCGCGCTGTTTCATTGGCGATGTCCGCAGCGATGCCAGGGTCTTCATCTTGCACCGTCACATTGACAACTTGTGAATCTTGTTCACTTTGAACGGTGATTTTAGAAGAAAGCTGGGCGGCTGTTAGATCAAGTGCCAGATTTTCAGATACTTTGTCTAAAATAGCCGGTGATTTCATGATCACGTTGTACGTACTGATCAGTTGAAGGTTCGTCTGCACTTCGCCTGTGTTGTACAATTGTTGCTCCGTTTTTGTCTGATTCACAAGCAACTGAGTCGACGTTTGATAGATTGGCGTTAATAGAAAGTAACTAATAAGTCCGCTGATGAGTGCTGCTGCGATCGTAATGAGCACGATCAATTTCAGCCTTTTTTTCAGTGTTTCCGCCAGTTCTTTCAGGCTGATCGTTTCTTCCATATAAAGCCTCCTAATACGAATAGTCTTTGGCATTATACCATAATATAGTGTTCTTTTATCATTTCAATTTAGTTACTTCAAAAAAAAGGGTCTGATCCAGCCTGTTGCCTGGATCAGACCCTTTCCATTTATTTTTATTTAATGTTTTCGATTAAATTTGCTTTGATCAAGAATTCACCCAAAATACGGGCCATTTGATCGCGTTTTGTGAACTCGTTTGGCTGGAATGTGCCATTGCTTGCACCAGACATGATGCCAGCTTGGTAGACTTTTAATACGTCTGCACGTGTAGAGGCACCGATTGATTTCGCATCTTTGAAGTCTGTCAATTTTTTCGCTGTGTTCAATTTAGAAGAATCGAATTTGATACTCTTAAGATTAAGAGCACGTCCGATCATCGCCGCTGCTTCTGCACGCGTGATGTGAGCGTTCGGTGCGAATGTGCCGTCTGCTTTCCCGGCAACGATGCCGCTTTTTACAGCTGCCATTAATGCACCATTCACATTGAACCACTCATCACCTTTTACATCTTTAAAACGGTTATCGTATGCGACTTCCGGTAAACCAAGCGAACGGCTTAACAGTAGCGCGAATTGCGCACGTGTCATGTAATCATTCGGCTTGTACGTCCCAGCTGTTGAACCTGAGATAATGTATTTAGACGCAAGTGCTTCAATGTAATCTTCCGCCCAGTTTTTCTTGTTGTCTACGTCAGGGAATGTGATATTGCTTTCAATCACTGTGTATACTTCATCCGAGTTAGCCAGTGCACGGACTACCGCGATTCGCTTGCCGTTTTCTGTTTTAAAGGTTGTTGGAAGTGATGTAAATGAACCTTCTGCTTCGACTGCCACACCTGTTGCTCGGTTCTTATTCACTGTTTTATTTAGAACAAATTCACGCTCAACATAAATATCGCCAAACGTTTTAATTTCAGTCACCTTATTGCCTGAAACGAGTTCCACTTTCATTTTTGCTGCTGGTGCAACCTGTGCAATACCTTGTGCTGCTGCTTTTGTTTGTGAAGAAGCGGCTGTTGGTGCTGTTAGGCTAGCTTGCATTTTCGCAAGAAGAGCTGTGTTCTCCGTATCCGTTAACTGATCAATTGTCACTCGCAATGAAATTTGCGATAAATCTCCACCAAGAACGGCTGTAAGAGTAGCAAGACTCACTTGTGATAATGGAAGAACATAGCTTGTTCCACCTACTTGGATCACGAGATCCGCATTCGGTGCTGCTGATTTAATCGCTGCTGCAAACGATCCTGGAATATCAACAGCGACTGGTTTGCCATCAGGATTTGCCGGAACCGTAATTACCACTTCAGGCGTTTGGGCTGTTAAGCTCGCTATAATTTGCTCTTGAAAATCCGATGGAAGGGTTACTGTCACAGTTGAGCCGCTTTCATCGATGACTGGACCTGGAGGTGTTGTTTCACCACCGCCACCATTATTGCCGCCGGGTTGTTTTCCATAGTTTGCTAGCCAAGCCGCTCCAGCAAACATCATCGCTGTTTTCAGTTCTGCTCTTGTTACACCATTGGCAGCAAAATGGCCTTCAATATTGGAAACGACCTGTTTCATTTTAGGGTCGGTAATCACGAGCACGTCTGATACATGTTGACGAATCCCCTTGTGGTCTGCTTCTTTCACGGCATTGACAATGCTATTAAAAATGGCATGCGTATAGTCTACGTCATCATCAGCAATATTGCTTATTTCATCATAAGCAAATTTTTCTACCACTCCCAAATATGTAATGTAATCTTTATCAGGCAAGTTACCCAAGTATTGCTTATGGTCGTCAATAAATTTTCGTAAATCGCCTTTTTTATACGTACCGGTGTAAATACTTGTCTGTAACTCAAGAAGAGCTGCTACAGCCGCTTTTTGCCCAGCGCTTGCGCCTGCATCAAATACGGGATTAACCGCAGCGGTCCAATTAAGACTGTCTAACGCGTCTGCCACTTCACTATCTATATTCGAATCATTTCTTACCTCAAGTGCATATTTCTCGAATGTAGATATACTGTTAAAATGGGCTGTGTCTTGTACTTGTGCCGCTTCCACTTGGTTGGCATCGAACACGAGTGCCGTTGTTGCAAGGGGAGTAAATGCGATTGTTGCTGCAATCATGGCTTTTACTGCTTTGTTGCTGAGTGGATATTTTTTTACCAATGTCGTCACCTCTTCATTTTATTAAGTCTAGGCTGATAGAGTACTTTTCTGTCATGTTAGTTAAAATCATACAGAATTACATAGAGTAAATCAATACTTCATTTGAAAACTTTAACAATTGTTAATAAAATATTCATATTTTGTCAGATTGTTCAGTCAATATTTATTTTTATTTTTTTCGTGATATACTGGTAAAAATGACAATTCATTGATGGAGGATGGTAGATTGAGAAAGTTGATTAAAATAGCGCTCCT
The DNA here is from genome assembly GCF_000372765.1 of Bacillus sp. 37MA. Lineage (NCBI taxonomy): Bacteria > Bacillati > Bacillota > Bacilli > Caryophanales > Bacillaceae > Bacillus > Bacillus sp. 37MA. Next base: position 2,899,423 of record NZ_KB889752.1, read on the forward strand.
TGTTGTTTTATTTCTTGCCCTAGTCGGGGGCGGAACTTTGTATTATTTTACCAAAGTGAAGACATACGATGTAGCTGATGAGAACGTAGATGAAATTATTGATTCGCCTTATTCGATTGCTTATCCTGAAGGAACACCGATCCCAGAAGACGCGCAAAAAGATGAAGAAGGTCTTGTCATTGTCGATAAAGACGGCAACTTTCTATTAGAAGGTGGATCCGTTATGAGTCCTGATGATTGGTTTGCTTCGCCGGAATATGCGGCTGCCGTGTCAACAGGAACAGGCGGTAAAAATAATGGCGGTTCGAGTTCTAGTGATCCCGCTTCTTCTAACGGCGGCACTGGTAGTACAGGTACTGGTTCTGATGGATCTAGTAATACGAATGGCGGTTCCGGTAATACGGATGCCGGTTCTGGTTCAGGATCGAACGGTGAAACAGGCGGTACTAATGAAGCACCTGCTACGATGACTGTCGATGCGATTAAATCCCGCTATGAGTCTTCCTTTCAAAGTTTAGAAGGCCAAGTAGATTCACAGCTTGGCTCGTTAATTAGCCAGGCGAAAGGCGAATATGTAGAGAAAAAAGCAGCCGGTGAAACGGTCAATCCCGCTTATTTTTATCAAAAATACAACGGTGCCGCTGCGAACGTTGAATCTAAAACAGATGCTGCCTTTAACTCGTTATACACGGGCCTTACAAGCGAGCTAAAAGCAAATGGCTTCAGTGAATCTCATGCGAATCAATATAAAGCAGATTATGAAGCAATGAAAGAAAGCCGCCGCAGCGAGTTGCTTAGCAAAGTAACAGGCTTATAAACAATAAAAAACAGCAGCCATCCTTTGAATCGGGATGGCTGCTGTTTTGTTGTCTAGATTATGGAGCGGTGTGTTACTCCGTTTCTGAGCAATTTACTCAGCTTCTAAACCATTATTTTACGATGACACCATTCGCATCTTTCAATGCTTCTTGGCCCTCTTTTACTTTTACAACTGGTTTCGCTGCTGGAGCTGATGTTAGTGTAAATTGTAATGCCTTCACATTTCCAGCAACAGCTGTCATGTTTTGTGCTTCCGCGGCTGTTCCATTAACGGTTACATCTAATACATCGTTGGCATCTGTTGGCGCAGCTGGTAGTTCAATTGCGTCGGAGAATTCAACGACGACGGTCGTTCCATATACTTCCACACCCGTTACAGTAGCTGGCGTATTGTCCTTCACGGTTACGACAAAGTGTTCGGCTGTGCTGACGTTTCCTGCTTTATCCGCAACACCTGAAACTCCAAGTACTGCCGGTGCGCCAGTTGTTTGATCACCGATATTCACGGATCCTTCCTGAAGTGTAATGACCACTTCTTTTTTCAAAGAGTCTTTAAAATAAATATCCGTTTTGCTAGGGAGCGCTTGGCCGTCAAGACGGTAGTTAGACAACTTAATCGCTGAAGATGTTACTTCTTCGTTATACGTCACGGTAAACTCATTTTTGCCTGTTGTTTTAACAGTTGCTGTCGGTTTTTCCGTATCTTCATTTGTTGATGTTCCTACTGTGAATTTGTCTGTCACAGCACCGGTTTTATTTCCATACGCATCCGAGAAGAAATTAGCAGGAAGAGTGACGGCATACGTACCTGCGTCCATTGCTGTGTCTCCTGATTTAATGTCCACTTCGAATGTTTTTTTATCTTCTGTTAAAGATGTTTCAGCCGCAACCGCTGTGAATTTCACACCGTCTTCGTCGCGAACATCGATCGCGTTAATAGAACCGCTCACTGTCACAGCTTCATCAAATGTAAAGGCCAATTTTTTGTTACCGGCTGTTACCTTTGAAGAAACAAGTGATGGTGCTTGTGTATCTTTCTTAAATGTAAGCGGTGTGCTGTATAGATCATTTTTCAAACCAGAACGATCTGTCATTGCATCTTTTTGAATGTATAATGTGAACGTTTCGCTCACAGATGAACCAGCAAAAATGCCATCGCCTGCAGCCGCACCATTTAAATCAACGGTTAACGTATACGTTTTACCGCTCGTATCTGCAACATCTTTCACAAGTTTCACTGCTGTTTGGTCCGCGCTGCGCTGTACCGTTGCATTAATTTCCGCTTCCGTAACAGATTCGCTTAGCGTAATTTTCGCTTTGTTTTGGCCTGTTACTTGTACGTCTGTCACATGCGGTTTATTCGTATCTGCTGTCGGTGCTGATACGAAACCGTTGTATAGGTCCATTTCATTTGCCGCATCTGCTGTATCTGTCGCACCCGCTACGTATAATGATGCAGATGAACCTGCAGACAGATCGCTCGTAATGTTTACTTCTGTTTTATTAGATGAATCGATGCTGACTGAATCTCCTGTCACTGGGGTACCGTTTACGCGAACAACAGTCGGTTTCGTTCCGATTTCTTCAGAGAACGTAAGCGTGATGACACCATTTGTATAAGACGTATCCGTTACGACAGGTTTCACCGTATCTTTATACGTGAAAACGGATGTATACTTCGCTGTTTTCAGCGCCGCTCCATTTTCATCTTTTTGCTCGGTTGTAATCGGATTAACGACAACGACGCCGTCTGTTGCTTCAATGCTGTCAGCGTATGTAAGAGTGATTGATTTTTGATCATCAGATAATTTCACCGCTATTGGGTTTGCACCATTCACTGTATAAAGCGTTTTTTGTGCCGCTGCCTCTTTATTCAATGCTGTGTTGAATGTGATCACGACTTGTTTTGCGTTTACGGATTCCACTTTTGCTACAGCTGGAGCCTGAACTTCTTCAGGTGTCGCTAAACGGTAAAGGAAGAGAGCAAATTCACCACGTGTGACGGAATCGTTTGTACCAAACTTCGTTTCCGTTTTACCAAATGTCACTTTGTTGTCAACAAGTGCTGCAACCGCTTCATCATAACGATCGGATACATCTGTAAAGGCTAAGTTTGCCTTATTGCCTTCCAAGTCATATGCTCTAGCAATAATAAGGGCCATTTCGCCGCGTGTAATGTTTTGCGATGAGCCAAATGTTGTCGCTGTTTTCCCGTTAATAATACCTTCTTGTTTCAATGCATTCACGTATGATACAGCACGGCCTGGTACATCTGTGAATCCGGCATCTTTCGCATTTTCTACATTAAGATCAAGTGCTTTTGCGATCAATACAGCTGCATCTACACGTGTAATCGTTTGGGCTGTGCCATATTTCGTTTCACTGATTCCGTTTGTAATCTCTTGCTCTACTAAATAATCAACCGCTTCTTTGTAGCGATCGGATACATCTGTAAATCCAGCCGCAAACGCTGGTGTAACAGCTGATGCCACAAGCGTTGCTGTTGCCGCTGTTGCGATGAATTTACGATATGATTTTGATTGATAAGCCATTTATATGATTCCTCCAAATGAAATAATATTTGTCAATTACTCTTTTATTTTCTCATAGACTGACTAGTCGCTACAAATACCGAAAGACACAAATAGTACCCCTACATTTACCCTACCGAAATCCTTCAAAACCCTCATAAGGTTACTTTTACTAGTTGTCAGAAAGCATGAACGTTAAACTTTGTTCAAACTTTGCATCGTCTTCTTTTCTGCGTTTCTTTGGCCCTTTCAAACGACCGCCCGCCTGCCGGATCTTTTTCGCTGTATGGCGGCTTAATAAAAGTTGATCGATATTTCCCGGGGTATACTGCCTGCCGTTTTGGTCGATAGCGAGACCTTGTTTAGCAAGCACCATCGCCGCCAGTCCGTAATCCTGCGTCACAACGATATCTCCTTTTTGCACGCGGTTCACGAGAACAAAATCGACCGCGTCCATTCCTTTTGAGACGATAATCGTTTCCGCTCCGGGGCGTGACATTTCATGTGCTGTATCGCAAATTAAGATGACGGGCAGGCCAAACTTTTTCGCCGTTTCACAAGCAATGTCAACAACAGGGCATCCGTCTGCATCAATTAATAGTTTTGTCAAAGAAAATCACCTCTTCCTCTTTACCTTAATTATTCTTTTCCCAAAAATCGAGTTTTTTAGCATTAATCTTATGATATAGTAAAAGAAAATAATGGTAAAGGAGAGTATAGATGAAAAAAAGAAGGCATATTTTTTCTATGACGATGACCGTTCTTTTAACAGGTTCCTTGCTGGCTCCAACAACAGAAGCTGCTTCGTTTCCCGATGTTTATCCGAATGAGAAAGCCTATACAGCTGTTGAAGAATTACTAGACAGAGATTTAATTTCCGGGTTCCCGGACGGTACATTCCGACAAAACGAACCGGTGACACGTGCTCAAAGCGCGATCTTCGTTGGGCGAGTACACGGAATTAACGTAAACGATCAGATAGAGCTGCCCTTTAAAGACTTGTCGCCGAAGCAAGCCGCTTACCCGTACATTGCCTACTATGTAAATAACGGTGTATTTGATTTGAGCGAACATTTTTATCCAAATCGTCCATTGACACGCGCTGAAATGGCTCGAACCGTTGTGAAAGCTTTAGCACTGAACGGTACGCCGGACAAGCCTTTTTCAGATGTACCTAGCACTCATCCTGATGCCGTCTATATTCATGCTCTTGCTGCAAACGGACTAACATCCGGAGTTGGACATAATAAGTATGACCCTGATGGCATTGTAACGCGTGGACAGATGGCCATATTCATGCTCAACATTGATAATTTCATCGGCCCTGACCAAGAACCGGAACATCAACCCATTTATGATATCGACCCGCATTTCACATCCAATGCGACCGAACAGCAAATTTTCCTTCTTGTAAATAACGAACGGATTAACGCTGGTGTGCAACCTCTTAAGCTAGCCAACGATCTTTCCCATGTGGCACGCGTGAAATCAAAAGATATGCGGGATCTTGATTACTTTGACCACACTTCACCTACATACGGATCACCGTTTAAGATGATGGATGACTTCGGTCTTGACTATACGTCTGCCGGAGAAAATATCGCAGCCGGACAAGATACAGCCATACATGTCATGAACAGCTGGATGAACAGCCTCGGCCACCGTCAAAACATACTGAATCCGGATTTTACTGAAATCGGAATTGGTTACGTAGAAGGCGGCGACTACGGGTCATATTTTACACAACTGTTTATGACTAGATGAGATGAACCCGCCGTGCAGTAAATGCATGGCGGATTGTTTTTTAATAGAAATACAAATATTCTGTTGCGACATAAGCTGTCCGCCCGTTGTAATCGACTTCTGCCCATCCGTTCGACATTGTGCCATAAACGTAAAACTCATATCCTCTATTAACCTGGCCGATCACTTTCCCCTTTTTGCTCGCAGTCGCCCGTACGTTCAAGTTATTCGCGTCAGCGGAAGCATACCCATCATAAGAATAGTAGGTAGATTCCTGTGCTTCTTTTTTCAGATAGCTTGATGCCACATACGCGTATCGGCCATTATACATGATTTTTGACCAGCCGCCTGGCTCCGTTCCGTATATGTATACTATTGCTCCTTTTTTCAATGAGCCAATTATTTTGGCTTTCGGGCTCGGATTCGCTCTTACATTTAAGCTTGGAGATGCTGTGACCGTTGCTTTCTCACCGCCGGAGTTGTCCGATGAAGAAGATCCATTCGGCGTTAAATAACCCGATGCCACATAACCCGCTTTGTTGTTGTATTTAATTTTTGACCAGCCGCCTGGTTCTGTATTATACACATACACGACCGCCCCATTTTTAAGAGAACCGACTACTTTTGCTCTTGGGCTTGGATTTTCACGTACGTTTAATGTTGTTTTGACATTAACCGTGTGGTGTCCAGTACTTGCTTCAACCTGCTTTGCAGGAATGAGTGTGATAAACAAAAGAAAAACCGCCATCAATATTAACATTTTCCTCATGGCCTATACTCCTAAACCTTTTTATTCATATTACTTACAATATATATCTTAAATGGATACAAGTAAATAGATTTAAGTGATAATAATCCCTTTTATGCAAAAAACACCTTGCTTGTAAGCAAGGTGTGAAGTCATTATTGATTATAAATAGTCAGAAATTGCTTGTTTCCATCTTGTTCAGCAAGATCCCTCGGCGTGTCGCCATACATGTCTTCCTGATCCGGATCAGCCCCATATTTCATTAGTAACTCTGCCATTTTCGTATCGCCATAGTCATATGCAAGAAATAAAGGTGTATAGCCGGTTGAGTCTTCACTATTCGGATCCGCCTTCTTCTTTAATAACTGCTCAACCACTTCATATTGAGAATTGTAAATAGCATAATGGAGCGCCGGTGTACCTTCGCTGTCTTGTTCATCAATGACAGCGCCACTGCCCAGAAGCTGTGTGACTTTTTCCATGTCACCGACAGAAGCAGCATCCATTAAATCGGTGTAGTTTGTTACTTCACTTTCACTGTCATCATACGTCATTTCCTCGTCTTGAAGCATGTAATCGTCTGATGCCATCAGTGAAGCAAATAGATCCGATGATTCCATTTTCGTCAGCGCATACCCAAATCCCGCTGCGATTCCACCGTACAACAGGCCCGCAGTAAGGAACAGCACGATAATGCCGCCGATAATCTTTCCTTTATTAGCTTGATAGGTTGGTGTATCTGCTATTCTCATAAATTGGCCGACGTGCTGAATGCGTTTTGGTAGATTCGGATGTGTAGACCACTTCTCGCTCAGCCAGACGAACAGATTGGATTCTTGCTGAATTTGTTGCAAGTACGCATCTTCATTCACTTCACGGTAAAGGACTTTGCCAATGCCTAAAATCGTTAAAGCATTTTTTGCGGCTTGTCCATCATTTGTGTAATAAGCAGCGTGCCGGTCACATGTGTATTCAGCAGCACGCGAATATGCTTCACCGAGGAATGGCACCCACATCGCCGGCAGTATCAGCCAGTTTTTCCAGATGTGACGGCGTTTCACATGTGCCAGTTCGTGGGCGATAATGAATTCAAGCTCTTTATCGCCTTTTTGACGGGCCAGTTCGAACACTTCTGAATAAAGAACGACGACATTTCGGCCAAAGAAACGTGTCGCAAATGCATTAAGTGCACCGCCTGATTGCAAAATGAATACATCCGGCACGCGGGATAATCTCATATCATATGATAGCGCTTGAATGCGCTCATACACATCCGGAAACTGCCGCTCACTTACCCGCACCCCATTGCCACGAATCGAACCGATTGAGACCGCATGAAAAAATAATGAGACCAGAAAGAGACCTATACTAATAAGAAGAAAGATGATCGAAAATGCAGCGGCAATATACAGCCCGATGCTGACTATACAGCATAAAATAAAATAAATCGTTTCTTTCGGATATACTAAATTTCTATTGTCCAATACGATTCTCCTTTGTAAATGATATGACCCGCTTACAACGTACGACAATTTGTGACAGTCGTCAAGACTCTTTCCACTTAGGCATTGCACTAGACAGACTTGCGCACCATTCATTCGATTCGCTCACACCGAATCAGTCCGGCCGAGCCGGTCTGATTTTCTTCCTGACACAGTAAGAAAATTCGCGTTGGCTGAATCTCTCATGTGGAGAAGAGTATGAAGACAACATATACTACAGTAAATTACGGGCAAAAGCGCATAAATTATTGAAGGGTAACGAGGGCGATTGCGATCGGGTTGTTGTCTCCAAACTATCGGACTTCCTGATCAATTGGAGGAAAAAAACAGTGCTCGAGTAGGAGCACTGTTTTTTCTTTCGTGTTACATATAAAATAATCCGTGCAACATCTCTCCCATGGCGGAATCAGCTAGTATACCAACAAGGATCGCAAACAAGATAACCGAGAAAATAATAGAGAGAAAATAGCTATACAGCGGGTCAATCACGTTCGCTTTTTTCGTTAATAGTGCACTGATTAAATATAGAGGCATGACGAACAGCGCTATGCTAAGAGACAAACTCATTAATACACTGCTGTACACGTACGCTTTTAATAAAACCAGCAAGAGTGAAATAGCCATTAACGTAATAGAAGGAAGAAGGTGAACACCATACACACCGGTTATTTCTTTAAGCGAATGTCCTGATCCGAAAAAACGGTTGATCAAAAATAGGACAAACAGCGCACAGGCAGTAAACAGCGCAGTAAAAATAACACCGCTGCTCAAGATGGAGGAAAAGCCTGGACCCGTATAATAGTCACTCCCCAAGAGCTCGCCCATGCTTTCCGTGAAATTGCGTGTCATCGTATAACCCGTCAATCCGATTAAAATGGCGAGAATCGCCATTGAAATAAGTCCGTTTATAAATTCTCTTTCGCCGTGTCCGAAAACGAGAGAAGGTTTTTTTATATATTGTACAAAATAATCCCAATATTGCCTGGAGCGGTTCTTCACTTTCTCCACGTGCATATTCGGTTCTTCCCGGTGGACAAGTTCATTCGCTGGCGTTGTTTCTGCAGCAATTGGCTGGTCTGCTGCTGTTACTTCCATTGATGTACCGCAGTTGCCGCAAAATTTCCCGCTCGCCTGCTCATGTCCACACTGATTGCATTTCATTTTGTCCCCTCCACTGTCTTCTTTTTATCGAATGGTTTCGATATTGCTGCCTGACAACCCGTCTATTTTCGTCGTATTGACAATGTACCAGTTCTCCGCTGTTTCATCATACTTCAATCCATACGTCCAAAAATCAGAAGTATCATCAATATAATCACCGTCATACGAAGAGGCGCTATACGTTCTTCCCGTAATATTTACTTCTGCATCAACGGACGCATACGTGATGCCGTTTTCTTCTGATATGACCAGTGAATCAAGATCAAAACGAAGATAATTAAACGAACCTGTCCATTGCTTTCCTTCACTTGAAGATTCGTTGTAATAGCCCCGTTGCCGCGCAAAATAAGCATCATCTTGAACGTGCGTAAAATAAGATGTGTCTTGATTTTCAAAAGCTTGAATCCATTCATGCGTATGGTCAACAATCGTTTTCCGCAGTCCTTCATATACATCTTGTCGATCAGGATGTACGTCAAAGTGAATCTTCTCCTGATCTTTTACCTGAACCGGCTCCGCGTTTCCCGAACCAAATGGATAGTCATACACAGCAGACAATTCAACGGATCCATCCCGTTTTACTGGACCGTATTTTCTCATTTCTCTAATCGTTTTGCCTGTACTCTCCCCGTTAACATACAAAATAGCTTCTGGCCTGTTCGACGTAACCGCGACACCATTGCCGGTCATTTCAACATAAAATGAGGCTTCTGCAGAAAGCGATTCATAAAAATCAATCGTCCTCTCTGTTTTTTCCTTCCCGTATTCACCTTTGTAATCGGCGACAAGCATATACGCACCCGGCGCAAACGGCCCTGCTTTGATGACAGCTTCATCTTCTTTTGTTGTCCCGTACGATTTACCGTCCAGCGTGATGGCCGTTTCTTTAAAATTCACATGGATATTCGCATAATATGGCTGCACTTCATATTGATACGTGTCAAAGAAAAACCATTTCTTTTCTCCCTTTTTCAATATAAGCTGTGGATGCTCTTCCGGAATATCCGCCGTGCGCTTTGTCACGGCCTGCTCTTTAAAAAGCTTGACCATCTCCTCTTTCACATCTGGATTTTCATTTAAATAGTCGACAAGCTGCTGGCCGGTATCATCCGTGATCTTCATCTCTTTAACCGCCGGGGTGAGTAAGGCCGCCATGGCTTTTCCGTCCTTTTGAGCTGCCGCTTCTTCAAATGCTTCCACTTGATTCATCGGATCCGTTTGTTTTTTTCCGTACCAGACGAAAACAGATCCTGCCACAACAAGCCAAATGATCAATAGTGAAGCAAGCTGCTTCCCTTTGCTTTTTTGCGCCGGTGCCTTTGCACGTGTGACGGGTGGTACCGGTTTATGATTCGTCTCTGTTGGATCTGGATGAAAGGACATACCGCATGATGGACAGAACTTCAAAGTGGTATCGTCTAGTTTATGCCCGCATTGTCTACAAAAGCTCAAAATTCCCTCTCCTTTTACACGCATCAATATAGAATGGGCTTTTCTACTAGTTTCTTTTTTAACGGAAGACGTAAAGTCAAAGTACTGGGATTTATATTGAGTGTATGTCTCTCCTGAATCGAGCATGAGACTAATATTGATTTGTGAGCCTGCATTATATTCCCTGGGAAATTCAGCTGTAAAATCACCGCCGTCAAATACTAACCGGCCGTTGCCTCTCTTCGAATAACTCGGTTTAGATAGATCAAGCGTTACTTCTTGTTTTTGCAAAACGTCTTTCTTTAGACGTGTTATTACGTAAGTTTCTCATTGGATGAATCTTTTCCAGCCTCGTCACGTATAAAAGAGTATAGAGGGAGGTGATTACACATGTACTACAGTAAATTGCGGGCAAAGGCACGCGAATCATTGAAAGGCAATTGGCTGATTGCGATTGGATTGTTCGTCGTTACGACTATTATTTTCACATTACCTGATTTCATTTTTAATCCGAATGAATACAACTTTTCATGGAGAGATATCGCTGTGATCCTTGCAACTTGGCTGCTCACTCCGATGTCGGTTGGATTAATTTGGGCATGGATTGATCTGTCACGCGGGAAAGACATTCGTTTTGGCCATTTGGTCCATCCGTTTCAAACGATATTTACTAAAACGATTTTCGTTTCATTCTTACAAGGACTATTCCTCCTATTATGGACGTTGCTATTCATTGTTCCTGGTATCATAAAATCGTTTTCTTACATGATGACGTTTTACATTTTACGCGATCGTCCAGAATTGTCACCGCTGCAAGTGATTACAGAGTCACGCAAAATGATGGATGGTCATAAAGGAGAAGCCTTCGTTCTCGGGCTGACATTTATCGGCTGGTTCTTACTTGGTCTGGTTACACTCGGGATTGGTTTCCTCTGGATCGTTCCGTATATTAGTGTTACATTCGCCCATTTTTACGATACGATTCGTGAAGAATATGAAGCGAAGCACCACGCATAGTTCTCTGCATACACATAAAAAAGCAGTCCGGCTGAAGCCGGACTGTTTTCTTCATTCAAGCTCTTAAATTTTTCAATACATTTACCGCAAAAGTGAAAATAGCAAGAACTGTTAACGTGGCTCCGGTAGCGACACTCGTGGTCAGCACAGTGCTTTCCCCAATCGTGAGGATCAGAAACAAAGCAATCATCATAATGGGAAGACCGATGTTATGAAGCCAGAAATGTGTTTTCGCCAAACCGTTCGAAGTAAGCGCCGGGAATAAATGATATAAAATACCGATAAGAGTCAGCGCCGTCCAACCGAAAAGATTGATGTGCACATGAACACCCGTAAGCTGATAATCATGAGCGATGGACATGTAATAACCGAGCAGTACACCAATGACTAAATACACAACAGAAATTTTAATCAACTTAACACCCACATAACTCCCCTCTTCCTATAAAGTAGTAATAGTACCTTGTATAAACCTATGCGCAAGATGACAATAAATACACGCATCCCCTCATGCTGGCTAATTATTTTTTCCACCATAAAATTATGTACTAAAGAAGGCCTGATCCAGCTGTTGCCTGGATCAGGCCTTCTAGATATCGTTCTTATTTTTTAATGGCTTCCATTAATTCCGCTTTAATTAGGAATTCAGCAAGGATGCGGGCCATTTGGTCGCGTTTTGTCAATTCATTCGGATTAAATGTGCCTGCTCTCGTACCGGACATGATACCCTTCCTAACTTTACTTTACTTTTAAATAATAACCAATTAAGTAAATGTGTATTTTTTAATTAACTACACAAATATTGCTTCATCAAATTCTTTCACTCTCGCTAAAGCAAAGAAGATTCAAAGACCTCTCCATTCATTAAATGACCTGGCGCCAATCAAATTTGGCAATCAAGCATTATAGATGCTTTTTCTAAGTCTCTTTTTTACAGGTCCGTTCAATAATGCTTTCTAAACATTTGTTTGATAAAGATAGTAGAGAGTAGCAGACGCTTTCTATGAAGTTTCCCTTTGAATATAACAAAATGCCCGGTGAAGTTTAACTTCACCGGGCATTTCCCTTTATGCTACTGAATCACTCAGCTTATAAAGCAGCATGTTGCTTTATTAGTTAGAGTTAGATACACCAGTAAGAGTTGCATTTGCTTGCTCGTTACCGTCAGCATCTTGTACCGCAGATGTAGAATTACGTTTGTAGATTACTTTTGTTTGAGAGTAATCTTCACCATCTTCGAATACATTATCTTTGAATGTTACAGATACTTCATTGTCAGCTACTGTTGCAGTTGTACCGTAAGAGTCACGTTCTGCACCTTCTACAGTGTACTGGCTTCCAGCGTTAGCAGCGTCAGCACTGTCGAAATCAACTGGTTCACTGTAAGTAACAGTAAGGCCATCTGGTACAGTTGCGTCTGCACCGATCATGATTGGCGCAGCGTTATCGATGAAGTCAGATTCATCTTCAAGTGCAAGTAAATCTTCTGCAACAACGCCATTCGTGCCTTTAATTGCAGCCCCTGCAATTGTTACGAGAGCAAGTGCATCATCACCAGCACCCGTTTGGAATTTCACAGAGCTGTCAGCAGGTGTGATTGTTAATGTATCACCGCTTGCACTGAATTTAAGTTGTGTAGAACCTTGAAGAGTAAGTTCTTCAAAACGTCCACCACGGTATTTTTCAAAACCTAGAACTTTAATATCAGATGCTTTCAAGTTTTTCGCATCGATAGCTTGGTCAAACTCAACCACGATCTTCTCTGCAGATTCAACTGTTACTTTGTCGATCTTAGGAGCAACAACGTCAACACCTGTCAAACTTGCTTTAAGTTTAGAACGGTTGAATTTTGCACCATCACCAGCGTCTGTTTGAACCGCTCCAACTGCGATAACAACTGTGTACGTTTCTCCAGATTCAGGTGTGAAGTCATTATCAAATGCATCTCGAACATCTTTAATTTTGATTGTTTTACCTGTTGTATCACCAGAATAGATTTCGATGTCTGCGCCTGCTTGAAGTGTGTATTCTTTACCAGACTCTTCAATCGTCACTCCATCCGCAACAAGTGTATCCAAGTTTACACGTTGATCAAATGTAAGAAGTAGATCTGCTTTTGTTTTCTCATCTGATTGACGTACAAGTTCAGCTTTAACGCTTTTTACTTCAATGTCTTTTTGAGCAACCGCTTTAAGACCTGTTACTTCTTTGTTTGTTGCATTTGTGAATACTTCATTTGCAACACCGTTTGCTGGAAGATTAATTGTATACGTTAAATCTTTATCCAACACCACATCGCCTGCACCCTGCTCAATAGGAATGATTAATTCATTTCCAGAAGTTGACAATCCAGCTCCGATTGTAAGTGTTTTACCAGTAGGGCTCTTAATTGTGATTAAGCTTCTATTGAAATTCACTTCGCCATCTAAATCTTTATCGAATGTAACAATGATGCTTTCACCAACAATACGTGCTACTTTCGCTACTGGTTGCGCTTCAGAAACAGAAGGTGTTTTCACTGTAATTGTACGTTGGCTGCTAGAAAGCGTATCGCCTTTATCTGTTTCAACAGCTACATCAACTTTTACTTTGTATGTTTTACCAGCTAGTAATGTACCTGGTGCAATTTTGAACTCAACTGCTGTTTTTTCAGTAGAGTCAACCCACTTAGATGCTTCATCTGCGAAGTCTGTTAGCTCACCCAACTCTTTATCATTTTCGTCATAAAGTGTGTAGTTGCTAAGATCAAGTGCTTCTGCACTCATTTTCTTTTTGAAGTTAAGAACAAATTTATCTTGGTCTTTGTTTACTTCAACTGTTGGCTTATCTGCGCCTGCTTTTAATACAGTCGGTTGAGATTTAAGAACAACATCTGCAACCTCGTTATCAGTACCATTCATCAAAGCAACTGTGTACTCGATACCTGCTTCAACTGTCGCAACATCATCCGCCAAAATAACAGATGCGCCTGTACGGTCCGCATTGAAGCTAATGAATGATGATTTAATAACTTCTTCGCTGTTTGCTGTTTGTCCGCCATGGAACACAACAATGCGTTCTGGATCTTTTTCGATTTCGTCCGCAATGTCAGCGTCGAATGCACCGTCAAAAGTGATATCGATTTTTGTATCATTGATTGCTTTTACATCAGTGATTTTTTTCGCAGTTTGTCCTGGATCTACTGGATTAAGAGTTTCTAATTTGTGTAGGAAAATAGCAAACTCGCCGCGTTTAATTGGATCAGTTGTACCGAATTTAGTCGGTGTTTTACCTGATGTAATTTTGTTGTCAACAAGTGCAGCAACTGCAGCTGCGTAACGCTCAGACACATCTGAGAATGCAATGTTTGCAGTGTTGCCTGTAATTTTATAAGCTTTTGCAAACATTAATGCTGCTTCACCACGAGTGATTTCATCACTTGCGCCAAAACGTGTATCTGATTTACCGTTCGCAATGCCTGCTTCTTTAAGCGCGTTTACGTATTTCACACCGCGATCTGGAACATCAGTGAAGCCAGAATCTTTCGCGCTGTCGATTTGTTCTTGTGTAAGAACCGCTTTCGCTACCATAACTGCGAAGTCAACACGCTTGATTTGTTGGTCAACACCAAATTGAGTTTCGCTAACACCTTGAGTAAGGTTATTTGCTACTAAGTAGTCTACTGCTTCTTTATAACGATCACCCACATCTGTGAATGACGCTGCGAAAGCAGGAGTTACTGCTGATGCTACGAGTGTAGCTGTTGCTGCTGTAGCAACGAATTTACGATAAGACTTTGGTTGGTAAGCCATGTAATAAGTTCCTCCCGTTTTGTAAAGGTTTTTTTATATTTGAAACCGATCAGCTTGTGGCCAATCGTTCCGTAAAACATAATACGAGTACCTGGTTGAATTTCTCACTAGATGAATCATTATGTAAGACAAGGAGAATTTAACAGGATTACAACTCAAGTAATATTCTATCAAACAAAGTAATTTTTTCAACCTTTTTTTGTATATTTCCATAATTTATTAGAAACGTAATGTTTGTTATCATTATGAAAAATATATGTAAAACTATTAGCAAAAAACGGTTAAAATAGATTATTTGTTCAACAGCTTATTCATTATATACCATATACTAGATAAAATTAAAGGATTTTGCTTTTTTATTTTGTCATTTTTGTAGCAAAAGGCGCCCTCACTAGGTTCGAAACCGTTTAAAAAGCATTACATTTTGGTTTCGGATGTAATAAAAACAACCTTAAAAGCACGATAAATCAAGTCTATGTTTATCTCAGTTGCCTTATGTGTAATGTTTATTTATTTTATTAAAATTTTGTGACAATCCATAAATTGGATTTTATTTATCGGAGCGTTACTCATTTTATAAGCGTTTTACTCAGCTTCCAAACCATATACTCCGTTTCCACAACAAAAAATCGCGTGCCGGTTAACGGGACGCGATTTTAACGTATACTTCTTTCGTTGCTTTATGAAGTTGGTCTAATGAAAAGTTATTTGAAGCATGTTCGTACAATTTTTCGCCCATCAATTTTACATCTGCTTGCATCGCCCCGCGAATGGCGGCGGCGAGTGCATGTGCGTCGCCTGTTGGGATGATCCAGCCCGTTTCGCCCGGTGTGATCAACTCGCCCACACCTCCGACATCAGTCGAAATGAGCGGAATTCGTTCGTTCGCCGCTTCGAGCAGCGCGAGCGGAAAGCTTTCGCTGTACGATGCGAGCAAGGCTACATCGGACGCCGCATATATATTCGCGACATCTTTCCGGAAGCCTAAAAAGTGAACGTGTTCTCGCAAGTCTTGCGCTTTCGCGTGCAGTTCGTCTTCAATCGGCCCATCTCCTATTAAAAGGACGTGAGGCTTCATTTCTAACTGGCGTAAAGCGTCAAACACGATTTCATGTCCTTTAATCGGGTGAAGTCTTGCCACCATCGCGATGACAAATGCGTGATCCGGCACATGCAGCAGGGCGGATTCGGCTGGTTCTTCCGTAAAATGAATCCCATTATATACAGTCTGTACCTTCCCAGCTGAAATCCCGAGCGAGACTAAGTTTTGTTTAAAACGGTCTGATACAGCGAAATAATGATCCATTTGCCGGATCGCGTACATGCTTAATTTTGTAAAAATCGTGCCTTTGACGCCGCCTTTCACAAAATCAAGCGCTGGATCGCTATGGACAGTCGTCACCCAGCGAATGCCTGTTTTTTTCTTCAAATAAATGCCAAACAGGTTGGCGCGCGGGCCATGCGAATGCAAAATGTCAAACTGCTCCGCTTGAATGAAATTCGCAAGTCTTTTTAGAACGGACAGATCGTAGCGTGATTTTTGCGCGAACAGTTCAGTACGAATACCGGCTGCACGTGCTTCTTCTGCGAGTGAACCTTCTTGAAAAACGGCAAGCGTCACTTCTGACGGCTCAAATTGTTCAAGAAGCGTAATGACGTGTTTGCGCGATCCGCCTGTTTCGCCCCCGCTAATTAAATGAAGCACCTTCATTTTTTGTCCTCCCGCGACGTGATGACTGCTACAAGAAATTTCGGCAACGCCATTTGACGTTTTAGACGTTTCGGTTCTTTCATGAGCCGGTACAGCCATTCGAGCCCCGCTCTCCGGTAAAATTCCGGTGCGCGCTGTACGTTACCGGAATACACATCGAAGCTGCCGCCGACACCTTGGAATACTTTTACTTTTGGCAATTTCGGCATATTTTCACGAATCCATAGTTCTTGGCGAGGGCTGCCGAGGGCAACAAAAATGATGTGTGCACCGGACTCACGAATTTTTTCGAGAAGAGCGTCCTGATCTTTTACGTAGCCATTTTCATATCCGACGACGCGTAATTCTGGAATCGTGGCTTCTAAATTTTCTTTCGCTTTCTTCACTGTCGCTTCTTTCGCGCCATAGAAAAAGACACCAAGGTTTTCGGCCGCTGCCATCTTAAGAATGCGTCCCATCATATCAACGCCTGTCACCCGTTCTGTCAGCTCGCCTTTTTTTAATTTAGCGGCAATGATCATACCGACGCCGTCTGCGATCTGGTACGTTGAATTGTTAATAAGATCTTTGACGAGCGGGTCGCGTCTTGCGGTCATCACTTTTTCAGGGTTAACAGCGATGACCGTCGACTGTTCGCCTGCTTGGATGCGTGTCTTCATATCTCTGATAATTTGATCATACGTGAGCGGCGATACCGACACACCTAAATATTGTTCCTTTTTCACCGTTTATCTCACCTTTTTCATTGATCATTTACTCCGTTTGCGAACATTTACAAACCGCGGAGGTCACCGATTTTGTGTACAGTTAGGCCACTTTCGCTGCTTAAGCCTGTGCAGTTTTTCGTATCAAACACGACTGGACGGGCCATCCGGGTGACTAATGTTTCGTTGTCCAATTCTTTAAATTCATTATGATCCGCGAGCACAACGACTAAATGGGCGCCTGCGATCGCATCTTTAAATGAAACGAGCGGGAATTTGACTTGTTCCCCGCGGACGTGTGGATCGTGGACGCGCACGTCAAAGCGCGGGTTCTCGATCATTTTTTCAACGATTTCGATGGCTGGGCTTTCACGGACGTCATCGATGTTTCCTTTATATGTTAAACCAAATAGCGCAACAGTGGGCTTTTCAATATCGCCTGTCATGCGCAGCACTTGATCGACGACGTAATCTGGCATCGAGTTATTAATGTCACGTGACAATTTAATTATTTGCGCTTCTTCTGGCGCTTTTTCCACGATAAAATACGGATCGACGGCCAAACAGTGCCCGCCAACACCTGGACCCGGCTGGTGCAAATTCACACGCGGGTGGCGGTTCGCAAGTTCGATTACTTTATGCGCATCAACACCGAGTGCACCGCAAATTTTTGACAATTCATTCGCAAGCGCAATGTTTACATCGCGGAATGTATTTTCCATTAGCTTCGACATTTCAGCCGTCACCGCTTCAGTTACTAAAATATCACCTGTCACAACTCGGCGGTAGACGTCTGCCGCTTTTTCAGCGGCCTCAGGAGTAAGACCACCGACAATGCGCGCATTTTCAACGAGCTCGATCAAAATGCGGCCTGGCAATACGCGTTCCGGACAATGTGCCAGATGAATGTCTTTTTCCGGATCAAAGCCGGCTTCTTTAAAAATCGGTGCAACAACGTCATCAATTGTCCGCGGCGGGATCGTCGATTCAACGATGATAACATCGCCTTTTTTCACGTGTGGCACAATTTGTTTCACTGCGCTCACAACATAGTCAACATTCGCTCTATGATCTTCATGAACCGGTGTCGGCACGGCAATGATAAACGCATCCGCTGCTTCCGGTGCGAGTGCTGCACGCAATTTACCAGATTCAACTGCTTCTTTCACGACTTCTGGTAAACCGTTTTCTTCTATTATAATTTCACCTTTGTTTAACAGCTCAATCACTTGTGCATTTATGTCCACACCTACAACATCATAACCGGCGCGGGCAAAGACGGCTGCAGTCGGCAGTCCGATATATCCTAATCCAATAATACATATTTTCTGCATCTCTAAGGACCCTCTCTTTTCTTCAATAGCTTTTCATAGTATAGCAAATTCGATTTGAATACGCCACGTTTCGGTGATAAAATGAAGGTTAGTTTTCAAGTATCAACGAGGAGGAATACCCGTTTGAAAGTAGTGATTTCTGGTTTTTACGGACTCGGCAACACTGGGGATGAAGCAATTCTTGAGTCGATTGTCGATAATTTACGTTCAGAAGTTCCCAATATTGATATAACAGTATTTTCCCTATCACCTGAACAAACCGCACGTGAACACAATGTAAAGACCGTGTACCGTGCGTGGCGGCGTGAAAACAAAGAAAAAATAAAAGTGCTCCGGAATGCGGATGTCTTAATTTCCGGCGGCGGCGGATTATTACAGGATACGTATCCGACGAAGTTTTTGTTCGGCCCTCTTCCCTACTATTTAATCATCGCCATGCTCGCGAAAATATGTGGCGCACGCGTTATGTTTTTCTCGCAAGGCATCGGTCCTGTCACGTCCTCATGGGGCAAGTTTTTAATGAGACGTTTCGCGAACAAAGCGGACTTCATTACTGTGCGCGACCAATATTCAAAAGACTATCTTCATGAACTTGGCGTCACTCGCCCGAAAACGGTTGTGACCGCAGATATCGTGTTTGCTTTTCAGAAAAAAGAAGATCAAGCTTGTTTGCAAAGTTTGAATTTGACAGGCAGTGAAAAGCTCCTCGCTGTGTCCGTTCGACCATGGTTTGAACATAGTGATTATGAGGACAAGCTCGCATCTGCACTTGATGAATTGATCGAGAGCGATGGTGTGACGCCTGTGTTTGTGCCGATGGAAGGTCATCACGATGTGGACGCGTCGAAGCGAGTGCTTCAAAAGATGAAGAACGCATCCCTGTGTCATTTACTAGCGGGTGATTTTACGCCAAATCAGTATTTGAACTTTATTGGAGGATGCGCTGCAACGGTTGGTTTGCGTTTGCATTCGTTAATTTTCTCGGCGCTCACAGCGGTTCCACACGTCGGAATCAGTTATGATAAAAAGGTGGAAAGTTTATTAAAGCGGAGCGGAATGTGGGAGTATTCGTTCCGTTTAGAAGATCTTGACCGGGATCAATTGGTCGAAAATACGCGTTATGTATTGAATAACCGGGCCGAGTTGAGTACGAAAGTTGCCCAAAATGCGGCGGTTATGCGGGATGAAGCGATTGAAAATATTGAATTACTGAAAAAGTATTTCATGTAGGGAGATGTCGGAATGAAGATTTTGCTTGCAACGGTGTACCATTATCCGCATACGGGCGGGCTGTCTGTGCACGTGGCGACGCTGAAAGCCGGGCTTGAAGCACGCGGACACGAAGTCGATATTTTATCGTTTACCGATATTCCAGAATTTCAACAAAAAGCAGCTGTGCGCGGACCGGGCTTTTTAATGAATAAAGTGTCAAAAGGAAAAGGATTTGTATACGGCTTGAAGCAGCGCAAGAAAATGCTTCAAAAGCTGATGGAAGCGCAAAAAGAGAAAAATTATGACATCGTGAATGCACAGGAAGTGTATGCGACATTCGCGGCACTTGATGCAGGACTTCCTGTTGTGTCAACGGTTCATGGCTATTTGACATATGAAGCGTTATCGGCTGGGAATATTTTAAAAGGCAGCCCGGAAGAGACGTTTTTGCTTGCTCAGGAAATTGAAGCGTACCGAAAAACGCGCTCGATCATTACAGTCGATACACGCATTAAAGATTATGTGAAGCGTGAAGCTGGCATTCAGGGAACAGCGATTCGTAATTTTATTAATGTCGATGATTTTAAACCGGATGCGGAAAATAAATTAGCTTATCGCGAGAAGCATCATGTGCCGGCTGATGCGCCTGTGTTTTTTGTCCCGCGCCGTTTAACGAAGAAAAATGGGGTCATTTACCCGATTTTATCTTTGCCTGCCGTGCTTGAGAAATACCCGAATGCGAAGCTTATTTATGCAGGAACGGGTGAAGCGATGGATGAAATGAAAAAATTAATCGCTGAACGCGGCATTGGTGCGAGCGTTGAATTGTTAGGCGCGATCCCTCATCACGTCATTAAAGAATATTATGCGCTGGCGGACGTTGTATTAGTGCCAAGTGTATATTCAGAAGGCGTGGAAGAAGCGACATCGATTTCAGCACTTGAAGCAATGGGCTCCGGTTCTCCTTTAATTGCGTGTGCCGTTGGCGGATTGAAAGAAATCGTCAATCACGGTGTTGATGGATTGCTCGTAGCGGAGAAAAATGTAGAAGAATTGTCTGACGCAATGATTGATTTGCTCGACAATCCAGAAAAAGGCAAGCAGTTTGCGGCCGCTGCCCGAAAGAAAATTGAAGAGGAATACTCTCATTTAGCTGCAGCTGAGAAATATGAAGCCATTTATAAAGCTTCCCTTTAAGGGGAAGCTTTTTTCTGTATGATCGTTGTTACCTAATCCTTTTGTTTTCTTACTTCCAAACGATCTTTATAGCGCTGATGAGCGACTTTTAAGGCAACGATTACGGCTTGCTGGGACGGTGCCAAATAATCGTTCGTAATCTCTTCAATGAGTGGACTAATCTCTTAAACTATTTTAGTACATAAAAAAAGATCAAAAGAAAAACACCCGAAAGAGACCTTATTCTTTCGGATGCTTCCTTTACATATAAGTGTTTTGCTTATTTCGATTTATATCCGAAGTCTGGAATTTCTGTCCAGCGCTGGCGTAGTTCATGTGCAGATGCTTTTGGTTTACGATCACGTGTGAAAATCCCTTTTTTGTTCCCTTGTACACGCATAACGCCCTGGCTTGTAGCGAAGTCTGCGAAGTTCCATACTTGTTCTCCGACGAATTCTTTGTATTCGTCAAAAACTTCGTGATTCGCGCGGTAGTATTCAACCTGGAATTCTTCCGTAAACATAACCGGTGCAACATCATGCAAGCCGGCAACGGTGTCAGCACCGTATTCAGTGAACATGATTGGTTTGCCCGGGCAGCGTTTCAGCCAGCCGTCAAATTCTTCACGTAGCTGTGCTTTGACGATGTCCCACTCGCCTGCTTCGACGTACCAGCCGTAGTAACGATTCAATGCGAGTACATCCACAATTTCAGCGATGTGGCACGTGTCCGGTGTGGACCATAAATGCGTAACAATGGTGACTGGACGTTTTTGTGGATCACATTCTCTTGTTAATTGAACGAGCGGTTCAAAGTATTCGCGTGCTCCTTCTTCTTCAGATGCCGGTTCATTGGCTACAGACCACATGACGACACATGGATGATTTTTATCGCGGGCAACGAGTTCTTGAATCACTTGACGATGCTGTTCGTGAGTCCCAATGTGTTCCCATGTGTTGCGTTTTTCACTGGCACCAAACAATGTTGCCGCAAAGTTTAAATGAACACCGACAGCTGGAGTCTCATCAATCACGACAATGCCTTCACGGTCCGCAAGACGCATAATTTCTTCAGAGTACGGATAATGAGCAGTACGGAATGAGTTGGCACCGATCCATTTCATCAATTCAAAGTCCATTACGTTAACCGCTTCATCAAATCCTCTGCCATGAACGGCTGTGTCTTCATGTTTACCAAATCCTTTGAAATAAAACGGTTTGTTGTTGATGAGGAATTGGCTGTCTTTTACTTCCACCGAGCGAACGCCGACTGGCTGTTCATATACATCCACAGTGCTGCCGTCTTTTGTCAACTCTACTTTAAATGTGTACAAGTATGCGTTCATCGGCTCCCACAGTTTTACGTCTGGAATCTGGATCGTTCCTTCTGCACCGAATGCTTCCGCTACGATGACACCTTCTTCATCCACCGCGCTTACTTTCACATCGGCTTCTCCTGCCACGTCGATTTTGTACTGAACAGCACCGTCGATATTTGGCACGACTGTTACGTCTTGTACATACGTGTTTGGTGTTGTATAAATTTTCACCGGACGATGGAGACCTGCATAGTTGAAAAAGTCGAAGTTCGGCTGATTGCGGATCACTTTACC
Organism: Bacillus sp. 37MA; assembly: GCF_000372765.1. Classification (NCBI taxonomy): domain Bacteria; kingdom Bacillati; phylum Bacillota; class Bacilli; order Caryophanales; family Bacillaceae; genus Bacillus; species Bacillus sp. 37MA. Next base: position 2,921,915 of record NZ_KB889752.1, read on the forward strand.
GACACCTGGCACATCGCGTTCCACATATTTTCCAACCGGAAGCGTTGTTTCATCAAGAATGTTATCTACTGCGACCGTCAAACGGTTTTTTCCGCTTTGCAAATACCCTTTAAGATCCGCTTCAAACGGCATAAATCCGCCAGAATGTTCCATAACGAGTTCGCCGTTTACATATACTTTTGCTTGATGTGTCGCGGATCCGAAACGAAGCACAGTACGTTCGGATGAAAAAATAGATGGTACGGTAAATTCACGCTCGTACCACACCCATCCGACATGATTGCGGATTTCCGCTGTTACGCCGATATCGTTATAAGAAGATGGCACAGCCATATTCATCGTGTCTGTCAATGCATTTTCATACCATTTTTCTTCAAGGCCATTGCCTGTATCTAATTTAAAATTCCAGATACCGTTAAGGTCAATAATGCTTCTCGTATCTGTGATGATTGGATATAACATGTTTTCAGCACTCCTTTTGTAAGTGATTACATGTAGATCATATGACTTTTCTCTTTTTATAAAAAGGACTATAATTGCTTTATAAGGACACGATTAACACCTGTTCATAAAAAAGAAAGAGGGAAAATATGAGACAGCCGCCAGTCCGTCTATCTTCCGCCCTTATGACATTATTTCATTTAACGAATATGAATGTATTTGCAGTCGAGCGTTCTGGGATAGTGGTGACGTCACACGAGCCCCATGTGCCTTCGGGAGGACCCATTCCCTTGCAGACGCAATCCTTTCGTTTATTGAGCGAAGCCGCTTTTCAACATCCGGAGCGCTGTCACTTTCATACAAACGCAGCCAGACTCACCTTTGCGGCAACTATTTTCGATGATGAGACGGCGATAATCGCTGGACCTTTTCTCATCGAGATGCCCAACCTCTCTACATTACGTACGTCCTTTCAGCTAGATGAAACGTTCATCCGCGATCTGCCACTGATGAGCAGACCGAAACAGCAAAGTTTGGCCAACATCCTGCATCAGGTCCGGTCTTTACAGCAAGCACCAATTTCATTTATTGAACATCATGACATTCCTGATCAAACGGCTAATTTATTTGCAGAGTCTGCCCATGTGGAACTGGTGAATTTGCGCTATGAGCTGAATAATGACATGATGCATGCAATTGAACACGGGAATGCCCAAAAACTGCTTGAAATCAGAAAAGAAAGCGAGATTTTATTCGATTTCTCCGAGCGGTTTCCGAACCGTCCTGTGCGTGCAACAAAAAATATGATGATCATTTTAAATACGACTTTCCGGATTGCAGCGGAGCGGGGCGGTGTACCTCCTTTTTTACTGCATCAATTATCGGAAAAATTCTCACTCGCCATTGAACGAATTGACAGTATCAATGCTTTGACGAAGCTCAGTGAGTCGATGGGCGCTGAGTATTGTACACTCGTGAAAGAAAATGAGTTGTCTCGCTACTCCCAGTTCATTCAACGAGCAATTCGGTATTTACATGTTCATTTGAAAGATCCATTTGATGCACAGGCAATTGCGGATTCGCTACATACCCATCCCTCTCATCTTTCTCGCCAATTCAAAAAAGAAACCAATATGACGATGACCACTTATCTTCAGAATCTGCGCATCAAGGAAGCGAAGCGGCTGCTGAAAAAAGAGCATTCATCAATCGACTGGATTGCCGGTGCTGTCGGATTTGAAGATGCTTCTTATTTCGCACGTGTTTTTAAAAAAATAACTGGACAGACACCTAGTGATTGGCGAAACGATCGAACCGTATAATAAAGTGAAACTTCATTTCTTTGCAATATGTTGAAGTCGGGGTCTTACTGCTCATTCATGTCAGATAAAAATCTGTCTCTTAAGCAAGTCACCTTGGTCATAACGACGAAAAAGAAGAGTGTCCCTACCTCGTCAGTTGTCACTGACGAGGTAGGGACACTCTCTTTATTTTTATTCTACCAGTGGAACAGCCATTTCATTTTATCGGCATTAGTATGCGTTTTCAAAACGCTCTAATCTTTTTCCTCCTTTCTGAAAACGTGATCTTCGAGGAGGAAAAGACATAATATGTGTGTGGTTTTTTTAATCAGCTAGTTAGTTCATTTACTAAACAAACTAATTAAAGGTAGCATATCATCCTATTTTCTTTTTGTCAATATAAAATCTTTCTTCTTTTTTGATTTTTCAATCCATGACTAAACCTTGCAAAAATCCTGCTACAAAGCCGGCAGGATTTGAGTTCTCCTTGTGTATTATACAATGACTGTTAATAAATCATCTTTAACGTTTACAAATGAATTCTTTGTCTTTACAACATCAAGGTATTGACTTGTATTCGTGATCACAACCGGTGTTATCACTTGATACCCGGCAGCTTTAATTTTTTCAATATCAAATTCAATAAGCAAGTCACCTTGTCGCACTTTATCCCCTTGTTTGACATGAGAGGTAAAAAATTGGCCTTTCAGATTCACTGTGTCAATCCCGATATTAATTAAAATTTCTGCACCACCCTCTGATGTGATTCCAACCGCATGTTCTGTTGGAAATAAGGTGGTGACGACCCCGTCCATTGGTGAAACGACCTCACCTTTCTCTGGTTCAATCGCAATCCCTTTCCCTACTGTTTGTGTAGCGAAAAGCGGCTCACTGATCTTGTATAACGGAATGATTTCCCCACTTAACGGACTTCCAATCGTTTCCCTTTTCACACTAATCTGACCTGTGTCGAACTTTACTTTTGAAGAAGCTTTTTCGTTTTTATCTTCATATCCGAATATATACGTAAGAACCATTCCTAAAACTAAGGCAACTGCGATACCGATTACATATTGTAACATCGGCGAAAATGCAGGGATAGTCAATAAACTCGGGAAAGAAAATACGGTCATTTTTACTCCCAAGCTGCCATTAATAGCGCCGCCTACAGCTCCTGCAATCGCTACATAAAGCATCGTTCGTTTATAGCGTAAGATGATTCCATAGTTGATCAGTTCTGTCGTACCTGCCAGTACACTTGGCAAAATCGCCGTTGCAGAAAGACCTTTTAAATCTTTATCTTTTGTTTTCAAGAAAATTCCGAGTGCCATCCCGATTTGAGCAAATGGCGCTGCCGCTGCCATCCCGATGATAGGGTCTTCACCAATGGCAAGATTGGCGATGGCGATAGGGATAATCGCCCAGTGAAGCCCCATAATAGTAAGAAAGGTCCAAGCGCTTCCTAACACTGCTCCTGTTAAAAGACCGCTTTTTGAGCTTAAGAATTCGATACCTGCGCCGATTGCCTCTCCGACATACACACCAAAAGGACCGAAAATGAGCACCGTTAACGGAACAATAATGAGTAATGAGATCATCGGATTCACAAACATTTGAATGTCTTTATAAATAACCTTTTTCAAGAATTTATCTAATACTGCATAAATAGCAACAGCAATGAAGATTGGGAAAACTGTAGAAGAATAGCTCATTAACACAACAGGAATCCCTAAGAAATCTACGCTTTTCGCTCCATTCGCTGCTAAATTCGTAAAGCTCGGCTCCAAAAGTGCTGCACCAATGGTTCCACCGACATATGGACTGGCACCGAGTTTAATCGAAAGCGTAATCCCGAGAAATATAGGCAGGAAATAAAAAATGGCATGTCCCGCAGCAGACAAAATCGCATATGTACTGCTTTCAGTAGACATCCATCCTAACATAGTTAAAACAGTTAATAATGCTTTTAACAGCCCGGACCCAGCAAGCACACCTAGTATAGGGGCAAAACTTCCTGAGATTATTCCTAAAATCTTTGACATCATCGACTCTTTTTCTTTCTCTTCTGAAGTAGAATCGTTCGTAAAGTCCCCTAATTTTTTGATTTCTTTATAAAGATCTTCGACGGAACCCTCAATTTTTATTTGAAATTGTTCGTTGCTTTCTTCTACATTTATAATAGCTTTCATATTTTCCAATGCGGATTTATTTACTTTTGTCTTGTCTTTCACCTCAATTCCTAACTGTGTTGCACTGGGGTGAAGACTCGACACATTTTGCTCTCCCCCAACGTGTTGAAGGATTTTCTTAGCCAACTGTTGATCATTCATTTAGTGCCCCTCCTTCTTTCAATTCAAAAAACCTAAATAAAATAGAACTTCATACAAGGCAAATTTAAGATAAGCCCCATTCACTATTCAATAAGTATTCAACGTATAATTCAATCCTATGCACCTTCTGAAGAGAGCTCATCATTCTGGATAAGATGATTGCAGCCGTGAACGTTTCATTTTCGCGACGAACTCATTATAAAAAAGACTAAAATGTCTTTTTCAAACAAAAAAACAGGGCTGCCCCAGTCAATTATTCACCGACGTTTGGGACACGACCCTCTTTTATGTTAGTTTAAAATTTCTTTAAATTGCTTCAAAGCATTTTCAACCGTACTTCCCGTCAAGACGCTTCCACACTTCCTCGTACACACGCTTGAGTGGAATTCCTTGTTCCTCAGCAATTCGCCGGCACTCGTCAAACTCTGGCGCTCGCTGTACCGTCTCTCCGTTATGAGAACCTTCTTTTACCGTCACCGGTCCCCACGGCGTCTCCACTTTTATAAACGCCCGCTCGAGCCGGTGTACCACCAATGGATAATAACGCACACCGAGTGTCGTCGTTTCAGTAAATAAAATGTCCTTCATTTTCTCGACTGAACCACTTGAACAAAGCAGCTGAAGCAGCACACCCGGACGATTTTTTTTCATAAAGATAGGTGTGTAGTAGACATCATTCGCGCCCGCCTCAAATAACAACTCCATTACGTAACCGAGCCATTCACCTGAAATATCGTCAAGATTCACTTCCATTTTAACCATTTGATCATCGATATGCTCCTGATCTGGAGGACGCTGATTAGTCATCTGAATTATTCTTTTCCAATGACTACACGCAATACATTCGGGTAATCTTTAAATGTTTTTGTCCCAGCGCCATAACCGATCGCATCGATCGTCATCGATGGCATCGAACAAAACGCATCTGCGAGAACAGATGCGATCGCGGCACCCGTCGGTGTTGTCAACTCGAAACGAATATCACTTTTTGCGATTGGCACCCCTTTTAACATTTCGAGTGTCGCAGGAGCAGGAACCGGATAGACGCCATGATCAATTTGGATGTTGCCTGTGCCTACAGGTACCGGCGACGATTTAATTGATGTGATACCCATCTGATCAATAAGAATCGCGGCGCCAATAATATCGATAATTGAATCGATCGCACCGACTTCATGAAAATGAACTTTTTCAAGCGGCATACTATGAATGTGCCCTTCTGCTTCACCAATCTTTTTAAAAATTGCAAGTGACATACGTGTAACCTCTTCATTAAAGCCTGCCACTTTAATCATCTCGACAATATCCTTGTACGAGCGGTGGGCGTGATGATGACTATGCGTATGTGCGTGATCGTGGCTGTGGTCGTGGCTGTGATCATCATGACTGTGTGTGTGATCGTGGTCATGTGCGTGGCTATGACTAATTTCAGCTGTCAACTTCACATCAAACTTTGTCGCCGTAATGCCATTTTTCACAACTTTTTCCCACGATAATGTATATTCTTCTTCTATTTGCAGTTTCTTTAATTCAGCTTCCATTTTTACTGGATCAGCGCCCGCATCAAGGAGCGCACCGATGACCATGTCTCCACTCATGCCAGAGAAGCAGTCAAAATAAAGTGTCGTCATATTATTTCTCCCCTTTATGCGCCAGGCGGTGAATAAGCACGGCGTTATAAGCCGCTCCAAATCCATTGTCTATGTTCACAACACTAACACCTGACGCGCATGAATTGAGCATCGATAAAAGAGCGGATAAACCGTTAAAGTTCGCTCCGTAACCGACACTTGTCGGCACCGCAATAATTGGATTTGTGACAAGTCCACCGAGCACGCTCGGCAACGCGCCTTCCATGCCGGCGACACAAACAGAGACGTCTGCGTTTTGAATTTCTTCAATATTATCAAGCAGACGGTGCAGTCCAGCCACTCCGACATCGTAAATACGCCGAACATTGACGCCAAGCGTTTCAGCTGTCACGGCTGCTTCTTCGGCTACCGATAAATCGGATGTGCCTGCGCACACAATCGCTATGTATCCATTTGTTTTCGGCTTTTCTTCCGTCCAGGCAAGTGTCTTTGCGATTTCATTATATTCAAACTCCGGGCATTTCTTTTGCACAAATGCTGCTTTTTCAGACGAAATACGCGTCACGAGCACAGCGTCATTACGCGCCCGGAGTGACTGGACAATCGTTAAAATCTGTTCAGCTGACTTCCCTTCACCGAATACGATTTCTGGAAATCCCTGTCTGTTTTTCCGATGGTGGTCAATTTTCACGAATCCTAAGTTTTCATACGTTGACAGCTTTTCCTTTGCTTCTGCTGCCGTTAACGTCCCATTCTGGACCTGTTCTAAAATACGATCGATTATTTGGACCACACACCTTTTTTAGAAATACTTCGTTACATCCGCAGCGAGTCGTACGTACTTTTCGTAAATGCTCTGATACACTTTATGGTTCTCTGCATTCGGTACAATTACTTCACCCATTGGCAAGTTGTTCTTAATGTCTTCAAAGGAATCAGCTTCTCCGACTGCTACAAGCGCTGTCCATGCTGCTCCCCAGGCTGCATTATGGTGGCTTTCAGATACATAAATATTTTTCCCAAATACATCAGCCATCATTTGAAGCCAGATCGGCGACCGTGCAAGACCTCCGTTTACATAAATCTTCTCAGAAGGACCTGCCAAGCGTTCAAGCGCCTCGCTAATTTGATATAAATTAAATGTAATTCCTTCTAGTACCGCGCGAACGAAATGTTCTTTCTGATGCGTAATAGACATTCCGAAAAAGTTCCCACGTGCGTGCTGATTCCAAAGTGGTGCCCGCTCACCATTAATGTATGGCAGGAATAGAATACCATCTGCACCCGGTCCGACGCGTCCCGCTTCTTTCGTAAACTCTTCGTACGTTCCTTGATAGTTTAACAAGTTTTTTAGCCATTCAAGCGCGATTCCGCCGTTATTTGTCGGACCGCCAATAATCGATGTTTCTTCTGTAAACATGTAGCAAAACGTTTCATGTTTTTCATTTGCACGGAACCCATTCGCCCACTGACGGACTGCTCCACTTGTGCCGGCGGTGATCGCCACCTCGCCTGGCAAAATGGCGCCGCTGCCGAGATTGGCAAGCTGTCCGTCTGCTGCACCAATGACAAATGGAATATCTTCAGGTATGCCGATATAGTCGGCAATGATTTTATTTAAGCCTGTCAATATTTCTGTCGGAGGCACAGGACGTGACAACTGCTCTTTTTTCACGTTCACTAATTCAAGAATTTCCATGTCCCAATCGAGTGTTTCACCATTGAACAAACCAGTAGCAGAAGCCATCGAATAATCGACAATGCGCTTGCCAAACCATTGTAAAAGCAAATATTCTTTTACAGACATAAAATAAGTCGCTCCCTGGAACGGTTCGTAACCCGTTTCATTCATCCACAGAAGCTTGACAAGGGGAGACATCGGATGAATGGGCGTACCTGTTTTTTCATATAGTGCCAACCCATTCTCACTCATTAGACGTTCTGCTTGATCACTGCCGCGTCCGTCCGCCCAAATAATGGCACGTGATAGCGCCCGGCCGTTTTCATCGACACAAATAAGGGAATGCATCGCGCATGAAAAGCCGATACCCGCCACTTGATCTGGCGTCACACCCGCTTTTTGAATCGCATCTTTTAAAACGAAAACAGAAGCGGATGTAAGTGCTTCTGGATCCTGCTCAACGTGGTTTGGCTGCGGATAAAATGATTTAGTTAACTGTTCGGATTCGACAGTCACTTTTCCGCATCGGTCAAAGACGACTGCTTTGACACTGGTCGTGCCGATATCCAGTCCTATAACGTATTCTTTAGACATGTTGTTCATCCTTTTCTAGTGCTTTGTTCATACTGCCACTTATATAACCGACAAGATCGAGTGACACATATTTATAGCCGAATTGCTGCAGTCTTTTGGCTATGGCCGCGTGATACTCAAGTACACGTAGCATATCCCCAGGCTCCACTTCAATACGGGCTGTATCTCCATGCGTCCGTACTCGTACTTGCCGAATTGATAACGATTTTATATAAGCCTCTGCCTTTTCCACTTTTGTCAGCTTTTCTTTTGTGATCGTTTCACCATAGGCAATGCGGGAAGACAAGCAGGCAAAAGATGGTTTATCCCACGTCGGTAAATCAAAATTACGGGACAGCTCTCTTATTTCTTCCTTAAATAAGTTCGCTTCCTGCAGCGGACCACGAATATTTTTTTCTTTCGCCGCTTTCATCCCCGGACGGAATTCATTCATGTCGTCCGCAATCACGCCATACACGATATTATTATACCCTTGCTTGTTCAAAATCGGAATAAGATGATCAAACAAGCTGCTTTTGCAAAAATAGCATCGGTTCTTATCGTTTTCTGTATATCCTGGAATCGCTAATTCCGACGTTTCAATGACTGTGTGCTTCACGCCAATATGTTTAGCCAGCTTCTTTGCTTCTTCCAGTTCAGTGGACGGATATGTTTCGGAATCCGCTGTAACGGCGAGTACCCGCTCTGGACCAAGTGTATCGACAGCTGCTTTTAGCAAAAATGTGCTGTCCACTCCACCTGAAAACGCGACAACAACAGATTCCATCTCGCGGAGAATCGACTGCAGTTTCCCGTATTTTTCATTTACCATTACGGTTCATCCTTTCTGTTAAATCGTCATGCTGCCAAATCCGCCATCAACGCGGATCAGCGTACCCGTCACAAAACTTGATGCTTTATCAGATGCGAGCCACACGGTTGCTCCCTGCAATTCATCCGGATCGCCGAAACGGTTCATCGGTGTGTGATTCATAATAGAAGCAATACGTTCTTCACTTAAAATCTTTCGGTTTTGTTCAGCCGGGAAAAAGCCTGGAATAATCGCGTTCACACGGATTCCATCTTGCGCAAATTCACGTGCTAAAAATTGCGTTACGCTGTTTAATCCTGCTTTTGAAACGGAATACGTGAACACTTTTGACAACGGTGTTGTCGATGAAACAGATGAAATATTAATAATGCTTCCCTGTCTGCCCTGCTCGATCATTTTTTTAGCGAAAACCTGGCATGTTACAACAATACCTTTTAAGTTTACGTCCATGATCTTGTCCCATTCGTCCATGTCAAGGTCAAAAAACGGTGTTGCGCTATTTGTACCAGGTGCATTTAACAAAATATCCCATCCACCAGACCATTCTTCAATAGCTGCTGCCGATGCTTCAAGCGATTCTTTCGAGATGACATCTGCCTGAAATGCTTTCGCTATACCACCTAATGCTTCAATTTCTTTAACGACTTCGTTCGCTTTATCAAGGTTGCGGCCAACAATCGCCACTTTTGCGCCATGATTGGCAAGCCCTTTTGCCATGGAAGAACCAAGAACACTGTTCCCTCCAATTGCGACGGCTGTTTTTCCAGTTAAATCAAATAATGTATTCACAGTAGATCCTCCCTGTTTCCTATATATTTTTTAAACTAAATTTCCTTTTTGATCAAATGAAAGTTCTTCCGCTTCTGTCATCGCTTCAAGCTGTGCATGTTCCTGCACGTAGGGAAGGAGTGCTTCGGATACTTCAATTTCACTTACTTCAAGTGTATTTTTTATGCGAACCATTTTTACTTTTGTAAAATCAAGGATGTTGCTCGTTTTAATAGCCGCTTGAATGGCTTCTTTGTCATTCGCAAGTGTAGTCGCAATTTTTGTTGGCGCAACAACTGTTGATGTCAACCCATTCGCATACGTTACTTCGCGATCCATTTTGTCGACAAGGCGCTGTGTCGTAAAATCGGCTGTGCCGACACCGTTCGCATTTCCTTCTGTCTCGTCTGTCAAGTCAAGCACGAGCATTTTATTCACATCCGGCCCACCGTGCGCATATGGTGTCGGATAACGGCCCGTAATATTCGGATCCATGCCATCACCGCTGATATTTTTGCCAATCTGATCAATAACAAGTACATCAAGCTGCTCAAAAAACAGTTTTGGCAGCAGCTCTTTTGCTTTCACTTGAAGCCCCACTTCTTTTTCTTCAATTTCTTCTGCTGCTAGCACTTCAACGACCGCAACTTTATCAAAGGCATTTTCGACCGTTGCAACACCGAACAACACAGGCAGATGCTCCATAATCATTTTCGCCATCGCCGGCACGTGCACAGCCATATGTTTAAAGCCAAGCTGGTGGCACGCTTCCGCTCCTTTTTGCTTACCGAGACCGATACTGATCATTTTCATAATGCCACTTTCAACCGGTCCGCGAAAAGCGGTATGCGGCTTAATGCGGTTAATAACGACAATGCCATCCGCTTCAGATGCGTATTTATCTACGTAAACCGGCAGGCCATTTGGCAGCTCGCCGACTTTAATAACTTCCATTGAAGAACGAATTTCAGCACCGGTACTTTCTTCGGTTACACCAAGGTGTTTCAACACGTCAATTTGCCCTTCCGCTGTTGCACCGCCGTGGCTGCCCATGCTCGGTACGATAAACGGATTTGCGCCCATTTCTTTTAAAAAGGCAACAGTCATCGCTGTAATTTCAACAATCCGGTCTACCCCGCGGCTTCCGACTGCAATGGCAATCGACATGCCTGGTTTGATTTTTTGGCGGATAACCTCGCGCTCAAATTCTTTTTTAAAAACAGCAGCCAGATCATCGATTTTTTGATTATCAAACTTTTGTCTCACTTTCACCATTTTGGGTACAGGAATGTCTTTAACAAGATCTTGAATGATCCCCATTGTTATCTTCCTCCTTTTCGCTCCAAAAAGTAATTCTTAGCATTATCATACCCGATATTGCGTACCATCTGCTCAAGGAATGCAGAGTTATCTGGTGCTTTTCCTTGTTCAACCCATTCCCCGAGAATGTTGCATAAAATGCGGCGGAAATAATCATGTCGCGTATACGATATAAAACTGCGGGAATCCGTCAACATTCCAATGAAATGACTAAGCAAACCGACACTTGCAAATGTCTTCATTTGCTGTTCCATTCCATCAATATGGTCATTAAACCACCAGGCAGAACCTAATTGAACTTTCCCCGGAGTCCCTTCTTCAAAAAAGTTCCCCATCATCGTCGCAAGCACATCGTTGTCTTTGCGATTTAAGTTAAAGAGAACTGTTCTTGGCAAAGCACCTTCTTGTTCGAGTGCATCAAGGAAATAAGACAATCCTTCTGCTACATCACCATCACCGATCGAATCAAATCCTGTATCCGGGCCGATTTTTTCTTTCATCGCCGTATTATTATTCCGGATCGCACCCATATGAAGCTGCATAACCCACTCTTTGTCAGCGTACATCTTGCCGAGTTCTTTTAAAAGGAATGAACGGTAAGCAAGCAAGTCCTCACCCGTCAGCTCTTCTCCGCTGATCCGTTTGTTAAAGACCGCTTCCGCTTCGTCTTTCGTTGTTTCTTTATACACCATTTTCGGCATATCATGATCCGAGGCACGTCCGCCATTTTCATGGAAGAAATCAACCCGGTTTTGAAGTCCTGCCAAAAGATCGTCGAATGATTCCACTTTCAAGCCGGAAACGCCAGCCAATTTGCCAAGCCAGTCTGCAAATGCAGGGCGATCAATAAAAAGCGCTCCGTCTGGACGGAATGTCGGCGCAATGGTTGCTTTAAATGAATCGTCTTCTTTCAGCAGCTTATGATAACGAAGATCCGATGCTGGATCATCTGTTGTGCCGATGAATAACACGTTTGATTTTTCAATAAACGATCTTGGATCATACCCAGGTGACTGAAGCTTTTCATTACATTCATCCCAAATTTCTTTCGCCGTTTCCGGTGTAAGCAATTTGTCGATGCCAAAGTATTTTTTTAATTCCATATGCGTCCAGTGGAAAAGTGGATTGCCAATTAAATGTGGCACTGTATCTGCCCACGCCTGAAATTTTTCCCAATCACTTGCATCACCCGTAATAAGTGACTCGCTCACGCCGTGCATACGCATCAATCGCCACTTATAATGATCACCTGCAAGCCAGAGCTGCGTAATGTTTTCAAACGGTTTATTTTCCCACACTTCTTTCGGACTGAGGTGACAGTGGAAGTCGAAAATCGGCGTATCTTTTGCCGCTTTTTCATACAAGTGTACAGCTGTCTCATTATTTAAAAGAAAATCATCCTGTAAAAATTTTTTCATGTTGTGTCCCCTCCGATTTTATGATAGTGTATTTTTGAAGTAAAAAATTGTAAACCTTTTCAAAGCAACATAATTTATTTAAAAAACTCATCTTGTTAATTTGTTTACTAAACAAATTAACTATGATATTTAATTTATCATGTCTCTGTATTATACGTCAATAAACCTTGCTCAGAGAAAAAAACCTATATAATAAAAGTATAATAAAAGAATGTACCTATAAAGGAGGATTATACATGGCTGCCGGTGATGCTGCTTACATTAAAAAAATAAATCGTTCACTTATTGTTCAAAAAATTATCGAAAGAAAGATGATTTCTCGTGCTGATTTATCAAAACTAACCTCTTTAACAAGAGCGACTATTTCTGCTCAAGCAGCGGATTTGCTTGAAGATGAACTTATTGTGGAAACGCATCTTGAACACCACGGTGTTGGAAGACGTCCAATTATGCTATCTGTAAACCGATCAGCCGGTTACACGCTTGGCATTGATCTCGATTATGGGCTGTTAACGTTTGCTTTATCTGACTTGCTCGGTCAGCCGGTGTCGACCCGTACAGTAAAGATAGAAGCGACTGAGTACGAAACGATTCTCCATCTTTTAGTGAAACACATTCAACTTTTCGAAAAAGAATGTGCGCAAAGCCGCTACGGTTTAGTCGGTGTCGTCATTGGGATTCACGGTTTGGTGACAAAAGATGAAATCATTCATTATGTCCCCCGTTTCGGGTGGCGGGATATTCATATAAAAAATGACCTAGAAAAAGCGACTGGACTTCCTATTTGCATCGAGAACAACGCTAATTTGTGTTCTTTCGCAGAACGCGTTTATGAGCACCATGAAACTGAAAACTTATTATGCGCAAGCCTTTATTCTGGAATCGGACTCGGTGTGATGATGAACGAAGAATTTTTCAAAGGGCATGATGGCTTTGCGGGTGAAGTCGGTCATACAATCATTATGCCGGATGGAAAACCGTGTAATTGCGGCAACTATGGCTGCTGGGAACAATATGCATCGGAATCCTCTTTTTTCAGAGAGTTGTCGGAAAAGAAGGGGCAATCAACTATTTCTTATGAAGACGTGCACCAATGGATGCAATCAGGAGATAAAGTCGTCGTCGAAATGATGGAACAATTCATTTATTTTTTGACGATCGGCTTAAATAATTTGATTAATGCATATAATCCGGAAGTCATCGTTTTAAGCAGTGAACTACTTCAGCTCAATCCTCAATCCATTGAACAAATTGAATGCAATTTAAAGTCCACTATCAGTCAATACCGAGAATTATCTATTTCAAAGCTTGGTACAAAGGCCTGTGTCTTAGGAGCCTGTGCGCTTGGTATTAAACATTTTTGGGATGTACCGTCTATGAATCTATCACTTATTAAAAGTGAAACGAGCGCCGATGTAACAGTTAGCGAAAGGATACAAAATCAATAAAATGAAAGAGCCATCTCTATATTAGAGACGGCTCTTTGCATGTTATTTACTCATCCACTCTGTATGGAATGTGCCTTCTTTATCAATTCGTTTATACGTATGAGCACCGAAGTAATCACGTTGCGCTTGAATCAAGTTCGCAGGCAGTGTTTCTGTACGGTAGCTGTCGAAATAAATAATTGCGCTTGAGAATGACGGTACCGGAATACCACGTTCCACAGCCATTGTCACGACGCGGCGAAGCGCTGATTGATAGTTTTGCACGATATCTTGGAAATATTCATCAAGAAGCAAGTTCGCAAGGTTCGGATCGCGGTCGAATGCTTCTTTGATTTTTTGCAGGAATTGCGCACGGATGATGCAGCCTCCGCGGAAAATCATGGCGATGTCACCGTAGTGAAGATCCCATCCATATTCTTCTGAGGCAGCTTTCATTTGAGCAAATCCTTGCGCATATGAGCAAATTTTACTCATGTAAAGCGCCTCACGGACTGCTTCGATCATTTCTTTCTTATCACCGTCAAACGGTGTGACTTCAGGGCCTGTTAATTGTTTGCTTGCTTGTACACGTTCGTCTTTTAACGCAGAAATAAAGCGAGCAAATACAGACTCCGTAATAATAGAAAGCGGTACGCCTAGATCAAGCGCATTTTGACTTGTCCACTTACCTGTGCCTTTTTGGCCAGCAGCATCTAAAATGACATCGATAAGCGGTTGACCTGTTTCATCGTCTTTTTTCTTGAAAATGTCGGCTGTAATTTCGACTAAATAGCTATCAAGTTCGCCTTGATTCCATTCTGCGAATACTTCATGCAGTTCGTCTGTTGAAAGATCGAGCATATGCTTCATGATGAAGTATGCTTCTGAAATCAGCTGCATGTCACCGTACTCGATGCCGTTATGCACCATTTTTACGTAATGACCAGCACCATCCGGACCGATGTATGTGCAGCATGCGTCATCGCCTACTTTTGCGGAAATGGCTTCTAAAATCGGACGGACAAGTTCAAACGCCTCACGCTGACCGCCTGGCATAATGGAAGGACCTTTCAGTGCTCCTTCTTCTCCGCCTGATACTCCTGTTCCAACGAAATGAAGGCCAAGTCCTGCAAGTTCTTTATTGCGGCGGACCGTATCTTCGAAAAATGTGTTTCCACCGTCGATCAAAATGTCCCCTTTATCCAGATACGGCTTTAATGAATCGATTGTTGCATCTGTTGCGCCACCTGCTTTAACCATAAGTAAAATTTTACGCGGCTTCTCAAGAGAGGCCACAAATTCTTCTGCGCTGTACGTACCTTTGAAATTCTTTCCTTCTGCTTCTTGTTGAAGAAATGCAGTCGTTTTATCAGCTGAGCGGTTATAAACAGCAACAGAGTATCCTCTGCTTTCAATGTTTAATGCCAGATTTTTCCCCATTACAGCAAGGCCGACTACGCCAAATTGTTGTTTCGTCATACGAATTTCCTTCCTTTCCACTCCCGTTGATTTTTTTTAAAGCAGATGTTACGAATGAACTTCCTGCCTGCTTTTCGACTTATCTAAAACTTCTGATAAAGCATGCCTTTGAATATAGGGCAACTTCCGTTCTTTCGTCATTTTTCTACTTCACTATTATTTCGCCAAACCTTATTTGTTTTCCTGCAAAAAATATATCGATTTATGTCAATTTTCAAAAAATATATCGATTTATGTCAATATTATCGTGATTTTAAATATGCTTTTTTACTTTTGATCAATTTTTGAAGCACCGGACTTGGATTTCCACCAAGTGCCGCCCATTTTTTTTCATGTCCTTCTAAATCGTTCAGCGTCAAATATTCATAATCATTGCCATCAAACGTTCCATCGCGATTAATCTGGTACCAGAGATCGCCGTTCGGCCGGATCCAATCACTACCAACGGATTCAATGCCCCCGCGGATTTCACGGACAGCAAGCAAGTACTTTTTATGACCGGTCGCATGATACGCGTCGATAAGCATATTTGCTTCACCTAGCGCGTGGTTAAGGGACGCATGAATGCGCTGTTTGCCTTGCTGCGGCGAATAATAATCAGCGGGCAAGTATCCTTTTTCAGCCCGTACAACGTTGTCAATGCTAATTAAATTAAGCAGATAATCGCTGTATTCAGGTAATGCTTTTTCAAGCTCTGGCACACCGAGTTCTTTGCCGATCCGGTGCAAATAAATCACGATTAACTCATTATGACGCGTATCCACATATGGCGCTGTAATATTATACTTTTTCTTTAGCCACGTGCTCGTATATTCTGTTTTCCAGATTACATCTTTTTTTGATTCACGGTATGACCATACATTCGCTGCTGATTGAACGGTTAAATTGTAAAAATAGCGTTCTTTGTATTTAAAATAGCGATCGATGGCTTCTTTTTCAATGAGTGTACCCATATGACGGCCGTATCCATCTTTTGCAAACGGCTCCACAGACCACGGCAGTTTTTTCAATGAGCCATCCACTGTAAACCAGTTGTTTACTTCCTTATAATTTGTCTGCTGGAATGTAATCCAGTCATTCAAGTTATCGGTTCGTTCAAACAGCGGTGCTTCTGCGAGTAAAAACCATTGCTCGCTTATTTCACCACGGCCGGCAGTCATCGTAAATTCAACACCTTCTTTTGAATGCTGCAATGTATTTTTTTCCGTCAGCAGCTCGCGCACCGTACTTTCACGGCCGCTTCCGTACAACTCATTCAATTCACGCGACGTAAACGTGTGGCTCATGACCAGCTCGTTAATAAATTCACGATTGTTCGTGTAGCGGAACAGACCGGCCGGCGGCTTCGTTTCATCCACACCGGTAACATCGTCGTGTACCCGTTCCGGAATGTTTTTCGTCCAATCAACAAAATAATAGTCATCGGCAGATGGAATTTGCACCTTGCCTGTTACGGTCCCTTCACCGCTCATACGCAGCATAACGAACCGATCGCCATTGTTCATTTTCCGGACTTTCACTGTTAATGCAGCCTTGTTTCCGACGTTATAACGATAGTTTGTATCTTTATAAATAAAATCGAGTCCTTCTGGATTCGATTCTTTTTTCAAAGATAAATGATCTGCTTCAAGAAGGAGTGATTTGTTACCAATCGAAATAATTTGCGATTCCGTAATAGGTGCTGCTTCCGAACTTGCCTTGCAGCCTGCCAGTATCAACACAGCTAAGATGAAGTACCATTTTCTCACGATATACTGCTCCGGTTTCGCCTAATCATACTGAGCAATTTACGGAATCCTTCTTTATAGAAGAAAAACAGTCCAACTACGTATAAAATGACGCCAATTGGAACGAGAATAGCAAGTTGCCATAATGAATACCATTCATCAATGAGTGGACGGATGAAATAAAGGGGCACAACCATAAACGCAGTCACAATCGCCGTACGGGCCAGTAATCCAATAAGTCTCGCAGGCTCTGACTTATCGAAATCTTTATAAACAAAAATGGTGCAGGCCGTTAAATAATAAAGCGAAACGAGTGAGCTTGTGAGCGCGAGCCCCGGATAGCCGAATGGACCGATGAAAAGCCAGTTCAAAAGCACATTAATGGCGATCGTAAACACGCTGATCCGGAAGACGATTTTCGTTTTCCCTTGCGCATACATCGCTTTTGCAACGATGTATTGCATCCCCTGTGTTACAATCATTGGCAAGTAAAAAACGAGTGCAATGTATGTATAATGTGTATCTTCAGCTGTAAATTTACCCCGCTCATAAATGAATGACAATGCGGGTTCTCCAACGACGTAAAGACCAGCTGCAATTGGTGAGAGCGTTAGCAATGAAATTTGCATACCGCTGAAAAACGTATTTTGAAAGCTTTTGCGATCATTCACTTGTTCGGCTAAAAGAGTGAAAATAATAACGGCAATCGTCGTCGCATAAATCGTATGCGGAATAGACGATAAAAGCTGCGCGTAATTCAAGTATGAAACAGGCCCTTCTCCTATCCCAGCTGCGAAACCTTTATTAACAAACACATTGATTTGACCGACGACAGAGCTAAGGAGTGCCGGCGCTAACAGTACGAGGAAGGAGTGCTGAAACTCTTTATCGACCGATAAAACCGGCTTCCATCTATAGTCCGTTTTGTATAGGTAAAAAAATTGAATACAAATGCCGAGAATCGTACCGACGATAAAGCCGTAAGCGAGGCTCGCAATGCCCCACTGCTCTGAGAAAAGGAGAGCGAATGCGACACCGACAATCGTTTGAAGCAGCTTTGCAATCTGTGAAGGAACGAAAACGCGTCTTCCTTGCAAATAAGAATCTAAAATACTTGTTAACGCAATAAATGACATGAACACGAAAAAAAACTGCGTAATCGAAACGGCCGTTTCTTCTGTCAATAATGGCATATTTCTGAAAATGAGCGGCACGAACCACGGTGCTAAAAAGAAGCCGATCATTGAAATACCGATAAACAAAAAGAACGTAACATTCATAATTCCGTTCGCACTGCGGTCTGTTTGTTCTGGATTTTCTTTTCGTTTCTTTACATACATCGGCAAAAATACATTATTGAATCCACCTGCAATCATAGCGATCACCAATGTAATAAATGAAAACGCTAGCAAATAGCCATCTGTGTAACTGCTGACACCAAATTGATAGGCTATAATACTTTCACGCAAAAAGCCTGACAATTTGACAATGAGCGCCAGCAATCCGAGCCAGAGCGCTGTTTTTTTCAATGACATAATATATATACACCCCCATATCTCTTAAATTCCCCTACTTATTTTACCTTATTCTCAATTATCATGCGAGAGCCGGACGGCACAGTGGAATAACTACTCACAATGGGCGAATCTCGCTGCAGTCATTGATCATCCCGTCGTAAATACAGTAATCCCGCCGTAGCGTGTTTGCTAGGCGGGACTCCGTTTCTATTCTTTACCTGCAACAGGCAAAATATTAATATAATCGCTATAAATATAGCCTTCTACACTCGTTGGAATGTCTGATACAACTTTTGTCCATTCGCCTTGCTGCAAGATTGCAACTGGCATTCTACTTAAATTGTATGTGTATAGAAGGCTTCCATTCGCACTTGTACGCACATTTAAGTCCGTTGTGTTCGTAAAGCCTAATGTGTATTGGCCAAAATCTTTTAATCCGAGTTCTTTGTCGATCGTTCTCATATGACCGCCGACTTTCGCTCCCCAGAATGGATCTGATGCATACTTCACATTGATGCCGTTTGATTTCGTTCCCGGTGCAGCCCCGTAGGAACGCCAGTCGCCAGGTGTGAGGTAACCGCCTCTCCAATCTCCGTCCGCACCTGTGAAATATTCATCTGCCAGATGGTTGATGCCTTCTTCTACTGTTTCAAATGATTTTCCTTTTTCAGGATTGTTGTCATACACTTGAATGCCGAATATATTATTGTTGTTATACGCATGATCGCTCGTGCCGTAATCACTTTCATGAATAGCCATTGCCAGCACCATTAAAGCATTAACGTGCTTCTCTCGTTCTACTTTTTTCAGTGCAGCACCAATACCAAGAATTTTGCTTTTCTTTGAAGCATCTTTATATTTTGCATAGCCCATTGCTTCCCGTTCAGCGACCGCTTTCTTAATATACGCATCCAGTTCAGCTGCTGTGTAATTTGTCGTTGTACGTGCCGTTAAGTATTGAAAATATTGATATTCCCGTCCAACGATATGACCGGACGCATTGTAAAAACTAAATCCATCCCAGCTATAATATTTTTGACCGCTTCTCATAAATGATGGCGCAATACCGGCATTATAAGACGAGTACGTATTGTTTTCAATTCCATAAATGGAATGAACGAGCGACCCGTTTACATTTTGATAGTAACCGCGTCCTTTCGCCCCTTCAAATGGAACGAGCATTGCATCGTCCGGTTTCATATAGTAATCTTCTCCACCAATATATACTTGCACATATTGATCGGTAGATGTGACATATTTCAATTCAGTCGTTGTGTACACGATCTTTGATGCATTTTTCGGATTTGCTGACACGTATGTTTTCGCTGTTTTTAACGCAGGATCCGTGTACAGATTCACCGTCGCTCCGCTGGCCGGTTTAGCAAATACCATCCCGCCATTGTATTTCATATAAATAATTTTCCCGTCTTTTGTCACAAGCTCAGAGCCACTCGTGTTCATCGCCTGTTTTGCTAGATCAAACGATTCATAGGATACGGCAGAACGTGTTACATTGCCAGCTGCATCAATATTTGCTGTTTGATACAATTTCGCCGGCGGCGGCTCCGGTAAATCACCTTCAAGAAGCCGGTAAATAAACGCCGCTGCCTGATCACGTTGAGCATTCGCATCCGGGCGGAATGTATTATCTGGGAATCCTGAAATAATCCCTAAGTTAACGCTCTTGCCAATCGCAATTTTATGCGTTGAACTCAAGCCATCCATATCCGAAAACGTTGGTGCAACGTATTCTGCTGTCTTGTTCAAATACGCGAGTGCATTGTCAATCATTAGCGCCATATCTTTGCGGACAATTGTCGCTTTCGGATGAAAATTCCCATCCGAACCGCCCTTAATAATGCCCGCTGCTGCCGCTGCATTTATGTACGGTGCTAGTTTACCAGCCGGCGATACATCTTTGAACACAGCTGGGCCGGACGGAAGTTCAAGTGCGCGTGCTAAAAACGTCGCGAATTCTTCACGAGTCACATTATTCCCCGGTCGAAATGTTCCGTCCTCATATCCACTCATAATGCCTGCTTCAATAATGGACCTTAGTTCTGCTTCAAGTTTAATACCGGTTACATCATCAGCCTGTACTTTCATGTTTAATGATGGCAAGATTGGGAATAATAAAACAAGCGCCATCACAATTGAAAATGCTTTTTTCATCGTAGATTGGAACTCCCTTCAAGGTGGTGGCCTATTTTTGGTGATGCTATTATTATATGAAAAAAACAGCCCCGGTGTAAGAGCCGGGACCGCTTTTTTATATTTCTTATTGTGCATTCATAGCATTATAGATCGCAACTGTAAATGCTTCACGTGTTGCATTGTGTGTACCGTAGAATTTTTCACCTTTGAAAAGGCCTGTTTTATCGATGGATGCCATTGTAACGACGCCTTCATATGCCCAATGACTTGAACTGATGTCTTTGTATGTAACGCTTGCTGCTGCTGTTTGTGACATTTTTAGTTCAAATGCACGCTGGATGATTGAAGCCATTTCGTTACGTGTCATTTCTTCATCAGGACGGTATGTTTTATCAGCAAATCCTGTAATGATCCCTGCTTCACGCATTGCTGCGATATCATAAGCGAAACGATATGATTTTGGTACATCTTTAAAGTGGCTCATCACTTCTGGTTTAATATTCAAAACACGGTTGATGATTGCTGCTGCTTGTCCACGCGTTACTTTCGCTTCTGGACGGAACGTGTAATCTTCGAAACCTGTAATGACTTCTTTATCTGTTAACGTTTTAATTGCTTCGTATGTTGTTTCTGTTTTTGCTACGTCTGTAAACCATTCAGGTTCGTTTACAATGCGTTTCGCACCTGCATATTTTGGTCCCCAGTACGAGTTGTTCAATGAAACTAGAGCAATACCATCACTAGATGTCGCATTCAATACCATATTACCGCCTGCATATACACCAACGTGTGAAATACCTTGGCGATATGTATTGGCGAAGAAAACAAGATCGCCTGGTTGTAAATCACTTTTTGCTACTGAAGTACCTACTTTATATTGTTGATCTGTTGTACGCGGCAGAGAAACACCTGCTGCATGTTTATATATATATTGTGTAAATCCGGAACAATCAAATCCATTTGGCGTTGTTCCACCAAAGACATAAGGGACACCCATAAATTTTTTACCGTACGTCACGATTGATTCTCCGACAGACGCTGCTTCTGTTTTAACAGATGCCAACGGGGACAGAGTGAAAAGCATGATTACGGCCATTATAGCAGTTATTACTTTTTTACAACTGTTCACCATAAACCTCCCAGTTTCTCTTTCGTTCTCCATATTTTCTCACTGACGTAATTGTAGCAAATTTAAACTTTAAATAGTTTTACGTTTCTATTACATTCAAATATCGATATATTACGCTGATTTGACAGCATTCCCTAGCATTTTTCTATGAAATTTTCATTTTCCCGTTCATTTATTATGTCGTTTCCTCGTCTTTCTCCATATTTATGTAACATTGAAATAAAACTGAAATAAAACTGAAAATTCACATTATAAAAGACCCGATTCGTATATCTCACGAATCGGGTCTTGTTTTTTATTAGCGTATTTCTTCATTTATGGCACGAGCAAGGAATGCTGAGAACTCTGCACGGTTTATGTGGGCTGACGGACGGAATGTGCCATCCGCGTATCCACCCGCTATATTCGCAGCAATGATGCCATTAATATACTGATAACCTGTCACTTTCGCCGTGATGTCTTTCACTGTTCCTGATTCCACCGGTGCTACTTTATAGGCACGGGCAATCAAGATCGCCATTTCAGAACGTGTCACAGGCGTGCCCGGACGGAATGTGCCGTCGCTGAAGCCCGTAACAATACCGGCATCAAGCAAACTTTGCACGTAGCCGGAAGACGCAACGTTTGCGGTCACATCTTTAAAGGATGTGTCGCGCACTGCGCCGTCAAAACCGAGTGACTGTCCAATCAGCACAGATGCTTCTCCGCGTGTAATACCTGCTTCTGGACGAACGGTGCCGTCGTTAAAACCTGTCATGATCTTTTCATGATATAAATACATTATGTAGCGGTCATACCATTTTGTTGCGCGTAAATCACTTATTTTTGGTTCCTCAATCGTTGCTTTTAATGTAATAAACGATACTTCGTCCTCTATCCCATTGACAACCGGATGGAAATAATATGTCACCGTTCCTTGCGATGCGTAATCAATCCATTTGTCTCCTGTTTCGTTTTTCCCGACGAGCGTTTCGCCACGGTATACGTTAAAAGTGCCGAATCGAGCAGAAAGAACGCTCGTATCAAATATCACTTTTCCTTTTGCATCCGTTGTATATGGTACATTAATTTCATGATTAATCGGATTTTTATCAACCTGTACAAGACCGAAGCCAAAATAAGCATCACGGCCTGCCGCGCCTAAATCAACCGCATTTTTTTGCAAAAGTGATCGAATTTGAACGTTTGTCATTTCAGGATACTTTTCTTTATAAAGTGCTGCAAGGCCTGTTACGTAAGGTGCCGCCATTGAAGTTCCGCTTAAATATTGATAACCGGATGCATGAATGGACTGCGGATAAGTGCTGTAAATCTTCACGCCTGGAGCTGTTAACTCGACTTCTTTCCCGAGTGATGATAGCGGGTCAATCTTTTTATATTGATCAATAGATGAAACTGCAATAACACTTTCAAATTTCGCCGGGTATTCAACTGATGATGTAGAGCCGCTTACAGGTGCTCCTGTATTACCTGCCGCCGCTACAATTAATACGCCTGAGTTATATGCTTTTTGCATTACTTCCTGCAACGCTATTTCGTTCACCGGCGTTGTAATACTGACATTTAAAATGTCCATTTTTTGTTTTATTGCCCATTCAACGCCAGCAATCATCGTACTCGTCGTACCATATCCGTATTCATCAAGCACTTTAATCGCATAAAGTTTAGATGATGGCGCAACACCGATCGTTCCGAATGTATTGTTATTCGCTGCGATAATGCCCGCTACGTGTGTACCGTGACCCGAATCATCATTGTACGAGTCAGGACAGCCACTTTTGTCGACGATTGTCATCATACACGCGCCACCGGCAATCCGATTTTGCAAATCAGGATGACTTGCATCGATACCGGAGTCAAGCACACCAATTTTCACGCCGGATCCAGTCAATGTGGCGGGTACAAGACTTTGCGTCCCAACCATTTTGTATCCGTACGGAATAGCCTGTGCCGATGATTTAATCGGCATATCATACGTAATGGAGACGACATCCGGTGACATCTCCAATGCTTTTTTTTGTACATCTGTTACTGTAATCGATGCAGCTGGAATTTCTTGAAATATGTACTCAATTGATTCCGAATATTGCTCAAGCAATTCATTGTCCACTTTCTCATCAAACATAATTACCGCCTGTCTACCGTCAATTGTGTCTGCTTCGAACATTGCAGGGGTTTCAATGAAGAAGAAAAAAACGGCGAAAAGCAGCGCAGGTAGATATTTTGAATTACCTATGTCGATCACCTCTTTCTTCTAAATAAAAATAAAGAGAGGCCGTATGCCCCTCTTTATTGTACCGTTTACACGATGAATATTCTATTTATATATTTACCTATTTTGCAACATCATAAAGCGGTGATACTTCATATCCTTTGGCATCATAATAGTCCAAAATACCGTAGTAAATCGCATTTGACATGATCTTCATCGAATAATCCGACTTCATTTTGGCTGCATCTCCTGCATTGGAAATGAACCCAAGCTCGGCTAGTGCTGCTGGCATATTATTTTCACGAAGAACAGATAAGTCGCCTGGTTTTACTCCACGATCATTTAAATTCCATGCGGCCAACATTCGTGCCTGAATTTTCGCCGCGAGCAATTTGCTGTCTGCCACATACGGATTTCCTGCTGCATAATAATACGTTTCCGTCCCACTTGCACTGGCTGATGCAGAATTCACATGGATGCTGACGAAAATATTACCGCCATTGTTTTTGGCAAAAGTAGACCGGTCTTTCAATGGAATAAACGTATCAGTAGAACGAGTCATTTTCACATTAAATGGCGTTTGTTTCAATAAGTTATTCACTTGAAGTCCCGTTTTCAGCACAACATCTTTTTCTCTCAGCCCGTTTCCAATCGCTCCTGGATCTGTGCCGCCATGACCTGGATCAAGAATGATCGTTTGACTGGAAAGACGTGAATCGGCTCCTTGAATCGGATTATCTATTGGTGGTTTTACAGTCTGCTGTTCTGTATTACGAAGATAGTATGTACTGACAAAACCAGTTGTGCTACCAGATTTCACATACGTCCAGCCCGCAATTTCATGCGCACCAATAATTTTTATATCTTTCGCCAGCTTTCCTACAGAAGCATATGATGTAGATGGACCTGAACGGATATTTAAGTCACCGACATTTGTCCATAATGTTTTTGTAAAACTTGAAAACGCCTTTGTGCGAAACGCTGGATTAATCGCACGGGCAAGGAAAACCGCGAAGTCAGCACGTTTAATGATCTGATCTGCGCCAAAGGAACCATCTTCTAAACCGCTCGCAATCCCACGTGATGTTAATGCATTTGCAGCACCGGATAACGTTCCGCCAAATTTATAATCAAATGCTTTTGAAAGCATTACGGCCATTTCACCGCGTGATACTTCATTATATGGTAAAAACCGTCCACCTTCGTAGCCAGAGAGAATCCCTTTTTCAACTGCAGACTGTATGTAGCCTGATGCAAAACTGCCAGAACCGACGTCTTTAAAATTAGTTACACGCTGCGTGCCATCAAGCTGAAGTGCACGTCCGATGAATGCCGCTGCTTCCATACGTGTAACCGTTTTGTCCGCGCCAAAAATAGTCGCTGACGATCCGTTAGCAATTCCTCCTTCCGCCAGATAGTTGACTTCTTTCGCTGCACGGTTAGGTACGTCGACAAAGCCTGCTGCACTAGCATTCTGTCCAAAACCGAATAGGGGAACCGTCAATAAAAATGCCATTACGACAAAGAAAAACCTTTTTTTCACCATTCTGCCTCCTTTCTTAAAATTTACCACTCTAGTCTAGCATATAAATATTAATCTAAACACCTCTCTTTTTTTGTATTTATCGAATAAACTACTATTTTGTTAGATTTTCCCTAAAAATGTAATAGTTTTGTAACACATGTCATTATCACGAAATAAAGGAACATAGTTCCTTTTCGTTGCGTATTCGGGCCTATCAGATTTTGCCGAAAGAGTGCCCCTGCTTCAATCATGTGAAGAGCACAGCCCAACGATAAGCAGTGCGTGAATTTCGGCTTTGCAAAGCAAAAGACTTTGATTTTTATGGCGCTTTTGATATAATTATCCAAAAGGAACAAATGTTTGTTTTTTAGGAATGAGGTGAAAAGAATGGTCATCCATAAAGCCTATAAGTTTTGCTTATATCCAAATAAAGAACAAGAAATGCTGATTGGGGAAACCGTTGGCTGCTCCTGCTTTGTCTTTAACCATTTCCTCTCCCTGTGGAATGAAACGTACGAGAGAACAGGAAAAGGCTTAACATATAGCGCTTGCTCTTCCCAACTGCCTAAGTTAAAGAAAGAATTAACTTGGCTGAAAGAAGTAGACGCACACGCTTTGCAGTCATCCTTAAAACATCTTGCCGATTCGTTTGATCGCTTTTTTAACAAGCAAAACGAAGCCATTCGACTTCTAACCGCAGGAACTGTGGGGCTCGCCTACTAAATAACCGGCGAATACGCGGGTGATCGTAGGAATCCCCCACTTCAAACAACTCGCAAGAGGGTTAAGTGGAGGGTAGTTCAATTCATGCTATAATGAAGAAATCTTACAGAATTGAAAGGGTGCCATCTACTTTGACGAAGGCGAAAACGCTTTTTCCAGATCGATCTTCTTTTAATCGAGCGGACCTTTTTTCCATTCCTGGTGTTATGCGTGCATCTGACTTACGCCCTGTGCAAGAGATCGGGCCTTCACCAGAGCAATGGAAAGAAACTATTACCTCGGCCATTTATAAACGGCTCACAGTTGAAGATATTAAAGAACGGCCGTACAGTACTGAATACGCTGCTAAAGATGTGTATAAGACATTGTTGAAAAAAGCACCCGCTGACCGAGAATGGGCAGTTTTATTTCGTATGTTTGCGGCTTTTTATTCATTTTCTAGCTTGGCTGAACGTTTAGATGAAGCTGAACTAGACGATGACATAGCAGAACGCGCCGGATATGATATCCTGTTTTACTTAGCTGATGAAACGTTTGATGCAGTGAAACTGACTGGTGGCGCAATGCCATTTGCTTTCGAGCCATATATTGACCTGATCCGAACAGATACCGGAAGACTGTTGTCTTTTCCATACGAGCATTTTCCCGCTGCACGTCTTGATCTGTACCGTCTCCTTTGGGGCTCCCTATTCACAAAAATGGACTGGCGGCGTGAAGAATTAGAACGAACTGTTCCTGTGTCCGGCAGCAAAACGATTCAGACAGCCGCCCACATGCATCAACTGTATTTGCTCGGCGAGATGGATAAATTTGTAGACGTAGCTGTCACTGGTCCGGCTGAACTCTTCTTATATTTTACTCACTGGCTTCAAGATGCAAAACGTTCAGATCGATTGATTCCTCTATTAAAAGCATCAGCGGCTCTCGCCAGTGACGGTATTTTAATCATTCAAGATGAGTACAGTCGTCGTTTATTCGTGCGCCAGTTCATTCGTTTAATCGATGAAGATGACCTATCTGTCCGCGCTCCTTCGCTCATTAAAGATCTATATACCGCTTTATTGCCATTCAGCTACGCCTCACTCAGCTACTTTCTAATGGACCGCGGTGATTATGCTGAATGGATCGATTTGCAGCTGCTCGTTGATGCGGAGCTTCCTGATCTTGACCGAGCAGGATTGAAAACGGCGATCAAAGAAGCGCCGGAAGAGACATTGCCGCTTCTCCATCATGGCATCGCCGCGCTTATTGCCGCGCGAAATCGAAACGCGTACCGGCAGGCTGTAAGATTCAGTAAACGAATGCGGACAATGTACAAAAAATTAAAGCGCACTGACGAATTTGATCGTTGGGTTGACTGGCTGGCAAATGACACGAAGCGGCTGCGTGCTTTTCAAGAAGAATGCAAAAAAGGTGGACTGTTACATGATTAAACTAGATACAATTCATTTAGCGACACACTATGAGAATGAGAATTTTCACATACTAGCGATAGATGACAGCGGTAAACCGCTTCCCCCTGAGTCATGGACACGTCTACTGTTTGCCAGCCACCGCGAAAGCTTTTACGGTACGAAACTCACATACAGCCAGATCAATGGCGGGAAATCTGTTCGGTTAACACCATTTGAATGGGTTTCTTTGTTTAAAGCGGAACATTTTAACCGGTTTGCCCGTTTTGAATGGGATGAAGCCGGCCATTTTAGTTTAGCGTGTGCGCCTGTTTTGTACGAAGCGGTGTTTGAAGCGATGCCTAAATTCACAGAATACGGAATTAATTGGCCGGTACCGGACGATGTGCACAATGAGTTTGCGGATTCATTCTGGGAAGAACCCATTTTTAGTGAAAGTCGATTCGCATTTATTAACCGAGTCTTCCCTCTTATTGCGGCGCAAGCTCACCCTGGCATGACCGTGCTTGCAAACTCATTCGGCGATCAGTTGACAGCAGATGAACTAAATCGTTACTTTGATCCAGAACGGCTCCGCTCGTATCTTGCGGGCAGTGACCTTGCCGCATATGAACCAGGTCTTCGTTTATCTGAACCGCATGCGGATGATGAATTGTGGCGGCTCGAAGCAGTTTTAATCCGGAATAAACCATCTGAAAAAGTATACTTATTTAATAAAAAGCTTCCAAAATCGGCTGAGCCATTTGAATTGGAAGCGCACAATGAACTGCAGCGATGGCTTCAACTATTTCCCGAACTGAACGAAAACGGTTCGTTAAAGAAATCACTGTCTGAAGCCGAAGCCATTACATTTTTAACCGGAAGCGGTGAAAAGTTAACGGCTCTCGGCATTCCAGTGCTACTTCCGCCATGGTGGGAGTCTGTTCGTTCGGCAGCTGTCTCAGTAGCCGCTGATGTACGCGAGTCGACTAAACAATCATTCGTCGGCATGAATGCCATTTTAGAGTTTGATTTTAAAGTAGCACTCGGCGGCGTGGAAATGAGCGAAGAAGAGTTTATGCAGCTCGCAAGCGGCGAACGCCGGCTTATTAAAGCAAACGGTCGTTGGGTGCACCTTGATCCTGCTGTGATCAGCAAAATTAAAGCGTTAATGGATAAGGCAAAACAGGAAGGGGTTACCATTGTTGACGTGTTGAATCAGGAGTTTTCGGATACAGAAGATGCAGCACGTGTTCATATTCGCTTAAATCGGTCTTTACAGGCAATGATCGAAAGACTAAAAAGCGCTACAGACATTCCGCTCCAGCCTGCGCCTTCTACACTGCACGGAGAGCTTCGTCCATATCAGCAAATCGGCATGAGCTGGCTGTTATTTTTGCGAGAATGCGGATTTGGTGCTTGCCTAGCTGATGATATGGGACTCGGTAAAACCATACAATTAATCGCCTATTTGCTGCACGTTGAGAAAAAAGAACGCCCCGAAACGCCGGCATTGATTATTTGTCCGACATCAGTGCTTGGCAACTGGCAGCGTGAACTGGCATCTTTTGCACCAGATCTATCTGTCATGCTTTATTATGGGAAAGACCGTCCGCGCGGCGAAGCGCTTTTAAAAGAAATCGCAAAAGCCGATGTAGTTCTGACGACATACGGGCTCGTTCATTCTGATTTTGAAACGCTTGAAAAAGTGGAATGGAGCACAGCTGCACTTGATGAAGCACAAAACATTAAAAATGCCGGAACGAAGCAGTCGCGTGCAGTTCGAAAGTTAAACAGCCGTCATTTTATTGCTCTGACTGGGACGCCCATGGAAAACCGATTGTCCGAACTGTGGACGATTTTTGATTTTACAAATCGCGGTTGGCTCGGTACACTTACACAGTTTCAGAAAAACTATATGATACCGATTGAAAAAGATCATGATGTTGATCGTGTAACGGCTTTGCAATCGAAAATACGGCCATTTTTATTGCGCCGGACGAAAACGGATCCCGAAGCAGCACTGGGCCTTCCCGACAAAGTGGAGCAAAAAGAGTATTGTTCGCTGTCAAAAGAACAGGCGGCGCTTTATGAGCAAACGGTACGCGATACGATGGAGCAAATCGGGCAGCTTTCTGCATTTCAACGGCGTGGTCTCATTCTCCGCCTTTTAAATGAACTAAAGCAGCTCTGCAGTCATCCTGCTCTCTATTTAAAAGAAGAGATGCCTGACGATGTACGTGGCCGTTCGGCAAAAATGGATAAATTAATGGAGCTTGCTGCGAATATTTACGAGCATGGGGAAGCCTGTTTAATTTTCACACAATACATTGGTATGGGTAATATGATTCAGCGTGAAATTACAGATACGTTCGGGATCGATGTGCCATTTTTAAATGGAGCTACACCGAAGCAGGAACGTGATAAACTTGTGGAGCGTTTTCAAGATGGGGAGTTTCCGTTTTTCCTTTTGTCTTTAAAAGCGGGCGGTACAGGGCTTAATTTGACCGCTGCCAATCATGTCATTCATTACGATCGCTGGTGGAATCCAGCGGTGGAAAATCAGGCGACGGACCGAGCTTATCGAATTGGACAAAGCCGATTCGTTCACGTCCATAAATTTATTACAACCGGAACGATTGAAGAGAAAATTGATGCGATGATTGAATCCAAACAGGCGGCAAGCAGCGAAATTATTCAAAGTGGTACATTCATCGCAAATCTTGATAATCACGCACTCAGCGAGCTATTTAAACTCGATTGATAAAAATAGCTCCGTCTGAATGCCAGAGGGGCGACAGACGGAGCGGCGGCTGGCACCATTTCGCGGATAAAAGGGGGTCAAACGACTCTTTTCTAGTAACCGGTCACCCCCGGTTACTGTGACTGTACTCGTTTCTTTTCTAACTTTTCAATCCGTTCTTCTAGCTGACGAATGACCGTCAAGGATTTACCAAGTTGAAAAATCATATCTTCCATGACACATTCCATCCTGTGACAAACAACTCCTTTTCGCTTTTAAATGAGCGGAACAGTCTGGATCATGTCTAATGCAGCGGGAGCGGGTTCTTTCACTTCCGACTGCTTTTTACTAAGAAAACGAACCGTATGAGCGAGTACTTCTGTGACATACACCGTTTTATCGGTGTTATCTTTATAGGTTCTCGTCTGAATCGTCCCGAGCACTGCAATGAGCGAACCTTTCTCGCAATATTTTGCTGTGTTTTCAGCAATACGGTTCCAAATCGTACAGTAAATAAAATCTGTATCTGTTTCCCCTTGCGCATTCCGATACGGTCGGCTGACGGCGATCGTTGTTTGCACGAGCGGCCGTCCATCACTGGTATACTTTAATTCTGGGTTTTTCGTCAGCCTGCCTACGAGTGTCACTTGGTTAATCAGATTAATTCCTCCTTTCTGCTTATTGACTACATCATAAAAATTGAGGAACAAAAGAGCAAATCACCCTTTACTGATTTTTTCCCGTCAGACAGGCCATGTGTTTGTCGAAATAAATCTAATTTTGTTTATTCTTGTCCTAATTCGTCGAATAATCACCTATTATTTGTTAATAAAATGATATTTAACAATTTTATAGTACACTTAATATATAAAACGCTTTCAAGAAGGGGGAACCATTGATATGAAAACGTTCAAGGTTGCTGAATTTTTTTTGGAAAAAGAAGAAATTTCGCATAAAATCCCGTTGAAAGATGGCTTAATTATTAATCGCGAAGATGAAAAACAATCGTGGCTTATTGAATTATTTCTAGATGAAAGCGAAGAATTGTCCATTCGCCGTTTTCATCATATATCGAGTTTAACTGCCCGTATTACAATTACTCACACAGGGAATGATCCAGCCATTTTTTCCGTTTCAATGCGCGGTATTCAAAAGCTTGATCATGGAATCAGTGTCCTTTTTGATGCACAGCTCCGTCAAAGACGGAATCATTATACCAAACAGGTACTCGATTCACTTTTGAAACAAGGACTTGAAGGAGAAGAACTGCTAAATACGTTTACAGATACGATCCGGAAACGGCCCGAAATTCCGGAAAAATGAAAAAAGCGCTTCCTTTTTACAAGGAAGCGTCTGTCTCTAATCAATGAATAGTCGCTGATTGTAGACCATCATGACCGGTTTGGATGGTTTGCTGCAACAATTGAATAATATAGTGAATGTCCTGTTTCGTATAAGATTGCGCCGGCAATTCCGTATCATATACCTGATAGTACAGAAGTGAAGCCAACGCAAGCTCCGGTTCATCCGCAGGACTTAGCTGTTCGACTTTTTTTTTATCGAGTTTTTTAAAAAATCGATAAAAAAACGTGCTTCTGCTTTGCAGGAATAATCATAATTAGTGCCGAGTTCTTCTTGAAGGGCATCGACCGTTTGAATCTGATCTGCTGTTGGCTCTTCTGCAAAAGTTTTCTCAACGACTTCATTGATTTTTTGGGCCAGTTCTTCATGAAAAGATGGATCCGTTTTCAACTCTTCATCGATCTGGTTGTACCAGGATGCTTTATGCTGAATATAGTGACGCCACTCTTTTATAAAATCTTGCGGGTCATAGCTTTCTTCATCCCACATAATTTTCGCCATATATTGTTCAAAAGCAGTATTAATCGACCTAGTAATACTAATTTTTACACCATGTGATAAACTGTTTAACATTGACATTGCCAATAGGTACCTCCTAGAAATGGCATCATTGACTCTTCGAAAATAATAACTCTTATACCTTATCATACTTTCGAATTGGTGACAAAATTTTTATCCTTTTAAAAAAGCATCGGCCGGTTTTTGATCCGACGCGATGCTTTGTTTATCCCGCATTAACGGGTAGTAAGCTCCCAATAAATGAAGTTTCACTTTATTAGCGGTCTTTATTATCTGCATCTTTCATATCTGTTTCGTCTTCAATGATATCTTCTTCAGGTGTATTTTCATCTGTAGCTGGATCCATATCATTATCAGTGTTTATGTCTTTGGATTCATCGTTTTCTTCCAGCTGAACGTCACCCTCGCCTTCATTGGCATCATCCATAATGGCATCATCATCTTGTACGTCGTCTTGTACATCATCCTGTACGTCGTCTTGTACATCATCTTCCACTGCTGGATCTTCAACCGGTTCCTTGTTTCCTCCGCATCCAGCAAGAAGCATCGCAGCAAGCATAGTTCCACCTGCTAATTTCAAAAATGTAGCATTCATTTGTAGAATATCCCCTTTCACCAATTACGATTTTTTGCTCTTACTGATTATATTGTTTCCTGTTTATCAGAAGACTAATCATAAATTTTGTAAAAAGGATGTTTCGTCTTTGTAAAGATTTGGACGTATTTGTATAACCATCGGATAGGGGATCCATTTTAAACGGTCAATAAACAAACAATCTCCACCGATAATCGATGGAGATTGTTTGTTGTTTCTATTCTAGCGCAAACATTAATTCCGCTTCGCAGACAAGCTCACCTTCAACAGAAGCTATTGCTTTTGCTTTGCCGATTGAGCCGCGCAGGCGGGTCATTTCAACTTCAAGGCGCAGTTGATCGCCAGGGACAACTTGGCGCTTAAAACGGCAGTTATCAATGCCTGCAAAAAATGCAAGGCGGCCTTTGTTTTCTTCCTTTTTCAGCATCGCGACAGCACCTACCTGTGCAAGCGCTTCGACGATTAAAACGCCCGGCATAACCGGATAGTTAGGAAAATGTCCGTTAAAAAATTCTTCATTTGCTGTTACATTTTTCAAGCCTACCGCCCGCTTTCCATCTTCTACTTCGACAATACGATCGACAAGAAGAAACGGGTAACGGTGCGGAATTATTTCTTTAATTTCACGAATATCCATTTTTACACCCACCTTTTAAAAGAGACTTCTAACGATAACGTCGGATAAATGAATCCACGTGTTAGGCATAAACACCTCGATCGGATCACCGGTGCCGATAATGCTATAGCCGATCAGCGCACCTATGATAGCTGTGATGACCATGGTAAACAATGCTAACATGAATCTCCCGAGGGGGGTGAGGCGGGTTTCTTTTTTCCGCTTCCTTTGTACAGTCACTAATTTATCCTTCCCCTCTATCTGACCCCATTAATTAAGCCCAGCATTTGGTCTGCGATTGAAATCGCTTTTGATTGAAATTGATAAGACCGCTGTGTGACCATAAGATCACTCATTTCTTTTGAAAAATCAACGTTTGACTGCTCGAGCATACCATTTTGAATACCAGCATCTTCCCGCTCCGCTCCAGTAAGATTACGTAATACTTGTCCTTCTTCCACAGCTGGATCTTCCGGAAGTACAAGCAAGTTGTTAGATGCACGCTCTAAAAATTGCAGTTTATCCACCTGTATGATACCCAATAATCCGCCTGCCCGCACAGTCATATCCTCAGGTCTCATGATAATCGGATTATTAAGTTCATCCAATACCGGATAGCCTTCTGACGTAACGAGCATAACATTTTCACCGCCAGACGGTGTGAGCGAGAAGGAGCCGTCACGCGTATAATGAACACGTCCAGTACCCTCTTCATTTTGAACGAGTACTTTGAAAAATTGATTTGGTTTAGACAGTGCAAAATCAAGTGTTCTTCCAGTTTGTCCAAAAGCGCCTTGTGTCCCGACCATTTGTGCCTGCGCCATCATTGCGCCTGTACCGAGGCGGATACCATAGGGTGTCTGTCGACCAATATCTTCATTTTCACGATACATGTTAACCGTCTGCTGATGAACGAGATCAGCGAATGTGGCGTCGCTCCGTTTATAGCCGACTGTATTCACATTCGCTACATTATTGCTCGTGACGTCCATTTTTTTTTGAAGCTGTGACAACGTGTTAACAGCATTGATCATCGTTCTGTTCATGTTATTTATCTCCTTACGTCACTCTGCCGATTTCGTTGGCGGCTTTTTCCATGCTGCGGTCATACGCCGTCAGCACTTTTTGATTAGCTTCAAACGCGCGGTATGCCGTTAACATGTCGGTCATTGTACGGGCCGTATCCGTCGTTGACCCCTCTAGAAAAGATTGCTGAACGGAAAAAACGGCTCCGTCCGCACCGAACGCCGTTGGAAGCGCTGGACCATCTATCCGGTACAAGCCATCCCCTTCTTTTATGAGCGCATTCGGATCTTCTGCATAGGCAACACCTATCTGGCCGATGTCTGTACCATTTTCTGTGATGCGACCTTCGCCATCTACCATGAATTGATCTGTAGTCAACTGAATACGTTCGCCTTCTATGTCTTGAACGTAAAGACCGGAAGCCGTTGTTAAATAGCCTTCCGGATCAAGTGTAAAGTTCCCATTGCGCGTGTAGCGCGTTTCATTTACTGTATTTTGAACGGTGAAAAAGACCGACTCTCCCTGCAAAGCAAGGTCTGTAGAAAGTCCCGTTTCACGTATGTCACCTTGGCGAAAATTTGGGATCGTTTCTTGTAAGTAAACGCCTGTGTTTAATGTACCCACAACCGGTTCAAACGGAAGGTTCAATTTATTTTCAACCGGAATGGACGTTTCATCAATACGCTTTAAAAGCATTTCTGGAAAAGCACGCATGCTTGTCTGATCTGCTTTGTAGCCCGGTGTATTCACGTTCGACATGTTGTTTGTTAAAATTTCTGTGCGCCGTTGTTGCGCAATCATCCCTGAAGCGGCTGTGTAAAAACCTTTAAACAACTGTTTCACCTCATTTTCAAGCGGTAGACACTGACTACATTATACAATACATAAAGCTGTAATTAATAGAAAATAATGCAGAATGAGACAAATTAAACAGGGCCATCTTTATATCTTGAATGGCCCTGTTTCACTATTTACGTCGTTTTTTGGAAGAAAGACGGTCCATATTGTCCAGCATGATACCGGTGCCGACTGCGACACAGTCCATCGGGTTTTCAGCGACAAATACAGGTACTTTCAGTTCGTTCATCAGGAGTTGGTCCATACCATGCAGCAAAGCTCCTCCACCCGTCAACATAGCACCCCGATCGATAATGTCAGCCGACAGCTCAGGCGGTGTTTTTTCGAGGACATTTTTTGATGCTTGGACAATTTGCATAACCGACTCGCGAAGTGCCCCTTCAATTTCAGCAGAGCTTACCGTTAAAACACGTGGAAGTCCTGTCATAATGTCACGTCCGCGGATTTCCATTTCTTCATTGCGCGTTTCCGGAAAGACCGTGCCAATATTTACTTTGATCGCTTCTGCTGTGCGCTCACCGATCAACAGTTTATATTGTTTTTTCACATAGCTCATAATATCAGCATCAAATGCGTTACCGGCTACTTTAATAGATTCTGCTGTCACGATCGCACCGAGTGATAAGACGGCTACATCCGTTGTGCCGCCTCCGATGTCAATGACCATATTACCGCTCGGTTCAAAAATTTCCATGCCAGCGCCAACCGCAGCCACTTTCGGTTCTTCCTCAAGATAAATCGTTTTCCCGCCACTTTTTTCTGCTGCTTCACGAATAGCTTTTTGTTCGACTGCTGTAATTTGTGTCGGGCAGCAAATTAAAATACGCGGCTTGGACAACAAGCTTTTTACATTCAATTTGTCAATAAAGTGTTTCAACATGGATTCAGTTACATCAAAGTCGGCGATAACGCCATCACGCAGCGGACGAATTGCTACAATATGTCCTGGCGTCCGGCCGACCATTTGATACGCCTCTTCTCCCACAGCGAGTACTCTATTTGTATTGCGATCAAGGGCAACGACAGATGGTTCATTTAGCACAATGCCCCGTCCTTTTACATGAATAAGTACGTTTGCTGTCCCGAGATCAATTCCAATATCTTTAGATAACATGATCTATTTCCTCCTGAGTTTTCTCTATCTATTTTCTTATAGGTGTTTTATTTCAAGGTTTTATTTTACCATATAAACACGTAAGAATGGATGAAATCATCGAGGAACATTCGGAAAATACGAGAGATTCATACCAATATAAATCTACATATTTTCCCACAAAATAGAAAAATCCCGCCTTTATGTGGCGGGATGGAAAATTCAATTTACGGATGACTATTTTTCTTTCGTCCGGTTCCAGACGCTACCCGATTCGTAGTCGTTGTCTGCCCATCTCAAAAGGCAAAGAAACAACTAATTCAGCTGTTCATGTACTACGTTTCACCGATGATCAAGTGTCTTCCACTTTTCTTTTGTTGCTTCTCCACCGCGTAAATGCCGGATCGATTTATGGTAGTGTAAAATATGTTCGACGCGGGCTGAGAGTTCTGGACTGAGGCCCGGCAGCCGCTCGGTTAAGTCTTTATGGACTGTGCTTTTTGAGATACCGAATTCTTTTGCGATATCGCGGACTGTTTTGTTTGTATCAACGATGTACTCTCCGATATTAAGCGCTCTTTCTTTGATGTAATCGCGCACATGCACGCCTCCCTCACCGGAACCGGGACGGGCGAAATGAGACGTATCTTCTGTTGATATGAGCAAGTAGGCATCGTTATTCATTATTTCGGGGCGGTCTCATTTTTAGAAGCCCCGTTCCTTTTTTCTACCATATGCTCATTTCCCAGGAAATATGAACGGTTATTTCCATTGGGAGACCGCTTTTCCATATAATGAATCGGGGTTGAGCGTCTCGCCATTCTGTTTAACTTCAAAATGGACGTGGACGCCTGCCGATTCATTCATTAAACTTCTGCCAGATTTCCCGATTTTATCACCCTGACTCACTTTGTCTCCTGATTTCACTTGAATATCTGCTATGGACTGGAATGTCGTCACAACACCTTTTCCATGATCAATCTCAATATAATTCCCTAAAAATGCGTCTTCCCTTACATCAGTAACTTTGCCAGACAGCGGTGCAATGACGTCAAATTTTTTGCCGTTTTCTAGTGCGTAATCAACACCTGAGCTTTCATAATACGTGTCGTTAAAGACAACGAGCGCTTTTTGTTGGTCACCTTCTGTTGCTTTTTCATCATAAAATGACGTTTTAACCGTAACGTCTGCTTCAGATGGCTTACTCATTTTTTCCTCGGGGCCCTTCTCACCATTTACACTGATCGTTGAGTCATCAAATTCTTTTGAAGCAGGTGCTGAATTTGTGACAGATACTTCATCCTTTTCACCATTCATCACTTCATACATCATAAGACTGGAAATAAGTAAAATGGCGCAAGCGAGATAGATTGCTGGTAGTGCTCGTCTTTTCTTAAAAAAGTCTTTCAATTTTGGGGGGAGTGGTTTTTTGCCGCCCTCATTCATATTCATCACCTCATCACGCATTGTAGACGCGCTTGGGATTTTTTATACATATGAGGCACAATATTTCTTTTAGGTGTTGATCATAGGGAATTTGAAAGGAACTCGTGACAAACATGTTTGGTCTCCTTTCTCCTTTTATAAGATTATTATATAAGAATATATGTTCTTTTCACGAAAAATACGCTCTTCACCATAAAAAAGGTCGAACCATTCACGTGTGATAAAACACGCCTGGTTCGGCCTTACTTTCAGCCCGCCTAAAGCAGTAGGCCTTCTCATTGGGGGAAATCTGTAAAAAAAACGCCACAAACAAAAGAGAATGCACTGCGATGAAATGGTAAAATCAATATAATATTAACTAATGAGCGGGGTGTCGAAGTGAAAAAAATAATTCGATTATTATCAATTGCGGCACCTGTCGTTTACATGATGACTATCTGGGTCATGTCAGGTCTTCCACATGATACGATTATGGATTTGCCGAATAATACAGTGGACCATTTTTTAAAAGAATCTCTTCATCTTGTCGAGTTTGCGATTTTATACGTACTGATTATTTATGCATTTTTAGCGAATGGGAAATTGACACCGTTTATTAGTTTGGCTGCTGCGATGTTTGCTTCGTTTTACGGGCTGGCGGATGAAATCCATCAGGCATTTATCCCGTATCGTTCGGCTACATTAATTGATGCGATTAAAGATGTAACCGGCATATTTATTGCCTTCACAATCGTTAAATATATGTATTTCGAAAAAAATTCACGTATCGGCCGCTGGATGGCCGTATTCAGTGAATGGGCACGTCCGCAATAGAGGCAGCGGACGTGTTTTTTATTTTTTAAAAAAATTGTCTACAGATTCAATAGAAGTACCTGGATAATAGTGTGTCAT
Organism: Bacillus sp. 37MA; assembly: GCF_000372765.1. Lineage (NCBI taxonomy): Bacteria > Bacillati > Bacillota > Bacilli > Caryophanales > Bacillaceae > Bacillus > Bacillus sp. 37MA. The sequence goes on from NZ_KB889752.1 coordinate 2,960,604, forward strand.
AATATCAGTATATTTTTTCCCTTCTTTTGCCATACCATTTGCCCCGTACTGACTCATGCCGATGCCATGTCCATATCCTTTCGTCGTCATTACAACGTTTTCTCCTTTAACAAACATTTGAAAATCGGCTGATGGCAGTTCAAGTGTCTCCCTCATTTCACGTCCAGTAAAGCTTTTTCCGCCAATCTGGATTTCCCCGACGCGTCCGCCTGCCGTACGAGCAGTAACAGTACCCACCTCACCCGATTTCGGCAGTGAGACACCTAGTTTGTCTTCCACTTCGGCTCGCGGAATAACGACGTCCTGCTCAAAATTTGGTGCCGCCTCATCCCATGGACTTTCAACACTAATCAAATATGGAAGTGGTGATTGCCAATATTCTTCAGCATTTTCCGTTTTTCCATTGCCTGATGAAAAAAAAGCAGCAGTAATCGGTTCACCGTTATAAACAAGTACTTCTCCTTCTGTTTCTTTCGCCGCCTCTTCTATCTTTTGTTTGTTTTCTTCAAATTGTGTTCCCCATGTTTCTTTTAATTCTTCTTCATCTTTAAATACTTGATCGTTAACTGTATCGGTTACTTTAAGGCCGGCCAGCGTCTGCGTCAACATAAAAGTTCTAGCTGCGACAGCCTGTGCTTTTAACGCTTCTTTTTCAAATGTTGCCGGCATTTCAGCAGCGACAACACCAACCACATAGTCTTCCAGAAGAACAGATTCTGTTTCCTGCGAATCAGAACGTACAACGTCCACTGACGGTGACGGTTCTTCTTTTTGTTGAATTGTTTTTTCTTCCGTTAAAAAAAGACCGACAGCTGGAATCGCGATCGTAGCAATAAGAATAAAAAGAAAAAGATAGAGCGCTTTTTTCAAAACAAAATCCCTCCTTGCTGTATAAAAAGGGATATGCATGACTATACTAATTATGACTACACACAAAAAACCGCCTGCGTGAACAGACGGCTTCTTCAAACAAAAATAGAAATAAAGATAAATTCAGTTTTCCACCGGGATCGGCGTATCAACTGCTTCCGATATACGTTCAATATCGGCGCCAAGTGAAGCTAGCTTGCCATGGAAATTCACATATCCACGGTCAAGGTGTTTCAGCTCGGTTACACGTGTATACCCATCTGACACAAGACCAGCAATGATAAGTGCTGCTGCTGCACGCAAATCAGTTGCAGCGACTTCCGCTCCCTGTAAGTCAGATGGTCCGTCAATAATAACAGAACGGCCTTCAATTTTTGCATTTGCGTTCATGCGACGAAATTCTTCGACGTGCATGAACCGATTTTCAAAAACCGTTTCTGTAATGACTCCTGTTCCTTCTGCTTTCAACATAAGTGCCATCATTTGTGATTGCATGTCAGTCGGGAAGCCAGGGTGCGGCATTGTTTTAATGTCGACAGACTTCATTTTTTCCGGTCCAATAACACGAACACCATTGTCTTCTTCAATAATTTGAACGCCCATTTCGCGCATCTTTGCAATCAATGAAGACATGTGCTCAGCCACTGCACCTTCAACTAGTACGTTTCCACCTGTAATCGCTGCAGCTGTCATAAATGTACCTGCTTCAATACGATCAGGAATAATAACGTGATCCGTACCTTGAAGTGTTTCCACACCTTCAATACGAATCGTTTCCGTTCCGGCACCGACAACTTTGCCGCCCATTTTGTTAATAAGGATGGCAAGGTCAACGATTTCCGGCTCTTTTGCGGCATTTTCAAGGATGGTTGTGCCTTCTGCAAGAGCAGCAGCTGTCATAATGTTTTCAGTCGCTCCAACGCTTGGGAAATCCAAATAAATTTTCGCCCCTTTGAGACGTCCATCTGTTTCCGCTTCAATAAATCCATTTTCAACACGGACTTCCGCACCCATCGCTTCAAACCCTTTTAAATGTTGATCAATGGGACGCGAACCAATTGCACAACCGCCCGGTAAAGCTACACGTGCTTTTCCGTTGCGGGCTAATAGTGCGCCCATCACAAGGACAGACGCGCGCATTTTTCGAACATATTCAAATGGCGCTTCAATTAAAAGTTGTTTCGTAGCATCGATTGTCACTGTATTGTTTTCAAATGTTACTTCGCAATTTAAGTGGCGCAACACTTCGTTAATTGTATATACATCGGATAAAGTGGGCACGTCACGAATGACGCATTTTCCTTCTTTAGCCAACATCGTTGCTGCAAGTACAGGTAGCACCGAATTTTTTGCACCTTCAACTTTGACGGAACCGTTCAATTGACGGCCGCCGCGGACGATAATTTTGTCCAAACTGTTCCCCTCCGCGCTCTTTTCTATTATACATATTCAAATCAATGGACTGACGTTCCAGTCTCTTTCCAATGTCTTTGCAAATCATTTCGACAAAACTTATTCAAGTTTACCATCCTATTCCGGTTATTCACAAGTGAAATTAAGCACAAATTGTAGATAATTTGTGAAGCTGTTTAAGTAAACCATCCTTTTTTTATTTTCCCATATAAATGCATGGCAAACCAAAATGAATGATCTTTCACAAACTCTTCTCACTTAAACTTATATAATTTTTCCCAAAAAGGCAAGTACATTCACATATTGATTTTTTATGGTAATAAAAGCGGCAGCTGACGGGACCATATAAAATAGTCAAGAAAGAAATTGCTAACGGTCGAACCAATTGTCGTCGCAAGCAATAAATAAAGAAGACGCGCCCGTGCCATCTGGTTTTTACGAAGTAACTTTTCAAAGCGGATCGCCTGCAGTGCCCAGAAAGACAGACCGATGAAAAATAAGCTCATAATCATGCTAATAAGCGCTTCCTGTCCAAACGATTCAAGCATCGTACTTCCTCCTTTTCTTACAAGTTAATCTGCGATAAAAAAAGCTGCCCAATCGCCAGAACGATGGACAGCTTATCTTTTCTTATAGTTTGCCTTCGTACACATTAAGACGGTTAGTCGCTCGTTTCAATGCAAGTTCGGCTCGTTTCAAATCGACTTGATCCTGTTTGTCCTGCAAAAAGCGTTCTGCACGCATTTTGGCTTCTTTTGCACGGGCAATATCAATGTTTTCCGCTTTTTCAGCAGCTTGCGCTAATATCGTTACCTGATCAGAACGAACTTCGAGAAAGCCACCGCTGACAGCGACCAATTCGGATTTTTTGTCGCCCAAAACAAGGCGGACAGCTCCGATTTGTAAGGGAGCGACCAGCGGCACGTGGCCGGCCATGATGCCGAGCTCGCCGCTTTGAGCTTTCGCGCTAAGGAGTTCTACGTTCGTATCCACTACCGGGCCGTCAGGAGTGACGATATTGACGTTAAATGTCTTCATAGCTAAACCTCCTGATCCCTATATTAAGCTTTTGCACTCAGCTCTTGTGCTTTTGCAACAACTTCATCAATGCCACCGACAAGACGGAATGCATCTTCAGGAAGATTATCGTGTTTGCCGTCGAGAATTTCTTTGAATCCACGTACTGTCTCTTGAACAGGTACGTAAGATCCTTTTTGACCTGTGAACTGCTCAGCAACGTGGAAGTTTTGTGACAGGAAGAACTGAATGCGGCGTGCGCGTGATACAGTCAGTTTGTCATCCTCACTCAATTCATCCATACCTAAGATCGCAATAATATCTTGCAATTCTCTGTAACGTTGCAATGTTTGCTGAACCGCACGCGCAATACTGTAATGCTCTTCACCTACGATTTCAGGAGAAAGGGCACGTGATGTAGACGCAAGCGGATCAACTGCCGGGTAAATACCCATTTCAGAAAGTTTACGCTCAAGGTTTGTTGTCGCATCCAAATGGGCGAATGTTGTCGCTGGTGCTGGATCCGTGTAATCATCGGCTGGGACATAAATTGCTTGGATAGATGTTACAGAACCAACATTAGTCGACGTGATACGTTCTTGAAGCTGACCCATTTCTGTTGCAAGTGTCGGCTGATAACCTACCGCTGATGGCAGACGGCCAAGAAGGGCAGATACTTCAGAACCTGCTTGCGTGAAACGGAAAATATTATCGATAAAGAACAATACGTCTTGTCCTTGATCATCACGGAAATATTCAGCCATTGTCAAACCTGTCAAGGCAACGCGCATACGCGCACCTGGCGGCTCATTCATTTGACCGAACACCATCGCTGTTTTCGCAATAACACCAGAATCGCTCATCTCGTAGAAAAGGTCATTTCCTTCACGAGTACGCTCACCAACACCTGCAAATACGGAAATACCACCGTGTTCTTGTGCGATGTTGTTGATCAATTCTTGAATTAATACTGTTTTACCTACGCCGGCACCACCGAAGAGACCAATTTTACCACCTTTAATGTAAGGGGCAAGAAGGTCAACAACTTTAATACCTGTTTCCAAAATTTCAGTTTCTGTTGAAAGCTGGTCAAACGTAGGTGCCAGACGGTGAATCGCGTCGCGGCGTACATCCGCCTCAATTGGTTCTGCTAAGTCGATTGTCTCACCTAATACGTTAAATACGCGGCCGAGTGTAAGGTCACCAACCGGCACGGAAATCGCTCTGCCTGTATCAATTACTTCCTGGTTACGTTGAAGGCCATCTGTTGATGCCATCGCGATTGCGCGGATGGAATCATCGCCAAGGTGCGTTGCTACTTCTAGCGTCAGTTCAGAAGCTTTTTCACCCGCTTCAGCGCCGATTTGCACTTTCAAGGCGTTATAAATGGCAGGAAGTTGACCGTTTTCAAACTTAACGTCAACGACCGGACCCATGACTTGAAGAACGCGTCCTCTGTTCATCTTTTTCCCTCCTGTTTTACTAAATATATAGTGAGCAGGACAAAGCCTACCCACCCTTTTCTTCTATTCGAGTGCTGCTGCTCCGCCAACAATCTCCGTAATTTCTTGCGTGATTGCTGCCTGGCGCGCACGGTTGTATTGAAGTGTTAACGAGCGGATAAGCTCTTTCGCGTTATCCGTTGCATTTTGCATAGCTGTCATACGCGCAGCGTGCTCACTCGCTTTCCCATCAAGAAGGGCTCCGTAGATCAAGCTTTCTGCATATTGCGGAAGCAAGACTTCAAGAATTTCTTCTGGAGACGGTTCAAATTCATATGAAGAAAGACGGCCGCCAGATGATTGAATATCAGTCAAAGGCAAGACCTTTTTCTCCGTTACGTCCTGCTGAATAGCATTGACGAAATGGCTGTAATACATGTAAAGCTCATCATACATACCTTCAGAAAACAAATCGACGGTTTTACGTACAATCTCTTTTACATCTGCAAAAGATGGCTGATCTGGAAGACCTATAGTACTTTCAATGGCTTCAATGCCGCGTATGCGGAAAAAATCCCGGCCAACGCGTCCAAGCGCAATGACTACATACTCATCTTTTGACGTATGACGTTCTTGAATTTTTTTATAAACTGAACGTAAAATGCTGCTATTATAGGCTCCCGCCAAACCGCGGTCCGATGTAATCACAAGGTACCCGGTTTTTTTAACGGGGCGGGAGACGAGCATCGGATGTCTTACATCTTTACTGCCGAGGGCAATTGACGCTACTACTTCTTGAATTTTGTCCATGTAAGGAACGAATGACTTTGCATTCGATTCTGCACGGCTTAATTTAGAAGCAGATACCATTTGCATGGCTTTCGTAATCTGACTCGTCTTTTTTGTCGATGTAATACGTGTTTGTATATCGCGTAACGATGCCACTTTCTCTCACCACCCTTTTTGTGTTAGATGACGCAGACAAGAGCGGACGTCCGATTGACGGTACCGCCCTCATTCTGCTTTTTATTCGGATTTCACAAACGATTTTTTAAACTCACTGATTGCCGCTTTTAACTCATCATCAGACGGAAGTTCTTTCGTTGTGCGAATATGATCATACACATTTGTGTGGTTTTTATCGAGCCAATGCAACAGTTCATCTTCGAAACGAGTAATATCAGAAACCGGAATATCGTCAAGATGGCCGCGTGTCAATGCATAAAGAATAACAACCTGGCGCTCAACTTTAAGTGGTTTATTCAAGTCTTGCTTCAATACTTCAACTGTACGGGCACCGCGATTCAATTTTGATTGTGTAATCGCATCAAGATCTGAACCGAACTGTGCAAATGCTTCAAGCTCACGGTAGGCAGCAAGGTCAAGACGAAGTGTACCTGCTACTTTTTTCATCGCTTTAATTTGTGCTGAACCACCAACACGTGATACAGAAAGACCCGCGTTAATCGCTGGACGTACGCCAGAGAAAAACAAGTCAGACTGTAAGAAGATTTGTCCGTCTGTGATTGAGATAACGTTCGTTGGAATATAAGCAGAAATGTCACCTGCTTGTGTTTCAACAAATGGAAGTGCTGTAATCGAACCTGCACCGAGAGTATCGTTCAATTTTGCTGCACGCTCAAGTAAGCGAGAATGCAAGTAGAAGACGTCACCAGGGTAAGCTTCACGACCTGGAGGACGGCGAAGTAGAAGAGAAAGCTCACGGTAAGCTGCTGCTTGTTTTGAAAGATCATCGTATACGATCAAAACGTGCTTGCCGTTAAACATAAATTCTTCCGCCATTGAAACGCCTGTGTACGGTGCAAGGAACAACATTGGTGCCGGTGATGACGCCGATGCTGTTACAACGATTGTGTAATCAAGCGCACCATGTTTACGCAGTGTTTCAACTGCATTACGTACTGTTGATTCTTTTTGGCCAATTGCCACATAGATACAAACCATATCTTGATCACGCTGGTTCAAAATTGTATCGATTGCTACTGTCGTTTTACCTGTTTGACGGTCACCGATAATTAACTCACGCTGACCACGGCCGATTGGCACAAGAGCGTCAATCGCTTTAATTCCCGTTTGCAATGGTTCATGAACTGATTTCCGAGCCATTACGCCTGTTGCCGGGCTTTCGATTGGACGTGTTTTTGTTGTATTGATCGGACCAAGACCATCGACTGGCTGGCCAAGGGAATTTACAACGCGGCCGATTAGCTCTTCGCCAACCGGTACTTCCATGATGCGGCCTGTACGGCGCACTTCATCGCCTTCTTTGATACCTGTGTAAGGACCAAGAATAATAATACCCACGTTGTTTTCTTCCAAGTTTTGAGCCATACCCATAATACCGTTTGAGAACTCAAGAAGTTCTCCCGCCATTACGTTGTCGAGGCCATGAGCACGTGCGATACCGTCCCCAACCTGGATGACTGTACCGACGTCGCTAACGGTCATATCGGACTGGAAGTTTTCAATTTGCTTTTTTATCAGCGCACTGATTTCTTCAGCTTTGATGCTCATGCATGTCACCCCTTAATTTTTTAGAAGCAAACGGCTTCTTTTTAAATTTATAAATTTGTCGTTAATTTCTTTTCAATACGGTTTAGTTTACCGCGTAAACTATCATCGTAAATACGGTTGCCGATTCGAACTTTCAAACCGCCCAAAAGGTCCGGGTCTACCACATTTTTGATGCGTAATGTTTGCTTGCCGACTTTACGGGCAAAAACAGAGGAAATCGCTGTTTCTTCTGCAGGCGAAAGCGGGCGTACAGAAAAGACGATTGCTTCCGCAGTGCCGCTTTTTTCATTGGCTAATTGCAGATATTCATCACAGACAACCGTCAGTTCGTTTGTACGGTGGCGCTGCACGAGCAGTGTCAATGTATTGACAACAGGTGCTGAGGCCTTCGCGAAAGCGGATTGAATCAGCACCTGCTTGTTTTTGACAGAAAGTTTTGGTGATTCAAGAACAGCAAACAGGTCCGGATTCTCATTCAAAACTTGTTTTACCACACCAAGTTCCTGCTCGATTTCCGCTGTTTTACCCTGCTCATCGGCAAGCTCATAAAGCGCTGTCGCGTAGCGTTTTGCCGCTCCGGAATTACTCATCGCCCTTCCCCTGCCTCTTTAATATAATCATTAATCATTTTTTCCTGATCTGCTGCTGAAAGTTCTTTTTCAATCACTTTCGATGCAATCATAACAGAAAGTGAAGCCACTTGCTCACGAAGCGCGCCCATTGCTTTATCGCGCTCTTGAGCGATTTCAAGCTTCGCTGTTTCTTTTAGACGGGCCGATTCGGCACGAGTTGCTGCCAGAATGTCCGATTTTTGTTCTTCTGCCAATTTCTTAGCATTTTCAATCGTGTTTTGTGCTTCAGCGCGGGCTGCTTTCACATCATTACGCGCCTGCTCCAATAACTGACTTGCTTCGGTACGGCTTTTTTCCGCCTCTTTGATTTCAGATTCAATAAAATCTGCACGCTGCTGCATAATGCCCATAAGCGGTCCCCATGCAAACTTCTTCAGCAGTGCAAGCAAAATAATAAACATAATCAATTGGAAAAAGACATCACCGGTATTAAAGCCGGCACCTGATCCAAGTACAAATGAATTTGTTGTCACGATTTTCTCACTCCCTTCAACAGGTTCATTCCCAGCTGGGAAAAACAATGCATTCCTTTTTTTACATAAAGGAATGGCGAAGGTTCGCATTAGAATGTGATCTTCGCCATACAGAAGGCCAGCCGGATTTGACTCCGGGGCTTTTCCTATCCTTGATCTGCTTGAACCAACACAAATGATCGGAGTCCCTGCCGGCAGCCATACGATGACGAGCCGAATAGGGGAGATCACTTGCTGTTTTTTGTTATCATCAGGTCGACTTTTATATGTAGCAGGATAAAGGCGCTGCTGTCTATTTCATGAATCAGCTTAAAAAAGCGCCTTTCCAGCTTTTTACTGACCTTGTGCCATGAACGCGATAACAACCGCGATAATTGGAATCGCCTCAACAAGAGCTACCCCGATGAACATGATTGTTTGAAGAGTGTTACGTGCTTCAGGTTGACGAGCTACCCCTTCAATTGTTTTTGAAACGATAAGACCGTTACCGACACCGGCACCAACGGCCGCTAAACCAACTGCAATTGCTGCTGCTAATATACCCATTGTAAATTTTTCCTCCTTATTTTTAAAAGCTTAATTTACTCAGAAAATGTTTATTCATTGCTGAGCAGCTAATTATGATTAATGGTCGTGGCTCACTTTATGTGAGATGTAAACCATCGTTAACATTGTAAAAATAAATGCCTGTATGGCACCGACAAACAACGAGAAGCCTTGCCATGCAAGAGTCGGCAGAATGGCTGCCAAATGACCGCCCACACCGACTGCCAGTGAACCTGACAGCAAGGTAAGCAAAACCTCACCAGCAAAAATGTTCCCATAAAGCCGCAGGCCTAACGTCAGCGTATTGGCAAACTCTTCAATCAATTTTAGCGGCAACATAAAAGACATTGGACGGAAAAAATCCTTTCCGTACTCTGAGAATCCTTTCATACGGACCGCATAAAAATGGGTCAGCCCTACTACCATAACGGCAAGTGTCATTGCGACAAGCGGATCAGCTGTCGGCGATTTCCACCATAAGTAATCGTTGTAGACGACTGAGAACGGAAGACCAAGCATATTGGAAACAAAAATGTACATAAGCAGTGTGATTCCAAGAATGTGGAATTGACCGCCTGTCTTCCAGTCCATATTGCTTTTTATAATTCCTTTAACAAAATCCATTACCCACTCAATAAAGTTTTGCATTCCTGTCGGCTTTATAGCCAGTGTGCGTGTGGAAACAAACGCAATCAGAAACACTATTACGCTGGCAATTGTTATCATTAACACATTGGCCAGGTTAAAAGTCAGTGTCAGCCCGAATAAATCGAGATCGACTAATGGAGATTTGTGATGCAAACTATTTCACCTCTTTCCGGTTCATACGTTTTATATAGTGCTGGATTCCAAAATCTATCATAATCACTGCATAAGCAGCCATTAATCCCAAAGTGGTACTGATGATGTGAAACTGTTCAGGGTTTCGGAGGGCAATGATCGCTGCCAATGCGGCAGTAGCGATTCGCATAGATGTACCCAGCCTCGGCGGTTTTTGTTCACTTTCAACCGCGAAGCTAAAGCTCAAGATCCGCCTTGATATAAGCCAATGATTGCACATGCTTAGTACAGTACCGAGGATTAACCCCCCATAAATGCTTTGTGCTGACGTAAAACCCCATCCGAGAAAAAATAGTGAAAGAAGATAAAATAAATACTTTCTCTGCCTTCTGATGGAATGCTGGAGTTCTGACATAAGTGGCTAATCTCCTGAGTTGAAATAGTTAAGTGTACGGAACATTGCATAAACACCCGTTGAGAGGCCTGCCAGCAGTCCGATAATTAAAAAGAGAGGTATTGTGTTCAAATGTTTATCAAGAGCAAGACCCCCGAAAATTCCAATCAGCATTGAGCCGGCAAGCTGAGCTAAAATAGTACTGTAAATTGCCATTGCCCGAAACGGCCGATTTTTGTTCATTTTACACCTCTCTGATCCGACTGATTGCACAAAGATCCGACTAATTGCACAAAAAAACGACAGAAAAAACGGTTACACAACGTACAAATTCCATTCTCCGTACCCTTTGTTAGAATACAATAACCCATTTTTAATGTCAATGTGTTGAGAACGAAAACCTCAGTAAATAACAATGAATTCACAAAATGCTCAAACTTTTTTCAGTTTTTTCCGAACAATGATTTTAATACAAAAGAAAGTCATCCGTAAATAACGGACGACTTTCTTCATTTATTTCACTTCAAAACGCTCTGGTGCATCTGGGGCTGCTTTAAAATAGTAGCGGATCGCATCACAAATTCGACGCGATGCTTCACCGTCACCGTATGGATTAGACGCTTTCGACATTTTTTCATAGGCCGCCCCGTCTGTTAACAATTCTGATGCAAGCGAGTAAATTGTCTCTTCATCTGTACCCGCCAATTTCAATGTGCCGGCCTCAATGCCTTCCGGACGCTCTGTCGTATCACGTAAAACGAGAACTGGAACACCAAGGGACGGTGCTTCTTCCTGCACGCCGCCTGAATCTGTCAATATGATATGGGCCCGCTCAGCAAAGTTGTGGAAATCAATCACATCAAGTGGTTCAATTAAATGAATACGCGGATCATTCCCTAAAATCGAATCGGCCGTTTCTCGCACGACCGGATTTAAATGAACCGGATAAACGACTTGAATATCATCGTGATCGTTCACGAGACGTTTAATCGCACGGAACATGTTTTTCATCGGTTCGCCGAGATTTTCACGGCGATGAGCCGTCATTAAGACGAGACGATCCGCACCGAGTTTCTCAAGCACTTCGTGTGTATACGCTTCTTTAACCGTTGTTTTCAACGCATCGATCGCCGTATTACCGGTAACAAAAATCGCTTTCTGTTCTTTATTTTCGTTCAGTAAATTTTGTTCAGACTGCGCTGTCGGTGAAAAATGAAGGTCGGCCATCACACCTGTAAGCTGACGGTTCATTTCTTCCGGGAACGGTGAATATTTATTCCACGTACGAAGACCCGCCTCCACGTGCCCAACGGCAATCTGGTTATAAAATGCCGCAAGACCAGCGACAAATGTCGTCGTTGTATCACCGTGAACGAGAACGATATCCGGTTTAACTTCTTTCATCACCTTGTCTAAACCTTCAAGGCCCCGTGTTGTTACGTCGATCAGTGTTTGACGGTCTTTCATAATGTTCAAGTCATAATCCGGCGTGATGTTAAAAATATCGAGCACCTGGTCAAGCATTTGGCGGTGCTGTGCTGTAACCGTTACGATCGCTTCGAATTCATCTGAACGGTTTTTCAGTTCCAGAACGAGCGGTGCCATCTTAATCGCTTCCGGCCGTGTGCCGAAAATCGTCATAACTTTAATCGGACGATCCATTATTTCTCCACCTGCTTCTTTTTATTTTGTTCCGAATAAACGGTCGCCTGCATCGCCAAGACCTGGCACGATGTAGCCTTTTTCGTTTAATTTTTCATCGAGCGCCGCAATATAAATATCTATATCCTGATGCGCTTCCTTAAGTGCATCGACGCCCTCCGGTGCAGCGATTAAACACATAAATTTAATGCTCTTTGCGCCACGTTTTTTCAGCGAGTTAATCGCTTCAATCGCCGATCCTCCTGTCGCAAGCATTGGATCAACGACAATGAAATCCCGCTCTTCAATATCTGTCGGCAATTTGACGTAATATTCAACAGGCTGCAATGTTTCTGGATCGCGGTATAAGCCAATATGGCCGACTTTTGCCGCTGGAATAAGTTTTAACACACCGTCCACCATGCCGATACCTGCACGCAAAATGGGGACAATCCCGATTTTTTTGCCGGCAAGCACTTTCGTCTTTGCATCGCACACCGGTGTCTGCACTATTACTTCTTCTAATGGAAGGTCGCGTGTAATTTCATACGCCATTAATGTTGCCACTTCATCTGTCAATTCACGGAAATCTTTTGTACCTGTTTCTTTATCACGGATCATCGTCAGCTTATGCTGAATTAGCGGATGATCGAATACATATACTTTGCTCATATGTTCACTCCTTATTGTACGCTCATTCAAGGCCATCCTTATTTTACCTGAAAAGAGTTTAGCGGGCAACAAATTGAAAGGACCATGAAGAAATCGGAATTTTCGCAAATCATGTTGATGAACGTGATCAAATAACCCCGAGTGTGATGAAATTCAATCTTCTATGAACAAACGCCTTCGAACGTCACGTCATTTAGTCTTCCGTGAACAATGCAAAAAAACCGCCGGCGACATTGCCGGCGGTTCGTTCTATTTATTACACTTCTTGATAAAGAGCGTATTTCGATGTCAATGCTGCTACGCGCTCAGCTGACTCTTTCAATACCGCTTCATCTTCATGGTTTTTCAATGTTTTTGCAATGATTGAAGCTACTTCGTCCATCGCGTCAAGATCAAAGCCACGTGACGTCACTGCTGCTGTACCGATACGGACACCGCTTGTGACAAATGGACTTTCTGGATCGTAAGGAATAGTGTTTTTATTTACCGTAATACCCACTTCATCAAGAACCGCTTCTGCTACTTTACCTGTCAGGCTAAGTGAACGAAGATCGATCAATAATAGATGATTGTCTGTGCCGCCTGAAACGATATCAATTCCTTCCTTAGATAAACCAGACGCTAAACGGCTCGCGTTGTCGATCACGTTTTGTGCATATGTTTTGAAACTGTCTTCAAGTGCTTCGCCGAATGCAATCGCTTTGGCTGCGATGACGTGCATAAGCGGTCCGCCTTGAATACCAGGAAAAATCGATTTGTCGAGCTTTTTGCCGAACTCTTCACTGGACAAAATCATCCCGCCACGTGGTCCACGCAATGTTTTATGCGTTGTCGTTGTAACAAAATGAGCGTAAGGAACTGGACTTTGATGAAGACCGGCTGCAACGAGACCGGCAATGTGTGCCATATCCACCATTAAATACGCCCCTACTTCATCAGCGATTTCACGGAATTTAGCGAAATCAATCGCACGTGGGTATGCACTTGCACCAGCTACGATCAATTTCGGTTTATTCTCAAGCGCTTTTTGACGAACATCTTCATAATCGATTACTTGCGTGTCTTTCGTTACACCGTACTCAACGAAATTGTATTGCACACCACTGAAGTTAACAGGGCTTCCATGAGTCAAGTGACCGCCGTGAGATAAATTCATACCAAGAACCGTGTCACCTGTTTCTAAAATCGTGAAATAAACCGCCATGTTCGCTTGTGCACCTGAATGCGGCTGAACGTTTACATATTCTGCACCAAAAATCTCTTTCGCACGATCACGCGCCAAATCTTCCACAACGTCAACATGCTCGCAGCCGCCATAGTAGCGTTTGCCGGGGTAGCCTTCTGCATATTTGTTTGTCAATACTGATCCTTGCGCTTCCATTACTGCTTCAGATACGAAGTTTTCAGAAGCAATTAATTCAATTTTCGTTTGCTGGCGTTTCAGTTCATCCTCAATTGCTGCAAATACAGCCGGATCTTGCGTTTGAATTTTACTCATCATCGTTCCCCTTTCCAATCTATTAATTCAAAATAGTATTTACGGATATCTGTTAAAAAATTCTCTTTCATTCTAACATGTTTTCCGAATCTTTCAACCGTATTTTATGCTTTTTTACGGCTTTCGGGTAAAAAAATAGCTGTCTTTATTAAAAAAGACAGCAAATTCTTAACATTCATCAGTAATTGAATCAATTATATTCGTTTTTTCATAAATAGCCCGAGGTCCGCCAATCAGCTTTGGCCGCGTTTTCGCCATCGTCACATGAGCCATGCCGACGCTGTTTCTCGACGTGCGTACTGGCACTGCCACATGCTTCAAATGCATACCGATGAACGTGTCGCCTATATCAATCCCGCCATCTGCTTTCACAAACTCAACGAGCACATGGTCTTTTTGATTAAACGCATACGCTGCCATCGCTCCGCCTGCTGTCCGCACCGGAATCGCAGCGACTTCATCGTAACCGAACTTTTCTGCCACTGTACGCTCGATGACAACAGCTCTGTTCAAGTGCTCGCAGCATTGAAACGACAGATGAACGCCTGTCTGCTTTGCAAATGATTCAAATACTTCATATAAAACAGCAGCTGCTTCATCTGTGCCAGCCGTCCCAATCCGGCCGCCTGCCACTTCCGATGTTGAACAGCCGATCAGAAACAATTGACCCGCTTTAAACTGTGCCTGTTCTTGCAGTTCGGTCAAAAGGACTTGAAGTTCCTCTTTCCACTGAGTAGCTGCTTTCATTTGTAGCGCTCCTTTCATGCTTTCCTATTTGTCCCGCATTAATAGGCAGTAAGATCTCTACTAAATGAAGTTTCACTTTATATTTTCTCATATTCCTTTTAAAAGTTACAATTTAAAGCGCGTAATGACAGACTTCAGCTCCATTGCCTGTTTCTGCAGATGCTGGCTTACATTACCGATTTCACCGATGACATCCGACTGATCTGCTGCAGCATTGGTTACTTCATTCGCGCCCGCTGATGTTTCTTCTGCAATCGCTGCTACCTCCTGTGACTGTCTGGATGTTTGCTCGATTTTCACCATTTGCTGATCAACAAGGTTGGCGATTTCTTCAACGGCTCCTGCCATACTGGTAATTTTGCTGCTTATTTGTCCCACTGCTTCTTGTGCAGATGCCCCTTTCTTTACTCCCTCACCGGCTGCTTC
The DNA here is from genome assembly GCF_000372765.1 of Bacillus sp. 37MA. Taxonomy (NCBI): domain Bacteria; kingdom Bacillati; phylum Bacillota; class Bacilli; order Caryophanales; family Bacillaceae; genus Bacillus; species Bacillus sp. 37MA. The sequence goes on from NZ_KB889752.1 coordinate 2,975,690, forward strand.
CGCCTGCGCAGTAATTTTCTGGACGACGTGGTCGACTTCTTCCTGAATTTTCTTCACAAGATCAGAGATGCTTTGGACAGCTGTCGCGCTTTCATCAGCAAGCTTTCTCACTTCTTCTGCCACGACTGCGAATCCTTTCCCATGTTCACCAGCGCGAGCTGCTTCAATCGATGCGTTCAACGCGAGTAAATTCGTCTGTGCAGCAATATCACCGACAAGGCCAATGACTTTGCCAACTTTGCGTGCATTTTCTTCTAATGAACGGACTGCTTCAAGCGAGTCTATATTATCTGCGGCTAATGAATCCATGCCATCAATAAGCGACTGAAACGTTCGGCTGCTGACATCGAGATCCTGCACCATTCCTTCTGCCTGATGGGCGGACTCATTCGCTTTTTGCTGTACATGACCTGCAATACTTAAAACTTCTTCCATTGCTTCAGCTGTCGCCTGAATCGCAAACGCGGAACTTTCAGCGCCTGTCGAAATATCGGCTGCTGTGTGCGCCATTTCTGAAGCTTTCTCCACCGCCTGTCCACTAATGCTTGCAATATGGCTAACACTTTCATTTGTCGCGGAAAAATTACTCTCAATACTGCTTACCATCGTTCGCAAATTCGTCAACATCTCATTAAATGCAAGTGCGAGCGCCCGAATTTCATCGTCTCCTTCCGGTAGCTCGACTTCTTTGTCAATATGGCCAGCTGCCGCCGCACGCGATGCTTTTTCAAGCCGGACAATCGGGTTCACAAAATAAGATGCCGCAAAACAGGCAAGAATACCTGACCATAGAATGCCCAGTGCAAGTGTTAAAAACGAAAAAAACGTTTCATTTATATAGGAAAAATACAGAGGGTACAAATAATAAATAAACAACGCACTGATCGTATAAGTAATAGTGGCCAGCAATGTAACGAGCACGATAACTTTCTTCCGAATACCAAATGAATAGGATATTCTCTCCCTCATGCCTTACTCCCTTCTTCCAGCCATTTCTCAATGTAAAAGAGCAGTTCATCGTAGGTCTGACGGTATATGTGAACTGGGCCGCCAAACGGATCGATCACATCCCCTTCTTCTCCTTTTAACGTATACGTTTTTCCTTTTAAATGAGGAAAGTGAATGTCAATCGTCTGTTTGTGTGAATCCGTCATCGTCAAAATTACATCCGCCCGCTCCGCCATCTCTTCTGTCAATTGCATGGAAACATGCGGCGAATGAATTCCTTTTTCCAACAAAACCGTTTTTGCTCCTAATGATGTAGGAATACCTGGACTGGCAAATAATCCAGCTGACTGTACGACCCAATCCGGTCTTTTCTCCCGCAAGATTGCCGCCGCCATTGGACTGCGGCACGTGTTGCCCGTGCAAACAAACAAAATATTCATGAACATCCACCTTTATCTATACGTTTTCTTTCATTATAACGCTTCTACAAACAGGAAAATAGTCCTTTTCAATAAGAAAAGGACTGTTCATAATGAAAGAAGCCATTTCATACCGAGGAACATTAAAATAAGTCCGCCCGCCGCTTCACCTGCTTTGCCGGCGGCTACACCGATTCGGCGGCTTAACAACAAACCTGTCATTGTGAAAAAGGCAGAAGACAACCCGAAACAAGTGACTGCTTTCACATAATCCATGCCAATAACACCGAGTGACAGCCCTGCAGAAAAGCTGTCCATACTCACACCGAATGCAAAAAAGAACATCCCGATCCCTGCAGGCTTCTGTACATTCAATTCATTTTTCCACATCGACAACACCATTTGCAGCCCTGTCAGCAGTAAAATAACACCGCCCGTCGAAATAAGAGCTCCGCCAAACACACCATGCAATTCGTTCCCTGCCGTTATGCTGATGAACGGCATGATGACGTGCATCAAGCCGACCATTGTACTCATCACAACCATATTCCATAAACCGATTCTTCGCATTCCAACCGCTAGTGCTGCTCCAAACGCATCTGCCGACAACGCCAGTGAAAGGATAATGATGTCCATGCTTATCTATATTCGGCTTGTCCCTTTTTATCCATAAAAAAAGCCGGCTGATCCAATGATCAATCGACTTCCTTTATCCACCGATGGCCGGCTGCTTTTTCCAATCTGTTCATAATTGCCACACCGACGCCTTCTGATGGAAACGTTTCAGCCAAAATAACATCCAGCGAAGACACATTAAACGAACGCAGCGCACCGTATAGATGCTTTGCAACCGATTCAATATCATGTCTGCGCCCACATGAAATAATGCGATCGGCCACATAGAAATGCTCACTTTCTTCCGTTGCCATCACACCAACCTTTTTCCCTTCCGCCCGTAATTCATCAATTTGCTCTTGAATAAATGAATGTGTTCCTTCTATTAAATAGAGCGGAGCCTCGGGAGCATAATGCGTATATTTCATTCCCGGTGACTTCGGTACGTCCTTTTCATTTTGAAGGGCGCCGCCAATCTTCACTTTTCCAACGACCGCTTCCATGTCTGTTTGTGTTATTCCCCCAGGACGTAAAATGATCGGATGCGGGCCGGTACAGTCCACAACCGTTGATTCTAAACCGACACCTGTATCACCACCGTCCAGTACACCGGCAATCCGGCCAGAAAGATCATCCAGCACGTGCGCCGCCGTCGTAGGACTCGGTTTTCCCGATCGGTTTGCACTCGGCGCTGCAACCGGTACACCTGCTTCTTTAATAAGCGCAAGTGCAACCGGATGATCTGGCATGCGAATCGCAACCGTATGAAGACCCGCCGTTACAAGCTCTGAAAGTACGCCTTCTTGTTTCGGCACGATGATCGTCAATGGACCTGGCCAAAAAGAATCCATTAACGCTTCTGCATAGTTCGGTACTGATTGCGCCAGATGATCCACATCTTTGCGGTCGGCAATATGCACAATAAGCGGATTATCTGACGGACGCCCTTTCGCCGTGAAAATTTTTTGCACAGCTTTATCCATTTGCACTTGTCCACCGAGACCATAAACCGTTTCAGTTGGAAAAGCGACCACTTCACCTTTTCGAATTAACCGGGCTGCTTCTTCTATTTGTGGATAATGTTCATGAGTTATACCCTGTTTATCCACAATCCAGTGTGTTGTCTCCATTTTTGTCACCTTTGCTTGTATATTTACAAAATCTTTACGTACTCAATAATTTCTATACATAAATCATTTTTCAACTTTTGTTCCACACTAAGTTACCAACATTATGTGGATAACATTTATCATTTTGTGAATAACTCTGTGGATGAGTGTGGATATTATCAGAAAAATGCAGTTATTTTTTCAGTTTTCCCCATAAATCGACAAATGCCCATTTTAATTCTGTCTTTTCTTTTTGTTCTTCCGGAAAACAAAGCGCCGGATACAGTACGCACCACCAATTGGCTCCCTTTCCATCACCAATGGTGACAACGAGAGATTCATATGTACCTGGCGGATAAAAGAAGCGGCCGTATTGTTTCAATGGAAAATCCTCTTGGCCAAATGTAACATGAACAGTTTGTTTTGCCCCCGCGGCTGCATTAGCGATTTTTTCAATTTCATCAAGATTCTTTTCAACCATGATCCGCGATTCTTCCGCCGAAACAGCTGTCCGTGCCCAATTGTTTATTTCTTTTGCAATTGCTTGATGAACGATTTCTTTCCGTTCTTGTTCAGCCTCGCTATTATTATCTGCAATGACACGAATACGGATTGATTCATCCGGAATACCTCCAGCCATTTGATCAGCTGGTGCAAAATACATCATAAAAGAAGCCGCTGCCGAAAGCCCATATAAATATAGAATCATTGTTAGTGTTTTCATTAATAATCCCTCCCGGTAATCAGTATGACCGGGACTTGAATTTCTTATACGTGCAAAAATACCATTCTATCTTTTCCATTAATATCATACATGATTTTGACGTCTCTATCTGGGAATGTCTCCTGAAACATGGCAGCAACGGCTTCTGTCTGCCCCGCACCCGTTTCCACGCCGGCAATGCCCCCTACTTTTAAAACAAAAGGCAGCTGCTGGGTGATTTTTCTATATAAATCAAGTCCATCTTCTCCTCCGAAAAGCGCCATATGCGGCTCGTGATCTACCACGACTGCAGATAGCGTCTCCCGCTCATGATTAGGAATATATGGCGGATTTGATAATAATAGATCTACTTTTATATTACGTTGAATGAGGGGCTCCAACAAATCACCGTGTAAATATTGAATAGGTACGCCTAGCTTATTCGCATTGTTTTCTGCTATTTTTAGCGCTGCTTTCGATAAATCAATCGCGTACACATTTGCTTCAGGACGCTCGCATTTCATTGTGATGGCAATGGCACCGCTTCCTGTGCCAATATCAGCGATAACAGGCGACTTCATGTCCTTTATTTTTTCAAGCGCATAATAAACAAGTTCTTCCGTTTCCGGACGTGGAATGAGCACGTCGCCGTTCACTGAAAAGATCCGGCCATAAAATTCTTCCGTGCCGGTCATATGCTGAACCGGTACACCCTCTGCATGAAGATGGACCAGACGTTCAAATTCTTTAGTCTGTTCCTCGCTTAACACATCATGAAGACGAGCAAGCATTTGCGAGCGTTCAACTTGTAATATATGCTTCATAATGTATTCGCCTGCGTTAGCATCCCGTTCGTGATGTGTTAAATACGAAGAAGCCCAGTTAAGGGCTTCGTACATTTTTTTCGTCACAGATTAATCCTCCAAGTTCTCAAGACGGCTCGATTGATCTTCTACAATCAGCGCATCAATCACTTCACCGACTTTCCCTTCCAGTATTTGATCGAGCTTTTGGATTGTCAAGCCAATTCGGTGATCTGTCACACGATTTTGTGGAAAATTATACGTGCGAATTCTTTCAGAACGGTCGCCTGTTCCAACCGCCGACTTCCGCACAGCATCATATTCTGCCTGCGCTTCTTTTTGAAACTTGTCATAAACGCGGGCTCGTAGTACCTTCATTGCTTTTTCTTTATTTTTAATTTGCGACTTTTCATCCTGACACGATACGACCGTTCCCGTTGGAATATGCGTTAAACGCACGGCAGACATCGTTGTATTCACCGATTGGCCGCCTGGACCACTTGATGCAAACGTATCAACACGAATATCTTTATCGTGTATTTCTATTTCTATTTCTTCCGTTTCCGGCAACACGGCCACCGTTGCTGTCGACGTATGAATACGTCCGCCCGATTCTGTTTCCGGCACACGCTGCACGCGATGAGCACCATTTTCATACTTCAGCTTCGAGTACGCACCACGGCCATTAATCATAAAAATGATTTCTTTATAGCCGCCAAGACCCGTCGCATGCGCTTCAATGACATCCGTTTTCCAATTGTTTGCTTCTGCAAAACGTGCATACATACGGTACAAATCTCCGGCAAATAAGGCCGCTTCATCACCACCCGCCGCTCCGCGAATTTCCATAATAACGTTTTTATCGTCATTCGGATCTTTCGGAATAAGCAATATTTTCAACCGTGCTTCAAGACTAGTCAACTGACCTTCTAACTCATTCATCTCTTCCTTTACCATCTCACGCATGTCCGCATCGAGCTTATCGTCGAGCATCACTTTTGCATCGGTATACTGTGCTTTCACTTCTTTATATTCACGATATGCTTCCACCGTTTCTTGAATATTAGACTGTTCTTTTGAATAATCCCGCAGCTTTTTCGGATCGTTGACAACATCCGGATCGCTTAACAACTCATTTAATTTATCATAACGATCTTCTACTGCCTGCAGTCGGTCAAACATATTCTTCACCTCGATTTTTCATAATTAAAGCGGTGGATCCTGATGGCATTTCCTGCACACCGGGTAATACGAATCATTGCCCCCAATTTGAATTTGCTCACCGGTATAAACCGGCTTCCCCACTCCATCCACACGCAAATTCATCGTCGCTTTCCGCTCGCAAAACCAGCAGATTGTCTTCATTTCTTCTACTTTGTCGGCGTAAATTAACATATATTTACTGCCTTCAAACAATTCATTTTGAAAATCATTTTTCAAACCGAACCCCATAACGGGAATATTCAGTTCATCCACAATTTGTGCGAGCTGCGAAACATGTTTTTTTGATAAAAACTGAACTTCATCAATTAAAATACATGACGGATTTGATTCATTCGTGCGTACATCCTCAAATATATTTGTTTCATTGAAAATAGGCAAAGCTTGACGACGCAGCCCAATTCGACTTGAAATATAGCCGACTTCATCGCGTGTATCAAGACTCGATGTGAAAAGAAGCACTGATTTATTTTGTTCTTCATAATTGTGTGCAACTTTTAAAATTTCAATCGATTTGCCGCTGTTCATTGCACCATATTTAAAAAATAACTGGGCCATAATATGTTTGGTCCTCCATTTTTTTGTACAAAAAAAACAGGCAAGCAGTGTAGCACTCCTCGCCCGTTTTCGTCTATCATTATCTTGCTTCATCTTTAAGGCCGTATTTTTTGTTGAAACGATCCACACGTCCACCTGCGTCAGCAAATTTCTGACGTCCAGTATAAAATGGGTGGCATTCAGAGCAAACCTCTACGCGAATGTCTTCTTTCACAGAGCCCGTTACGAACTCGTTACCGCACGCACATTTAACTTGTGCTGCTTTGTAGTTAGGATGAATTCCTGCTTGCATGTCTTTTCTCTCCTTCCGCCCTGAGTCATTCCGAAACAGAGTATTATATGAATAAGCATAAAGTGATTTATGCCTTTCTTTCGTACATACTAAAACAGTATAACAGGGTATTACTCATTTCGCAAATTATTTTCACAGCATTTTTTTCGATGTACCATTTTTCTTTATTTCAACAAGCAACTGGCTTATGAAGTCTTCATTGCTCTTCGTTTGACGCAAACGGCGAAGTATTTTTTCAGCAAGGTCTGGTGCATCAGACATCGTTTTACGAATAGCCCATACAATTTCAAGCTGTTCTTTTCCAATAAGAAGTTCTTCTTTTCGTGTACCTGAGCGGCGAATGTCGATCGCCGGGAAAATGCGCCGTTCAGCGAGTGAACGATCTAGGTGAAGCTCCAAGTTACCGGTTCCTTTAAATTCTTCATAAATGACATCATCCATTCGTGAACCGGTATCAACAAGCGCTGTCGCAAGAATCGTTAAGCTACCGCCTTCTTCAATATTACGGGCTGCACCGAAAAAACGCTTCGGACGATGAAACGCAGCCGGATCAATACCACCAGAAAGTGTTCGTCCACTTGGTGGGATCACTAGATTGTAGGCACGGGCAAGACGGGTAATAGAATCCATTAAAATAACGACGTCGCGCTTATGTTCAACGAGGCGCATCGCCCGTTCAAGTACGAGTTCTGATACTTTAATATGATTTTCAGGTACTTCATCAAATGTGGAACTGACGACTTCTGCCTGCACCGAACGTTCAATGTCTGTTACTTCTTCCGGACGCTCATCGATTAACAGAACAATTAATTCTGCTTCCGGATGATTTTTTGAAATTGAATTAGCAATTTCTTTTAACAGCATCGTTTTTCCTGCTTTTGGCGGTGCCACAATCAATCCACGTTGACCAAAGCCGACTGGTGAAACGAGATCCATAATGCGTGTCGATACATGTCTTGATTCTGTCTCAAGCATTATTTGACGGTCTGGATAAAGCGGTGTCAATGCCGGGAAATGAACACGTTCTTTCGCAGATTCCGGGTCGTCACCATTTACAGCTTCTACGTGGAGAAGACCGTAATACCGTTCATTTTCTTTCGGCGGGCGCACTTTCCCCGATACTTTATCACCGTTACGCAAATCAAAGCGGCGAATTTGCGAAGCTGAAATGTAAATGTCTTCTGAACTTGCTGAGTAATTGATCGGGCGAAGGAAACCAAAGCCTTCCGATTGAATAATTTCAAGAACACCTTCCATAAAGAAGAAGCCCTGCTGTTCAGCTCGTGCTTTTAAAATCGCAAAAATAAGTTCTTTTTTAGTCATTTTGCTATAGTACGATATTTTATATGTTTTAGCTAGTTCATATAATTCCTTTAGTTTTAAATTTTCAAGATGGTTAATTGTTAATTCTTCCATTAGGGCACCACACTTTATTAGATTGATTTTTTAAGAGGAAGGAACGGCTCGTTGGTCGTAGTCGTGAAGCAATTGTTCAGTGGTTTGTTCAGATCAAACAAAACAGCGGAGAACCGGACCGGTTGCACCGCTGTTGATTAAAAGAAGAAACGGCTTCTTATGGTTTAAAAACAAGATTCGGTTTTTTGCTCAAGCTGTGACGGCCGTCAACGAAACGGACGGTTCCAGATTTTGCTCGCATAACAACTGAATGCGTTTCAGCATATGTTCCTTTAAATTGAACACCGCGTAAAAGCTCACCATCTGTTACGCCGGTCGCTGCAAAAATAGCGTCATCACCACGGACAAGGTCTTCCATGTGAAGCACTTTGTTCACATCTAGACCCATTCTTTTGCATCGCTCCAGCTCTGCATCATTTTGCGGCAATAAACGGCCTTGAATTTCACCACCAAGCGCTTTTAATGCAACCGCTGAAATAACACCTTCCGGTGCACCGCCCGAGCCAAACAAAATATCAACGCCCGTTAGATCAAACGCTGTATTAATTGCACCTGCAACATCACCATCATTAATGAGTTTAATACGTGCACCGGCTTCACGGAGTTCCGCGATAATACGCTCGTGACGATCGCGATACAAAATCGTCGCCACAACGTCTTCAATGTTTTTATTTTTCGCTTTTGCGACTGCTTTCAAATTGTCTGTGATAGAAGCATTAATATCGATTTGACCGACTGCTTCCGGTCCAACCGCAATTTTATCCATATACATGTCCGGCGCGTGCAGAAGATTTCCACCATCTGCTACCGCAAGAACGGCGAGGGCATTCCATCCGCCTGCCGCAACAATATTCGTACCTTCAAGCGGGTCAACTGCTACATCAACACGAGGGCCATAGCCTGTACCAAGTTTTTCACCAATGTACAGCATCGGCGCTTCATCCATTTCTCCTTCGCCGATGACAACCGTTCCCTTCATCGGAATCGTATCAAACACATCGCGCATAGCAGTTGTTGCCGCGCCGTCCGCTTCATCTTTTAACCCGCGGCCCATCCAGCGTGCAGAAGCTAACCCCGCAGCTTCCGTGACGCGGACAAGTTCCATTGATAAACTTCTCTCCATAGCTCTTTTCCTCCTGTATGACAAGCATTCAGCAAATTAGTATAACTAATTGCCGCTTATATTGTAACACATTTGGAGAATATGCTTGGAATTATTATGAGCTTTTTATTTCTTCAAACTCTTCTTTCGACATTTCTTCACGCCATATATTGGCGCCTAACGCTGTCAGCTTTTCCGTTAAACCACTATAGCCCCGATCAATATGTTCAAGGCCGGTCACTTCTGTCACGCCGTCAGCCAAAAGTCCGGCAAGAACGAGCGCAGCTCCTGCTCGCAGATCGCTCGCTTTCACGTTAGCTCCCTGCAGCTGAACCGGACCATTTATAATCGCGGATCGGCCTTCCGTTTTCACATTGGCCCCCATCCGCCGCAGCTCATCAATATGTTTAAAACGAGCTGGATAAATCGTGTCCGTAATAATAGCCGAACCGTACGCTTTCGTCAAAAGTGACGTGAATGGCTGCTGTAAATCAGTTGGAAACCCTGGATAGACGAGTGTTTTAATATCAACTGTTTTCAGCTCCTCCGCTTTTCCGACATAAATGCGGTCTTCACCAAGTTCAATTGGCACATTCATTTCACGAAGTTTCGCCGTTAATGACTCCATATGGAGCGGGATGACGTTATCAATGACGACACCTTCACCTACAGCTGCAGCCATAATCATAAACGTTCCTGCTTCAATACGATCCGGAATAATCGTATGACGACACCCGTGAAGCTGCTTTACACCATCAATGCGAATGATATCTGTTCCAGCACCTTTAATCTTTGCACCCATATTGGACAACAATGTCGCCACATCAATAATTTCTGGCTCCTTAGCAGCATTTTCAATAATCGTCTGTCCTTTAGCCCGAACTGCCGCCAGCATAATATTAATGGTTGCACCGACACTGACAACGTCTAAATAAATGCGAGCACCGCGCAGTTCCTTCGCACGCAAATAAATCGCACCTTGTTCATTCGTTACTTCCGCACCAAGCGCTTCAAATCCTTTAATATGCTGATCAATCGGACGAGGACCTAAATGACAGCCACCTGGAAGACCGATGACTGCTTTATTAAAACGACCAAGCATTGCGCCCATTAAATAATAAGAAGCACGCAATTTTTTCACATTCCCGTTCGGAAGCGGCATCGCCGTCATCTTTGTCGGGTCGATCTGCATGACACCATCTTCAAACGTCACATCGCCGCCAGTTTCTTCGAGGAGTCCTTTTAACATGTGAATATCTGAAATATCCGGCAATCCTTCAATCGTAATCGGCGACTCCGCTAAAATAGCAGCCGGTACAAGAGCGACGGCGCTATTTTTCGCGCCGTCTACTTTGACCGTCCCTTTTAAAGAGTATCCGCCTTTAATTTTTAATTTTTCCATTTTGTACTCCCTTCTTCCTGTATAAACGGAAAGCGGGAAAGCTTTCTTGATAGTCCTAGTTTAACCTATATAAATTCGTATCATGTACATTATTATTTGGCTTGGCGTTTTTCCCAGTCAGCCAGAAATCCTTCAATCCCTTTATCTGTCAGTGGATGGTTGAATAATTGCTGAAGCAGTTTAAATGGTGCCGTTACAATGTGAGAACCTTTGAGTGCAGCAGCTGTTACGTGCTGTGAATGACGAGCAGATGCCGCAATGATTTCTGATTCAATACCGTGAATTGCGAAAATATCAGCAATGGTTTCAATCAAGTCAAGTCCATTCTGTCCGATATCATCAAGACGACCAAGGAATGGTGATACGTATGTTGCACCTGCACGGGCTGCCATCAATGCTTGGTTCGCGCTGAAAATAAGTGTTACGTTCGTTTTAATGCCTTCTTTTGTAAACGCTGCGACGGCTTTCAAACCATCCGGTGTCATCGGTACTTTTACTATAATATTCGGTGCGATTTTCGCCAGTTCACGGCCTTCTTTAATCATGCCTTCCGCATCAAGTGCAATTACTTCCGCGCTCACAGGACCGCTGACTATTTCCGTAATTTCCCGAATGCGATCGTGGAAAGACACATTTTCTTTCGCTACGATTGACGGATTTGTTGTTACACCTGACAAAATACCCCATGAGTGTGCTTCACGAATTTCGTCCACATTTGCTGTATCAATAAAAAATTTCATTATATTTTCCTCTTTTCATGTTGTTAGTATTATACACGCAACAACCGCCTTTTCTGTGAAAAGAGGCGGTTACCATGTACATTTCAATTATGCCGCAAAAGAAAATTATTAAGCCTGACCTGCAGAACCAAATTCGCGCATTTTCCCTTTAACTGTTTCTTTAATCGCTTCGCGTGCAGGTCCGAGATATTTACGCGGATCATACTCTTCCGGTTTTGCCGCAAGCGTTTCACGAATTGCTTTCGCAGATGAAATTTGGTTTTCTGTATTTACATTAATCTTTGCTGTACCGAGAGAAATCGCACGTTCTATATCTTTTGTCGGGATTCCAGTACCGCCGTGAAGAACGAGTGGAATACCAGTCAATTCCATTACTTCTTTCATACGGTCGAAACCTAAATTCGGTTCACCTTTGTAAGGGCCATGGACAGATCCAAGTGCCGGAGCGAAGCAGTCAACGCCTGTTTCGCGAACAAGTTGATCGCACTCAGATGGAATGGCATACATTGCATCTGCATCGTCAACAACAAGATCATCTTCCTGACCACCGATACGGCCTAGTTCTGCTTCGACAGAAACACCGTGGAAATGAGCAAGCTCAACCACTTTTTTTGTCAAAGCGATGTTTTCTTCAAGCGGATGATGTGAACCATCGATCATAACAGATGTGAAACCTGCTTGAATCGCTTTTGCACAACTCTCATAACTTGAACCATGATCAAGATGAATGGCTACAGGAACAGTTACGCCATATTCTTCGATCAATTCTTTTACCATTGCCACGATTAATTTAAAACCGCCCATGTAACGTGCTGCGCCTTCAGATACACCAAGGATAACAGGCGACTTTTCTTCTTCAGCCGCCTGCAAAATTGCTTGAGTGAACTCAAGGTTATTCAAGTTGAATTGTCCCACAGCATATTTCTTCTCTTTCGCTGTGTTTAACATTTCAGTCATGGATACTAACGGCATTACTTTTTCCTCCTCTAAGGGAATTAATCGCTTCATAAAAAAACCACATTAGTATCATACCAAATTCAGCTTTTTATTACCATCAGAAAGTACGTTATTCCTTTAATCGATTAGATGATCTTTGACTGTTTTACGAATATCATCAATATCAAACGGTTTCGGTACATGCATGATTGCCCCAATGTTTTTTGCTTCCTGAATCATATCAAGTTCCCCATATGCTGTCATAATAATCGCGCGGATATTAGGGTTATCCGCTTTCATTTGTTTTAAAATTTCAATTCCATCCATGCCTGGAATTTTCATATCGAGCAATACAAGATCAGGATTTTGTTCTTTTGCTAATTTTACTGCTTCTGGCCCGCTTGCAGCCTGTAATGTATCGTATCCTTCTTTTTTTAACACTTCATTCAATAAAATTCGGATACCATATTGATCGTCAACAATTAAAATGTTTGCTGTCACTGTATTTTCCCCCTGTACTTTTGCCTTCCGTTCTTTTTCACACGTTCTACATACATTCTCCATTTCTCTTCAAATTCCTTCCTGATTCCTGCTTCCTTCATTTTGTTATAAATACTATACTAGAGAAAAAGGAATGAGTGATACGATTGTCCAAAATGTTTACGACACAGCTGATCGGTTTATTGAAGCGGATTAGTGAAAAAGAAGAATTTCCAATTGAAGATGCAGGGCGCTTACTTGCTCAAGGCTTAATTAGTGAAGGGATTATATATATAAAAGGCTTTGGTGAAATGGCTGCCATCGAAAAAGAAGCTATAGACGGTGCAGAAACATTGAGCCGCATTCAATGCTGGACACCTTCTGTCCAATTGTCGGAAGCAGACCGCGTATTGATCGCTTCACGATTTGCTGATGACCCGGAAGCAATAGAGCTGGCAAAAAAATTAGAGGCTGACGGGATTCCATTTGCAGCTATTGCCTCACAACGAGAAGAGTCCGGCATCGAAGTATTAGCAGATGCGTTTATTGATATGCGGCTGACGAAAGGACTTTTGCCCAATGATGAAGGGGGCCGGACCGGATTTCCTTCTGCGATCGCCGGACTATACACATATTTTTTATTAAAAATGACGATTGAAGAAATTATGAGCGAATACCGATAATAGTGAAGCGCTGACAGACTGTTCCTGCTATTCATCAAAAAAAAACCCGCCGATAAGTAAAGTAGTCGGACGGGATTTTTTGACTCATAGAGTATGCTAACAAAGGCGTAGCCATTAATGCCGCGATCTTAGCCTTTGAATTCTTATTGATTTTCGATTGCTGCTTTAATGAATTGCTTGAACAATGGCTGCGGACGTGTCGGACGGGATTTAAATTCCGGGTGAAACTGTGCTGCAACGAACCACGGGTGCTCTGCCAGTTCAATGATTTCAACGAGACGTCCATCCGGGCTTGTGCCCGAGAAGATGAATCCTTTTTTCTCCATTTTCTCACGGAATTCGTTGTTGAATTCGTAACGGTGACGGTGACGCTCGTAAACGATCTCCTCATTATATGCTTCATATGCACGTGTACCTTGCTGTAATTTACATGCATATAAACCGAGACGAAGTGTACCCCCGAGGTCTTCGATATCTTTTTGCTCTGGCAAAAGATCGATAATTGGGTACAGTGTGTCCGGATGGATTTCAGCTGAATGTGCACCATCTAATTTCAATACGTTACGCGCGTATTCGATTGACGCAAGCTGCATACCGAGGCAAATGCCGAAAAACGGTACATTGTTTTCACGTGCATATTTAATCGCCGCAAGTTTTCCATCGATACCGCGATCACCAAAGCCTCCCGGTACAAGAATACCGTCTGCGTCTTTTAAACGCTCTGCTACATTATCCTCTGTAATTTCAGCTGAATTCACCCAGTCAATTTCCACATCCGCATCAAACTGATAGCCGGCATGCTTCAATGACTCCGCAACTGAAATATAGGCATCCTGTAGTTCCACATACTTACCGACGAGAGCGATCCGCGTCGTATTCGACAAATTGCGCACTTTATGAACGAGGGCATTCCACTCCGTCATATCCGCATCATGGCACTGTACTTTCAACAGACGGCAAACGAGGTCGTCCATTTTTTGATTTTGCAGCATGATTGGCACGGCGTAAAGTGTATCCGCATCTGGACATTCAATAACCGCCTCTTTTGCAATATCACAGAACAAAGCAAGTTTGTCTTTCATGTCCTGTGAAATCGGCATTTCGGTCCGGACAACGATAATGTTCGGCTGAATACCAAGGCTTCGAAGCTCTTTTACGCTATGCTGTGTCGGCTTCGTTTTCATTTCACCGGCTGCCTTCAAATATGGGATCAGCGTACAGTGAATGTACAGCACGTTATCTTGACCGACATCACTTTTAATTTGGCGAATGGCTTCAAGGAATGGAAGGGACTCAATATCGCCGACCGTGCCGCCAATTTCTGTAATGACAACGTCTGCGCCTGATTCTTTACCCGCACGGAAAACACGCTCTTTAATTTCATTCGTAATGTGTGGGATTACCTGCACCGTGCCGCCCAAATATTCACCGCGGCGTTCTTTTCGGATGACAGATGAATATACTTTACCTGTTGTAATGTTGCTTAGTTTCGTCAAATTAATATCGATGAAACGCTCGTAGTGACCGAGATCAAGATCCGTTTCCGCACCGTCATCTGTAACGAATACTTCGCCATGCTGATACGGACTCATTGTACCCGGATCTACGTTAATGTATGGATCAAACTTTTGAATAAATACTTTTAAACCGCGATTTTTGAGTAAACGGCCGAGTGATGCAGCTGTAATTCCTTTTCCGAGTGATGATACAACGCCACCTGTCACGAAAATATATTTTGTCAAAGTGAAAATATCCTCCTTCAATACTTCTGTTTTATCATAAAAATACAAAAAACGCTCCGCTTACTTCTCAGTAAGAGGAGCGTTATAGACTAATGTCATTTCGTCTCATAAAAGAGCCCAAATAAAATACTACAATTCGCCGATGAAATAGTCAAGCGAAGATTAAAAGTTATTTATCGTCGAGATTGTACTCGTCTTCGGCGCCTTCTTCTTCTTCAAATTCATCATCTTCAATGTCGGGATCAACTTCAATGAGAATGTCTTCTTCATCATCTTCTTCTTCAATGTCCTCATCCAAATCTTCTTCGTCGATATCAATGTCTTCTTCCACATCGATATCTTCATCTTCATCTACTTCATCAAAGTCTTCATCATCGAAGTCCTCGATTTCATCATCTTCAATTAGTTCTTCTTCAAAATCTTCTATTACAGCTTTTTTCGCCTTTTTCTTACGCGTTTTCGCAGGTGCATTCGTCGTTTCTTCTTCCAGTTTTTCAACCGGGTACCATGCACGAAGACCCCAGCGGTTTTCACCTAATGATAAAAAACTTCCATCAACGTTTAAATCTGTATAAAATTGAACCGTACGCGATCTTACTTCAGCATCTGAAACGCCAAGATGCTTTTGAATTTTTGATAGCATTTCTTTAAATGTTATTGGTTCCCGCTGATCAGCAAGAATTAAATGTGCCAGTTCAAGGAATGACATTTCTTTTATTTGTTCTTTGGAATATTGTTGCAAACTCACCATTCGCACTTCCCTTCTCTATTTGCACGCCCAAAAAGAGCAAAACGTTTTTGGCATATTCTCCATTATAAACAAAAAATATGGCGGCACGCCATATTTATGTGATGATTTCTGTTTTTTTTCCGGTTGAAGCGGCTGAATGGTCGATTCGCTGTCCTACTTTATGCTTTTTTGAACGTTCACGATACGCTTCATAAGCTTTATAAAAGAAAAAAATAGAGAGGAGAAGGAATGGAACTGCTCCAACTTGGTTTAAATAAAGCCAGTATGTAATGATGGCTATAGCCATTAGTACTGCACATTGAATGACACGTTTCAAGCCTTCACATCCTTCCAATCGACATTTTCTTTCATTTTACTCCTTTAGTGTATTACATAGATATCGTAATTGTAAATTTTCTTAATAAGTATTCCCTTTCCATGTAAAATATAAGCTTATTTTTTCAAAAAGAAACTTTTGTCAGGGCCTCCCGACTTTGTAACCATTTTCTTAGAAGTTCGTTTTATCGGGCATACGCCGGGTAGACAAATATTGAGAACAATGACAAATTCAACTTTCAGGAGGAATAAATCATCATGGAAAATAAAACATTTATCGGTGTATATCATAGTGAAACAGAAGTGATCGCAGAAATCGACAATTTAAAAACGCACGGTTATACAGAAGACGACATTTATGTCATTGCAAAAGATAAAGATGATATTTCAATGGTTCGTGGACGTACAGGAGCGGATGTACAGACAGCAGGAAGCTCATGGATGGATCACTTCATGGCGTTCATGTCAGGCGAGGAGCCGGTACGCGGTGCTTTCCGTAATATCGGCATATCGGACGCTGAAGCAGACCGTTACTATACAGAAGTGAAAAACGGAGGCATTCTTTTATACGTAGACCGTGAATATGGCGGCCTTTATGAAGAAGGTCGTACAGCAGCCGTCGGTGATCCGAATCTTGGTGGTAATGCATATGCAGAAGATGATCGACTTAACCGTACTACTCAAGAAGAAGAAACCCTTCAGTTGCATGAAGAGCGGTTAAATGAAGACAGAACGAAGCGCACAGACCGCGATTTACTGTAAATAATATGAGCCCGCTCTCGAAAATGAGAACGGGCTTTTTTTAATTGCTTGTTTTGTATCCGTTTATACCGGCAAAAAGCAGATCAGTCTGCAAGTTGATGTATTCATCAAGCGTGAATGATTTTTGTATCATCCATCTCCGGAAGCCCCACATTTGTCCTTGATTAAAAATATTTTGCGCCAAAACATGCACTTTTTTTTCATCCATTTCAAGCACACCGCGATCGACACAGCGCTGGATGAGTGTTTCCATCATCGACACCATTTCTACTTCTTTTTTCAGTACATAGGGCAGCACATCTTTTGAAAGCGACTTTACTTCCTGATGCATGACGAGCACTTCATCTTGCATTTCGTCCATTACTCGAAAGTAATACGTAATACCAAGCTGCAAACTCTCAAGAGTACCCTGCTCAAAATCAATTTGCTGCAGCCGTTCTTTCACTTGATCATAAATGCTGTCACAGACAAGATATAAAACATCTTCTTTCGTACGTATGTATTCATACATTGTACCGATACTGAAGCCCGATGCTTTCGCAATTTCACGTGTTGTCGTCCGGTGAAACCCTTTTTGTTTAAATAATTGAACAGCGCCGCGAATCATTTCCGAGCGCCGTTTCTCAATCAATTGTATGTCCTTAACAGAAGCATGTACTTGCCGTCTTTTTTCTGTCATTCTATTCCGTCTCCTTACTCCATCAACATTCCTTTATAAGGTAATTGCGTTCATTTCTTTTAGCACTGCTCCATTCCTATTTTAACAGGTGTTTGCTAATGACGATTCGTTGAATCTCTGACGTACCTTCATAAATTTGCGTCACTTTTGCATCACGGAAATACCGCTCGGCTGGATAGTCTTCTGTATAACCGTATCCGCCTAAAATTTGCACGCATTCAATTGATGCATCAACCGCTACTTGCGATGCAAATAGTTTGGCCATCGAAGCTTCTTTCCCGCATGGCTGTCCGTTTGAACGAAGACTTGCTGCCTTATAGACGAATAGTCGGGCTGCTTCAACAGCCGTTCCCATATCAGCAAGTTTGAACGCAATCGCTTGCTGCTGCGCAATGGGTTTACCAAATTGATGACGTTCTTTCGCATAGGCTGCCGCTGTTTCAAAAGCAGCCTCCGCAATCCCAAGCGCCTGGGCGGCAATGCCAATCCGTCCCCCATCGAGATTAGCCATCGCAATTTTAAAACCATCACCTTCTTCACCGAGCAAGTTCTCAGCCGGTACAATCATATCTTCAAACGTCAGCTGTACCGTGCGCGATCCGTGAAGCCCCATCTTCCGCTCATCTTTGCCAATGATGAGTCCAGCCGTATCTTTTTCAACGATAAAAGCAGAAATGCCCCGCTCTGTTTTTGCAAATACAATGTACGTATCAGCCACACTGCCATTTGTAACGAACGCCTTTGAACCATTCATTACGTAGTGACCTTCTTTTTTCACCGCTGTCGTTTTTAATGATGCCGCGTCAGACCCAGAAGACGGTTCAGTTAAACAAAAGGCGCCGAGCCATTCGCCGGAAGCGAGTTTCGTTACATACTTTTCTTTTTGTGCATCTGTTCCAAAAAATAAAATCGGATTTGTACCGACCGATGTGTGCACAGATAAAATAACGCCCACCGCCGCACTCACTTTAGACAGCTCCTCAATGGCAATCACGCATGACGTAAAATCCATTTCGCTGCCGCCGTATTTGGCCGGCACTGTGATCCCCATCAATCCGAGTTTCGCCATTTTGTTGAGAATCTCTCGTGGAAACTCCCCCGCTTCCATTCGCTCTACAAACGGAGCCACTTCTTTTTCAGCAAAGTCCCTCACCATTTTTTGCAACATATTCTGCTCATCTGTCAGCCGAACATTCATCCGAATCGCCTCCGCTTATTCGTATATGTAAAATCCGCGACCTGCTTTTTTTCCAAGCCAACCTGCTTTCACATATTTCCTAAGCAGCGGGCACGGCCTGTATTTATCGTCGCCAAACCCTTCATGCAAAATCTCCATAACAGACAAACACGTATCGAGACCAATAAAATCAGCAAGTTCAATCGGCCCCATTGGATGATTCATCCCAAGCTTGATCACATCATCAATCGCTTCCTTCGTCGCTACTCCTTCATAGAGCGTATAAATCGCTTCATTAATCATTGGCATGAGGACACGGTTGGACACAAACCCTGGGAAGTCATTCACTTCCACCGGCACTTTTCCCAGCATTTTCGTGAGATCCTCAATCTTTTTATACACATCATCCGCTGTCGCCAAGCCTCTAATAATCTCCACCAGCTTCATCACCGGGACCGGATTCATAAAATGCATTCCGATCACTTTTTCCGGCCGGTCCGTCGCCGCCGCAATTTCCGTAATCGGTAACGACGACGTATTCGATGCAAGTATTGTATGATCAGGCGTGATTTCATCCAACTGAGCAAAAATATTCCGCTTGATGTCCATGTTTTCAACGACTGCTTCAATGACAATATCGACGCCACCCGCATCGTGTAAATCCGTTGATTTGTGAATACGTCTAAGAACATCTGATTCTTCTGAATCGGTCATCCGACTTTTTTCCACTTGACGATTGATATTTTTAGAAATAATCTGGAGCCCATGATCAATGTGTTCCGGTTTCAGGTCATGAAGCAGCACATCATAACCCGCCTGCGCACAAACTTGCGCAATCCCCGATCCCATCTGACCGGCACCGATCACCATGATTTTTTTAAGTTTCATTGAGCAATCCCCCTTTTCGTGCTGATTTGATTCACTGCACGCAGACTTCTCGATTTACAAGCGCGCCTAGTTTGTTATATGCGAGACTCTTAAACGGGTAAAGCAGGTAGCGTTCGCTTCTTGTACTACGCACTTATTTCTTTTTTCACACCATAAATCGATTTCTCAAGCAATTCCGCAACGTCATATGTGGCGACCTGATTTTCCACTTCTTTCGCTTTCGTTCCATCTGAAAGCATCGTCAAGCAGAACGGGCAGCCGGAGCTGATCACAGATGGACTCACAGCTAATGCCTGCTCTGTACGGGCGACGTTGATTCGGTGGCCAGTATCTTCTTCCATCCACATCATTCCGCCGCCGGCACCGCAGCACATGCCATTCTGACGATTCCGCTTCATTTCCACAAGCTGCACACCTGGAATCGCTTTCAAAATTTCCCGCGGCGGGTCGTACACATCATTGTAGCGGCCAAGATAACATGAGTCATGAAACGTAATCGTTTCATTCACCTCATAATGCGGTTTCAATCGGCCTTCTTTCACGAGCTGATCGAGGAGTTCGGTATGATGATACACGTCTGCTTTATAGCCAAAATCGGGATATTCATTTTTAAAGATATTGTATGCATGCGGATCGATTGTCACGATTTTTTTCACATCATTTTTCTCAAATTCCGCAATGTTCGCTGCCGACAGTTCTTGGAATAAAAATTCATTCCCTAGACGGCGTGGTGTATCTCCCGAATTTTTTTCTTTATTGCCAAGAATGGCAAACGACACACCTGCTTCATTCATCAGTTTAGCAAACGACAGCGCAATTTTTTGACTACGGCTGTCAAATGCGCCCATTGAACCGACCCAAAATAAATAGTCGGGTTTAATGTTTTCTTTTTGCATTTCTTTGATCGTCGGAATATGAACATCATCACGTAGTTCACGCCATTTTTCTTTATCTTTCCGGTTCAAGCCCCACGGATTGCCCTGACGCTCAATGTTTTGCATAGCGCGCTGCGCATCCGGGTTCATTTTACCTTCAGTCAGAACAAGGTAGCGGCGCAAGTCGATAATTTTATCGACGTGCTCGTTCATAACCGGGCACTGGTCCTCACAGTTTCGACACGTCGTACACGCCCAAATTTCTTCTTCCGTAATGACATCTCCGATCATCGAAGGGCTGTACGGATCGATGCCTTTAGCAATTTGATTTCCTCGCGTCTGAGTAAAAGCAAATGCTGGAACCCATGGCTGCTGCCTAGTTACGGCTGCACCAGTCATGGTCAAATGATCACGCAATTTGACGATTAAATCCATCGGCGACAGCATTTTACCTGTGCCGGTCGCCGGACACATATTTGTACAGCGCCCACATTCCACACACGCATAAAAGTCAATCATTTGTGTCTGCGTAAAATCTTCAATTTTCCCCGTACCGAATGATTCCTGCGTTTCATCTTCGAAATCAATTTTCCGGAGCGTACCGGCTTTATTTAAACGGTGTAAATATGTGTTGATTGGACCGGCGATTAAATGTGCATGTTTAGATTGCGGCACGTACACGAGGAACGTGAGCAAGACGAACAAATGAATCCACCACATGACATAAAATAGGGCGATGACAATCGACTGTGGCAGATTGGCGAATATGACCGCAACAGCTGACGCCACCGGCTCCATCCATGTGAATTGAACACTTTCCTCGTGCCAGATAAGGTCCATACCGTTGCCTCCCAGAACCGAAACCATGAGCGATCCGATGAAAATCAACACAAGTCCGCTTTTCCATCCGCGCTTCAATCGAACGAGTTTTTCAATGTAGCGGCGGTAAAAGGCCCAGACAACAGCGACGAGAATCGTGAGCGTTACAATTTCCTGAAAAAATGTAAATGGTTCATAAAGTGGCCCGAGCGGCAAATGCGCTCCCGGTACAATTCCCTTCATAATAAAATCGATGGCACCGAGTTGCACAAGCAGGAATCCATAGAAAAACATTACGTGAATCGTGCCGCTCTTTTTATCTTTTAATAGTTTTTTTTGGCCAAACACATTGACCATAATAGTACGGATTCGTTCAGCCTTTTTCCGATCAAATTCCTCTTTTTTACCAAGCTTTATAAATGCGTAGCGTGTTTTTAGTAAATAAACAAATAACCATCCCGCGTAAGCGATTACAAAAGTAGCAGCGATTAAATTAAGCCATAGTAACCCATTCATAACCGTGCACTTCCTTTCCCCTAATATCCCTTTAATTACTCTTATCCTATTATATGAATGAGCATTCAGTCAAGAACCTTTTAAAGAAACTTCTTTTTCATTTCCTCTTATTTCATAAAACACTAGTTTATAACACTTCCAATATTTAGTAGGATTATGTTGACAGATTGATCAAATTATAAGGAGATATTTCCGCCGCACAAGGACATAAAAAAGGCTGCCAGGAAAGGCCTCCCGGCAGCTTCATCTTTACATTTTTTCAGGAGCAGATACACCGATTAAGGAAAACGCATTTTTCATTGTGATTTGTACTGACTTTACAAGAGCAAGGCGTGCTTTTGACATGACTTCATTGTCTTTATCAATAACCTTTTCCGCTCCGTAAAAGCTGTGGAATGCAGATGCGAGTTCCTGTATATAGTTTGTAATACGGTGCGGAAGTCGTTTTTCAGCGGATTCAGCCACTACTTGTGGGAAATCACCAACTTTTTTCAACAGATCAATTTCTTTTTCAGCGGTCAAAAGAGATACGTCTGCGTCCGCGGACACATCAAGTCCCTGCTCCGCTGCCTGGCGCAAAATGCTCGAAATGCGTGCATGTGCGTACTGTGCATAATAAACTGGATTTTCATTCGATTGTGAGACAGCAAGATCAAGATCGAAGTCTAAATGTGTGTCACCGCTGCGCATAACAAAGAAATAACGTACTGCATCGAGACCGACTTCTTCTACAAGCTCGCGCATTGTGACCGCTTTACCCGTCCGCTTGCTCATTTTCATTTTTTCGCCGTCTTTGTATAGCTGTACCATCTGAATGATTTCAACTTCCAATTGATTCGGGTTGATGCCGAGTGCTTCAACAGCCGCTTTCATCCGCGGAATGTATCCATGGTGATCGGCTCCCCAAATATTGATGACTTTTCCATAGCCTCGTTCAAATTTATCTTTATGATACGCGATATCAGGCGTTAAGTACGTGTATGTACCATCCTGTTTACGAAGGACACGATCTTTATCATCACCAAATGTTGTAGAACGGAACCAGACCGCTCCTTCTTCTTCATACACATGGCCATTCTGGCGAAGTGCGTCGAGCGCTTCGTCAATTTTGCCGTTTTCATACAACGATGTTTCCGAATACCATACATCGAATTTGACACGGAAATCAGCGAGGTCTTTTTGTAATTTGGCCAATTCGTACTTCAAGCCTTGTTCACGGAACGCTTTATAGCGGTCTTCTTTCGTCATATTTGCGAATTTATCACTGAATTCTTCTGCGAGTTCTTTTCCCATATCGATGATGTCTTTACCGTGATAGCCGTCTTCAGGCATTGCTTTGTCTTGGCCGAGCGCCTGGAAGTACCGTGCTTCAACAGATACAGCAAGGTTGTGTATCTGGTTACCTGCGTCATTAATATAATATTCACGTGTAACGTCATAGCCGGATTTTTCGAGCACGTTGCACAAAGAATCACCAACAGATGCGCCACGGGCATGGCCGAGGTGAAGATCGCCTGTTGGGTTAGCTGAAACGAATTCAACTTGCACTTTCTCATTATTGCCAGCGTTTGATTCACCGTACCGATTACCTGCTGCTAGAACAGACGGCACAAGATCCGTTAAGTAGCTGTTATTCATATAAAAGTTAATAAACCCAGGACCTGCGATATCGATTTTTTCGATTGAGCCTTTTGACAAGTCGATATTTTCTTGAATGATTTCTGCGATTTGACGAGGTGCTTTTTTCGCCACGCGGGCGAGCTGCATGGCCATATTCGTTGAATAGTCGCCGTGCGCTTTATCTTTCGGCGTTTCGAGAATGACCGCTGGAATTTCATTTTCTGCGGCAAGTCCCGCTTTCAACACAGCTGCTTTAATTTCTTCTTTCAGCTGCGTCTGCATTTTTTCTGCAATGTTCACAATTGTTCCTCCAGTTCGTAATGAATATTCATCGTATACGTGCCGACCGGGTCGCCCTGCATGAGCAGCCTGTATGTGAGCAGCGCCCGTCCGGTACCTATGTCGTTTATTTCGTGTGTGAAATCTGTTGTGTCCGTCGTGATCAGCAAGGTGCCATACTGACTTTCGTATGAACCGTTCAGTTGCTCACCTTGTTCAAAAATCATCCGCATTTTCAGTGCGCCGCTTCGTAAAATCAACGCACTTTCTTCGGCCAGCTTTACGATTGTATGCACAACACCTTCATCCTGCACTTCGTCGTACTTTAAAAACGTAGAGCCGCCTTTTTTAAAGAGCCGACCGAACAGCGACAATTCGAATGTTTCATTCTCTCCTTCGTATGCCACATCCGTCTTTACTTTGATTTTTACCGGCATCTGCTCATCTGTCACGCCGAATCACTTCCTTTTTCAATGTGTGTTTATTTTATCATAGAAAGGGAGGCTGCAGAAATCTTGTTTTTCACGAGTAATTGATTTTGAACATAGCCAAATGTTGCTTTATTTGAACAAAAAGAACGTCCGGTTCGTTTCCGGACGCTCCCCTATTATTTAAAAGAAACCGAGCAGCATCTCGCGAATGAGTTTTGATGCGGTATTCACGGTTTGTTCAGTGTTGTCATAAATCGGCGCGACTTCAACAAGATCAGCGCCGATGACATTTACATCAGATCCGGCAATCGCATGAATCGATGCAAGCAGTTCTTTCGACGTGATGCCTCCGCAGTCCACTGTGCCTGTGCCCGGTGCATGGGCTGGGTCCAGAACATCGATATCGATCGTGACGTAAACCGGACGTCCGGCAAGTGTTGGCAATATTTCTTTCAATGGCTCAAGCACTTCAAATTTTGAAATGTGCATGCCGTTTTCTTTCGCCCACTGAAATTCTTCTCTCATGCCTGAACGGATACCGAATGAATACACATTTGACGGCCCGATATGTTCCGCAATTTTGCGGATCGGCGTTGAATGTGATAATGGCTCACCTTCATATTCTGTGCGCAAATCAGTATGTGCATCAAAATGAATAATCGCAAGATCTTTATATTTTTTTGCCACAGATTTCATGACTGGCCATGAAACGAGATGCTCGCCGCCCATGCCGAGTGGTTTTTTGCCGGCATCCAGAAGGCCATCAATATATTCTTCAATGATAGTAAGGCTTCGCTGTGCATTGCCGAACGGAAGTGGGATATCACCTGCGTCAAAATAAGCGACTTCTTCCAGTTCACGGTCTAAATACAGACTGTATTCTTCCAGACCAATTGATACTTCCCGAATACGGGCCGGACCGAAACGGGAGCCTGGACGGTAGCTGACTGTCCAATCCATTGGCATACCGTACAACACGACATCGCTGTCTTCATAAGACGTCTGTGTACCGATAAAAACATTTCCTGAATACGCTTCATCAAATCGCATAATTATGTCAACTCCTGCACGAATTTCGGCAATGCGAAGCACGCTTTATGCAGTTCTTTCGTGTAATATTTCGTTTCGATATCAAAGAAGCGGCTGTCTTCTACAGCGAGCGGATCGTATTTTTTCGAACCGATCGTGAAGCACCAAAGGCCACTCGGATACGTCGGAATGTTTGCTGTATACAGACGTGTAATGGGGAAAATTTCTTTCACGTCTGCCTGCACTTGACGGATTAAATCCGCTTTAAACCACGGATTATCACATTGCGCGACGAAAATGCCATCTTCTTTCAATGCTTTTGAAATACCGGCATAAAAACCTTTCGTAAACAAATTCACCGCAGGACCAACTGGCTCCGTTGAATCAACCATGATCACGTCATACTCCTGCTCTGATTCAGCAATGTGCATAAAACCATCTCCGACTTTTACTTCGACCCGCGGATTTTCAAGCTCGCCTGCAATTTCAGGCAAATGTATTTTGGAGTATTCGATTACTTTTCCATCGATTTCAGCCAATGTCGCCTTTTTCACAGATGGATGCTTTAATATTTCACGGATTACGCCACCATCACCACCGCCGACAACGAGGACGTTTTCCGGATTCGGGTGTGTGAAAAGCGGTACGTGCGCCACCATTTCATGATACACGAACTCATCCCGCTGGCTTGTCATGACCATGCCGTCTAAAAACAGCATATTGCCCCATTCTTCTGTTTCAGCCATTTCTAAATATTGAAATTCAGTCTGTTCTGTATGCAAAGTACGTTTCACTTTCATCGTGATACCGTAATTATCTGTCTGCTTTTCTGTATACCATAATTCACTCATGATCTTCATCCCTTCTTTACAAGACTTACGGAAAAAAGTATAGAACAATTTAATGAAAATGCCTAGTGAATTTTGTGTAAAGATGTTTAAAAAGATGGAATTGTTTTCATACTAAAGATAATAATGAATAAGGAGGCCGCTTTAATGAAAAAATGGATCAAGTGGATCGGAGTTGGGATGATCATATTCATAAGCGCCGCAGCCATTGTTTTATATGCGTTGTCCGCTGCTGGACCACCGGATACAACCGTTTCACGCTCAACCATTTTTTATGCGGCCGACGGAACGAAAGCATCAGAGGCACACACCGGCGAAAAACGGTACTGGGTGGAATTGGATGAGATTTCTCCTTCTGTCATGGATGCCGTTATTGCGATTGAAGATAAAAAGTTTTACCATCATTTTGGACTTGATCTAAAAAGGATTGCCGGTGCCCTTATTGCCGACATGAAAGCGATGGCTAAAGTGCAAGGCGCGAGCACCATTACTCAGCAGTATGCCCGAAACGTATTTTTAACACATGACAAAACATGGTCTAGGAAGTTGAAAGAAGCGTGGTATGCGACTCGGCTTGAATTTTTCTATACAAAAGATGAAATTTTAGAAGGCTATTTAAACACTGTTTATTTCGGCCATGGTGCGTACGGGATAGAAGCTGCATCACGCTTTTATTTTAACAAATCCGCGGATGAATTAACTACTTCTGAAGCAGCTTTACTCGCCGGCATACCGAAAGGCCCGTCCATTTATTCACCGCTCGTATCGCGTGAAAAAGCAGAAGACAGACGGCGGCTTATTTTATCAGAAATGAACCTGCCAGAAAAAGAATATGCAAATGCGATCGCTGAAGTCCCCGACATTACAGGCGCATTTACCGATAACAAAACGACTGCACCGTATTTTATCGATGCTGTGCGTGCTCAATTGGAATCACTCGGTTTTCGTGAACAGAGCGGCTTAAAAGTATACACGACACTCAATCCCAAACATCAAAAAGCAGCGGATGAAGCGATTGCGAACGGCATTGCTTCTGGCGCCAAAGTTGAAGCGGCTCTCGTGTCCATTAACCCGTCAAATCACTTTGTCACAGCGCTGTCAGGCGGGCGCGATTATAGTGTAAGTCCATTTAACCGGGCCGTGCAGGCTCTTCGACAGCCTGGATCGCTTATGAAGCCGTTTTTATATTACGCAGCTCTTGAAAACGGGTTTACACCGGTGACGATGCGAAAAAGTGAGCCGACGACATTTAATGAAACGTATAAACCGAAAAATTTTAACAGTCAGTATGCTGAACGCAATGTAACAATGGCTGAAGCGCTCGCTGTATCAGACAATATTTATGCGGTCAAAACAAATATGCTGCTCGGTCCAGAGACGCTTGCGAAGACAGCCCATCAATTTGGCATGACGTCAAAGCTCGAGCCGGTCCCATCACTTGCCCTAGGTACGTCAGGTGTATCGGTTTTGGACATGACAAATGCGTATGCATCGATTGCATCAGGCGGCTCTTACAGCGATCCAGTGTTCATTACGAAAGTGGAAAGTACAGATGGAGTAGTGCTGTACAAGTATAAAAAGAAGGTGAAACAGCGATTTGATGAGAAGAAAATTGGGGTGTTAACACATATGATGACCGGTATGTTTGACGGGGCAATGAGCGACTATGCCACGCCTACAGGTGCTGTTATGACAGACAAATTAACGCGGCCGTATGCGGGGAAATCAGGCTCAACTCCATTTGATTATTGGATGGCTGGTTTTACGCCGTCCGCCGTCTCGGTCGTCTGGACCGGCTATGATGACGGAGCGGAAATCACGAAAACGGAAGACCGTGCACGTGCGAAAGTAATCTGGAGTGATTATATGGAACATATTCATAAAGGGAAAAAACCCGCATTGTTCACACGCCCTGACGGATTGACAGCAGTAGCGATCGATTTAAAAAGCGGTAAATTAGCATCTGAAGATTGTCCGCACGGACATTTAATGCTGTTTGAAAGCGGCACAGAACCTGACCAATCGTGCCCACCCGCTGTCAAAAATGATGAAGAGCTCCTATTTCCTGACCTGCCGGATTGGTTTCGATGACATGCAAAAGCCCGGGGGTGCTGTCCCCGGGCTTTTTGCATGTCCTAGCTTATGCAATATATGCGTTACTCTCAGTTTACTTTTTTTCACGAAGTCCGGCAACAGAAGAAAGTCGAAATCCAAAACGTTCATTTTTCCGACACATTTAAAACGTTTTATCCTACAGACAAGCCGTTTTTCAATTCTTCAGACGAACGCGCCCAAAAATCGGCATTATGTGAAATAAGGAACTCGCGCAAAATCCCTTTTGATTTATCATCCATATCCCCTACAATAATATGGCGCTTCAAGGATTTATCCATCCGGTTTACATGTTCAGGGAGCGACTTGTAGCCGCGGCGAATTTCCCGGTTTATCGTCATTTCACACGCTGCCACACCCGCATAATAAGGACCCTCTTCATTCCGGTCCACCGTCACCCACACGAGCCAATACAATTTTGCATCCGGTACTTCTTCTTTCGTTTTTAAAAATTTAATCCCTTTTTCCACGGCACTGCGGGCATGCATCGCACCGATGTCAATATGAGCAGAACCTTCTTCCTCGTCAACGATAACCGGCGACATATGCTCTAAACTTAGCGCCCCTTGTCCAAATCCTTTATGACCGTCTGTTGGATCATTTTTAATAATATTAAATCCAACTTTTTTCTTTTTCTCCATAAATCATTCTCCTTTTATAAAAATAAACTAAAGATCGATTGAAAACCCCCGATGACAGCTGGTATCGCTACACTAAAAATCGGCTGAATCGTAAATTGATCAAGCGGTGTAATGACTAAAAGCAAAAAAATCAACACGCCATACTGCTCATACTGCGTCATTTTCACACGCATATGCGGCGGCACGAGATCTTCAATAATCCGATAGCCGTCAAGCGGTGGAAACGGCAGCAAATTGAAGACGAACAAAACGACGTTAAGCTGCATCATCATAAGAAGCAAATCGATGACAAATATAGGTGCATCATTCATCGCAAAAACAAAAATACCATATGCAATAAACGCAATAAGAAAGTTGCTAAGCGGTCCAGCCAATGACACGAGCACCCCGGCCAGTTTCGGATTCGCGAAATTGCGGCGATTCACTGGCACAGGACGCGCCCAGCCAAACCCTGCAATTAAAATAAATATAGTCCCGATCGGATCAAGATGGTGCACTGGATTAAGTGTCAACCTGCCCTGATCTTTCGCTGTATTATCACCAAATTTATAAGCTGTGTATGCATGTGCAAATTCATGCACAGTAAACGCGACGAGCAAGGAGATGATGACAAACGGCATTTGTTCAAATTCAAAAGCTAAAAAATTTTCCAATTAGGCGTCTCCTTTTAGTATGGAATAGGAAAGGAACAAATTCAGTTATGCTCACAGCGGGATAACGCCTGATTATTAGAGAATCCCGCTTTCATTTCCGGTAAATCTTTAAAATGCTTCTAATTTTCTTTTTCGTTGTCCGATTCGATGATTCATCGCGCAGCAAGTCCACCGGAAAATACAATTTATGATCAGTGCGCCGCTTGCCCGAAATTGCCTTCATAATTTCAGACCGGGTCGACAGCTCCTGCAACGTAACATCATCTTTCATTAACAAATAAATCGGCTGCCGCTCGGATTCGATGCCTGGCCGGTAAAAATCATATGGCAAATCGGACGACGAATCGTGGACGAGATAATAGTCCGGATCAATGCCCGCTTTTCGGAACAACTCTTCCAACTCTGCATACTTCTGTGTCTCTTCGGCTGGATCAAACTCGATGTATTTAAACAAATTCCGGTTCATAAACCGGCTGCACAAATCACGTAAAATCGCATCTTCTTCTTCCTGCCACACTTGAAAATAAAACATAACAACTGATTCATCCAGCTTCAAGTAGTCTATGAGTGTGCAATCTCCGTCAAACAAGGATTTGAAATGAACCGGCTCATGCGCAAATGAATAGCCTTCTTCGTACAACTCTTTCGTTCTATGCAACGTTTTTGACAGCAGTACTTCTGCACTGCGTGTCACCGGATGAAAATAAACTTGCCAGTACATTTGATAGCGGCTCATAATGTAATCTTCCACCGCGTGCATACCGCTCTGCTTAAAAACCGCCTGCTCCTCACGCGGCCGGATGACGCGTAAAATGCGCTCCATATCAAAATGACCATAACTGACACCTGTAAAATACGCATCCCGCTGCAAGTAATCCATCCGATCGGCATCTATCTGACTTGAAATTAAACTCACAACCAATTTATTTTTATATGTTTTATTTATGACAGCCGCGACTTTTTCTGGAAAATCATGACTCACTTTTGACAAAACACGGTTTATATCTGTCTCACCGAGTACAATGAGTTTCGTATATTCCTCATGATCAAGCCCGAACACTTTTTCAAACGAATGCGAAAATGGACCGTGGCCGACATCGTGCAATAGCGCTGCGCATAAGCTTAACAATCGATCATCTAAATCCCATTCCGGCCGGCCATGAAACACGTCATCGACAATGCGGCGCACAATTTCATACACGCCGAGTGAATGATTAAACCGGCTGTGCTCTGCCCCATGAAACGTAAAATAGGTCGTCCCGAGCTGTCGGATCCGGCGCAGCCGCTGAAACTCTTTTGTTCCAATTAAATCCCAGATAACGGCATCCCGCACATGTACGTATCGGTGAACTGGGTCTTTGAACACTTTCTCTTCTTTCAACTTCTGCTTCGCATAACTCATAACCTGCCTCCTACCAGTCCCTTTTTTTGTCCATTATAGCGGAAATTCACATCTTTATGGGAAAATTTGCGCGAAGCCAAGCATATACTGTTAAATATATAAAAAAATCACCTAATTCAAAAGAAAAGGTGATTATGTTTACAACTTTAATTTTTTAACAATTTTTTCCATAAGCTCATCTTCTGTCAGTGCCGCAACCGGACGATTGTTTACAAACGCAAACGTCTTTTTACGGCCCGGACCGCAGTATGACTGACATTTTACATCAATCGCCGCCTCTGGATCGAGTTTTTCGAGCTTCGGAATCAATGTTTTAAGGTCGACTGCCTGGCAGTCATCGCAAACACGAAATTCATTCGCCATTTAAAACATTCCTTTCTCTTGCATTCAACCGGTATTTTACATGGAAAAAAGCGTGTTTGCAAGCTTTCAATCTTCTTCATGTAAACCGTATAAAATGTGCCTTCTCTGGCTATCCTTATTTTTAAAGACTATTTCAAAGACTATTTCTTAAAGGAGAGATGATTCAAATGAAAATTCGTCAAGATGCCTGGTCCGAAGAAAATGATTTGCTGCTTGCTGAAACCGTTCTCCGACACGTGCGCGAAGGCAGCACGCAGTTAAATGCATTTGAAGAAGTCGGCGACGAGCTGAACCGCACGTCTGCTGCCTGCGGATTTCGCTGGAATGCTGTCGTCCGCCAACAATACGAGAAAGCACTCAGCCTCGCAAAAAAACAGCGCAAACAAAGAAGCCGGACACTAGAGAAAAAAGTGCTTTATGTGCCGCCAACAGAAGGAATCAACATGACAGATGTTATCGCTTATTTACAAGGCATGGAATCCATTGATCTGCTAAAAGCAGAAAACGAGAGACTACGTTCCGAAAATGAACAACTGCAAAATAAGTTGAATCAAATCGAACATTCTTCAGAAATCATGCAGGAAGACTATGAAACATTAATGAAGATTATGAATCGCGCCCGTAAATTTGTGGCACTCGATGATGAAACACCTGCCGTCACATTCAAAATGGAACGAAACGGCAACTTAGAAAAAATAGCAGAGTAACTGATTACTTATCCAAAAGCTTTTTCATTGCGCTCAATCATGCGGGTTAAATATCCGTTAAACATGTCCGCTTCAAAAACAGTCATCGCACCGCTTTCAAGTGGACCTCCGATTTCTTTCAGCGACTGTAAAAAGCGGATAATCACATCTTGAACCGTTAACTGTGGACTCCCGATCAATTCAGCGAGCGACGCCATCACTTCCGGCTGAATATCGGGATATGTCCACTTTGTTTCGGCATCCCGCTTCGCCGCTTCATAAAATTCACGAATTTGTTCAGCTCGATCGGCTCCACTGCCATTCACGCATACATAAATTTGTACAGCGATACCTTTTCTCAGACGGCGCTGTGAAATACCAGCAAATTTTTTCCCCCCAATGCTAAGGTCATAGCTACCCGGACAATACGATCCTACGATTTCATACGCATCAATTTTCACATCTGGGAACATGTGACGAATGAGCGCGTACATTGCCTCGTAACCTCGGTCAATATCGATTCCTTTTTCCGTATCGGGCATAATGAGCGACAAATTGAGCACTCCTTCATCAAGCATCACAGCAAGACCACCCGAGTTGCGGACGATGAAGTGAAATCCAGCATCTTTTAATACTTGAAGACCGTCTTTAAGATAAGGTAGTTTTGTATCTTGAATGCCTAACACGACCGTGTCATGATGGACCCAAGCGCGGACCGTCGATGGGCTCTTCTCTGTACCAACCGCCGTGCAAAGCGCGTCATCAGTCGCAAATGAATAGATAGGGTTGAATCCTGGTCCGTAAGCAGATTGATCTATGAAGCGCCAGATAGGACGGCGCAGGAGATCTTTTAATTGATCCATAGCAGTATGTTCTCCTTCACAAAATATTCTCTTTTTACTGTAGCCTTATGATAGGAGCGGTTCAAGTGTTTTATGGTATAGTGGTGGTGAAACTAATTACATAGGAGTGATGATGATGAGTGAAGCAGCAAAAACGCTTGAAGGCTGGTATTGCCTGCATGATTTCCGGTCGATTGATTGGACAACGTGGAAGATGATGCCGAGTGATGCACGCGAAGACGCGATCAGCGAGTTCCGTCAATTTCTTACTAAATTAGATGCGACGCAGGAGTCAAAAGAAGGAAGCCATTCGTTTTACAGTGTTGTCGGTCAAAAAGCCGATTTCATGCTCATGATTTTACGTCCGACAATGGAAGAATTAAATGTGATTGAAAATGAATTTAACAAGTTAAAAATTGCTGAATTTACGATCCCTGCTTATTCATATGTATCGGTTGTAGAACTTAGCAACTATCTTTCTTCTGATGAAGATCCGTATGCAAATCCACAAATCCGTGCACGCCTGTATCCAGAACTTCCGAAAACGCAGTATGTCTGCTTCTATCCAATGGACAAGCGCCGTCAAGGGGCAGACAATTGGTACATGCTGCCGATGAAAGAGCGAGGAAGCTTAATGCGCAGCCACGGCATGATTGGCCGTCAATACGCCGGTCTCGTGAAACAAGTTATTACCGGTTCCGTCGGATTCGACGACTACGAATGGGGCGTCACTCTTTATGCAGATGACGTGCTTCAGTTTAAAAAATTAATTTACGAAATGAGATTCGATGAAGTAAGTGCACGCTACGCTGAATTCGGCTCATTCTTCGTCGGCAACTTGCTAACAGATGAGAACTTTGCTCAAATGATGCACGTGAATTAAATAAAGTGAAAAAGAACCGCGTCCTAATCAAGGCGCGGTTCTTTTTCATCTGAATTTCCGATGAATTTCCGAAGTGGATGAGGAGATTCTGCCGTCAACATGATGATGAATGCACACCTATTTTCATTTTTGCATACATTGCAATGGGAGGTGTTGTTGTGGCAGTTGTTGCTCACACAGAAGAAGATGTGAGGCTGCTTGCCCGCCTCATGCGGGCTGAAGCGGAAGGCGAAGGTCCTCTCGGAATGCTAATGGTCGGAAATGTCGGCGTGAACCGGACGCGATCGGACTGCCTTGATTTCGCCCAGCTGCGCTCTATTCGCGATATGGTTTTTCAGTCACCTGGCGGCTTTGAAGCGACGCAGAAAAGTTACTTTTATCAAAGAGCGCGGCAAAGAGACATTGATCTTGCCCGCAAAGCTATTAACGGCGGACGTTATCATCCGGCGTCTAACGCACTCTGGTTTTTTGAGCCAGAAGGAGACTGCCCTGCTCAATGGTATGGTCAGTCCAATTCCGGACGATTCAAGTCACATTGTTTTTTCAGCCCACTTCGATCTGTTTGTCCAAGAGTTTTTTAAATAAGGGGGAAGAATGAAGATGAATCCATACGGCTATATGCCAATGCCTGCTCAAGGAGTACCCGGTCAACCTGCTACCCCGCCTCGACCTGTCGTGGAAGAATCCTATATTGAAAACATTTTCCGATTAAACCGAGGGAAAATGGTAACAGTGTATACGACATTTGAAAACAACAAGGAATGGAACGCAAAAGTGTTCCGAGGACGAATCGAAGCAGCAGGCCGCGATCACTTAATTTTAAGCGAACCTTCTGGAAAACGTTACTTAATTCCGCTTCTTTATCTTGACTATGCGACATTCGATGGTGAAATCGCGTACGAATATCCTTATCGCTAAAAAAAATGAGGGTCCCTTACTCAGGGCTCCCCTCACCTTTTTTCCTTACATATTTTTGACTGCAGCAACGATGATGAGCACCCATGCGATCAAAAAAGCAACTCCGCCAAGTGGTGTAATGGCGCCCAGTTTGCTAATCGCTGTGACAGCAAGGACGAATAGACTCCCTGAGAATAAAATAATTCCTGCGAGCATCAACCAGCCAGACCAGTTTAATGCGGAGCTGCCTGGAAACTGCCCCATTAAAAAGCCGACAATGATCAAACCAATCGCATGGAACATTTGATACTGTACCGCGGTTTTCCATATTTCCAAATACTTCGGTTCAACTTTTCCCTCGAGTCCATGTGCGCCGAATGCACCGAGTGCGACGGCTAAAAAGGCATTGATTGCGCCCAACATAATAAATAATTTCATTTTTCTGCTCCTTTAAAAATCAAAAATAGACTCTCCGTTAGAACCGTCCTCTGTTGTGAGCCGCTCTGTTTGCTGAATCGTTGCCGGCGATTGCGTATGCATGACAGCCGGCGGCGTAACAATAGGACGCGGTTCGTATGCACTTGCTTCCGCTCCAAGCATTAACTCACACATTGATTTAATCGCATACACATGCCTCTTGACGTCATCCGGCGATGCCATCTTCGCAGCGGCCATTTCCTGCTCCATTTTCGCAAGTACTTTTTCATGCGATATATTCATTTTTTCTCACCCGCTTTCACGGCAAACTTATAACATGGATGGCCCGATGAATGGCGGACGACAATCGACGGGAGTTGTTTCGTTTTAAATCCATATGCACGGCAGCCACGCGGTGCTGCAGGATCCCACGTCACATAAAAATACTGGCACTTTAAACAATTCGGTTCCGTAGACAACGTTTTCTCTCCTTTATTTTAACAAAAATCGACATGTTTCACGTGAAACCTTTACGACAATTCGTTCAAACACCAGTTGATCGGTGCCTCGCCCATTTCTGCGAGACAGTCATTCGCCTTTGAAAATGGACGGCTTCCGAAAAAGCCACGAGATGCAGACAACGGACTCGGATGCGGCGATTGAATTACTCGATGCTTATTTTCGTCAATTAACGACCGCTTACTTTGAGCTGGACGACCCCAGAGCAAAAAAACAGCGGGTTTTTCGCGCTCACTAATGAGTGTAATAACTCGGTCTGTGAAGATCTCCCATCCTTTTCCGCGATGCGAATGAGCCTGTCCATCCCGTACAGTCAGCACAGTATTTAACAGCAGCACACCTTCATCCGCCCACTGCTTCAAATAACCATGATTTGGTACAGGACAACCGAGATCTGCATTCAATTCTTTATACATATTTTTAAGTGACGGCGGCGGTGCAATACCTGGCTGCACGGAAAAACTAAGTCCATGCGCCTGTCCTGGCCCGTGATAGGGATCCTGCCCAAGAATGACGACTTTCACCTGTTCATATGGCGTAAAATGGAGGGAATTGAAAATATCATCCATACTTGGATAAATGATGTTGCTTTTATATTCTTCTTTTAAAAAGGACCTGAGCTGCTTATAATACGGCGCGTCAAATTCGGATTCAAGCAGCGGACCCCAATCGTTTTTTAAGATCTGTTTTGTCATTTAAATCACCTCTTTGTTCATTATAATCGAGTCGGCCTTTGTTTGAAAATAATGTGAGCGGGTAAAAAAGGAGCAGAACAAAGAAATGGGGAGGTTTCACATTTTGTATACAGTCAAAGTGGTAAACGACCATACAGAAGCAGCAAGTGCTGTCACTCAATTTATGCAAGATGGATTTGTGAAAGATGATATTTATGTATTTGCACATGATAAAGACGAGTCTGAGCATTTGACAGATGTAACGAATACAAGCAATGTCGGTTTTAAAGAGCAAGGGCTTTATGAATCCATCGGTAATGTGTTTAAGTCACGCGAGGATGAACTTCGTTCGAAATTGCGCGGGCTCGGCATGGATGAGCCTGAAGCAGCAGAATACGAAGAGCAGCTCGACCACGGTTTACTGTTAGTGGTTGCGACAAGCGAAGCGGGCGATAAAAGCCATGACAAAGTTCGATCAGCAAATGACCGCAGTAATAACAGCGTCCTTTGAAAAAGGGCGTTTTTTCTTGTGCATTTGCCGATAGTTTTTTACACTAAAGGAAGTGTATTTAGAAGGAGGAATTTTCAACATGAAAAAAACATTAACGATTGCAGGATCAGATACGAGCGGCGGCGCCGGCATTCAGGCCGATTTAAAAACATTTCAAGAACACGGTACATACGGGATGACAGCACTGACGACGATCGTGACGATGGATCCTGAAAACGGCTGGAGCCACGGTGTATTCCCGCTTGCGATTGATGCGCTTGAAGCACAGTTGAAAACAGCGATGTCAACAGGCATTGATGCGCTGAAAACCGGTATGCTTGCTACACCAGAGATCATCCAAACGGCTGCAGCGTCGATTAAAGCGAACAGCGTGGAAAAAGTCGTTATTGACCCGGTGATGGTTTGTAAAGGTGAAGATGAAGTATTGAATCCAGAAGCCGCGGAAGCAACACGCGATTTATTGCTGCCGCTTGCAACAGTTGTTACACCGAACTTATTTGAAGCGTCGCAGCTTTCTGGCGTTGGCCCGATCCGTACGATTGATGATATGAGAGAAGCAGCGAAAAAAATTCATGAGCTTGGCGCGAAAAATGTTGTTGTGAAAGGCGGTAAACAGCTGGAGCATGACAAAGCGGTTGATCTTTTCTATGATGGCAATGAATTTATTTTGCTAGAGGGCGAAAAACATAACACGACGTACAATCACGGCGCCGGTTGCACATTCGCAGCAGCGATCACCGCAAACCTTGCGAACGGCCAGGACGTAAAAACAGCGGTCAATCATGCGAAAGAGTTCGTTAACGCCGCGATCAAACATGGCTGGAAGCTGAACGAATACGTAGGTCCGGTTATGCACGGAGCGTACAATCAAAAATAAGTTTTGAGACCGCCTGGCTGCGCCCGGCGGTTTTTTTTCAAAAGAGTAATCGGAGTGTCTGCTTACTTATTTCATTTCCAACCGCTCGTCACATTTTTTGATCACTCCCCCCTTTCTGACCGCTCACACCAATTTTCAGTACATTTTTACCCAAATAAAAAACAACCCTTAGGCCGTTTTTCATTTTCCAAAATACGTAATCTTTTGCTCTATAGGTGTGCGTGGCTTTGCTTTTGGCAATTCGTCATAGTATCCGAATTGAAGCATAGCAAGAATTCGCTCGCCCGGTTTCACGCCGAGTGCTGTTCTAAATTTCGGTGCATCAATCCATACTGGCGTTTTCCAGCATGTGCCGATTCCTTTCTCCCATGCGAGCAATTGTGCATTTTGAATAAGTGCACTTGTTGCAGAAAAGTCTTCCAGCCTTTCTTTTTGGCGGGCATCTTCCGGCACTACCACAAAAACAAATGCACCTGGCAGCTTAAATCCAGCAATCTTTTTATCAAGTTCTTCAGGAGAGAGCGCTGCCCAATTCGGAATTGTGCATTCTTTCATCGTCGTGCGGATCGCATCAAGTCCACTTTCTGCTGCGACGATAAAGCGCCACGGTTCGCGATTCCCATGGTTCGGCGCCCATGCGGCATCCGCTAAAACAGCAGTTACATCAGACTGTTCTACCCGACGGCCATTGAATTTTTTAATCGAGCGGCGTTCTTCAATGATTGTTTTTATCGATTGCCTCATAACAGACACCCCCTATTCAAATTATTTTCCTTTCTCATCATACTCAAAAAGCTAGATTTTCGCCAATTGGATAAAGTTTTAGTACAATGAACTAATAACTGATTTTGACTGGAGGGTTTAACGGCATGGAACCAATTTTACCGGAAAAAGTGCAGGAGCTCGTGGACCGATTTGCCGGTGAAGAAATTTATCTTCATCTAGAAACGACGAACGGTGCATATGCATCACACTTTGACGAAAAGTTTTTCTCTGCAGGCGCTTACATCCGCAATGCAAAACTTACATATGAACATGGCAAAATTGTCGGTGATGGGCCGTATCGGGTTGGACTAAAGCTCGAAATTGGCTGGGTATACGCAGAAGGATTGACTCATTATGGATTTGATGAAGACGGGCACTTGCTCATGGCAGGCCATGATTTTGACGGAAAACTGGCGGTTGCCTTGCAAATGGGTACAACGCCATTTAAGTAAAAGGAAAGGGTTGAGAACATGAAAACGATGGAAGTTGAACAGGAACGGCACGTACTTGTTATTTTCCCACATCCCGATGATGAAGCATTCGGCGTATCCGGCACGATCGCCATTCATACAAAACGCGAAACACCCGTTACATACGCGTGCCTCACACTCGGCGAAATGGGACGAAATCTCGGAAATCCGCCTTTTGCGACGCGTGAGTCGCTTCCGGATATTCGCAAAGCAGAACTAAAAAAAGCCGCAGAAGCGATTAAGATTCAAGATTTGCGTATGATGGGCTTGCGCGATAAAACGCTTGAATTTGAAGATGATCAAAAAATGATGGATATGATGACTGACTTAATTAATGAGGTTGATCCATCACTTGTCATTACATTTTACCCTGGCTACTCGGTTCATCCGGATCATGAAGCAACCGCACGTGCTGTCGTTCGTGCCGTACGGGCAATTGATGAGGAAAAACGGCCAAAGCTTCACTGCGTAGCTTTCGCTAACAATACAGCTGAAGAAATCGGTACAGCCGACATCCGTTATGATATCCGCCACGTATATGATCAAAAAATGGAAGCAATGAAAGCTCACATTTCGCAGACGATCTGGATGTTAAAAGAGCTTGAAGCCGGTGTAGCGCAAGAGGGAAGCGAACTGCACGATCGATTTAATTATGAGCACTTCTGGACGTACACATTTGATGAAAATGACAAAGTAACCGAAATTAAATAAAAAACGCAGGGCTTCAATGCCTGCGTTTTTTGCTTTACTCCGTTTTTGTTCCGTTCCCGCCAGAATAGATCTACTTAAATCAACAAATTAAACAGCAATGGATCATTGTTGATTTCCATGTAAGGGAAGCCGTTTTCTTTCATACGCTTCACGAGTGGGGCATAGTCTTCTTTACATTTCAACTCAATGCCAACAAGCACTGGTCCTTCATCACGATTTGTCCGCTTCGTGTATTCAAAGCGGGCAATGTCATCCTGCTCACCGAGTACTTCAGCCATAAACTTACGAAGTGCACCGGCGCGCTGCGGGAACGTGACGATGAAATAATGCTTGAGCCCTTCATAAATAAGTGAGCGCTCTTTAATTTCTTGCATTCGTTCAATGTCATTATTGCCTCCACTAATGATGCAGACGACATTTTTCCCTTTAATTTCATCTTTGTAACACTCGAGTGCCGCAACAGTTAATGCACCGGCCGGTTCAGCGACGATCGCACTTTCATTGTACAGCTGCAAAATCGCTGTACACACTTTTCCTTCAGGAACGACGGCAATACCGTCGAGCACGTCCATGCAAATGTCCATCGTCAAATCGCCGACTTGCTTCACAGCTGCACCGTCAACGAATGGATCAATCGTATCAAGGCGTGTGACTTCACCTTTATTTAACGATGCTTTCATCCCCGCTGCACCTGCTGGTTCGACGCCGATCAATTTCGTATTCGGGCTGATGCCTTTTAAATACGAACCAACACCTGCAGCTAACCCGCCGCCGCCAATTGCACAGAACATGTAGTCAATTGACACCTGTGCATCGTTCATGATTTCAACAGCGACTGTGCCCTGTCCGGCAATTGTCCGATAATCGTCAAAGGGATGAACAAATACTTTCTCTTCTGCTGTACAATATTCCACCGCAGCTGTGTAAGAGTCATCAAATGTATCCCCCGTTAGTACGATCGATACATTCTCACCGCCAAATCGTTTCACCTGCGACACTTTTTGACGCGGTGTTGTCGACGGCATATAGATTTTCCCCTCAATGCCGAGCGCATGGCATGAATACGCGACACCTTGCGCATGGTTGCCAGCACTTGCGCACACGACACCTTTTCCCCGCTCTTCTTCCGTCAAACTACGGATAAAGTTGTAGGCTCCGCGCAGTTTAAAGGAGCGGACAATTTGCAAGTCTTCTCGTTTTAAATATACATTACAGCCATAACGCGCTGATAAAATTTCATTTTTTTGAAGCGGCGTTTTGATGGCAACGTCTTTCAATACTTGATTCGCTACAACGATTTCTTCGATTGTTACTTTCGACAAGGCTATTTCTCCTTTTTTAGTACGAATTTTAAGAATAATTGTATCATTTGGCCATGCTTCGTTCCAGTGCATCTTCAATCGCCTGCGCGACACCATTTTCATTATTACCAGCTGTTTCAAATCGGCATGCTCGTTTAATATTTTCATGCGCATTGCCCATCGCATACGAATACTCAACTTTCTCAAGCATCGATAAATCGTTGTAATTGTCGCCGACTGCAAGTGCATCATTCATTGACAACCCTTTAGATGATAAAAGAGCTTCGAGTGCTAGCCCTTTTTGCGCCAGCTCATTCGTCACTTCCAAGTTTTCATTTCCAGATGAACTAACAGCAATACCCGCAATGCCTTCAAGACGATCTGATGCTTTTTGCAATAAATCATCGTCTGTTGAAAAAACGAAAAACTTGTAAATGTGATGATCGATGTCATGAATGATCGATTCATATTCGTCTACTGGTAAAATGAGTTTCCGGTTTACACGCTGCTGCGCCGTTTCACGAATTTCTTCGACTGATATTTCTGGATGGGCCGATGAGACGATATCAATGAGCAATTCAACCGCTTTATCCGGATTATCCGTATACGCACCTTGGTTTGTGAACACTTCAAAATACACGCCGACATCTTTCAAACGTCGATAAATATCCGATGCCGTATCATCTTCGATTGCGGTGAATTGAACGACCTCGCCAGCTGCATTACGCGTTTCCGCTCCATTTACAGCAATAATCGGGCACTCAATGCCGGAACCTTCGAGTGCAAAGCGCGCTTCTGCATATGAACGCCCTGTTGCAACAATAACTTCCACGCCAAGTTTCTGTGCCTTTTTAATTGCG
Source organism: Bacillus sp. 37MA (assembly GCF_000372765.1). Taxonomy (NCBI): domain Bacteria; kingdom Bacillati; phylum Bacillota; class Bacilli; order Caryophanales; family Bacillaceae; genus Bacillus; species Bacillus sp. 37MA. The sequence goes on from NZ_KB889752.1 coordinate 3,017,432, forward strand.
TCACAATTTGCTTCGCTCACTTCCATTTTCCCGTTCAATAACGTGCCGTCCATGTCCGTTGCGATGCTTGTAATCATTCTTTTCACCTTCTCGTTTATATTTAATCCCTTCTTATTTTAACATGAAAATACTTCGGGATACGTATAAAAGCTATGATCTATCAGCAATAACAATTGAAAACGTTAACAAAAATCTGTATTTTATGAATATGACTGATTTCGTCGATTTTCGGAAATAGATGAATTAAACTGTGCACTGTATGAATACTCATGCATACGAAAAAAGAAGCGGTGATTGTCGGAACGATGTTCTCCGTTGTTTCGATTACGTTTTGTCTTGTCGTCATCACAGCCTTGTCCATTTCACAGCTCATTTATATGTCTAAAGTGGGCTTACTGCTGCTTAGAACCAAAATTCCCGTTTCATTTAAAGACTTACTGATTACTTTTCTAATCCGTACGATCATTTCATTACCCATTATCGAGGGCCTTACGTATATTTATTTTTAAAAAAGCTGGAACTGTTCAGCTTTTTTTTTCGTATAGACGGGTAAATATGGTATGTTGACATGTAGAAAGGATGTGTCTATGTGACAAATAAACTCTGGTTTCAGACTGGAATTGGCATATTGCTTGCCATGGTCATTATTTTTATGTTCCAGGAAATTCGCGAAGTATTTAATCCGCTCGTGATCGTAGCGACAACCATTTTCCTGCCTGCTCTGCTTGGAGGCGTTTTATTTTATTTAACGCGCCCGCTTATGAAATGGCTTGAATCGAAAAAATTTCCGCGTTGGGCGTCCCTGAGCACTGTTATTATCGTAATTGGACTCGTTTTCTGGCTTATTTATGCTCTTATTGCTCCGGTCGCGAATAGTCAGGTGAGCTCACTCGTTAATAACTTGCCTCAAATGGTAAAAGAAGGAGAAAAGGCGATGGATTTCGTGTTGAATCAAAAAGACCGTCTTCCACCTGCTGCGATTGAATCGCTCGAAAACGTAACTGATAAGCTAAATGATTACGTAACGGGCTTTAGTTCACGGCTAATTGGCTTTATTCAAGCATTCGTACAGGGACTGTTTTTAATTATCCTCGTGCCATTCTTCCTCGTGTACATGCTGAAAGACCATGAAAAATTTGCACCATTTGTTGCCGGTTTTTTTTCCGGAGAACGAAAAACGTGGATTCGTCATACGCTTCACGATCTGGATGTGACACTTCGTTCGTACATTCAAGGACAACTTTTGGTCAGCTTTCTCGTGGGCGTCATGCTTTTAATCGGGTATTTAATTATCCGTCTGGATTACGCACTGTTACTTGCGATGTTTGGGATGTTCACGAATGTGATTCCGTTTCTCGGCCCATATATCGCCGTTATTCCAGCCATATTTATTGCATTCAGCCAAGAGCCGCAAATGGTCATTTATGTCGGGATTATCATGCTTGTTGCTCAACAAATTGAAAGCAATTTTATTTCTCCAAACGTTATGGGCAAAGCACTCGATATTCACCCGCTGACAGTGATCACAATCATTCTGGCAGCTGGCAACATCGCTGGTCTCTGGGGAATTATCCTCGCCATCCCGACATACGCTGTCATTAAAACAATCTTGACGAACTTGTACCAAAAACGAACCGAAATCCGTGAAGTTGCCGGAAAAGAAGTCGATTAACAAGAAGCCTCCTCTGCATTGTTTTCAGGGAGGCTTTATTTGTTGTGCGCAAATTTTCATCCCCTTATTGATTTCCAAAAATTCCATAAATCAATAAGCAAATTGTCGTTTCATTGTTATAAAATAATAGTAAGAATAATTGGAGGGAACCCTTGATGACAGAATCAAAACGGGTACAAATAATTGATGGAATGAGAGGATTCAGTTTGTTTGGCATATTGCTTGCAAACCTACTCATTTTTCAGTACGGCATATGGGGGAAAGATGAAATTGAAATATATTCATTATCAGCGGTCGATTCTGCAGCTTACAAATTTGTCAAGATTGCGATCGAAGGCAGTTTTATGCCAATTTTTACTTTTTTATTCGGCTATTCAATGGTGAAAATGATGGAAAGTTTGAAACGAAACGGTGTAAAAGTGTGGCGGCATTGCGCCCGTCGATTTCTTTTATTAATCGCGATCGGCTTGCTGCACTCCATCTTTTTATGGGAAGGGGATATTCTCTTTTTTTATGGGATGATGGGCTTCTTTCTTCTTCTCTTTTTAAAACGATCGAAAAAAACACTACTTATTTGGGGCACAGCGTTACTCATGCTTACCTTTGCGCTCGGGTACGGTGTAATCGAAGAAACCGTTGCCGAAAAAGAAAAGATGGCAGATTACGTCGATGCAACAAAAACGATTTATGCAGATGGCACGTATACGGAAATTATGGACCAGCGAAACAATGAGGACTCGTTGATTATGCCAGATTACTTGTATCTATTTATCCTTCTGCTTTCGCCCTTTTTTACGGCGCCGCTCTTTTTATACGGGATGTATGCAGCCAAAGCAGGTATCTTTACCCGACCGGACAAAGAAAAACCGCTGTATCAAAAAGGAGCACTGCTTGTGCCAATCGGACTTTTGCTAAAAAGCATCCCTGTGCTCCTGCCTGAAACGAACTGGACCGGCGTAGCTGGAGCGATCGGTACAAGTGCTCTTTCCATCGGCTATATTTGCGCGTTCCCACTGCTTTATATAAAGTGGCCCACGTCAAAAATCAATATATCTTTTGAACAGGTTGGCAAATTGTCGCTCACTAATTATTTAATGCAGACCATCATCTGCACATTTATTTTCTATGGCTACGGACTTGGCCTGTTTGGACAATTAGGTGTGATCGCCAGCATCCTTCTTGGCATCATGATCTTCATACTGCAATGCGTGTGCAGCACCTTGTATATGAAACGATTTAAACGCGGACCAGCTGAACAGCTAATGCGCATGTGGACAAATTGGTCATGGAGCGGACGCATCCGGACGAAAAAACCGAAGCCATTCGACCGGGTGGAAGGATTATAATAACAAGCTGGCTATTGATCAGCGTTACGCTTGCGTTCATCATAGAGATAATTATCCGGATATGGTATGGGAAAAACAATTCCGAGAAGACATTAAACCTGACATTCAGCGTCTCTTGCCTAAAAGAGAAGAGTTCTCTACAAGACACAGCGGCGAAAGTGTTGATCTTGTCACCAGTCCCGACATTCCTGATTACAAGGAAGTACAGGCGTCTGCTGGCGGCCATATTAAAATGAAGCAAGCGTTTCCCGCTGTTCAATCCGAGTGGACAGCCATCGCCTCACTCGTTAAAAAAGTGCAAAGCGATTCCCAAAATGCCGATATGCTTTTCCTTTACACCGATACACAATTAGAAACATACATTGATTGTCCCCCTAAAATGATCGATGCAGATTCAGCGAAAAAGTATTGTGTGTTGAGTGAATCCCCCGTTCAATGATATCCCTTTGCCCAGTATCACAAAAAAGAGCACTGCATTGTAAGCAGGCTCTTATTTTTCTTCATCCGCACAGTCAAAACAAAGCAGTTTGCCGTCTTCTTTCACGCCATAAAAAAAACCATCCATGCAGTAAATGTCTTTTCCACATTCTTCACATTTACCGACGAGTTCTTTCATCTCTATCACCTGCCCTGTTCCCATTATAGTTCAGCCTGTATATTTTCACAGGAACTTTGTACACTAAAAGGTACTACGTATTATTGGAGAGGAAGACCAGTCATGCGCAAATTCGGCTTATTTTTAGCGGCAGCTGCTTTTATGTATGTAAGCTTTTTGACACTTTCTAAAAACGATCATGCCGTGTCAGAAAATCAATATGTAGAAACGGTCGTGTTTGTACATGGGTTTAAAGGAAATGCCAACTCATTCAATACGATGATTGCCCGTTTTGAAGAGTACGGATGGGGATCACGGGCGTTGACGATAAATGTGACACATGCTGGCCATCTGCTCGTTCATGAAGACATGTCCCTCCCTGATAAACCTGCTTTTATTCAAGTATTATTTGAAGATAACCGGGCTTCATTTGACGATACATCCCATGCTCTCGCATCCGTTATGCAAGTATTGAAAAAAGAATATGGGATCGACCGTGTCAACATCGTCGGTCATTCCATGGGCGGTATTGTCTCTGTGAAATTTTTGCAGGAACTGTATGACCCAGAGCGGCATCCTGTCACGGATAAACTCGTCACCATTGGCAGTCCGTTTGGTGGTGTCGCCGGCAGCCGGTGGTTTACACAAAACACCGGTCCTGCCGTGTACGACTTAATGCCTGGCTCTCCTGCTCTTGCACAAATTGCTGCCGGACATACACGTTTTCCTGCCGAAACAGACGTGCTGAATATTGCTGGCACTGGCGATCAAGTGACACCTGTAAAAAGTGCACTCCGTTTAAAAGCGATCGTACCGAAAAAAAACTACCGTGTTACTATTATTTATGATAAAAAAATCGACCATAGCGGTCTACATGAAACGCCGATTGTAGATGAAAAAATCGGGCATTTCTTTTCCTACAAATAATTCCAAATCATTTCCGCCGTTCTTGAAGCAGCCGCGGGCGTAGCCGTCCGTGCTGACTCTTTTTCTTTGTATGCTTCAAGCAAATGGGCCGTCCCTTCTTCCATTATTTCAGAGTACCTCTTTGATAACGCGGTGATTTCTTTTTCATACATTTCGTCCGTTCCCGGTTCAACAAGCTCTTCATACGTGTCAATGATAACATCCACTTCATTATTTCCAGGGAAATATTCATGAGGTGCCGTGCTGTCAAAGAGCGCAAATCCAAGTTCACGAACGATAACCATATCAATGCTCGCTGGGTCAAACCCGCAATGATACATTTCTGTCCGATAACCTTTCTGCTCCGCTACAGCGGCAATTTTTTTCATAAACGTTGATTTGCCCGTACCCGCTCTTCCTTTAATTAAATACCGTTTCTTCAATCCTTCTGTCAGTTCTGGAATATAATCAACCGGTCCAGTTGGTGTAGCTGCCCCGAGAAAGCGGTGAATTGTTTTTTGTTTATCATCAGATTTCCCAGGTAATAGGGCTGCGATCCATTTCTGTGCCAGTCGATCCGCTTTTTTCGGATCAAATCGGTTAATGAAAATGGATTCCCATTCGTCATGAATGAGCAGCGCTTCCCGAAAACAGTCATAAGCAATGTGCGCCGTTTTCTGTGCAGGCGGAGCCGATAGCATATCCGGATGAATAGCAGCATGACGGACTGTCGCTTCGTTTGGTATATCCGGTGCCAGACTGCCACACCAGATCGCTTTGTTACCGACAATAAGTCCTTCCGGCATTAGCGCATTCCACGGACTACGAATAGAATCAAATTGGACATCCGCTTTTTGAAGCCGCTCCTCGATCTCTTTTAAACATTCCATCTGCGCACACTCTCCACCGCCCCGCAGCAAAATAAACAGGCGCACATCCGACACATTCGTCTCTGCCATCTGTACGAATCCTCTCGCCGTATGGCCCGACGTAAAATAAAGCATCCGCCCACCCCCTCGAGTCTAACTATATGACTACAATGGAACATGTATACCGGAATTTCTCTACGCTGTCTTAGTTTGTAACCACTCCTGCTTCTTTCTGAATACTTCACATTGTTCGTATAAACAAAATAAGCCGGCTCCTTAAAGGAACCAGCTGCTCTTTTAATTATCGTTTAAAAATATCGCTATGTGCTTCCCGAATGCGAGCAAGTGCTTCGTCAACGCATGTGAATTCAGCGCCGATTGGATATTCGCTAATTCGTGTGACTGAACTTGCTTCACCTGTTGAACGAAGGACTTTAATGCATTCCGCTGTTTCGTCTTCTGTTTCGTGTAAATCGCCTGCTTGATAACATGCGCTGGATTTTAGCATTTTCTCATACTGCACAACAAAGTTTTCTTTTACTTCACCGGCGAAATATTTTTTCACGTCAAGAAGATTTTCAACGACCATCATGTTGAGGTTCAACTCCTGTTTCTTTTGATGACTACAGTATACGAAAAAAACAGTGAAAAAGAACGTTTTTACAGAGATGCCACGAACTTTACACAATTTGTTAACATTTTATTCAAAGTTTCTTCACAACTTCACAAATTGTAGCATTTACAATCGTTTTCAAGTCCATCGGTGCCAGCTCGATCTGTGCACCAATCTTCCCGGCACTGACAATCATGAAGTCTAAGTGTAAAGCACTCGCATCAATAAAAGTCGGATAGAGCTTCTTCATCCCAATAGGCGAGCAGCCCCGACGAATGTAACCCGTCTGTTTTTGAAGATCTTTCACTGGAATCATTTCAATTTTTTTCTCACCGGCAGCGCGAGCAGCTTTTTTCAAATCTAGTTCTTCTTCAACTGGAACGACAAATACATAAAGTCCAGCTGCTCCTTGCGTGACAAGTGTTTTGAATACATTCCCTGTAGCCTTTTCAATTTTTCCCGCCACAGATACACCGTCAATTTCCCCATCTTTATTGTCATATTTATACACATTGTATGCAATGCCACCTGCATCAAGCAGCCGCATTGCATTTGTTTTCCCTTTTGCCACCCTGAATCACTCCATTTATATGTTAAAATTATTGTACTACAACCATTCAAAAGGAGTGGATGAAATGGATCAATTTACTGTGTCTGGCATTATGGAAGTGATGAGAGAATTTTTCCCTTCGAACACGGCAGTAGCTATTTCCAGCCGCGAAAAATTTATTTATTATCAGCCAAGCCGTCTCGTGGACCTGCATATTCACGCTGGTGATCCGATCAAAAAAGGCAGTGTGACACATCAGGCATTAACGGAAAAGCATCAAGTATCGATGTATATTGACAGTAATGTGTATGGAATCCCATATTACGCTATGTCCGTACCCATTTTTGATGACAATGAAGTGAGCGGTGCCATTACCACCATCTATCCGGCAAAACCGTCGCCGATTGCGCGCAATGTACTGACAATTAAATCTGAAGATAGATGGTACCCGATTCCTTACAGCGATGTCATGTATCTGGAATCAGAAGGCCGAAAAACAAGGGTGCAGGCACAGACTGGGAGCGGCTACCATAAGTTAAATTTAACCGAGCTTGAGTTTACGCTGCCGGATGATTCTTTTATCCGCGTCCACCGTTCTTATATTGTGAACGTTCATTTCATTCAGGAAATTCAGCCAGATTCACATTCTACCTTTTTGCTTATTATGAAAGATCGAACGAAAATCCCCGTCACGCAGACGTATACGAGTACTTTTCGGAAATCACTCAATTATTAATATACTGCTTCATGACGCGAAATTTCTCTTTCGCGTCTTTTTTGCGGCTTTTCATGCTCATGCAAATGAAAGCCCTTTCATTATTTGTTACACTAATAAAAACGAATCGGAGGGATCGAATCGTGGATAAACACATAACAGAACGATTACGCATGAATGATTTACATACACGTATTGTGTCAGCAGATGAAGCTGCTTCCTGGATTCAAGACGGCATGACACTTGGTTTGAGCGGATTTACACGGGCCGGTGATGCGAAAGCGGTGCCTACGTCACTCGTTGAACGTGCCAAAACAGAAACCTTTAAAGTCAATATCTTTACCGGCGCTTCACTTGGCTTTGATCTTGATAAATTGATGGCAGAAGCAGGCATTATTAATAAACGACTCCCCTTTCAAGCCGACCCATCCATGCGAAAAAAAATTAATGACGGCAATCTATATTTTGTTGATCAGCATCTGTCCCACACAGCTGAACTTATCCGGAGCGAAGTGCTGGACCCGATTGATTACGCCATTATTGAAGCCGTGGCAATCACAGAAGAGGGTCTTATCATCCCTGCAACGTCTGTTGGGAACTCTGCTATTTTTATAGAGAAAGCAAGGAATGTCATTATTGAATTGAATCTTGCCCAGCCAGCTGAACTGGAAGGACTTCACGATATTTACAGCCTAAATGAGCAAGGAAAACGCGGACCCATTATGCTGACATCTGTTAATGAACGAATCGGTGAAATAGGCATCCCTGTCGATCCGGCTAAAATCAAAGGCATTGTCATTACAAAATCGTTAGACTCCTCTTCTACGATTGTTCCACCAGATGAGGAGACGGCACAAATGGCTGCTCATCTCATTACTTTTTTCAGAGAAGAAGTAAAAGCAGGCCGTCTTACGAATGAATTGGCTCCACTTCAATCAGGGATTGGCTCTATTGCCAATGCAGTGCTGCACGGGCTCATTGATTCCGAGTTTGAAAACCTTGAAGTGTATTCCGAAGTATTGCAAGATGCTGTGTTTGATTTATTTGACCACGGTAAAATTCGTTTTGCTTCCGCCTGCTCCATTACGCTATCGGAAGAAAAAATGAATGAGGTATATGCCAACCTAGAAAAATATCGGGACAAACTTATCCTGCGTCCACAAGAGATCTCAAACCATCCTGAACTCATTCGGCGGCTCGGTTTGTTATCTATAAATACCGCGCTTGAAGCGGATATTTATGGAAACATTAATTCCACGCACGTATCTGGTACCAAAATGATGAACGGGATCGGTGGCTCAGGCGATTTTGCCCGCAACTGCCGTACAGCTATTTTTGTAACAAAATCAACCGCTAAAAACGGTACGATTTCGAGTATCGTTCCTTTCGCTTCACACGTTGATCATACAGAACATGACGTTGATATTCTCGTCACCGAGCAAGGATATGCGGACTTGCGCGGGCTAGCACCGCGCGAACGAGCACTCGTCATTATTCACAATTGCGCACATCCGATGTATAAAGAGCAGCTACTCCAATATTTTGAAGAAGCATCTTTGCGTGGGGGTCAAACACCGCATATACTTGAAAAGGCTTTTTCATGGCATACACGCCTTGCTGACCAAGGAACAATGCTTGAAAAACAATTTTCTTTCTCTTTGTGACGTTGGTCGGCCGCTTTTGACTAAAACGATTCCAACATCTAATTTCAAAACAAACGACATACAAGCAGCCTGACGTTAACAATAAAGTAAAACTTCATTCAGTGGGGGTTAGACCCATAGGATGTGGGTTATGTAGACGTTGTCACAGAAAGTGATGCTCTTAGTCTACGTTCCGCTATCCCCCTTCGCCTTCTTTTCTGATGTCTTAAAGTTATAGTCCGGATCTTACTGCCCGTTAATGCGGGATAAATAGTCTTCTATGAAAGAAAAAACATCCGGAAAAGACTGCTTTTTCTTTCACAATTTGTGATTTAAGTCGAATAATTCTGCTTTGTGTCTTTTTTATGGCTTTTTGTGCATTTTATAATGAAAGCACTTTCAAAATCGAATAATATAATAAGTGCTCAGCCGGGTTTATCCGGTTAAATATAACTATAATACATTCCATACTTTCTCTAAATTTACTGTCAGAAAAAGCGGCCTCCTAGGGGCCGCTTTTTCATTATTGATCTCGCCGCTTTTCAGCGATCTTTTCCTTCATTTTCGCGAATTCTTTCACTGGTGGCACGAGGCTGATTACTTTATCACCCGCTTCCCCTTTTGGTGATTCATCACGCGTGTAAAACTCCAGTCTGCCGGATGACCTTAAAATGAACAACAACAAGGAGCCTTTATCACGGTCACGCAAATATTGTTCATAGTCATACTGTTCAGTCAAATCGGTTTTCCGGATAATATAATTGCCAGCAACGCGCATGTTTAATGCTTCGAAATGAGCTTCGCTGTCAAACAGTACTTTTCCGCCAACTGTTTTATTAAATTCTTTTGCCGTTTGCGTACGCTCCGGACCTGCTGCAATTTGAAACAAATTCACACGGCCCATTTCCGGTACAAATGTTGAGCAGACGAGCGCATTATACGCTTCATCATCGGTTGCAGCAATCATGTATTCATAGGGCGTCAATTCGAGATGATATTCTGTGCTTTCTGATAAGATTTCACCGTGGTATACCGGCAAATTCACCTGTCTAGCAGCATTCAGCCTCTGCCATGACTCATCCGCAACGAGTACGGGGATGTTCAATTCCTTCAGCGCTTGACCAAGCTTTGCAGTGAATGCATTCCCGCCAATAAGCAGTATACCTGGTTTATCTGTTGATGATACGTCCAGCTTTTTCGCCAGCCAGCCAATCGAAAATCCATGTACCACAACAGTTGAAAACACAAGGGCAAACGTGAGCGGTGTTAATAGTGCAGCATCTTCGTATCCTGCTTTAAGAAGCGATTCTGCAAAATAACCGGATACGGTTAATGCCACAATTCCCCGTGGCGCAATCCAGCCGACAAGCGTTTTTTCTTGATTCGTCATATCCGTACCGATTGTTGACAGCCATATCGACAGCGGTCGTACAATAAACAGCATCAAAATAACAAAGGCAATAATGCGAATATTAAATATTTCTCTTAAAGTGTCGGTTGTCAATGACGCCGTTAACATAACAAAAATAGTTGAAATAAGCAAAATCGAAATATTTTCTTTAAAATGGCGCATGTCTCTTATAGAGGAAATATGCATATTCGCCATGACAATCCCCATCGCTGTGACCGCAAGCAACCCTGTTTCATGCATCACTTCATCAGCAATTGTAAAACAGGTAATGACCGCCACGAATACGGCCGGTGATTTTAAATACTCTGGAATACGTCCTTTTTCAAGTGCTTTGCCAAGCCCCCTACCAAATAATATTCCGAGTATAACGGCAAATACAGAAGCAGCTAAAAAGACGAGCAGTGTCGCAGCCGATACCGTGCCTGTTAAAAATTTAATAAATTCAAATGCGAATAGAGCAAGAAGGGCACCAAACGGATCGACCACGATGCCTTCCCATTTCAAGATGGCTGCCGTGCGCGGTTTTAATTTTGCATGACGTAACAGCGGCAAAATAACCGTTGGCCCCGTAACAATGAATAAACCGCCAATGACGAATGCAACAGTCAATGACAATCCGGCAATGTAATGCGCGGCGAGTGAACCGAGAATCCAGGCGATAAACGCGCCAAGCGTCACAATGCGCCGGATCGGCTGGCGAACCGTTTTAATTTCACGAAAATCAAGATTTAAGCTTCCTTCAAATAATATAATCGCGACAGCGGCTGATATAATTGGCTGAAATAAGTTACCGAACACATCTTTCGGATTTATCCACCCGAAGAGCGGCCCAATAAGCAGTCCTGCCACCGACATAACTACGATCGCCGGAAGTCGGAATCGCCACGCCATCCACTGGGAGGCAATCCCAATAAAGAGAATAATCATTAAATTAAATAATAGTGAATCAAACATTACATCTTCCTCTCTTCTGGTAAGTCTTTCTACACACTACCGCGTTTATTCCCGAATTTCACACAAAAAAAACCGACTGCGCTTCATAGAACCAATCACTCTTCCTTTTTGAGTAATGGTGCCTGAAACCCGAAATTGTACAGTGGTGCCGTTCATCCTGTAAAATGGCAGATGAATGTTTATCCGGAAAGGACGGATTTTTTGAATAAATTAGCTTTTTTCCGTATTTTTATTATCGTCAAAATGGCCGTTGTTTTCTTTTTACAGCTCACCATTTTCGAACGGTATCACCGGGGTAATTGGACGGATGAAACAAATATAAAATGGGAATTACTCATAAAAAAACAGGCAGCTAAGTATCGGCAGACCGCTCTCCGTCTTGAAGGTTTATTAATTAAGCTTGGACAGTTTTTAAGTACAAGAGCAGATGTTATGCCAAAAGCGTTTCTCGATGAGCTTGAAGACTTAATCGACCGGGTGCCAGCCGTTCCGTGGGAAGAAGCACAAACGGTCATGGAACAGGAATGGAATGCACCTGTTGAAAGCGTGGCGGCAGAAATCGACCGGCAACCGGTGGCGTCCGCTTCCATTGGCCAAGTGTACAAAGCGCGTCTTTATACAGGCGAGCTCATCGCGGTAAAAGTACAGCGCCCAGACATCGAGAGAATTATCGCTGTTGATTTTAAAGCCGTGCGCATTGTTATGAAGCTTGCGAAACGATTTACGAAGTTTGGCAAGCAAACGGATATGCTTGCACTTTATCGGGAAATGACGTCGGTTATCGGAGCTGAACTTGATTTTCGCCGTGAACTCGAAAACGGTCTTTATTTTAAAAAGCGCTATGAATCGTTTTCAGACGTAGATATTCCCGGCTATAACAGGGATTATTCAACAAAAAAAGTGCTCGTTATGGACTGGGTGGAAGCTGCCCGAATTACAGATATTTCCTTCTTGGAACGAAACGGCATCGATCGGCAGGATCTTGCTGTCCGATTGACAAATATGTTTCTGGAGCAGCTTTTGCAGGAAGGTAAATTTCACGCTGATCCGCATCCCGGTAACATTTTAGTGAAAGCAGATGGGACGATTGTGCTCATTGATTTTGGCATGACCGGCCGTGTGCCCAATGAAGATGCGGTTCATATTCGAACGCTTATCGAAGGCATTTTAATTGAAGATTACGATCAGGTCATAAAAGGACTGGAAGGGCTGCGCTTTTTACTTCCGCACGCTGACAAAGAGCGGATGAAACGCGTCATCCGGGCGATGATCGATGCCTATACTGCGCAGTCGTTTATGCAGCTAGATGACTTCGCTATCGGACAGTTGCTCGACGAAGTGCAGCAAATCGTCAAAAAAGAACCGGTACAGCTCCCGGCGGAATTCGCGTTTTTAGGACGAGCTGTGTCCACATTTATCGGATTGCTGCATATTCTGGACCCGAACATCGATTTAATGGAAGTCGGTCGAAAGCCGGTAATGGACTGGCTCGGGAAACACGCGGGCAAAACGAGTCCAAAGCAAATTCTTGTTCAATCCCTGCGCCCGCTTTTGTCATTCCCGCAAAAATTCTTGTCTGTCCTGGACGAGCCCCGGCTGTTTCGTGAGCAGCGGGATGCGCAGCAAAAACGCAATGAAGCGGAGCGGTATGTGCTGAAGGGACGTCGTGACGCACTCCTTTTTATGGCTGTTACATTCCCAGGAGTGGCCGCTGTCCCGTTTGTCCATCATGAAGCTATTGTCTACGGCGGCCCCGTTTTGTTTACGCTCTCTGTTTTCTTTTACATTCGGGCCATCCGAGCTCACAAACGATTTATAGCATGACTCGGTAAATTTGAAGATCAATGCTTATACAATGTACTGTTCACATGGAACTGCGGGAAACTTTGTTGACGGCTGGATTATCCATATTCTAGTGATTATCCCGCCGTCGCAAAAAAAATAGGCTGCCCTTTGTCAGTTTACTGACTTTCAGGACAACCCTTTCTTCGTTATTTCGTTTCCATTTCAAACACTTGCTGTACGTCTTTATCTCCTCGGCCTGAAATATTCACGATCACTATCTCGTCTTTCTTCATTTCCGGAGCAAGTTTCATAACGAGTGCGACGGCATGTGCACTTTCAAGCGCTGGAATGATGCCTTCTGTTCGTGACAGCTCTTTAAACGCCTCAAGCACTTCTTCGTTTGTTACCATGTAATATTCAGCGCGTTTCGTTTCTTTCAAGTAACTGTGTTCAGGGCCAATGCCCGGATAATCGAGTCCTGCCGCAATCGAGTACGTCGGCTGAGGATTTCCTTCTTCATCGAGCAAAACATAACATTTAAACCCGTGAAGGACAGCAGGGACCCCTTTTGTAAGAGAAGCGGCCTGTTCTGGTTCAGCCCCAATTAAACGGACAGACGACTCATCAATATAATGGGCAAATGATCCAATCGCATTGCTGCCGCCGCCCACGCAGGCTATGACGGCATCCGGAAGACGCCCTTCTTTCTCTAAAATCTGCCGTTTCGACTCTTCACTGATGACCGCGTGAAAATGCTTAACCATCGTTGGATATGGATGAGGGCCAACAGCCGATCCGAGCAAATAAAACGTGTCTTTATAATTTGCAACGTAGTCATTCAGCGCTGCGTCTACCGCATCTTTCAAACGCCCCTGACCTTCTTCTACAGCAACCACTTTTGCTCCTAACAATTCCATCCGGAACACGTTTAATGCCTGGCGCCGCATATCTTCCGCCCCCATATAAATCACGCAATCCATTCCGAACATCGCGCATGCTGTAGCTGTTGCGACACCGTGCTGCCCTGCGCCCGTTTCCGCAATGACACGACGCGCATTCATTCTCTTTGCTAGCAAAATCTGCCCGATCACGTTGTTAATTTTATGCGAGCCTGTATGGTTCAAATCTTCCCGCTTCAAATAAATTTTTGCACCGCCAAGCTTCTCTGTCAGCTGTCCCGCAAACGTAAGCGGATTTTCCCGTCCGACGTATTCTTTCAAATAATAACGAAACTCTTTATTAAACGCCGGATCCTCTTTATATGCCGTAAATTGTTCAGCGAGGTAATCAAGCGCTGCTTTTAATTCCGGTGGTACAAAACTGCCGCCAAACTGGCCGAAATATCCTGATTCTGTCATGTTTACACGCTCCCTATTTATCGACTATTCTGAATATAAACATTCACTATAGCAACTGTGCTGAAAAAGCCCGGAAACACATCTCCGGACTTTTCTCCTTAATGAAAAACAATCGTTTTATTGCCATGCACAATGATGCGGTCTTCAAGATGCCATTTTACTGCACGAGCCAGCACGCGACGTTCAATCGAACGACCAATTTTCTTCAAATCAGCTACATGATCGCGGTGATCCACACGTTCAATGTCCTGCTCAATAATTGGTCCTTCATCAAGATCATTCGTCACGTAATGCGACGTCGCACCGATCAGCTTCACACCACGGTTATAAGCACGCTCGTACGGACGCGCGCCAATAAAGGCTGGCAAAAATGAATGGTGGATATTAATAATTTTGTTTGGATAACGCTCAACGAACTCCGGCGTCAAAATTTGCATATAACGAGCTAGTACAATCACATCGATATCGTACTCTTCCACAAGTCGGGCCTGCTCCTCTTCCACCTGCTTGCGAATGTCTTTATTTGCCGGAATGTAATGGAACGGAATACCGAGTGACTCAACTATTCCGCGTGCATCTTCGTGGTTTCCCGCGACAAACGCAATATCCGTCTGCAAATCCCCGCTCTGCCACTCCCACAATAACTCCCGAAGACAATGAGGCTCTTTTGAAACGAAAATCGCGGTTCTTTTCCGGTCACCGCCGTAGGCAAAACGATAATCCATTTTAAATTGTTCCGCGAGCACTTCAAAGTCCGTCTCTATCTTTTGACGTTTGTCAGCGAGCAACTCGCAGTCAAACTCGATGCGGATAAAAAACGTTCCGCCTGCAGGATCACTCGTATACTGGCTTGATTCAATAATATTGGCTCCATGTTCAAACAGAAACTTCGACAGCGCCGATACAATGCCTGGTCCATCCGGACATTTCACGAGCAATCGGCCACGATTTTTCAGACGATTTCCATGTTCATCTCTTTTTTCTGATCCATTTATGTTTACGGTCATTGGGTACACTCCAGTTGTCATATTAATTACTTCATTATAGACGATTTCACACGCATTGAAAATATATTCGGTCTGCTATGCTTTTTCATGCTATAGTGGGGGAATGAAAATCCCATAAATGGAGGCGATTATTATGGAAAAAACGGAACAATGGTCGTCGAAAATCGGCTTTATTTTATCATCAGCGGGGGCAGCAATTGGCCTCGGTGCAATCTGGAAATTTCCGTATGTGACCGGGGAGAGCGGTGGCGGAGCATTTTTGCTTTTATTCATCCTTTTTACGCTTTTAATCGGCTTGCCAATGCTCATCTCTGAATTCATTATCGGACGTGGTTCCGGCCGTGAAGCGGTCAATGCCTATAAAAAGCTGGCACCGGACTCGTTTTGGACAGCAATCGGCAAAATTGGTGTTGTTGGCTGCTTTCTGCTTCTATCATTTTACAGCGTTGTCGGCGGCTGGGTGCTCATTTATACATGTATGGCCCTCTTCGGGAATGTCATTGACGGCGGTGATGCTGGTGCCTTATTCGGTGCTGTGACGGGGAATCCGTGGCTGACAATCGGCGGGCATGCCGCATTTATGCTTTTAAACATTCTCGTCATCGCTGCTGGTGTCCGCAATGGAATCGAGCGATCCAGCAAATACATGATGCCGATGCTGTTCATTTTCTTTATCATTCTTGTCGTGCGCTCATTAACGCTTGACGGAGCAATGGAAGGCGTTCGATTCTTCTTGCAGCCGGACTTCTCGAAAATTACCGGTGAAGCTGTTTTATATGCACTCGGACAGTCTTTCTTTTCACTTGCAGTCGGCTTTTCTTGCATGGTGACGTATAGTTCCTACTTAAATAAAGACGTCAGCATCCCTGCATCAGCGGGCTCTGTTGCACTTATGAATATTTTTGTCTCGGTGCTTGCGGGTTTGGCTATTTTCCCAGTCGTCTTCGCCTTCGGTTTTGAACCGACGGAAGGACCGGGTCTGCTATTCGTTGTTCTGCCATCTGTCTTTTCTCAGCTGCCATTTGGCGAACTGTTTTTGTTTATGTTTCTTTTGTTATTCTTGTTTGCAACACTTACATCATCGTTCAGCTTGCTGGAAATTATTACAGCGGCATTCACAAAAGGTGAACAGTCGTCACGGAAGAAAATTTCATGGATTTCCGGTGCAATTGTTTTTCTTGCCGGCATTCCGGCGGCGCTGTCATTCAGTGCGCTTTCTGATGTACTGATATTTGAACGGACCGTTTTTAATGTGACCGACTTTCTCGTCAGCAACATCCTTCTGCCTCTTGGTAGCTTGCTCATTGCGTTGTTTATTGCATGGCGTATGGATAAATCACTCGTAAAAGAGCAATACTATTTAAGCGCAAACAAAATGGGCAGCACGTATTCAATCTGGTTGTCATTAATGAGATGGGTTGTTCCGATCACCATTGTCATTGTATTTGTTTACACGGTCAGTCAGTTTAAGCAGTAAGAAAAACGTTCGTGAAATTATGAACATTTCGCGAACGCCTTTTTCTTTTGTTCTTTTTTCAAGATCATAATTATTCATATTTTTAAAAATCAATCTCATTTTAATATAGAAAACCCTTTTCCAGCTAAGGAAAGCCCTTTCTTTCCTTTCCATTTTAAATCCATATCAAATAATCATTAATTCCATCCCAACAAAGCATTGAAGAGATGAATAAATCAGCATATGATGTTCTTAACTTAAATTAATAACTTATGAAAGTAGGACTGCACATGACAACAATCACGAATGAAGTGACACAAGGTGAATTTCAAGCGGCTAAAAAATATGTTGACGATGTATATGAGATCGTAAAAAAACGCAATCCTGGAGAAAGCGAGTTTCATCAAGCAGTGCAAGAGATTTTCGAATCATTGACACCGGTTTTCGCAAAATACCCTAAATATATTCAACATAATATACTTGAGCGCATGGTAGAACCGGAACGCACTATTTCTTTCCGTGTACCTTGGGTTGATGACAACGGTAACGTGCAAGTAAACCGTGGTTTCCGTGTTCAATTCAGCAGCGCCATCGGACCATACAAAGGCGGTCTTCGTTTCCATCCGTCTGTTAATGCAAGCATCATTAAATTCCTCGGTTTCGAACAAATTTTCAAAAACTCATTGACTGGCCAGCCAATCGGCGGCGGTAAAGGTGGTTCTGACTTCGATCCGAAAGGCAAGTCAGACAACGAAGTGATGCGTTTTACACAAAGCTTCATGACTGAATTGTACCGTCACATCGGTCCAGATATCGACGTTCCAGCGGGCGACATTGGTGTTGGCGGTCGTGAAATCGGCTTTATGTACGGACAATATAAACGGCTTCGCGGTTACCAAGCAGGCGTTTTGACTGGCAAAGGCCTTCAATACGGCGGAAGCTTAACTCGTACAGAAGCAACTGGTTTTGGTACAGTCTATTTCGTAGACGAAATGCTTCAAGATAAAGGCCAATCATTCGAAGGCAAGACAGTTGTTGTATCTGGCTCCGGCAACGTTTCGATCTATGCAATTGACAAAGCGACACAGCTTGGTGCGAAAGTCGTTGCATGTTCTGATTCAAACGGCTATATTTACGATGAAAACGGCATTGACCTGGCGACTGTGAAGCAATTGAAAGAAGTTGAACGCAAACGTATCAGCGAATATGTGAACGTCCATCCAACTGCACAATATATAGAAGGCTGCTCAGGCATTTGGAGCATCTCTTGCGATATCGCGCTCCCATGTGCAACACAAAATGAAATCAATGCAGAAGCAGCACAAGTGCTTGTTGATAACGGCGTAAAAGCGGTTGGTGAAGGAGCAAACATGCCTTCAACGCTTGAGGCGATCGAAATATTCTTGAAAAATGACGTTCTATTCGGCCCTGCAAAAGCAGCAAATGCAGGCGGCGTGGCGGTTTCTGCCCTTGAAATGGCACAAAACAGTGCGCGTCAGCCATGGACATTTGAAGAAGTAGATGAAAAACTTCACAATATCATGAAAAACATCTTCAAAAACAGCAAACATGCAGCTGCTGAGTTTGGCCATGAAGGCAACCTTGTTGTGGGTGCCAACATTGCCGGATTCCTTAAAGTAGCGGACGCAATGATTTCTCAAGGTGTCGTTTAATAACAAAAAAACACCCCAGACTCGTCTGGGGTGTTTTTTGTTAAATAAAGACGCCTTATGATTCAAGACGCCCCCTCCGTGTATATTTCTTCTTTTGTACATCCTTCTACCACAGCAACCTCTTCTTCAGAGCGTTCAGGTTCGACTTCTTGTTTCGCTGCTACTTTCCTGAGCTCCGCGAATGACACCGGTTCTGGCAGCTGATTGAGCAACGACTTTGGAATCTCCGGACTGCCTGGCGCGTAAACAGCTAAAAATGCATTCGCCATTTCTAAGTAACCTGCGGGTCCTGGATGAACGTCACCTGGATTTGGCAAATAGTCGACAGCATCCGTCCCAAAACGATCGGCAACTGGTACAAACACAGCACCTGCACTTTCTGCTTCCTGCTTAATAATGTCATTTAACATATTAAGCTGCTCCGCGACAGCTGGTTTATGCTGGTCAAATACGTGCGGATACGGAAAGTAATACCCCATCGCATATACATTGGCACCCGGATTCAATTCCTCAACTTTATGCAGCAGTACCGCATAATCTTCACGTACCCCATTCAGCGCAAAGGCGGCAGTGATTGCATTAAATGTCAACATGCCACGCGATGGATCATTTTGAATGAGCGGCAATAAATCGTTCGCACCTGCTGAGATCGTAATGAGGTCCGCGCTTTGAATCGCACGCTGGCCTGCGTCACTTTCTACCTGCTTAATCACCTGATCAACTGTATATCCCGGCATAGCCAGCTCTTTCGAATAGGCTTCTGGCTGTATGCTCATTGCAATCATGTCTGCATATCCTGCGCCAATTTCACGGTTTGGCGTCTGTCCCGCAGCAAGTGAATCTCCGATGGCCGTATAGTTTAGCCCTGCTGCATGCCCTGCCTGTGTTCCGAAGAGACTTAAACATAACAAGCAACCAACGATGCTTCGCTTTAACATGATGCCCCACTCCCTAATAGTGTTCTTTCTATTTTACCAAAAGGAAGGCGCTTTACGCGTGAAACAACTAATTGTTCATTATATTCTCTTCAAAAATTCCTCATACAGTGTTACCGTAACCGTCCCGGGACACCCATTGCCAATCTTCTGCTCGTCCACTTCTGTTACCGGCAATATTTCTAAGCCTGTGCTCGATAAAAAAGCTTCATCTGCTGCCAGCAATTCGTCCGGCGTAAATGCTTGCTCCTTCAGTGTGATACCAAGTTCCATCGCGATTTCTTTCACGGCAATACGTGTAATCCCGTGTAAAATATGATTCGTTGCCGGTGCTGTCAATATCTCGCCGTTTTTCACAATAAAAAAGTTCGAACTTGACCCTTCTGTAATAAATCCATCACGAACGAGTACCGCTTCAAGAGCCCCTACTTCAAACGCTGCCTGTTTGGCCAAAATATTTGGAAGCAAATTCAATGACTTAATCCAGCAATTTTGCCATCGTTCATCAGGTAGCAGCTTCACTGTCGCACCAACCTTACGAATGTCATCCGATATAAGCTTAAACGGCTTTACTGTCATCGAAATAGATGCTTCTACATTTGGAAATAAGTGATCGCGAGGTGCAATGCCGCGCGTCACCTGCATATATACGTCGCAGTTCGCCTGGCCGCTCCGCTCAATCAGGTCCTCCACAATCGCTATAATATCTTTAACTGTTTTTCCAATGTTCAGTCTAATGGCCTCCGCACTTTTAAATAGGCGCTCCATATGCTGATGCATCATAAACGGGCGTCCATTATATACTCGAATGAATTCATATACACCGTCGCCAAACTGGTGACCTCGCTCGTCTATCGGTAAAACCGGATCGCTTGAATTAATAAATTTCCCGTTCAAATAGCCCATCGCCATATTTAAAAGCCTCTTTTCCCATGTTTTTCTCCATTCATTATACTTACTTTTCTGAAAAAATAATACAGTATGTATTGAAGTATATTCCCGAATGGGACGGTGTGAAAACGCAGATAAAAGGGTAAAGAAAAGGGTAAAGGAGCTGATAATATGACACCAAAAATTGTAGATGTACGCACCGTGACTGTTATTGGGTTTGAAATAAGCGGTACACAAGATGAAATTACTGCACTTAGACCCGAGTGGACAAAACGATTTTTAAAAGCAGCAAACCAGATTCCCGGACAGACAGATGGAAACTTAATGGACATTTGTTTAAAGCGTGCAGGTCAGTTGTACACACACTGCATCGCAATGGAAGTGAAGCAAATTGATATTATTCCGTCCGGTATGACAAATTCAACTATTCCATCCGGGTCGTATGCACTACTTGAATTTCATGGAAGTGATGACGAGATCCAATTTGCTTTTCGCACCATCTTGCAATGGGCGCGCGAACATAAAGTCAGGCTCGATTCCAACGAATTCCGTATTGATGTCACGATTGAAGAAGGCCACCACCATTTATACTGGCGGCTTGCTGATAAACGAAGCGAAGCAATTGAAGAAGCCGTTTAAAACAACGTAAATTTTCTCAAAAATGAAGTTTCCGAAAGTGGAGGAATGAACCCATTTAAACCGAATAACTTTTATACAGGAAAATACGTGTCTTATTCCCCATTTTCCACATTTACTATATGAAATACTTTCCTTTATTGTTAAAATATATATAAGTATAATTTAATTTTATAACGGGGTGTGAAGATGAAAAGAAAATTACACAGTTTATTTGCAGCAGTTTTAACCATTGCTTTACTCATTCCAATTGCAAGTCCTTCAGCAGCTGTAGTGGAAAACAACTCATCTGGCACGACGGTACAATCGAATGGGACAAGCGCCGCTGCTGTACGATTTAGTGACGTACCTGCTAGCTTTTGGGCAATCGATGAAATCAATTATCTTGTACAAAAAGGCATTATTCAAGGATACAAAAATGGAAATTTCGGCACAAATGATTCCGTCAAACGGGAACACGCTGCAATCATCTTAGCGAAAGCACTCGGCATTCAAAATGAGTCGGCACCGAATCCTGGATTCCGGGATATTCCGACGTCTCATCCTGCATACAAATCAATCGCAGTCTTAACAAAATATGGTATTTTCAGCAAAGCAAACTACTTTAATCCGTCTGGTAAATTGAAACGCTCTCAAATGGCGAAAATTATCGCAGAAGGCTTTAACATGAAGCCGGCATATGTCGCCTCATTTAAAGACGTAAAAAGCACAGACTGGTTTTATCAATATGCATCAGCACTCGGCAGCGCTGGCATTGCGAGTGGCAGCAACGGCTATTTTATGCCATACAGTGAAATCAACCGCACCGAGTTTTCTGTCTTTATCGCACGTGCACTTGAAGCAAAATTCCGGACAGGTGTTCAAGTCGGCATTAAAAGCGCCGTCCACGAAGCAGACGGCCGCATTAAAATGACGCTCGTCTTGTACAACAACTCACGCAATAAAGTGTTTAATATTAAAGGCCAGTACACATTGCACGCTGGCAATACGATCGTCGCGGATATGACATCACCTCGCTCATTCGACAACATTGTCATCGGCGCCAACCAACAAAAAACAGTAACCGCTTATTTTGCCCGGATCGAAGTAAAACAACGGCCAGCTCTGCAAAACTTGTCACTCGACTACGAACATTCATGGAGTTACTACCAATAAGCTAAGGAAAAGGCTGCCCAAGTCAGATAATCTGACTTGGGTAGCCTCTTTTCGCAGCGAAATTTAATTGCCTTCGACCATTTGTAGCGTATGTACAACTTGTTGTGCCACGCACAATCTTGTTGCCGTAGACCCACCCGAATAGCATCTGCTATGATGGATACACTATTTTTTATTGGGGGAACCATCTCGTGGATACTGCTTATGACAATCTTAAAAAAGGAGAACAAGGCGCTTGGATCAGTATTATCGCCTACCTGTTTCTTTCAACATTAAAATTAACGATCGGCTGGATCGGTGCTTCAGAAGCATTAAAAGCAGACGGTCTCAACAACTCAACCGACATCATCGCCTCTATCGCTATTTTGATTGGCTTAAAAATTGCCCGGAAGCCGCCCGATGAAAATCATCGCTACGGTCATTTCCGCGCCGAAACCGTTGCTTCACTAATCGCTGCCTTCATTATGGCATCCGTCGGCATTCAAGTACTTATCGGTGCTGGCACGTCGCTCTTTCATGCTGATCATGAAACACCAGACATGATCACTGCCTGGGCCGCCCTTTTCGCTGCTGCTGTCATGTACGGCGTCTACACATACAACGCACGGCTCGCCAAAAAAATTAATAGCCCATCCATCTTGGCCGCTGCACATGACAATCGCTCCGATGCGCTGGTGAGTATTGGCGCATTTATCGGAATCATCGGCGCGCAGTTAGGCATGGACTGGCTCGATACATTGACTGCCTTCATCGTTGGCTTAATTATTTTAAAAACGGCTTGGGATATTTTCGCTGAAGCCTCCCTCACATTAACAGACGCATTTGATCGGCATAAAATTGAAGACATACAAAAATCCGTTGAAAAGGTACCTGGCGTCTACAGTGTATCAAGCATTAAAGCCCGCTCACATGGCAACATCACATTCGTCGACGTCGTTATTTTAGTCGATCCTGACTTAAACGTTGTCGAAAGCCATGACATTACTGAATACGTCGAAGAATCTTTACTGCAAGAACATAACATACGCGCCACCCATATTCACATTGAACCGAACGGCCACTGAACAGTGTGCCGTTTTTTGCCTACAAAAAAAACGGCCGCTCGTCGAAAGCGTACCGTCTCCTTCTATCAACTGCCTGCCATCTACGGTAACTCTCCCCTTTTCTTTATTCACTCCCTAACGGCTGCACATTATTTTTAATTTTTGGTGATTGTTTACTCACTTTAATCATATCGTTTTACAAAAGAGGAGATGAATAGTCCATTTTCTACTACATAATAAGTCTTCAAAAAAGACCAAGTCCCTTTTCAAAGATCTAGTCTTGCCCGTTTGTCCACTTTTCATGTTACGAAGGCGTTTATCTAATCCGTTAGATGATCGGAACCACCATTCTTACCTGCTTGACCCACCTCTTCTCTTATTTCAGCCAATGAGGAGTATAATGGCTTCCAAAATCTTAACGAAGCTAGTATTCCGCTAATGACTAAAGCACCTAAAGTAAATGTCAACCAAGGGGTAACTGACGATGTATCTAAACTAAGCAATTGACCGCCTGCAAATTTACCAGCACCTTCCCCTACTCCGGAAACAAAATTGGTTATACCGAAGAACACGCCGATCATTCGTGCGGTTCCGAGCCGAGATACAGTTGCATCCATTGTCGGTACAACCAACATTTCACCGATAATAAAGATCGCACCGCTTAAGAGCAGCCCATAAAAATTGGTAGCGAAATAAATAGAGCCAAGCCCTCCTCCAATAAATAACATCCCTATAGACAAATTGAACCATCTAGAAATCAGTGTTTGCAAACAACGACAATCAAAGCCTTAACGGTCCAAATCAGGCTGACGGCACGGGATCTGGCAATATATCTTCCGCCCGTAAAGGCAAACTCAAGGATAGCTGAGTATATAGTGTCCAAATAAGTATGCTGACCAGTGAAAAAACAACAAATGCTTTATTCTTAAATATCTCCACATATGATCGAAATGGAACGGTTTTGCATGGCTCATCACCGCATCCTTTAGGCAACATTAACCAACTTATAATACCTAACAATATGTATAACCCTGCCGATACATAAAAAATGAGTAGAAGGATGATTTTGAGTTGCCTTCTCAAATTTTGAAAATAAATATATAAAAGCAGGTGCGTTAAAAAGGTGCCCGCTTTTAAACAACAATAATATTTGAAATTTCTTATTCACTCTTATCATTAGTAATAGCCCTCATCTTCGCCCGACTATACTCGGTCGAAAATGAAGGCTTTTTCTTTCTGTTATCGGGAACCCTAAAGGTTCATCAATTCATTCCGTTCCATTCTCCTTGATTTTTGGACGCTTTTTCTTTTTTCGCCTTTTCTTTGTGTGCTCGATTAGCATTTGCACTGCCAAACTCTTTGGAGAATTCTGAATCGGTTTTACTGGAGTCAAATCCTTTTTTGTTCTTTTGTTCTGCATCATTTTTCTTCGTCCGCTTTGCCATAAGTATTCCTCCTTCTTTCCCTTAATATGAAAAATGAGAGTAGAAATATACGTCACAGCTTTTGGCAAGTATTCACTAATCTCCCTCTGAAAAAGGAGGGAACGGTTATCATCCAAGTATGCTCACTTTTGTTTTTATGTTCACTTCCCTATTAAAGATATTTTATCCGAAGTCGCCCAATCATTTATTGGTACAATGGAAGTAATGGATGTCTTCTCACCTAAAATTAATAAAATGGAAAATAACTTTCGAGTCAACTCAGCATAGGAACTTGCCATTTTCAATACAAAAATGCTTCCTTCGCTTTTATCTGAAAAATAAAAGTCGAATTCCACATAAGTGAAAAAAAGCCTTCAATATATATGTTTCCAATGATTCCTGCTATTGTTCAAACAAACCACCTTTGTTAGTATGGTATTAAGAAGAATAAAAAACGAAGGAGACCGACATGAATCAAAAAATTATTTTTTTCGATATAGATGGCACTCTGTATGATCATGATAAAAAGCTACCCGCTTCGACAAAACAGGCCGTCCGTGACCTACAGGAAAAAGGATATGAAGTTGCGATTGCAACCGGCCGCGCACCATTTATGTTCAAAAACTTGCGCGAAGAGCTCGATATCGATACGTTCGTCAGCTATAACGGCCAGTATGTCGTATTTAAAGGCGAACCGATTTACAAAAATAAGCTTAATAAAGAGGCTCTTTTGAGACTAACAGACGTGGCGATTAAACGCGAAAATCCGATTGTGTATATGGATCACGAAAATATGGGAAGGAACACCCTAGATAACGAAGATATGACAGTCGGGCTCAATTCATTAAAAGTCGACTTCTTCCCATCACATGACCCGAATTACCATGAAGGACGGGACTTGTATCAATCACTCTTATTTTGCAAAGACCCGGAAGACAAGTTATATAAAGAACAATTCCCTGAGTTCGACTTCGTTCGTTGGCATGTTGTATCTGTTGATATCGTTCCAGCAGGCGGCTCCAAAGCAAAAGGCATTCAAAAAATCATCGACAGACTTGACATTACGCCAGAAAATGTTTATGCATTCGGCGATGGCTTAAACGATGTGGAGATGCTCGAAACAGTCATGAACAGCGTCGCGATGGGCGATGGACGTGAAGAAGCAAAAAAAGCGGCCAAATACGTTACGACAAACGTAGACGAAGACGGCATCGTAAACGGATTAAAAATGGTTGGACTGTTAGACTAATAAGTAAAAATGACGGCTCGCATAAAAGCGGGCCGTTTTTTCTGTTCGAAAAATTCCTTATATATGCATAAATAATGAAAATATGGTCAGAATAATGGACAAAAGGATAGAGTGATATACAGATTAGAGAAAGAGAGGCGTTTATTTCCGTGGGAACATTCTCCAGTTTTATTGAGATGAAGCAGTGCTTTCAGGAAAATCCTCAAATGGCCATGAAAGTAGAAGCTGTCCATGTAATCGAAGATGAATTCACGAACCTGGATTATATTCTTTATGCCCCAAGCTCCGTCACCTTTTCAAACAAAGGATACTACAGGCTCGCCCACAACCAAAAATGGCTGACTGTTCATTTTGAAGAAATGTCCGATGAAATTGCGTGCATTGAATATGGAATGACCGGTCAACAGTGGAAAGAACAAAGCTGGTCGAAATTAGTATAAAATTCCCCGCCTGAACGAAAAGGCGGGGAATTTACAATATATATAATATTTGAATTACCGCTCTCTTATATTACATACAGCCATGGGGATACAATGCCACTTCTTGAACAAGAACTGTTTTTAAACCGTGCTGACGTGTTAACGAATGAGATAAAATCCATTAAAATTTCTTTAAAACAATCAAATTTGAAATGCATACAGCGGATCACGTTGATTTCATGGTGAGCTTCACAAGAATGTCTGGTGTTTAACTTCTGACGAAATCGCTTCAAGAACTTCATAAGCACGGTGTCCCGGTTCGTATTATTACCTCTACTTATTTAGGCATTATCGAACCAAAAGCTCTTCAGCATTTACTTCAATTCTCAAAATTGTTTGGGCCCTTCACAAACCGCTCTCAGAGGATTTATTTATAGATTTGATCCAACTAACAATTTATCAATTGTCGGAATATCCGCAGGTGCCCAGACGAGTGTGCTGAGTTCGTTTTTTGGCACCCAACGGAGTTCAGCATGTTCTTCAGCGGTTGGCGTGCCATCTATAATGCGGCATTTGTATGTAAGTAAGTTCACGATAACGGCTTCGTATTCATGTGTGACTTCTTCAATCTTCTTCTCTACTTCAACTGTGCAGGCGAGTTCTTCGATGATTTCTCTTCGCAAACTTTCTTCCGGTGTTTCATCTTTTTCGATTTTGCCGCCGGGAAATTCCCATAGGTTTGGGAATGTCATATCGGGTGAGCGAAGTGCGCAAAGGATTTGGTGCTGCTCGTTTTCGATCACAGCGCCGACAACGCGAACAGATTTTTTCATTTGGCTCATCTCCTTAGAACAAGGCATTTTGATTCGTAAAACATTTGGTTGTGTGAGATTCACCTACAATAAAATGTTGGCGGAACGTAAAGAAACGTACGAAAAATTCAAAGAAGATAAAGTAGTTCTCAAAAAGCAAAAGTTTCCGACCTCGGCTAAGTACAAAGGGGAATTTTCGTTTCTAAAAGAAGTGGACTCTTTTGATCAAAATTGACAAGTGGTTTCCTTCCACAAAGAAGTGTTCGAATTGTGGAACAGTCAATGTCATAGCCCTTTCAGAACGCACCTATCATTGTTCTTGCGGGTATACAGCAGATCGTGACTACAATTCAGCAATCAACATCAAAAAGGAAGGCGTTCGCTTGTTAGCGATGTAAATAAATGAACTCTTGGAACAAGAGGGGTAGCTCGGTCCGTTTTCGTTGGCTAGTAAAAATAACGATAAGTCGAGAAGCCCTCACTTCAAACAACCCGAAAGGGTGTTAAGTGGCGGGTAGTTCACCAAGCGGGACATTGAGTCCCCAAGTCATCATAATACAGATAAGTATGATATATGGACGAAAGTTTTGCAAAATGTCCCTTCTTTCTAGTATTGTATGGATTTCCCATAAATGAAGAGATATCCTGCCGTCCGCCCAATTTCACTTCCCAACCGGTACTTTTTTCCGAATCAACAGCTGATAAAATACGTCGGATAAGATCAAGCCGAGAGCGATAGAACCAGAAATCATGAAGGCTTTGGCTGCTAGACTCATGGCATTTCCGTAGTCATTTTGCACGAAAGCGCGCATCGCCCGGTAAGCGGTACCGCCTGGAACGAGTGGGATGATACCGGCAATCGTGAAGATAATAACCGGTGTTTTGTACAGTCTTGCGTATACATGTCCGATGATAGCGATTGTGAATGAGGCAGCGATTGTGGATGCCAATGGATCGACGTTGTTTTCAGATAAAAAATAGTACGCCATCCAGCCAGCCATCCCGACAGTGCCGCACTTTACCAGCAATTTTCTTGGTACATTAAACATAATGCCGAAGCTTACTGCAGCGAGAAAGCTGAACAGCGTATTGGTTAGAATGGTCACCTCCACATCCCCTTAAATCAATGTCATAATAACTGCGATGCCTGTTCCGATCGCGAGTGCCGTAAGCAGTGCTTCTGCTCCTTTAGCCAAACCAGAAATAAAATGACCCGCCATTAAATCGCGTACGGCATTTGTAATAAGCAGGCCCGGCACGAGCGGAATAAGCGTACCGATGATGATTCGATCAAGATCGCCGCCAAAGCCAATTCGATAAAAAAAATACGCTGCAGCACCGCTAACAAACGCCGCAATAAATTCCGAGAAAAACATCGTCGGCACAATGTCCGCGACCTTTAACACAATAAAATAAGCTAGTCCACCGGCTATCATAGCAGGAAGCACGTTATCAAAGCTTCCTTTTAACAGGATAACAAAGCTTCCACTCGTCGATGCTGCCGCTAGTATTTGGATCCAAAAGGGAAAAAACATCGGTGCTTTCTGGATCGCCTTTAATTCATGGTAGGCCTGCACTGTCGTCAATTCCCCCGCGCTGATTCGCCGCGAAATCGCGTTAACCGCACTCACTTTATATAAATCGGTCGTCCGGTTCGAAATTCGTATCAGTTTTGTTTTCGTCGGCTCGTCTGTTTCAATCGAAAACATAATGCCCATCGGTGTCACAAAGCTGTGTGATTCACGAATGCCATATGCCAGTGCAATCCGCATCATCGTATCTTCTACTCGGTACGTTTCCGCGCCATTTTCTAACATAATTTTCCCCGCGATCAAACTGACGTCCATTATGTTATAATTTTCTTCAAGTTCGGCATCCACCAAAATCACCCCAGTCTTTGTCAATGTCTCCATTATAGCGTATCACGTTCCCCTTTTTCATCTGATAGAAAAACAACCGGCAAAAAAGGTCAATGCCGGTTGTAAACGATTGTTTTGTTTTTCCCTCCTGATTTAGCTTGATAAGTTGCCGTACTTCATAGATGACCAGTTTCATGTTCGGCATATTCAGCTGTTCATTCTTAATATAACCTAGAGATGTTGCTTCTTCAGAAAACTTCGCCAGCTTATTCAGCGGAATTGAAATGAAAATAGCTACTCCTATCGCAAACAGGACAATTAAAAGAAGCACTGTTTTTCCAGTAGTATACCATCTTCTTCATATAGGATATTCTGCTATGATAAAGAAAAGAAACACTCGATGGAGATGAACAGATTTTGGATTTATTAATGATTGTTTTACCAGCATTTTTAATTTTTTTGACTGGTTACGCGGGACAGAAGTGGATTGGATTTGATATTAAATCGATTTCGATGGCCGCTCTTTATTTAATGTCGCCTTTTCTTGCGTTCCGGACATTTTACGCTAATGAATTAACGATGGAGTACGTTTATATTACGGCTTTTTGCCTCATTTTATCCTTGTCATTAATTCTTATTGTACTCGTAACCGGCTTCTTCATGAAAGCATCCCGTCCAAAAATGGCAGCGATGATTCTTGGCGGTGTCTTTATGAACAGCGGCAATTATGGCGCACCGGTTGTGTTATTTGCCTTTGGGGCGGTTGGTTTTGATTATGCGGTTATTATTATGGTGTTCCAAGCCTTTTTGATGAACACGATCGGGATGTTTGCGGCGTCATTTGGCGGAGAAGAAGAAACGACGTTGAAGCAGTCGCTCCAGCGCGTTGTACGTATGCCCGTTGTCCACGGCGCGGTCCTCGGGGTCATCTTGCAATTGCTACATGTACATATTCACCAAACATTTATGGACGCAATTAGCCTGGTCGCTGATGCCTCGATTCCGACAGTTATGCTCGTTCTCGGCATGCAGCTCGCCGTTATTGCGACAAAGCGTGTAGCATATAATTATGTGAGTGCAGTGACCTCCATCCGAATGATTGCATCACCGCTTCTTGCCGTGTTGATCGTGTCGTTTATGCCGGTCAATGACTTGCTGAAAGATGTCATGATTTTGCTGGCGGCAATGCCTGCTGCGGCAAACACGACGATGTTTGCCATTCAATTCGGTACGGAGCCCGATCTCGTCTCGTTTACTACACTGGTGACCACATTATTAAGCATTTTGACGATTCCGCTCGTTTTGTTTTTACTTGGCGTATAGCAAGCGTTTACTCCGTTTTCATAAACGTCACGGTGCGCGCGGCGGCGTCATATAGCACCCATTCGCGCGTACCCCAAACGGCACCAGCGTTAATGCCGTATCTTTTTTTCTTTAAATGCACCGGGACTCCGTACGAGAATGGCAGTCGTTTCCCTTTCCGATACAGTCCTGCTTCATGACTATGCCCGAAAAAGAGAAGCGACGGTTCCGTTTTGGGCAGCACCGGTGTCCACTCTTTTGTCCATTTCCACTGGTGGCCATGCATTAGCACAGCTCCTTCAATGATTATGTGTTCTGGTAAATGTTCATATTGATTCCCACCGGTCACCACCATAATCCGCTCTTCCTGATTGCCCCGGACCGATGGAAATGTTAGCAGCGACACGAATTCTTCCGACCATACTGCCGCTTCCTCTAGTCTTGATAATCGAATCGTCGCTGCTTTTCTTTTTCCAATTTTAGATTCAAATAAATCGCCTAGTCCAACCACTTTCGCATTCGGTACCGTAAGCTCAATGTGAGCGAGCACCGCTTTCGTATCGTCAATGCTAGAATGCAAATCACCAAGCAGCGCATACTCCATTCTTCTATCTCCTTCCATCAAAGTATTTTTTCTAATTGCCGATCAAAAAATAAAATCGCACACCTTTGTTAACACGCCCTATGCGTCAAAAAACCGCCTTAATTTTGGCGGTTTAATTCATGATATGACATGATGAATACGAATTGTTAAATATACTTTTTTATTATATTCATTTGTTACCTTCAAGACTACCGCAATCATCATCTGCGCACCATTCTGTTTTTTTAGCCGTCACCTGTTCTTCTGTCCCTACTTTATGGAGCACCTGCAAAAATGACTCCACAGGCTGCGCACCCGACACCGCATACTTCTCATTAAATACAAAAAACGGCACGCCCCGTACACCAACCTGCGCCGCTTCCTTCTGATCCGCACGCACTTGATCACTATACTTTCCACTTTCAAGTACGTTTAATACTTCTTCTTTAAGGAGGCCGGATTCTTCTGCGAGCTGGGCGAGAGATTCAAAGTCTGCGATATGCTTTGATTCCGTGAAGTATGCTTTCATTATGCGTTCCGTAAACTCCGCCATCTTGCCTTGTTCTTTCGCATAATGCGACAGACGGTGTGCATCATGCGTATTAGCTGGGATAATGGTATCCATTTGATAATCAAGCCCCGCTTCTTTCGCCTGTTCTGTCATTTGATCATTCATCGCTTTTGCTTTTTCACGCGTCATTCCATATTTCCCTGCCAGCATGTCATGAATATCCTGATCAGCTTTTCTCGGTGCATTCGGATCGAGCTCAAAACTACGAAACTCTACCTTTACATTTCCATCAAACTGCTCGATTGCTTGCTCAAAGCGGCGTTTTCCAATATAACAAAATGGACATGCAAAGTCCGACCAAATTTCTACTTTCATCTTCGTCCAACTCCTTTTCTTAAGAGTAGGGCACATTTAAATGAAGCGCAAATCATCTGCCCGAATGCTACTTTTTCACTCGGTACAATTTATCATCGCTCTCTGCCTGATTGCCCCGGCCATCGGTGTTGTTTGTGACGAAATAAAGAAATTCGCCGTCCGAAAATACATCCCGTATGCGGCCGTATCCTTCTATTTCTTTTGATACTTGGAGCGTTTCTATATCGATTTTCAACACAGTCTCGCCTCTTAATGACGCGACGTATAGCACTCCATCATGCCAGACCATTCCGGACGGCGCCCACGTGTTATTGGCACCGGATGTAATAAGCGGCGTTTCTAGTCCATCCGTTTTCTCAATTCCTCCTATTTCCGGCCAGCCATAATTATTACCTTCTTTAATGATATTGATTTCATCGTTCGCCGACTGCCCATGTTCGGAAGCATACATTACTCCATCCTCTGACCAGGTAATGCCCTGTGGATTTCGGTGGCCCAGACTGTAAACAGTTGCGTCGCCTGATTCATTCACACGTACAATTTTCCCGTTTAATGAACCCAGATCCTGCGCAGTGTCAGGTTCTGAAGCGTCCCCGATCGTCACATATAAGGCTTTGTCCGGTCCGATTTCAAGGCGTCCGCCATGATGAACATTGCCGGAACGAACGTCATCCAGCACGACTTCTGCTTCACGCCATAGCGTACCGGACGATTCAAGCACGACGACACGATTATACGGTTCACCGTCTTTGTCATACGTATAGTAGGCATAGGCCTGGCGAGACTCATCAAAATCCGGCTTCAAAACGAAACCAAGCAATCCGGCTTCTGACATATCTGAAAGCGGTTCTGCTAGAATGACTTGCTGATGTTCGACTTGACCGTCTTCTATTTTCGCAATGGTTCCTGGCCGCTCTGAGATGTAAAAAACATCTCCCGACTGATCAATGGACCACGGTACATCGAGTTCGGCTGCCACTTCTTCAATCAATTCGCTTTCCGGCTGCGCCGGCTCCTGAATGCCGCATCCTGACAGTAACAAAAATCCGGCTACCCATTTTTTCGCCACCCCATCAGTCCTTTCTCCAATAATGAATTGATACAATATCCCCAAATTTCTTCACATCCGCAAGCACAAATACCGCTTCACTCCCCTTTGGAAAAAGCGGAATTCCACCTCCGAGCACTTTCGGAATAATGGCCACATATAGATCATCAAGCAGCCCATTTACGAGGCATTCTTTCACGACCTCACCGCCGCCAACGAGCCACACATCGCCTTCTGCAGAAGATTTTGCCCGTTCCAGAACATCAGATATAGCCTCATTTATAAACGTCACATGCTCTGTTTCACCAGCCAGCATCCGTGACAGAACAAAACACGGCTTGCCCGCATATGGAAAGTTATTCGTAAGCTGCAACACTTTTTCGTACGTTTTCCGCCCCATCACAAGTGAGCCAATTTCATCATAAAATGCACCGTACCCATTATCGCTGCCATCACCCCTCACATCTTCTAGCCAATCGACCGAGCCATCCTCGCACGCGATGTATCCGTCTACACTTATCGCAATATAAAGAACGATTTTTCCCATCCTGATCATCCTTCCTCTGATATAATCAATCCAAAAGGGGATTTAAATGAACAATATTACACCGATTCACATACGCGAACTCGACTCGATCCGAAACCAATTTTCCAATTACTTTGAAGAGCATGCAGATGAAACCGAACTTGATCGCCTGTACCATACGTGGATCCCTCTTCTCAGCACATATGTGACTCATGACTCAATCGAAGCAGCGATCGACGACTGGTATGCACTTATCGAACATCCTTATATATGGTTTCATTATATAGAAGAAATACAGTCGATATCAACGCGTCCAATCGTCAGCGATACGCTTGAGGCATGGAAATTGCCCTTTGTTTTTGCTGGCATCCGTAAAGAAAATCACACGTATCGAAATTGGTCCAATGGCAGCGAGTGGTCACTGTCAGATATAACAGGCGATCACTTCATCGGCATTGCACTGCCGCTTCCGGAAAAAAACCATGCCGTTATCCATCACTATTTTGAGGCAGATGAAGACTTTTTTAATTTACTTGAAGATCATTTTGAGAATAGCTCGCATACGTCCAGACAGCTTTATTTGAATCGCATGTATTTAACGTGTCTGGCACACCTTAGTGACTAACTCCGTGCCCGTTCTGCATTGAGCAGTCCACCAAGTAAAATAACGACAGCCGTTAAATAAAACCAGAGAACGAGGACGATGATTCCAGATAGCTGGCCGTACAATCTTGTATAGCTGACGGCAGCTGCGTAATTTCCGAACAGTAGTGAACCAATCTGCCAGCCAAGCGCTGCAAAAATGGCGCCTGGCAGGACAAAGCGGAGCGTTTGCCGCTCGTTCGGAATGATTTTGTAAAAGGCTATGAAAAATAAAATTAAAAATAATGTTCCAATGCCCCATTTAGCGATTGGCCAAATGGTCAACCAGCCGGACCAAGCTTCAATTGTAATGGACTGAGCAGCGATCCATTGCAAAAGACGTTCTGCGAATGGGATGAACAGAGACAGCGGCACTATGATCATGAAGATCACTGTCACGCCAAAATCACGAAGAAGTCCTTTCCAAAAAGGCAAATTCCGTTCAATTCCGCTCACATCATTAAGCGACCGACCTAGTGACTGTACAGCCATTGAAGAAAGCCAGAACGTTGAAAGTAAGCTGAGTGAAAGTACTTGTCCTTTTCCTGTGGACAAAACCGCATTGACGTTTTCTTCAATAAGTGTAAATGACTCACCCGGTGCATATGGCCGTATGAATTCGAGAATTGCTTCTTGATCGACGGGGAAAAAACTGATTAGTGACAGCATAAAAATCATAAATGGAATAGCAGATAAGAGCAGATAATAAGCAGTCTGTGCAGCTTGATCATAAAAGCGCTCTTCAAAAAAACGGGCAATCATTCGTTTTATTACATCCATCTGCTTCACCTCTTCTTATTGATTTTTACCCGTATTCAAGAAAGCCTATACCGACTTTAGCGGGATTCTAATATATATCAGCAGGGTTTAATTGTTATTTATCCCGCCCGTCGCCATGAATCAAAGGCTCAATGGCACAACATTCATAGCTACGCCTTTTTTAGCACGTCCTGTACGACAAAAAAGCCGCTGCAAAATGCAGCAGCTTCTCTCCCTATTACGCCCAAATATCACCTGTTGCACCTTGTGAGATGAAACCGGCGTTTGCTTCATCTGTATCAATGTGCATTTCAAGTGCATAGCTGTCTGATACGCGAATGACGACGTTTCGGAATGACACCGGGCGCTCTCCGCCTACTTCTACAGTCACAATTTGACTATTTTCAACGTTGTATTTCTTCGCATCTTCTGTCGTCATATGAACGTGTGCTTTTGCAATGATCAAGCCTTCTGACAATTCAATAGAACCGGCAGGACCGGTAATCGTTACTGCTTCTGATCCTTTAATATCGCCTGATTCACGAAGCGGCGGTTTTACACCGAGCTTTACAGCATCTGTCAAGCTGACTTCCACCTGTGTTGCAGGGCGACACGGTCCGAGGACGCGAACGCGTGCAATTTCGCTTTTCTTGCCGGCAATTATCACTGTTTCTTCAGCTGCGAATTGACCCGGCTGTGACAAATCTACGCGTTTCGTTAATTCGTGTCCTGATCCAAATAAAATTTTAAGGTGTTCCTGTGACAAATGCACGTGGCGTGCTGAAACAGCAACAGGAATTGTTCCATGGTTTGTTAAAGTCATCTATCTTCCAGCCTTTCTGTTTAACACTGATTGCATCATGCCTATTTTACATGATTGCACCGGAATAATACGCGTAACATGCTTTTTTCTTCGACTTCTTTTTAACAAATACATGTCTTTCGCTTTTTTCCGATTGCATGACGGTCTTCTATTTTCTTTATATAATCTATTGCAACTGGTACTTTACAAGCTGTATTGCCAACGTCAACGTGTACTTTGCCAATAGCAACTGCTACTTCTTTTGCCCGCTCTGTCAACGGTGCATAATACGCTCCGACACAAATAACAAAATTGTTCATAACGTAGCGTACACGATTCTGTTCTTCATGAATTGTTTCCGCCACCTGCGCTAAGAGCCGCTCCACTTCTTCACCATCAATCTGCTCATCTGGTGCGATCGACAAATAATTGCTATACGTACTCCATCCAGCAACGACGATCATTTCTTCATCCGCCCGCATCCATTCCCGTGCAAGTTCGATCGCAAAGAGTGATTCAGCCGCAATCTGTGCGACTGTATATTCGCTGATCATATACCAGTAAGCACCGCGCACCCATTCGTTCAATCGCTCTTTCGTCATCTCTTTCGGCTTGACCGTAAGCCCTGCCAAATACATCGCATCACTATTACCCGAGGCGTATAAGTCATAGACGAGCTGCTGATCCTTTTTCACATCTTTCACAAAGTGCTTTTTCAAATCGCCCACTTTAACGCCGAAAAATGGTTCCTTCGCGCCATGCCTCAAAAATGTTTTTTTCGTCTGATCCGTGCCGAACCGCTCCAACTTTCCCATTACTTCTTCGTATGTCATTTTCCAACACCCTTTTTCATCTTTATTCTTACTTCTTTCTATTCCCCAAATGATACAAAAAAATCACCGAAACGGATTCGGTGATCTTTCAAGCGAATTATTATTCGCCAAGGCCTTGCGATTGCATTGTTTCTGCAAGTGCTTCGATTGCTGCGTCAGCATCTGAACCGTTAGCGGCAATTTTTATAGAAGCACCTTTCGGAATTCCAAGAGACATTACGCCCATGATGGATTTCAAGTTCACACTTTTGCTATTGTAATCTAATGTGATATCAGAGCTAAACTTAGAAGCTGTTTGAACAAGAACCGTCGCCGGACGCGCGTGGATACCTGTCTCATCAATAATTGTAAATGTTTTTGTATTCATTTTAATAATCTCCTTTACTGTTCAATTACAAACATTACTCATTATAATGCAATCCATACAGAAGTACACTATTTTTTACCCGAAATCATACATTTTTAACCCTTTTAATTTAAAATTTCTGGCGTAACCCTCAATGTGGATATTGTTGTCCTGTTGGTGCTTGTATGTATGAATTCTATCGTATTGTTTCCTCTTCTTGGAAAAAGAACTCGCATGCAGGACTAAAGTTCCCTTCAACACACAAAAACATCCAGCAGTCAGTCTATTTATCGAAGGGGATAATTGATAAACATCTGTTTTATCAAATGACTAATACGTCGTGTTGTGCTTCAATAAATTGTGAATATCCCGTTGTCACAACAAAAGAATGTGTGGCCATTTTGCCATTTTCTTTTTTATAAACCCCTTTTAAAAGAGGACCATCCGTAATGCCCGTCGCGGCAAAAAAACAGTCATCCGATTTCACAATATCATTCATTGTTAATACAGCATGCGGATTGGCAAGCCCCATCTTTACGCAGCGCTCCGATTCCTCTTCCGTTTCCGGAATCAGTCTGCCTTGAAAATCGCCGCCGAGGCATTTCAATGCCACCGCCGCAATGACCCCTTCCGGTGCGCCACCAGTACCTACAAGGATATCGACGTCTAGTTCATCAATAGCTGTTGCGATTGCTCCAGTAATATCAACATCGGAAAATAATCTCACTTTTGCGCCCACTTCAAATACCTGCTTCATTAAATAATCATGACGGGGGCGATCCTGGATCATCACTGTCAATTCGCTCATATCTTTGCCAAGCGCTTTTGCGACGGACTGCATGTTTTCTATAAGAGACACATTTATATCAATACAGCCTTTTGCTCTCGGTCCGACAGCGATTTTTTCCATGTACATATCCGGTGCATGTAAAAGTGTTCCCTGTTCCGAAACTGCAATAACTGCCAGCGAATTATCCTGTCCTTTCGCTACAAGAGTGGTCCCTTCGACTGGATCAACGGCAATATCCACTTGAGGCCCGTTGCCAGTACCGAGCTTTTCACCAATATACAGCATTGGTGCTTCATCCATTTCCCCTTCACCGATGACGATAACCGCGTTCATATTTATGCGATTCATTTCATTGCGCATCGCTTCTGTCCCAGCACCATCCGCTTCATTTTTATTCCCCTTTCCAATCCACGGATATACCCCAATCGCTGCCTTTTGTGCCACCGTTAAAAATTCATCTGCCAGTGACTGAATGCATTCTTTTTGTTCAATGTTTAATCGAGACATTGTTTTCGCCCTCCTGCTCATTCAATAAAATGAATTTTTATGCATTTATAGTTAATCAATGGTACAATTTATATTAAAAAATCCACCCGCCCGTCAACATTATTTTGACTTCGATGAGCGGGTGAATCTATTTTCATTTATTATTACGCCACTTGAGCGGATTTAATTGTCGTTAAAAATGTATCGAGAATAAGGTAAGCAGATGTAGCACCGGGATCTTTCGTCCCTAGAGAACGTTCTCCAAGACGGCTTGAACGCCCGCGTTTAGAAAGCATTTCTTTCGTTGATTCCATCCCCTGCTCCGCTGCTATAACGGCTTCAGAAAATGCAGCTAAAAAATCATTGGATTTTTCAAAGTTAGTCTGTAAGCTTTCGAGTGTCGGCTGCAATGTGTCGATCATCGTTTTATCGCCGACTTCGGCTTTCCCACGTTCTTTAATTCCTTCAACAAATGCGACCCAGAAATCTTTCAACTCTACATCAGTTAGTTCTGATTTTCCTTGAAATGCTTTAGCGCCTCTCATAAAACCAGTTGCATAAAGAGGTCCTACAGAAGAACCGACAGCGCTAAGAAATGTACGTCCTGTTGTAATGCATATCTTGCCGCAATCCTGTTCGTCTTTCAATTCAGCTTCAAGTTTCTCATTTACAGCTTGCCAGCCAATAGACATTGTGACACCGTGATCGCCATCACCAAGCTTACGATCCAGTTCGCATAAATATTCTTTTTGCTCTTCAATCATCACCACAACGTTCTTCAAAAAGGTTTTTAAATCTTCAGCAGTCATTTTCATCTTGTGTCACTCCTTATTTTTGAACGTACATTGGGCAGTCTGCTGCATGATCCACAAACTCGGCCAATTCTTCGTCTAGTTTCAAAATAGTTACAGAGGCACCGCCCATTTCAAGGGATGTGCTGTAATCCCCAACGTAAGATCGGTGGATTTCAATACCTTTTTCACTTAAGATCTGTTCAACACGTCTGAACATAATGTAAAGCTCCATGCGTGTCGTTGAGCCTAATCCGTTGACTAGAACAGCTACTTTTTCGCCCTTTTCAATCGGCATATCAGCTAAAATATCATGTACGAGACGATCCACGACTTGATCAGCAGGCTGCAATTCGCCCTTTTCAATTCCAGGTTCACCGTGATGGCCTAGACCGATTTCCATTTCATTTTCTTCAAGTTCAAAGCTCGGTTTTCCTGTTTGTGGAAGCGAACAAGGTGTTAAGCCAACACCCATCGTACGCATATAATCATTTGCTTTCTGCGCAACGCGAACCACGTCGTCTAGATTATAGCCTTTATCCGCTGCAGCACCTGCTGCTTTCGTGACGAAAAATTCGCCAGCGATCCCTCTGCGTTTTTCTTTTTCCTCTTTTGGCGCAGAAGCTACATCATCTGTGACCAACACAGAGCCTACCCGAATACCACTTTCAAGGTCAGCAAGTTCCGCCGCCATTCCAAAGTTCATCACGTCTCCGGCATAGTTTCCATATATATAAATGACGCCTTCTCCCTTGTCGATTGCTTTCGTTGCTTCAAGAATTGGATCTGGAGGAGGAGAAGCAAAAATATTTCCGACTGCAACACCGTCTGCCATTCCACTTCCAACATAACCCATAAATGCTGGTTCATGGCCAGAACCGCCACCAATTAAAACGCCTACTTTTCCTTCGCGTGTTTCTTTGGCTGTAACGAGTGCGCGTGCATTCTCTTCCAGCTGTCTGACATGTTTAGGATATGCCTTCACATACCCTTCAATCATTTCCTCTACAACAACCGTTGGATTATTAATGAGCTTTTTCATCTCTATACGGTCGCTCCTTTCAAATATTCCTGTTCTTTATCAGTGATTTGCTGTATTTTTCTCGCAGAATTCCCCCCAGGAAATTCAGAATCTAAGTATACTTTTACCACATTTTTAGCTGGTTCAATCCCGATAACTTTTGCGCCCATTGTCAAGACTTGTGCATCATTGCTTTTTTGTGCACGCTCCGCTGAATATGTGTCATGGCACAATGCAGCTCGGATACCAGGTACTTTTCCTGCTGCAATCGCCATACCGATTCCTGTTCCACAAACTAAAATTGCTCGATCAATTTTAGTTTCGTTAATATCATTCGCCACTTGAAACGCAACGCCTGGATAATCGATCTCTGTGCATGAATCTTCAGAACCATAATCGACAACCTCATGTCCTAACTCCTGAATGTACTCTTTCAAACTGTCTTTCATATCATAAGCATTATGATCGGAACCTAATCCTATTTTCATTATATATCGTCCTTTCGTTACTTTCTTCTTTTTTAACTTTTCTTTTATTAATTATATTTTTTCATTTTGTTACGAAAAAGTCAATGTTTACTTTCTTTTATTTTCGAATATTTTCGATTTACGAAAAATAACTAAAAAAAATTGAGAACATCTGTTAACAGACGTTCTCATTATTTCTTTTCTTTTCAATGAACAGCTTGTGTTTTTGCAGAAACGCCACCCACTACTTCATCTTTCGGCAATGTAACAAACCTCATGATAAGTGCACTAATTAAGTATAAACCGGAATAAATCCAGAGAATACCTACTGTGCCCACACTGCCAATAAAAAGACCTACAAGCGCTGGACCCACAAATGTACTCAAGCCTGCGCCGAGATTTAAAACTGACATCGCGGCTCCCCGATTTTCAGGAGCAAGTGATGGTATTAGAGCAGAGAGCGGTACGAAAGCGGCAACGCATGCTCCAAAAATTATCGCGGCAATCGTTGTAGCCCAATAGTTTGGTCCCATATACAACGGAATATAATAAAGCGTCATGATGGTGATAGCGCAGCCTACACCACCGAACCACATAACGGTATTTCTCCAGCCCAATTTGTCTCCGACAACGCCCCAAATGAGGTTAAAAATAACATTGCTTGTCCAAAGTGCAGCATAAATTTGCAACCATTCTGTGCGTGTAAAACCGATTTCGATCATATACGCTGGAAGAAAGACAACAAGCCCGTAAGCACCGGCCGTGTTAATCGTTCGAACAATTCCACCAAGTCCAACTTTCGGCCGTTCAAATGCGATCGTAATCCCTTTTGACAGATATTTCATCATTTCTGCTTTTGATTCAAATTTCTTTCGATTACTGCCATCGTCTTTATTTAAAACAATTGCAAGGATCGCCCCAATTGCTACAAAAACCAACGCGCTCCAGAGTGTTTTCATTTCGCCTAAATAAGGCAAAACTAAACTTGAATAATACGCACCGAGAACATTCAATCCAGCAGCGAACGAAACCCAGAACCAACCTACAGCTGTGCCAAGTTTCTCAGCTGGCGCGTAATAAGTAAGCCATACAAGAAAAGCATATGAGAATAAAGGATAACCTAGCCCGCGGAGTGCATACGTCGGAAGCATAATGGCCAAGTTCATCGTCGGAAGACCGACTAGTAAAAAGATCAGTGTTCCAAGAACAAACAAAACAACACCCATCGCCATCGTTTTACGAGGGCCTAAAACTTCAGCAAGTACTCCTGAAAACCACGCTGAGATCGCCACGGCGAAACCGTATGTACTAAAAAGTAAGGCGGATTGTTGAACAGTCAAACCGTTGTCAATTAAATAAGATGATAGCCAGCCTTGTTCCAGACCGTCCCCAATCATAAACAGCATTACACCGAAATACCCCATGGCCATTTTAGAGTCCATACCAAGTTTCCCTAAAAACCCCTGGTTTATATTCATAACCTTCTCCTCCTTTGTTCATCCCATTTTCAGTTAAAAATATAGGTTCCTATAATAATGTAGGAACCTATAGTAAATTCATCGTTTTACAGATTTGGATTAAGTACTACTTTTAATGACTCTGCTCCGTTTTTTACAAGTTGGAAGCCTTTTGCAAATTCTTCGAGCGGCAATTCATGTGTGACGACACCCTCAGTTGGGAGATCACCATTGGCAATCCCTTTAATAACCGGCTCGTAGCAATATGGTCCAAGATGAGAACCAAGTACATCAAGCTCTTTACGGTCACTGATAATACTCCAATCCACTGTAACCGGATCTTTAAACACACTGAATTCAACAAATCGGCCTAATTTTCGAATCATATTTAATCCTTGTTCCACTGATTTTTGAGCACCTGTTGCTTCAATGTAAATGTCACAGCCATAGCCATCAGTTAATTCTTTTACAATCGCATCTACATCGTCTTTTGCCGGATTTAAGACCATATCCGCTCCAAATTGTTTCGCCATCTCAAGACGGTCTTCAAAAAGATCAAGAACGATTAATTTGCCAGGCCCTGACTTTTTGATCGCACCAATCATGCCAAGTCCGAGCGTTCCCGCTCCTGCAAGTACAACAACATCGCCAAGCTGAATTTGTGCGCGCTCTACTGCATGGTAAGAACAAGCATATGGTTCAATTAGGATGGCTTTTTCAATCGGAAGATCTTCTGGTACTTTATAGTTGATGGCTTCTTTTGTAAATTTCATATATTCAGCCATCGCACCGTTTACATTGTTCTGGAAACCATACAAGTCATGTTTTTCACACATCCAGTATTGTCCACGGTTACAGAAGCGGCAGTCCCAGCAAGGAACAATTTGTTCTGAAATAATACGGTCGCCAATTTTAAAATCGCCCTTCACACCTTCACCAAGTGCAACGACATGTCCAATAAACTCATGACCTGGAATCATCGGTGCTTTAATGTAAGCAGGCTGTTTTTCATCTCCCCAAAAGCTTGGTGCTCCATCAAACGCTTTCAAATCTCCGGCGCAAATGCCACATGCTTCAACTTTAACGAGAATTTCACCTTCTCCAATTTGAGGAACAGGCACTTCTTCAAGGCGATAGTCACCAGGCGAATAGGCTACAACCGCTTTCATTGTTGTTGGAATATTTTTAGCATCATTTTGTTGAATAGCTGTTGTATGATTTGTACACATTTTATATCTCTCCTCGGTAAACAGTATGTTTTCAAGCATAAATCTCGCAATGACAGACAACGCTTACAATTAATCTTATTCATTTTTTGTTTTGTTTTGTTTGCATTTTAATTGTATTATATTTATTATCGAAACGTCAATATATATTTTTTATTTTTTTCATTTTACTTTCGTTTTCTTTTAATATTAAATGATTTACATTATTGTATTGAAATGATGTATTATAAATAAAAGAAGTAATTTCAAAAAAAAACCCTATTTTTTAAAATACCATGCTTTTTCTGCAATTAAAAGTTTTCTCTATTTCTCATTTAATTGCTTCAATTGTAATCATTTTTTTGTAAGCGGGTTCACTTTGAAAAATAAAATTGACATGCAGGTGATAAAATAATGAAGAAAATGTTTGCGCCGGAAAGGCGAAAAACCATTATGGAAAAATTAACTGATCAGCAGCGTATTACGATTAAAGAACTTTCAAAAGAAATTCAAGTTTCTGAAGCCACGTTGCGTACTGATTTAACGAAAATGGAAGAAGAGGGCCTTCTAACAAGAACGCATGGAGGAGCCATTTTAAATGATCATCACGATACTGAAACAAGCTTTTCCATCAGGGAAAGCAAAAATCGGGTTGAAAAATCAGCTATTGCTAAAAAGGCCACTGAACTGCTTTCGAACGGCCAATGTATTATGCTTGATGCCAGTTCAACCGCTCTTGAATTGGCCCGGGTTTTAAAGGATACACCGATCCGATTGACTGTGGTTACAAGTGGAATTAATACTGCATTGGAATTACATCACCACCCTGATATCACGGTTATTTTATTAGGTGGTATTGTAAAAAGAGGCTCTTATTCACTAGAAGGAAGCCTCGGTGTCAATATTTTAAGCCAAATTCATATCGATATCATGTTCACATCAGCAAACGGTTTTTCACTCGAGTCCGGTTTAACCGACTTCAATGTATATGAAGTGGAATTAAAAAAGGCTATGGTCAACGCTTCTAAAAAAGTTGTAGCATTGCTTGATCACACAAAAATGAATAAACGTTCTATCGCTTCTTTTGCCTCAACAGATTTAATTGATTTAATTATTACGGATGATCAACTACCAGATGGCTATGTGGCAAAACTAAGCGAACATCAAGTGGACATCCTCATTGCTTCCCCTAATTCAAAATAAAAAGCAGCTGGAATAAGATCCGGCTGCTTTTTACTTTACCAAATTGTATAACCGCCAGCCTCATTGTTGATAATTCATTTTCATTCCTTCTTTTAAAGACTTTCAAAACTCGTTAATTTTTTATCGTTTATTTACGATTTATCAAATTTACTTTTAATTAACTCCATTTTTTCTTGAAAATCAATTCAAAAATTAAATAAAAAACCGTCTGAAAAGCCGGGTTTCCCCTACTTTTCAGACGGTTCTTTTTTATATAATTATCTTGCTCCAACTAGCTCGCGTTGCTCAAGATGCAGTGGCGGCACAACAAGCCAGCCTTTTTCTTTGTTCAATTGTAAAAACTCATTACCAAGTTTTATTTTGGCTGCATGGCCTAGTGCAAACATGGCTCCAATATCTTCACGAATACACTGAGCCATTGCCATGCTCGCAGCTGTTAACCCGACCCCTATGTCCCGGGAAATACTTGCCGCAATTTCTGGGTCTTGGAATCGAGCACCTACGGGAATATCGTCAATATAAGCCTTTGGACGTTCAGGTGG
Source organism: Bacillus sp. 37MA (assembly GCF_000372765.1). Classification (NCBI taxonomy): domain Bacteria; kingdom Bacillati; phylum Bacillota; class Bacilli; order Caryophanales; family Bacillaceae; genus Bacillus; species Bacillus sp. 37MA. The sequence continues at coordinate 3,062,097 of NZ_KB889752.1, forward strand.
TGCAGGAGGCAGACCAACACCGTTTTCTTTCAGGACTTGATCAAAAGCCGTTACTTCCGCTTGTGCAACTGTAATCGCTTCTTCAATCAGCTTTTTTAAATCTTTGTCACCCGCATGATTTAACAATGTGCTGTAGCCAGCTATCATGCCTTTTGCTGAAAGAGATGCTGCCCATACAGCCGATACTTCTCCATAATGTAAAGGTTCATCTTTTGGATTTCCACTTAATATGCCCAATTGGATCCCTCCGTCAGAAATGTATTTGTGCTTCTGCACGTCAGTAGTATATCCGCAGCGGGCAAAATTATCGGATTTCCATACATTACATTTTAATAAATAGGGGTAACTAATTTACCGCCCGTCACACCTGCTACGACGTTCTTGGCCCCAAGTTTAGCCATACTTATTCTCGTCTCCGCTGTTGCTGATCCAATATGTGGCAGTGTGACGACGTTTGGCATTTGCAGCAACGGATTGTTACGGTCTGTGGGCTCTTGTTCAAATACATCAAGACCAGCCGCTAAAATTTCGTTTGATTGGAGTGCTTCAATCAACGCTGCTTCATCGACCACTTTTCCACGGGCTGCATTTACGAAAATAGCTGTTTTTTTCATTTTTTCAAATGCCCGTTTACCAATCATTTTCTCCGTTTGCGGCGTAAGTGGTGTCATGACACAGACAAAATCGGATTGCTCAAGAAGTTCATCCATTGTACAATACGTAGCATTATATGTAGTCTCCGCTTCTTCATTGCGAGAGCGGTTATGGTATATAATATTCATGTCAAAACCGAAATAGGCTCGTTTCGCAAGTGTTGAACCGATACCACCCATACCGATAATACCGAGCGTTTTATGATGGACATCAACACCAAATTGCTGCTGCGAAAAGCCGTGTTCAGACCATCCGCCTGTTTTTACAAATTGATCGAGTTCTGTAATACGCCGCGCGGCTGACAACATAAGAGCCACAATCGTATCGGCCACTGTGTCATTTAACACGTCCGGTGTATTCGTCGCCATAATACCGCGTTCTTTCAATAAAGGAATGTCGAGATTGTCATAACCAACAGACGTATTACAAATAATTTTTAATTTCGGCACTTGATCAAGCAAAGCAGCATCAAATTTCAAACCTGATCCAAGAACGCCTTCCGCTTCTTTCAGCGCCTCAAGAAATACGGGGAACTCCTTTTTATAATCTGGGAAATACTGTACATCACACGACTCACGGATAAAATCAAGTACCTGTTCACTCATTCGTTTATAGACGACTACTTTCGGTTTCACGTTTTTCACCCTTTTTGTCTCATTTCCCTTATTGTACCACGTTTGTTCATGCTTAGTCCCTGCCCCATTTTCGGAACAGAGATGCAGATCTATATTTAGGCTAATTGTAAAAGCCGCTTGTATCCATGACCTGTATAGACGAAAAAATAGAAGTTTGCTACGCTTATGTATAGTATAGTTAGACTGTCTAGAAAGTAGGGATTGGATGATTGTATATACGTATACAGCACTTATCATTTTATACATTTTGTCTGTTTTTATCGATGTAACTGCTCTTAATTATGCAGTTGGTGTGATCGCGGTCATTGCGGCCATTCTCGCTTCCACACGTTCAAAAGGACTTTATTTTTACTCAGGATTAATATTTTTATTGATTGGTACTGGATTATTTCTGTTTCAAGAGATACCGTGGTATTCATTTTTCTTGTATTTTGATTCCATGCTGGGCGTTATGTCTCTGTTCCTCGTCCTGCCTTTTTTAAATTCGATTATTCGTGTCGGGCATTATGATACGAATTTGAATTTGCTGCTCCGCCGTAACACGAATTGGCTTGATCAGCTTTATAAACGTAGCTTTCTCGTCTCGCATGTACTCGGACTGTTTTTAAATATTGCTATGATACCGCTATTGAAAAGTTCGCTTCATCATACATTAAAGCAGCTGCCTAAGGAGAAAGCTCATGCCTTTTTATCACAAAGTTTATTGCGCAGCTATGCGTTATGCCTGTCCTGGAGTCCGATGGAAGTATTAGTCAGCGCATCGCTTGACATGACCGGCAAAGCGTATTACGAAGTTCTTTTGCCTTTGGTTATGATCGTATTCCTTTTTGCGATGATTGATTACACTCTTTCTTTTTATAAATACCGTCCATTCGGATTACATATCGCGGACGCTCTTCAACCATCGTCTGCAAAAGTACGCAGAAAAATACTCGAAATGGTTTTCATGCTTTTTATTTTTATTTTATTAACATCATTGTTCCAACATTATTTTCAAAAAGGGTACTTACTATCTGTCGTTATCGTCATCATTCCTGTTTCGATTATATGGGCACTCTTAATTAAAAAGCAAAAGCGCTATTTCAGCGTGACAATTCCGTATTGGAAAGAACGGTCGAACGGATTATCGAATTATTTTTTTATGTTTTTAAGCGCCGGATTGTTCGTAAATATGCTGTCTGCATCCGGAGCATTATCGTTTTTACAGACGGCTTTCAGCAGCGTATCAGACCGGATATTGATTTTTTATTTTATGATTGGATTGTATTTTTTCGTAGCCTCATTAATCGGTTTCCATCCACTCGTATCGATTACTTTACTTGGAGAATTACTGCGGCCTATCTTGCCTGCTGTCTCATCCATTCCATTAACGATTGTATTAATCACATGCAGCTTAGCTACCGTTATGTATAGTCCATTTAACTTATCAGTCTCGATCTTATCGGACCTGCTGCGGATCAATCCAATTAAAATTATGCGCTGGAATCTCCCATTTGCGCTTATGTACATCATCAGCAGTATTTTGATCGCATACGGCATCGGATTATTTTTGTGAAATTCGGAATAATATTTACGGAGTGTGCTTGCTGTACTATACTTAAATGTAATTCATTTAGAGGAAAGAGTGTTTACATTGAACAATGTGCGCATGTCTGTCAGACAAAAAAGCATCGTGCTGATCGGTTTCATGGGGGTTGGCAAAACGACGATCGGCGAGCTCGTTGCGAAAAAGTTATATCGCAGCTTCATCGATGTCGATCAAGAAATTGAAAAAGATTTCGGTATGACGATTCCAGAAATTTTTGAGCAGCATGGTGAAGCGTTCTTTCGCGACTACGAAAAGAAAAAAACGTGTGCTCTCGCTGAACAAAAATTAAAAATTGTTTCGATCGGCGGCGGCGCCTTTTTGCAGCCTGAAATTCGTGAATCCTGTTTAAGAAACTGCATCGTGTTTTATTTGGACGTATCATGGGACGAATGGAAGAAACGCCTTAATATTTTAATCGATAGCCGGCCTGTTTTACAAAGCCGGAACATCGAGGAAATTGAAGAGTTATTTTATAAGCGGCAAGATGCCTATTCCATCAACCATTCAAAGTTGACGGTTAACCAGCGATCTGCAGAAGAAGTAGCTGACTTCATCGTCGATTCATTGAAGTACACATGGGATATGTACGAACCTATGAACGATTAAAATCGACTTCTTTATGCGGACGGTGGAATGTTCGATGCTCCATCATACGTTTCCAAATAAAACCGTTAAAATAAGAAAATCCCGCCATTATAGTCATAGCGGGATTTTCTTATTTTATTTATACAGTTTTCTCTTTCACATATCCTTCTTTCGCTGCCCCCATGCCAACTATAAATAGACAGATGGATGCCCCGATGAGTAGTAAAATTGGCAACGTCCAGCCATTCATGAAATCGTGCATAGCACCGAATAATGCGGGTCCCATTGCTGCGAATAAATAGCCGGCAGACTGTGCCATTCCTGACAGATCCGCTGCTTCAAATGAATTCCTTGTACGCAGACTGAAAAACATCATCACCAAGCTAAAAGCAAATCCGCCTCCAGTGCCAATCATGATGACCCATAAAAGAACGAACTCTGTCAAGCCCAATAAAATACCGCTTAAGCCGACAATCAGTAACAAAGAGGTTATCACTACAAGCGGACGCTGATTGCTCATCTTGTCCGCAATAATGGGCACGATAAACGTGACTGGCAGCTGTGCAAACTGAATCATTGACAGCATCCATCCTGAAGCGCCAGCGCTCATTCCCTGTTCTTGCAAAATTTCCGGGAGCCAGGCGACGAGCGAATAAAACAAAAGTGACTGAATGCCCATAAACGCAGTAACTTTCCATGCAAGTGATGAAGTTAGAAGCGATGCTTTTTCATATGTACTTTTTTCTGTTTTGATCGGATGACGAATGTGCGTCATCTGCGATAGCCAGACGATAATCGCAATGCCCGCTGGAATAAGCCAAAAACCAACTGCTGCCCGCCAGCCAAAATCACTCGATATAGCAATCGGAATGCTGAAACCAGAAGCGAGTGCGCCTGTCAAGTTCATCGACATTGCATAAAACCCTGTCACTAAACCAATTTGATGTGCAAAGTTCCTTTTTACGAATGCTGGCATCAGCACATTACAAAGTGCAATCGCAATGCCGATAAGCAAAGTGCCAGTAAATAGTGTTGTCACACCGCCAATCGGCCGGAGCGCCAGTCCTGCAGTTAAAATAAGCAGTGCGCCGAATAAAACAACTTCCATGCCGAATTTGCGGGCCATTTTTGATGCAAACGGTGATAAGACCGCAAATGCAAGCAATGGAACTGTCGTCAATGCGCCGGCTGTCGTGCTCGAAATACCGAGATTGTCGCGGATCATCGCTGTAAGCGGTCCGACCGATGTAATTGGTGAACGCATATTCAATGCAAGTAAAATAATACTGAATAGCAAAAACAGCTTCCCTGCTTTTGACCGCTCTCTTTCCCCTTTTATCAATGCCTGCATACTCATCTATTTTCCTCCGAATTGGCCATTTTCTTCAAGCAATCAATATCCTCGCTGACAATGGCTGCCGCTTTTGCTGGCTGCCGCTCCATAATTGCCTGGACAAGCGCTTCATGGGCGCCCGGATCGGCTTCCGTATGTAAATTCATACCGGTTAAATCATGTACAGACGCACGAAGAGACTCTGCCAGACTCGTATATAAATCGATTAAAATTCCGTTATGCGATGCCGCAATGATTGCATGATGAAGCGCAATATCTGCTTCCGCAAACGAGTATAAATCCGATGCTTCTTTGCACGCCTTAAGACATATTTGAATATGCGCTGCTTCGTCTTCCGTATGCCGTTCCGCCGCAAGCCACGCTGCTTCACGCTCAATTGCATGGCGGACTTCCAGCGTTTCAAGAAGCGTTGACGTTTCCAGACGTTTCTGAAAGGAAACACCGAGGACCGTTTTAGCTCTCACATATGTCCCGCTGCCTTGCTTTGTCTGCAAAAGCCCCGCGTAAACGTGTGCCCGAATTGCTTCGCGGAGCGTATTACGGCTTACACCGAACTGCTCCATTAGCTCCATTTCTGGCGGGATGCGCGTACCGACGGGCCATGTTTTCGATTCGATCAATGCCTCGATTTGAAGCGCTATCTGTTCGACAAGCGACGATCGTTTTGCTTTTATTACGTCCATTATGGATTCCCCTTTTAAAATTGTAGGATGATTGGTTAATATGATTTTATCACGTATCGTTGAAAAGATAAATGGCGGAATACCTTTTTGGTTATGGTTAATCCCCCCTGAAACAATAAAAAATCCCGCCATTAAATAGCGGGACACCTTTAATGAAAGCTTATTCTTTTTTTGGCAACATGAACAATAAACGTGCCGATGAATGCTACCGATAAAATGATAAAAAATAGTTTATGACTCATTTCAATATGGAACACACTGAGCATCATTTTCGCTGCGATAATACCGATCAATACGTATGCAGTCGTTTCAAGCTCGGGTATTTTATCAATTAATTTAATAAACACACCAGCTACTGTCCGCATCATGAGGACACCAAGCATGCCGCCGAGTAGCAAAATCCAGATTTTCTGGCTGACGCCGAACGCCGCGAGTACACTGTCCACTGAAAAGGCGATATCCATCAATTCAACCGCTGCAACTGTTCCCCAGAATGGACCGAAAAGCCGAATTAAAAACCCTGCTTTATTCATTTCTTTCGGCTCATTGCCCGCTCCTGATGATCGAAAATGATTGAATGAAAGCCACGCTAAATAAAGCGCACCGAATACTTTTACCCACCAGAGCTGAATGAGAATTACGCCGAGTCCAATGGCAATGAACCGGAATGTGTAAGCACCGAGCAGACCATAAAACAACGCTTTTTTCCGCTTGTCTTCTGGCAAATGACGAACCATTACCGCCAGCACAAGCGCATTGTCCGCTGAAAGCAAACCTTCAAGAACAATCAGCGTCCCGATCAGCCCCCAACTCACTGGATCTATCAGCACCTGCACCCACATATCCCAGTCAAAAAATGAAGCATACGTATGAATGATGCTATTGATTGCATCCACCATTAAAGCCTTCTTTCACTTATTTTCCACTTAAAAATGTCACACAAACTCCTTCAGGAACGTTTACTTCTGAATTGGCAGGCGTTAATCGGCCTGTTTCTGCATTTCGTTTAAACAGCACGACATTGTGTGTTTTTTCATGCGCCACTGCGAGAAATTGTTCCGTTGGGTCAAGGTCAAAGTCACGTGGCCAGTCGCCTTTCGTCGAAACAATTTCTACCAATGTCACATCACGGCCGTCATTGATCACTTCAAATACCGCAATGCTGTTATGACCTCGGTTGCCTACGTAAAGGAACCTGCCATCCTTGGAAATACGAATAGCACTGCCCTGACTGTTTTCGGTGAAATTAGCCGGAATCGTTTTGTGAGAAGCGAGCCATTCAAACGTTCCATCATTTCTATTAAACGCCAAAACAAGCACTTCATTGCTGAGTTCCGTCATCACATAGGCCACTTTTCCTGATGGATGAAAAACAAGATGGCGTGGACCTGCTCCTGGTTCTGTATTGAACACTGCTTTTTTCAGCAAATCTTCACCAGCAATTTCGTACGTAATCACTTCATCTGTCCCGAGATCGATCGCTACCACGAATCGCTCATCTGGTGTTGATGCGAAAAAGTGCGTGTGTGCTTTTTCTTGACGATCTATGTTCGGGCCTGTCCCAGTGTGCGTTGCCACATCAAGCAAATCAATCAGTTTTCCTGATTCTGCATCAATGCTGTACATTTCCGCAGTTCCTGTATGATATTGTGCTGTAAATGCACGCGTGCCGCTTTTGTTGACGGTTACATGGCAAGGCACTCCTTCGCTTTCAAGTACATCATTCAACTTTTCAAGCTGTCCATCTACCACTTTAAATGAAGCAAGACCACCGCCTTTGCCACCTTTTTCAACCGCATATAAAAACTGTTCATTATCGCTAATCGTCACGTATGTCGAGTTGTTTACTTCTGCTGCAACGGCCGCAGAGATCAGCTCGCCTTTATCTGTATCAAGCTGAATAGAGTAAACGCCTTTCCCATCTTCTTTCGTATATGTCCCGACAAATCCAGTATATATCGTCATCCTAGTGCCTCCCGTATTATCTATAATCATCTCTATCATTATATACGACAATCAGTAAGAGACATAGCAAAAAGAAAAAGCACGCCTTTCTATTTATTAGAATATTCCCCATTTTCAATAAGACGCTTCCAGAGAAGAAGCCGTCACATAGTCGTGACGGCTTTTTCATATTAAACTCCAGCTATTTCGTTTTCCAATCCTTCATTTCGCTTTTTCTGTGTAGTTAACGCTTATACGGTAATTTTTCCCGCTAATTGTACTTCTTTTTGTTTGACGAGCGGGATGACTTTTTCTCCGAATGCTTGTAGGTCTTCATCATAGTGTAAGAATCCTGTTAAAACGATGTCGACACCGATTTTTTTCAATTCGATAATGCGATCAGCGACTTGCTCGGCAGTTCCAATTAAGCCTGTTTTGAAGCCATCATTGTATTGAACCAAGTTTTCAAATGAGGAGTTTGCCCACATTCCTTTTCCTTCAGGTGAAGATGCGCCTGCAGCTTTGACTGAACTTTTAAAGCCTTCAACAGCTTCTTTGTTTGCGTTAGCCACGATGTCCCGCAGCACTTGTTTCGCTTCTTCTTCTGTATCGCGAACGATGACAAAACCATTGACACCAAATTGAATGTCTTCACCACCATTTTCTTTTCGTAATGCTTTTACTTCTTCAATTTGCTCTTTAATATTTTCCAGCGTATTACCGTTCATGAAATATACATCTGATACGCGTCCAGCCATTTCTTTTGCCGCTCTTGAGTTTCCACCTTGAAAGATTTTTGGCGAATTAATTGGTTTCGGTTTGAGCTGTGCTTCATTGAGACGATAGAAGTCCCCTTTAAATGTTGTTGCTTCTTTTGTCCATAATTCACGAAGGACTTCAATAAATTCTTCAGAACGGCGATAGCGTTCATCATGGTCAAGCCAAGGTTCACCGTAGCCATTAAATTCTCCTTTAAACCAACCACTCACAATGTTTATCGAAGCACGCCCGTTACTAATTTGATCAATTGTTGAAATAATTTTGGCGACCACACCAGGATGCCATAAACCAGGTAGCACGGCAGTGATGATATTTAATTTCTTTGTCGTAGCAGCAAGAGCAGAAGCAAGTGAAGCAGCTTCTAATTGATTTTCCGCGCCGTAGCTTGCAAAAAAACGTGTCTGTAACAGCACATAATCAAAGCCGATTTTCTCCGCAATTTGTGCATAGCGTTTATTATCTTCAAATGACCAGCCGGTTTTTTGTGGTAGGTCTGTGATCACTAGACCTCCACTTACGTTTGGAGCCCAAAAGGCAAATTGTAAACTCACGAACGTTCCTCCCCTTTATTAATATAAAAAAGAGGCCCATGTCGGTTTCCTCAGATAAGGAAATGACAAGAGCCTCTGGTTGACCAGTTAGCTAGTTATTGTGAATCTTATGAATGTTATTTTAATTTATATTAAACACATTTGTCAAGTTGGTTTTAAAAGCTATTCATAAATTTCAGATCAAATATTAGTCCATTTAAAAGTAAACCTCTTTCAGTGGAAGTTCAGTACCGTTCACAACGTAGTTACCAATGGCACTTGCTTTATACACTACTGGATTATGAGAAGCAATGGTGCGAATATTACGCCAGTGGCGATCAAGATTTGCTGACTGTTTCGTCGCCGATGCCCCACCTACTTCAAAAAGTAGTGTGGAAGCCTGCAAAGCAAGATTGTCCACGATAACCTTAGTCTGAGCGGATCGAAGCGAAGCATCATGACTCAGAGAATAATCAATTACCCCATCGACCGCTGAATTCACTGCAATATCCAATGCATCAGCAGCGGCAAGTACAATCGCTTCGGCAGCGAATGAACTGCTTGAAAGTTGCCCAATAATTTGCTGTAGCTGAGGATCAGCTGATGGCGTTTCAGCAGCGGCAAAACTAAATGTTCGGGAGCGCCGATGAACCAAATCTGATGCATCTGTCACTACATTACGCAATATGCCCGCTATAACCGCATGCAGATAGAGCTGTAAATGTGAATTAAATGGCGTCTGATCCTCATTGATTACAGTCACTTCATCACTATTGACGAAAACATTGTTTAATCGGGTCGTACCACTTCCAGTCAATCTTTGTCCGATGCCTTCCCAATCATCTTCAATTATGACACCTTCACGATCAGTTGGAATGAGCGCGGATACGGTTGCTCCATCTGGAGTTGACGCCATTACAAGTACTGAATCAGCATACAAAGTTCCGGTACTAAAGTATTTCGTGCCATTCAATCGGTACCCCTCACCTTCCGGCGATAAAGTTGTTTCAAAAGAGAAGTTTCCGACATTATTCGATGAAAGCTCAGTAAATGCATTTCCAATAATAGCTCCTTCCGCCACTCTTTTTAACTGTATATTACGTAATTCACTAGCAGGACTAAGAAGTAAGATCTCCACCTGATAATAATGAAAACGAAGGATGTGTGCGACATCTGGATCAACCTCAGCTAAACGTATGACGAAATGGAAAAGTTCACGAATACTAACCCCTCCACCGCCTAATTCAACGGGTAAGCGGAGAGCACCAAGTCCGGATTGCTGAATTAAATCGATCGCATAATAAGGTCGGGTTTCATTGCCAGCATTCCTGCGTTTCTCAGCATCTCGTGCAATGGCAGCAATCAATTGATCTAATTCATCAGATCCCACTTTTACTGGCTCAGTAAACGTCAGCGGGGGAAAATGAGCTTTGTTAACCTTGGAATTTAATTGTTTTTGATTAGACATTTTGTAAAACACTCCTTCAATTTTTTTATAGAATCATAAGTTTAGTTTTATTTCCCTTCACCCCAAAGTTCTAACGGTAAATCCACTAAAATCCTTCCAATTTGTTCACGTGCGATGTTATTAGATGGAGCCATTGGAATTCCTGCTCGTGCATCCCGATACAGTCTTTCAAATATCCCTTCTCTGTACCCGTAACCACCTGCTACATCCATCGCAATTCGTGCAGCATAGTCTGCTGCTTCTGAAGTTTGAACTTTAAATTCTATGACTTCAGCTGCTAATTGAACGATTGATTTTCCTTCAGCTAGCAACTCATCATAATGTCTTGCTAAATCAAGCTGCCAAGCTTTTAATCCTGTGATTTGGATTTTAACTTCTGCTAGTTTTTGTCGAATCACTTGATGATCAGCCAGACTTTTGTTGAAACCTTTATTCACTGTTTTAGTAACGTGCTCAACAGCTGCTGCTAGAGCACCTTGTGCCACACCAAGCCAAGCAGACGCAAGACCAAGTAAATAAATAGGATTTACACCTTCATCCATGACTTCTTTTCCTAATCCTTCATGTCCTAATAGATCACGACGACTCACTTTTACGTTACTATAAGTAATTGGGCCACTATGATTTCCTCTTACCCCCAATGCTTTCCATGGTTTTGCCGTAATACCTTTATCATGGCCATCAATGATAAAATAGCTAATCTCACTAGGATCGTCCGTATCTGGAGTTCTCGTTTGTAAAATATAAAAATCGGCTTGTCCTCCACTTGTGGTAAACGATTTTTCGGCATTAATAATATAATCTCGTCCATCGCGCTCCGCTTGGCTCAAGTTAAACCACACATGACCTCCTGTGGCTTTTTCACTTATAGAAAAGGTTCCTACAGCTCCATCTCGTACAGGCAATAACCACCGTTCCTTTTGATCATCATTTCCATATAGTGCAATAACTTGCGCTGCACCAACATGCATCGCATATACTAAAGCCGTTGACGCATCAACCTTCCCAATTTCTTCTGCAACAATCGAAAAGCCTAAATATCCTAAATTGAGTCCATCCCATTTTTCATCAAATGTGACCGAATTCCAGCCTTCCTTCGCCAAAGCTTCTAAATTCTCTCTTGGAAACTTTCCTTCACGATCAATAATTTCTGCATTTGGTTTAATAACGTTCTCAATAATAGGCCTCACTTGCTGTCTAATTTCCTCAATATATGCTCTTGAATATGGATTTTTTGTTACTGTAGCTTTACTCATTTCCTGCACCGTCCTTTTTTATAATGATCAACCTAAAATAACGTATGATAAATTGTCTTCATATACACTTTTTACTCGATCATTTTGTTATGAGTTCGTGAACTTGAATTTACATTTGTCATATCTTTTTCTCCTTTGGTTAATCTAAAAAATAAGAAGACTCTCCATTCAAGAGAAAATTTACCTTGAATTGAGAGCCTCCAGTAATCTAGTCGGTCTGTTTAATTTTTCTTAAATTTTGGTTTTATATAAAAGGATCAATTTGATCATTTGCCTGTCTCTATGCAGCCTTTAAATCATATACACTTCCTCTTCTTGAATTTGCAGAAACTCACGTAATTTAACCACGAGCCCTCCATTTCCGAAACGAAGAAATTTACGATCTTCTTCTTTCATTCCTGACGCTTTTGCATATTCAAGAAACGCCAGCAAATATATACGCCGGGATAATATATTCACGATCCCATATTCATAAAACCAGTCATCAATTGTATGAAAGACGCCTTTATTCAATCCGTACTGTTCACGGCACCAGTCGTAAAAGCGCACATTGGGCAAATTAAGATACTCGCTGTGCTTGATGTTTGCTGCCTTTTTCGGCACTGATATGATGAAAGGCTTCGTTTGCATATTGCACATCCTCCTTAATTTGATACATTAAAAATTCAAATGAAGGAAATTTTCGTTCCTCTCTTATTTTAAATACGAATTCGCAGTCAATCACTTCTCCGTACAAGTCTCCTGTGTATTCAAGCAAGTGAACTTCGATCATCCGTTTAAACTGAGAGTCAAATGTCGGCTTTACGCCAATATTCATGACTCCCTCATGAGTCTGTCCATTCACGCGGACATATACACCGTACACGCCATTTTCAAGATCACCGGGCGATTGATCAAGATTTGCAGTCGGGAATCCAAGCTTTCTGCCCGCTTTCATGCCATGAACCACTTCGCCTCTAATCACTTGCTTGTTATCAAGAAACTGAATATTCTGTCCATTTGTCATCTTTTATCCCCCTGTTCATCTTTAAAATAAAAGAGGCTCCCCACACAAAGTGAGTCACGCTTTGTGTGGGGAGCCTCTAGTTGTCCAGTCGGCTTTTATATTTATAAGCCTATTATATGTCGATTAATCCTATTAGTCAAGTTGGTTTTAATTTTTTTAAAACTATCTTATCAATTATGAATGAATCATTTCTTTTGGTTTTTTTAAGAGACATGCTTTTCATTTTCTTCTTTATTTAGGTTTTGCTCGTTTGCATACAGCGGGCTCAATAGTTGAAAAGATCGGATCCTCTCATTCTCTTGGTGAATCGGTACATGTAAAATGAATTCATCCACTTGATACGTTTTATGAAGATGCGTTAATACGTCCTTTACAAATAAAGGTGTGCCAGCAATAATATTGGCTTTACGCTCTTCGATTTTGTATGATTCACCAGCTTGCTTTCCGTAGTTTTCCGCTTGCTCTACTGATTGAACCGTTACTGTACGCCTACTTTGCAAATGCACTTTTACTATTTTTTGATCCCCTGCCAGCTGTTCTGCTTCTTGCTGAGACGGGGCAGCGACTACGGCGACAGAGACAACGAAACGTCCATTCGGATAAATATTCCGATAAACGCGTGCCGCTTTTTCAAGCACGGTAATGTCACTATCGATAAATCGAGCAAACACATAATTCCAGCCAAGTTTCGCGGCCATCTCCGCACTGCCTGCACTTGCACCAAGAAGAAATTTTTCTGGTTTCTCCGGCGGTTCTGGCGTTGCTTGAATACCCGCAAGCGGATGGCTTTCATCGACTGAATTTTCAATTAATTTATCGAGGAAAGCGAGCCGGCTTTCAAAATCCGTCCCATCATTCATCGTGCCAAATTGCAGTGCTTTCGTTGACAATGGCAGGCCGCCTGGCGCTTTCCCAATGCCGAGATCGACACGGCCAGGCGCCAGTGTAGATAACACATGAAAGTTCTCTACTACTTTATACGGGCTATAATGCTGTAGCATGACCCCTCCCGAACCGATTCTGATTGAGTTCGTTCGGGCGAACAAGTACGAGATCAATACTTCTGGTGACGACCCAGCCAGCTTTTCCGTATGATGATGTTCCGATACCCAAAAACGGCTATACCCCCATTCTTCTGCTTTTTGAGCAAGATTAATAGTTTTTTGCAGTGCGTCAAAAGCGGAAGCGCTTGGATAGATCGGACTTTGATCCAACAAACCTAACTTGTAAACCATATGCACTCTCCTTCATATTTAATTCCGATTTTACAGGTTTGAATAATTAACTTTATGTTGTTGAGTGTTATCCTATCACCTATAACATTCAAAAGGCAATGCTTCTGCTGATAGAAAGATTTATTCTATTCATTCAAAAAATCTATCAATGCGCTTGAGGTACCGGTTTAACTGTATTTTCTTTGAATTGCTCAATCGACGACAGGACATCCTGCCAAAGAAAAGGGGGCTCGGTTCCGTAATATGCCGCATAAATGGATTGCTTTAGTTTGAGTAAGTGTGAAACATCCACTTCCGCAAGGGTTCCCTGCTCCAGTTCGCTTTTAATGCATAAATAAGGCAAGAATCCAATACCGCTGCCACTTTGAATAAGTGATTTTGCTACCTCCAGGTGATCAACTTGAAATTCAATACGCGGTTCTATATTGGCCACTTCAAAGGTTTTGTGCACCCGATTCCAGTCAAACGAGCCGCATTCAAAAAATACAATTGGTTCCACCGCTAGCAGCTGTGCTGTCAGTTTTGGATGAAATTGAAATGGATGTCCCGATCGAACAACTAATCGAACTGAATTATCAAGCACTTCTTGGTTTTGAAGAGCATCATGAGAAAGCTCCTTCATAAAAGCAATGTCTAGTTGCTTTTGCAGCAACTTATCCATCAATACCTCATTGGATGCCGATATAAATTTAAAGCGCAGATCAGGATGCGCTTTTTTCCATAACGGAAGTGCGAATGGAATAAAATATTGGGACGTAACAAGATTCGCTCCAATAACAAACTCTTCTTGATTCGTCCTTTTCTTCATCTGCTTTTTCCCTTGCTGGAATGTCCGAATAATCTGCTCCGCGAATGGAATGAACGCTTTTCCCTTCTCCGTCAATGTAATCCCTCTGCCTTGCCGTTCAAACAGTTCTGTATCGAGTTCACGTTCCAGCGTTTTAATGCGTGCTGTCACAGTCGGTTGTGAAAGAAACAAAGCATCGGCCGCTTTATGAAAACTCTTAAAATGGACAACATACGTAAACGCTTCAATATGATCAAGATTCACGTTTCTCACCCTCTTTTTCAAAAAGTAAAATCAAAAAGCTCTTGAATGCAAGAGCACTCAAGAGCTTTTGGGAGACCAATCAGCTTCAATTTACCATGTTCACACTATTATATTCATATTATTCCGATAAATAAAGTACATTTTTAAAAAGACGGATTGTACTATTAAAACAACACGTAGAAAATAAAAATGCTCATGACAGCTTCGTGTAATATGTAAGTTCCTACACAAACATTTACGGAAGGCTATCCTGAGCTATCAACATTTTACCGCATTTTGAACGCACACGGATCGAAACACTCGATAAAGTGAAACTCCATCCGTGGGGGGTTTAGGCCCACAGAACGTGACGGTCTTAGTCTGCGATCGCTATTCCCCCACGGATGGTTATTCGATTCGGACGATCCCACCTACCGTGTCAAGCGAACTCCCCTAAAATATGTCACCGAAAGGCGTCTACCTGTCCGACACAGTACGTTATCCGCCGAAAGAACTGTCTGATCAATTTCACTCATAAATTATTTGGTTTTCCTCAACATTATGTAAAAAGCGCTGCAAATGTGTCTGAAGGATGCTTGCTTCTTTTAACTTTTTCGTTTCTGCTAAAAATGATGGTTCATCTCCCTTATCAAGGGCTTTATCAATTTGATAGTTCAGATAAATTATTCGTAACTCTAAATCAAACAGAGACATCATTCGTCCTTCAACGAAGTATTTGTCCAAATCTTCAAGTGCTATATAAAATTGTCTATGATGATTAATAATGATCATAAAATACCATCCATAATCCATCATGTTTTTACGTTCATTTGTTATTTCAATAACATCTGCTTTATTAAGAACAATATAATCTGCATGTTCTCCGTCTGGACAAAAGCAGTCGATTTGATGACCAAATGATTTAGCCACAATGAAATGTCGATGCATTCTCTTCTCCCCTTTTTTAAGTTTTATAAAGACATAAGAAACGTTAAAAATTAGTGTAAATAATGTAAAGATAAGCTTTCATCATCGTAATCTCTGAAAAGGTATATGCTTTACCTTCTAGAAATATGATGATCTCAATTTTTTAAGGAAGCTGACCAAATGATTACTTACAAAAAAGAACAATAAAAAAAGAATAAAGATTAATTAATTCTTCATTTGCTTCCACAAAGTCTTTCTTTTAGACTCTTCTTGCCCTTTAATTGAAAATGATTATCATTATCTAATATAATTTTAAATGATAACTATTCTCAATGTCAAGAGAGATAATCCCTGTTTATCAAAATAGCTAAAAAATTTCCTTCCACCTCTCAAGTATAGAAGATAGAAGTAAAATTTTAATAATGGATGATATTTTAAATTATTTCTAAAAATAAAGTATATTTTAAAAAATAAAAAAACTGCTCTCAATTCGAGACAGTTTCAAGAATAAAAGGCCATACCAATCAGCCCGGCCATGACAATAACATACGCTGGATGCGCGTTTCTTTTAATCAATGAAAACAACGAGACGGCAAAAATAGCGAGCAAGCTAAATGTATGTAGCGAAATGCTATTCATTAATCCGTTGGAAAGAGCAAATTTAACGGCAGCAAACACGATTAATCCGATCACGATCGGGCGCAATCCGTAAAACGCAGACTGAACAATGCGGTTATGATTTAATTTATAAAAAAAGAGGGCGACGAGTAAGACGAGCAGAAGCGACGGCAGCACCATTGCAAGTGCTGAAACAACCGCACCGGCAATGCCCGCCATTTGGTAGCCTATAAAAACCGCTGTGTTTGTTGCAATGGGGCCGGGTGACATACCGGCAATTGCAATAATATCAGTGAACTTTTGTGTGCTCATCCATCCATATTTCACGACTTCTGCTTCGATAACGGGAATAATGGCATAACCTCCGCCAAACGAGACAAGTCCGGTAATAAAAAAAGTCTTAAACAGCAGCCATAACATTAAATATCCGCTCCCATAAAATAGTCTGTGTTTTGTTTGTGGTCGTCGACTTTCGTTTCAATGCCAAGCTTGTCTTTTAAACTAATTAATAAAATACCTGCA
Source organism: Bacillus sp. 37MA (assembly GCF_000372765.1). Classification (NCBI taxonomy): domain Bacteria; kingdom Bacillati; phylum Bacillota; class Bacilli; order Caryophanales; family Bacillaceae; genus Bacillus; species Bacillus sp. 37MA. The sequence goes on from NZ_KB889752.1 coordinate 3,078,912, forward strand.
ACAGCACCTAGAGCAATCATCATGACGGGATGAACGTGTAAAAATAGAAGCAATATAACAGATAATGCGGCAACAACAAATGTCGTTTTATCGACGACAGCGCCTTTTCTCATTTTATAGGCAGCAAAAACGATCAACGCGACAACAGCTGGGCGGATGCCTTCAAAAGCCGCTTCAACTTTCGGATGATCTTGAAAATATAAATAGAAAATACTTAAACAAACAACGATTGCAGATGTTGGAATCATGACGCCAATCGTCGCCGCAATGGCACCTGCGACACCGGCAATCCGGTAGCCGATAAACGTGGCCGAATTGATCGCAATGGCACCAGGAATGGAGCCGGCGAGCGCAAATAAATCCGTCACTTCTTCCTGCTTAAGCCACTCTTTTTTCTCGACTGCTTCCCGCTCAATAACCGGGATCATCGCATATCCACCGCCGAATGTGATCGGTGCGATTTTAAAAAAAGTCAGGAAAATATCGAAAAGAAACGCCCATTTTTTTTTCATAAAACCACCTCATTCTTGTCAATCCTCTTATTATTTTAGCACCTCTTTCTTTTAAATTCCTGATTTTCTTTGCTATAAAAGGGAAAAGGAAAAGAGTATCGGCATACAATACAATTATAAAGGGAAACTTCCATCCGTAAGGGCTTTACCATTTATTAATCCATGTAAAAAAAACTGTCTACTTTTTTACTTTTTATGTATAAAAATCTAATAAAATATCTATTTATTTTATATAAATTATATTATTTTATTATTTTTAAAATTTAAATTGACTTTTTGTAAAAATGAATTTACGATTTAAATAGTCAATCAGAATTGTTACTTACTTCTCTAATTTGGAAAGGAATGCTACTAATGGCAAACAACATCTATGGTAATACCCCTTGTTTTCTCGGAGCGAAAAATATATCTAAAGATAAAAATATGAACGATGTGGATGCAATCATCTACGGTGTGCCGTGGGAAGGTGCTGTTACATGGGGTGATTATACTGGCTGTGAGTTAGGGCCTAAAGTAATGCGTCTCTGTTCTGCACGTTACAGCGGTTATTTACCTGAACTTGATCATATCGATGTGCTTGAACATGTGAAGCTTGGTGACGCTGGTGATGTCGATGTTGTACCGGCAGATATTGATGAAACGATGCGCCGCATTGAAGAATTTGCTGGAAAATTGTTTGAAAGCGGTAAATTTATCATCGGTCTCGGCGGCGATCATGGTGTGACATTCCCAATTGCAAAATCATTAACGAACCAAGGTAAAAAAGTCGGCATCATTCATTTGGATGCGCATTATGATAACCTTCCTTCTCATAACGGCGATCAATATGCGCGTTGTAGTCCGTTTGCAAGACTCTATGAACTAGATGCAGTACCTAATGGCAACATCATTCACACAGGCATTCATGGTCCAAGAAACACTCCAGAAAGTGGACGTAATGCAAAAGAAGCCGGTGCAGTGACGATTACAATCAATGATATCCGTGCTCAAAAAGATTTAAAAGCTTATGCAAAAGAAATTTACCAAATGGCGAGCAAAGAAGTAGATTGCGTGTACTTAAGCATTTGTAGTGACGTGCTTGATTTCGCTTTTAATCCGGGCGGTCCAGTTGATGGAAATGGCCTAACGTCACATGAGCTTTTAACGCTCGTTCATGAAATTTGCAAACTTGGTGTTGCTGGCATGGACTTCGTGGAAATTTATCCACAGCAAGATCCAACTCAATTATCAGCTCACTTTGCTACAACTGTTATTCTATATGCTTTAGCCGGTGAAATTTTGAATAAAAGTCAAAAAAGTAATTAATTAAAGAAAAGCACAGGTGCATGGCGATGGAACTTCACCATTTAGACGTCGAAAATGAATTAACTCTTTTTTTGGATCAAAAGATTGCTTATTACAAAGAATATTTGTCTGGTGAATGTGCAAATTATATACCTGAATTGAAGGTAGTAAATCCAGATTATTTAGCTTTTTCGCTTATGCTTCCCAATGGAAAAGTTCATTTAAACGGGGACTATCAGGTCCCCTTTACATTGCAGAGCATCTCCAAAGTCATTACGTTCATAGCGGCCTGTTTGTATAATGGAACATCCGCTGTTCTCGAGTGGGTAGATGTAGAACCGACTGGTGATCCCTTCAATTCTCTGCTGCGCTTTGAGCTAAATGAGAATAAGAAACCATTCAATCCAATGATTAATGCTGGCGCACTCACAGTAGCCTCTTTGCTTCCCGGCCTTATTCCGATGGACAAAATTCAAGGAGTTACACGCCTTCTTTCTTCTTTATTAGACAAAGATGTCACAATTAATAAAAAAGTCTTTGAATCCGAGTGGGAAACAGCATATCGAAACCGGGCGCTAGCTAATTTCCTTATGGAAAATAATCTGCTTGCTTCTAGCGTAGACGATACACTGTTTACTTACATCAATCTTTGTTCCATTGAAATAACGGTAGAGGATTTAGCTAAAATTGGCCTCATTTTGTCTTTGGACGGATTCGATCCTGTCCGCAGAATCCAGTTAATTCCTGCACCTATCACCAGATTAACGAAAGTATTAATGTTTACGTGCGGAATGTATAACTCTTCCGGAAAATTTGCCGCTTTTGTTGGGATTCCTGTCAAAAGCGGAGTTTCCGGTGGTATACTTGGAGTTGTTCCTCCATCCTTGCGCAGTCACCCGCTGCTTTCAGATGGCTGCGGAATTGGTCTCTATGGCCCCGCCATCGATGCACACGGAAATAGTGTAAAAGGAGCACGGCTGCTTGAAGATTTTCTCCAATCGTATGATGTAAAAATATTCTAAATTAACTTGGTGATGTTATGAGCATACTAAACGAAGAAAACACAAAGATATTGCATGGTTACATTCCTGTTGCTGATATGATTGTGGCAACATTCGGCAGCAACTGTGAAGTCGTCATCCATGATGTAAGAAACGTTCAATCCTCACTTATCTATATTAAAGGAGCCGTTACAGGTAGAGAAATTGGCGCGCCTACAACCGAAGTTATCCTAAAAGAACTTCGGCGTTACGGTGATAACGTTAAAGACATGCTTGGATTTACAGCGCGAACACGCGATGGAAAATTTTTAAAAACATCTATTTCCTTTATTAGAAACCCTGAGGGAAAAGTAATCGGCTTTTTAGGGATTAACTTTGATGTGACCGCTTTCGCCATGGTCAATCAAATTATCAGCGAATTTTCCGTTACACATGATCTCGATCAGATTGATCGAACCTTGAATGAATCGTACGCGAAGAATATCGAGGAAGTATTTGAAAATTTAATTGAAAATACCCTTATCGATATTCATGTACCGATCGATAAGATGTCCAGAGAAGATAAAATCTACTTTGTAAATCAACTCGATGAAAAAGGCGCGTTCCTTATTCAAGGATCTGTTGATCGAATTACGGAAGTACTGGGCGTTTCCAAACAAACGATATACAACTATTTAGAAGAATCTAGAACAGAGACGTGACCATTGCGCCTCTGTTCTTCATAACGCGTTGAATTTTCACAATTTTTTTATATTATTTAAAGGGGTTAGACATCTTGGCAAATCAATCAAACATAGATAGAGAGAATGCTTCTACATCAAAATCATTTAAAGACAAGATGAAAATTATTGGGCCTGGCGCCATTATTACCGCTTCATTTATCGGTCCAGGCACGGTAACAACTGCGACCCGGGCTGGTGCCTCTTATGGCTTCGCGCTTTTATGGGCCGTTATTTTTTCCATCATTGCAACAATCATATTGCAAGAAATGTCAGCACGTCTCGGGATCATTACACAACAAAGTCTTGGCGATGCCGTTCGAGAACAATTCACCAAGCCGATCTTAAAATTCGGATCGATGTGGTTCGTTATCATTGCCATTATGGTTGGTTGTTCTGCTTACATAGCCGGTGATTTAATCGGTACGTCACTTGGCCTTACAACGTTAACCGGTATTCCGGAACATGTTCTCGGTCCAATCGTCGGTGTTATTATTTTATTACTCGGTTTAAGCGGCAGTTATCAATTGATCGAAAAAGTTATGATTGTACTCGTCGTTATTATGAGTATTACGTTCATTACCACAATGGTTGTAGCACAACCCGATCTTGGTGAAATGTTTAAAGGAGCATTCGTTCCAGCTATTCCTGATGGATCCATTCTTACCATTATCGCGCTTATTGGAACGACTGTTGTACCGTATAACTTATTCATCCACTCCTCAACGGTACAAGGTAGATGGAATCAGCCACATCATTTAAAAGAATCACGCTGGGATATTATCATTTCAATCGGTCTGGGTGGTTTAATTACGGCAGCCATTTTAATTACATCGGCTACGTTGCTAAAGGGCGTAGAAGTAGAAAACGTTGCAGCAATGTCCATACAATTAGAACCTCTTTTAGGCAGCTGGGCTAAAGTCTTTATGAGTATTGGGCTGTTTGCAGCCGGCCTCTCTTCTGCCATCGCATCTCCACTCGGTGCAGCCATTACCATTAGCAGTGTTTTAAATTGGAAAAATGGCATGAAAGACAAACGTTATAAACTGGTTTTTGTTGCTGTCATGATCATCGGGATCGTTTCATCCGGACTCGGTCTTAAACCAATGGACGTGCTTCTTTTCGCTCAAGCTCTAAACGGCGTTTTATTACCGTTCATTGCGATCTTCCTGTTAATTGTTATGAACAACAAAAAACGGCTTGGTGATCATACAAACTCAGTAAAAGCAAACATTGCAGGCGTAATCGTTGCACTGATTTGTACTGGTCTTGGCATTTATAGCCTTGTTGATGCGATTAATGTCTTTATGGGTACATAATAATATACTAAAAAAGCGTACGGATCAATTTCCGCACGCTTTTTTATGTGGTTAGACGCAGCACCGTTTCATATAAAATCGAAGCCCCTACACCACAGTCTTCCTCTGAACTCCATTCGGACGGATTATGACTGATCCCATTTTTAGAACGCACAAATACCATACCAATCGGACAAAAATCGTTAAACTGCATTCCGTCATGACCGGCTCCGCTTGGTAAAAAAATCGGTTCAAGACTCATTGTAAGGCACGCCTCTTCCATAACGGCACGAATCTCTTTTGAACATGGAGCTGGTGCTACTCGTTGAAGCTCTTCTATTTTTATGTTCATTTCTCTATCTGCACAAAGTGACTGTGCGTAAGACGTAATTGCTTCTTCTATTTGATCGCGGTCACGTTCTTCAATGTCACGCAAATCGAGTGTAAACGTGGTCTCTCCAGGGATCACATTAACGCCGCCCGGTTTGACAGAAATTTGACCGATTGTCGCCACAGCATTCGTATACTTTTTCGTTTCTTCTTCAATAAACTGAATAATTTGAAGGGCCATCATCAGGGAATCTTTTCTCTGATTCATCGGTGTTGCACCAGCATGGCCTGCTTCCCCTTCGATTGTCCATCTCGTCCACAGAGGACCGGCAATTCCTGTTACGATACCGGCTGGCTGTCCCGCTCGTTCAAGTACTTTTCCTTGCTCAATATGCAGCTCTACATAAGCTTTGACTGTTTCTGAATACCGGGCAGCCTTGTTGATCTCGTCCGGATGTAAACCTGATTCTTGCATGGCTGCCGCAATCGTGATGCCATTCTGATCCGTTTGTTGCAGATGTTCGGGAAGAAGCGTTCCGGCAAGTGCCCGGCTGCCGATCATGCCGAAACCAAAACGGCTCCCTTCTTCATCAATAAATGCGATGACTTCAACTGGATGAACGGTTTCAACAGCCGCTTCACTCATCGCCTGTACAACTTCAATGCCAGCCAGCACGCCGAGAGGACCATCAAATATCCCTCCTTCTGGAACGGAATCAATATGTGAACCGATCAAGACCGCAGGCGCCGTATTATCTGATCCTTCCTTTCGGCCAATAACATTTCCAGCCGCATCTTCACGAACCGTCATTCCAGCCTCTTTCATATACGTCATCACAAGATCTTTCGCCTGACGTTCTTCCTTCGTAAATGAAAAGCGGGTAACACCGCCGCTTGCCTGTTTGCCAAACTGACTTAGCTCATGAAGACGGCTCCATAAACGTGCTTGATTAATCGCCATTTCACACTTCTTCTTTCATTTGAAAACGGAAGTGACATGTTCCTTCTTTCAGCACGTATTGATCATGAACAACTTCAAAATTCGGGTTATATCCTTTCGCAATCGACGGGTCAATCATATGGCAGTATAGAATCCCATAGTCTTCCATCCCATCTTGTTTCCACTGCTCCGCAAATGCACATTTCGTAAACGATTGTTCAATCTCGGTTGGATGAAAAAGTGTTTCGTATTCAAACAGCTCACTACGTCCCATGTCGTAATTTGATAAATAATTGTCCATTGTATTCGGCTTGCCTACAGCTGCTGCACGCCGAGCAATATCGCGTCCGCGCTCTTCACCAAATGTACCAACACCGTTCATCATCGATTCCTGTCCCGCTTCACCAAACTTATCCACAACACACTTGGCCACATTCGCAAACACTTTCGCCATCATTGCGTACATCGTATGCGCTTCAAGCCCCACTTCTTTTTGTGCTTTCTCATACGCACGAAATGTTTCTTCTACTTTTTCGTCATCCAGCAATCGATCAAAATGAAAAAGCACACCTTCATTGATTTCTTCTTCTGGGTTATTCATCTGTTTCTTTAAAGTAAGAACTTGTTCATCCGTTACGCGCTTTACGCCCGCTTCTATCGCAATCTTTCCTTCGCCACTGAAACGCTCTGTCACTGACGTCAAAATGTGTGTAAATAATTTTGCGGTAATCGTGTACATTGAAACTGGATCAAGATTGTCGATTCCTTTTTTCACACTGTTTTCCACAATAATCCCTCTTCCTTTTTTTGATTGACTGTTTTCAGTGCTTGTTCTAAATCGAAAATAATATCACATGCACTTTCGAGACCCACGGACAGGCGAATGAGTCCATCTGTAATGCCAGCAGCGGCCCGGTCCTTATCTGACATCGAAAAATGAGTCATTGTTGCCGGATGCTGAACGAGCGTTTCCGGATCACCGAGACTAAATGAAATCATCGCAATCTTCAAGGAATCCATAAATTCCTTTGCTGCTTCCAATCCACCCATTAATTCAAATGAAACAATGCCACCCATTCCTTGCATTTGCTTCTGTGCAATTTCATGCTGTGGGTGGCGCTTAAGACCGGGATAATGAACGGTCCCAACAAGAGGATGAGCCGATAAAAATCCAGCGATTTGATGCGCGTTGCTACAGTGACGTTCGACGCGAAGACCCAATGTTTTCAAACCACGCAAAATTAAAAATGCATCCCATGCACTTAACACCTGACCAAGATCACCCATAATATTTTGCCGCATAAACTGGATATGCTCAGTTCGGCCCACAATAAAACCGGCCAGCACATCGCCGTGACCGTTTAAATACTTCGTTGCGCTGTGAACGACAACATCCGCACCCATATCGAGCGGTTTTTGTAAATAAGGGGACATAAATGTATTATCAACGACCAGTGGCAGCCCGTACCGTTTTGTTATTTTCGCAATCGCTTCAATATCCAGCACTGTTAATAATGGATTAGACGGTGTTTCGATGTACACCACTTTCGTATTATCTTTCATCGCATGCACAATATTAGCTGGATTGGTGCAATCTACGTAACTGAACGTAATCCCTAAACGCGGCGCCAGACTTGTTAAAAATTTATGTGTGCCGCCATACACATCTTTCGTCACAATCACATGGTCACCGCATTTTAAAAAAGCAAGCAATGCAATTGAAATGGCGGCCATACCTGAACTGACACCGAGTGCCGCTTCTCCATTCTCTAAAACAGCCATTTTTTCTTCAAGGGCATATAACGTTTCATTTCCGTATCTGCCATAATAGGTCCCTTCCTGCTTGCCTGAAACAACCTCCATCGCGGTCTGACAGTCTGCAAACGAGTAGGCGACTGCCGGAACGATTGCTTGTGCAACAGCACCCATTTGTTTTTGTTCACTATGCCGGTGAATCAGCTCTGTATCCATTCCCCAACGCCTATTCACTATGAACCATCCTCCCGTTTCTTTATTATCTTCATTATAAAATTTATTCTTTATATAAATCAAATGAATATTTATAATAAGATAGTTGAATAAAATTAATACGTGGAGTGAGACCTTATGACAATTGCAAAGTTTGAAGTATTTCGGGCTGTCGTCGATCTCGGAAGTCTTTCAAAAGCAGCAGAATCGCTTGGTTTAACTCAATCCGCTGTCAGTCATGCCATTGCCGGATTAGAGTCTGAATTTGGCTTTACATTGCTGACTAGAAGCCGGACAGGTGTAGCCTTGACTGAAAATGGCGGGCGGATGCTGCTTTATGTTCGGGAAATATTGAAATGGAATGAACAAATGGTGCAGGAGGCAGCCACCATTCATGGCATTGAAAAAGGGGTTGTCCGCATCGGGACGTTTCCGAGCGTTTCAATTCAATGGATTCCTCAAATTATTAAGCACTTTAGTGAACAATTTCCACTCATCAAGATTAAACTATTTGAAGGAGACTATGATGAAATCAGCAAATGGCTGACGGATGGAACGATTGATTTTGGCTTTTTGTCGCTGCCTGCCGCCAAATCATTAGATGTGGTACCGCTCAAAAAAGACAAGCTGCTCTGCATTGTGCCGGATACACATCCTCTTTACAATTCAACATCCCTTTCACTTCACCAGCTAAAAAACGAGCCATTTATCATGCCAAAATCAAGTATTGATAATGATGTAAGGAGGATTCTTACCGCCCATAAAGTAAAACCTAATGTTCTTTATGAAACGTCTGAAGATCAGGCTATTATCTCAATGGTTCAAAACCAACTCGGTATTAGTATTCTTCCGGAAATGATTTTATATCGCCTTCCTCAAAATGTGAAAGCAATCAAATTAGAAGGAGACTTTTATCGCACAATTGGCATTGCTGCCCCTTCTTTTAAAAACATGTCACCCGCGTCAAAAAAGTGGATAAACGTACTCAAAGAATGGCTTTCAATATAAACACAAAAAAGACGATTTCAAAAGAAATTCTTTTGAAATCGTCTTTTTTGTTACATCTTTATCGCAGATTAATGGGCGGTAAACTCTCCCTGATGGACGTTTCACTTTATTATCAGCTTCGGTATTCCTCATGCAATAACCTGTACACTTTCATTCTCATCAAGCCGGTTTTTCATCATGAAGCGCTTTCATTTTCTGTAAATAGAAATTTTCTTGCTCCAGTCGCTTGCCCGCAATAAATTCGTTACGTGTTACTTCTTTTATAGATGTCACCCCATTATGTTTCACACCTGGCATATTCGCTGCCTGATCCATAACGAGAACCGGTGTATAAAATGAGTCTGTGACAAGGTAGCGAGCCACGCTGATTTCATTTCTCTTCCCTACATGACCGTACCGTAAGACTACCTTCCAATATTTCCATCCCATATCCATCCCTCCGCTTTTTTCATTCTTATGTTACCTATACCCGTTTTAACACAAAAAAACTAAATTCAATGATATGAATTTAGCTTCTTTAAGACATAATTTGAATAAGGTCGTAAATGAACAAAAAAAGACAGACCGATCATGCCGGTCTATCATTTTTTATTAAGTGCTACTTTATCAATCGAATTGTTGACTGTGTACCATTTATCATCTGCACTATAGCCATTCGTCTGTCCAGCCACTTGATCTCGTGAAAAATAATAAAGCGGATAGCCTTTATAAGTCGTTTGTTTTTTACCTGTGTCAGCACGGGTAATGACGCCGAAATCAGATTCACTAAAGCCTTCTGGGACTTTGCTTGATTCAATATAAAACGGCGGCCATTCCTCAAGACAGTGATTTGTGCACGCGGACGCATCCTGTTTATCGTTCATATAATAATACAATGTCATTCCTGCTGAATCTGCCAAATACTGACCAGTCTCTTCTTTTTTCATGACCTTCAATGGGCTAGCCGGACTTTGAGCCGATTCTTGCGGTTCATTGATCGGTGCTGACATCTTTTCTGGCTGTTCATCTGGCTGACACCCTCCAAGCAACATCAATAACAAGACATATGCTAATTTTTTTCGCAAAAATACCGTCCCCCTTTTTAGATTATAATATCCACAAGGAAAGAGGATTATACAATGTTTCACGTGAAACATTTTTCATGACTTTATTAATCGTTCGATAATAAAAGAAAGATACTGTTCTTCTTCTTGAAGACGAAAAACGGGATAGCGTGATTCGTGTAAATGAATCCAGCTAATAATGCATTGAATGGCTTCAAGTTCAAGAAGTGGCAAGTCGTCTTCTGTGCGGATCAGTACTATTTTCGGGTACAATTCTTTTTTAAACCCTTCCACTAAAATCAGGTCGACTGGAAACGTATTGTACACGGCAAGAATATCATCGAGCGGCCAGCTGTCACGTTGAATATTTAGCTGTAGCAACCCATCCCCTTCGACACCGGCGATAATTGCGCCGGCCTGCTGATGGCGTGTACTGTCTTTCGTATCCGGTGAGCCGCCGTGGCCATGATGTTTAATGCTTGCAACTCGAAAGCCATTTTCAGTGACATGGGTAATAAGTTTTGTTATTAATGTCGTTTTGCCGCTGTTTTGATAGCCGACAACTTGTAATACATTTTTCATGTAGAGCCTCCAGCGTTATAATGAAATAAGGAGTGTGATACGATGACTATGGCAGGTGTCGTGCTCGCCGGCGGACAATCGTCCCGCTATGGCAAGCCAAAAATGTTTGAACTGTACAATGGAAAACCATTTTATCAATACAGCATTGATGCGCTAAAAGAAAACAATTTGGCGCCGATTATTATTTCCACGAACGACATGCTAGCGCAGTATTTTGATGCGGTCAGTGTCACATTATCGATAGAAAAAGAGTGCCACCGGGGTCCTCTTTTTGCTCTTCATCATGTGATGAAAAGTCTCCCCGAGCCGGATTGGTTTTTTGTTTTGTCGTCAGATGTACCATTTGTGACAACTGATTTTGTAAAGCAATTGATCGCTTATACAAAAAGCAATGAGTATAAAGCGGTCGTGCCTGTTCAAAATGAAAAGATCCACCCTCTTCTCGCCCTTTATCATCGTGGCTGCCTACAACCCGCTGATCATCTTCTCAAGCAAGATAGGCGTAGTATGACAGCTCTGTTAAATAGTGTAAAATATAAAACAATCTCTTTTAGTATAGAAGAACCTTCTTTTATCAACATTAATAGTCCATCTGATTTTGAGGAATTCAATAGAGGATGATACTACTCTTTTTTTTTACCTACTATTATGCATAAGTAGCAAATGGCGGGTCATTATGACTCGCTTTCCAACATAATTCTTTCTGCGCCTGTGTACACATTGAACGATTGATTCCGAATAAAACCAACAGTTGTAATGCCAAGATCTTCTGCCAATGTAAGCGCAAGTTCAGTCGGGGCCGATTTCGATAAGATCATTTCACAGCCAATCTTGGCCACTTTCAACAAAATCTCTGAAGAAATTCTGCCGCTGAACACAAGTATTTTATCCTTAATGGATATGTCATTTTTCAAACAGTATCCGTAAATTTTATCAAGAGCGTTATGTCGCCCAATATCCATTCTAGATAAAAGCAGTTCATTCATATCGCATAATGCTGCATTATGAACGCCTCCTGTCTGCTGAAACGTAACCGCCGATTCCTGCATATCCTTCATAAGGCGAAAGCAATCTTCCGGTGAAACTTTTACATGAATATCGTTCATTTTTTTCGCTGTCAACGCGTCATTAACAAACACAAACCCTTGACGGCTTCCCCCGCAGCATGACGTAATATACCGTTTATTTTGAAATTTTTCATAGTATGGATTCGGCTTATCTGTTTTCACATGAACAAACCCTTCATCCTCCTGTACCCATATCTCTTTAATATCTTCATATTTCCGGATAATTCCTTCAGATGCCAAATACCCAATTGCCATATCTTCAACGTATTCCGGCGTGCAAACCATCGTCACAAATTCTTGTCCGTTTATTTTAATCGTCACTGGGAATTCAGTCACAATTGTGTCTTCTCTCGTTGTCATTTTTCCATTTGAAAAGTGCAGTACGTCCTTTTTTATTTCCGCGCGGCTCAACGTAAATCCTCCTCTACATTGATTTCTTTTGTTCTATATAATTACTCCCACAAAAAAATCCCTCTTTAGTTAGACGATAAAGATCTTTCTTTTATCTGTCTACTAGAAGGGGATTATACCGTCGTTCACAAATTGCTCATACATAGAAAAAGCGGATTAATATTGAACCTCTTTTTTACGTCAACAACGGGGTCACGGAAACCGCACACACTTTAAATCCTGGCATTTTACATGTTGGGTCAAGTTCTTCATTCGTTAATTTATTAATATTTTGAATGCCGCTCCAATGCATCGGGACAAAAACGGTATCTTCCCGAATTGATGCGGTTAGTTTACTGCGAACGACAATCTCACCGCGCCTAGATTTTACTTTGACAAGCGTCTCATCACGTATATTCAGCTTTCTCGCTGTTTTCGGATGAATCTCAATAAATGATTCAAACTGGCGAGCCTCTAGTGTAGGACTTTTGCGCGTCTGTACACCTGTTAAATAATGTCCGAGTACACGCCCTGTTGTTAAATAAAGCGAGAACTCTTCGCTCGTCTGCTCCTTTGGAAAATGATTATCTACTGGAATAAGCGCCGCTTTTCCGTCCGAATGGGCAAATGACGTTTCGAATAATCGTTTTTCACCCGGATGGTCGATCGATGGACAAGGCCAGTAGACACCTTCTTCTTTTCTCAGTCGGTCGTACGTAATGCCATAATAATCAGCTAGTCCGCCCCTGCTTGCTACTCGAAGTTCCTCAAAAATATGTTCCGCGCTAGAATAAGAAAAATAAGATCCTTTCTCAAGCGACTCTGCGACTCCGCTGAGCACTTCCCAGTCTTGTTTCACCAAGCCCGGTACTGGACGCGCCGCTTCCCGTAGCAAGACACGGCCTTCTAGATTCGTCAATGTACCCTCATTTTCCAAGTAAGAAGACGTTGGCAAAATGACATCCGCCATTTGTGCCGTTTCGGACATCAACATATCTGCGACGACAAGAAAATCAAGCTTGCGCAGTCCTTCTTCAACGAAATTCGCATTTGGATTGGAGACAATCGGGTTCGATCCCATTAAAAACAGCGTGCGTATTTCCCGCTCATGTACTTTTTCCATCATTTCATAAGCAGAAACTCCTTTGCCTGGCAAATCATCCGGTTCGACTCCCCACACACCTGCTATATACGCACGGTCTTCCAGGTTTTCAATTGAACGGTAGCCAGGGAGCTGATCTGCTTTTTGACCATGCTCCCGTCCACCTTGGCCATTCGCCTGTCCGGTCACTGCTCCATACCCGCTGCCGACTTTGCCGATTTTTCCTGTGACAAGTAAAATATTAATAAAATTGCGGACCGCCATGTACCCATCTGTTTGCTGCTCAACTCCTCTCGCTGTCAAAATCATGCCTGAAGCCGCTTTACCGAACCGTTTGCCCGCTTCTTGAATATCCTCTGCCGGAACACCTGTAATAGAAGCCAGCTTAGCAAGATCAAGTGTATCAATATGGGCTTTTACTTCTTCAAATCCATTTGTCCGTTTTTCCAGAAAAAGTTCATCGGCATAGCCGCCGTCAATGATGACTTTAAGCAATCCGTTCGCAAGTGCTGCATCCATACCAGGCTTCACTTTTAAATGAAGATCTGCCAGTTCGGCGGTCAACGTATTGCGTGGATCAATGACGATGATGTAGGCTCCATTTCTTTTCGCATCTGTAAAATACGGCATTAATGTTGGCTGACACTCGGCAATATTCGTACCGGCTAAAATAAGACAGTCTGACTGTCTGACTTCCGGCAATGGATTGGTCAAACCTCGATCAATGCCAAACGCTTTATTGCCGGCTGTTGCCGCTGCCGACATACAAAACCGGCCATTATAATCAATGTATTTCGTCTGCAAGGCGACACGGGCAAACTTGCCGAGCAAATAAGAAGCTTCATTCGTCAGCGATCCGCCGCCGTATACACCTATGGCATCGCGACCAAATTCACTTTGAATGCGCGAAAATTCGGTCGAAATAAGAGCGTACGCCTCTTCCCATGTAGCCGGCATAAATACACCGTCTTTTTTAATGAGCGGTGTTGTGATACGCTCGCCGCTCAATGCGTGCTGATAGGCATTCATCCCTTTTATACAAAGCCGTCCTTCTGATGCCGCATTTTGCTTTGGCAGCACCTTATACGTTTTCAGACCAGATTCTTTCTTTTCAATAACCTGCATTTTGCACTGTACACTGCAAAATGGGCATTGTGTTTCTAGGACCGTTTCCATCCTTTTCACCTACCTTGTAACATGGCAACCGCCTGTTGAAATTTTTTTATTCTTGTTTCTATTTTTCCGCTTCAATACTTCTTCACGAATAAAGACAATGCCCATTCTCTCGATCCATACAGACAATGGTTCGAGGTAAAATGCCGTTTCCCGGTAATAGTGCAGCAATGCAGCCGCCATCGAAATCACTTCTTCGTCTGTCATTGTTACGTAAAATCGTTCACCGCTCACATACAATTCCCAGCCGCCCGGTGCGCCAATTAATCCGATATCTCCCTTAAGCGAATGTGCTTCATCAAGGGGACTTGCGGATACGCCAATTGTCACACTTGCCGGTACCGTAATGGTTTCCAGTTCTCGTTCAAGCAACATGCCTACCTGAACAGAGTCTTGTATAGCCTCTTCTGCATATTGAATACCAGCACACGTGCCCACTGCATGAATTTCTTTTCCGTAAGGCGGGCAGGCTGCATTCAATTCTGCCCGAATCGTAGCCGCGTCTCCTTCCTTCACACCGTATAACTCCATTCTCGGACCGGCCGCAAGTTTCACAAGAGGAATTGCATATTTCTCAACGACATTAGCAATTTGTCTCAGCTGGTCTGCTCCCGTCACTCCGCCATACATACGCGGCGCTATAACGTACGTGCCGTCTGTCTGCCGCTCCTCTATAATATCCGGTAAGGACTGGCTGTGAATACCCATATAATAATGAAGTGCCGGGCGACATATTACACATCCATCTTCATTATTCCAACCAAGCCGATTCATGATTTTTGATTGCGAATCGCCCGGGTACAGCTGAATGACTTCTAGTAAGGTGCTATGCTCCGCGTCCGTACAGGCGCAAATTGTTTCTTTCACTTTGTCTTCTCCCGCACCGTTTCGCTGTACATAATCAAGAATACCTGCCACAACCTGCCGGCAGCCCCCGCACGAACTAGACGCTTTCGTACATTCTTTAATTTCATCGACACTTTGTAAATCCAGTTCACATATAGCATTGACGATCGATCCTTTTGACACGCCATTACATGCACAGACCATATCCTGATCGGCCATCGATGCAATAAGCACATCGCCGTTTTTCGAGGAGCTCTCCCCGCTTTTCATTTCTTTTTCAAGAATAGCATAATCTGTTTTCTTTTGAATCATGTCAAATAATTTTGTGCCTTCTTGAATGTCACCAAATAAAACGGCCCCAACGATTTTGTTATCACGCACGACAATTTTTTTATACGTATTGCGAATGCCATCATACCAATTCAGCGACTGTGTGTTATCACACTCCATGAATTCGCCGGCTGAAAAAACATTAACACCCGATACCTTTAACTGTGTTGATAAAATAGTCCCCTGGTAACCCCTTGTTTCCATACCGCATAAATGGGCCGCCAATATTTTTCCCTGTTCATATAGTGGCGCGACAAGCCCGTACACAAGACCGCGATGTTCCGCACATTCACCGACAGCATATACATTCGGCACATTGGTCTTCATATAATCGTCAACGACAATTGCGCGGTTCGTTTTAATTGCCGTTCCCGAAACGAGTTCTATATTCGGACGGACACCGACTGCCATCACAATTAAATCGGCTTCCCGGCGGCTTCCATCTTTAAAATTCAGTCCTTTCACCCGTTTATGCCCGGTAATTTCAGCTGAGTGCTTTTGAAAAAGGAAGTTCATCCCTTGTTTCTCAAGCTCCTTTTGCAACATAGTAGCTGCTGTCTGATCCAACTGACGGTTCATAATGTAGTCCCCAATATGAACAACATCAACTTTCATTCCAAGATTCAGCAGTCCTCTTGCTGCTTCAAGTCCAAGAAGTCCACCGCCAATTACAATAGCCTTTTTGTGTTTTTTAGATAATTCGATCATTTTCTCGCAATCACTAATATCACGAAAAGCAGTCACGCCTTCTTTTTTTGCGCCTGGAAGTGGAAGCATAAATGGAAGCGATCCTGTCGCCAAAACTAATTCGTCATACTCTACTGTTCGTTTTGCCGTTATTACACATTTTTGCTCTGTATCCAATTTTATAACTGGCTCATCTATAAAAAGCGTAATGTTATTTTCTTCATACCAGTTCCAATCATTCAACGTAATGCTTTCAACAGATGTATCACCTTGCAGTACTTTGGACAATAAAATTCGGTTATAATTCGGATGAGGTTCTTTTCCGAAAATCGTTATACGAAAAGAGTGTGGATTAATCTTTACTATTTCTTCGACGCATCGCACGCCAGCCATGCCGTTTCCAATGACGACTATTTTTCGTTTATCCATATAGAGGGTCCCTCCTTTTTTATTCAGCTTTTAAAGTAGGGTTCCAGTACGCTTCGTTTCCTGTAAATGACTCTGCCATATTGCTTGCAGCCTCTTTGTCTGCATCACCTTTCGTGAAAAGGATAAAGAAAAAAGAAAAGATTTTCATATTGTCCACTCCCTTATTTAGTTTCACATGTTAGCTTACTTAACACAATATGGAATAAAAAGAAGAAAGTCAATTTCATTTTCACTATTTTCCAAAAAAATATGTTAGGTTTTCTAACAACAAGGTAGAAATTAACCTTTCTCAGTCATACACTTATGTTAAGAAATCATTACCTTTTAAAGAAGGAGAGGAACAGATGAAACTATCAGAATTTAAAAAAAGCGGCCATACGCCGTCCTTACTCGCTTCATTTTTGTACTTTGATATCAGCTTCATGATCTGGGTGTTGTTAGGGGCACTCGGTGTGTACATTACACAAGACTTCGGGCTATCTCCAGCTGAGAAGGGATTAATCGTCGCTATCCCCATTCTCTCCGGCTCTTTCTTTCGATTAATACTCGGTGTATTAACAGACCGGATTGGCCCACGCAAAACAGCTATTGGTGGAATGATTGTCACGATGATCCCTCTTTTCTGGGGATGGTTATTCGGAAATACGATGACAGAGCTTTATTTCATCGGTATATTGCTTGGCGTTGCCGGTGCCAGTTTCTCTGTTGCCCTGCCAATGGCCAGCCGCTGGTATCCGCCGCATTTGCAAGGTCTTGCGATGGGAATTGCCGGTGCAGGGAATAGCGGAACGGTTTTTGCGACATTGTTTGGGCCGCGTCTTGCGGAACATGTCGGCTGGCATGGCGTGTTGGGAGTTGCCCTTATCCCGCTCAGCCTCGTCTTTATCACGTACGTTCTAATTGCAAAAGATGCACCATCTCAACCACCTGCGCAGCCATTGATCAATTATTTTAACGTCCTTAAAATGAAAGACACATGGTATTTCTGTTTGCTATACAGTGTCACATTCGGCGGTTTTGTCGGCCTGACGAGTTTCTTAAGTATTTTTTTCGTTGATCAATATGCACTTTCAAGTGTAAGAGCCGGAGACTTCGTCACACTATGTGTCATCGCTGGAAGCTTCTTCCGCCCCGTCGGCGGAATGATTGCCGATAAAATTGGTGGCGCTAAACTGCTCAGCTTTTTGTTTATCGGTGTTGCCGTAAGTATGTTTGGCGTCAGTTTACTTCCTTCTCTCGCAATCGTGACGGCTTTGTTGTTTTTCGGAATGATGTGCCTTGGAATGGGGAACGGCGCTGTATTCCAGTTAGTACCACAGCGTTTCCAGAAAGAAATTGGCGTGATTACTGGGATCGTTGGTGCGGCCGGCGGAGTTGGCGGATTTTTCGTCCCGAACATCCTCGGTACATTAAAACAAATGACCGGCACATACGCGGCAGGCTTTACCGTCTATGCGATTATCGGTATTGCCGCACTCATTCTATTGGCCATTGCACAAATTTCATGGCGGAAATCATGGGCACCGAAAGAAAGATCGGCTTAATATAAGATTAAAAGAGCTGACTCTCCTGAAAAATCCAGGCTTTGAGTCAGCTCTTTTTTTACCATTTTTTCATGATCCTGATATTTGTCCGTTGCAGGAACGATGTAGCAGGCATCTAATGCAAGTATATAAACGCCATGTTCGACCTGTTATTTGTCCGCCGCAATGTGTAGTTGTAGTACGCAATTATTACACAACTCGTGAGGTCCCGGTTATTCATCCCATCATAAATGTCAATCGCCAGCATATCGTTAACGTTCTCCGTCATATTTATCAGCCTGTGACAGGAAATGTCGTCGTGGATTCTGGATATCTGAATCCATCACGCGGCTACTGCAATCGCTGCCGTTGAATCTAAGAGATCAATGACAGATTGCTCTATTGGTTTTAACTAAGTCCTATATTCCAAATTGAAATATAGGCTTTTTTAATTCTTCTTTTACCAACTTAATATTTTTAAATAACAAAATTAATTCCCTTTCTTCTCTTAAAACAAGTACTAGCTTTGAAACTATTTAACAAACTGTCCGTTCGTGCCGATCAATCACTGCTTACCATTCAGTTAATCATTGGATTTCTTACCAATATGAATGATTCCTCATTCATATTACAATTTTTTTGCTTATTTTGGTTAGGGGAGCTGCCTATACATACGCCAGCCAGTTCAGTTTATTTTATGCTGTTTTTGCGTACGCAGCTTACGGATTGGGCCGGTTTATTTACTTTTCGTTCCCTCCGTTTGATCAAATTGATTTTATCATTTTAAATGGTATGGAAACCGAAAGTCTCATTTTATCCATTCGAAACTGTGTCGCTGGGCAAATGGTTTTCTTGTATTCATCCAGCCGTTTTTTATGAACGAACCTGTCGTTGAAAAAAAGCTGGACCTATCCATTGCCCATTTAGTCAAGAGCAGCGGCATCGACTTACTACCGCGTGAAGCTGAACTGCTCGATTTATTGCTACTCAGACTTTCAAACGACGAAATCAGCCAGAAAATTTTCTTATCTGTCGGCACTACCAAAAACTATTTAACGATTCTTTACAAAAAACTAAACGTCTCAAACCGTGCTGAACTCATGGCATTTATGTATGCTCTTTTTAAAAAAATAAATTCTTGAATGAATAAAATCAAACAAGACGTGTTCATTTATGTAGCTTCGTAAACAATGGATTTTGAATGCTGTTAATTTGTAAATATTCCATATGACAAGTCTTTTTTATTTCACCAAAGAGCCGGTTTGGCAATCATGAACCATAAAATGATCATGAGTAAGGCAATATAAATCCAGACAGAACAATGCAGCTTGCTTATTAACTTATCTTGACTTATTTTCTGCGCATGAAACTTGCAAATAACCGGTGAAAAGGCACGTGCCAGGAAAAATACGGAGCTGACCATAACTGCAAACGTCATAACAACCCACGATGTTGACCAAGACCACGCGCTTTTCCAAACAAGCAAAACACCCGTCGTCACGAGTACATGACCGGCATGTTTCACGAGACTGACGGTTGATTTGAACAAAGACAAATACACAAGCAGCCCTCTTTGATCCGCTGCCCGCATTCTTGGAATCATTGACACAAGTACAAAGAATGGGCCAATGGACAAGATTGCACTAAAAATGTGCATAAATAATATAACTTGATAAATCATATTCACCCTTTACTTAAATCAATTCTGAACAGCACGGAATTCGTGCACCCACACACGCATTTGCGGAAGCCAAGGCATATTTGGATGATACGATAAAATTGAATTTTTATATTCTTCAACCGTCGCATACCCTTCTTGCTTAGCATGCTCATCTGTTAATTCACCGAGCGATTGCGAATACACGCGCTCCACTACGAAATCATGGCCATCAAGCGTCATCACTTCGCCAATATCCGCATAGCGGCCATTGCGGCGCGTAGCTGTTTTTTCACCTTTCAATACTTTCTTAACATCTTCTTCCATTGTTACTAAACGCTCAATCGTGCACGTCTTAGGAGGTAAAGCCGCATTTTCATTTTGTGTCGTCATGTTAAAACCACCTTTTTTATATTATTATAGGCTTCCACTTTACCACATTTTATTTTTCCATAGTATATCTGATTAAAAATAACCGGAAAACCGCTTCAAAAATGAAGCAGTTTTCAATATTAATGAGGCCTCATAACAGACGCGCCCTTCTTTTTTTCATGTAGTAAGCTCGAACAAAGAGTACCAACGGCAAAAGAATAGACACCTTAAGCCATCCTTCTGTACCGCCAATGTATATAGAAAGTATTGACGGTAAAAGAGCTATTCCACTCCATACTAATGCTCTCCACGATTTTTTCCATAGCCCCCATATAAATAAAAGCAAGGCAGATCCAATCATTATCCATAAACCAAGACCAACCAAGAAGAAATCCATTTTTCTCCTCCTTTGTCTGTTTATCTGCATGCCTTTTCATTTACTTTTATTCAACGGAATGGGCTATTATTCTTTTGCTTACTTGTTACTGTGTATCAAGTACATTAATTTTTGATTTCGCACTTCCTGCTCCTCTTGGGAAGCTAGATCATATTTTTTAAATAAATGAAATAACTCATTTAACCCTTCCTGTACATGCTCGTTCTTTAAAAGTGACTGCAACTCTTCGTACAAATCTGCTGGTAAAAAGTCCCGCTGGCTTTCGAGTTTTTGTATTACATCCTCTTGTGAGTGATCGATACTACATTGTCCCACTTGCCTACCGCTCCTTATTAATATTATTTTTGGAAATATTCATTATTCTAATATTTCTTTATTCCCAATTAAAGACCTATCTACAATCATTGATCTTTCTTCTCAACAACCATGTAAGCTTGCTTCGGATGATTTAATTGATCTGGATATTTTAGCCTTACCCTCCCTTTACTTAGTAGCTTAGCTAAATAATTATTTCTTAATCCATCAGGTGTTCTCTCTAATAAGTATGCCAATTCTTTTAACATTAATGGCTTTTGAGTGCACAGTCTAATGATAATCTCTTCCATCGTGCTTGGCTGCAAGCGCCTTTTCCTTCTGGCAAGTTCTGAAATCTCCCATAGTTCTTCCTCTACTTCCTTTGAAGAAGAGAGATCTGCTGCTTTTTCTTGTTGTTCATATGTCGAGTCATTTGCCGTTATATCTGCTATATCTGTGTTTTCATGGTTTATTATAGGCACTTCACTATTGTCGGAGTTAAAAGTATGAATAAATAGATACTCCTTGTTATTATCGGAGTTATCTTCTTTATTATCGGACTTATCACCAATACTATAGGAGTTACCATTATTAATACCGGAGTTCGTCTTATTATTTATAGAGTTATCAATGATAATATCGGAGTTCTTATATTTAATATAGGAGTTATCCTCTTTATTCATGGAGCTTTCATTCTTATTTATGGAGTCCATCGTGTCATTAACGTTCTTTGTTAAAGGTTCTTCGTCTTCATGGAATATAAAAAGATCACTTTCGTCTACTTCCTTTAATTGTTCTTCTTCCTCCAACAAATTTAATTTTACATGTAACGCGAGGATTGTACGCTCTGACTCTAGTGCCTGGATTATATCCAAAGTTCCCTCTTTCTTCTTTTCCCATGTTGCTTCGATATTTTTCAATCCCGAACCAGTCCTTTTACAAAGTCCGATTAAAATAAACATTTTAAAAAGGTTAGGATTGCGAAGATTGCTCATGTTGCCTTCTAACGCTTGTTCTACTGACATACGAAAAAGACCAGGGTTTGAAAATCGGAATAATTCTTTTTCTTTTTCAATGACAATGCCGCCGCCTCCATAATAATCAGAGTGAACTAATGAATTGATCAATGCTTCATGCAAGCAAGACAGATCATCCTTCTCAACAGACTGATCAAAACGGTTATTTTCATATAAAACATTATAATCGGCAGCCAAATCAGCACTGGCCTTAAAGTAAAAATCAAATACATTCCCTGACCACGTTCCATCTTGTGAAGTAAAACGGTTGGACCAATTCCCTTTCTCTGTCCCTTCTAAGCTTTCTCTATATTCAAGAAAATACTGCGGCAAAACCTCCGTAATAATCCTTTCCTCACTGAACATCAATAATCCAGCGATAGTCAAGCCTTCCTTACTTGTATTTCGTACCTTTCCCCATGCACCGATCTTATATAAAAATTCTTTTGTTTCAAGTCCATTCCATGGATGATCTGGTTTAATGGCTGAAAATTTATATCGGTAATTTTTAATAGATTCGAAATTAAGTTCATTTATTCCGTAATGTTCTAAGATTAAGTTATCCTGTGGAGCGGATGAATAATCAGGTGGATGATTTATATTTTTATTCAAGTTCAATCTCCCTCTTATCCTCTATTTGTTTCTTCGTTGTTTTATTTTATCACCTTTTGCTTAGACCTTCTCTCCTCTCTACAGCTTATAGATTTTTTCTTTGTTAACACATCGCAATTGGATGATTTATACTAGCAGAAAGAAACTATTTTAATATACAAAACCAAACGTAAGTATTCTAAAATTATAACTCTGTTTATTTTTTACATTCCCATTAAAAAAACTATTTTAAAATATTTATTAAAATAGTTTTTTTTCACTTTACAATCCATTAAATAATGCATATGGAAGATGGGTACCTTTTTCCATACGCATTTATTATGTGATCAATTTAATTCACTGATATACTTATATTCAGAAAGTCGGAAAATACCACAACAAACTTGTGGATAAAGAAAAAGAAGCTAAAGGATGCCCTTAGCTTCTTTTTTAATAGTCGTTTTCATGCTAATGAATACATACATTTTTCATTAAGTCTTCATTAGCATCCTAATCCGCAATGATCTTTTCCAAGTTATTGAGCTCTGGCTTTTTTAATTTGCTTGCTTCTTAATTGTCCACAAGCAGCATCAATATCTGTCCCATGTTCTTGACGAACAACACAGTTAATGCCTTTCTTTTTAAGCGTATCATAAAAGGCCATCACTGCTTCCGGATCGCTTCTTTGGTACTGACTATGTTCATCAACCGGATTATATGGAATTAAGTTAACGTATTGCCGCTTTTCGCCAATCAATTCGGCAAGTTGAAGAGCGTCTTCCTTACGGTCGTTTACATCCTTCAGCAAGATATATTCAAATGTAATTCTCCGGTTCGTTTTTTCCAAATAATAGTCGACGGCCTTCATTAATTTTTCTATCGGAATCGCCCGGTTTATTTTCATAATCCGCGTTCGAAGTTCATCATTTGGCGCATGCAATGATATGGCTAAGTTTACCGGTAATTTCGTATCGGTGAATTCATAAATTTTATCTGCAAGCCCGCTCGTTGACACAGTAATATGTCTTGCAGCGATTTCAAGTCCTTTTTGATCAATAATCACTCTTATAAAGTCAATAAGGTTATCGAAATTGTCAAATGGCTCGCCAATCCCCATGACCACAACGTGACTTACTTTTTCACTTTGGCCCGCTTTATCCAGATGATGCTGCACATTCATAATCTGTTCTACGATTTCTCCACTGGATAAATCGCGTGTTTTTGCCAATAATCCACTCGCACAAAAACTACAGCCAATGTTACAGCCGACTTGCGTTGTGACACAAACCGATAAACCAAATTTATGTCTCATCAATACCGTTTCGATCAAATTTCCATCATGTAACTTGAACAAAAACTTAACCGTTCCATCCGCTGATTGTTGCTTAATATGCTCATTTAATGTTTGTATGACAAAGTGATCAGCTAGTAATTGAACACACTCTTGATTGATATCAATCATTTCAGAGAAGTCTGTTACCCGCTTTCTATATAGCCAATCCCAAACTTGTGATGCACGAAACTTTTTATGCCCATATGCCATAAGCCATTCTTCTAGTTGATCAAATGTCAACCCATAAATGGATTTTTTATTCATTTGTTACCCTCTTTTCAAAGCTCTAAAATTTAACCCTATTCTACGTTATAGTAGCCTAAACTAGCAACTCGTTTATTATCGTTCCAATTTCTAAAAAAAGCAAGGAGAGGTACGGGGGATACTGTATAAACTTCATTCATTTATAGTACAGCTCTTCTTATTATATATAAGTGAGCGTTTTATTCAAAAAATACATTATTTCCAAAGGAAGAATTGACTTCTATGCTTATAACAAATGAAAACCGGGGAATAACTTAAAGAATGGATTAAAGAGTTTTGGCCGGCTGCGGCATAGGTGTTTTTACAAGAAGTATTTCAAAGCCGCTTCACTTAGGATCATCGCTCCATCTGGCATCATTTGCGCATAGATACAGAGGAAAAGCAATGATGGGTATCTTATACTTTAGATAGGAGTGTCTGAATGCACAAAAACAAAAAAATACGCCTGCTAAGTCCGCCTTTTCTACTCTTATCGTGATGATAAAACAGGCCTTTAAAATTAATAAGACACCTCTTCCTTGGACAAAGGCAATTAGTGCTGGAATATGCGCCGCTATACCAGTCTTAGTGGGATTAACATTAGGAAATTTTCAATATGGATTGCTGGCTGGAATAGGGAGCTTCACCTATCTTTACGTCATGAATGAACCATATGCCCAAAGAGCTAAAAAACTGTTTTTTGTCTTGCTTGGAATGACCCTTTCAGTTGGGTTAGGAACCCTTCTCGCTTCCGCTATCATGGTAGGGGTTATTGGAACGATTGCTACATTTATCTTTGGCGCATTAAAAATTCCAGGACCTGCTGGTATATTTTTTATTTTAGGATTTTTGATGAGTACTGGAATGCCGGTCGATCCTATACTTGCTCCTCTGCGTGCAGGGCTTGTTTTTAGGAGGGGGGTTTGTCTTGGGGCATAGGAATGATTGGCTGGTTTTTTAAACCTTCTATACAACAAATGCAAATTGTGAAGGATTGTACTTAAGCTAACGAGTAGCTTTAGTAAAAAACTGAAAGTAAAATAAATGAGCTTGGAGATACTTTTCCAAGTTCATTTTTAATGTAAATAATTACGAAAAAAATCGTACCTTCATCGGTACGATTTTTTCTCTGAAATTAAATTATGCTCGTCATATTTTTCGTTTTTCAGCTAAATCAGCAGCTAGTTGGTTTGTCCGTTTCTTATTCAATGGATATAGGAAAACTAAAATGAGGAAAACCACTATATAGATGACTGCGGGTACTAATGTAGCAAGTGTATGAATCCCATCAAGTGCACCTTGTGTTTGCACCTCACGAGTTGCATCATATCCAACTGCTGCAATGGCAAAACCACCGAGACCACCCGCAATAGCTTGACCTACTTTACGAGCCATTGAATAGATCGAATATACCGTTGCATCTTCCCGCAAATCGGTTAAATATTCATGGTAATCGATCACATCTGTTACGAATGCCCAAATGACTAAATTGAAGAAGGCAAACCCAAACATCCCAACAGCCGAAAAGGCGATAAATGGCGTTAAAGTCAAGTTTGGCAAGAAGTATAAAAGAGCATAGATAACGCTTGCAAGTAACATACCCGCTGCCGCTGTTTCTTTTTTGCCAAATCTAGCTACAAGTGGTGCCACTAACGGAATGGCCAGAAATACAGATGCCGCTTGGATAAAGCCTACGATACTTAAGGCGGCTGCGTTACTGAAATAATCCTTAAACAAATACACATTAACCGTACCAATCAGCATCGTATTTACCATAAAAAGTAAAGATGCAATCAAAATAAAAATTAATGGCTTATTTTTTAAAAGACCTTTCATTGTTTTAGCTATATTCACTTTTTCTTTTTCAGTTTCAGGTGCAACAATACGTTCCGTTGATAATTTATAGCATGCCATGTAACAAACAATCGCCAGAACACCGAAAATAGCGGCTGCCATCAGCATACGGTTCGCATCCATCTTATTGTCTACAAACACAATGAGCGGGCCAAGTACATTAATGATTAAACTTGCCAACATCGCACCCATCGTTCTCCAAGTGGATAACGCTGTACGTTCAACAGGATCGCTCGTAATGACAGACGCCATGGAGCCGTATGGAATATTCACCGTGCTATATAAAGTTCCCCAGACAATATATGTGACGAAAGCCCATGCCATATAAAATCCATCTGACATACCTGGAATTTTCACGAACATTAATATACCTGAAATAACGAGTGGAAAGGACATTCTGAAAATCCATGGTTTAAATTTACCGTTCTTTCCAGATTTTCTCGTATCAATAAACCGACCCCATGCAACATCCGCAACGGCATCCCATAAACGTGCAACTAAAAAGAGGACTCCTACAGTAGCCGCACTAATATGGAAAACATCTGTATAGTAAACCATTAAGAACGACAGTACTAGCATAAAGAAAAAGTCATTACCGAAATCACCAAACAAATAACCGAATTTATCTCTCATGCCAAATTTTCTGACTTCCACATTTGCAGATCCTGTTCCCGTAGCTTTTTGATTCATTTTTTATCCCTCCATTACTTTAAAAACATATTTCAGAAGCTTTCCCCTAAAATTAATATCAGAACCTTCGGATATTTAAAGGTGTGTCCATCACTATTCCCACCTTCAGCAAAACATTTGCCTTTCTCCTTAAAATTTGTTCTATTTTTTATTTTTGAAATCCCTTTCAAAAATACACAAAAAAATTTTTTGTTAAATCTCAAGATAGAATATTAATTAGTTTAATAAACTAATTAATTACCGTACCAGTAGAATATCATCCTCTTTTTATTCCGTCAATATAATTTTGTAAGCGCTCCAAAAAACTTTTTTCCATTTTAGGTTAATCTTTTTACAAAAAGGATTTGGAGTTTGAATGAATTTATATGAATCGTCTACACTTTATCTGGACAGAAAAATTTCGGTCACGTACACTTACTTGACCTAGAATAGACGTAGAGCCGAAAACATGATGAAGCAAGCATATCGTACCTTTACGTCTGAGTTCAAAAAATAGATGATGCAGCTTGAAGGACTGCTATGATTCGTACGATTAATGCTGCCATTAGCTCTATCCGTGAACTGATGAATGATGACAACCGTGGAGCCGCATTGTCCGCGACGTACAACCAAACCCGAAATCGTCTTAAAATTGTACGTGATGAAGAATCTGATCAACTGAAATTAGTGGAAACCGAAATTCGGATGAAGGCCCTTGAAGAGGAAACCAACTACATTGAAAATTTGAATAAGGAAGGACAAATCGACCGAGAAACTACGTATGTGACTGAAGAACACATTCATCGTATGAGGCTCGCGGTAACTAACCGAATGCAATATAGAAGTTTATTCATTTGGACAACAATTAAAAGAAGTGTGTACAAGCTTTTACAGCTTTTTATTCCGAAAAGAAGTGTATTGGATGGAAGAGAATAGTTTGCATTCTTATTATTGAACATCAACTTTAAAGCCGTTCCTTCATTCATTGTAGAAATACGATTAAAGGAACGGCTTTCTTCGGGTTAAAGGAGTGTAGATTATTTCATCATTTTTTGAACCAATTCCCGATTGCGCTTTTTAAAGATCTCATTATGTGAAGAGACCATTCCAGTTTTATTAGCATCAGGGTGAATAAATTGCTTCGCTTTGTTTACAGCATTTGCGGCATCTTGGAAAGCACCCGCTATTAAATGTAATTTCCCTTCGTGCTTTAGAATGTCTCCAGCCGCGTATAGTCCATCTACTGAAGATTCGCTCACAGCATTACCTGCGATATAATAATCATCTGCTATTGCTATCTCCACTTCACTATTTTCAAGTAATGTCTTATCACGTTCATAACCATGATTAATAATCACTTCATCAATTAGCAAATACGATATCTCTCCTGTTTCATGATTTGTCAGTTCAACACGTTCAATGACTTCATGATTAGTGCTAGCCATTAGTTTTGTAATCGACGTATTAAAGAAACAAATAGCGGAACTGTTCATCAGCTCTGTTACTTGTGCTTCATGACCTGCTAAAGCATCTTTTCTATATGTTAAATAAACATTTTTGGCGATAGGTTCTAATTCATTTGCCCAATCGATTGCAGAATTCCCTCCACCTGAAATAATCACCGTTTTATCTTTGAAATGTTTTAAAGACTTTACTGTGTAATTTAAATTAGACACTTCAAATCTCTCTGCACCTTCTATTTTCAACTTTTGCGGGTTTAATATTCCACCGCCAACAGCCACAATGACTGTTTTCGAAAAATGCTTTTGGCCTGAAGCAGATTGTAATACAAAAATGCCTTGATCATCACGGGTGATCAACTCTACTTTTTCATTCAACACTACTTTTGGGTTAAACGTCAAACCTTGCTCTACAAGCTGTTCAATTAATTTTGCTCCTGTTATTGGCGTCAGTCCTCCAACGTCCCAAATCATTTTCTCTGGATACACATGAATTTTCCCGCCTAATTGTGGTTGATATTCAATAAGCTTTGTTTTCATTTCTCTAAGTCCACTATAAAAAGTGGAATAAAGCCCTGCTGGACCTCCTCCAATGACAGTTACATCAAATAGCTCTTGCTGTTCCATATCTATTCACTCCTACAAATTAATTATCATTGATTATCATTATCAATTAAATATACACATTTTCCTCTACTTTCACAATAAAAACAACGGTTGACAATTAAAATAGATGGATTTATGATGTTCAAAGAAATGAAATTGATTATCATTATTAACTATTTCAGTTATATATTCCAATGAATGGCGGTGAAGTAATGGTTCGCCTATACACAGATGATTTACAGATTAGCTACGGTGAACGTTTAATTATAAAAGATCTCAATATACAAATTCCTGATAAAAAAATTACAACCATTATCGGTTCGAATGGCTGTGGAAAATCTACGCTGCTAAAAGCAATGACTCGCATTATTCCGTATCAATCTGGAACAGTCATTTTAGATGGAGAACACATCTCCAAAGAAAGCACAAAGCGACTCGCCAAAAAAATGGCGATTCTTCCGCAAACACCAGAAAGTGCAAGTGGATTGACGGTCGGTGAGCTAATATCTTATGGCCGTTTTCCCTATCAAAAAGGCTTCGGACGCTTAACAAAAAAAGATTATGAAATCATTGATTGGGCACTTGAAGTCACAGGCACACACGATTTTAAGTTCCGACCTGTCGATGCCCTGTCAGGAGGTCAACGCCAACGCGTCTGGATTGCCATGGCTCTTGCACAAGAAACGGAAATGATTTTTCTTGATGAACCTACAACTTATTTAGACATGGCACATCAATTGGAAGTTTTAGAACTTTTGCAAAAATTAAATGTAGAACAAGAACGTACGATTGTCATGGTCCTTCATGATTTAAACCAAGCTGCTCGTTTCGCTGACTTTATAATTGCTTTAAAAGACGGAGAAATAGTTAAAGCCGGAGTTTGCGAGGAAGTTATTAATCAAAGTGTGTTAAAAAAAGTTTTTCATATTGACGCTGAAATTGGACGGGACCCCCGTACAAAGAAACCAATGTGTATTACATACGATCTATTAAAAGGAGAAGATAAAAATGAAAAAACGATTAATCCCATTCATGCTAATGCTCGTGCTCGTGCTAATTATTAGTGCTTGTAGTAATGAATCTGACAATAACGAGAAAGAGGCCTCTACGGACAAAGAAAAATCAGGCACCATCACCTATCAATCCGAAAATGGACCTATCGAAGTTCCTGCTGACCCACAACGGGTTTTGGTACTTTCTTCTTTTGCTGGTAACATCATGGCTTTAGATGTCAATCTTGTTGGGGTGGATTCATGGTCCAAGATGAATCCACGCTTTGAAAAGGAATTAAAAAACGTAGAAGAAGTATCCGATGAAAGTTTAGAAAAAATTATTGAACTAGAACCTGATTTAATCATTGGTTTATCAACGATTAACAATGTCGATAAATTAAGTGAAATTGCTCCTACTGTCACGTATACATACGGAAAAGTAGATTATTTAACCCAACACTTAGAAATAGGCAAATTATTAAATAAAGAAAAAGAAGCAAAAGCATGGATTGATGACTTCAAAAAACGTGCACAAACAGCCGGTGAAGACATTAAAGCCAAAATCGGTGAAGAGACAACTGTTTCTGTCATTGAAAACTTTGACAAACAACTTTATGTATACGGCGATAACTGGGGCCGTGGTACAGAAATTCTTTATCAAGAAATGAAATTAAAGATGCCTGAAAAAGTAAAAGAAACGGCTTTAAAAGATGGATACTACGCATTATCATTAGAGGTTATGCCTGAGTTTTCAGGAGACTATGTCATTCTTAGTAAAGACTCGGAGCAGGATAATTCATTCCAAGAAACCGATACGTATAAAAACATCCCTGCTGTTAAAAATAACCGAGTTTTTGAAGTGAACATGAAAGAATTCTACTTCAATGATCCATTAACGTTAGATTTTCAGCTAGATTACTTTATTAAAAACTTTCTTGGTAACTAATTCAAATAAGGAGGAATTCTTAACTTAAGAGTTCCTCCTTTATTCTATAAAAGAAAAGATGATTAATTAATGATGAAAGAAAACGACTATACTATCCCATTTGTTTTTAAACTGATTGCGGGAGGCCTTGTGTTTGTTGGGATGTTTGTGATAGCGATGGTATTCGGAGCAGCGGACATCACGTTTAAAGATGTTTGGCTGGCACTTTCTTCGGGGACGAAGGGAGATGCTATTTCCATTATCCGTGAAATTCGCCTGCCGCGTGAAATTGCCGCAATTTTTGTCGGAGCGGCATTAGCCGTTTCGGGTGCAATGATGCAAGGTATGACAAGAAATCCACTGGCCGACCCCAGTTTACTTGGATTAACTGCTGGTGCAAATGCTGCACTGGCAATGACCGTGGCTTTTATCCCTGCAGCCAATTATTTTGGAATCATGATTGCTTGTTTTGTGGGGGCGGCTATCGGAGCCATGATGGTTTTCGGTCTTGGTGCTATGAAAAAGGGCGGCTTTTCCCCTCTGCGAATTGTACTCGCCGGGGCGGCTGTTTCCGTCTTCCTATCTGCTATCGCAGAAGGAATTGGTATTTACTTCAAAGTTTCAAAAGATGTATCCATGTGGACTGCCGGAGGATTGATCGGTACTTCATGGGGACAGCTTCAAGTGATCGTGCCCTTCATTTCGATCAGTATACTTATTTCTCTTATCCTCTCAAGACAACTGACCATTCTTAGTTTAAACGAAGAAACAGCTGTTGGATTAGGTCAAAAGACAACACAAATAAAAACGATCCTATTTATTGTCATTACATTACTCGCCGGTGCTTCTGTAGCACTTGCTGGGAATATGGCATTTATCGGTTTAATGGTTCCTCATATAGTTCGAGCAATCGTTGGAACTGATTATCGTTATATTATACCGATGGCGGCTGTTTCAGGAGCCATTTTTATGCTGTTTGCCGATACGCTTGGCCGTACAATCAATTCTCCTTATGAAACACCTGTGGCGGCTATTGTTGCCATGCTGGGCTTGCCCTTCTTTCTTTTAATCGTCCACAAAGGAGGCAAAGCATTCTCATGATTCAGCCAGCGTTACTCAAAAAACAGCGAATCATCTTTTGTCTGTTAACAGCACTTATTATATTGACAGCCGTTATTGGAATGGGCATCGGTTATTCCTCGTTAACGTATGACAGGCTGATCCCAACTTTTCTTGGTCAAGGTACGTTTAAAGAAGATTTTATTTTATTTTCTGTTCGATTACCACGGATAATTATTACGTTATTAGCGGGCATGGCTCTTGCCCTATCCGGTGCTATTTTGCAAGGAATTACGCGCAATGATTTAGCGGATCCTGGCATTATCGGTATTAATTCTGGAGCCGGTGTAGCCATTGCTATTTTCTTTTTGTTTGTCCCTGTGCAAGCAGGAGCATTCGTTTATTTGCTTCCAATTGTTGCTTTCATAGGTGCTTTAATCACTGCATGCTTAATCTATGTGTTTTCATATAACCGAAATGTAGGTCTTCAACCCGTTCGTTTAGTGCTCGTTGGGATCGGATTTTCAATGGCACTTTCCGGTATCATGATTGTACTAATTTCATCGGCTGAACGTTCAAAAGTGGATTTTATCGCGAAATGGTTAGCCGGGAATATTTGGGGTGCCGATTGGCCTTTTATATGGGCAATCCTTCCTTGGTTGGTAGTCCTTATTCCCTTTACGCTATACAAAGCCAATCGTTTAAATCTTCTTGGACTTAGCGAACCTGTGGCGATTGGCATCGGGGTTTCGATTGAAAAGGAACGGATTGTCTTGCTCTTAACAGCGGTTGCGCTAGCAGCTTCTGCCGTTTCCGTCACAGGTGGAATTGCCTTTATCGGGCTCATCGCTCCCCATATCGCAAAAGCGCTAGTAGGACCGAGAAATCAATTGTTTCTCCCCCTTGCCATTCTGATTGGCGGATGGCTATTATTACTTGCAGACACCATCGGACGTAATTTAGTTGATCCGGATGGTATTCCAGCAGGTATTATGGCCGCATTAATTGGTGCACCCTATTTTATGTATTTATTATTGAAAAAATAAGGCGCACCACCTTAGACTGTAAATAAAATCCCTTGAGAATGGACATATTCCCAAGGGATTTTATAGTAATTTTTATTCACTGCTATTTCCTTATTCGGCTTGTACCAGCTGATCTTTTTCGATATTATTAAAGTTTGTTCTCCGGAGCCTTCCACTTTATTAATCTAATGCCCCTCAAATAATCCTTCATCCTTACTAAAATTATCTTCTGTCACAGCATCTAGACCGTTTTAAATGGCGTTTTGTTATTATTCATGTCACTTTTCATTTGTTTTGTCGCATTTGTTCATCAAAAAAGACGTATAAACGCACGTAACTCCGTCCAAATTATTTGAACTGTGTTTAAATATCATTATGCATAAGAATGCAATCCAGAAATGAACAAGCCGTTCGTAAAAGTACACTTTTGCGAACGGTTTGTTTTTTCGTCCAATCTGTTTATTTAGACGTTCGTAAACGTTTAAAAATAATTACCGAACGTCCATAAATTTTTATGCACTTTTACGAACGTTTTTTAGTAGAATGACAGAAAAAGAAACTGAATGAGGTAGCTATAGATGAACGTTCGAAAATTTGGATACATACGAGTTAGCAGTAAGGATCAAAATGAAGGAAGACAACTCGAAGCCTTGAAAGAAAAAGGATTGATGAACGAGACATTTTTTCTAGATAAACAAAGCGGAAAATATTTTAACCGGGAACAGTATCAACTGCTTAAGAGAATTTTAAGAAAAGGCGATGTATTGTACATCCATTCTCTGGATCGTTTCGGAAGGAATAAAGAAGAGATTTTACAGGAGTGGAATGATATTACGAAGAACATTCAAGCCGATATTGTGGTCTTGGATATGCCATTGCTGGATACGACGCAGTTTAAGGATAGCCTTGGCACATTCATTGCGGACCTTGTTTTGCAGATTCTTTCTTGGATGGCGGAAGAAGAACGGGAACGGATTTGGAAGCGGCAGCGTGAAGGAATTGATTTAGCTTTGCAAAAGGGGATAGCGTTTGGTCGACCTAAAGTAAAAGTGACAGAAGAATTTAAAGAAGTCTATGATCGTTGGAAAGCAGGGGAGATGACAGCTGTTAAAGCCATGGGAGAATTAGGTGTTAAAAAGACGACTTTTTATAAATTAATAAAAGAGTACGAAAAGTCTTTTTAACAGTGATCATTTAAATGAGTTGCATGCCTGTCGGCATGCTTTTTGTTTCTTGTAAGGCTTTGATGGCTAGAGGATAAGCAGGGTTTTTATCCACTGTTATGACGCGAGGTTTCGAAACATGAAAAGACCGCAAAGCTTTCAGAATCAGAACGGCAGGAAGTATGGGACTGGTGCCGGGATGACGAAGGCATCCGTGCGCTATACCAGTCCCTCCAGCATCTTCGGTACGTACTGAAAAGCACGGACGAAAAAACGGACGATGTACGCTCAAGTGGCTGGTTTCAACAATAGACATTCCATGAAGTCGCTGTCGTGAGAAAGATCGCCAAGACGCTTCTCACCCGGAAGGCATCTTTTTTGGCAGCTGCCGTGTATCCAGAATCCAACGGCAAAGCTGAAGGAACAAACAACAAAATAAAGCTCATCAAGCGCCGAGCTTATGGCTACCGCAACATGGAGCGCTTCAAGCTGCGCATCCGGCTCGAGACCGGATGCCTGATTTGAGCTGTCAACTACACGTTATGGTGATGAACCTAAATTTTGATAAAATACCAGATTCATACAGACTAGCGGCTGCTCTTTTTTCAACTCAATTGAGGGGTAATAACTGATGTCATTTCATATAACGATATTCCCTCAGACTATTCAAAATAGAGATTTCCTGTAATAATTCCTCACCAACATTCGTTTCTCTAACCTTTTTTCTCTCTAATTCTTTATCCACCAATCTTTTTACTGATAAAACATCCGTTCCGTTACATAGAACATCTTCTTTTGAATTAAAGTGTTTATGGGCGACCAATTGCATGCCGTAGGAATTGTATAGTAGAGTGTATCCAGCTATACCCGTTGTTGATTGATAAGCTTTTGAAAAACCTCCATCGATGACAATCATCTTCCCATTTGCCTTAATTGGGTTTTCTCCATTAATTTCTTTAACTGGTGTATGGCCATTTATAATATGACCTTGATCAGGACTAAGATCAAATTCAGTTAGGATTTTACGGCAAATGTCCTCATCTTCACGTAAATAGTAGTATGGGTTCTTTCTCTCTCTATGGGTTTCCTTATCCTTAATAAAGTACCTCTCAAAGGTTGTCATTTCTCTTTTCCCAAAGAGTGATGAATATTCTCCTGTCCATAAATACCAGGCCATATCTGTCGCAAGGTCATCCGTCTCTTCAGGATGTGCAAATGCATATCGTAAATAATGCTCAAAAATATCAAGTAAATCATGGCCTGCATAGGTTTTATTTTCAATCACCATTTTTTCCAAATTTCCTTTTTCATCTAAAGGAATACAACCATGTATTAATAGGTTTCCATTATATTTCAAATAAAGACTGCCTTTTTTCATCAGAAAATTCATATGTCTAGCCAGTTTTTCTGAATGCTGAACAGAAAATAACAGTCTTTCGATTACTTGCTCTTCTTCCTCCAATAATTGATTAGGTTGCTCTGGATTAATCGTTGCAAAACAAGTATTTTCTAGCGGGTACTTTTTCCCGTAAATCGTTATTTCATTTTTGTCATAATCAATTTTCTCAAGCAAAAGCCTCTCAGACATATCAAAGCACGGTCGTCTCTTTATGATAGGACTTTCAAGTTTGAACTGAATCATGGAAATGGCTTGATGAATTTTGGTAATTTGTAAATGTTCTTGCTCAGATAGTTTTTCATCTGAATGTCTCTTTGGTCTAAAGGCTGGATTATCGTCATAGTACTTTTCCGCAAGGTTCAGAAGTGGTCTAAGATTTATTCCATACGCATCTTCAATAATATCTAAATTATTGTAGCGAGCACATATACGAATAATATTAGCAAGACAAACCTTTGAACCAGCAAAGGCGCCTATCCAAAGGACATCATGATTCCCCCACTGAATATCAACGGAATGATAATTCACGAGAGTTTCCATAATTTTTTCAGGGTCAGGGCCGCGGTCATAAATATCCCCCACGACATGAAGATGGTCAACAACCAATCTCTGAGTGGTATATGCAAGACCAATAATAAGCTTATCAGCCTGACCAAGTGAAATAATTTGCTGGACGATTTTTGTATAATAATCTTTCTTGTTTGTGAATT
Organism: Bacillus sp. 37MA; assembly: GCF_000372765.1. NCBI lineage: Bacteria > Bacillati > Bacillota > Bacilli > Caryophanales > Bacillaceae > Bacillus > Bacillus sp. 37MA. The sequence goes on from NZ_KB889752.1 coordinate 3,114,909, forward strand.
CATCTGTTTTATATAATAATTCTTCTATAATAAAAACAAACTGTTTAGGCAATGCTTTACGTAATTTCGAGCGTGTATATTTGGAGGAAGCATAAGAAATGAGCTTCATCATACGCTCAATGATATCTGTGTACCATTGGTTTAATTCTTTTTCATTGCCAAAATTATTCTTAATTAATTGTATTTTTTCTTCAGGATAATAAACTAATGTCGCGAATTCATTCAATTCTTTTTTAGATAAATCATCTTTAAAAAGGTCTTTTATTTTCACATTTACATTTCCCGAACCATTTCTTAACACATGCTGAAAGGCTTGGTACTCCCCATGTAAATCACTAACAAAATGTTCAGTCCCCTTAGGTAGATTAAGGATAGCTTCAAGATTAATAATTTCAGTGGCCACTTTTTCTTCACTATCATATTTTTGCGCTAATAAATCTAAGTAATTTGAATTCAAAATTATGTATCCCCCTCCAAAATTAACCACTAATTCTCCATCTAGGTTCATCACCATAAGATGTAGTTGACAAAGCTAAATAAATGCAAACAAGTGGCAGGTCCGTTATCGTGAGAGTTGTCGAGACTAACACGATAACGGACCTGCCACTTGCATACCCAGTTTATCAAAGAACTTATGAATCTCCCACATTTCCAAGCACAAAAAAAATCGAAAAACAGCATGGGCAGTAGACACTCGTACTTAAGCCTGTTCCCATGTCCCATCTTATTCAGTTTTTCACGAATGCGATGAACCTCAATAAAGTAAAAAATACCATTATTGTAAAGTGACAATAATGGTATTTAATTTTCAAACCTCAAATACGCATAACCTCTAAAGGTTTTTCAACAATTGCGCCTTATTGTTGAAGATATAAAAGGGTCGTACATATGAATAAGCACGAATATGTACGATCCCTTATCCCTTTAACACTTACAGATTACATATAGATTATTTGAAATGAAAATTTACTGTATGAAAATGAACAAGTCGGTTGCCTTTTACCGTTTTATCTCATCCACTTTATGTTTTTCTTAAACATTTTCCGTATTTCATTCTGCTGTTTCAATTAAATTTTTATTGTTTTTCTTCACTGCCATTTTAAAGATTAAAGTTATTAAGATAGCGAGTATACCTGCGGATGCACAAAAGATAAAGTACGCATTATAACCACCGTTATCTCCATATGTTTTAAACAACCAAATGTTTACGTTAGGTATTATAATATCTGGGAAATAACCTATAAAGGAAATACATCCGATTGCAAGACCGAGTATCTTTTCATTTATATTACAATCACCAAGTAACGACCAGTAAAGACCCCTAATAGTATAAACCGCTAATCCAATTAATACTACTAGAACGTTAAAGTAAATGTGAGGCAAAGTAACTGGTGAGAGTGATATAGTTATTAAAAAAGTTGAAGCTAACCCTAAGGCTATTATTAAAATACTACTCTTGCCAAATTTATCTCCTAAAAATCCACCTAAAAATCCGCCAATCGGTCGCATCCAAAGCATGATTACTGTAACTTTACCTACAGTTGCTGCATCTATTTTTACATTGGTTTGTAAAAACCCACCTTGATAATATACAGACCATGCCACAATGTATGACATAAATATTATGCCACCTAATAGCCATACAAATTTATTACTGAATATTTCTTTGATATCGCTAACATTAATTTTATTATTGGTTTTCTCCTGAGATAAAGACTCTTCTTTTTTAGAAGATGGTTTATCTTCCTTAACAAAAAATAATATAAGGAAGGACACCAATATAAGCATAGCGGAATACATGTATACAACAGATATTAAGGCTTCTTTCTTATCAGCAAATTCTGTGCTGCCTCCCAGTACGCTTGTAAAAATAAATAATGCTATACTAGCCAAAATAGCCTCTACTACTCCACGGCCACCATCTAAAGCACCGAAAAATCTTCCTTCTTCTTCCTTTTTGGAAATTAACTTTACAAGTTTTAAATGAGCTGCCCAAAAGGTGAATATCGTGAATATTCCCCAAATAATAAATATTAGTATAACGATTGGATAACTCGGAACTTGGGCAAACCATAATCCAGTAAGTCCACAAATCAAAAGTGAAATGAATATAAGTTTTTTTGCGGAAAATCTATCAGCAAGCCAGCCACTTGGAAAATACCCCAAGAGAGAAGCTACCCCCAAAACAGAAAATATACCATTTAATTGTATAAGAGTTATACCGTAAACTTCTAAAAGAGTTTCTTGATAATTTGTTTTTAAATAGAGAAGAGGAAATATCGATCCAGCCGCTACAACTATAAGTAAAAACTGAAAATATCTTTTATAATTTTTCGTATCCACATGATCACTGCTTTCTTAGCTAAAAATTGGATAAGTAAGTTTTAAAATCTCATCTGTATGTTTTCTCACATTTTTAACGACAGTATCGTTAATTTTATTGTATAATTCGTGATTTTCTTGGTTTGGTCTAAACGTTTGTTGAGTTTTAACCATTTTATTTGCAGCCTCATCAAAATCTTTGTAAATTGATAAATGCTGGCATACACATATAGCAGCTCCTACACATGCACTACTGCTACCTTCACGTCTATGCACGGGTAATCCAAAAAGATCAGCAATAATTTGCATAATCACATCACTTTTGGAGCCACCACCTAATACTACTATTTCATTTAAATTACCGTCTATCTCCTCTAACATATCATCAATATTGTTTTTAATATTAAAAGCAATCGCTTCCAAAATTGAACGGTACACGTGGAATTTTGTATGGCGCTGATCAAAGCCTATCATAATACCTTTTCTGTAGGGGATCGATGGTGTAGGTAACCAATCTAACATTGTAATTAAACCGTCGCTGCCCACTGGGATATCTTGTGCTTTCATATTCAAATAATCTTCTTCCGATACACCTAGGTTTTTAGCTTCAGTAACAAGTTCTTCACCTATTAGTTTTTTAAACCAACTTACCGTCCACATACCACGTCTTATTCCGTTTGATTCATAAACATATTTAAATGGGATGCACGCAAGTGTGGGGAAAAAATTGACAGGGCTTTCAAAATAGTTATCTCTTAACATCATAGAAGAAATAAAAGTGCCAAGAGATATCATAATTGCCCCTTCGTCTTTAATTCCAGAGCCTAACACCTCTACAGCTTTATCATTTGCGGTGGCTACTACTGGTATATCTTTATTAAACCCAAACTCATCAACCAGTTCTTTTCGTAGCGTTCCGATCTTGTCGCCCGGTTTTACAAGATCAAATAACATCTCTCTTTTCAATCCATTTGCCTTCATTACTTCATCGTCATTGGACCAATCTAAAGTTTCACGATCTAATGGCCAGTGAACTTCATAGTTTGCAGCAGTATCCTTAAATTCACCTGTCAATCTAAATCCAAGATAACCGGAAGTTGTCGTTACATACTTTACTTGATCGTCAGTATGTTCATATGGTTTGGCAAGTCTGGAATCCATCCAGCTTATCACGGGATAAGCTAGATGGCCATTTTCTTTTAACAAAACACGACAACATCTAATTGTACATAAGCCAATTCCAACAATATCTTCATTGTTGCCAGTAAAATTAGCTAGACAATTTTTAATTCCTCCATACACACTGTCCCACAAATCATCATCAGGATGTAAGACAACTCCTGGTTTAGTTGATAAAGTTTCTTTTAATTTATAAGAACCAAAAGCAACTTCATTTCCTTCTAAATCATAAAGTGCTACTTTTGTACTTTGCGAGCCATTATCAATCCCCATTATATACTTGCTCATGAGATCACTCCACGTTCGATCCTTTAATATACTTCATACCTTCTTCTTGTGGGAAGATAGTACCGAAATTCATTGTACCATTAGGATCAAAAGCTTCTTTTAATTTCTCTAGCATATAGTAAGCAGAACCGTGTTCTTCTTCTGTCCACTCGGTACGATATTTTCCAATACCATGGTGATGACACATAGAACCGCCAAGCTTTAATGTTTCTTCAATAATAATTGAATGGATTGGATGATGATAAATTCTCATTTCATCTTCCGGCGCACAATTAATATTATAGTTGTATACAAAGTACATATTCGTTCCATTAAGATAACTATGGGATGAGTGTCCACCAAGCATTGTTACATCTTCAATTCGATCAAATTCTTCTCTTACTCTTTTCATTACATTGTGATAAATCTTAACAATGTTTTCCCAGTCAGCTGATACTTCAGTTGTAAAACCATCATGCTTATTAAGATCAACCATTCTTTGGAATTCATTATCAATGTGTTGTTGCGTCCAATTCAGGTTATTAAACCAATTTTCGATTAAATTGTCTTCTACTTTTTCAATTATTCCTTCTTGGAATTTAGAAACGGCTTCTTCAATCGCTTCAGTAGTTGCCTTGACAATACTTTCTGGTCCTTCTGACATGAAAATCAAAACACATTTGTCTTTATGGAAATGAGCAAAATGTTGTCTTGCATCTTCTTCAGAATATACACGTGCAACAGATGGTCTAAAGCCATTTGTAATAACTTCTCTTAAAATTTTAATTCCTGTATCAACATCTTTTAGTAAATAACCTTGGAAAGCATTGTTATCGGGGTAGTATTTAAAAATTTTAACGGTAACTTCCGTTATATAACATAGTGTGCCTTCATTACCGATTACAATGTGTCTAATATCTGGTCCGCCAGCTCTTCTTGGAACATTCTTTATTCTAGAAATATGCCCATTTGGAAATACACATTCTAACCCTACAACCATATCTTCAATTGCACCGTATAACGTTGAAAATTGTCCAATACTTCTCGTTGCCAATAATCCACCATATTGTGCAACTGGTTTTGACTGTGGAGAGTGACCTGTCGTATAGCCAACTTTACGTAACTCATCTTCTAACGTTTGTAGTTTAACGCCAGCTTGTACAGTTGCTTGCATATTATAGGTATCGATTTTGACGATTTTATTCATTCTTGATCCATCAATCACTAAAGCGGTTTCTTTCCAGTTGTCAAGTCCTCCTTCAGTAGCTGTTTTACCGCTTCTAGGAATAACATTGATATTATTTTTATCGCAGAACATTAGAAGTGACTTTACCTCTTCTACTGAGTATGGGTACACAATTGCCAATGGCATTGGATTATCAACGACTTTTTTAGCTTTTGCATATTTTTTATAACGATCTGCCGCCGCATCATAAAGTGCATCATAATCTGTATTTATTTGTTCCACCGAAATAATAGACTCTAAATCTTTTAATAACTGTTCTTTACTCATAGTATGAAAATCTCCTTTTTATTAACGTTTACTTTCCTTTATCTTACTAAGTATCCACCATCAACATTTACTAAAGTACCATTTACATAATTTGAAGCGTCTGAAGCTAAAAATACAGTTGTACCCATTAAATCTAAAATATATCCCCATCTATTTGCTGGAATATGGTCTAAAATACGTTGGTTAGCTTCAGGGTTAGCTCTTGTCTCTGCTGTAACTGCGGTAGCAAAATACCCAGGTGCAATACCGTTAACTTGAATATTAAATTGAGCTAATTCATCACAATAAGCTTTTGTAAAACCCGCTAAACCGTGTTTGCTTGCAGCATAAGCTGGCGACCACTGACCTCCTAGGTAGGAAAACAAAGAACAAGTATTAATAATTTTCCCACTTTTTTGTGGAATCATATACTTAGCCACCTCATGAGATAATTCAAAACCAGCTGTTAAATTAATAGCGATCATTTTATCCCATTGAACTCGAGTAAACTTAGTTACATCTGGTTCATTAATACAAATACCTGCATTATTCATGAGAATATCTATTTTTCCATAAGTACTAATGCATTCTTCTGCAATTTCTTTACAAGCCCCATCTTTAGTAACGTCTGTAATCATAAGATGGTACTTAACACCTTCTGCTTCAATGATTCTTTTAGTTTCATCATTGTCATCAGCCATGCTAACTGCAAAAATGTCTGCCCCTGCTTTTGCAAGTGCAAGTGCAAAACCTTGCCCCAACCCTGAATTTCCTCCAGTGATAATTGCCACTTTTCCTTTTAAGCTAAAAAAATTCATTGAGAAATCTTTGATATCCATTTTTTCAGTAATCATGTTTACACCCGCCTTATAAATATTATTTTTGATAAGGTTATTTTACTATGAAAAATACAAAACGCAATCTTTTTTTAAGAAAATTTTTCACTTTTTCGAACTTTTTATTTGTTTTTCGGAAAATTTTCACCCCATTTCATTTCTATAACATTGCTAATAAACTTATGCTTTTATTGACTATCCCCTTCTTTTTGGATAGATGTCGTATAGAATTTTAGTGTTATACTTTAGTAAGTACTGAGGTTGATCGACATGATACGGAAATTACAAAAATGTTATATTAAGGTAATAAAAGAATCCATTGTGAAGAGGATTGTGCCACCTAGAAATGAGGCCATCAGTCGAATTAGTGAGGAAACGCGACGTTGTATAAGTAAAAGAAAGATGCCTATGCTGCACCTGGGATGGAAAAGGTTCTGAAAAATGGAATAGTGAAGATAAGTTTTTATTCGAAGTGGAAATGTACTCAATGAATCAAGTAGAATTAGCGGAGTATTGTTGAAAATAGAGAACAAGTTTAAGAATGGCATGAATCCAATCAAACCAAGAGGAGTTAAAAGAAGAGAAAAAACGGGCAAAGTGGAGACATTGGAAGAAACTGCAGTCTTATTACTTTTTTAAAAAAAGGCTCGGAACCCAGAGAACGAATGAATAGCCTGTCAGATCGTGCACTAGATGTTCTTTAATCTAAATACAATAGAAAACAAGGAAATTGCGACAACTATCTTGACAAACAGGGCTATTAAAATAAAATAAATTTAACTTACCAGAATATAAGAAAAGAGAGAAATATGATAAATATAAATTCAAATAATTTAAATGAGCCAGATCTTTTTATCCATAACAAACTTTCTAAAATTATTGAAAAAAATTATAAACTTAAAATATTAGAGGCTGCTGAATATTGTGATGTATCTCCTTCTAAAATATCAAAACTTGTAAGAAAACTAGGGTTTGAAAATTTTAAACAGTACAAGCAATTTTTTAGCGGGGAGAAAATAATTTCTGAAGACAAAAAAAAATCAAGTGAGCTTGAAAGACTAAAAAAATATATAGAAAACTTTGACCCACTTTTGATTGATAATTTTTTAACTCTTTTTAAGAAATACAACAGAATCGTTCTATTCGGACTAGGTCCATCATTTATTTGTGTGGAATACTTTGCTTATAAACTTGTTCTTGTATCAGGAAAAAATATTTTTGCGACCCAAAGTGAAACTTATGCTCAACATTTGGTTGATGATGAAACTCTTTTTATTGTTTTTTCAGTAACTGGCAAATACACTTCCTTTGAAAACCTTTTTAATACAATAAAGTCTTGTGGGTCTGAAATATTGCTAATATTAGAAGAGTATAACAATTCTTTAGCTTTAGAAATTGATAATATATTTTACTTAACAAAATCTACTCAAAATGAAAGTCTGTTACCCTTTGAAAAAACCCGAACAGTATTTTTTATCTTCGTAGAAGAAGTTATTGCGAGATTAATGTCAGAACGAGATAAAAATAACTAAAGTTATTCCGATTCATTTTGAAATAAAAGCTCGACAATAAAAGGGAAAATATCACCATTGAATTTTTGGTTCTGGTGCAAAAACTTCAAGATAAGTGCAAGTAATCCCTAAATCTTGGACATACTGATACTATTACTCTAAAAAAGGTGTGTGATCAGTATGGAAAAGGAAAATTTGTTTAAATGGAAGCATTATCAGCCTGATATTATTTTATTAACGGTAAGATGGTACCTACGGTACAACTTAAGTTTTCGTGATTTGGTGGAAATGATGGAGGAACGGGGTTTATCTATCGCTCACACAACCATTATGCGTTGGGTTCATCAATATGGACCTGAAATAGACGAAAGAGTACAACGTCATCTTAAAACAACAAATGACTCCTGGAGAGTCGATGAAACGTATGTGAAAGTAAAAGGTCAATGGATGTATTTATATCGTGCAGTCGATTCAGAAGGGAATACCATTGATTTTTATCTAAGTGAATCAAGGGATAAACAAGCAGCCAAGCGCTTTTTCAAGAAAGCCTTGGCTGCTTCTCATATTTGTAAACCTCGTATTATAACAGTAGACAAGAACCCAGCCTATCCCGTAGCGATTCAAGAGTTAAAAGAAGAGAAAAGTATGCCTGAAGGCATACAAATAAGGCAAGTTAGATATCTCAATAATATAGTGGAACAAGATCACCGTTTCATTAAGAAACGTGTGCGTTCTATGTTGGGATTCAAGTCGTATGAAACAGCCACTTCTATATTGAGTGGCGTTGAAGCCATGCATATGATGAAAAAAAGGCAAGTCCATCAAGGGGTGAAGTCTGCACAAAATCAAAAGAATTCATCCATAAACTGTTCGCGTTAGCTTCATAAGATAGCAAATTAAAGAAAACTGACACTTTATGTTTCTAGGGAATAGTTTTTGCACCAGAACCCGTTTTGTTATTATTCATCTGTTTTTGAGTTGCATCCTCCAAGTATTATTAGTAACCCTAACGAAGCCGCCATTACAATTTCCATTCTATGTATCATTCCCTACCATTCTAAATACCTATCCAGCTTCGACAAATGTCGGGGCGTGACAGGCATCGATCTAATAAAAGCGCTTGCCAAATTAAAAATCTTATTTATAATACTTGTATACAAGTATACTTGATTAATTAAGAAGGTGAATTTATGGCCGAATCAAGGGAATTTCTATATCCCTCCAAATGGCTTTCAAAGGCCTCTGCTGGTAATCGTGTAACATCCGAGCTTAGAATGCGTATTATTTCCGGCGAGATCGAAAGTGGTACCATATTATCAGAAAATAAATTAGCTGCAGATTTTGCTGTAAGTCGCTCACCCATTCGTGAAGCGTTAAAAATATTGGCATCCGAAAATATCATCCGATTAGAAAGAATGGGTGCCGTTGTTGTTGGGTTAACAGAAAAAGAATATGCAGAAATTTACGATGTACGTTTACTCATCGAAACGTTTGTATTTGAACGGCTTGTAAGGATGGACACGATTGAATTAGTAATGGAACTTAGTAAAATACTAGAAATGATGAAAATTTCCATAAAATACCGAGATGCTGATGAGTTTTCTTATCAGGATGTCCTATTCCACGAAACAATTATTCGGTCCGTCAATCATTCCTACATCCTGATGATCTGGGATAATTTGAAACCTGTGATGGAAAGCTTAATTGTTCTATCCATGCGCAGTCGTTTTAAAGAAAAGTATGAAGACTTTACACGGATCATAAATAATCATCAACTTTATATTGATGCAGTCAAAACAAAAGATCGAGACCTCATGATTAAGTCTTTACATGAAAACTTTGATGATGTTCAAGAGAAAGTAGAAGACCTATGGATGTCGCAACAAATGCTGTCTAAAGGAGTAGTCCAACAAAATGACTAACTATATGTTAGGTATAGATATCGGAACCACAAGTACGAAAGCCGTTTTATTTAGTGAAAAAGGCGAAGTCATCCAACAAGAAAATATCGGGTACCCGCTTTATACACCGGATATGTCGACAGCTGAACAAAATCCAGAAGAGATTTTTCAGGCAGTCCTACAAGCCATTTCGAATACAATGAAACATCATTCACAAAAAAAGCTATCGTTTGTTTCATTTAGCAGTGCCATGCATAGTGTCATTGCCATGGATGAAAATGAGCAGCCGCTGACGCCTTGTATCACATGGGCAGATAATCGTAGTGAAGCATGGGCACATAAAATAAAAAATGAGTTGAATGGCCATGAAGTCTATAAACGAACGGGAACACCGATTCACCCTATGTCACCATTAACTAAAATAGCTTGGATTGTGAATGACCTTCCTGAAACTGCTGTCAAGGTTAAAAAATATATTGGAATTAAAGAATATATTTTTAAAAAGTTCTTTGATCAATATGTTGTCGATTATTCCCTGGCTTCAGCCATGGGCTTGATGAATCTCAAAACACTAGATTGGGATGAAGAAGCATTAAAAATTGCTGGTATAACACCTGCTCAATTATCTGAGCTCGTACCAACAACCAAGATATTTACCAACTGTGATTCAGATTTAGCAAAACAGATTAGGATCGATCCACAAACACCCTTTGTCATTGGTGCCAGCGATGGAGTCCTGTCTAATCTAGGTGTAAATGCGATACGAAAAGGCGAAATTGCCGTCACAATTGGAACAAGCGGTGCCATTCGAACCATTATTGACAAGCCGCATACAGACGAAAAGGGAAGAATATTTTGTTATGCCTTAACGGAAAAGCACTGGGTAATTGGCGGGCCGGTAAACAATGGGGGGATGGTCCTTCGCTGGATTCGTGATGAACTTGCCTCATCAGAAGTAGAAACAGCGAAAAGACTAGGAATTGATCCATATGATGTATTAACCAAGATTGCTGAACGTGTAAGACCAGGAGCTAATGGATTATTATTCCATCCATACCTCGCTGGTGAACGTGCGCCATTATGGAATCCAGACGTACGTGGCTCATTCTTCGGTTTAACGATGTCACATAAGAAAGAACATATGATTCGCGCAGCCCTAGAAGGAGTCATTTACAATTTATACACAGTATTTTTAGCATTAACCGAATGCATGGACGGTCCTGTGACCCGAATTCAAGCTACTGGAGGCTTCGCAAGGTCAGATGTTTGGCGGCAAATGATGTCCGATATATTCGCATCTGAAGTAGTCGTTCCAGAAAGCTACGAAAGTTCTTGTCTAGGTGCTTATATTTTAGGCTTATACGCCACCGGAAAAATCCAATCATTTGAAGTCGTTTCTGAAATGGTTGGCAGTACCAACAAACACACACCAAAAGAAGATGCAACAAAAGAATATAGGCAATTACTGCCGATTTTCATTAACCTATATAGAGTATTAGAAGACGATTATACACGGATTGCCAATTATCAAAGAAGCTTAATAAAACACCAATAAGATAAACAGCAGGAGGAAATTACAATGCCATTAGTTATTGTAGCAATTGGAATTTTAGCATTATTAATTTTAATAATGGGCTTCAAATTAAACACCTTTATTTCATTAATCATTGTATCGTTCGGTGTCGCTTTAGCACTTGGAATGCCATTAGAGGAAATTGTCAAAACCATTGAAGCCGGATTAGGCGGAACACTTGGTCACTTAGCGTTAATCTTTGGACTTGGAGCGATGTTAGGTAAGTTGATCGCTGATTCTGGTGGCGCTCAAAGAATTGCCATGACCCTCGTTAACAAATTTGGTGAAAAAAATATTCAATGGGCGGTCGTAGCTGCTTCATTCATTATCGGTGTGGCGTTATTTTTCGAAGTAGGATTAGTATTATTAATTCCAATCGTGTTTGCCATTTCAAAAGAATTAAAGGTTTCTATCTTATATCTTGGTATTCCGATGGCTGCAGCTTTATCCGTAACACACGGTTTCTTACCTCCACACCCAGGACCTACAGTTATTGCTGGTGAATATGGCGCGGACCTTGGTGAGGTTTTACTTTACGGTTTCATTATTTCAATTCCAACAGTTATTTTAGCTGGACCTGTATTTACTAAGCTTACCAAAAAACTCGTACCTGCATCATTTGAAAAAACTGGTAACATCGCCTCTTTAGGCGAACAAAAAGTATTTAAATTGGAAGACACACCTGGATTTGGTATCAGTGTATTTACGGCAATGCTTCCTGTTATTTTAATGTCTATTGCTACGATTATTACTTTACTACAAAAAACAATGGGATTTGAAGATAATAGCTTACTAGCAGCTATCCGTTTTATTGGTGATGCATCAACTTCCATGTTGATTTCCTTATTAGTTGCTGTCTATACAATGGGATTAGCAAGAAAAATCCCAATCAAAAATGTAATGGAATCTTGTACAACTGCTATTACTCATATTGGGATGATGCTCTTAATCATTGGGGGCGGCGGAGCCTTCAAACAAGTATTGATTAATGGCGGCGTAGGTGACTATGTAGCCGAATTATTCCAAGGAACTTCATTATCACCAATCTTGCTTGCCTGGATCATCGCTGCAATCTTACGTATTTCCTTAGGTTCTGCTACTGTTGCAGCTTTAACAACTGCCGGTTTAGTTATTCCGATGTTAGGACAATCTGACGTTAATCTTGCTTTAGTCGTGCTTGCAACGGGAGCAGGTAGTTTAATAGCTTCACATGTTAATGATGCTGGCTTCTGGATGTTTAAAGAGTATTTTGGCCTAAGCATGAAAGAAACATTTGCAACATGGACATTGCTTGAGACAATCGTTTCTGTAGCTGGATTAGGATTTGTTCTATTACTAAGTTTATTCGTATAAACCAATATTTCCGGGCAGTAGATCCCCCCACTTATTCTCTTAGTATCTTCTAAGTCTATAAGTGAGGGTTTTACTGCCTATTAATCTTAAATAAAAGGAGCAGGAAGAAATGTTCAATACAATTGGTGTCATTGGTTTAGGGGTAATGGGCAGTAATATCGCTTTAAATATGGCTAGTAAAGTGAGCAAGTGGCTGTCTATAATTATACGAGGGATTTAACCGATAAACTTGTTGATATAATTGAAGGTCAATCAATCCATCCCTACTACGAAATTCAAGATTTTGTTCACTCCTTAGAACATCCCAGAAAAATCTTCCTTATGGTCACAGCAAGATTATTTTGGTGCCCATACTTATGAACGAAGTGATTTAACAGGATTCTTTCACACAAACTGGCAGTGATCGATAGTGGTAGTAAAAGATTCATTATTTCTTCATTATACCTGGACTATTTCGTAAGACAGTTCCCCTTATTTTTTGAAGAAGGAACCTTTAAACATCTATGAAATTTAGAATAAAAAAACAGATAGGACAAAACTCTTCTGGAGAATTGGTAAAGTGTCCTTCATACCTGCTTTGAAAGACAAAACTCTTCTTGGGAACCAGTAACATGTCTTTCATCCGGGTTCTGAAGGACAGTAATCTCCATGGAAATACGAAAAGTGTCCTTCATCCAGTACTAATGATAGGGTAGATGTAAATTAATATTAAAAAATCGCATCTATTTATGGTACGGTTCATTTCTGTTGATCCTGAAACTCCGATACACTTGCTCCACTAAAATCAACCGCATTAACTGATGCGGGAATGTCATATTCGAAAATGACAACTTTTCATCTGCACGGTTCAGCACAGTATCACTCAGGCCGAGTGACCCGCCTATGATGAAGGCAATTTTGCTTTTGCCGTATGTGGCAAGTTTGTCGAGATCGGCTGCGAGAGCTTCGGATGATTTCATTTTTCCGTTAATAGCGAGAGCAATGACGTATGTGTCCTGTCCAATTTTTGAAAGGATTCTTTCTCCTTCTTTTTCTTTTACCTGAATCATTTCAGCATCGCTCAGGACTTCTGGCGCTTTTTCGTCAGCTACTTCAATGATGTCCATTTTCGCATAAGCCGAAAGTCGTTTGACGTACTCATCAATGCCTTGTTTTAAGTACTTTTCCTTTAACTTACCGACTGTTATAATAGAGATATTCACAATACAACCCACCTTACAAACAATTTACAAACAGTTTATCCACAGAAGTTATCCACATATCAACACTCTTTCTGTTTATATTTTATCATATCTTACACATGTGAATATCATACTTTCCCTCTCTCCCTCTCTTCTTTTTAACTCATACATCGATAAAAGAATGAATTTTCATACTTTTTTGATAATTTTATATTTTATTACAGAATTTTGTTTCAATATTATTAAAGATCGTTTTCACATAATAAAAAAATTCCCGTTATCAACATGATGATAACGGGAATTTTCTGACTTTATCCACATACCCACAGAATTCATCCACATTTTGTGCCCGAATATTAGTTTCCTACCACATACATGGCTTGATTTTTACAAAACTCACATGAAATCGTTTCTTCTACTTTTTCTATTTTAGGCGCTGTTTCATACTCATCAACAGCAATATCCAAGGCTAACTCGGCATGTTCTAAACAACAATACATCTTTTTTCCCCCATTAAAAATCACTTTCCGCTACTAATTTTAACTCAGTCTGCTGTTGTTTTCCACCGCGATAGTATGTGATAGTGACACTGTCTCCTGCTTTTTTATTGTTATACATATATTTACGCAGTTCAATAACGTCTTTAATTGGTTTACCGTCCAGTTCGGTAATCACGTCGTATTCACGCAGCCCCGCTTCTGCTGCCGGTGATTTGGTGAGAACCTGCTCAATGATGACACCTTCTGTTACCGTTTCAGGAAGTTTGAGTGTTTGCTGCTGATGATACGATGGCAATTCATTGACATTTTGAAGCGTGACGCCCATAGCAGGACGCTTCACTTCTCCAAATGATTCAAGGTCTTCAATGATTGGAAGTGCTGCATCAATTGGAATGGATAGTCCGATCCCTTCAACAGCACTTTCGGCAATTTTCATCGAGTTGATACCGATCACCTGTCCGGCAATGTTAACAAGTGCGCCGCCACTGTTACCCGGGTTAATTGCCGCATCTGTTTGCAATACTTCTGCCTGCCAGTCGTTCACCATGTCACCGTTTAAATCAACAGGAATGGCACGTTCAAGTCCCGAGACGACACCTTGCGTAACGGAGCCGGAAAATTCAAGACCAAGTGGATTTCCGATCGCGATAACCGGTTCACCTATTTTCAATGCTTCCGAATTGCCAAATTCAGCTGTTTTCTCGACATTTTTACCACTGATCGATAAGACAGCAAGATCTGTCCATACATCGCTGCCAATAAGCTTTGCTGGTTCTTTCGTGCCATCCGCAAGCGTTACTTCCAGCTGCTGTGAGCCTTCAATAACGTGGTAGTTCGTGATGATAAATGCTTTATCTCCATCTTTTTTATAAATAACACCGCTTCCTGTACCCGCTTCCTGCGTCGTCGCTTCTGATCCGAAAAAACTCATTGTTTCTTGAATGTTTGTAATGCCGACGACCGTATCTTTCGCTTTATCAACTGCCTTTGTCACGTCTGTTGTCACATTAAGCGAAACTTGTTCTGTTCGGCCAGACGATTGATTTTCAACGACAGTTCGTTCGTCGTTCTGGTAATCCATTATGGATGGAATTGTTGCGACGACCAATGCCGCGCCAATAACAACACCTGCCAGCCCAGATAAAAAATAACCGCCTTTTCCACCCCCCTTATTACGTCCGGTGCGTCCTTCATCATAATAACCCATGTATTCCTCATCCTTTCCACTCGGTTATTGTCTCACCATTCACTTTATCTATTCTGAAAAATTATACGCCTTTGACTAAAAAAAGGACAACTGATAAGGAAGAAAATAAGGTTCAAGCTATTTTGACTACTTACACAAGTTTTTGATCGCTTAGCCATATTTGTGACCAGTCCGCGTCTTTTCTATAACCAAAAAATGTCCCCAGCGCACAAGCTAGGGACGTTTCGTTTAAATCATGGCAAGCGGTGTTGACGTTTTCGGATCGGTATCAAATAAATGAAATTGTTCTCCGACACCAGCGTCTTTCATTTGTAGTGTTTGCGTGACACTCATTTTTGCAAGTTCTTTCATATTATTATCTGTGCTTAAATGCGCCAAATAAATTCGTTTCGTGTTCGGTCCAATGACATCATTCATGGCGAGTGCAGCATCTTCATTCGATACGTGGCCGACATCACTTAAAATGCGCTGTTTAATGTTCCATGGATAGCGGCCCATACGCAGCATTCCGACGTCATGATTACTTTCGAACACATAGGCATCCGCATTTTTGATTAAACCTTTCATTCGGTCACTGACGTAGCCTGTATCTGTAATCAGCACAAGTTTTTTGCTGCTGTGATGAAAAATATAAAACATCGGCTCGGCCGCATCATGTGATACGCCGAATGACTGGATGTCAAGTGCGCCGAATGTTTTCACTGTTTCCATTTCGAATATAAACTTCTGGCTGTCATCAATGGTACCCGTTAATCGGTCCATTGCCCGCCACGTTTTTTCGTTGGCGTATACCGGCAACTTATATTTTCTGGCCAGCACACCTAGTCCTTTAATATGGTCACTATGTTCATGTGTAACAAGAATACCGGAAAGGTCCGCGATCTTCTTGCCGATCGATGAAAATAGTTCCTCCATCTTTTTACCGCTCAATCCCGCGTCCACAAGGAACGATTGACCGTCTGATTCCACAAAAATTGCGTTGCCGGTACTTCCACTTGCAAGCACACTAAATTGCATCGTCATGTATGACCACTCCAGTTAAATTACGACTCTTTTTCCGTTTGATAAATCGATCCGTCAAATGCATTCACATAAATTTCTTCCGTTTTATCATCTTTTTTCAGCTGAAAGTACCATGTCGGCGACAGCACCTGTGCTTCTGTTAGCTGTACGACAGTATAGTAGCCAAGTTCTGCATTGGCAATTTCACTATCCGGCTGAATGAGGCCATTTTTGTATAAGGCATCAATCGCCTGGAAAGCTGGTAAAATCGCTTCTTCTTCACGGTTTTCATCAATGTCTGACAGCATCGTCTGTGTATAACCAATAATGTTGTCAGCATCATCCAACTGCACCGTTAAATAACCACTTCTATTTTTGAACAGTTTTTTATCATCAAACTGTTGATAAAAAATAACTGTTTTTTCATCACGGTTCCGCTTCCAATAGGAATAGCGGTCGCCCTGAAGCACGTTGTTTTTCACGAAAGAGACAATTTTTTCGCGCGTTGCCTTATCCGTGTCATATGGCTTGTCCAGCTCACTAACAACTTCTGTTCCATTGTTAATTGTCATCCTCTGCTTCGTTAAAAAGAAAAACTCTTTTTCAGAGAATATTTTCGGTTTGGCCGTAATAATGGACAGCTCTTCGGCATCAACCGGCATTTTTTCGTATTCAATTCGGTCGGACTGAAGCTTTTCTTCAATTGATGTTTCCTTAATGACTTCAAAACGGGTCGCACTGTATTTGTTAAAAAACATGACTGCTAGAAACAGATCGAGCACAAGGAACACAGCGATAAAAATCGTTTTCGTTTTACTCCAATCCATCGGCCGCTCCCCCTCCACCAGTCACAAGACGCTGCCACGTTCCATTATATTTGTAATACCAGGAAGGCTCAAGCGCTAAAATTTTCGGTGATTCACGCTCAACGGTCATTTCATAACCAACCTGCATATCTGTCAAAAGAGACACATCGATTTCTTGACTGAGCACTTTGCTAATGGCTTCTTCTCCACTTTCAAGCTCAATCGGCGCCTCTGTTTCCGGAAGCGGACTGTCAAGCTGAAGGATAAAAGATGGACGGTTATATTGATAAATACGTTCACGTCCCCAAGTTTGAGATATTTCAGCCATCCCCTCCTCATTAAATACTGGGTAATCATCTAAGAACAACCGGTAACTAATGAACGACGAACCTGGTGTTGTGCTGAACAGCCGGTACTCATCCACCCAGCCATTATGGTCATTGACGAAGCTAATACTTTTATCAATAAGCGTATCAAGCGCCATTTTCTGACCGATTTCATTTGCCAAATTCAAATACGTAATGACACCGGTACTGTGGTTAACACGCATTAAACTTGAACCGTCTGTGTATTCATCACTTCCCAAGCTCGTTCCACGTTTTACGTAACTTGGATCATTAAACAGGGCTTTTTTAAAGGTTTCAGCCTCTATTTGTTCGGGCAAATATTGTGGCCTATATAATACCGGTGCTTCTTTTCTTACAAACAAAAGTGGTCCATTTGGAATTTGATGCGCGATGTATGGTTCAAGATGATCTGATTGTACCAAATAACGCATGTTAAATTCTGCAAGTGATGCGGATTCAATCCGGCTTTTAAATACGAGCCGTTCCTGTACGGAAACGAAGTAAACAGACGCGCTGTTACTTTGCTCTTCCTCTTTAATTACCATCCGGTCAAATACGGCACTCGGGACATCTGATTGATTAAAAGCCAATAAATTTTTAATGGTATTAAACGGAATGGATCCAGAAAAAAATAATTCGACATGAGAATCACCAGTCAACAGTTCATTAAATTCTTGCTCATTCAATAAACTAGAAATATTTTCTGGTTCATAAAATGTCCATGAAGCCATTTCCTCCATGAACCATGTTAACTCTTCTTCTGCCACCGTTCCGTAATGTTGATCCTGCAAATGGGTTACAATTTTAGATGGCTTCAGCAGCGTTGAAATTTTGCGCTGCTGGCCAATGTCTACTTCTGTTACAATTGTATTTGAGCTGTCTTTAATCGTTTCATAAGAAGGCTTGTAGTTCCAGATGCCCCATGTAAACGCCAAGCTTATGAGCACAAGCAGCACGAGGACAGCGAATTTGATTTTTTCATATTTCATACCCAATCATCCTCTTCGGAAAGATCTGCCGGCAATGTAAAGAAAATCGTTGTCCCTTTTTCTTCCACACTCTTCGCCCAAATGTGGCCGTCATGTGCACTAATCAGTTCTTTTGCAATCGCAAGACCAAGACCGGTACCGCCCATTTTCCGCGAACGAGCCCGATCTACACGGTAAAAACGTTCAAAAATGCGCTCAAGGCTCTTTTTCGGAATACCCATTCCTTGATCACTGACGCTTATTTGAATCGTGTCACCATGCTCTTCCACTTTAAATGAAACGAGTCCGCCTTCTGGGGAATATTTCAGCGCATTGGAAATAATATTATCGATGACCTGCGTCAGTTTATCCTGATCGATTGTGACATAAATCGGATAGCGCGGCAGTTTACGCCGGAATGTAACTTCCTGCGATTTCGTCATTTCAAAACGATCAATAATTTTATTGAAAAACTCGATAAAATCGGTATCTTTCTTCGTTAAATTGTATTCGCGGCTGTCGAATTTTGATAATTGCAACAAATCATTCACGAGCCGGATCATCCGCTCCGTCTCTGTCTGTGTCACATCAAGAAAATTCGGTGCAATGTCGGGATCCTGCCATGCCCCATCAGCAAGCGCTTCTAAGTAGCTGCGCATCGTCGTAAGCGGTGTCCGCAGTTCATGTGAAACATTCGTCACGAATTCACGGCGTTCTATTTCAATTTTTTCCTGTTCAGTAATGTCATGTAAAACTGTAATTAACCCATTGACGAAGCCCGTTTCTTTTTGAATAACCGAGAAGTTCGCCCGTAAGATATATGGGCGGTCATGCGTACTATAATCAAGAATGACCGAATCCTGCTCATTTAATAACTCATCAAACGAATAGTCTTCCTCTAAATTTAGCAGAGACACAATCGGCTGTGAAATAATTGTTTCACGTGAAACATTCAGCATTTTTGACGCTGGTTCATTAATTAAAATAACACGGCCACGGCGGTCTGTCGCAATTACTCCATCAGTCATGTGTGACAAAACCGATGACAGCTTACGACGCTCACCTTCTGTTGTCGCTTGCGATTCCTGAAGCCGCTTCGTTAAATTATTGAATGTTACAGCGAGTTCACCAATTTCATCTTGACCATACACTTTTACTTTTCTCGAGAAGTTTCCTTTCCCAAGAGCAACCGCCTGACGCCTCATGTCGGTAATTGGCCTTGTAATGGTTCTCGCTAGTGTAATGCCTAGTATCGCGGTAATAGCTAGCGCTAAAATTGCCGCAGAAAATAGGATTTCATTAATATCATCTAGCTGACTGAAAACGGTTTCGATATCTCCAATTAAGTAAACAGCACCGATCACTTCACTATTTGATAAAATAGGAGACGTCAATACCCAAACACGCTGACCAGTCCGGTCATCAATAAACATATTATCTTCTGTCGCACCAGCAGACAGTGCCCGTTTTATGGCAATCTCGGTCATACGCTGGCCGACGACACCTTGATTATTCGCATCAGATGTACCGATAATCCGGCTCCGTTCATCAACGATACGCACTTCTGTAATATCTCTGGCAGAAAAATCTTCTAAAATACCCCGAATATCCTGCTCAAGTGTATTAGATTCATCATTGCGCTCTTTCAACATTTCTTCACGTAAATTGTACTCCAATAAATTAACACGTTCTTGCAAAGAGGTTTTAAAATTCGTGACAAATTTTTCCTCAAGGGAGTTTACGAAATACACGCTAATAACTTGCATCGCAAATAAAATAAGCAGCACATATGTAAGCACAAATTTCATTTGAATCGAACGAAAAAAACCTACTCCTTTCATCAATGCTACTCCTGCTCAGGATTGCGTAAGTAGTAGCCTACTCCTCTTCGCGTCACAATCCATGAAGGGTGGCTCGGGTTATCTTCAATCTTTTCTCGCAACCTGCGCACAGTGACATCCACTGTCCGGACATCCCCATAATAGTCATATCCCCAAACTGTTTGAAGCAAATGTTCACGTGTCATGACTTGCCCGATATGTTTAGCTAAATAATGGAGTAGTTCAAATTCACGATGCGTTAATTCAATCGTTTCGTCTCGTTTCGAAACAATGTATGCATCCGGATGAATGGTTAGCGCCCCGACCGCAATTTCATTCGTTTCTGCCTGTTCTTCTTCTTGTACAGGCACCGCTTGATGTCGGCGCAAATTCGCTTTCACACGGGCAATGAGTTCACGTGTGGAAAACGGCTTTGTGACGTAATCATCCGCACCAAGTTCAAGACCGAGTACTTTATCAATTTCAGAATCTTTTGCCGTCAGCATAATAATGGGCATTTCATATTTTTTACGTACTTCACGGCATACTTCCATTCCGTCACGGCCTGGAAGCATAATATCTAGTAAAATGATATCCGGATGCATTTCTTCTACCATCTCAACAGCCTGATCTCCATCATATGCACACTGAACGTCGTATCCTTCCTTTTTCAAATTAAACTGCAAAATGTCTGCAATTGGTCTTTCATCGTCTACAACCAATATTTTCTTT
This sequence comes from Bacillus sp. 37MA, assembly GCF_000372765.1. NCBI lineage: Bacteria > Bacillati > Bacillota > Bacilli > Caryophanales > Bacillaceae > Bacillus > Bacillus sp. 37MA. Next base: position 3,135,906 of record NZ_KB889752.1, read on the forward strand.
TGCATAATATATGTCCCTCGCTTCTTTTTCAATACGTTAAAGATGGCTTCAAATAATACATTTTATCATATTTGCGCCTCTTTTACCTTTTTTAACTTTACCATGAATAGTGTGACTGCGGCATCCCGTTTCTGATCGGTAAACATTTCATAAAGTGGAACTTCACTTCAACCCTGGATCAATTACGCTTTTACGGATAGCTGTTCCTCATCTATCCTTCTTTTTTCGAAGTTTTACAATACATTCTCACTTACTGCCCTTTAATGCGGGATAAAATAATAAAAAGCACCACGGGAGCGAAATCACCGCGATGCTTTTTTTGATGGCTCAGGACGGAATCGAACCGCCGACACAAGGATTTTCAGTCCTTTGCTCTACCGACTGAGCTACTGAGCCTAGATAATTAACGTTCTTTACGTTATCTGTTAAAAACATAGCGGCCGTTGATCATGAAGGACAATTCATAGGTGCGGACGGCCGCTTTTAAGACATAACATTAGGTTAAAGTAAAAATGGCGGTCCGGACGGGACTCGAACCCGCGACCTCCTGCGTGACAGGCAGGCATTCTAACCAACTGAACTACCGGACCAACAATATGTTTACTAGCAACTTTGCTAATAGTATCACATGCCTAAGATACTGACAATACATTTCGAAAAAAATTGTCGAAAAATGCGAACAAAAAGAATATATATTGACAATTTTGCGACTATTTCCAAACGTTACAATACAAATCTCGTCATTTCATGCCTCAATTCATGAACAATCGCATTTAAATACGACTTAATCGACTTAATGTATGAACAAGGGGCACTGAACTCAGCCTATTAAAAAAACCGCTTCCACGAAGGAAACGGTTTTCATAACGATTAGCCCCAAACACTTCTTACAACGTTCGTTTGATTGCGGTCCGGTCCAACAGAAAATACAGAAAGCGGAATACCTGTCAGCTGTGAAACGCGCTCAATATAATGACGTGCATTTTCAGGAAGCTCATGCAAGTTTTTCACGCCTGTAACGTCTTCTGTCCAGCCTGGAAGTTCTTCGTATACGGGCTCACACTCTGAGAGGGCGCGAAGATTTGCCGGATACTCGGTAATCAATTCACCTTTGTAGCGATAAGCCGTACAAATTTTCAATGTTTCAATACCTGTCAACACGTCGATAGAATTGAGTGACAAGTCAGTTAAACCACTGACGCGGCGTGCATGACGAACAACAACGCTGTCAAACCAACCAACACGGCGTGGACGGCCTGTCGTTGTCCCATACTCACGGCCAACTTCACGGATACGGTCTCCGATTTCATTATTCAATTCAGTCGGGAATGGACCGTCACCCACACGCGTTGTGTACGCTTTTGATACGCCAACAACATGTGTGATTTTAGTCGGTCCAACACCAGAACCGATTGTCACACCCCCAGCAACCGGGTTTGATGACGTAACGAACGGATATGTTCCTTGATCGATATCAAGCATAACACCTTGTGCGCCTTCAAATAATACGCGGCGGCCTTCATCGAGCGCATCGTTCAACACAACAGATGTGTCACAGACAAGATCTTTAATTTGCTGGCCGTACTCGTAATATTCATCAAGAATATCTTCTACTTTAAATCCTTCTGTTTCATAAAATCGTTCTAGAAGACGATTTTTTTCTGCTACGTTATGTGTTAATTTTTCTTCAAATGTTTCCCGATCTAAAAGGTCAGCCATACGGATACCCATGCGTGCTGCTTTATCCATATAAGCAGGGCCGATTCCTTTTTTCGTCGTACCAATTTTATTTTCGCCTTTGCGTTCTTCTTCTACTTCATCGATTTTCAAATGATACGGTAAGATCACATGTGCACGGTTTGATATACGAAGATTATCCGTTGATACACCATGTCCATGCAAATAGGCAAGCTCTTTTACAAGCGCTTTCGGATCAACAACCATACCGTTTCCGATTACACAAATTTTATCCGAATAAAAAATACCGGACGGGATTAAATGAAGCTTGTATGTAACACCGTTGAATTTAATTGTATGGCCTGCATTGTTTCCGCCTTGATAACGGGCAACCACTTCTGCATTTTCAGAAAGAAAATCTGTAACTTTCCCTTTTCCTTCATCGCCCCACTGCGTTCCTACTACTACTACTGATGACATTTTTTTGCACCTCCGAAGGTTCATGAAAAACGTTTTCTCAAACACAGTTATTTTACCAGTAAAAAACACTATTCGTCAAACAGAAAATACGAACATTTCAATATTTTATTAATCATTCATTCGTTTTTATGCTCCTGGCGGTGCTGACATATCATCGAAACGCCGCTCAATATTCACGAATTTATTGTATTCTTTCACAAATGCAAGCTCGACTGTACCGGTTGGGCCATTCCGTTGTTTCGCAATAATAATCTCAATCATATTTTTATTTTCTGATTCTTTGTCGTAGTAATCATCACGGTACAAGAAGGCAACAATATCCGCATCCTGTTCAATCGAACCGGACTCCCGTATATCAGACATCATTGGACGCTTGTCTTGCCGCTGCTCTACACCACGCGATAATTGAGAGAGCGCAATAACAGGCACTTCAAGTTCACGGGCAAGCCCTTTTAATGATCGAGAAATTTCCGACACTTCCTGCTGACGATTGTCGCCGGAGCGGCCATTCCCTTGAATCAGCTGCAAATAATCAATTAAAATCATGCCTAAACCCTGTTCCTGTTTCAAACGGCGGCATTTTGATCGAATCTCACCGATACGTATACCCGGCGTATCATCAATATAAATACCGGAATTGGACAGGCTCCCCATCGCCATCGTTAATTTCCGCCAGTCTTCGTCTGTTAAAGCACCGGTCCGTAAGTTTTGAGCATTAATATTGCCTTCCGCACATAGCATCCGCATTACCAGCTGTTCTGCACCCATTTCCAGACTGAAAATCGCGACTTTTTCATCTGTATTCGTTGCAACATTTTGGGCAATATTCAGCGCAAAAGCCGTTTTACCTACTGATGGACGGGCTGCAACGATAATTAAATCATTACGCTGAAAACCAGCTGTCATACGATCAAGTTCGGCAAATCCAGTCGGTATACCAGTCACGTCGCCTTTTCGATTATGAAGAAGCTCAATATTGTCGTACGTGCGGACGAGTACATCTTTAATATTGTGGAATGCACCGGCGTTTTTTCGCTGTGCTACTTCCATAATGCTTTTTTCCGCTTCGCTGAGCAAATCTTCTACTTCGTCTTCCCTGTTGTATCCGTCCTGCGCAATCGTCGTTGCTGTGCGGATTAAGCGGCGCAGGAGCGACTTTTCTTCGACAATACGAGCATAGTATTCAATGTTAGCTGCTGTCGGTACAGAAGCCGCCAGTTCACTTAAGTATGCAATACCGCCGACATCCTCAATCTGCTTTGCGGCTGCCAGATCTTCCGTCACTGTCACAACGTCTACTGCTTTACCGTGATCACCAAGTTTTAGCATCGTTAAATAAATTTGCTGATGGGCGTTCCGGTAAAAATCTTCCGGAATTAAAATTTCAGAAGCGACTGTTAACGTAGATGGCTCAAGAAAGATCGCACCTAGTACAGCCTGTTCTGCTTCAATGTTTTGCGGCGGAATGCGGTCCGTCAATAAATCGCTCATTTTCAATCTCCTTACATAAAAAATGTGACCAGATAAATCCGATCACATTTTTTATTTATTTACTTGTCCTCTGATACATGAACTTTCAAGACAGCTGTTACTTCATTATGCAATTTAACGGAAACATTCGTATAACCAAGACTGCGAATGCCATCCGGTAAATCCATTTTACGCTTATCTAATTTAATATTATGCGTCTTATTCAATTCATCCACTACTTGCTTCGCTGTAACAGAACCGAAGATGCGGCCACCTTCGCCCGTTTTTGCATGTAATTCAACCGTTAATTTTTCGACCGTTTCTTTCAGCTTTTTCGCTGCTTCCAGTTCTTCTGCTGCAATTGCCTGTTCTTTTTTCTTTTGTGCATCAAGTGTATTCTGATTACCGGATGTTGCTTCCACCGCAAACCCGTTTTTAATTAAAAAGTTATTTGCGTAGCCGTCCGCTACGTTCTTCACTTCGCCTTTCTTCCCTTTACCTTTTACATCTTTTAAAAAAATAACTTTCATTCTTCATTTCCCCCTTCAGTCAATTCATCAATAACCCGGCATAACTTCATTTCAACCTCTTCAATAGATGCATCTTTCACCTGTGTCGCCGCGTTCGTCAAATGGCCACCGCCATTCATTTGTTCCATAATAATCTGTACATTCACATCACCAAGCGAACGGGCGCTTATCCCAACCGTCTCTTCTCCCCTTCTCGCAATGACGAACGACGCCTGCACACCGTTCATCGTAAGGAGCGTATCGGCTGCTTGAGCAATCAATACCGAGTCGTATATATAATCGTCTTTTCCTTTTGCAATAGCTAGACCATCTTTGTAAAAATAAACGGTTTCGATAAGCTGGCCACGCTGAATATACGTATCAATATCTTCTTTTAAAAACTTCTGAACGAGAATCGTATCCGCTCCATGTGTACGCAAATACGCAGCTGCATCGAACGTCCGGGCACCTGTCCGTAGTGAAAAGCTTTTCGTATCGACAATAATCCCCGCCAGAAGCGCTGTCGCTTCAAGCGACATTATTTTTTTCGTTTTAGGCTGGTATTCAAGTAATTCTGTTACGAGTTCTGCCGTCGATGATGCATACGGCTCCATGTAAACGAGAATTGGATTTTTAATAAATTCTTCTCCACGCCGATGATGATCGATCACGATTACCCGCTCAGCTTTTGTCAATAGTCTGTCTTCAATGACTAAAGACGGCTTATGCGTATCAACGACAACGAGCAGTGTTTTATTCGTCGCAATTTCAAGCGCTTCTTCTGGTGTAATGACGCGTGAGTAAAGCTCAGGGTTTTGTTCTTTTAATTCTTGCATTAGTCTCTTCACTGCTGTATCAATTTGCGAAAAATCAATGACAATATACCCTTCACGGCCATTTAGTTCCGCTACATGACGAATGCCCATCGATGCCCCGACCGCATCCATATCCGGATACTTGTGCCCCATCACAATAACCTTATCACTATCTGCAACAATATCACGAAGCGCGTGGGAAATAACTCGTGCCCTGACGCGTGTCCGCTTCTCTGTCGGATTTGTTTTCCCACCGTAAAACTTTACTTTCCCATCGTCTTGCTTAATCGCAGTCTGATCACCGCCGCGGCCCAGTGCCAAATCAAGACTGGACTGAGCGATGTCACCGAGTTCGGGTAATGGAACTAACCCTTGTCCAACTCCGATGCTAAGAGTGAGCGGTGCATGGTACTTCGCTGTTTCTTCCCGTACTTCATCTAGTATTGAAAACTTTGTTTCTTCAAGTGTTTTCAATATGCGCTCATTCAATACAGCAAAAAAACGATCGGATGAAATGCGCTTTAAATACATTCCATTATCTTTTGCCCAATTATTCAGCGTGGATGTTACTACACTGTTTAATCTGCTTCGTGTCTGATCATCCATTCCTTGCGTTAGATCATCATAGTTATCAAGAAAAATGATGCTGAGTACTGTTTTTTCTTCTTCAAATAGCTGTGCTGTTTTTTCCTGTTTCGTCACATCAAAAAAGTAAAGAAGGCGCTCTTCTGGTTTAATAATGACCCGAAATAATTTGTCATGGAGCGAAATAATGGTTTCTTTTTCTCCTTTAATGACCGCCGGCATGGGCTCAGCTACTTCATAAAGCGATTCACCAACAAGTGTTTCTTCTTTAAAGTAAGAAGTCAAAAAGGGATTTGCCCACTCGACTTTATATTCTTTATTATACAAAAGAATCCCAATTGGCAGCTTCTGAAGCGTTTCATCCCCCACCTTCTGCAGTCTGTACGTAAGCGTTGTCACATATTGCTCCACTTCCGCATGCAATCTTTTTTCTGCCAGATACAAAAACAGGAGAAGTAAAATCGTCACCGTGATCATCACGATGCCCACAACGTGATGATAGGTCAGCAGCCATATAGAAGCCGTGGTTAAGACCAGCGCGATAACGATTAACAGCAATTGAACAATTCGCCTGTTATAATACGAAAGCATAGCTTCAGCTCCTAATTGTAGAACTCCATTACATGTACTTAATGGAGCCGATTTTAAAAAGCATGTTACGGCTTTTTCTGCATTCGCTGTCTCAAATCAAATCCTAAGTCAATTATACCTAATAATCGGATAAGATAAAGGACCGGAATGACCGGAATTGATAAAATTGCAATGATGATTGGAATTGCTTTTGACCATTTTTTACTGTGTGCAAAAAAGAACACGAATGATAAACCTTGTATGTATAGACAACCTTGTAAAATAAACATGATATTTACGTATATGTCATACCACATTGTTCCCTCTTTCGGATTAGCAATTAGTGCACTGACCATGAATAACAAGTAATACCATAAAATCGATCTTGGCAGCCGTACCGAGTGAAATGGATTGACTGGCTTTATTTGAATGCCAAGTCTTTTTGCAATTGGGTAGTTGATCATCATTAATATAAACACCATGCCAAATGATGTCGCAATCAATAGAGCTGGTAAGATAGCACTAATATAATTCATTGCTATATCCACTTGCTCTCTCATCTGATCCATGTCTCCTGAACCAAGTAATGGGCCGGTTTCATTGATCGTCGTCTCAAAAATAGCACGAAATTCATCCAAAAATGTTAAGTCAAACAACCATACTGTGACGACATATTGAGCAATAACATTCAATAGAAATATTATGCTTCCCGCCATATAGATGATCCAGTTATCAGTTTTTCTCCGAACCATCGTCCCCATCGCAATACCAGTTGTTCCATACAGCAACGCTGCCGGCAGCATAAATGGACCACCTATTAAAAACGTAATGGCTACTGCCCCGACGAGCAGTATAAGAGCCGGTACGATCTTATATTTTGCACTGTAAATAAAAAAAGGCAACATCAAAAACAAGACACCGATTACTGACAAAATTGGCACGTATACCGTAACAAGGAGCAGCACTGTAAAAAGTGCCGACATGAGCGCCCCTTCTGTTATCATTTTCGTTCTTTCCACTTTAACACTCCGTTCATACACCGTTAATTCCGACATTCTCCTTCTTTATTCTACATTCCTTTCTTCATCCATTCAACTTTAAATACAAAACAGCCCGAACGAACGATCGGACTGTTTCTGTAAGTACTTATATGTGAAATTGACGAATTGCCCTAATCAATTCTTCATTTAATGAAGCTAGCTGTTCAGATGCCAACGCAACACTTTCTATAACTGCAAGCTGGTTTTTCGTTCGATCCTTTACTTCTTCGCATGAAGCAGCGGAAGAACGGGCTTCCTCCGCTAAATGACCAACCGTTTGCACAACAACATCTTTTTCATTGTTAGCTGTATGAATATGACTCGCAATTTCGACAATCGCAGCATCCATTTTGTTCATTAACTCTCCTTGATCTGCAAAAACAATTTCGGTTTCGCGTACAGCGTCTGTCTGTGTCATAATATGATCACCAGCCTGGCTCATCGTATCAATTACATGTTCAGATCCAGTTTGAACAGCGGCAATTTTTTCATGAATCTCGCCGGCTGCTTTATTTGACTGTTCTGCAAGTTTTCTCACTTCCTGCGCCACGACTGCAAATCCTCTGCCATGGTTACCAGCACGTGCAGCCTCAATCGATGCATTTAACGCAAGCAAATTCGTTTGCACCGAAATATCTTCAATCACATGAACGATGCTTTCAATACGGGTAATGTCTTCTGCCAGCGTTCGAATAGCGGTCATCGCTGCGTCCATCCATCCCGTTGATGTATCCATTGCCAATGCAACAGCCGCGACATGAGCCGATCCTTTTTCAGTCGCTCCAGCAGCCTGCTCAGCAAGCTTTGACATTGCCGATGCCTCTTCTGAAATAGAACTAATTAAGTGGCCCAGTTCAATTGAACGATCGGCTGCTTTTTTAGACCCGCTTGCTGACCTTTCTGTACCGTCCGTTAATTCTTCAAGCGCGGAGAAAGCCATCGCACCGGATTCATTAATTTCCTGCACCGCTATATTCAATTGATGAATGGATTCGCGAACATTCGCGGCAGCATCATCTGTTATGCCGACAATGCCACGCATTTTCCGTACCATATTATTGAAATTCCTTCCAAGCGCCGCGACTTCATCTTTTCCTGACATGTGAACGTGCGTCTGCAAATCTCCATCCGCTACTTGCTGTACTGATTCGTTAAGCTTTTGAATCGGCTTTGTCACTTTAGATGATAATACCGACACGACAAAAATGACTAAAAAAAGAATAGAAAACGCTGTAATGGCGAGAATTTTTTTCATTTCATTTGAAACACCAAATAAGTTCTCTTTTTCATATACAGCACCGATTTTCCATCCTGTTTTGCCAACTGTATCATATACGATAAGTCCTTTTTCCATATCAATAACACCATTTTTCTCTCCATTGATCACAGAAGTCATCACAGGATCTTCCGTAACGTCCTGCCCTTTTTCCGTCGGGTGAATAATCGCTTTTCCTTCAATTGATAAAATAACGGGATAACCATCGTAGCCAATATTCAGCTCGTTCATCCGATTCGTCATGCTCGTTAAATTAATATCCGATCCAATGACACCAAGAACATCCTCACCACTCATGATTGCTTTTGATACAGTAATCACATAGTCGCCTGTTTTGCTTTCATATGGCTCGCTCCATACAGGATCTTTTGATTTCACCGCCTGTGTATACCAAACTTCTTTCACTGGGTTATAATTAGCCGACAAAGCTGTTGCCGGTGTCATTTTAAACATGCCATTCTCAGAAGCATAGTAAACACTCAATGCATCTTTATATATTTCCGTGTATCGGTTGAAAACCGTTTGAATTTGTCTTTCCATATTATTGTTCGGCTCGTTAGAAGAGCGATATGTATTAGCATACTGAACAACTTGGTCCGATTCCGATAACAATTGAATACTTTCTTCGTACTTTTTCAAAAAAACGGCCGCTGAATTATTCAGCTCTTTCACAAAACCTTGTGTCTGTTCCGTCGTATCTTCAGCCATTTTTTGTTCTACTTTCCAACTCGTAAAAAGAATAATAAAGGCAAATGCACAGATTAACAAAATCGCAATCGGCACTATAAATTTCATTCGAATTGATCTCATTTATTTATCTACACCCTTCTTCCTAGCTCCGCCTTCCATTATAGTTTTATATACCTATTATATTGTTAAGCCTTTGTAAAGTTTTCATTAAAAATAGATATAAAAACCAACATCTATTTTCCCTTATGCTTGTTCCAGCTTAAAACGTTCCACAACTTCTTTTAAATCAATACTCAGTTCCATTAACTGCTCAGAAGATTCCGTAACGGTTCAAATGGCTTTTAACTGCTCTTCCGCCAAAGCACTTACTTCTTCACTCGCTGATACAATGCCTGCCATCACATAAATGACTTCATCTTTTGTTAAAACTACTTCTTTAATTTCACTATTAATGGTTGAGATTAATGATTCAATTGTGCCCACAAGCGTGGATAATTTTGTGAGCATCATGCTCGTTTCTTCGACAACATTCGTCTGCTCATCAAAGTTGCTGTGTGTTTTTCCATTTGGTTTACAGCCTGCCTTGAGCCCGTTTGAAAATCTGAAATGGTTTCTTTCACGCGGTCTGCGGTCTGTACGGACTGCTCTATAAGCTTCCTCCCTTTTTGAACGCAAACTGCCAACCCTTTTCCGTGCTCGCCTGCACGTGCTGCTTCAATGGACGCATTTAACGCCAGCAAATTTGTCTGTGCAGATATATTTGTAATTGTTTGAAGGACTACTTCAATCAATGTAATCTTTGATTCCAGATCCACAATGACGCAATGCATATCTTCAATGTATTTTTTCGTTTCTTCGCTGGACCCACGCAATGCATGAATTTGTCTCAAGCCTTCCTCGTTCGCTTTCTCAGCTTCTTTTGCTGCTCATTTCATCTGCCTGATCGGTAATGACATCAATCTGACTGCCGAGATTATTTGATCGTTCTGTTGCTTCTACCGATTCCTTCACATCACGGACAGAATGATTCACTTGTTTTTCCCCATAAAAAAAAAGCACAATGCTGAAAATTCAACATCGTGCCTGTTTCAATTCTTATCTTTCTTCTCCAACGAATGGAAGAAGTGCTACCTGCCGCGAACGTTTGATTGCAATTGTCAAACGGCGTTGGTATTTAGCACTTGTTCCTGTAACGCGACGTGGAAGAATCTTTCCACGTTCAGATACGAACTTTTTAAGCAAATCAACATCTTTATAGTCGATATGTGTAATACCGTTAGATGTGAAATAACAAACCTTTTTACGCTTACGTCCACCTCTGCGTCCTCCTGCCATGTGTTTCCCCTCCTCTTTTATTGATTAGAACGGAAGATCATCGTCTGAAATATCGATCGGCTGACCGTCATTCGCGAACGGATCTTCATTCATTTTAGAATAACCGGCATTGTTACTGCTGCGCTGTTGATTCTGCTGTTGCTGGCCAAACGGAAAATCCTGATTGTTATTCCGCTGTTCGCCACCATAAGAGCCTCCGCCCTGCTGCTGTTGAGGAGCGTCCGAATAGCCGCCTCCTCCACCGCCGCCTGATGAGCGTGGTTCGAGAAATTGGACACTGTCAGCCTGAATTTCTGTCACGTAAACGCGCTTTCCATCCTGACCCTCATAATTGCGCGTCTGGATACGTCCTTCAACGCCGGCAAGGCTTCCTTTTTTCAAGAAGTTTGCCACGTTTTCAGCCGGCTTTCTCCATATCACACAGTTAATGAAATCCGCTTCTCTGTCACCCTGTTGATTCGTATACGTGCGGTTAACCGCAAGCGTAAACGTCGCAACAGCTGCTCCTGCTGGTGTGTAGCGAAGTTCTGGATCTTTCGTTAAACGACCGACTAAAACCACCCGGTTTATCATCAGAATCAACTCCTTTTCTTTTGAAATGTTTCACGTGAAACATGTTGAAAAAGATGTGTATTTATTACGTTACGATTATTTCTCTTCTTCTTTAACAACGATATGACGGATAATGTCATCACTGATTTTCGCAAGACGGTCAAACTCTTCAACTGCTGCTGCATTTTCAGCTTTAGCATGAATAAGTTGGTAGAAGCCTTCACGGAAATCGTTGATTTCGTACGCTAAACGGCGTTTACCCCAATCTTTTGAATCGATGATCTCCGCACCATTTGAAGTAAGGATACCGTCAAAACGCTCAACTAGCGCTTTTTTCGCTTCATCTTCAATGTTCGGGCGGATAATGTACATGAATTCGTACTTTCTCATCTTCGTTCACCTCCTCGTGGACTATGCGGCCCTTTGATTCCCAAAGAGCAAGGAGTAAGTTTTCATTACTCACAAGTTGAAATTATACCATGAATCTCTCAACAACGCAACATTCTCTAACAATCCGATTTTATGAGAAGTCATTCATGACAGCAGCTTTGGCGGTATCCTCATTATAGAACACATGTTTTATTATAGCAAATTTTAAAACATTCTTTGTTTAAAAAAAGCAGAATAAGTTAAAAAACTAACCATGATCGCCGTAATTGCGGCATTTCCAAACGCCGTTAACAAAATAACAAGCTGATATTTAACGGCAATAACAGGCGATGCACCAGCTATAATCGCACCGGTCATCATGCCTGGCAATTGAACGAGTCCGATCGTTTTCATCGCTTCCACATTTGGAATAAGTGCGGCTTTTACTGTTGCTTCAATTAACTCCTGCGCTGCTTGCCTTTTTGTTGCGCCGAGTGCGAGTTTCCCCATGATCAGCTCTTTTGTCGCGTCAAACTCCCGGGACATACGGTCGAATGTTAAGCTGACTGCGACCATCGAGCTGCCGATAATCATCCCGCTCATTGGTAAAATATACTGCGCCTCATAGTCAACCATGTCAAATAGGACCCAGATTGAGACAGATACGATTTCAGCCGTTACAATCGCAGCAAAGGTAATCCAAAATGAATGATAAAATACGCTCCCCCGCTTTCCACTCGTTCTCGCTGCAATGACGATCATAAATAAAATAAGCAGCGTAAAGACAACTGGCGATTTAATCGAAAAAACGAATGTAATGATATAGCCGATCGCCAGTAGCTGTGCGAATGCGCGAATGGACGCAATGATGATATCTTTCGAAATGCCAAGCTGCTGTTTATACGATAGCCAGAGAGGCACCGTCATAAATAAAAAAGCAGCAAGCAATGCCATATAACTTATATCTTTCACGATACGTAACTCCCTTACAAAAAAAGGGTCTGTCTCAAAATTGAATTTTGAGACAGACCTTTTTTCAAAATGGCAGTGGGAAAAAGATTTGATGACAGGATTATTTCCACCGAAACTAATCGATATTTACCGTGACTGGTCAGTTTCTCAAGTCACAATAAAGAAATGTTGTTTTCCTTTTCGATCCTTTATACATTGAAGCGGAAATGAACAACGTCCCCGTCTTTCATCACATACTCTTTTCCTTCAAGACGCACTCTTCCCGCTTCCTTAGCTGCTGTCATTGAACCGTTTGACACGAGATCGTCGTAAGAAACGGTTTCCGCACGGATGAATCCGCGTTCGAAGTCCGTATGGATGATGCCGGCACATTGGGGTGCTTTCATGCCATGGCGGAATGTCCATGCCCGTACTTCCTGCACACCTGCTGTAAAATATGTGGCAAGACCAAGCAATGAATACGCGGCTTTAATTAATTGATCAAGACCCGATTGTTCAATGCCCAGTTCTTCTAAAAACATCGCTTTTTCATCATCATCCAGCTCCGCAATTTCTTCTTCCACTTTTGCGCAAATGACGATGAGTTCAGATCCTTCACCTTCCGCATAATCACGTACCTTTTGTACATGCTCATTGCCTGACGGGTCTGAAATTTCTTCTTCACTTACATTGGCTACGTATAGCATTGGCTTCGCTGTAAGCAAATGCAGTTGTTTCACAATTTTTTGCTGATCATCTGTGAATTCAATGGAGCGGGCAGGCTTGTCCGCTTCAAGTGCTTCTTTTATGATCACGAGTACGTCATGTTCTGCTACTGAATCTTTATCTTTTTGCTTGGCTAGTTTCGCTACACGTGCAAGACGTTTGTCCACCGATTCAAGATCAGCGAGAATCAATTCAAGGTTAATGACTTCGATATCATCAATCGGATCAACTTTTCCGGATACGTGTGTAATGTTTTCATCATCAAAACAGCGGACAACCTGACAAATTGCATCGACTTCTCGAATGTGAGACAAAAATTTATTGCCAAGGCCTTCCCCTTTGCTGGCTCCTTTTACGATGCCCGCAATATCGGTAAATTCAAATGCAGTCGGGACCGTCTTTTTCGGTGTTACCATTTCTGTCAATTTCGTGAGACGCTCATCTGGCACTTCTACGATGCCGACGTTCGGGTCAATCGTACAGAACGGATAGTTCGCCGATTCTGCTCCTGCTTTTGTAATCGCGTTAAATAATGTCGACTTCCCAACATTTGGAAGTCCAACAATTCCTGCTGTTAATGCCATATTATTCACTCCTTATTTTCTTAAAAGGATCAAAGGCTAAATTCGTGGCAGCTTGCCGCAACGCCTTCGCAACCCGCTTCCTACGGGCCCACGAACGAAATTATTTTTTCAACCTTTCCCTATTATATGGACTGAGAGGGAAAAAGGCAATTTCACAAAAAAGAGCAGCTCATTCGCCGCTGCTCTGTTCGAGTACTTTTTTCATTTTTTTCGCAAATTCACGACGCGGTAGCATAACACTGTGACCGCAGCCTTCACATTTAATGCGGATATCCATGCCGAGACGGATAATTTTCCACCGGTTCGTACCGCATGGATGGGGTTTTTTCATTTCAACAACGTCGTTTAATTCAAATTGCTTCTCTTCCATCAAGTTGCCCCCCCGCTTTTCGACTTTTTCTGTTCCGTTTCCGGTTCGTCCGTTTTTGAATACATGACCATACGCGGATACGGAATTTCAATGCCTTGTTCATCTAAGTACAATTTTATATCTTTTCGAATCATACGGGCAATATAATAATGATTCATTGGTGTTGTTTCTGCCGTAATTCTCAGTGTTACATCAGCTGCCGCCATCATCTGAATGCCTAGCAGTTTCGGGGTCGCAACGATTTCTGGATATTTCGCTTGAAGCGTTTCAAGCAACTCACCAATAACCCTTTCTGCTTCTGCAATATTTTCTTCATAAGCAATGCTTACATCAACGACGGCTACGCTGTTGTGAAGTGAAAAATTCGTCACTTCAACGATACTTCCATTCGGTAAAATATGTAACTCACCCGTCCAGTTTTTAATTTTCGTCGTGCGGAGCCCAATTTCTTCAACTGTTCCTTCAAACTGGCCAATGCGGACAAAATCACCGACGGAAAACTGATCTTCAAAAATAATAAAAAATCCGGTGATGACGTCACGGACTAAGTTCTGTGCACCAAAACCAATCGCTAAACCAAGCACACCAGCACCGGCAATTAATCCTTTTACATCAAACGATAAAATAGCCAGTACATTAACAAGCGCAATAAAGTAGACTACGTATGCCAATACATTTTCAATCAACTTTAAAAGCGTATTTTCGCGTCGTTCTGAAAAGGTAAGCGGCGCTTTCGAACGAATTACAAAAAAGTTGCGAATCGCAAGTTTGCCAACTTTCACAATGACCATGGCGGCGAGAATCGTTAACGTAATTTTAATCGTTCCTTCACCGAACGCAAGCCACGTCTCTTCATTCGTAAATTTAGCCCATAATTTTTCGAGAGCGCGCTGATATGTCGATAATGATGATTCTTCCAAAACAAGCCCTCCTTCTCCTGCTTCTTATGTTGTCACTATTTTAACAGGATCAGGCGCTCATTTACAGCTATGCGCCTTATCTTGAATGTGTCTGCTTATAGTACGCGAGAGCAAAGGTAAAGACAAGTAAGTATAGATCCTTTCACGATATCCATAGCGTAATACGGGACTAACATCATAACAAGCCCGTTTTGTAAAATACCGATCAGCACTGCACCGGTGAACGTACCGAGCGCATTCGGTTTGCCCGCACCAAAAACGGATAAACGCAGCGGCGACAGAATCCATTATATAGTGAAATCGTTACACCGACCGCAATAATCGTGACGTTTGAAATGGACCGTAAAACGGTTAGCACATTCTCTCCGCTAATAAAAGCCGGATTTAATGACGTAAAAACAGCAATCAATACGATAATCGTTAAAATAATGCTGTATTTATAGAACAAATGAAACGAGACGACCTATTCACTCTACTATTTTTGGTCAAGTATTTCTAAAATACGGTTTAAATCATCAATGGACATATATTCAATTTCGATTTTTCCCTTTTCACCTTTTTTCGACTGCCGGATTTGCACCGATGTACCAAAACGTGCGCGTAGGGCTTCTTCCCGGTCAATGATATACACATCTTTTTTCACCGGTTTTGTTTCACGTGAAACATTTTCATTCAGTTTACGAATCCAGTCTTCCATCTGGCGCACCGTCCAGCCTTCATATACGGCTTTTTGCGCTATTTCATTTTGCTGATCCTTTTGTTTCACACCAAGAAGTGCACGAGCGTGTCCCATCGAAAGCTTGCCTTTAGCGATAAAAACTTGAATTTCTGCTGGCAATCCAAGCAGACGGACGTAGTTCGCAATGTGAGGACGGCTTTTCCCGATCCGTGCAGCAAGCTCCGCCTGTGTAAAATTTAATTTATCGATAATCATTTGATAAGCCGCAGCTTCTTCCATGACGGTTAAATCTTCACGCTGCAAGTTTTCAATAAGTGCAAGTTCCATCATTTGCTCTTCCGTCAATTCCTTCACAATAGCCGGTACTTCTGCTAAGCCGGCGGCTTTTGCAGCACGGTACCGACGCTCACCGGCGACAATTTCATAGCCTTTAATACTTTTGCGAAGCACGATTGGCTGCATGATACCGTGTGATTGAATGGACTGCTTTAGTTCTTCAATTGCTTCTTCATTGAAAAACTTCCTTGGCTGATGCGGATTCGGACGGATGTCTTTAACAAAAATATCTTGAACGGTATTATTATTATTATCCGGTCCTAAATCTTTAAATAGCGCATCCAAACCTTTCCCAAGTCCTTTAGCCATGTACTGCCACCTCTTTCGCAAAGTCAAGATACACTTCTGCACCGCGTGAACGGGCATCGTAAAGCATGACTGGTTTTCCATGACTTGGCGCTTCACTTAAGCGCACATTACGTGGAATAACAGTTCGATATACTTTATCCCGAAAATACTTTTTCACCTCGTCGACGACTTGAATGCTCAAATTTGTCCGCGCATCAAACATCGTAAGTAGTACACCTTCAATATATAAATCTTTGTTTAAATGCTTTTGAACGAGACTCACAGTATTTAACAACTGGTTTAATCCCTCAAGAGCATAATACTCACATTGAACAGGTATTAAGACGGAATCGGCTGCTGTTAATGCGTTTATAGTTAATAATCCTAGCGATGGCGGACAGTCGATTAAAATATAATCAAAACTGTCACGAAGTGGTTCAAGCGCTTTTTCAAGCCGCTTTTCACGTGAACTAACGGACACAAGTTCAATTTCTGCCCCAGCCAGTGCAATCGTGGCAGGAACGGAATACATCCCTTCTGCTGTTGTCGGTTTTATAACATCTGCCAGTTCTACATCATCGATAAGAACGTCATAAATACACTGTTCAACACGGTCCTTTTCAATACCAACACCACTCGTCGCGTTGCCTTGGGGATCGATATCAAGAAGCAAAACTTTCTTTTCCAATGAGGAAAGAGAAGCCCCTAGATTAACGGATGTTGTTGTTTTACCTACGCCGCCTTTTTGATTGGCGATCGCAATTACTTTTCCCAATGGAATTCACCTGCTTTCATCTGTCGGTGTTGTCTATCTCTTATTCTAACAAAACGACTACCATTTTGCCTTTTTTCCATAAGAAAAAAGCCGTTTTTTGACTAGAAGATTAGCAAAAAAGGCTTTTTATTCGTCATTATCTCGGTTTTTTCGGTATTTGAATCGTAATCCGATAAAATTCATCACTTTCCTCTTCTGACTGCTCTACATTAATACCGCTTTGCTGGACGAGAGAGAGCGACTGCCGGATTGTATTGACCGCAATACGAATATCACGGCTGATCGCTTTTTTACGTGGCTTCGGCTGTTCTTTTTCAAGCATTTTCACAACACGGTCTTCTGTTTGCTTCACATTCAACTGTTTAGCTTGTATGATTTGCAGCAAATCACTTTGTATCTGCGGCTTTTTAAGTGGCAGTAAAGCACGTGCATGCCGTTCTGTAATCTGTTTCTCAGCAACTGCCTGCTGCACATCTTCCGGCAACTTTAGTAGACGAAGCTTATTCGCAATAAACGACTGGCTTTTCCCGACCATAGCTGCAAGTGATTGCTGCGTCGTCTCGCTTAAATCGAGCAGTTTTTTATAAGCAATTGCTTCTTCAATCGGCGACAAATCTTCACGCTGCACATTTTCAATTAAAGCTGCAGACGCTGTCTGTTCATCTGTAAACGAACGTATGATGACTGGAACAGCGGAATGTCCGAGACTCATTGCCGCTCTGTATCTTCTTTCGCCTGCAATAATTTCATAGCGGTCTTCTTCTAGCTGACGAACGACAATCGGCTGAATAATGCCATGTACGGCAATCGTTGACGCAAGCTCATGAATTTTCTCTTCTTGAAAGACAACGCGCGGCTGAAACCGATTTGGTTCGATCCACTCCACAGCAAGTTCTCTCACTTCATCTGCTGGCATTATTTCTACAGCAGATGACGACTCAGTTTTCCCTCCAAATATATGGGAAAAAGAACGCTTCATGACTACACCACCTTCTCCATCTCAAGATAGTATTCGCCACGCTGCGTTCTGTTCCTGCTAGCATTATTCAATTGGTGCTTTATTTGGTGTGCCCGGTTTACGCGGATACTTTTTCGGTGTTTCTTTTTCTTTACGGATCACAATAATGGTCCGCTCGCTGTCTTCTATAGGAAGACGAAATGAAAAGATGTCTTCTGTTTTCCCACCAAGAACGGTAATCGCTTTTGAAGCATTCTCCATTTCATCTGCAGCGCTTGCGGCTTTCATCGCAACGAAGGCACCGCCCGTTTTCACAAATGGAAGACACAGCTCCGTTAAAACGGACATACGGGCGACCGCGCGTGCTGTAACGATGTCATACTGTCCGCGTTGTGCCGGATTTTGTCCCATTTCTTCTGCCCGGCCGTGTACAAAATGAACATTTTCTAACTTCAATTCTGAAGCAAGTTTGTTTAAAAAGGTAATTCGTTTATTAAGCGAATCAATAATCGTCACGTCGAGCTGAGGGAATGCGATTTTTAACGGAATGCTTGGAAAACCAGCTCCTGCACCAACATCACAGATGCGGAGCGGTTTTGTTAAATCGGTGTACATCGCAGCGGTCAATGAGTCATAAAAATGTTTCACATATACATCTTCCCGATCTGTAATAGCTGTTAAATTCATTTTTTCATTCCACTCGATGAGCAGTTCATAGTAATGCTGAAATTGATTCATTTGCTCGCTTGATAGAGAAATCCCTTTTTCTGCGAGCTCTAATTGAAATTGATCGATTTTCATATGGTACCTTCCTTATTCGCTTCCAGTCCGTGCAACACGGCCTTGTTCGAGATAGACGAGCAAAATGGAAATGTCAGCTGGATTGACGCCTGAAATACGTGAAGCCTGTGCAATGGACAATGGGCGCACTAATTTTAAATTCGTTCGTGCTTCATTGGCGATATTTGTAATTTCATCATAATCAATGTCAGCCGGAATTTTTTTATTCTCCATTTTTTTCACACGCTCTACTTGCTGGAGCGATTTTTCAATATAGCCTTCATATTTTACTTGGATTTCAATCTGCTCTTCTTCATCCGCACTAAGTGGAACTTCTGGCGGTGTGAGCAGTTTAATATGCTCATATGTCATTTCAGTGCGGCGAAGCAGGTCTGCGGCGCGAATACCGTCTTTTAACTCACTGCCACCCGCTTCACGAATGATGTTCTGTGTGTATTCATTCGGTTTAATCATTGACACTTTTAACCGTTCAAGTTCCGTTATAATCGCTTCTTTTTTCGCTATGAAACGACGATACCGTTCTTCTGATATAAGGCCAGTGTTATATCCAATTTCCGTCAAACGCAAATCCGCATTGTCGTGGCGAAGCAATAACCGGTGTTCTGCGCGCGATGTGAGCAAACGGTACGGTTCTGTCGTTCCTTTCGTCACAAGGTCATCGATTAATACACCGATGTATGCATCAGAACGATTCAAAATAACTTCTTCCTTGCCTAGCACGCTGCATCCTGCATTAATGCCCGCCATTAGACCTTGCGCGGCTGCTTCTTCATATCCAGACGTCCCATTAATTTGACCAGCTGTATAAAGCTGTTTTACACGCTTCGTTTCAAGCGTTGGCCAGAGCTGATTCGGAACGATCGCATCATATTCAATGGCATAGCCTGCACGCATCATCTCTGCTTTTTCCAAACCTGGAACACTCCGTACCATTTCCATTTGCACTTCTTCCGGAAGACTTGATGACATTCCCTGCACATACACTTCTTCTGTATTTCTTCCTTCTGGTTCGAGGAAAATTTGATGACGCGGCTTATCATTAAAACGAACAATTTTATCTTCAATCGATGGACAGTATTTCGTACCCGTTCCATCAATCATTCCTGAGTGCATCGGCGAACGGTGCAAATTTGCATTAATTATACGATGCGTTTCGGGGCTTGTATACGTGAGCCAGCATGGCATTTGATCCGTAATAAATTTAGTTGTTTCGTAACTGAACGCACGCGGCACATCGTCACCTGGCTGAATTTCTGTTTTTGAATAGTCGATTGTCAAGCTATTTACACGCGGAGGCGTCCCTGTTTTAAATCGCTTCATTTCAAATCCAAGTTCCTGCAAATGTTCAGACAAGCGAATGGAGGGCTGTTGATTGTTCGGACCACTGGAATATTTCAACTCACCAATGATAATTTCGCCACGCAAGAACGTACCGGTCGTCACGATAACCGCTTTTGCTTCATAACGCGCGCCCGTTTGTGTAATGACACCGCGACACACACCATCTTCTACGATCAATGTCTCTACTTTTCCTTGAATGATTTTTACATTTGGTTCCGTCTCAATTGTTTTTTTCATTTCTTGCTGATACAGAACTTTATCTGCCTGCGCACGCAGCGCACGTACAGCAGGTCCTTTTCCTGTATTCAAAAGACGCATTTGAATATGCGTTTTATCAATATTTTTTCCCATTTCGCCGCCGAGTGCATCAATTTCCCGTACGACGACACCTTTGGCTGGACCGCCGATAGACGGGTTACATGGCATGTACGCAATCATATCGAGATTAAGCGTGATCATGAGCGTTTTTGCACCAAGACGCGCTGAAGCTAGCCCCGCTTCTACGCCCGCATGGCCAGCCCCAATGACAATAACGTCATACTCTCCCGCTGCATATTGTTTCATAACTATTTCTTCCTTCCTATTTCTCGTTTATTTCCCGAGACAAAATTGCGAAAACAGTTGATTGATTAAACCGTCCTGTACACTTTCACCGATAATTTCACCAAGCAGTTCCCACGTTCTTGTTAAATCAATTTGAATAATATCAATTGGCACATCTGATTCTGCCCCATTAATGGCATCTGTAATCGATGAATACGCCTGTTTCAACAAGGCGATATGACGCGAATTTGACACATACGTCATATCCTGCGCACCGACAGCACCCGAGAAAAACAATGCAGCAATCGCTTCTTCAAGTGCATCAATTCCTTGCTCTGCAAGCAGTGATGTTGTCAGTATCGTCTTATGCTCTGCCAATTCCCTCACACGGTTCATATTAAGTTTCGGCGGCAAATCTGTTTTATTGACGATGACAATTGCATTCATCGTGTTGATCACTTCAAACAGCGCTTCATCTTCAGCTGTTAATTCATCTGAATAATTAAGCATGAGTAAAATTAAATCCGCTTTTGCCAGCACTTGACGCGAGCGTTCGACACCAATTCGTTCAACAATGTCTTCCGTTTCCCGGATACCGGCTGTATCGACAAGTTTAAGCGGTACACCGCGTACGTTTACGTATTCTTCAATAATATCACGTGTCGTACCCGGTATATCAGTTACAATAGCTTTATTTTCCTGAACGAGCGCATTTAATAAAGAAGATTTCCCTACGTTCGGCCGTCCAATAATCACTGTGGACAATCCTTCACGTAACACTTTTCCCTGTTCCGCTGTCTTCAAAAGTTTTTCAATTTCAATTTGAACGAACCGCGATTTCTCAAGGAGTACATCATGGGCCATTTCTTCCACATCATCATATTCCGGGTAATCAATGTTCACCTCTACATGCGCAAGTGTTTCTAAAATTTCCTGTCGCAATGTTTGAATAAGTTTCGATAAGCGCCCTTCTACTTGATTAAGTGCAACATTCATTGCTTTATCCGTTTTCGCACGGATCAGATCCATAACTGCTTCAGCTTGCGACAAATCAATCCGGCCGTTTAAAAAAGCACGCTTTGTGAATTCTCCTGGTTCAGCAAGACGTGCTCCTTCATTCAACACAATTTGTAGCACACGGTTGACCGCCGTCATGCCCCCATGACAATTGATTTCGACGACATCTTCACGTGTAAAAGTTTTCGGTCCTTTCATTATAGAAACCATCACTTCTTCCACATTATGTCCTGTGGATGGATCAATTAAGTGGCCATAATGAATTGTATGAGTCGGCACTGTGGACAACATTTTATTTCCAGGTGCATGAAATACCTTATCGGCAATTTGAATGGCCGCGTCGCCGCTTAAACGGACGATTGCAATCGCTCCCTCCCCAGACGGTGTCGAAATTGCTGCAATTGTATCAAATTCCATTCAATTCACCCCTCTCCCCTTACTTTTTATCTATAGTAGCCATTGGCTTCAATTTCATTTCCTAAATAAATAGAATACCACAGCCAGACGTTGAAAAAAAGACGGAATTCATCCACATGTTGATAACTTCAAAAAAGAACCAACAAAAAAAAGGAACAATACCCCTTTTTCTATATATAAAAAAGACATTGCCTAAAGAGACAATGTCTTTTGTTACGTAATGGATGGGGCTTTTGGTTTGTTCGGCCCATTAATAATGAGCGTTTGAACAATCATAAAAATACTACCGACAACCCAGTATAATGAAAGCGCCGCTGGGAGTGTGATTCCGAAGACGATAATCATAACCGGCATAAGCCAGAGCATCATTGCCATCTGCGGGTTTTGATTCGCTGTTCCAGCCATCATCAATTTTTGCTGGAAAAATGTAAAGACACCTGCAAGAATCGACAAAATAATGTCGGGTGAACCGAGATCAAACCAGAGAAATGTATGATTTTTAATTTCGCCTGTTCTCATAATAGCCTGATAAAGACCGATAATAATCGGCATTTGAACGATAAGCGGTAAACAGCCCGCAACTGGATTAACACCGTGTGTTTGAAACAGTGCCATCGTTTCCTGCTGCAGTTTTTGCTGTGATTGTGCATCTTTTGACTTGTATTTTTCTTTAAGCTTTGCCATTTCAGGCTGCAGCAGCTGCATTGCTTTGGCACTTTTTGTCTGCTTGATCATAAGCGGCAAAATAACGATCCGAATGATGATCGTTACGACGACGATGGCTAAGCCATATCCCCCGACTACTTCAGCCGTTTTCGTAATAAATAGTGAGAGCGGATAAATAATATACTCATTCCAAAATCCCTCACTGTTCGCTGTAATTTCCTGATTGATTTCTGTACAGCCAGCAAGCAATACAGAAAAAAGAGCCAGAATCAGGATTGAAAGCGTTTTTTTATTCAAACTGTTACGCCCCCTGTCATTAGCTTACTCTTTATTTTGCTTGTTCAATTGTTTCCTTACAGCGCTTTCGCCAGTTTTAGCACATGCATAAGACTGCTTTTCACTTCGTTGCACGTCATATCCGCGGCCGGTTTTCTCGCTATGATAATGAACTCATAGCCTGGCGAGACATCTGTCTTTAGATCCATGAAACTTTGTCTTATGTATCGCTTAATCCGATTGCGCACAACGGCGTTGCCAACTTTTTTACTGACCGACAGGCCGATTCGGAATGGTACATTCTGTTTTTTCTCATGCATATAAACAACAAACTGGCGATTTGCAAACGATTTTCCTTTACTGAAGACCATTTGAAAATCGTCATTTTTTTTTATTCGAAATGATTTTTTCATCTATAACACCTGCTGCTTCTTTCATTCGCACAATGACTTTAGAAAAAAAGACCACTGAAATGGTCAGTGGTCTTATGCAGATAGTACTTTTCTGCCTTTTGCACGGCGGCTCGCGATAACGCGGCGGCCATTTTTAGAACTCATACGTGTGCGGAAACCATGAACTTTGCTTCTTTTACGTCTGTTAGGCTGGAACGTTCTTTTCATATTAAAACACCTCCCTGAGGTTTTCAAATTCATATTTTCAAAACAGTCTTTTTCAATTATAAGTACGTAGGTCCATCCTGTCAACTGAATTTTAAAAACAGGTTTGATCTACTTTATTTTACTGTCTTTTCTCTGTGGAATTCAATTATGCAGTATGCATATTTTGTTGAATGGTCTGGCATTGTGGACAGTATTCGACAGTACTTTTGATTATCCACAACTTCTTCTTTCCATTCTTCACAAGTCCTCACCCTGTGGACAATGTTTTAAACACCATTTTTTATCCTGTGGATAATCCATTCCAATCATTGCAACTACTCATTATTTCTGCTATCATTATTTTGTTTTCACTCTGGATAACATATTTACAGACACAAATTATCCACAGTTGTGGATAATTTGTGGAAAAACTATATACAAGTTGTTTTCAACTTTATCTACAGTTTGTGGATTTTGTCGAAAAACTACTTTCATCCTATTATATATTTATTCACAATCATTGTCATGTATAATTATGAATTCATCCCTATTTATGTTGTACAATTATTAAACAAGATATGCTAGGAACGAGAAAGAAGGTGCCACATGGAAAATATTGATGATCTCTGGAACAAAGTACTTGAGAGCATTCAAACGAGAATAAGCAAACCAAGCTACGACACATGGGTGAAGTCAACAAAAGCTCATTCTCTTCACGAGAATGCTATTGTTGTTGCTGCCCCCAATTTTTTTAATAGGGACTGGCTCGAAGGCCATTACACACATCTTATGTCCGATATCATCGGCGATTTAACGGGCGAAAAGCTCGATGTTTACTTTATTTCTCCGGATGTCCATGATTTCGATGCATATGTGCCTCCAAAACATACAACAGAACCTAAAAATCAAAAAGGCAACGGACAGGATACCATTCAAAGCATGCTGAATCCCAAATATACATTTGATACATTCGTTATCGGATCAGGTAACCGTTTTGCCCATGCCGCTTCCCTTGCTGTTGCAGAAGCGCCTGCAAAAGCCTATAATCCACTCTTTATTTATGGTGGTGTCGGGCTAGGAAAAACACACTTAATGCATGCAATCGGCCATTATGTGATTGAACATAATCCCGGGGCAAAAGTTGTTTATTTATCATCAGAAAAGTTCACAAACGAATTTATTAACTCGATCCGTGACAATAAAGCCGTAGAATTTCGAAATAAGTACCGGGGTGTAGACGTGCTACTTATTGATGATATTCAATTTTTAGCTGGGAAAGAACAAACACAAGAGGAATTTTTCCATACGTTTAATACGCTGCACGAAGAAAGCAAGCAAATCATCATCTCAAGCGACCGGCCTCCAAAAGAAATTCCAACACTTGAAGACCGGCTCCGTTCACGTTTTGAATGGGGGCTCATCACGGACATTACGCCGCCAGATTTAGAAACGAGAATTGCCATTTTACGTAAAAAGGCGCGTGCTGAAAACTTGGACGTGCCCAATGAAGTAATGCTTTATATCGCCAATCAAATTGATACAAATATTCGTGAACTCGAAGGAGCACTCATCCGCGTTGTCGCCTATTCTTCAATGATCAGCAAAGAAGTAAATGCAAGTGTAGCTGCAGAAGCATTGAAAAGTATTATTCCAGGAGCGAAACCAAAAGTAGTAACAATCCCGGATATCCAACGGGTAGTTGGCGAACAATACGAGATCCGTCTAGAAGATTTCAAAGCGAAAAAACGAACAAAAATGGTAGCTTTCCCACGACAAATCGCGATGTATTTATCACGTGAACTAACAGATTTTTCACTGCCTAAAATTGGTGAAGAGTTTGGTGGACGAGATCATACAACAGTCATTCATGCACACGAGAAAATATCAAAATTGCTCGACACAGATCCGATGCTTCAAGATAAAGTAAAAGAAATCATATCCATTTTAAAAGCTTAATAACTTGTGAACAATAAGGGACGATTATCAACAGTCTGTCCACATGTGGATAGACTGTCTTTATTTCGTTTTCGCATAGTTATCCACAAATCAACAAGCCCTACTACTACGACTATTATTTTATTAATATATAAATAAAGAATGAGTTTCCTAATAAAAATTATTCAAATATACTGATGGAGGGATAAACATGAAATTTTCCATTCAAAAAGATCGCCTTGCTCAAGGTGTGCAAGATGTATTAAAAGCTGTCAGTTCCAGGACGACAATTCCCATTTTGACAGGTATTAAGATTCACGCTTCCGATGACGGTATTACGTTGACAGGGAGTGACTCTGATATTTCGATTGAATCGTTCATTCCAAAAGATGAAGGAGAAACATCGATTGCTGTCGTTGAAGAAACAGGTGGCATTGTATTAAATGCACGATTCTTTAGTGAAATCGTCCGTAAACTGCCTGCATCGACAATCGAATTTGAAACAACTGTATCGTTTCAAACAATCATTCGTTCAGGGCATGCTGAATTCAGTTTGAATGGACAGGATGCAGATGAATATCCTCATTTGCCACAAATCGACGTTGAAAATGTGTTTAAATTGCCAGCCGATCTTGTCAAAACATTAATTCGTCAAACCGTTTTTGCTGTATCAACTTCTGAAACACGTCCAATTTTGACGGGTGTTAACTGGGAGATTGAAAATGGAACACTTATTTGTACTGCAACAGACAGTCATCGTCTTGCTATGCGTAAAACGTCAGCAGAAGGGCTGCCAGAGGGTGAGTACAATGTCGTCATTCCGGGGAAAAGTTTAACGGAACTAAGCAAAATTTTGGATGATACGAATGAGCCGGTTGAAATTGTTATGACGGATAATCAAGTGCTTTTCCGTTCAAAACATGTACTATTTTTCTCACGTTTGCTTGAGGGCAATTATCCGGACACGAGCCGCCTTATTCCGGATGAGTACAAAACGAAAATGGAACTGAATACAAAAGAATATTTACAAGCTATAGATCGTGCCTCACTTTTAGCGCGTGAAGGGCGAAATAACGTTGTGAAAATGAGCAGCAGTGAAGAGGGAGCAATTGAAATTTCGTCTAATTCTCCTGAAATTGGAAAGGTAACCGAGCAAGTGAACAGTATTTCAACAGAAGGCGAAGAATTAAAAATTTCATTCAGTGCGAAATATATGATGGATGCACTGAAAGCTCTTGAAGGAACTGAAATTGATATTCAGTTTACAGGTGCGATGCGTCCATTCGTCATTCGGCCGCTTCATGATGACTCGACATTACAATTAATTTTGCCTGTTCGTACGTATTGATAAATCCAATTGAAAAGCGGAGCATGAAGGCTCTGCTTTTTTTTGTATTTGCGGCGATTATTTAGTAAAATTAAAGTATTGGCTTTTTGAACGGAGGAATAGAAAAGATGACAACAAAAAAAGTAGGGATTGATACGGATTTTATTACGCTCGGTCAATTTTTGAAGCTTGCCGGCGTGATTCAAACGGGCGGCATGGCAAAATGGTTTTTAAGTGAGCATGATGTGTATATAAACGGCGAAGAAGATAACCGCAGAGGACGGAAGCTGCGGGAAGGAGACCGTGTGGAAATTCCAGGGGACGGCGTGTATGAAGTGGCATTTGGATCAGAGGAAGAGATCGATTAACTGTCAGCGAAAGGTGTTATGCACACATGCACATTGAACAACTAGCTCTGGAACAATATCGTAATTACGAATCGATGCTCATTGAATTTGATGATACTGTTAATGTCATCATCGGTGAAAATGCACAAGGGAAAACAAATGTGATCGAATCTATTTACGTGCTGGCGATGGCTAAGTCGCATCGAACGTCGAATGATAAAGATTTAATTCGCTGGGAAGCGGAGTATGCTAAAATAAAAGGGCGAGTGCAAAAAAAACACCAATCGCTCCCGCTTGAACTAATCATTTCAAAAAAAGGAAAGAAAGCAAAAGTGAATCATCTTGAACAGACGCGCTTGAGCCAGTATATCGGTAATATGAACGTCGTTATGTTTGCGCCGGAAGACTTGACGCTTGTGAAAGGCAGTCCACAGGTAAGAAGACGTTTTATTGATATGGAAATTGGACAGGTATCGCCTGTTTATTTACATGATTTAAGTCTTTATCATAAAGTGCTGCAGCAGCGGAATCATTATTTAAAGCAGCTTCAGACGAAACGAGCATCTGATTATACGATGCTTGATGTACTTACAGATCAGCTGATTGAACTAGCTGTAAAAGTGATGAAGAAGCGTTTTGAATTTATTCGTATGCTTCAAAAATGGGCGGGACCGCTCCACTCAGGCATTTCACGTGGTATTGAGTCACTTACTATTTTATATGAACCGGCTGCGGGGGTCTCACAGGAGCACAGTGATGAACAGATGCAGTCCATTCTTGAAGAATTGTTTCAAAAAGGGCGCAAAAAAGAGGTGGATCGTGGGGTAACATTGACTGGACCGCATCGAGACGATCTTCTTTTTTATGTGAACGAGAAAAACATTCAAACATTCGGCTCACAAGGGCAGCAGCGTACGACAGCGCTTGCTGTCAAGCTTGCTGAAATTGAATTAATACAATCGGAAATCGGTGAATATCCGATTTTATTGCTTGACGATGTGTTATCTGAACTCGATGATTACCGTCAGTCGCATTTGCTTAATACGATTCATGGAAAAGTACAGACATTTGTGACGACGACGAACACGGATGGCATTGAGCATGATACATTAAACGCCGCTTCCGCTTACAATGTGACAGACGGAGCGATTACACAAATAAAGTAATATCAATTTATTGAAGGAGAAGGTGACTGGATTTGACAATGGACCAACAAAATACGACACCTTCCTATGACGCTAATCAAATACAGGTGCTTGAAGGACTCGAAGCCGTTAGAAAACGTCCGGGTATGTATATCGGTTCGACGAGTGCAAGAGGTCTTCACCACCTCGTCTGGGAAATCGTCGATAATAGTATTGATGAAGCACTTGCCGGCTTCTGTACAGAAATCAACGTCATCATTGAAGCAGATAACAGCATAACCGTAAAAGATAACGGACGAGGTATTCCAGTTGATAATCAAGAAAAAATGGGCCGTCCAGCTGTTGAAGTCATTTTAACTGTTCTGCACGCAGGCGGTAAATTCGGCGGCGGTGGCTATAAAGTATCAGGTGGACTTCACGGTGTTGGAGCATCTGTTGTAAACGCACTATCAATGATCCTTGAAGTATATGTACATCGCGATGAAAAAATTCACTACATGGCTTTTAAGAAAGGTGTTCCACAAGAAGACTTGAAAGTGGTTGGAGAGACGGACATTACTGGTACGCATATTCATTTCAGTCCAGATCCTGAAATCTTCACCGAAACACTCGAATATGACTACGATATACTTACACAGCGTTTGCGCGAGCTAGCGTACTTAAATCGTGGACTTAAAATTACACTGGAAGATAAACGGGAAGAAGGAAGACAAAATGAGTTCCACTACGAAGGTGGAATTAAATCATATGTGGAGCATTTAAACCGTTCAAAAGAAGTGCTTCATGAAGAAGCAATCTTCATGGAAGGTGAGCGGGAAGGCATCCAAGTCGAAGTAGCTTTTCAGTACAATGACGGCTATGTCGGTAATATTTATTCATTTGCGAACAACATTAATACGCATGAAGGCGGAACACATGAAGTCGGCTTCAAAACGGCACTGACACGTGTTGTGAATGACTATGCCCGCAAAAATGGCTTAGTGAAAGACATTGATACAAACTTATCCGGTGAAGATGTCCGTGAAGGACTAATAGCCATTGTTTCGATCAAACATCCAGATCCGCAATTTGAAGGGCAGACAAAAACGAAGCTGGGCAACTCGGAAGTACGTACGGTAACGGACTCTGTTTTTGCAGGTCGTTTTGAATCATTCATGCTTGAAAATCCGAATACCGCGCGTAAAATTGTTGAAAAAGGCACGATGGCAGCACGCGCTCGTTTAGCTGCGAAGAAAGCACGTGAATTAACGAGGCGTAAAAGCGCACTTGAAATATCTAGTCTTCCAGGGAAACTTGCAGACTGTTCATCGCGTGACCCGAAAATCAGTGAATTGTACATTGTAGAAGGTGACTCGGCTGGTGGATCTGCAAAACAAGGCCGTGATCGTCACTTTCAGGCGATTTTGCCGCTGCGTGGGAAGATCTTGAACGTTGAAAAAGCTCGTCTTGATAAAATATTGTCAAATAATGAAGTGCGCGCGATGATCACAGCGCTCGGTACAGGAATTAGCGAAGAATTTGATCTATCAAAAGCGAGATACCATAAATTAGTTATTATGACGGATGCTGATGTCGACGGTGCGCATATCCGAACACTGCTTTTAACTTTCTTTTTCCGCTACATGCGTCCGTTAATTGAAGCAGGTTACGTATACATTGCACAGCCGCCATTATACAAGGTGCAGCAAGGAAAGCACATTCGTTATGCTTATAATGATCATGAGCTTAACGAAGTGATGGGGTCACTCCCTACTAATGCCAAACCGATATTGCAACGATATAAAGGTCTTGGTGAAATGAATCCGACCCAGTTATGGGAAACGACGATGGATCCTGAGTGGCGTACATTGCTTCAGGTAACATTAAAAGATGCAATGGAAGCGGATGAAACGTTTGAAATTTTAATGGGCGATAAAGTCGAACCGCGCCGTCAATTTATTGAAGATAATGCACGTTATGTTAAAAATCTCGATATATAAACAGAACAAAGGTTAAGAGCACGACATTCTGTCTCGATACCTTTGTGACCCAGGTCCGAAACAATCGGGCATTTACGGGTAGTTGAACCCCGCTTATCTTTCTTTTTCGTGGGGCCTTACTGCCTGTTAATGCGGGATAAATTAAAATGGCGCCCGTTAATGCGGGCGCTCCCACTTTTTTAAAAGGGAGGATTTTTACATGGCTGATACGCCACGCTCGAATGTAAAAGAGATTAATATAAGTCAAGAAATGCGTTCTTCATTTTTAGATTATGCGATGAGCGTTATCGTTTCCAGAGCGCTTCCAGACGTGCGTGACGGCTTGAAACCTGTGCACCGCCGCATTTTATATGCAATGAATGACCTCGGTATGACCGCTGATAAAGCGTACAAAAAATCAGCACGGATCGTCGGGGATGTCATTGGTAAGTATCACCCACACGGTGATTCGGCTGTTTATGAAACGATGGTACGCATGGCGCAGGACTTTAACTATCGCTATATGCTCGTGGATGGACACGGAAACTTCGGGTCTGTCGACGGGGATGCAGCGGCGGCTATGCGTTACACAGAAGCACGTATGTCAAAAATTGCGATGGAAATTACACGTGATTTGAATAAAGATACAATTGATTACAAAGATAACTATGACGGTTCTGAACGTGAACCGATCGTTTTGCCAGCGCGTTTTCCAAATCTGCTTGTGAACGGTGCATCTGGTATAGCCGTCGGGATGGCAACCAATATTCCACCACACCAGCTTGGCGAAGTAATCGATGCGCTTCTTGCAATCAGTAAAAATCCGGAGTTGACCGTACTTGAATTAATGGAATACATACCTGGCCCTGATTTCCCAACGGCTGGTATTTTAATGGGTAGGAGCGGTATTCGCCGCGCGTATGAAACAGGGCGTGGTTCTATTATTTTACGTGCGCGGACCGAAATTGAAGAAAAAGCAAATGGAAAAGAAACGATTATCGTTCATGAAATTCCATATCAAGTAAACAAAGCAAAACTAATCGAGCGGATTGCAGAATTAGTCCGCGATAAAAAAATTGATGGCATTACTGATCTTCGTGATGAATCTGACCGCGAAGGCATGCGGATTGTGATGGAAATACGCCGCGATGCGAATGCAAGTGTCGTTTTAAATAATTTATATAAATATACAGCGATGCAAACGAGTTTTGGTATTAACATGCTGGCACTCGTAGATGGTCATCCTAAAGTACTTAGCTTAAAAGAATGCTTGACTTATTATCTTGCTCACCAGCAAGAGATCATTCGCCGTCGTACACAGTTTGAGTTGAATAAAGCGGAAGCACGTGCCCACATTTTAGAGGGGCTCCGTATCGCGCTTGACCATATCGATCGCATTATCTCACTTATCCGCGGTTCGCAGACAGCAGATCTTGCACGAGCAGGATTAATCGAACAATTTGGTTTGTCAGAAAAGCAAGCACAGGCTATTCTGGATATGCGTCTTCAGAGGTTGACGGGGCTTGAACGTGAAAAAATTGAAGAAGAATATCAAAGTTTGATGGCTATTATTACTGAATTAAAAGCAATATTAGCAGATGAAGAAAAAATACTGGAAATTATCCGCGAAGAGTTGACTGAGGTTAAAGAGCGATTTAACGATAAGCGCCGCACAGAAATTACCGATGGTGCACCAGGTGATATAATGGACGAAGATTTAATTCCAGTCGAAAAAATTATCGTCACATTAACGCATAAAGGCTATATTAAACGTCTGCCTGTTTCAACGTACCGAAGTCAGCGCCGGGGTGGACGTGGTATTCAAGGGATGGGTACGAATGAAAATGACTTTGTGGAGCAATTGTTAACAACGTCGACACACGATACGATTCTCTTTTTCACAAACAAAGGGAAAGTGTACCGTCTAAAAGGGTATCAAATTCCTGAGTATAGCCGAACAGCAAAAGGTATTCCACTTGTAAACTTACTCGGTGTCGAGCAGGATGAATGGGTCAATTCGATGCTATTTGTTGAGAAGCTTACAGAAGATGCGTTTTTGTTTTTTGCGACGAAGCAAGGAATCGTGAAACGCACGCCGCTTATGGATTATGCCAATATTCGTACAAACGGTTTAATTGCGCTTAATATTCGTGAAGATGATGAACTCATATCAGTTAGATTAACAGACGGTCAAAAACATATCGTCATAGGAACAAAGCAAGGAATGCTCATTCGTTTTCCAGAAGATAATGTCCGCTCGATGGGTAGAACATCAACAGGTGTAAGAGGAATCAGGTTGTCAGATGACGATCATGCAGTTGGTATGGAGCTTGTTGAAGACAATGAGTATATTTTAATCGTCACTGAAAACGGATATGGCAAACTAACGCATGAATCGGATTATCGTATTCAAACGCGTGGTGGTAAAGGATTAAAAACGTGCAATATTACAGAAAAGAATGGCCCGATGATTGCTGTGAAAACTGTGACAGGTGAAGAGGATCTCATGCTGATCACAATGGGCGGCGTCATGATCCGAATGGATATCGGCGGTATTTCCATTACTGGCCGTAGTACGCAAGGGGTCAAACTCATTCGTCTTGGCAATGAAGAAACAGTTGCGACTGTAGCGAAAGTAGAGAAGGAAGACGAAGAAGTGATCGAAACAGAAATAGAGGAAATAGAAGAATAATGAATCAAGCACAGGGACTTCAACATACCTGTGCTTTTTTGTCTATCAATTAAGTATAATGTTTATTATAATTGGGTATAAAGACTCAATAAAGGGGGCAAGGTACATGTTTGTGAAAGTAGAAGATCTGCAGCAGGGATGGCATGTTAATGAAGCGGTGCTTGCCAGCACTGATCACCCTATCATTTTAAAAGGAACTATTTTGACTGAACAGCACATCCGATTTTTAAAATTATTCTCCATTAAATTTGTTGATGTTGTTCCTCCAGAAGAAAATCCTCTTTCGTCTATTTATTTTGCTGCCTCATTAAATGAGTTCAGTCCAAACATTGATATGTTGGAGCAGCAGTACTATAAAACATTTAAAGGAATAAAAGAAGAGTTTCATAAATGGCAATCAGGAATGAATGTAGAAATTGCGAGGATAAGAACGATCATTTTACCGCTTCTAGAATATGTACTTGAAAATCCAAAACAGTTGTATAGAATTTCTTCTTTTTCAAAAAAGGAAGAGTATTTATTTCATCACACAGCATCGCTTGGCATTTTGTGTGGAATGATCGCGCAAAAAATGAATTATGAAAAAGGAATGATTGTGCAGGTAGCTTTAACCGGTGTTCTTGCTGATTCTGGCATGTCCAAAATTAATTCTTCTCTTTTAAATAAAACAACTGCCCTGACGGAGCAAGAATATAAAGATATTCAAAATCACCCAATTTCCAGTTACAGTATGGTGAAAGAGTTAAAGCTGTTAAAGCCTGAAGTAAAACTTGCTATTTATCAACATCATGAACGCATAGACGGGTCGGGTTATCCAACGGGAGCAAAGGGGAATAAAATACATCCAATTGCGCAGATTGTAGGAATTGCTGATACATACCATGCGTTAACAACAGACAGATTGTTTCAAGATAGACAGTCTGTTTTTAAAGCGGTTGAGTTTATTCAAGAAGATTTATTCGGGAAATTCGATCTTCCTATTATGAACGCACTATTTTCAATTGTAGCTAATTTAGTACCGGGGACAATAGTTGAGTTATCGGATGGCAATGAAGGAAAAGTGTTGTTTGTTCATCAAATGTATCGAATGAGACCGCTCATTCAATTATCTAATGGAGAGGTCATTGACATGTTGAAAAGAAGAGATTTACATATTGAAAAAGTGATAGGGAAACAGTCATTAAAATAAAAGTGGCTGTTTTTATTAATTTATTATTAAAAAAGACTTGCTCTCTATATATAACCGTGGTATATTATTTAAGTCGCCTGATGATGACGGCGGGAAATAAACAAATTGAACATTGAAAACTGAACAAAATCAATAAAAACGTCAACGTTTTAGTTTTAAATCTTATCTGGTAGATGCCTGTCATCTGCAGATAAACAAATGAGCAAGTCAAACACTTTTTGGAGAGTTTGATCCTGGCTCAGGACGAACGCTGGCGGCGTGCCTAATACATGCAAGTCGAGCGGATCTAAAGGAGCTTGCTCCTTTAGATTAGCGGCGGACGGGTGAGTAACACGTGGGCAACCTGCCCTACAGATTGGGATAACTCCGGGAAACCGGGGCTAATACCGAATAATATCGAAGATTTCATGATCTTCTTTTGAAAGATGGTTTCGGCTGTCACTGCAGGATGGGCCCGCGGCGTATTAGCTAGTTGGTGAGGTAACGGCTCACCA
>NZ_KB889752.1:3170707-3185062 GCF_000372765.1 Bacillus sp. 37MA
CATAGTCAGGTGGCATTAGCGAAGAGGTCACACCCGTTCCCATCCCGAACACGGCAGTTAAGCTCTTCAGCGCCGATGGTAGTTGGGGGTTTCCCCCTGTGAGAGCAGGACGCCGCCTGGCATGTTAAGACAACTTAATGATTTAAGTTGTCTTTTTTGTTGGCGTTTTTTCTTTAGGGCATTATAATGGGGACAGAAAATATCGTGAAAAGCTATTGTGGGATATTTGTTATAGAAGGAATTTGTTTCATGAATGCAGTGATAAAGCGTTTACTTTTAATGTTCGGATTTAAGTATGAACATTCCGAAAAATCTAACATATAGCTTGAACCTTGACAGTATACCCGTTCAATTGATAACCTACTAATAATATTTTTCGGTCAGGGAGGCTTAAATATGTGGGAAGATAAGTTTAAAAAAGAAGGGTTAACGTTTGATGATGTATTGCTTGTACCAGCTAAATCAGAGGTGCTTCCTAAAGATGTATCGTTGAAGGTGGAACTTACGCCAAGTTTGAAATTGAATATCCCGATGATTAGTGCTGGTATGGACACAGTAACAGAAGGAGATATGGCGATTTCAATGGCACGTCAAGGCGGTCTAGGAATTATTCACAAAAACATGAGTATTGAGCAGCAGGCGGAACAGGTAGATAAAGTAAAGCGTTCTGAAAGCGGCGTTATTAGTGATCCATTCTTTCTGACACCGGAACATCAAGTGTTTGATGCTGAACATTTAATGGGCAAATACCGTATTTCAGGTGTGCCAATTGTGAATAGTCAAGAAGAGCAAAAGCTTGTTGGAATTTTAACAAATCGTGACCTGCGTTTTATTCAAGATTATTCAATTTTGATTACAGACGTTATGACAAAAGAAAATCTTGTTACGGCTCCTGTTGGTACAACACTTCAAGAAGCAGAACAAATTCTTCAAAAGTACAAAATTGAAAAGCTCCCACTTATTAACGAACAGGGTGTATTAAAAGGCCTGATTACGATTAAAGACATTGAAAAAGTTATCGAGTTTCCTAATTCAGCTAAAGACGCTCAGGGACGCCTTCTTGTGGGTGCTGCTGTTGGTGTAACAGGCGATACGATGAAACGTGTTGAACAGCTTGTAAAGTCACAGGTAGACGTCATTGTGGTGGATACAGCGCATGGTCATTCGACAGGCGTTATTGAAACGGTAAAAGATATTCGTTCCGCCTACCCTGAATTGAACATTATTGCTGGTAATGTAGCGACTGGAGAAGCAACGCGTGCACTGTTTGAAGCAGGCGTAGACGTTGTGAAAGTGGGAATTGGTCCTGGTTCCATTTGTACGACACGTGTGGTAGCAGGGGTCGGTGTACCGCAAATTACCGCGATATATGATTGTGCAACAGAAGCACGTAAATATGGAAAAGCCATCATTGCAGATGGAGGAATTAAGTATTCCGGTGACATCGTTAAAGCAATCGCGGCAGGCGGAACTGCTGTTATGCTTGGAAGTCTTCTTGCTGGTACGACGGAAAGCCCAGGCGCAACAGAAATCTTCCAGGGACGTCGTTTTAAAGTATATCGTGGTATGGGTTCTGTGAGTGCGATGGAAAAAGGATCCAAAGATCGTTATTTCCAGGAAGATGCGAAAAAATTCGTCCCAGAAGGTATTGAAGGCCGTATCCCTTACAAAGGTCCGCTTTCAGATACATTGTATCAATTAACAGGTGGACTTCGTTCAGGTATGGGTTACTGCGGAACGAAAGACATTGATGCACTTCGTGAAGACGGCCAGTTTATCCGCATGACGGGTGCCGGTCTTCGTGAAAGCCATCCACATGACGTTCAAATTACGAAAGAAGCACCAAACTATTCAGTATAAGATAAGACACCTGTCCGGAGCGGACAGGTGTCTTTTTGTTCATAGTCATAGGTATTTTACCATGTGATGAAAAGACTCACCGATAATAGTCCATGGCTGCGTAATAGAGAAGCCATTCCGTTCATATAGGCGGATTGCGGCTTCCTTTTTCGTTTCGACATTCAGCGAAAGTTTGCTACCCCCATGCTCCGCCGCTATATACTCTGCGTATGTAAGAAGTGCCGTGCCAATGCCAGAACCTCGAAAATCAGGATGAACGCAGACTGTATCGATATACCATTCATCTAGATGAGCTTCCCTATCGAGAGTAATTCTGATCCCTTTCTTTTCGTTCAACCAGCTAGATAAGTTTAAATCCAACTCAATCGCATCTGTTCCAAAATATAGAACGAGAATACCCGCTGGAGTTCCACTTTGTTCTGCAATATATGTGTAACGATATGAATGGCGGTTGTCACTGCGTATAAATAGTTTCATTAACGCGGTCTCAGCCGCCTGCTTATTTGTCTCTCCGGTCAGTCGGTATGCAATGTCTCCGATTGCCTCTAAAATGAGCGATACAGAGAAAGAAGCGTCTCCTGGTACAGCTTTTCTTACAAATGTTTTCATCTTGTACACCTCCACGTTTTATTATAAGACATCTAGGTCGTTTCGCGTCTGTTTTTCCATTGAAAATGTATGGTACAATAACGAAAGTGTGACATAACAGATGGAGGGGTTTTTAGT
The DNA here is from genome assembly GCF_000372765.1 of Bacillus sp. 37MA. Taxonomy (NCBI): domain Bacteria; kingdom Bacillati; phylum Bacillota; class Bacilli; order Caryophanales; family Bacillaceae; genus Bacillus; species Bacillus sp. 37MA. The sequence goes on from NZ_KB889752.1 coordinate 3,173,294, forward strand.
TTGAAAAAGAGAAATGGGTATCGGATTGGCACTGCTTTTTTGAGCGTAATGTTGTTAATTAGTTTGTTAACGCCAGGTGGAATGAAAGTAAATGCGGCTTTTGATGTGAACGCTTCAGCGGCCATTTTAATTGATGCGGACACCGGACAGATTTTATACGAAAAGAATGGAAATAAGCTTCTTGGTGTAGCAAGTATGTCGAAAATGATGACCGAGTATTTGCTCCTTGAAGCAGTAAAAGAAGGAAAAATCGGCTTTGACGATACATATCAAGTATCTGATTATGTATATACCGTTTCGCAAGATCGCAGTCTTTCAAATGTGCCGCTGCGTGCAGATGAAACATATAACATGCAAGAATTGTATGAGGCAATGACGATTTATTCTGCGAATGCCGCAACAATTGCAATCGCTGAAAAAATTGCCGGATCTGAAGCAGAGTTTGTCAAAAAGATGAATGAAAAAGCGAAAGAACTCGGTTTAGAACAATATAAATTTGTGAATGCGACTGGCTTGAACAATAAAGATTTAAAAGGTCATCATTCAACAGGCGGAGAAACGGATGAAAATATGATGTCTGGCCGCGATGTCGCAACACTTGCCTATCGTTTAATGAAAGATTATCCGGAAGTGCTAGAAACAGCAGGCATACCAAAAAAGAAATTCCGTGAAGGCACGGACGACGAGATTGCGATGGAAAATTGGAACTGGATGCTCCCATCACTTGTTTTTGAGTATGAAGGCATGACAGGTTTGAAAACAGGCACGACTGATTTTGCCGGCTACTGTTTTACAGGTACAGCTGAGCGAAATGGCCAAAAGCTGATCGCGGTTGTCATGGATGCGACAAGTGCTAATGGGGAAGGAACGTACAATGCCCGCTTCGTGGAAATGAAGAAATTACTTGATTACGGATTTGGTCAGTTTGAACGAAAAGAGATTGTAGCAGCTGGAAATCAAGTAAAAGGTAATGAAACATTGCCCGTTCAAAAAGGAAAAGAGAAAGAAGTAACGATTCAAACGAAGTCAGATATTGCAATTTGGGTGCAAAAAGGTTCAAAAACGAAATATAAAGTAAATGTAGTGCTGAATAGTTCGGATTTAGATGAAAATGGAAAGCTGACAGCACCTGTTGAAAAGGGAAAAGTGGTTGGTTCTGTTGTAGTGAAAGATGATCAAGGAAAAGCAGTTTCATTTTTAAAAGCAGCCGGTCAGGCACAATTAGAGACAGTTGAAAAAGTAGAAAAGGCTAACTGGTTTACTCTTTCAATGCGTGCGATTGGCGGCGGGATTGCCAGTGGATGGAACTGGATCGTTGATAAAGTAACTGGTTGGTTTTAATAAAAATCACCTTCTGCTATTGACAGAAGGTGATTTTTCGTGTTTAGTATGATTTATGAAATTTATAAAAAATCATATTTTTTCGTTAACACTAGGAGGAATTATCAATGAACACTGGAACAGATCGCGTTAAACGGGGAATGGCTGAAATGCAAAAAGGCGGCGTTATTATGGACGTTGTCAATGCAGAACAGGCGAAAATTGCGGAAGAAGCAGGCGCAGTAGCCGTTATGGCACTTGAGCGCGTACCTTCTGATATTCGTGCAGCAGGCGGCGTTGCCCGCATGGCAGATCCGCGCATTGTAGAAGAAGTGATGAACGCTGTGACCATTCCAGTTATGGCGAAAGCACGTATCGGTCATATTGTCGAAGCACGTGTACTTGAGGCGATGGGTGTTGATTACTTAGACGAAAGTGAAGTATTAACTCCAGCGGATGAAGAATATCATTTGTTGAAAAGTGAATACACAGTACCATTCGTTTGTGGATGCCGCGATCTTGGTGAAGCAGCACGCCGTATTGGTGAAGGTGCTTCAATGCTTCGAACGAAGGGTGAGCCTGGTACAGGAAATATTGTTGAAGCAGTTCGTCATATGCGCAAAGTGAATGCGCAAGTACGCAAGCTTGTTCATATGAACGATGATGAAATTATGACAGAAGCGAAATTACTCGGTGCACCATTTGAAGTGCTTTTGCAAATTAAAAAAGAAGGCAAGCTTCCAGTCGTAAACTTCGCGGCAGGCGGAATTGCAACACCGGCTGATGCGGCGTTGATGATGGAGCTTGGTGCAGACGGCGTGTTTGTTGGCTCTGGTATTTTCAAATCAGACAACCCAGCAAAATTTGCGCGTGCGATTGTGGAAGCGACAACTCATTACCAGGATTACAAATTAATTGCAGAACTATCGAAAGAACTTGGTGAGCCAATGAAAGGAATCGAAATATCTAAAATCGCGCCAGAACAACGCATGCAGGAGCGCGGCTGGTAATGATGAAAATTGGTGTTTTAGGACTGCAGGGTGCTGTTCGTGAACACGTTCGCTCGATTGAAGAAAACGGAGCGGAAGCGGTTGTGGTCAAATGGCCGGAACAGCTTGATGAGCTGGATGGGTTGATTTTGCCAGGCGGTGAAAGTACGACAATGCGCCGCTTGATTGACCGGTACGGATTTATGGAGCCACTACGCTCGTTTGGAGAATCTGGCAGGCCGATGTTTGGTACATGCGCGGGACTTATTTTGCTTGCAAGCGACATTGTAGGCTACGATCAGTCACATTTAGGGTTAATGAATATTACGGTAGAACGCAATTCGTTCGGTCGTCAAAAAGAAAGCTTTGAAGCAGAGTTGTTTATTAAAGATATAGCGGATGATTACAATGCAGTTTTCATCCGTGCCCCTCATATCGTATCAGTAGGTGTTGGGACAGAAGTATTGGCGGAGTGCGATGGCCGTATCGTCGCAGCGCGAGATCGCCATTATCTCGGTTGTTCATTTCATCCTGAACTGACAGATGATCATCGGATTGCCCGTTACTTTATTGACATGGCAAAAGCGTCAAAAGCGTCACTTGCGAATTCGTGAAAAATAGTGTAAATTAGACATAAATTGAATAGTGAAACGCGATGAAGGAAACGAGTAGCATGCTTTTTTTCTAAAAGAGAGCCGGTGGATGGTGCAAACCGGTGTGAAAAACATGTGAATCCATTCTGGAGCGGAGTGCTGAACTTAATAAGAGTAGGCATTTTCCGGCGCAGGCCGTTAAAACGAAGTTGAGAGGAAAGCAGTGTGCTTTCAATCTGGGTGGTAACGCGGAATATAAACTTCCGTCCCTTTTATTAGGGGCGGGAGTTTTTTTATTTTTAAAAGGAGGAATTGTATATGCTGGATATGAAGTATTTGCGTTCGAATTTTGTAGAAGTGAAAGAACGATTAAAATTTAGAGGCGAAGATATGAGTGCGTTTGAAGACTTTGAAGCGCTGGATCAAAGACGACGGGATCTGCTCGGACAGACGGAAGAATTAAAAAGCAAGCGAAACAGTGTATCACAGGAAGTCGCCCGCTTAAAAAGAGAAAAACAGGATGCGGATTCATTGATCGTCGAAATGCGTGAAGTTGGCGAAAAAATTAAAGCATTTGATACAGAGCTTCGAGAAACGGAAGAAAAGCTTGAGAGCCTTCTTCTCAACATGCCGAACATTCCGCACGAAAGTGTACCAGCCGGTGAATCAGAAGATGATAACGTCGAAGTACGCCGTCATGGAGATATCCGTGAGTTTAATTTTGAAGCGAAACCGCACTGGGATGTCGCGACAGATCTTGATATTTTAGATTTTGAACGCGCGGGCAAAGTGACAGGAAGCCGCTTCACATTTTACAAAGGGGCAGGTTCAAAGCTTGAACGCGCATTGATTAGTTTTATGCTTGACTTGCATACAGAAGAGCATGGTTACACAGAAATGATGCCTCCTTACATGGTCAATCGGGCAAGCATGACAGGTACAGGACAGCTGCCGAAATTTGAAGAAGATGCGTTCCGAGTTGAAACGGAAGATTATTTCTTAATTCCGACAGCAGAAGTGCCGGTGACGAACTATCACCGCGACGAAATTTTAAATGCAGACGATCTGCCAATTAGTTATGCCGCATATAGTGCAAATTTCCGCTCTGAAGCAGGATCTGCAGGACGGGACACACGCGGATTAATTCGCCAGCATCAGTTTAATAAAGTTGAAATGGTACGTTTTGTAAAACCAGAAGATTCTTATGCGGAGCTTGAAAAATTAACAGGCCACGCGGAAAAAGTACTTCAATTGCTTGGACTTCCATACCGTGTGCTAAACATGTGTTCAGCGGATCTCGGTTTTACAGCAGCGAAAAAATATGATATCGAAGTATGGCTTCCAAGCTATAATACGTACCGTGAAATTTCTTCTTGTTCAAACTTTGAAGGGTTCCAAGCGCGTCGTGCGAATATTCGATTCCGTCGTGAAAAAACAGGCAAACCGGAACATGTGCATACGTTAAATGGCTCTGGTCTTGCGATTGGCCGGACGTTCGCCGCGATTATTGAAAATTATCAGCAGGAAGATGGCAGTGTTATCATTCCAGAAGTGCTTCGTCCATATATGGGTGGTAAAGAGCGCATTACAAAAAAATAATTATTCTTTGGATAGCCTGTTTTGCCTATCCAATCTTTAAAAAAAGGTTGACGAAAGACAAAAGAGTATATATGATAATATTTATAGGAATAATCGGGTATAGAGTATACCGGTTATAACAAAAGTATATACTGTAACGTTACTGATCAGACAACTGAAAGTACACACTGTTTCTTTTAATGGTGTGTGCTTTTTTTGATCAAATTTAATGGAGAAGAAAGGGTGGGAATTATGACGAAAGCAGTCATTATCTATGGAGGAAACAGTAACCAATCCAGATTAAAAGGAATTCTTGATAAAGTGGAACATTTTTTCGGAAAGGAAGGCTTTTCATCAGACACGATTTACGTACATGAGTTACCAGCGGATGATTTAATTAAAGCAAATTTCAAAAGTGAAGCGATAATTGAAGCGAATGCAAAAGTGGAATCCGCACAAGTTGTGGTAGTACTAACACCTGTTTACAAAGCAGCCTACACTGGTATTTTAAAAACATATCTCGATTTGCTTCCGCAAAAAGGGCTGGAAGGCAAAACCGTTTTGCCACTCGTTCTAGGCGGCTCATTTGGTCACTTGCTCGTCATTGATTATGCATTGAAACCGGTGTTGTCGGCGCTTGGTGCAACGGATATATTAAGCGGTGCATATGTGCTTGATACACAAATTGAGTATACAGAGAATAATCAATACTTGATCTCCTCAGAAGCGGATGAACGACTTGACCGTGTCCTGAACACAGTTAAGGAAAAGGCGAAACGACATTCTTAAAAATCTATAAAAAGATTTAGGAAATGTATTGACGGGTTTATTTGTTTTATGATAAATTAAATCTTGTCGATACGGAGGGATACCCAAGTCCGGCTGAAGGGATCGGTCTTGAAAACCGACAGGGGAGTCAAATCCCGCAGGGGTTCGAATCCCCTTCCCTCCTCCATTACTAATACAAGTATATAATTAGAGATACGAACGTCCATCTGGAATAGTCCAGATGGACGTTCTTTTTATTTTTTAATAACGGTAAATCGGTCGGACAACAGCAGCCAATTTTGTGGAAAGGACAGACCAATTTTCCAGTAGGCCATTCCGCGCAGTTTCAATTCTTTTAATAGTGAAAACTTTGCATCAATTGAACGGGCATCTTCAAACCACACTTTATGAAGACGTCCGTTTTCATCTGTGTAGTCAATGTACGGTGCTTGAGCTACACGATCATAGCGGATGGACGCATTGTAACGAACAGCAAGACGGATCGCTTCCTGTGGGCTGATTGCACGGGCGGGCGGATTGCCAGGCTGAAATGGAAGAGTCCAGTCATATCCGTATAGATTTTGCCCCATCACAATTTTTGACGCGGGCATTACGCTTGAGGCAAATGTTAACACGTTACGAACAGGACCGATTGGTGATACGGCCATTGGCGGCCCGCCACTGTATCCCCATTCATATGTCATAATGACACTAAAGTCGACAATTTCTCCGTGTGCTTTATAATCGTGCGCTTCATACCACATTCCCGGCTGATCTGCACTTGTTTTCGGCGCGAGCGCTGTTGATACTGTTTTCCCTTCCCGATGGAACCGCTCTGTTGCCCGGCGTAGAAAACGATTGTATGCTTCGCGGTCTTCTGGGCGTAAATATTCAAAGTCAAAATGAATGTCACTGAAGTTAAACTGACGGGCGATACGGCTTATGTTGTCCAAAAGAGTTTGCTGTACTTTTTCATCATTTAATAAGATGTGGCCAAGCTCGTCGCTGAACTGGTCGTTTTCTTGATTGGTGATATCCATCATGAAGACAACACCATTCTGTTCGGCGACTGGCTGCAACGGCTGAATCGCAGGTTCTTCTAATGTACCATCTCGTTTTGCGTTAAAACTGACCGGCGCGAAATACGTTAAATGAGGAGCGGCTGTGCGAGCGCTGTTTAAAAGCGCTGTGGAATAACCGGAGGCAGAAGGTTGAATATAGCCCGTGAATTCTGCCCGTGTTTTCGGTGCCATTGGAATACGCAGCTCTCTTCCAATTTGCAACGGAGCAGATTGTGACAAACCATTTAATCGTGTCAGATCCTCTACCTTTATTCCGTATTTTTGGGAAATACTCCAAAGACTGTCGCCGGCAACAACGACATAAAAATTTCCGGACACTGGAATGACGAGAGCCTGACCGACGACAAGACGATCGGGGTTTGGCAATTCATTTGCCTGGCTGATCGTCTGTGAAGTCGTTCCATATCGTCTTGCGATTTGAAATAACGTATCGCCGCTTTTGACCACATAAATATGCAAAAACGTATCCCCCTCTCTGTACTATTTGTACAAAGAAAACGCGTTATTTATGCCTGCTGTTTTAGTACATTGATTAATTCACAGACAGATCGAATATCTGCACCTAAAACGGTCTCCATCATTTTAAGTGCATATTCATTAAATTCAGGGCGTTCAGATGCGGTCGCATCTTTCGGGACATATACGTTAAATTCGCGCATATACGCATCGTTCGCTGTGAAAAAAACACATATATTTCCGGCCACACCGGTTACGATGACTGCCTTTGTATCGAGTTCTTGGAGCAGTGTGTTTAAAGCGGTCTGATAAAAAGCGGAATGTTTCGGTTTAATGAGGAAATAATCACTATGATCCGGTTTTATTTGCTGTATAATAGGAGCGCTCAAGTCATTTTGAGTATGATCGATAATAAGACCTATATCAGCTTTCCATAACTTATAATGATCATTCACATAAACGACGGGTATATTATTCGACTGACAATACTTTTTTAGCGTTAAAATAGATGGAACGATATTGTATGTGAATTCGGCTAATTGCCTGCCTTTTGGAAAATTAAAATCATTGATCATATCGACAATAATCAAGGCGAATTTTTTCTTCATGTTTAAACCTCCCTGTTCCATAGTATTACCCGAATTTTGACGGAAAGGATCATGAAAAATGGATGAATTTTTTATGAAACTAGCAATAGAAGAAGCAAAGAAGGCAGAGCAACTCGGCGAAGTGCCGATTGGAGCGGTTATTGTAAAAAACAATGAAGTCATCGCGTCTGCCCATAATTTACGGGAAACGACGAAAAACGCTGTTACTCATGCAGAACTTTTAGCCATTGAAAAAGCATGTGAAGCCGTGGGATCATGGCGATTGGAAGAGACGACACTTTACGCCACATTGGAGCCGTGTCCGATGTGCAGCGGAGCTATTTTATTATCGCGTATTGACCGAGTCGTGTATGGAGCTGTCGATCCGAAAGCGGGATGCGCGGGCACATTGATGAACTTACTTGATGACAGCCGATTTAATCATCGCTGTGATGTTGTATCTGGCGTTTTGGCGGGAGAATGCGGGATGCTGCTGACAACTTTCTTCCGAAACTTGCGTCAAAGGAAAAAAGAAAAGAAACAAAAGATGGAATAATACAATCATTGCTTTTTGCCGCGCTGGGTAGTATAATTATCTTTACCGTGCTAAGTGGGGAGGTAGCGGTGCCCTGTATCCGCAATCCGCTCTAGCGGGACTGAATTCCTTCTCGAGGCTGTTTAATTGTAGGGTCTGCCTTTTGTAAGTGGCGTTGACGCCCGGGTCCTGCGCAATGAGAACCCATGAACCATGTCAGGTCCGGAAGGAAGCAGCATTAAGTGGACTTTCTCATGTGCCGTGGGGGAGCCTGGGCTGAGCTAACTGCTTAAGTAACGCTTATGATTAGCAGTCGACAGAAGGTGCACGGTATACATAATGAAAAAAGATGTCCGGCTTGCCGGATGTCTTTTTTGTTGCTTCTTTTAATAGTAAAGGTGTGTACGTTCGTTTATAATAGAGCAAGGAATGTGGAGGAGGAAGACAATGAGTTATCAGGCATTATACCGTGTATGGCGGCCGCAAAATTTTGCAGATGTCGTTGGGCAGGAGCACATAACGAAAACGCTTCAAAATGCTCTCCTTCAAGATAAAATCTCACATGCTTACTTATTTTCTGGTCCGCGCGGTACAGGGAAAACGAGTGCGGCTAAAATTTTGGCAAAAGCGGTCAACTGTGAAAATGGTCCGGCAGCTGAACCATGCAATGAATGTGCATCTTGCCGCGGTATTTCTGACGGATCAATTCAAGACGTAATTGAAATTGATGCGGCTTCAAACAATGGGGTCGATGAAATTCGTGATATTCGTGATAAAGTAAAATATGCTCCAGGTTCTGTCCGGTATAAAGTGTATATTATTGATGAAGTGCATATGCTTTCAACAGGTGCCTTTAATGCCCTTTTAAAAACACTTGAAGAACCCCCTAGGCACGTCATGTTTATTTTGGCAACAACGGAACCTCATAAAATTCCATTAACGATTATTTCTCGTTGTCAGCGGTTTGATTTTAAACGAATTACTGCACAGGCGATTACAGGACGGATGAAACTTATTTTAAATGAAACCGGTACAGCATTCGAGGAAGCAGCGCTGCCGATTATTTCTCGTGCAGCAGAAGGTGGAATGAGGGATGCGCTTAGTCTTCTTGATCAGGCGGTTTCTTACAGCCGCGACCAATTGACGGAAGAAGACGCGCTCACTGTAACCGGTACAGTTGGCCAAGAAAAGCTGAATGCTATTGCCAAGTTCGTCCATGAACAGCAAGCGGCGGGAACGGTGCAGACGCTTCATGGTCTCCTTATGGAAGGTAAAGACCCTATCCGCTTTATAGAAGATTTTATCTTGTATTTCCGTGATATGCTTCTATATAAAATGGCACCAGATCTCGAAGAGTCACTTGAACGGACGATGGCTGATGCAGAGTTTGTTGAAATGGCCGGTCAATTTTCTGAGCAGGCGATCTATGAATATATTGCCACACTAAATAAAACGCAGCAGGATATGAAATTTACAAATCATGCCCGTATCTACCTTGAAGTGGCGCTTGTGAAGATGTGCAGGATGAATGTAAGGGACGAATCGATAGTGTCTGTACCGGGAATGGAGGGGCTACTTGAAAAAGTAAACAGGCTTGAGCGGGAAGTGCAAGAGTTGAAAAGCCGTCCGACAGTTACAATGGAGCCGGAAGCAGTACGTCCAACCACAAAAAAACCAGCCCGTTCGGGTGCTCAATTTAAAGTAGCTGTGCCGCAAGTTGAGAAAGTTTTGTTGGAGGCGACAAAGCAGGATATCCAAAATATTAAAAGCCGCTGGGGTAGTATGATTGGCTACTTAAATGAGCGCCAAATGCGCTCGCAGGCTGCTCTTTTAAACGATGCAGAACCAGTAGCTGCTTCAAACGACTCATTTGTGTTAAAATTTAAATATGAAATTCATTGTCAAATGGCTTCAGATAATAAAGCGTTTATGGATTCCATTTCGACAATTTTAAATGAGCTGACAGGAAAACCGTACCGTCCTCTTGTCGTGCCAGAAGAGTCATGGCTTGAAATACGTCGTTCTTTTTTGAAAAAACAAAAAGAAGATGGCGTGTATATACTTCCTGTTGACTCACCTAACAGTGATGTACAGGAAGAAGAAGAGGATCCGCTTGTTTCGGAAGCGTTGAAGCTTGTCGGTGAAAAGTTTCTTGAAATTAAAGACTAAATTACATGGAGGATGATGAACATGATGCGTGGCGGAAATATGCAAAATATGATGAAACAAATGCAGAAAATGCAGAAGCAAATGCAGGAAGCACAGGAAGAACTAGCGGAAAAGAAATTTGAAGGTTCGTCTGGCGGTGGAATGGTGAAGATTAGCATTTCGGGACAAAAAGAAATTGTTGATGTACAAATCAAAGAAGAAGTTGTTGACCCAGAAGACATTGATATGTTGCAAGATCTCATTCTAGCGGCAGTCAATGATGCATTGAAAAAAGTTGATAACGAAACAAATCAGAGGATGGGACAGTTTACGAAAGGGATGAACCTTCCTTTCTAAAAAGGAGGCAATTAGGGATGTACTATCCTGAACCAATTACAAAATTGATCGACAGCTTCATGAAACTGCCGGGCATTGGGCCGAAAACTGCGGCTCGCCTGGCTTTTTTTGTGTTAAATATGAAAGAAGAAGACGTGCTCGATTTTGCTAAAGCGCTCGTTAATGCAAAACGTGATCTCGGTTATTGTTCTGTCTGTGGCCATATTACCGATCAGGATCCGTGTATAATTTGTAAGGATGAGCGGCGTGACCGGAGTATAATCTGTGTTGTACAAGATCCAAAAGACGTCATCGCGATGGAGAAAATGAAAGAATATAATGGTCTGTACCATGTGTTAAACGGTGTTATCTCTCCAATGGAAGGAATCGGACCAGAAGACATCAATGTACCTGATCTCTTGAAGCGTCTACAGGATGAGACGATCAAAGAAGTCATTCTGGCGACAAATCCAAATATCGAAGGGGAAGCGACTGCTATGTATATTTCTCGTCTCTTAAAACCATCTGGTATCCGCACAACTCGTATTGCTCATGGTCTGCCAGTTGGCGGTGATCTTGAGTATGCAGATGAAGTGACACTGTCTAAAGCGATCGAAGGCCGCCGCGAGCTATAGGAGGATTCAACATGTTTTTTCGAAAAAAACAAAAGATAAACGAAACGTACGATGAGAAATTGATTGAATTGCTCAATCGGTCTCAAAAAGAATGGTTTCAACACCGGGAACTGCTCCGACTTAGTTTTGAACAAAACGATGAGCTGGAGGCACAGACGAAAGCAGCACAGGCGAAATACTTTTTCCTTTTCAAAGAAGCAAAAAAACGTCATATACGCATAAAAGAATAAAGAGCTCCCATAAGATAATAAGGGAGTGTGATAATGAATGAGGCAGATACTATTGTTTGCAGCACAGGTTTGTAAAAAAATGATTATAGGTGCCTTTTCTCTATATATAATGAATGTATTGGTTAACCATGCTGGATTGCATATTCCAATGAACATCACGACAGCATTGATAGCAGGTTTTCTCGGGCTGCCAGGCATTTGTATGCTGGCAGCTATTCAAATTTATATTTTCAAATAAAAAAGCAAAAAATGTTGACGTGCTCATTACATAGTGTTATATTAGTAAACGTTGCTGCTGAAAAGCGAAAAACAACATTAAAAAAGATATAAAGGTTTATTGACATTTAAAATTAAGAACGATATAATGGTTAATGTCTATAAAAAAAGTAGATTGAACATTGAAAACTGAACAAAATCAATAAAAACGTCAACGTTTTAGTTTTAAATCTTATCTGGTAGATGCCTGTCATCTGCAGATAAACAAATGAGCAAGTCAAACACTTTTTGGAGAG
>NZ_KB889752.1:3185162-3231010 GCF_000372765.1 Bacillus sp. 37MA
CTTCATAGTCAGGTGGCATTAGCGAAGAGGTCACACCCGTTCCCATCCCGAACACGGCAGTTAAGCTCTTCAGCGCCGATGGTAGTTGGGGGTTTCCCCCTGTGAGAGCAGGACGCCGCCTGGCACGTTACAGTGTAAAAGGAGATGACTTTATGTCATCTCCTTTTTCTATATAAAAAATGAAAGGAAAGGATGGGATAGAATGCATATGGATCAAACAAAGATGCCTCTTGTAGAAGCATTGAAACAGCATAAGAAGCAGAATCCTGTTTCTTTTCATGTTCCTGGACATAAAAATGGGCAACTTTCATCTTTTGGGGGTCTGTCATACGATGTAACAGAGTTAAGTGGGCTAGATGATCTTCATGCTCCTGAAGGCTGTATTCAAGATGCGGAGAAATTATTAAGTGATTTGTATCAAACAAATGAAAGTAAATTTCTTATAAATGGAAGCACAGTTGGTAATCTTGCGATGATTCTTGGTACCCTTTCAGAAGGAGATCGTGTATTTGTTCAGCGCAACTGTCATAAGTCTGTGTTAAATGCATTGAAAATAGCAAAAGCAGTGCCTGTTTTTTTGGCACCTGAATATGATGAAAATTCGAAAACCGTTGTTTTGTTTTCGGCCGAGGCATTAAAAAAAGCGTATCGTCAGTACAGGAACGTTAAAGCCGTAATATTTACGTATCCTTCTTACTATGGGATGGCGGATACATTTGAAACGCTGGCTATGATTGCGAAAGAGAACGGTTCAATCATACTTGTAGATGAGGCGCATGGAGCTCATTTTGTTTTGCCTTATGAAGGTATTCCAGAAAGTGCGCTTTATTTGGGGGCCGATATCGTAGTGCAGTCAGCCCATAAAATGCTGCCAGCGATGACCATGGGGTCGTATTTTCATATTCAATCAAGTCATATAGACCGGGATAAAGTAATGTTTTATTTGCATGCATTTCAATCGAGCAGCCCTTCGTATCTAATTATGGCGTCGCTTGATGCAGCGAGAGCATATACAGCTACTTATGAAGAATGTGATAGTCATTACTCGATGCAGGTAGTGGAGAGAGTAAAAACAGTGCTAGAGTCGAGGGGATGTCTGTGCGTGAAGCCGGATGATCCATACAAACTTCTCGTACGGGCAGATGGTCTTTCGGGATATGAATTGCAGATATTGTTTGAACAGGCAGGATTATATCCGGAGATGGCAGATCCTTTTCAAGTGCTGCTTGTTTTTCCACTTTTAAAAGAAGGACAGATAACATTTGAAGAGGGTGCTTTACAAAAACTGCATTCTTTTCATTTGAAAAAAGGAATAGCGAGAGAGCGTTTTCCTGAAGTGAAAAAAACAAAAGGTGTGTCGACACTTGCATTGCCGTATAATGAGCATAATAAATATAAGAAAGAATTCGTTCCATTTAATGAAGCATCAGGTCAGATTGCGGGAGAAATGATTATTCCATATCCACCAGGCATTCCATTGATCATGGAAGGAGAACGAATTTTGAATCAACATATAGAATCACTTGAATGGATGCTAACACACGGGAGTCGCTTTCATGGCGGAAGCGGCTTGAAAGAAAGACGGGTTGCTGTTTTTCGCGGGGAGGTATAAACAATGAAAAAAGGAATATTTATTTCGATAGAAGGACCTGAAGGAGCAGGGAAAACGACAGTGTTAAACCGAATTGTTCAGGAACTGAAAAATAGAGGCAAGGATGTTATTCAAACACGTGAGCCAGGGGGAATTGCGATTGCAGAGCAAATTCGGTCTGTTATTTTAAATAAAGAAAATACAGCAATGGATGCACGGACGGAGGCGCTTTTATATGCAGCCGCACGCCGTCAGCACCTCGTTGAAAAAGTGATACCGGCAATTGAACGTGGAGCGATTGTGCTTTGTGATCGGTTCATTGACAGCTCACTTGCTTATCAAGGACACGCGAGAGGACTTGGTATGGACGAAGTAGCGTCGATTAATGCGTTTGCGACAGATGGTATGATGCCAGAGTTGACGCTATTATTTGATGTGAGTCCGGAAGTGGGTCTCGCGAGAATCCATCAACATGATGGAAGAGAAGTGAATCGTCTTGATTTAGAAGGGCTTTCCTTCCACAAAAAGGTGCGGGAAGGATATTTATTGTTGGCAGAGCGAGATGCTGGGCGGATTGTGGTAATCGATGCAGAGAAAGAGGAAGAATCGGTTTTTCAAGAGGCACTTGCAAAAATTAAAAAAGTGTTGCTTTGACGCTTTTGATATAATAGAAGAAATCCTGTTAGGGGGATATGAGATGAAGTTAATTACGGCCGTTGTACAGGATCAGGACAGTAATAAATTGTCTCATGCACTGATTGAACATTATTTTCGTGCGACAAAGCTTGCATCTACAGGGGGGTTTTTAAAAGCAGGAAACACGACATTTATGATCGGGATAGAGGATGAACGTCTTCAGGAAGCGCTTCATATTATAAAACAAAATTGTCAATCGCGCGATCAGGTGGCACCCCCACTATCACCGCTTGGTGGTAATGTAGATGCATACGTACCTTACCCGGTAGAGGTACCAGTTGGCGGGGCGACGGTGTTTGTGCTTCCCATTGAGCAATTTCATCAATATTAAAAGGGTGTGGATTACGTGTCTAAACAGTGGGAAGAGACAGCGGCGCGTCAGCCAACTGTCATGCGAATGATTGAAAATAGTATACTGAAAGATCGGGTAGCACATGCGTATTTGCTTGAAGGCGATCCGGGTACAGGAAAAAAAGAAGCTACGCTTTTATTTGCAAAAAGTTTATTTTGCTTGAAGCCAGAAAAAAAATTAATGCCATGTGAATTATGTGTGAATTGCCGTCGTATCGATCATGGCAACCATCCGGATATTCATGTGATTGAACCGGACGGGCTGTCGATCAAAAAAGAGCAAATTTATTATTTGCAGCAGGAATTTACAAAAACGGGTGTTGAGTCGAGCCGGAAAGTATATATTATTAATCACGCTGATAAAATGACAGCAAGTGCTGCCAACAGTCTGCTTAAGTTTTTGGAAGAGCCATCTTCAGATACGGTTGCTTTTTTAATAACAGAGCAGAGTAGCCGGATGCTACCAACGATTATATCGAGATGCCAGCAGTTATCGTTTCGGCCAATTGATGATATCCAGTTAAAAGAACGTCTTATTCAGGAAGAAGTACCGCTTTCAATGGCGTCGCTTGTATCCAAAATAACGAATCATCTTGACGAAGCACATGCGTTGTCACGGGATGAGTGGTTTGCACAGTCACGTTCAATAGTGTTAAAATTGTACGAAGGCCTTAGAGCTGGAGGGCTGACAAGTCTTGTTCAGTTATCGGAGGACTTTCATTCGCATTTTAAAGAGAAGGAACAGATCAGTCTTGCCCTTGATCTTTTTGTTCTCATTCACAGGGATCTGCTTTCCATTATGACCGGAGAAGAATATGGTCTTGCATTTCCTGACTATCTCGTTTCCTTCAGACAGGATGCATTGCTTTTAACAGCTGAAGCGCTTGTAGATCGTCTTAGTTTTATTTTGGAAGCGAAGCGCAGAATTAACAATAACATGAACCAGCAGCTGCTAATGGAACAGCTTTTGTTAAAGGTACAGGGAGGACATGCCTTTGTGTAATGTAGTAGGTATACGCTTTAAACAAGCGGGTAAAATATATTATTTTGATCCAGGAGAACTCGGTATTCAGAAAGAAGATCACGTTATTGTTGAAACCGCAAGAGGTGTTGAATACGGTCATGTCGTCGTCGGACCGAAAGATGTTGATGAAAGTGATGTCGTCTTGCCTCTTAAAAAGGTAATTCGGACAGCAGATCAAAAAGATCGTCTTGCAGTTCAAGAAAATAGTGAAGCAGCAACTACCGCATTTACGACATGTGTAGATAAAATTGTCGAGCACAAGTTAGATATGAAGCTTGTTGATGTGGAATATACATTTGACCGTAACAAAGTGATTTTTTATTTTACGGCGGACGGGCGAGTTGATTTTCGTGAGCTAGTGAAAGATTTGGCGTCCATTTTTAGAACACGGATCGAGCTTCGCCAAATAGGTGTCCGAGATGAAGCAAAAATGCTTGGAGGTATTGGCCCATGTGGCCGAATGCTTTGTTGTTCGACATTTCTTGGTGATTTTGAGCCTGTATCGATTAAAATGGCAAAAGATCAAAACTTGTCATTAAATCCTGCCAAAATTTCTGGATTGTGCGGCCGTCTTATGTGCTGTTTGAAATATGAAAATGATGAATATGAAGCGGCACGCCGTGAATTACCAGATGTCGGCCAAAAAGTACAGACGCCGAGCGGTTATGGGAAAGTAACGGGCTTGAATATTTTAGAGCGGCTCGTGCAGGTGCACATACCGGAATTAGAACGGACGCTTGAGTTCTCATCCGATGAACTCGGAAAAGAAGGAGCCGTTTCTGTGAAAGCAGGTGACTGATGCGGTGGAAAAACTAGATAAAAAGGCGATCTTTGATTCCGTCAGTCATATGGAATTGCAAATTGGTGAGCTTTATCAACAGCTTGGTGAAGTAAGAATGCAGCTCGCTGAAATATTGGAAGAAAACAATTCGTTAACGATTGAAAATGATCATTTGCGCCGCAGGCTTGAGCAATTAGAACGTGGTCATGAACGAGCATCAGGGGCAGAAAATGTTCAGGCGCGAGGAGCTGACATTGGTGAAGGCTACGATAATCTGGCCCGTCTTTATCAGGAAGGGTTCCACATTTGTAGTGTGCATTTTGGAAGCCCTCGTAAAGACGAAGACTGCCTGTTTTGTTTATCGTTTTTAAATAAAAAATAATGACGATTTTTTGCCTTCCTTTCTAAAGGAAGGCTCTTTTGTGCAAGAGGAGTGATAGGTATGACGGAATTAAAGGAAGATGAGAGGCTCGATTATTTGTTGGCGGAAGAGCTGCGTATTATTCAAAGTCCGACCGTGTTTTCATTTTCGCTTGATGCAGTGCTGTTGGCCCGATTTGCCTCCGTTCCAAAAACGCGTGGTTCAATTATTGATCTATGTTCTGGCAATGGCGTTATTCCGCTGCTAATGTCTGCAAAAACAAGTGTACCGATTACAGGTGTCGAAATACAGGAACGGCTTTGTGATATGGCTGTCCGCAGTGTCCAGTACAATAAATTGGATGATCAAATTAAGATGGTAAACGGCGATTTAAAGAATGCGCCAGAGCTACTTGGGATGGAGAAACATACACTTATTACGTGCAACCCTCCGTATTTTTTAACACCTTCTGACGGAGAATTAAACATGAATGAACATGTTGCGATTGCCCGCCATGAAATTAAGTGTACGCTTGAAGACTGCATTCGTTCATCATCAAGGTTATTAAAGCAGGGCGGAAAAGCAGCGTTTGTACACCGTCCAGGCAGGCTCTTAGATATTTTGACACTGATGAGGAAGTACCGTGTGGAACCGAAGCGGCTTCGTTTCGTTTACCCGAAGCATGGAAAAGAAGCAAACACCGTCCTTGTTGAAGGCATAAAAGATGGTGCACCGGATTTGAAAATTTTAATGCCTCTTTACGTGTACGATGAAAAGGGCGAGTATACTGAGGAAGTGAGGACGCTGCTATATGGCGGTGAACCACCATTTTTACGTCGTTAAGTGTCATGACGGTTCGCTTTATGCAGGGTATACGAATGATTTAAAAAAAAGAATGAGCGTTCACAATGCCGGTAAAGGAGCAAAGTATACGAGAGCCCGTCTGCCGGTTACACTTATTCATAGTGAGTTGTTCGACACGAAGCAAGAAGCAATGAGAGCAGAATACGCGTTTAAACAGCTTCCTCGCATGAAAAAAATTGATTATTTGTTGAAAAGAGGTGTGGCCGTTGAAAGCACAAAAAAGCTTTGCGAATGAAGAAATAGAGGGTATTTTATATCTTGTGCCGGTGCCAATTGGCAATCTGGAAGATATGACTGTGCGAGCACTCCGCATTATGAAAGAAGCAGATGTCATTGCTGCGGAAGATACACGCAATACGAAAAAGTTGTGTAATTACTTTGACATTGCTACACCTGTCATCAGCTACCATGAACATAGCAGTGAAGCAGCCGGACGTAAATTGATTGACCGCATTCAATCAGGTGAAACAGTAGCACTTGTCAGTGATGCAGGCACGCCATGCATATCCGATCCGGGTCATGAGCTTGTACTGTTAGCAATAGAAGAAGGATTGAATGTCGTCCCACTTCCAGGTGCGAATGCAGCTGTCACGGCACTCATTGCATCAGGCATTGCACCACAGCCATTTTATTTTTATGGATTTTTAAGCCGCGGGAAAAAAGAAAAAAAGAAAGAGCTTGAAAAACTGGCGTTATTCCGCGATACGTTTATTTTGTATGAATCGCCGCATCGGTTAAAAGAAACACTCATTTTAATGGAAGCCTTTTTCGGTGCAGACCGTCGGATTGTACTTTGCCGGGAACTGACGAAAAAGTTTGAAGAGTTTTTACGAGGGACAGTTGGCGAAGCAGCAGACTGGGCGAACGAGTCCAAGATCATGGGTGAATTTTGCCTTGTGATTGAAGGAAGTACCGGGGAACTGGTAGAGCGGGCTAATTCTGAATGGTGGAGTGAGATGACTGTGGAAGCGCATGTTGAACAGTATGTTATCGAACGAGACATGATACCGAAAGAAGCAGTGAAACAGGCAGCTAAAGATAGAGGTTTACCGAAACGCGATGTATATGCCGCCTATCACACTAAGAAAAATCCCAATGGCGAGTAATCACCATCGGGATTTTGATGTTATTTACCGTTTTCAAACGCTTCTTGAATTTCTTTGATCAAGATCTCAGCACCTTCATGGCTAAGGATTAACTTTCCACCGGCAAGTTTGATGTTGTCGTCGGAAACTTCACCTGTTACTTGACAGGTCATGCTTGGTTTATATTTTTTAAGGATGATTTTATCATCATCTACGTAAATTTCAAGTGCATCTTTTTCTGCAATTCCAAGTGTACGGCGCAATTCAATTGGAATAACGACCCGTCCTAGCTCGTCTACTTTACGTACAATACCTGTTGATTTCATTTAAAAAATATTCTCCTCTCCATTTTTGATTGTATTAAAATGTGTTGCGTAAATGAATTCGTCATTATTCGACAAAATTTTTAACCTGTATCGTAATCATACCAAGAGTTCCCATAAACGTCAACAAATAAAATGTAAATCTTCAATTAACTGTAAGTCAGAAAACACTGATTTATCAATATTTTTAGAAAATAACTATTCCATATCGAAAATTGTCGAATTTCGTTGAAAGTTTAACTGAGGAACTTAGAGAAAAGAAAGCGTGCATATTTACATTTATTCATGGATGGGGGAAAATAAAAGAAGTGATGTAAAAGCTTCCGGCAGGTGGCCGGAAGCTTTTATCTATAAGAAGAAAGAGCAATAAGGAGGGAATCCATTGAGCGATTATAAAAAATCGTTTTATTTAACAACACCTATTTATTATCCGAGCGGTAATTTGCATATTGGTCATGCATACACAACCGTAGCAGGCGATGCGATGGCACGCTATAAACGGCTGCGTGGTTTTGATGTTATGTACTTAACCGGAACGGACGAACACGGTCAAAAAATCCAGGAAAAAGCAAATGAAAAAGGAATCACGCCACAGCAATACGTGGACGAGATTGTTGCTGGTATTCAAAAGCTGTGGGAAACTATGCATATTTCCAACGATGATTTTATCCGAACAACTGAAAAACGTCATAAAGACATTGTAGAAAAAATCTTTAAACAACTTTTGGATCAAGGCGATATTTATCTCGGTGAATATGAGGGCTGGTATTCCGTACCAGATGAAACCTTTTACACAGAAACACAGCTCGTTGATAAAGAAGTAAATGATAAAGGAGAAGTAATTGGTGGGAAAAGTCCGGATAGCGGTCACCCGGTAGAAAAAGTGCGTGAAGAGTCGTATTTCTTCCGCATGAGCAAATATGCAGATCGTCTTCTGAAATATTATGAAGAGAACCCGACATTTATTCAGCCAGAATCGCGTAAAAATGAAATGATCAACAATTTCATTAAGCCGGGGCTTGAAGATCTTGCGGTTTCACGGACGACATTTGATTGGGGTGTGCAAGTACCAGGAAATCCAAAACATGTTGTATATGTATGGATTGATGCTTTGTCTAACTATATTACTGCGCTCGGGTATGGAACAGATCATACTGAGAAATTTAATCAATACTGGCCGGCAGATGTACACCTTGTTGGAAAAGAAATTGTCCGTTTCCATACGATTTACTGGCCCATTATGTTGATGGCTCTTGATCTGCCTCTGCCGAAAAAAGTATTTGCACACGGCTGGCTGTTAATGAAAGATGGCAAAATGTCGAAGTCAAAAGGCAATGTGGTTGACCCAGTTACGTTAATTGACCGCTACGGTCTTGACGCGCTGCGCTATTATCTTCTCCGTGAAGTACCGTTCGGTTCTGACGGTGTGTTTACGCCGGAAGGGTTTGTTGAGCGAATTAATTATGACTTGGCAAATGACCTTGGCAACTTATTGAATCGTACTATTGCCATGATTAATAAATATTTTGACGGCATTATCCCGGCTTACAGGGGTTCTGACGGTGAATTTGAACAAGCGCTTGTGGACATAAATGAAAAAGTAGTCCGGGAATATGAAGAAGCGATGGAAAACATGGAGTTTTCCGTCGCGTTAACATCGCTCTGGCAGCTTGTGAGCCGGACAAATAAATATATTGATGAAACACAACCGTGGGTACTAGCGAAAGAAGAAAAAAAAGCGGAACTCGGTACGGTTATGTACCACCTGGCGGAATCATTGCGCCGAGCAGCAGTTCTTTTAACACCTTTTTTGACGAGCACACCAAACAAAATTTTTGAACAGTTACAGTTGAATGAATCATCGTTGCAAAATTGGGAAAGCTTAGAGGCATTCGGAGCAATTCCAGAAAGCATTCAAGTTGTGAAAAAAGGCGAACCGATTTTCCCGCGTCTTGATATGGAAGAAGAAATCAACTTTATTAAAGACAAGATGCAAGGTCCTTCAGCACCTGTCGTAGAAGAGAAACCAGTGGAAGAGTACGCGCCAATTTCAGAAGAGATTAGCATTGATGACTTTATGAAAGTGGACCTTCGCGCGGCGACTGTTATTGAAGCGGCTCCTGTGAAAAAAGCGGATAAGCTGTTAAAGCTGCAGCTTGACCTTGGTTTTGAAAAACGACAGGTGGTTTCAGGCATTGCGCAGTATTATAAACCGGAAGAACTTGTTGGACGAAAAGTCGTTGTTGTAGCAAACTTGAAGCCGGTCAAATTGCGCGGTGAATTATCGCAGGGTATGATTCTAGCCGGTTCTAAAGAAGGGATTTTGACTCTTGCTGAAGTACCGGAAAACTTACCTAATGGAGCGAAAATAAAGTAAAATAAAATTGTTTCACGTGAAACAAGAATGAAAACGGGTGATAATATGCTTTTTGATACACACGTTCATTTAAATGCGGATCAATTTCAAGAAGATATAGAAGAAGTCGTCGTACGGGCTCAGAAAGCCGGTGTCACCCGGATGGTCGTTGTCGGCTTTGACCGTTTAACGATTGAGCGCGCGATGGATCTCATTGAACGATACGATGGGCTATATGCAGCAATTGGCTGGCATCCAGTTGATGCGATCGATATGCGTGACGCAGATCTTGCATGGATTAAAGAGCTTGCTCTACATCCAAAAGTTGTTGCTATCGGCGAAACGGGTCTTGATTATCACTGGGACAAATCGCCGAAAGACATTCAAAAGGATGTGTTTAGACGTCAAATTCAATTGGCTAAAAAAGTGAAGCTGCCGATTGTTATTCACAATCGGGAAGCGACACAGGATATTGTCGATATATTAAAAGAAGAAGGCGCCGAAGAAGTGGGCGGCATTATGCATTGTTTCAGCGGCAGTGCAGAAACAGCGCTTGAATGCATAAAAATGAACTTCTACATTTCACTCGGTGGTCCTGTCACGTTCAAAAATGCAAAAAAGCCGAAAGAAGTGGCTATGGCTGTTCCATTAGACAAGTTATTGATTGAAACGGACTGTCCATATCTAGCACCACATCCATATCGAGGCAAACGCAATGAGCCGGCATACGTGAAGCTTGTGGCGGAAGAAATTGCGGTATTAAAAGAATGTTCTTACGAAGAAGTGGCAGACGCTACGATGAAAAACGCGCAAACACTGTTTCAAATTGATTAAGCAGGGGGTCTCACAGCCTCTGCTTTTTCGTTCGGAGGAAAAAATGAAAATAAAAGAAATTATCGTTGTTGAAGGCAAAGATGATACAGTGAAAATAAAGCTGGCAGTTAATGCTGATACGATTGAAACGAGAGGATCTGCTGTCGATGAACGTGTCATTGAGCAAGTGCGACACGCTCAGGCAACGCGGGGGGTGATTATTTTCACCGATCCTGATTATCCGGGACAGCGCATTCGCAATATGATTTCAGAGCAAGTGCCAGGCTGCCGACATGCTTTTTTGCCCAAAGAAGAAGCGATCGAAAAGCTTGGCCGAGGTGTCGGTGTTGAGCACGCGTCGATTGAATCGATCCGTAAAGCGCTTCGTGATGCACAATATATGGAAAAGCAAGCAGAGGAACAGATGACGATGGAAGATCTTGTGAATGCGGGGCTCATAGGTGGTGATCGAGCGAAAGCAAGACGAGAAAAGCTTGGTGGGAAATTAAAAATAGGCTACGCGAATGGAAAACAGTTGTACAAACGGCTCATTATGTTTCAAGTGACACGTGAACAGTTCATTGCTGCATTAAAAGAAGTAATGGAGGAGGAACTACGATGAAAGACATCGCTACACCGTCCAGGACGAAGGATATTCTCTCTAGGCACGGATTTTCATTTAAAAAAAGTCTTGGTCAAAACTTTTTGATCGATTCGAATATTTTGCAGCGTATTACTGAAACGGCCGGTTTGACGAAAGAAACAGGTGTCATTGAAATTGGACCGGGAATCGGTGCGTTGACGGAACATTTAGCCCGTACAGCTGGAAAAGTCGTTGCTTTTGAAATTGACCAGCGTCTCTTGCCGATATTAGATGAAACACTATCGCCCTATGATAATGTAAAAGTCGTTCATGAAGATGTATTGAAAGCCGACGTAAAAGCAGTTGTTGAAAAGGAGTTTGTGGGATATGACCGTCTCATGGTCGTCGCAAATTTACCTTATTATGTGACAACGCCAATTATTATGAAGCTGCTTGAAGATAAAGTTCCGGTGAACGGTTTTGTCGTGATGCTTCAAAAAGAAGTGGGTGCTCGCATTTCGGCGAAGCCATCAACGAAAGAATATGGTTCACTATCGATCGCTGTGCAATATTATACAGAAGCGGAATTGGCATTCATTGTACCGAAAACAGTCTTCACGCCGCCGCCAAATGTTGATTCAGCGATTATCAAACTGATGGTCCGCGGTGAACCGGCAGTACGCGTTCAAAATGAAGACTTTTTCTTTACCGTCACTCGTGCATCGTTTGCTCATCGTCGCAAAACGATTTTAAATAATCTTGTAAACGGGTTGCCGAATGGAAAAGAGAAAAAAGAACGCATTATCGCTGCACTTGAAAAGGCAGGAATTGAACCGTCTAGAAGAGGAGAGACGCTATCACTGGCTGAGTTCGGGATGCTTTCTGATGCTCTTTTGAATGAAGATATATAACACATATGAACCGCTCTTGAAAAAAAGAGCGGTTTTTTTTTCGAAAGTGGGAAATAATAGCCGTGACGAAAAAAAACGGTGTTTTTTCAATAAAAAAATATTGACAACAATAAGAGACGCTGATAAAATTATAAATTTGTTTGACTAAAACAAAAGATTGTGCTATACTAAACATGAGTGAAGTGAGGTGGAAGCAAATGCCGAAAACATTATCCGATATTAAAAAGTCGCTTGATTGTCATTTGGGTAAAAGATTATTGCTTAAAGCGAATGGTGGTCGACGTAAGACGATTGAGCGTTCCGGTGTTTTAGCGGAAACGTACCCTGCTGTTTTTGTCGTAGAACTTGATCAGGATGAAAATTCATTTGAACGCGTTTCTTACAGCTATGCAGATGTGCTCACTGAAACCGTTGAACTGACATTTGAAGATGCAGCAGCAGCAGGCAGTGCAGTATAAACAAAGCTTGCTTTTTTAATAAAGCAAAACACCGGAGAGCCGGCTCAAAAGATTCGATTTGAATCTTTTGAGCCGGCTCTTTTTCTTTGTGATAAAATAAGAAATAATTTATTGTGTATAAAGTAGGTGGACTAAAATGAAATTAATGATTAAAGCACCGGCGAAAATTAATTTAACGCTCGATGTACTTCACAAAAGGCCAGATGGCTACCATGAAGTAGAAATGATTATGACGACAGTTGATCTCGCTGATCGGCTTGAGCTTGAAAGTCTTGAGAAAGATGAGATTCGGATTATTTCCCATAATCGCTTCGTTCCAGATGATAGCCGGAACCTTGCTTATCAGGCCGCTAAAATTTTGAAACAGCGGTATAATATTAAACAAGGGATTGCTATTCAAATCGACAAGATTATTCCGGTTGCAGCGGGACTAGCTGGCGGAAGCAGTGATGCGGCAGCTACATTGAAAGGATTAAATGCATTGTGGGGTCTTGGGCTGTCGCTTGATGAATTGGCCGACATTGGAGCGGAAATTGGTTCAGACGTTTCCTTTTGTGTGTATGGCGGTACAGCAATTGCGACAGGAAGGGGTGAGAAAATTAACCGATTGCCTGCGCCGCCGAATTGCTGGGTCATTCTTGCTAAACCGACAATAGGTGTTTCAACAGGTGAAGTATATAAAAACTTGAAACTAGACCGTATGAATCGGCCGGATACAAATGCCATGATCGATGCCATTCGTGAAAACGATTATGATAAAATGTGTGCAAATGTCGGCAATGTTTTAGAATCAGTCACATTAAATGCTCATCCGGAAGTCGCACTTATTAAAGAGCAGATGATTCGGTTCGGTGCAGATACAGTGTTAATGAGCGGCAGCGGGCCAACAGTCTTCGGGCTGATTCGCCATGACTCACGCATGCATCGCGTGTATAATTGTCTGCGCGGCTTTTGCGATCAAGTGTACGCAGTTCGG
Organism: Bacillus sp. 37MA; assembly: GCF_000372765.1. Classification (NCBI taxonomy): domain Bacteria; kingdom Bacillati; phylum Bacillota; class Bacilli; order Caryophanales; family Bacillaceae; genus Bacillus; species Bacillus sp. 37MA. The sequence continues at coordinate 3,198,336 of NZ_KB889752.1, forward strand.
ATGTTAGGGGATGGGAATTCTGTTGATTAAAACCGTATATTAAGATATATTATATATAAAATATTCGGTTTTACTCCCCAGGAGGTTTAAATACAGCGATGAAGTTTCGTCGAAGTGAACGTATTATTTATATGACGCACTATTTACTGGAGAATCCACACCAGCTCGTTTCGTTGACGCTTTTTGCGGAACGATTTGGATCGGCTAAGTCATCGATCAGTGAGGACCTGGCGATTATAAAAGAGACATTTGAAAAATGTGGCATCGGTACGCTGAAGACGGTACCGGGTGCAGCGGGCGGTGTGAAGTTTTATTCAAGAGTGAATAATCGGGATGCGAAGATGTTTATTAATGATTTATGCCGTCAGCTCAAAAATCCGGATCGATTACTGCCGGGCGGCTACTTGTACATCATGGATTTACTCGGGCATCCAAGTATTATGAATCAGATAGGCAAGCTGCTTGCTTCGGCTTACGCGGATGAAAAGATTGATGCTGTTATGACGGTCGCTACAAAAGGGATTCCAATTGCACACGCGATTGCGGCTCATTTAAATGTACCCGTTGTCGTTGTACGCCGCGATAGTAAAGTAACAGAAGGGCCAACTGTGAGCATTAATTATGTATCCGGATCAACGAAGCGCATTCAGGCAATGGTTTTGTCAAAGCGCAGTTTAAAAGAAGGATCCAAAGTACTGCTCGTCGATGATTTTATGAAAGGCGGTGGAACGATTAATGGAATGATCAGTCTGCTTGCTGAATTTAATGCATCTGTTGCCGGCATTGCCGTTCTTGTTGAAGCAGAGTATTCGGATCGGTTGATCAACGACTACATTTCGCTTGTAAAACTGAAAGATGTAAACGAAAAAGAAGCAGCGATCTCTGTTGTCGAAGGAAACTACTTTTCAAAAAGTATTGAATTTTTACAGGAGGAATCAGAATGAAGATTATTAACACAAAAAAAGCACCTGCAGCAATCGGCCCATACTCACAGGGTATTATCGTAAACAATTTGTTCTATAGTTCCGGTCAGATTCCGTTAACAGCAGAAGGAACACTGGTAGACGGTTCAATTGAAGAACAGACACATCAAGTATTTGCAAATTTAAAAGCAGTACTCGAGGAAGCAGGTGCTTCTCTTGAGTCTGTTGTGAAAGTAACAGTCTTTTTATCTGACATGGAAGAGTTTGGTGCGGTCAATGAAGTATACGGAGAGTATTTCTCGGTTCATAAACCGGCCCGTTCGTGCGTAGAAGTCGCGCGTCTTCCAAAAGATGTAAAAGTAGAGATTGAAGTCATTGCTCTTATAAAAGCGTAAACCGGCCCTGTGCCGGTTTTTTTTATGAAAATTTTTTCGAGTGAAAAAGAAGGAATATTTCAATTATTATTGAATAATTAGTTTATACATTTTTTAATACGGGTAGAGGTGGTGAATATGCGTGGAAATAACAGATGTAAGATTGCGACGCGTACAAACGGACGGCCGAATGAGAGCAATTGCGTCCATTACGTTTGATGAAGAATTCGTGATTCATGATATTCGTGTTATTGATGGGAACAATGGCTTGTTTGTCGCAATGCCGAGCAAACGAACACCGGATGGAGAATTCCGTGACATTGCGCATCCCATTAATTCCAGTACGCGCGGGAAAATTCAAGACACAGTCCTCTCAGCGTATCATCGCATTGATGAATATAGCGAAACAGAACTTGTCGAACTTGAAGAAGCGGGAGCAGTTTCGTCACGCGTTTAGACGTTCATCGCTTGGGCGCCGTTATAGCCGCCTCATGAGTTTTATACATCAAGAGCCTACTTTTAGTGTAGAGCTCTTTTTTTTGCTTTTTATGGCAGATTAAAAGGTGGTAAAACTTCCATCGATGAAAGTTTCACTATATGCGTTGTCAATAATGTGTCAATTTCCCCCCATTATTGAAATAAACGCTTTTTTAAGATATATTCAATAGGGATAAACAGGTTAGGAGGCCTTTTATGACAAACATTTATGCCGTCATTTTGGCTGCAGGACAGGGAACGCGCATGAAGTCTAAATTGTACAAAGTGCTGCATCCTGTCTGTGGAAAGCCAATGGTAGAACACGTTATTGATCAAATTTCAGGTTTACATACAGAGCAGATTGTCACAATTGTCGGCCACGGAGCGGACAAAGTAAAGGCGCAGCTGGGTGAACGTTCTGCTTATGCGCTGCAGGAAGAGCAGCTCGGGACGGCTCATGCAGTCATTCAAGCAGAACCGATGCTGGCAGGTAAAGAAGGCTGTACACTCGTTGTCTGCGGCGATACACCGCTTATTCAAACGTCAACGATGGAGGCGCTTGTCAATCATCACGTGGAAACAGGAGCTAAAGCAACAATTTTAACGGCTCTTGCAGAAAAACCAGATGGCTATGGCCGCATCATTCGCGGTGCAGACGCTTCTGTGAGCCGCATTGTTGAACATAAAGATGCAACGGATGAAGAACGAGCCATTAATGAAATTAATACAGGTACGTACTGTTTTGATAACAAAGCGCTGTTTGATGCGCTTAAAAATGTATCAAATGAAAATGTGCAAGGCGAATATTATTTGCCGGATGTTATTGAAATTTTAAAAGCGGCAGGTGAAATTGTATCTGCTCACCAGACAGACAGCTTCGATGAAACCCTTGGTGTCAATGATCGTGTCGCACTCAGTGAGGCAGAGCGGATTATGCGTGCCCGAATTAACGAGCAGCACATGCGTGCCGGCGTGTCGATTATTGACCCGCTTAACACATATATCGGACCAGACGTCGAGGTTGGGGCGGATACGGTTATTTATCCTGGTACAATTCTTTCTGGCAAGACGTCTATCGGCATAGATTGCGTAATCGGCCCGAATACAGAAGTGAGTGACTGCGCTATTGGGGACCGTACGGTAATTCGCCAGTCTGCAACGTTTAACAGTGAAATTGGAGCAGATGTCAATATTGGTCCATTTGCACATATTCGTCCTGAATCTTTCATTCATGATGAAGTGAAGATCGGCAACTTTGTCGAAATTAAAAAGGCTGTATTTGGCAAAGGAAGCAAAGCGTCACATTTAAGCTATATTGGTGATGCGGAGATTGGCAGCGATGTAAACATTGGCTGTGGATCTATTACTGTGAACTATGACGGTGAAAATAAATTTCTCACAAAAATTGAAGATGGCGTGTTCATCGGCTGTAACTCGAATCTTGTTGCTCCGGTCACGGTGAAGAAAGGTGCTTATGTGGCGGCAGGTTCGACGATCACAAATGAAGTACCGGAAGAAGCGCTTGCGATTGCACGTGCGCGTCAAGTAAATAAAGAAAATTATGTTCAAAAAATCTTTTCAAAAAACGATTAAAAATGACAGTGGAGGTCATCATGAGCAACCAGTATTTAGATCCAAATTTAAAAATCTTTTCGTTGAATTCCAACCCAGCATTGGCACAAGAAATTGTGGAATTTATCGGTGTGGAACTCGGCAAATGTTCAGTTACACGTTTTAGCGATGGCGAAGTTCAAATTAACATCGAAGAAAGTATACGTGGCTGTGACGTATACATCGTGCAGTCAACTAGTGGACCGGTAAATGAACATTTAATGGAATTGCTCATTATGATTGATGCGTTGAAACGTGCTTCTGCCAAAACAATTAACGTTGTCATTCCATATTACGGATATGCACGCCAGGATCGTAAAGCCCGTGCCCGTGAGCCGATTACAGCGAAACTCGTTGCAAATTTACTGGAAACGGCAGGAACAACTCGTTTAATTACACTGGATCTCCACGCACCGCAAATTCAAGGGTTTTTTGATGTACCAATTGATCACTTACTAGGTGTGCCGATTTTAGGTGAATATTTCAAGAAAAAGGGGTTCGATAAAGAGAATCTCGTTATCGTGTCACCGGATCATGGGGGGGTAACGCGTGCCCGCAAATTGGCAGATCGTTTGAAAGCGCCGATTGCGATCATCGATAAACGCCGTCCGCGCCCGAATGTATCTGAAGTGATGAACATCGTTGGCAATGTAGACGGGAAAATCGCCATTTTAATCGACGATATTATTGATACAGCCGGTACGATAACACTTGCAGCGAAGGCAATTACTGAAAGTGGAGCAAAAGAAGTGTATGCATGTTGTACACATCCTGTTTTATCGGGTCCTGCGCTGGAGCGGATTGGCAACTCTATCATTAAAGAGCTCGTCGTGACGAATTCAATTGCGCTTGCACCTGAAAAGAAAACAGATAAAGTTGTTGAATTGTCTGTTGCGCCTCTTATTGGTGAAGCGATTATCCGTGTTCACGAAGAGCAATCAGTCAGTACATTATTTGATTAATAAAAATGGGGAATCGGTTCTTTTTACAGAACCGATTCTTTTTTTGCCTTATCAGGTTTATAAAGCGTTTGTTTAGGGAATACACAATTGTGTACAGATAAAACAAGTAACTTAAAATCAGAAAGGTGACTATTCAATATGAGTAATGTATTAGAAGCTAAAAAACGTGAGGGCTTTACGAAAGCTGCATTAACAGAAATTCGTACAAAGGGTTCATTTCCAGCTGTCATATACGGTAAAGGTGTAGAATCTGAGCCAGTATCAGTGGAAGAACCCCAATTTATTAAAGTGATCCGTGAAGTTGGACGGAATGGAATGATATCGCTAAACGTTGATGGTGAAAAATATGACGTGATTTTGCAGGAATATCAACAAGATTCACTGAAAGGACATATCATCCATGCCGATTTCCTTGCGGTAGATAAATCATCTAAAATTACATCACAGGTGCGTGTTGACATTGAAGGTGAAGCGGTCGGTGCAAAAGAAGGCGGCGTCGTTCAGCAGCCGTTGTTCGAATTGAATGTTACAGCCAAAGTATCCGAATTCCCTGAACATGTAACAGTGAATATTTCGGAACTGGCAATAGGTGACTCTATTTTGGTTGGTGATATTCGCGATCAATTTAATTTCGTGATCGAAAACGAAGATGATGAAACAATTGTTTCGGTTCTTCCTCCGCAAAAAATGGAAGAAGATGAAGAAGGCGAAGGCACTGCTAATGCAGATGTTCCCGTTATAGACGAGGCAAAAGAAAATTAACATTTAAGTGTAATATACAGGCAGCCTGCGATAAAAGCAGCTCTGCCTGTTTTTTTTGTGTTTAGTCATGTATACTGAATATAACTGTAAAAAATGAGGTGCAAATAAATATGAAATTAATCGTGGGCCTTGGTAATCCAGGCGCAAAATATGCAGGGACACGTCATAATATTGGCTTTGATATTATTGATGAGTTAGCTGACCAGTTTGGAGTCGAGCTCTCAGAAGCAAAGCATAGAGGTGTGTATACCATCGTAAGAAAAGGAACGAAAAAAGTCATTTTATTAAAACCATTAACATATATGAATTTATCAGGAGAATGCATTGGTGAAGTGATGCGCTATTATGATATCGATAAAGAGGATGTCATTGTTGTATATGATGATCTGGATTTGCCACAGGGGAAAATACGGCTCCGTCAAAAAGGAAGTGCCGGTGGTCATAACGGGATCAAGTCGACAATTGCGCACCTCGGTACGGATCAATTTAAGCGCGTGCGTGTTGGCATCGGACGTCCAGATGGTCCAATTAAAACCGTTGATTATGTGCTTGGCAAGTTCAGTGAAGAAGAACGAAATGTCATGGATTCGGCAGTCAAAAAAAGTGCCGCTGCCTGTACAAGTGCAATCGACAACACATTTATTGATGTGATGAATGAATTCAATCAATGATGCATTGCGTTAAAAAGCTTTGTGGGCGTATGCTCCAAAGCGTTTTTCTGTTTTGGAAAAGGGGGTCCGGGTAATGAATCATTTACTTGATTTATTTTTAAAAAATGAAGAAGCTGTATCAATTGTAAACGGAATGGAGGTGGGTATGAAAGAACAGCTCGCCGCGGGGCTGTCCGGCTCACTGCGTGCTGTTTTTGCGGCCGCCGCTTATCGAAAGCTGCAAAAGCCGGTTATGATTGTTACATATAATATGCTTCAGGCGCAAAAGCTATATGATGACTTAACACAATTCATATCAGAAGAAAATATATACTTATATGCAGCCAATGAGTTAATCGCCGCTGAAATTAGCATCGCAAGTCCTGAATTGCGTGCACAGCGTATTGAAATGCTCAATCATCTTGCACTGCATGGTACAGGTATTTACATTGTTCCTGCAGCAGGCTTGAAAAAACTCATCCCGCCAAAAGAAGTATGGAAGCGACTTCAAAAAACGTTTACAATCGGCAAGGATATTGATCTCGAACTGCTTAAGCAAGAGTTTGTACAAATGGGCTATGAGCGTGCGGATATGGTCTATACACCAGGTGAGTTCAGTATTCGCGGAGGAATTGTTGATATTTATCCGCTTACATCAGAGCATCCGATCCGTATTGAGCTCTTCGATACGGAAATTGACTCGATTCGGACATTTGCACCGGATACGCAGCGCTCAATTGATAGCATGATATCTGTTTTAATCGGACCAGCAGGGGAAATGCCAGCATCGACAGAAGAACTGGCGGCACTTGCTGGACGGCTAGAGCAGTCACTCATGGAAACAGTGAAGAAAATAGGCAGCCCAGATGTAAAAAAGCAACTGACCGCCTATATTGGTGCGGATATTGAAAAACTAAAAGAAGGCGTCCGCATTAATGAGCTCGGGAAATACACATCTCTTCTATACGAAGAAACTGCTGTTGTCACTTCTTATTTGCCAGAAGGCGGCGTTGTTTTTTTTGACGAAATGAGCCGTATTAAGGAAATAAGTGAGTCGCTTGAGAAAGAAGAAGCAGAGTGGTATACAGGCCTTATTGAAGAAGGAAAAGCGGTGCATGGATTAAAGCTTGCGCATTCGCTGCAGGCAGCCGTGCAATCAATAAGGCAGCCGTTAGTTTACTTATCGCTCTTTATGCGCCAGACGGCAGGAGGAAAGCCGGAAAATATCGTTAATTTCTCCGCGCGTCCAATGCAAAACTTTCATGGTCAGATGAATGTGCTTGAAGGTGAAATAGACCGATGGAAAAAATCTGGGACAACGGTTTTGTTTTTAGGCGAAACGGTCGAACGAGTTGAAAAAATAAAAGCAACACTTGACGATTACGGCATGGAAGCGACAAAGTTAAAAGATCAGAATGATGTCATCGAAGGGGTCATTCAAATAGGTCCCGGTGCGCTTACTTCCGGATTCGAATTCCCGCTTTTAAAATTAGCTGTTATAACGGAACAGGAGTTATTTAATAAAAAGGCATCGAAAAGCAAACGACGCCAAAAGCTGTCGAATGCAGAACGAATTAAAAGCTATTCTGAACTGAAGACGGGAGATTATGTCGTTCACGTTAATCACGGGATCGGGAAATACCTTGGTATTGAAACGCTTGAAATTAATGGCGTTCATAAAGATTATTTGAAGATTAAATACCAGGGAACCGATGAGCTATTTGTGCCAGTCGAGCAAATTGAACTGGTTCAAAAATATGTTGGTTCAGAAGGCAAAGAACCGAAGATATATAAACTTGGCGGCAATGAATGGAAACGGGTGAAAAAGAAAGTCGAGTCGTCTGTGCAGGATATTGCTGATGACTTATTAAAGTTATATGCGGAGCGGGAAGCGGCGAGAGGATACGCTTTTTCACCGGACGGTGATATGCAGCGTGAATTTGAAGCGGCTTTTCCATATGAAGAAACGGAAGATCAGCTTCGTTCCATTCAAGAAATAAAACGCGATATGGAGCGGGAGCAGCCAATGGACCGTCTTCTTTGCGGAGACGTCGGATATGGCAAAACGGAAGTGGCGATCCGTGCGGCATTTAAAGCAACAGAGGATGGAAAACAAGTAGCTATTTTAGTGCCAACTACAATTCTCGCCCAGCAGCATTATGAAACGTTAAAAGAACGTCTTCAAGACTTTCCGATAAAAGTGGGGCTGCTTAGCCGTTTTAGGTCACGTAAACAACAGACAGAAACGTTAAAAGGATTGAAAGCAGGTACGGTAGACATTGTTATCGGTACACACCGTCTTTTATCGAAAGATGTGCAGTATCATGATCTTGGTTTGCTGGTAGTCGATGAGGAGCAGCGATTTGGTGTGACACATAAAGAAAAAATTAAGCAGCTGAAAACGAATGTCGATGTCTTGACATTGACTGCCACGCCTATTCCACGGACACTTCACATGTCAATGCTCGGTGTGCGCGACTTGTCGGTCATTGAAACACCGCCGGAGAATCGTTTTCCAGTGCAGACATATGTCGTTGAACATAACCTTGGTCTTGTGCGTGAAGCGGCAGAGCGTGAAATAGCCCGCGGTGGTCAGGTGTTTTATTTATACAATCGGGTTGAAGATATTGAGCGGCGTGCGGATGAAATTTCCACGCTCGTGCCAGATGCACGTGTTTCGTATGCGCACGGACAGATGACGGAAAGAGAACTTGAAGCGGTCATTCTTGCCTTTCTAGAAGGAGAGACAGACATTTTGGTTACGACGACGATCATTGAAACAGGCGTGGATATTCCGAACGTCAACACACTTATTGTACATGATGCTGACCGAATGGGACTGTCACAGTTGTATCAAATACGTGGACGCGTCGGTCGTTCAAACCGTGTCGCGTATTCTTATTTCACGTATAGGAAAGACAAGGTGCTGTCTGAACCAGCGGAAAAACGTCTTCAAGCGATTAAAGAATTTACAGAACTCGGGTCAGGTTTTAAAATTGCGATGCGTGATTTATCGATTCGAGGTGCAGGAAACTTGCTTGGTGCTCAGCAACATGGCTACATTGATTCGGTCGGATTCGATTTATATTCACAAATGTTGAAAGAAGCAGTTGAACAAAAACGCGGTGGTAATACAGAGAATACAGTACCATCATTTGAAGTGGATGTGTCGATTGATGCGTACATTCCAGATTCATATATCGGGGATAGCGCGCAAAAAATTGATATGTATAAGAGATTCCGCTCAGTGGATTCATTTGATGAAATCGCTGAATTAAAAGAAGAAATGACCGACCGCTTTGGTGATTATCCGGCTGAAACAGCTGATTTATTTAAAGTGGCTGAAATGAAAATACATGCGGCGAAGACGAAGCTTGAGTCGATGAAGCAGTCGAAAGGGACGGTCACCATTTTGATGAGCGAACAGGGAACGAAAGAAATCGATGGCACGAAAGTATTTTCCATTTGCAACAAGTTTGGTCGCATGTGTGGACTTGGAATGGATGAGCAAAAACTGAAAGTAACGATTGATATTAAAAAAGCACCGGAACAGGGCTGGTTCAATGCGGCACTCGAATTAATCAGCGAACTTGAGACGGCAAAAAAACAGCCACAACAACATGTATAGAATGTCTCTATTGAAAGATACTAACACCATAGCAAAATGTTTCGATATTTTGATGGTGAAAGAGAGGCAGCTAACATGAAAGCAACAGGTATTGTTCGTAGAATTGATGATCTGGGCCGTGTGGTCATTCCGAAAGAAATACGTCGTACGCTTCGCATTCGAGAAGGAGATCCGCTCGAAATTTTTGTCGATCGAGACGGCGAAGTTATTCTGAAAAAGTATTCACCGTTTACAGAGCTCGGCGATTTTTCTCAGGAGTATGCAGAATCGTTATATGACAGTTTAAATTACGCAATTTTAATTTGCGACCGAGATACAGTCATTTCGGCTGCCGGTGTGAAAAAGAAAGACTTCGTTGAACGGAAAATTGGACCGATTGTTGAAACAGTCATTCAAGAGCGCCGTTCTGCTGAAAGCAATGACCCGCGCGAAGTGGAATTTGTGGACGGTCGCATGATTCAGGCTGCATCATATTTTATTGCGCCGATTATTGCATCCGGCGATGCAATTGGTGCCGTCGTCTTGTTTTCAGAAGAACGATCAGCAGGAGAAGCAGAACAAAAATCGGCATTTGTCGCCGCTGCTTTTTTCGGCAAACAAATGGAGCGTTAACCCGGACTCCCGGCTGAGGAGCCGGGTTTTTCTTTGCAAACATATCGAAAATGAGTAAAGTAGTGACAGAGGTGGTCATATGGAAGAAGGAAAATCATTTATCAAAGGAGCGGTGCTATTAACAGTAGCTGCGTTATTTGTAAAAGTATTGAGTGCAGTATACCGCGTGCCATTTCAAAATATTGTCGGTAATACCGGCTTTTACATTTATCAGCAAGTATATCCTTTCTATGGAATTGCCACGGGCCTTGCTGTCTCAGGCTTTCCGATTGTACTTTCAAGGCTTGTTGCGGGAGCAGATAAAGGATCGAAACAACAGTTGATCGGTACAGCATTTTTTACAATTAGTATAATGGGTATCTTGTCTTCTTTAATTTTATTTTTTTCTGCAAGCTGGATAGCAATAGCAATGGGAGATGCGCAGCTGACACCGCTTATTCAGCTAAGTGCCTTTTTCTTTTTGGCGATGCCGTATATAACTGTCCGCCGTGGTACTTTTCAAGGAGGGGGTGACATGATGCCGACAGCCATGTCGCAAATGGCTGAACAGTCCATTCGTGTTCTTTGTATTTTATTATTTTCTTTTTATGCTGTTTATTCAGGAAGGACACTATATGAAGCTGGTCTCGGTGCCGTCGTCGGTTCGCTGTTCGGTATGATCGCGTCCATCATTGCGTTATTTCTGTATAAAACGGAGAAAAAGGTTTCGACCCCTTTTCAATTCGATGTTCAAATTGCGACAACTATCATAACGAAAGGCAGTGCGATTTGTTTGTCTGCTTTAACGCTGGTTTTATTCCAGCTGGCTGATTCGTTTCAAATTTATAGCGGACTTGTCTTATCAGGAGTTCCAGCTGATATGGCGAAAGAATGGAAGGGTATATATGATCGGGGCCAGCCTTTGCTTCAGCTCGGTGTCGTTGCGGCAGTGTCGATTTCGTTAACCGTTGTTCCTCTTATCACAAAAGCGATAAAAGAAAAAGAAGTCCATGCTGCTCTAGTGTACAGCCAGACAGCACTTCGGATTAGCTTTGTACTCGGTCTTGCAGCGTCAAGTGGTTTAGCTGCTATAATGAATCCACTGAATAAAATGTTGTTTGAAACGACTGATGGTTCTGGTGTACTGGCAATATTCGGGATATCGATTTTTTTTTACTCCATTATGTCGACAATGAGTGCTATTTTTCAAGGACAGGGACAGGACTGGATTCCGGCAGCTGGTGCTGTGATCGCCCTTGCCTTTAAATGGACAGCAAATGCAATTTTAATTCCAGTATACGGATTGTATGGCGCTTCGTTCGCAACATCAGGTGCACTGTTTGCGGGTGTATTATTTTTAACTGCCGCGTTGAGAAAACATGAAAAGCGCCCGTTATTTAGCGGTACATTTATACTTAAAGCAATAGCATCTTCATTTTTCATGGCGGTTATCGTATACATATGTATTTATTTTCTTTTGCCGGAAGGATCGGGTCGCCTCGTAAGCGGGGGGACAGCGGTCAGTGGGGCAATGCTCGGAGCCTGTCTGTTTTTTGCTTTCATGGTAAAATGGAAAGTATTAAATGAAGATGAACTGCGGATGCTGCCTTTCGGATTGAAAATCATTGACTGGACGGCGAAGCGCAATAAGAGGATGTGACGTGTAATGAAGAAAAAGATAACGATTGTAGGACTCGGAGCTGCTGATCTCGATCAAATGCCACTCGGTGTGTACCGGCTTTTAAAAAAATCAAATACGGTCTGGCTTCGAACGATGGGTCATCCGGTCGTTTCCGCATTGCAACAAGAAGGTGTACAGTTTGAAAGTTTTGATACCGTTTATGAACGGCATGACCGGTTTGAAGATGTATATGAGGAAATTGTCGAGCTGTTGCTTGAAGCATCGAAGCACGAGCCTGTTTTATACGCCGTACCTGGTCATCCAATGGCAGCAGAGAAGACCGTACAACTGTTGCTTGAGCGAAAACGGTCAGGCGAAGTAGATGTGGTGATTGCAGGCGGACAAAGCTTTCTAGATGCGCTTTTTGCCAGCATTGAAATCGATCCAGCTGATGGCTTTCAACTGCTTGATGGTACTGCATTGAATCGCGACGATATTCATATTTTTGGTCACTTGATCATTGCTCAAGTGTACGATTCATTTGTAGCATCTGATGTGAAATTGACATTGATGGAAAAATATCCGGATGACCATGAAGTGACAGTTATAACGGCAGCGGGCAGCGAACAGGAAGTGCTGAAAAAGATGCCGCTTTACGAGCTTGATCGCAATATGGAGATTAATAATTTAACGAGTGTGTACGTGCCGCCTGTTCAAAAAGAAGAAGATACATATCGAGAGTTTTCTGTGCTAAGAGAGATCATTGCCCGTTTACGCGCACCAGACGGCGGCTGTCCATGGGATTTGAAACAGACGCATTCATCGTTAAAAAAATATTTAATAGAAGAAGCATATGAATTGTTTGAAGCGATTGATGACAAAGACGATGATGCAATGATAGGCGAACTTGGTGACGTTTTGCTGCAAGTGCTCCTTCATGCGCAAATTGGCGAAGATGAAGGCATGTTTACCATTGAAGATGTAATTGAATCGACTTCTTCTAAAATGATTCGACGCCACCCGCATGTGTTTGGGGATGGGCAGGCTGAAACCGCAGATGATGTGAAAGCGAATTGGCAGGAAATCAAAGCAGCTGAGAAAGGGTATAAGCAAGCTCGATGGCTCGATGGAATCCCGAAAGGACTGCCGGCATTACTCGAAGCGTACGACATTCAGAAAAAAGCGGCGAAAGTCGGATTTGACTGGAGCGAGGCAGCTGGCGCAATCGAAAAAGTGAAAGAAGAATGGATCGAATTTCTCGTTGAAACAGAGGCGGATGACGCTGCTCATCTACGGGAAGAATTCGGGGATGTCCTCTTTTCATTCATTAACGTCGCGCGTTTTTATGACATTCATCCAGAAGAAGCACTCGCAGCAATTAACATCAAATTTCGGCGCCGCTTCGGCTATGTAGAAGACCGCGTAAGAGAAAGCGGCCGCCAATTTACAGACTTTACGCTGGATGAACTCGATTCATTTTGGAATGAAGCAAAAAAAGAGGAGAGAGATAGATGAGACTGGACAAATTTTTAAAAGTATCACGTATTATTAAACGCCGGACACTCGCAAAAGAAGTAGCAGATCAAGGGCGTATTTCCATTAATGGCGTAGCAGGAAAAGCAAGTTCTAATGTAAAAGTCGGCGATGAATTGGCAATTCGTCTTGGTCGCCGCATTATGACTGTCCGTGTTGAGAAGTTGCTGGATACAACGAAAAAGGAAGAAGCAGCGGGTATGTACGATGTGCTAAAAGAAGAACAACTGTCTGAATAAGCGAGAAAGCATTCACTTCAAAAAGAGTGGGTGCTTTTTTCATAATTTTCAAGCCTTTTGCATATTATCTCAGATAGAGATTATAAAAAGGAGATGAGCAATATGGACATAAAGCAGGATCATACAGTGAATATAACGGGGCGGAAAACAGTGGAATTAACAGGTGTTCAGCAAGTGGAGCGCTTCGATAGTTCGGAATTTTTACTACAGACGGTAATGGGCAAGCTGAAAGTACGCGGCAGTGGGCTGAAAATGAAACATTTTGATACCGTCAATAAAAAGGCCGCCATTGAAGGGCGGATCACGGCCTTTTTATACGTAGATGGAAGTGCAGGAAAATTATTTTTTAAACGGTCAAAATGAATCTCGGTACACAAATTGAAACGGCACTTTTGATGGCTGTGACGGGCATTTGCTTCGGTATGCTGCTTGATGTATACCGGCGGATCAGATGTAAGAACAAAAAAAAGATTGTTCTGCTCGTTTTAAGTGATGGTTTATTTTGGAGTAGTTATGCGATCGGATTATTTATCTCTTTATATTATGTAAATGACGGACAAGTAAGGCTTCCGTTCTTTTTGTTTCTATTCGTTGGCGTTCTGCTCTATTTCCTGTTCATCCGGCGCTTTTTTCTTCCTGTGATGAATGCCGTTTTTTTTCTATGTCGGCTCATAGGGAATATTATCAAAACAATTATACACATTTTTTTCATCACTCCGGTCCTTTTCATTGTGAAAACCGTGGTTTTCCTTGCCAGAATGATCCATTCTCTATTATTATGGATGATAAAGACATTATTGTTACGACCGTTTTCGGCAATAGGCCGTTCAAAAAAATAAATGGTGGAGGAACTGCAATGCGCGGACTGAACAAAGAAAAAGTGTCATCATTGAAAAATGCATTTATATTGTCTCAGGAAAAAAAAACAATTTTTAAAATGCAGCATAAACGAAAACTCATGCGCCGATTAGCAGCTTTTGGGGTGGTAGGGCTTATTATTCTTGGTACGATGCTATCAGCTGTCATATCGCAATCTGCCAGTCTTGAGGCGAGTGAGGAAAAGCTGGTGAAAGCGGAGCAGCAGCTGATCAAGCTGGAACAGCAGCAAAAACTTTCGGAAGAAGAGCTTGAACGATTGAAGGATGATGAGTATATTGCGGATCTCGCACGGAAAGACTATTTCTTGTCTGAAGAAGGGGAAATTATCTTTAATCTTCCAGAAACGGATCAAAAAGAGCAGAGAGAAGAAGAATAAAGAAAGCAGTGTCTTATTGACACGCTTTTTTTACGTACTATAATAATAAATAAAGCTCGAACAATTTTAAGGAGGAACAATTTTTTTATGTCAATCGAAGTGGGCAGCAAGTTACAGGGTAAAGTGACCGGCATTACAAAGTTTGGTGCGTTTGTACAATTGCCGGAAGGTTCGACGGGTCTCGTTCATATTAGTGAAGTGGCGGATAATTATGTCAAAGACATTAATGATCACTTGACTGTCGGCGATGAAGTGGAAGTAAAAGTATTGAATGTTGAGAAGGACGGTAAAATCGGTTTGTCAATTCGTAAAGCGAAGGATAATCCACCACCGCAAACGCAATATCGTCCGCGTCCACAACGCCAGGGTGATTTCCGTCAAAAAGGGGGACCACGAGGTGGAGGACAGCCACCTGTAGAGAACTTTGAATCGAAAGTGGCCCGTTTCCTGAAAGACAGCGAAGAACGCATGACAACATTAAAACGTCAAACAGACTCACGCCGAGGTGGAAGAGGCGGAAGACGCGGTTAATGCTGCTCCCTGTCGATACAATATAATTGTATTTATTTTATTAAGCGGTCTCGAATACCGATATTCGAGATCGTTTTCTATGTAGGAAAGAATTCAGCTATGTGAGAAATTATATTCTCTTGCAGCTGGATTCTTTTTATTTATCTGGAATACGCATGATTAGCATTTTAAGAAAGGAGAATTAGTTTGGAAATAAGCCATGTTGAGGTAGAAATAAAACGGTTAAAACTAAAAAAGCCATTTATAACAGCGTTAAGGAAGGTTGTTTCCATTGAGGTAGCAGTCGTCCGCCTTAAACTAAAGGATGGAACACAGGGAATTGGAACGGCTTCACCTTCCGTTGTTATAACAGGCGAATCGATTGAAAGTATAGAATCAACGATCAAAAATACACTGGCTCCTGCGGTGATCGGTCAAAGCATTTTAAACATATTCAGTCTTTCACGAACGATCCAGACGTCATGCATTGGAAACACGAGCGCAAAAGCAGGCTTTGAGATTGCTTTGTTTGATGCCTATTCAAAATTTTTACGTATCCCGCTCTATCAACTGCTTGGAGGAAAAACAAATACACTTGAAAATGATATGACAATCAGCATTAATCAGGCGAATACGATGATCCGCGATGCAGTGGAGAGTGTGGAGAAAGGATTTAAATCGTTGAAAATAAAAGTGGGACTGGATGGACAGAAAGATTTTGAACGAATTAAAGCAATACGTGAAGCAGTAGGGCCGTCTATTCAAATTAGAGTAGACGCCAATCAAGGGTGGAATAAAAAAGAAGCTGTTAACATTATTAAGGGATGGGAAGATGAAAGATTAAACATTAGTATAATTGAACAACCTGTTTCAGCAGGCGATATTGATTCGTTAAAATATGTGACCGATCATGTGTATACGCCGATTATGGCAGATGAAAGTGTTTTTTCTCCTGAACAGGCACTGGAATTAGTTCAAACAAAGGCGGTTGACTGGTTAAACATTAAGTTGATGAAAGCGGGTGGTATCGTGCGGGCACTGCAAATTGCCAGTATTGCAGAGGCGGGCCGAATTCCATGTATGATCGGCAGCATGATGGAAAGCGGACTGGGTGTTCTGGCCGCGGCCCACTTGGCCTGTGCTCATCCTAATATTTTGAAAATCGACCTTGATGCCCCACTATGGCTGGAAAGCAATGATGCCCAAACGTCACCATTTCAAGGGCCAATGATTATGTTGAGTGAAAATCCAGGGATCGGATACGATTTTTTCAAAAAATAAAAAATAGTGATTAAGGGATGATAGTGAAGAATATGCTGATGCAAGAAGATGATAGCGAAAGAATATCGGTGACAAAAAAAGGTTCGGCGAGTTAAGCTCGCCGAACCTTTTAGTATGACCCCTACGGGATTCGAACCCGTGTTACCGCCGTGAAAGGGCGGTGTCTTAACCGCTTGACCAAGGGGCCATGATAAGAAAGAGTGTTGTGGTGTCAACTCTGTTTGCCGAGGGCTTGGATCATAAGCTGTTTTGACTGCACGGCTCTGAAGAACGCCATTTCATCAGTTCATCTTATGTCTGTCGCCCTTAAATAGGCAAACTATGCATTTCAAAATAGCGGCGAAGGGGATCGAACCCCCGACCTCACGGGTATGAACCGTACGCTCTAGCCAGCTGAGCTACACCGCCAAAAATGTGCTTTCTTTTATAGCACAGATTCAATAATAACGGCGCGGGAATGAAATGTCAATATTATTTTTTTTTTTTAGCGTAGTTAATTTGTCGAACGATTTATTGGCAATGATTCCTTCGTTTGACAAAATTTGAACTTGCTTTCTTTTATACTTCATGTAAGGAAACGAATAAAAAGGAGAGTGGGCTGTATTGCAAAGAGCGGAGTATGGGATGACAGGGAAAGCAGTTCTGGGCCGGGAGTGGGGCAACGGATATGCAGGAAAGGCAGCCTTTTTATTACTTGATCGAGGTTGGATACTGTTTCCAGCGGGTTTTTTATTTGGACGGGCTTTATTACTTTCACAATTGTCGCCTTTTGCGCTTTCCTTCTTTGCAGCTGTATTTGTCATGAGAAAAGAGATGGCACCCCGTGTATGTATAGCTGTTCTTGCGGGAGCATTTACGGTTTCACCGCTGAATACAGTAAGCACCTTTGCAGTTTTGTTTAGTTTTTTACTTTTACATCGATTATTCAGGACGCTTCATAAAGGGGAAACAGCACCTGTTCCATTTTTTGTCTTCTTTACAATTCTTACAGTGAAAAGTATTTTGGCGTATACAGTGAACGGTCCAGAATTTGTACCGGCATATGATCTTGTGCTCGCTGCTGTGGAAGCATCACTTGCTTTTGTGCTAACACTTATCTTTATGCAGTGCTTGCCGTTTTTATCCTTATCAGGGCGAATTCGTACACTAAAAACGGAAGAATGGATTGGATTACTTATTGTCTTCGCCTCGGCAGCGACGGGAATGGTCGGTTGGTCCATTGGCGGACTTGAGGCAGATCATATAGCGGCTCGGTATCTCGTAACGGCTATTTCGTTTTTATCAGGTGCCGCATTCGGATCGGCTGCTGGTGTTGTAAGTGGGCTAATTTTAAGTTTAGCAGGTGTTAGCGATTTTCATGAAATGAGCATTCTAGCGTTTGCCGGGCTGCTGGGGGGGTTATTCAAAGAATGGAAACGGGGCGGTGCAGTGGCTGGCTTGATGGCGGCCACTGTATTGGCCGGTTTTTACGGTGAAGGCGATATCATGAATATGACGACATTGTATGAATCGGCTGCGGCTGCACTGCTTTTATTTATGACGCCGAAAGCATGGACAGACCATGTGTCTAAATTAATTCCCGGAACGACAGAGCACTCGATAGAACAGCAGCGATATTTACGAAAAGTACGAGATGTGACTTCAGATCGAATGGAACAGTTTTCGGATTTATTTGATGCGTTGGCCGATAGTTTCTCGCAGCCGAATCAACCTTTGGAGGGTGAAGATAGAGAGTTTGATTTGTTTTTAAGCGGCGTTACGGAAAAAACATGTCAAACTTGTTTCAAAAAAGAGCAGTGTTGGGTGTATCAATTTGATGACACATATAAATTGATGAAAGACATACTCGAAGAAGTAGACACGGAAAAAGACAGCTTATCACCGCCACTTGTAAAAGAACTGGAAACCCGCTGTTTCCGACCGGTTCGTGTAGAAGAAGAGATTCGTTCACAACTGACGTATTACCGGGCGAATAAAGAGTTGAAACAACAAATGCGAGACAGCCGAAAAATCGTTGCGGATCAGTTGGAAGGAGTATCAAAAGTGATGCGTGACTTTGCGAGTGAAATGCAGCGTGAAGAAGCGGCGCATTGTACACAGGAAGAAAAAATAACGTCTGCAATCGAATCATTCGGAATGGAAATTACTGATATTGATGTATTCAGTGTTCAAAAAGGAGCAATCGATATAGAAATGACGATTCCGTATTCAAAGGGACATGGAGAAAGCGAAAAAATTATTGCACCTATTTTATCGGAATTACTCGATGAATATATCATTGTTGTTCGCGAGCAGGAGGACGGTTCTGGAATGAGAAGTGTATTCCGATCAGCGAAAGCATTCCGCATTGTGACAGGACTGGCACACGCCGCAAAAGGAGGCGGTCTTGTATCGGGAGATTCATTTTCAGCAATCGAAATTGGGACAGGGAAATTTGCGCTTGCGATCAGTGACGGGATGGGGAATGGAGATAGAGCACACGATGAAAGCAGCGCTACGATCAGTTTATTGAAGCGGATATTACAGTCCGGCATTGAAGAAAAAGTAGCAGTGAAATCGATTAACTCTATTTTGTCGTTGCGGACGAATGATGAAGTGTTTTCAACGCTCGACTTAGCTATTATTGATTTGCAGGATGCACAGACTGTCTTTTTGAAAGTTGGTTCATCACCGAGCTTTATTAAACGGGGTGATCAAGTAATAAAGGTGGAATCCGGTAATTTGCCAATAGGTATTTTACAACAGTTTGAAGTGGACACTGTTCATGAACAACTGAAGTCGGGAGACTTGCTTATAATGATGAGTGATGGGGTATTCGAAGGGCCTGATTTTATTGAAAACGCTGACATCTGGATGAAACGAAAAATTAAATCGATTGAGACGAACGATCCTCAGCAATTTGCTGATTTATTAATGGATGAAGTGATTCGTACACAGGCGGGGGAAATAAAAGATGATATGACGCTATGCGTTGCGCGCGTGGAGCATAATTTACCAGAGTGGGCGGCAATTCCAATTTATGATATTGAACCGTCTGAGAAAAGGAAAAAACGTCCGATGAGACGCCGGGCCGTATAATTTTGTTCATTTCCGTCGAACATGAAGAAAAAAGGTGAAAGGCGGAGACGATCATGAAGATGGGAACGATCAGGCAGCTTCTTTTATTAACGGATGGCTGCTCAAACACAGGAGAAGATCCGGCTGCGATGGCTGCGTTTGCTTTACGACAAGGTATTACTGTCAATGTCATTGGGATTGTCGATGACAGCAAAAGGGCAGAAGGACTGGAGGAAATTGAATCTATTGCGAGGTCCGGTGGTGGAGAAAGTCGGATTGTACAAGCGAGGTCACTATCAGAAACTGTTGTGAATGTGACGCGTCAGGCCATGACAGGTACAATTTATAGCATTATTAATCAGGAACTGCGTGATATTTTAAATGAAGATGCGCAAATTGAGTCGCTGCCGCCTGAAAAAAGAGGCAAAATCGCGGAAAAGGTAGAAGACATTAGCGAAGAAGCAGAATTAAAATTGCTTGTGTTGACAGATATGAGTGCCAGCATGAAGCTGAAACTGCCAGCTGTTAAAGAAGCGCTTTATGATTTATCGGTTAGTATGCAGTCAAGAAGCGGTCACTCTTCTTTTTCATTGTGGACATTTCCTGGGAAATATAGTGCGGCAGAAGAGCGGATTGGCTGGACAGACAATGCAAAAAAATTAGCTGAATCATTTCCGCAGCTTGCGTCCGGCGGTATTACACCGACCGGTCCGGCGATTAGACAGGCACTTTCTTCATTTCTCGATATGGAGAAGTACGATGAAAAATCGATATGAAGCAATGCCCGGCGAGTTGTTAATAGGCAAATGGACTGGACATAAATGGCGGGTAGAGAGAGAAATTGGCCGCGGCGCGAATGGAATTGTCTACCTTGTAACAGGTGCGATTGGACAGGCCGCGTTAAAATTTGCCGATTCGGCCGCTGTTGCCTCTGAAACGAATACATTGAAATCACTTGAACGGGTCAGGGAAGCATCTCCCGGCCCTTTTTTTATTGAAGCAGACGATGTTGAAAAAAATGGTGTCATTTATCCTTTCTACATTATGGAGTATATTGACGGGTTAATGCTGCATACATTTATGAAAAATAAAAAAGAAGAATGGAGTTTTATCCTGCTGCTTCGATTGCTTGATTTTTTGGAGTCGCTTCATAGTTCAGGCAAAATTATGGGTGATTTAAAGCCGGAAAACTTAATTGTTTCTGGCCCTACCCATATGATTCGGGCAGTGGATATGGGCGGTATCACAAAACAGGGGCGTTCTGTGAAAGAGTACACTACTCTTTACGATCGGGCTGCCTGGCACTCAGGGACGAGAGAAGCGGAACCAGCGTACGATCTATTCGCTGCTTCTGTTTTGACGATTACACTGATGCATAAAAAAGAAGTGCAAGAGGCCGGTGGACAAATCGAACGCTTAATAGCCATTATTGAATCATCACCGGTACTTCAACTGGCCGCGCCTATTTTGCAGCAGGCGATTAGTGGTCAATATAATTGTGCGAAGACGATGAAAAAAGAACTGCTTATTTGTTTATCAGGCAAAGAGCCGACGAAGATGAGAACAAGAAAGAAGCGTAAATCAAAAAAATGGCCTGTGGTATTGGTTTTTTTTACGTTCATCCTCATGGTATTTTTGTTACACTAAAAGAAACGATGAGAAGCGGAGCGGAAGATATGCAGTCTTTTGAAAAACAGGTAAAAGCATTTATCTATACACATAAACTCATTCGACCGGGCGATCATGTAGTCGCTGCTGTTTCAGGAGGATCCGATTCAATGGCGCTTCTTCATTTTCTCTATGAGAATCAAAAGGACATGTCTATTCGGATTAGTGCCATTCATGTAGATCATATGCTGCGTGGAAACGAATCGTACGAAGATTTGCTGTTTGTGGAGTCATTTTGTCGGGAGCGAAATATTCCGTTTAAAGCAGGGCAGGTGGATGCAAGCGCCGAGTCAATTAAAACAGGAGCGGGTATTCAAGAAGCCGCCAGGAGTGTCCGCTATTCTTTTTTTGAGCAAGTGATGAAAGAATATAGTACTGCTAAACTGGCTACTGCTCATCATGCGGACGATCAAATTGAAACGGTTTTTATGCAGTTGACGAGAGGATCCCATACATATACAGGTATCCCATCTGAGCGATCATTTGCAGGGGGATCTATTATCCGTCCCTTTCTGACAGTAACGAAAGAAAATATTCTTACTTATTGCGTATCCAATAACATTCAATACCGTGATGACCCGAGCAATGAAAAAAACGATTACACACGCAACCGGTTCCGGCATAACTTACTGCCTTTCATTAAAAAAGAAAATAAGAAAGCGCATTTTCATGTGCAGCGTTTCAGTGAAGAGAAGAGAGAAGATGAAGAATTTTTAACAGTACTTGCCCGGCAGAAAATCGAGAATATGACAATATGGAAACATCGGGACGTATCTCTAAAAACTGATCCGTTCAAAACAGTGCCTTTGCCTTTACAAAGAAGGGCAATTCATCTAATATTAAACTATCTCTATCATGGAAAAACAGCGTTTTCATTTCTACATATTCAGCACACTTTACAACTGCTTCAATCATCTTCTCCATCGGGGAAATTGAACCTTCCATCTAGTCTTACTGTTCAGAAAATTGGAGACGATTGTTTATTTTCATTTGAAACGGGGGAGTCGAAAAAAAAGAGCGAACCGCTTTTTCTTTATCCTGGGGACGTTGTACAGTGGCCATCTGGAGGCACATTTAGGGTTCAAACAGAAGGGGAATGTTCAGCTGAATTAGCATGTTTTAAATTGGATTCGGATCATATACAATGGCCGATCTGCATTCGAACGCGTCAAGAAGGCGACAAAATTCAGTTAAAAGGAATGAGTGGTTCGAAAAAGCTAGCCCGTTTATTTATTGACGAAAAGATCCCTTTAGCATACCGGGATGATCTTCCGGTTGTGACGGATGCAGATGGAACACTGCTCTGGGTACCGGGTGTCCGCAAATCCATTCATGAGCAGTCTGGGCCGTTGCTGTTAATTTATGAAAAGGAATAAGCCAATTCTGGGAGGAAAGTCTATTGTTAAGTAACGATATTGAGAAGGTGCTTATTTCGGAAGAGGAAATACAGGCGAAAGTAAAACAGCTTGGCGCGGAGTTGACAGAAGAGTATAAAGACAGTTATCCACTGTTTGTAGGTGTATTAAAAGGTGCTATGCCATTTATGTCTGACCTTATTAAACGTGTGGATACACATCTTGAAGTTGATTTTATGGACGTCTCAAGCTACGGGAAATCAACGGTGTCATCTGGTGAAGTGAAAATTGTTAAAGATTTGGACACATCTGTAGAAGGACGCGATGTGTTAATTATCGAAGACATTATTGACAGCGGCTTGACCTTAAGCTATCTAGCGGAGTTATTTCATTATCGGAAAGCGAAATCAGTGAAAATTGCTACTCTTCTGGATAAACCTACTGGCCGGAAAGCAAAAATCAAAGTAGATATGATAGGTTTTACTGTTCCGGACGAATTCGTGGTTGGCTACGGTCTTGATTACGCAGAACGCTACCGTAATCTTCCATATATTGGTGTATTAAAACCAATTATTTATATGGCGGCTGAAGGTAAATAAGTGAGCGGATTAAACAGGCTAAAAGAAGGTTCAAATAGTTGTAACACTAACTTTCTATATGATAACATTGCATATAGTCAGCTTTTTTGGGAGGAGGTAAGGGATGAACAGAATTTTTCGTTACACCATATTTTATTTACTCGTTTTTCTTGTCATTATTGGTGTTGTTAGCTATTTCAACAACAATAACGCACCAACGAATAATGTCACATATAATGAATTTCTGACGTATCTGAAGCAAGATGATGTTGAAACCTTTACTATGCAGCCGGAGCGTGGCGTATATGAAATACGCGGAACGCTAAAAGGGGCTGAGGAAAATGAAATGTTCGTTACATATGTAACGGGCAATGATACGATGCTGAATCAAGTAAATGCTGCATCTCAAAATGCGGAAGTGAACATTCTTCCGGCAAAAGAAACAAGTGGATGGGTACAGTTTTTCACAACGATCATCCCATTCCTCATTATCTTTATTTTCTTCTTCTTTTTGTTGAACCAGGCACAGGGTGGCGGCGGCGGCCGTGTGATGAACTTCGGCAAAAGTAAAGCGCGCCTTTACAACGATGAAAAGAAAAAAGTCCGCTTTGACGATGTAGCGGGCGCAGATGAAGAAAAACAAGAACTTGTTGAAGTTGTTGAATTTTTGAAAGATCCGCGCAGGTTTACTGAACTCGGTGCCCGTATTCCAAAAGGAGTGCTTCTTGTAGGACCTCCAGGTACAGGTAAAACATTGCTCGCAAAAGCGGTGGCTGGCGAAGCGGGTGTGCCATTCTTCTCGATTAGTGGTTCGGACTTTGTTGAAATGTTCGTCGGTGTCGGTGCTTCCCGTGTTCGTGATTTGTTCGAGAATGCGAAGAAAAACTCACCATGTATCATTTTTATCGATGAGATTGATGCGGTTGGACGCCAGCGTGGCGCTGGACTGGGCGGTGGTCATGACGAACGTGAGCAAACGCTCAACCAATTGCTCGTTGAAATGGATGGATTTAGTGCGAACGAAGGAATTATTATGATTGCGGCAACAAACCGTGCTGATATTCTTGACCCTGCACTTCTTCGTCCGGGACGTTTTGACCGTCAAATTACGGTTGACCGTCCAGATTTAAATGGCCGTGAAGCAGTCCTTCGTGTACACGCCCGCAACAAGCCGCTTCATGAATCTGTTGACTTGCGTGCGATTGCACAGCGTACACCGGGTTTCTCTGGTGCAGACCTTGAGAACTTACTAAATGAAGCCGCGCTTGTGGCTGCTCGTACAGATAAGAAAAAAATCGATATGTCTGATGTAGATGAAGCAACAGACCGTGTCATTGCTGGACCTGCCAAAAAGAGCCGCGTCATTTCCAAAAAAGAACGAAAAATCGTCGCGTTCCATGAATCGGGACATACCGTCATCGGTCTTGTACTAGATGAAGCGGACATGGTTCATAAAGTGACGATTGTTCCACGCGGACAGGCAGGGGGCTATGCTGTCATGCTTCCGAAAGAAGACCGTTATTTCATGACAAAGCCGGAACTTCTTGATAAAATTACCGGTCTTCTTGGCGGCCGTGTAGCGGAAGATATTATTTTTGGTGAAGTTTCAACAGGTGCTCACAATGATTTCCAACGTGCAACAGGTATTGCCCGCCGTATGGTCACGGAATTCGGAATGAGTGACAAACTGGGACCGCTTCAATTTGGTCAATCGCAAGGACAAGTATTTTTAGGCCGCGACTTTAATAGCGAACAAAATTACTCAGACCGCATTGCGTATGAAATTGATGTGGAAATTCAAACGATTATTAAAGAGTGCTATGCACGAGCGAAACAGATTTTGACAGAAAATCGTGATAAGCTCGAACTCATTGCGAATACACTACTTGAAATCGAAACGCTTGATGCAGCACAAATTAAACACTTGTCTGATCATGGGACATTGCCGGAACGAAACTACAGTTCTGACGGTGAAGAAAAGTTAAAAGACAATACAGTAGTGCTTGAAAAGACAGACGCGACAGAAGGAACACCAGCAACGGAAACGACGAATTTGCCGGAAAACGCTGTGGATGTACCGGAAGTGCGAGACGATCTTAAAATGCCTTTAAACGGTGAAGAACCAAAAGCATAATAGACAGACGCCCGGAAAGTATTCTTTTCGGGCGTCTTTTGTTTTCATTTTTGAATAGTGTGATATGATAAAACACGAAAAAAATAGATGAACAGGTGTGGTGAGAACGTTGATATTTGTACTGGATGTGGGAAATACAAATACAGTGCTCGGTGTGTACGAAGGAGAAAAATTAAAGTATCACTGGCGTATTGAAACGAACCGTAATAAAACAGAAGATGAATACGGTATGATAATTAAAAACTTATTTCAGCATGACGGTTTGCAATTTGAACAAATTCATGGTGTGATCATTTCATCCGTTGTACCACCGATTATGGCGGCACTTGAGCGCATGTGTAAAAAATATTTTCACGTTCATCCGCTTGTTGTCGGCCCTGGTGTGAAAACCGGTTTAAATATTAAATATGAAAATCCGCGCGAAGTTGGAGCAGACCGAATTGTCAATGCAGTAGCGGGCATTCATGAATACGGTTCTCCGCTTATTATTGTCGACTTTGGGACAGCATCCACATACTGCTATATAGATGAAAAATCCAATTATATGGGCGGTGCAATTGCACCTGGAATAGGTATTTCAACAGAAGCGCTTTATACGCGTGCATCAAAGCTTCCGCGTATTGAAATTGCACGGCCGGATAATATTGTGGGCAAAAACACGATTTCTGCGATGCAGGCAGGTATTTTATATGGATATGTTGGTCAAGTAGAAGGTATAGTCAGACGAATGAAAAGCCAAAGTAATATCGATCCAACAGTTATTGCAACGGGAGGTCTCGCGGCACTCATTGCTAAAGAGTGTGATGAGATTGATGTCGTCGATCTGGAATTAACATTAAAAGGTCTTTTGTTAATTTATAAAAGAAATGTAGGAAAGGAAGATTAGAGTGAGTGACTATTTAGTAAAAGCATTGGCTTTTGACGGACAGGTCCGTGCCTATGCAGTAAATACAACGAAAACAATTGGGGAAGCGCAAAGAAGACACGGTTCATGGCCAACAGCGTCTGCAGCACTCGGCCGCTCCATGACAGCAGGTGTCATGATGGGTGCAATGATGAAAGGAAACGAAAAAATCACATTGAAAATTGAAGGTGGTGGCGCAGCGGGTCCGATTCTCGTTGACAGTGATGCGAATGGAAATGTGCGTGGCTACATTACCTATCCGCAAACCCACTTTGATTTGAACGAAAATGGCAAACTTGATGTACGTCGTGCCGTTGGAACAGACGGCATGCTGACAGTCGTAAAAGATCTTGGCCTTCGTGAAAACTTCAGCGGTCAAACACCGATTGTCTCAGGTGAGCTTGGAGAGGACTTTACGTATTATTTTGCCGTATCTGAGCAAGTACCATCATCGGTTGGTGTCGGTGTGCTTGTTAACCCAGATAACTCGATACTGGCTGCGGGCGGTTTCATTATTCAGCTCATGCCAAATGTAGATGATGCGACGATTACGATTTTAGAAGAACGCATTACGAATATGGAGCCTATATCTAAGCTCATTGAAAAAGGATTAGTACCGGAGCAGATTTTAACGTACATTTTCGGTGAAGGGAACGTAAAGTTTTTGGAAACAATGCCGGTTCAATTTGAATGTACATGTTCAAAAGAGCGATTTGGCAATGCAATTGTCAGTCTTGGACGTGGGGAAATTCAAGAAATGATTAAAGAAGATGGCGGTGCTGAAACACAATGTCATTTCTGTAACGAACGATATATATTTTCAAAAGAAGAACTTGAACAACTAAAAGAAGAGGCCTGATCTTTATAAAACCTGCTAAAATTGGCAGGTTTTTATCTATGTGACCTCGAACTTAATCAAAATGGTTGACTTTTCAATCAAAAGCTGATAAATTCTATATAACCAATGAAAATACTCGGCATTTAAATGGAGGTAAATAATTAATGGTACGTGTAGCGAATTCAGTAGCCGATTTAGTCGGTCAAACACCAGTTGTAAGATTAAATAATGTAGTAGATGAAAACAGTGCAGAAGTGTACGTAAAGCTTGAATACATGAACCCAGGAAGCAGTGTAAAAGACCGGATCGCACTTGCAATGATTGAAGCAGCGGAGAAAAAAGGAAACTTGCAGCCAGGCGGCACATTAATTGAACCTACGAGCGGCAACACAGGAATTGGCCTTGCGATGATCGCAGCAGCAAAAGGATACAAAGCAATCCTTGTTATGCCTGAAACAATGAGCATGGAGCGCCGCAACTTGCTTCGTGCTTATGGTGCAGAGCTTATATTAACACCGGGACCAGAAGGAATGGGTGGAGCAATCCGCAAGGCGAAAGAACTTGCTGATGCAAACGGTTATTTCTTGCCGCAGCAGTTTGAAAACGAAGCAAATCCTGAAATTCACCGTTTGACAACAGGGAAAGAGATTGCTGAGCAATTTGACCAACTCGATGGTTTCGTATCCGGTATCGGTACGGGTGGGACAATTACAGGTTCAGGACAAGTCATTAAAGAAAAATGGCCAAATGCAAAAATTTATGCAGTGGAGCCGACAGATTCACCGGTTCTTTCAGGTGGTAAACCGGGTCCTCATAAAATCCAAGGAATCGGTGCGGGCTTTATTCCGGCTATTCTTGATACGAAAATTTACGATGAAGTTATCCAAATTGACAATGATACAGCATTTGAAACAGCGCGCCTTGTTGCACGTGAAGAAGGGATCCTTGGAGGTATCTCTTCAGGCGCAGCGATTGCTGCTGCTATTCAAGTGGCAAAAAAACTTGGTAAAGGCAAAAAAGTATTGGCGATTCTTCCATCAAATGGCGAACGCTACCTTAGCACACCGCTTTACCAATTCGATTAAGCTAAAACCGCAACAGACTGCATTCGCGCAGTCTGTTTTTTTTTTATGTTAAAATAAAAAGAATGATTAAAGAAACTGGAGAGATGTACAATATGAAAGCGGGAAAATACACACTTGATTTTGAACAGCAAACGTACGTGATGGGCATTTTAAATGCGACGCCGGATTCTTTTTCAGACGGCGGTCGGTTTAACGAGCATGATACAGCTGTTCACCACGCTGTTCAAATGGTAAAGGACGGGGCACATATTATAGACATCGGCGGTGAATCCACTCGCCCAGGCTATACACCAGTTTCTACCGAAGATGAAATCAACCGGGTGCAGCCGATTATTGAAGCAATCGATCGCTCAGTAGACGTTCCAATTTCTATCGATACGTTTAAAGCAAAAACAGCTGAAAAAGCAGTTGAAGCCGGAGCGTCGATCCTGAACGATATTTGGGGTGCGAAAAAAGATCCAGATATGGCAGCAGTCGCTGCTGAAAAAGAAGTACCTATTATTTTAATGCACAACCGGGAACAAATGAATTACGGAGATTTTATGAGGGATTGCTTACAAGATTTATATGAAAGCATTACAATTGCAAAAAAAGCTGGTGTGCCAGATGAACATATTATTCTTGACCCGGGCATTGGTTTTGCAAAGACGATGGAGCAAAATATGGAGATGATGCAAAACCTTGATCGTGTTGCGGCGCTCGGTTTCCCGGTATTGCTAGGTACATCACGTAAACGAATGATTGATTATGTATTGAATGTACCGGTAGAGGAGCGGATGGAAGGGACAGGTGCAACTTGCTGTTTTGGTATTCAAAAAGGGTGTCATATTGTTCGGGTTCATGATGTATTGCCAATCGCGCGCATGATGAAAATGATGGATGCGCTAGTCGGAAAGGGGCATCACAATGGATAAAATCTATGTGACAGGTATGGAATTTTACGGCTATCACGGTGTTTTTCCTGAAGAAAATAAACTCGGTCAGCGTTTTCGGGCAGATGTGACACTTGATGTTTCGCTTAAAAAAGCAGGCGAAACAGATGATCTTAAGAATTCGGTCAATTATGGGGAGATTTATGAAGCGTGTAAAGCAGTTATGGAAGGCAGTCCAGTGAAGCTTGTGGAAACGCTGGCTGAAAAAATAGCAGGCGATCTTCTAGAAAAGTTTATTACTGTGCAGTCATGTACAGTAAAAGTGATTAAACCAGACCCTCCCATTGCGGGACATTATGACTTTGTCGCGATCGAAATTACGAGAGGTCGTGAATAATGAATCATCTAGTTTATTTATCTCTCGGAACGAATATGGGCGATCGTGAACTCTTCTTGAAGGAAGCCGTGAAGCTTCTCCGTCAAAAAGAAAAGATGCATATTAAAGCGATCTCTTCTATATATGAAACAGACCCGGTTGGTTTTACGGATCAGCCGCCCTTTTTAAACATCGTATTGAAAGTGAAATCATCATTGTCGGCGGTTGAGATGCTTGACGTCTGTATGGAAATTGAAAATGAGCTTGGACGGAAGCGGGATTTAAGGTGGGGGCCGCGGACAATAGACCTTGACATTTTGTTGTATAATCACGACAATATTAAATCAGAGAACCTTATTATTCCTCACCCGCGGATGAAAGAGCGTGCTTTCGTACTTATTCCGCTGGCAGAAATAGATGCAACGATCGAAATTCCTGATACAGGAATGCCGCTGGAACAATATTTACATTATGTTCAGGGAAGAGAAGGCGTCAACCTCTGGAAAACGGCGGACGCTTTTTCGTCCTTATGAAAACAGAAAGGTGATTATTTATGTTGAAAATCGGACCGGTTGAACTGAAAAACAGGGTAGTGCTCGCGCCAATGGCCGGCGTATGTAACTCTGCTTTCCGTTTGACAGTAAAAGAATTCGGTGCCGGAATGGTATGCGCGGAAATGGTCAGTGATAAAGGAATTGTACTTCAAAACGAGAAAACCATGAATATGCTTTATATCGATGAGCGCGAAAAACCACTTAGCCTTCAAATTTTTGGCGGTGAAAGAGAATCGCTCGTACAAGCGGCAAGTTTTGTTGATAAAAATACAAATGCAGACATTATTGATATTAACATGGGCTGTCCGGTACCGAAAATTACGAAGTGTGATGCAGGAGCGAAATGGCTTCTTGATCCGAATAAAATTTATGAAATGGTATCCGCTGTCGTCGATGCAGTTGACAAGCCTGTAACGGTTAAAATGCGTATGGGTTGGGATGAAGACCATATTTATGCGGTTGAGAACGCCCGCGCCGTTGAGCGTGCAGGAGGTCAGGCGGTGGCGCTTCATGGCCGTACGCGCGTGCAAATGTACGAAGGCCATTCGAACTGGGACATTATTAAAGAAGTGAAAAACTCAATTAATATTCCATTGATCGGAAATGGCGATGTGGAAACACCACAAGATGCGAAACGTATGCTTGATGAAACAGGGTGCGATGCGGTGATGATCGGCCGTGCTGCACTTGGAAATCCGTGGATGATTTACCGGACGGTGCAATACCTTGAAACAGGCCTGCTTGCAGATGAACCGACAGCGCGCGAAAAAATCGACGTATGTCTTCTTCATTTAGACCGTTTAATTAACTTGAAAAATGAAAACATTGCTGTACGTGAAATGCGCAAACATGCCGCATGGTATTTGAAAGGCATACGTGGAAACGGACAAGTACGTAAAGAGATCAATACATGTGAAACGAGAAGTGACCTCGTCACATTATTAACAACATTTGTAGACAAAGTGGAAGAAAAGGAAGCGTCGATTCAGGCGGTTTAATTGAATATAGGAGTGAACGGAAAAATGAGTGAAGAATTAAACGACCAGCTGTTGGTCAGAAGAGAAAAATTGCAGTCTTTAAAAGATAAAGGACTTGATCCGTTTGGAGGCCGTTTCGAGCGTACGCATACATCAGAAGAAATTACAGCGCAGTTTGATTCATTTTCAAAAGAAGAGTTAGAAGAAAAAGAAGCAGAAGTTGTCATTGCTGGACGTATTATGACGAAGCGTGGGAAAGGGAAAGCGGGATTTGCCCACGTTCAGGACTTAAACGGTCAAATTCAAATTTACGTTCGTAAAGATACTGTTGGAGAAGACGCGTATGATCTCTTTACAATGACTGACCTCGGAGACATTGTCGGCATCAAAGGGAAAGTATTTAAAACAAACGTAGGCGAACTATCTGTGAAAGCAACAGAATACGTGTATTTAACGAAATCACTTCGGCCTCTTCCAGATAAACATCATGGGCTGAAAGATATTGAACAACGCTATCGTCAGCGTTATTTGGACTTGATGACAAACCCGGAAAGTCAGCAAACTTTTATCGCCCGCAGTCGCATTATCCAATCGATGCGTCGTTACCTTGATAACAATGGCTATTTGGAAGTGGAAACACCGATGATGCATTCCATTGCTGGTGGTGCAGCCGCCCGTCCATTCGTCACACATCATAATGCACTCG
The DNA here is from genome assembly GCF_000372765.1 of Bacillus sp. 37MA. NCBI lineage: Bacteria > Bacillati > Bacillota > Bacilli > Caryophanales > Bacillaceae > Bacillus > Bacillus sp. 37MA. The sequence continues at coordinate 3,229,857 of NZ_KB889752.1, forward strand.
ACATGGAATTATATATGCGAATCGCAATTGAACTTCATTTGAAACGTCTGATAGTTGGCGGAATGGAGAAAGTATATGAAATCGGTCGTGTTTTCCGCAATGAAGGTGTATCAACACGGCATAATCCGGAATTTACAATGATTGAATTGTACGAGGCATATGCAGACTTTACCGATATTATGCGGTTAACTGAAAACGTCATTGCTCACGTAGCTGAAGATGTCATTGGTACAACAACAATTGAATATGGTGAATATACAGTAGAGTTGAAACCTGAATGGAGACGACTTCATATGGTTGATGCTGTAAAAGAATACACAGGTGTAGATTTTTGGCGTGAAATGAGCGATGAAGAAGCACGTCAGCTTGCAAAAGAACATGGTATTGAATATAAAGAAACGATGCAATTCGGTCATATTATCAATGAATTTTTTGAGCAAAAAGTGGAGGAAGAGCTTATTCAGCCTACCTTTGTTTATGGTCATCCGGTTGAAATATCACCTTTGGCGAAGAAAAATCCAGAAGATCCACGTTTCACAGATCGCTTTGAATTGTTCATTGTAGGGCGTGAGCATGCCAATGCATTCACGGAATTAAATGACCCGATCGACCAGCGCGAACGTTTTGAATCGCAGCTAAAAGAGCGTGAGCAAGGAAATGATGAAGCGCATGAAATGGATGATGACTTTATTGAAGCACTAGAGTATGGCATGCCACCGACAGGAGGACTAGGTATTGGGATTGACCGTCTCGTTATGCTTTTGACAAATTCTCCGTCTATTCGTGATGTGCTGTTATTCCCGCTTATGAGACATAAAGATTAAATGAGTATCCCCGGCGAATTAGCCGGGGTTTTTATGTTTTTGAAAAAAAATGAGAAAATGAAAAAAAGTACTTGCTTCTAGAAAAGCACGGTGGTATATTTATAAACGTTGTCAGCAACATAGAACAACGAAATGAAAAAACATTTTCAAAAAATAATTGACATTGTATTTTGAAGATGTTAAGATATTAAAGTCGCAAATGACGAATTGAACATTGAAAACTGAACAAAATCAATAAAAACGTCAACGTTTTAGTTTTAAATCTTATCTGGCAGATGCCTGTCATCTGCAGATAAACAAATGAGCAAGTCAAACACTTTTTGGAGAGTT
>NZ_KB889752.1:3231110-3232256 GCF_000372765.1 Bacillus sp. 37MA
CGTAAGTAAGTAAGATCCCTTGAAGATGACGAGGTAGATAGGTTCGGGGTGGAAGTGTGGCGACACATGGAGCTGACGAATACTAATCGATCGAGGACTTAACCAATAACGAAAAGTGCCAGTTGGCCTATTTGGGCTGGCTGGGGCTGGACAACACGAAACAACACTTGGTGTTATACGTATCATACGAATCCCTTATATCCAGTTTTGAAAGAACATCTTTCTTTCGAACTTCATAGTCAGGTGGCATTAGCGAAGAGGTCACACCCGTTCCCATCCCGAACACGGCAGTTAAGCTCTTCAGCGCCGATGGTAGTTGGGGGTTTCCCCCTGTGAGAGCAGGACGCCGCCTGGCGATTTAATTATACAAATATGGAGGATTAGCTCAGCTGGGAGAGCATCTGCCTTACAAGCAGAGGGTCGGCGGTTCGATCCCGTCATCCTCCACCATTTATTTTTTTAACGCCGGTGTAGCTCAACTGGTAGAGCAACTGACTTGTAATCAGTAGGTTGGGGGTTCAAGTCCTCTTGCCGGCACCATTTTTAAGAGCCATTAGCTCAGTTGGTAGAGCATCTGACTTTTAATCAGAGGGTCGAAGGTTCGAATCCTTCATGGCTCACCATTCATATTGCGGGTGTGGCGGAATTGGCAGACGCACCAGACTTAGGATCTGGCGCCGCGAGGCGTGGGGGTTCAAGTCCCTTCACCCGCACTTTGCGGAAGTAGTTCAGTGGTAGAACATCACCTTGCCAAGGTGGGGGTCGCGGGTTCGAATCCCGTCTTCCGCTCCAGATAATTTAACTATATTTGCGCCCGTAGCTCAATTGGATAGAGTATTTGACTACGAATCAAAAGGTTAGAGGTTCGAGTCCTCTCGGGCGCGCCATTTATTAGGGGCCTTAGCTCAGCTGGGAGAGCGCCTGCTTTGCACGCAGGAGGTCAGCGGTTCGATCCCGCTAGGCTCCACCAAATTTATTCTTGACACTTTAAAAGTAAAGTGATAGGATAGTACAAGTCTTAAACAATTGAACATTGAAAACTGAACAAAATCAATAAAAACGTCAACGTTTTAGTTTTAAATCTTATCTGGCAGATGCCTGTCATCTGCAGATAAACAAATGAGCAAGTCAAACACTTTTTGGAGA
>NZ_KB889752.1:3232356-3234559 GCF_000372765.1 Bacillus sp. 37MA
CATGCCGCGGTGAATACGTTCCCGGGCCTTGTACACACCGCCCGTCACACCACGAGAGTTTGCAACACCCGAAGTCGGTGGGGTAACCCTTACGGGAGCCAGCCGCCGAAGGTGGGGCAGATGATTGGGGTGAAGTCGTAACAAGGTAGCCGTATCGGAAGGTGCGGCTGGATCACCTCCTTTCTAAGGAATTTTTACAGAAAAACGTGACGTTTTGACTTTGATTTTGTTCAGTTTTGAAGGTTCAATTAAATAATCTTCATATATTTGTCGAGTAAGGGCCTGTAGCTCAGCTGGTTAGAGCGCACGCCTGATAAGCGTGAGGTCGGTGGTTCGAGTCCACTCAGGCCCACCATCCTTACTCTTCTTTTTTCTGTCGGGGCCTTAGCTCAGCTGGGAGAGCGCCTGCTTTGCACGCAGGAGGTCAGCGGTTCGATCCCGCTAGGCTCCACCAAAATTGTTCTTTGAAAACTGGATATAAGCAATCGTATGAACAAGTATAAAACCAAGTAAGACACAGAATGCCTTTTTAGGTTAAGTTAGAAAGGGCGCACGGTGGATGCCTTGGCACTAGGAGCCGACGAAGGACGGGACTAACACCGATATGCTCCGGGGAGCTGTAAGTAAGCTTTGATCCGGAGATTTCCGAATGGGGAAACCCGCCATCCGTAATGGGATGGCACCCTTGCCTGAATACATAGGGCAGGAGGAGGCATACCCGGGGAACTGAAACATCTAAGTACCCGGAGGAAGAGAAAGCAAACGCGATTCCCTGAGTAGCGGCGAGCGAAACGGGACATAGCCCAAACCAGAAAGCTTGCTTTCTGGGGTTGTAGGACACTCTATACGGAGTTACAAAGGAAGAGGATAAGTGAAGCGGTCTGGAAAGGCCCGCGAAACAAGGTAACAGCCCTGTAGCTGAAATCCTCTTCTCTCTTGAGTGGATCCTGAGTACGGCGGAACACGAGGAATTCCGTCGGAATCCGGGAGGACCATCTCCCAAGGCTAAATACTCCCTAGTGACCGATAGTGAACCAGTACCGTGAGGGAAAGGTGAAAAGCACCCCGGAAGGGGAGTGAAAGAGATCCTGAAACCGTGTGCCTACAAGTAGTCAGAGCCCGTTAATGGGTGATGGCGTGCCTTTTGTAGAATGAACCGGCGAGTTACGATTTCATGCAAGGTTAAGCAGATGATGCGGAGCCGCAGCGAAAGCGAGTCTGAATAGGGCGAATGAGTATGAGGTCGTAGACCCGAAACCAGGTGATCTACCCATGTCCAGGATGAAGGTGAGGTAACACTCACTGGAGGTCCGAACCCACGCACGTTGAAAAGTGCGGGGATGAGGTGTGGGTAGCGGTGAAATTCCAATCGAACCTGGAGATAGCTGGTTCTCTCCGAAATAGCTTTAGGGCTAGCCTCAAACGAAGAGTTCTGGAGGTAGAGCACTGTTTGGACTAGGGGCCCATCCCGGGTTACCGAATTCAGACAAACTCCGAATGCCAGAAACTTATGTTTGGGAGTCAGACTGCGAGTGATAAGATCCGTAGTCAAGAGGGAAACAGCCCAGACCACCAGCTAAGGTCCCAAAGTATACGTTAAGTGGAAAAGGATGTGGAGTTGCCCAGACAACCAGGATGTTGGCTTAGAAGCAGCCACCATTTAAAGAGTGCGTAATAGCTCACTGGTCGAGTGACTCTGCGCCGAAAATGTACCGGGGCTAAACGTATCACCGAAGCTGTGGATTGATATCGTTGATATCAGTGGTAGGAGAGCGTTCCAGCTGCTGTGAAGCTAGACCGTAAGGACTGGTGGAGCGTCTGGAAGTGAGAATGCCGGTATGAGTAGCGAAAGAAGGGTGAGAATCCCTTCCACCGAATGCCCAAGGTTTCCTGAGGAAGGCTCGTCCTCTCAGGGTTAGTCGGGACCTAAGCCGAGGCCGAAAGGCGTAGGCGATGGAGAACAGGTTGATATTCCTGTACCACCAAGCATCGTTTGAGTGATGGGGGGACGCAGGAGGATAGGAGATCACGCAGCTGGATACGCGTGTTTAAGCAGGTAGGCTGGAAATGAGGCAAATCCCGTTTCCGTGAAGGCTGAGCTGTGATGACGAGGGAAATTAAGTACCGAAGTCTTCGATTCCACACTGCCAAGAAAAGCCTCTAGCGAGATGTAAGGTGCCCGTACCGCAAACCGACACAGGTA
>NZ_KB889752.1:3234659-3289286 GCF_000372765.1 Bacillus sp. 37MA
AAGTAAGATCCCTTGAAGATGACGAGGTAGATAGGTTCGGGGTGGAAGTGTGGCGACACATGGAGCTGACGAATACTAATCGATCGAGGACTTAACCAATAACGAAAAGTGCCAGCTGGCCCGTTTGGGCTGGCTGGGGCTGGACAAAACGAAACAATACTTGGTGTTATACGTATCATACGAATCCCTTATATCCAGTTTTGAAAGAACATCTTTCTTTCGAACTTCATAGTCAGGTGGCATTAGCGAAGAGGTCACACCCGTTCCCATCCCGAACACGGCAGTTAAGCTCTTCAGCGCCGATGGTAGTTGGGGGTTTCCCCCTGTGAGAGCAGGACGCCGCCTGGCACGTTAAGACAACTTAAATCATTAAGTTGTCTTTTTTGTATATAAATAAGCAAATAAATTGCAATGATTAATCAATTTCCTTTATAATTATCGTCAAATATAGTCAAAGTCAAGGTGGGGAACAGAATGAGAAACGTTTCTGATATTATTGAACAGTATTTGAAACAAGTACTCGAGCATAGCGGAAGCGAAATCGTTGAAATCAAAAGAAACGAAATTGCAGAAAAGTTCCAGTGTGTTCCTTCTCAAATCAATTATGTTATTAACACACGATTTACGATCGAGCGAGGTTATCTTGTTGAAAGTAAACGTGGTGGCGGTGGATATATTCGTATTATAAAAGTGACAGTGAGAGAGCAAAGTGATTTAATTAATCAACTTTTGGCACTAGTCGGAACACGATTGTCTCAATCTAATGGAGAAGATTTTATTTATCGTCTTCTAGAAGAGGAGGTAATTTCTACGCGTGAGGCGAAATTAATGATAAGCGTTATGAGCCGCTCCGTGTTGTATATTGAATTACCCGATCGTGATGAACTACGAGCACGCATGATGAAATCATTTCTTTTATCTCTTAAATATCAGTAAGGCGGTGAATAATTTGATCTGTCAAGAGTGTCATGAACGACCGGCAGCGCTTCATTTTACGAAAATAGTAAATGGAGAAAAAACAGAAGTCTATTTTTGTGAAAAATGTGCCCATGAAAAGGGAGAATATTTATTTGGCGGACATCCTGCATTTTCTCTTAACAATTTACTTAGTGGATTGTTTAATTCAGAACCTCTTTTTTCATCTAATGTTGCATCTCATGAGGAAGATGAACATTGCGAGAAATGCCATATGACGTTTCAAAAATTTTTACAAACAGGCAAGTTTGGTTGTGCGCATTGTTATACAGCGTTTGATTCCAAGCTTACACCTATTTTAAAACGCCTTCATGGGGGTAATACTAGGCATCAAGGGAAAATACCAAAGAGAATGGGCGGTGCGCTTCATTTGCAGAAAGAGTTGCACCTGCTACGTGAACAGCTTAATGAAATGATTGCTAATGAGCATTTTGAGAAAGCGGCAGATGTTCGTGATCAAATAAGAGAAGTAGAGCATAAGTTGTCAGGTGAAGGGGGCGGTGCGTAATATGTCATTGGAACGCTTTATTAATCAGCAGACGAGTTCTTGGATGAGTGGGGGGGGCCCACATTCCGACGTCGTACTTAGTACACGTGTAAGGCTTGCCCGCAATTTTAGTGATGTATGCTTTCCAACCGTTTTTCAATTTGATGATGCAAAACAGATTGTGGAGCAAATAAATACAGCTACATCAAAAAAATTGTCTCTTGAGCTGCTCAAGATGGAGGACCTTTCGCCGCTTCAAAAAAGAGTATTGGTTGAAAAGCATTTAATCAGTCCTCTTTTAGCAGAATCTTCGCTGTACGGTGCAGCGCTTATTTCAGAGCAGGAAGATATCAGTATTATGGTAAATGAAGAAGATCATCTTCGAATCCAGTGCCTTTCATCTGGTCTGCAGCTACAGGAGACACTGAATGAAGCAAATCGTATTGATGATATGATTGAAGAAAGTGTTCAATACGCATTTGATGAAAAGCGAGGTTATTTAACAGCCTGTCCGACGAATGTTGGAACGGGTCTTCGGGCATCAGTAATGATTCATTTGCCAGGACTTGTGCTGACCCGACAAATGAACCGGATTATCCCGGCGATCAGCCAGCTTGGTTTAGTTGTTAGAGGAATTTACGGGGAAGGAAGCGAAGCTTTAGGAAACATCTTTCAAATTTCAAATCAGTTAACACTTGGCAAATCGGAAGCGGATATTATTAACGATTTAGGCAGTGTTGTACATGAGTTGATGATGAGAGAGCAATCAGCACGTGATGCGCTGGTGAAGACTTCTCATATTCAACTTGAAGATCGTATATTCAGATCATTTGGTGTTTTATCGAATTGCCGCATGGTTGAAACGAATGAAGCATTTCAATGTTTATCAGACGTTAGATTAGGGATCGATTTAGGGTATATTCAACATATATCCAAAAGTATTTTAAATGAATTAATGATATTAATGCAGCCTGGCTTTTTACAGCAATATGCGGGTGGGCCGCTGCGGGCGGAAGAGCGCGATGTCCGGCGGGCAGCACTCATTCGAGAACGTTTAACGATGAAAGAAACTAATTAATATAAGGGGGAAATGAGTATGATGTTTGGTCGTTTTACGGAGAGAGCTCAAAAAGTATTGGCACTGGCACAGGAAGAAGCCATCCGGCTGGGTCACAGCAACATTGGTACGGAACATATTTTGCTCGGCCTCGTACGTGAAGGAGAAGGCATTGCTGCGAAAGCCCTTTATGGTTTAGGGCTCAGTGCTGAAAAAATTCAGGAGGAAGTAGAAGAGTTAATCGGAAAAGGCGACGGAGCTTCGAAAACCGTTCATTATACGCCGCGTGCGAAAAAAGTAATTGAGCTGTCAATGGATGAAGCACGTAAACTTGGCCATTCTTACGTAGGTACAGAGCATATTTTGCTTGGTTTGATCCGTGAAGGAGAAGGCGTAGCCGCACGTGTACTTGGAAACCTTGGTGTGAGTTTAAATAAGGCCCGCCAGCAAGTACTTCAATTGCTCGGAAGCAGTGAAGGAGGCGGGACGCAGGGCGGTCAGGCTTCGAATGTAAGCACGCCAACACTTGATGGTTTGGCACGAGATCTAACCGTTATTGCCCGTGAAGGAAGCCTTGATCCGGTTATTGGACGAGGCAAAGAAATTCAACGTGTTATTGAAGTACTGAGCCGCCGGACGAAAAATAATCCGGTCTTGATCGGTGAACCAGGTGTTGGTAAAACGGCGATTGCAGAAGGACTTGCTCAGCAAATCATTAATAATGAAGTGCCAGAAACGCTGCGTGGTAAACGCGTGATGACGCTTGACATGGGGACAGTTGTTGCCGGAACAAAATACCGTGGAGAATTTGAAGATCGTTTGAAAAAAGTAATGGATGAAATTCGCCAAGCAGGCAATATTATTTTGTTCATTGATGAGCTGCATACATTAATTGGTGCAGGTGGTGCGGAAGGTGCGATTGATGCATCGAACATATTGAAACCATCTCTAGCACGTGGAGAGTTGCAGTGTATTGGTGCAACCACGCTTGATGAATACCGGAAGTATATCGAGAAAGATGCAGCACTTGAGCGCCGATTCCAGCCGATTCAAGTGGATGAGCCGACACTTGATGAATCTATTCAAATTTTAAATGGATTGCGTGACCGTTATGAAGCGCATCATCGTGTTGCGATTCTCGATGAAGCGATTGAAGCAGCCGTGAAAATGTCGGATCGTTACATTTCTGACCGTTTCTTACCGGACAAAGCAATTGATTTAATTGATGAAGCAGGTTCAAAGGTTCGTCTTCGTTCATTTACGACACCTCCTAACTTGAAAGAGCTTGAGGTAAAACTTGAGACACTCAGAAATGAAAAGGATTCGGCTGTTCAAGGTCAGGAATTTGAAAAAGCTGCTTCTTTACGCGATGCAGAGCAAAAATTGCGTGAAGAGCTTGAACAGACGAAAAATAGCTGGAAAGAAAAACAGGGAACAGAGAACAGTGAAGTAACGTTGGAAGATATCGCGATGGTCGTATCGAGCTGGACAGGGATCCCCGTTTCTAAACTAGCACAGACAGAAACAGACCGCTTGTTGAATTTGGAAGATATTCTTCACTCTCGTTTAATTGGTCAGGAAGAAGCGGTTACGTCGATTTCGAAAGCCGTTCGCCGTGCACGTGCAGGCTTGAAAGATCCGAAGCGTCCGATTGGTTCATTTATTTTTCTCGGTCCGACTGGTGTCGGGAAAACAGAACTTGCTAAAGCCCTTGCAGAATCGATGTTTGGCGATGAAGATGCAATGATCCGTATTGATATGTCAGAATACATGGAGAAGCATTCGACATCACGTCTTGTTGGCTCGCCTCCAGGTTATGTTGGGTATGAAGAGGGCGGTCAGTTAACCGAGAAAATTCGCCGTAAACCGTATTCCGTTATCTTGCTTGACGAAATTGAAAAAGCACATCCGGATGTTTTTAATATTTTACTTCAAGTTCTTGAAGATGGCCGTTTAACTGATTCGAAAGGCCGAACAGTTGATTTCCGTAATACGGTCATTATTATGACGTCTAACGTCGGTGCACAGTCATTGCAAAAAAATAAATACGTCGGTTTTAACATTCAAGATACAACACAAGATTTTAAAGATATGAAAGGGAAAGTGATGGACGAATTGAAACGGGCTTTCCGTCCTGAGTTCTTAAACCGTATCGACGAAATTATTGTCTTCCATGCACTTGAAAAGAAACATTTGAAAGAAATTGTGACATTGATGGCGGATCAATTGACGAAGCGATTGAAAGAGCAGGATATTATAGTTGAATTGACAGAGAAGGCAAAAGAAAAAATCGCTGATGAGGGATACGATCCAGAGTATGGAGCACGTCCGTTGCGCCGCGCACTACAAAAACAAGTAGAAGACCGGCTTTCAGAAGAGTTACTAAAAGGCAACGTCTTAACAGGCCAGCAAGTGATAGTCGATGTTGATGAAAAAGGCGAATTTATGGTTCGCACAGCAGCTGGCTCCATGTCGTAAATTTTTATGCAGCGGGTCTATATAGACCCGCTGTTTTTCATTTGAAAGGAGAACATTATTTTGGTTAAAAAGAAAACAAAATTCGTTTGTGGTTCGTGTGGCTATGAATCTGCAAAATGGATGGGTAAATGTCCCGGCTGTGGTGAGTGGAATCAGATGGTGGAAGAAACGGCAATTACCGGGACGCCGAAACGGACATTTATGCATACAGAGACAATGATGGCTAAACCATCACGTCTCATTGATGTGGAGACTGCACAGGAACCGCGCGTTGAAACAGGATTGAAAGAATTTAACCGTGTGCTCGGGGGCGGTGTCGTTCCAGGTTCGCTTGTCTTAATTGGCGGCGATCCAGGTATAGGAAAATCGACGCTTCTTTTGCAAGTTTCCTCTCAACTTTCATCAAAAGGGAGCAATGTATTATATATCTCAGGTGAAGAGTCTGTGAAACAGACGAAAATGCGAGCGTCGCGAATGAACATAAATAATGAAAGTCTTTATATATATGCAGAAACAAACTTACAGCTTATTCATTCAGCGATTGAAGAAATGAAGCCGGAGTTTGTCATCATCGATTCCATTCAAACGATCCATCATCCAGAAGTGACATCGGCACCTGGAAGCGTCTCGCAAGTACGTGAATGTACAGCTGAACTGATGCGAATTGCAAAAATGAACGGTATTGCTATTTTTATCGTCGGTCACGTGACGAAAGAAGGCTCGATTGCCGGACCGCGTTTACTCGAGCACATGGTGGATACGGTGTTGTATTTTGAAGGAGAACGTCATCATACATACCGTATTTTGCGGGCGGTAAAAAACCGGTTCGGTTCCACGAATGAGATGGGTATTTTTGAAATGAAAGAAATAGGGCTAGAAGAAGTCGCGAATCCATCAGAAATTTTTCTCGAAGAACGGACCCAGGGGACATCGGGTTCTACGGTCGTCGCATCAATGGAAGGGACAAGGCCGGTACTTGTTGAAATACAAGCGCTTATTGCCCCGACTGTATTTGGCAATCCGAGACGAATGGCGACGGGAATGGATCATAATCGGGTAACGCTTATTATGGCTGTTCTTGAAAAGAGGGTCGGGCTGCTGCTACAAAATCAAGATGCGTACTTAAAAGTAGCGGGTGGTGTAAAATTGGATGAGCCGGCGATTGACCTCGCTATTGCTGTCAGTATTGCCTCAAGTTTCCGTGACGAACCGACCGGCGCAACTGATTGTTTAATCGGTGAAGTTGGGCTGACGGGTGAAGTGCGGCGTGTGTCGCGTATTGAACAGCGTGTAAACGAAGCGGCAAAACTAGGTTTTACGCGCCTTGTCATACCTGCAAATAATATCGGTGGATGGAAAGCTCCAACCGGTGTGGAAATTGTTGGTGTATCGACTGTTAATGAAGCATTAAAAATCATTTTTGGAAAATAAAAAATGGAACTAAATGCGTTTCAGTCGCGTAATAATAGCGCGGGGCTCAAAACGTGTTTATAATGAAAAGAATAGGGAGGTGAAATAAACATGTTAAAGCGCCTTGTACAGGGTGGATTCATCATTTTAGGTGGTACGCTTGGCGTATTTCTTATTTCGGACTTATTCCATTATTTTCATTTTGATTATCCATTTATTAATAATCCATACATCACTGCGTTCTTAGGTGCACTGGTTTTTTATTTGCTGACGTTTTGGGCAGTGGATTATATTGTGGAGTTTATTAAATGGATTGAAGACCGCATCGTTAATGCACCGCTTACGGATATTTTAATGGGTGGTCTCGGTCTAGTACTCGGACTGCTTGTCGCTATTTTAGTCGGTATTCCGCTCGCGCAGCTTCAATTGCCAATCGTCAATACTGTTGTACCGATCCTTCTAACAATTGCTCTTGGCTATCTCGGTATTCAATTCGGTTTTAAACGTCGCGATGAATTAACCTCATTTTTTTCATCCAATAAAGGACTGAAACGAAAAGACGCCCAGTCTGAAGAAGTAGTGCCTATATTACCGGCTAAGTCTTTTAAAATTTTGGATACGAGTGTGATTATTGACGGTCGGATTGCTGACATTTGCGATACAGGGTTTTTAGATGGTACCATCGTCATCCCTCAATTCGTTCTTGAAGAATTACAGCATATTGCTGATTCGTCTGATACACTAAAGAGAACGAAAGGACGCCGCGGGCTTGATATTTTGAACCGGATGCAAAAAGAAATTCCAATTGATGTGGAAATGACTGAAAAAGATTATGAAGATGTTCATGAAGTAGATTCCAAACTTGTTAAGCTCGCCAAAGACATTGGGGGGATTGTGGTCACAAACGATTTCAATTTAAACAAAGTTTGTGAATTTCAAAAAGTACCAGTGTTGAATATTAACGATCTTGCAAATGCAGTAAAACCAGTCGTCATTCCAGGGGAAGAAATGCACGTGCTCGTCATTAAAGACGGAAAAGAACAACGTCAGGGCATTGCTTATCTGGACGATGGCACGATGATTGTCGTAGAAGACGGCCGCGATTTTATTGGTAAACAAATCGATGTCGTCGTCACAAGCGTATTGCAAACATCTGCAGGACGGATGATTTTTGCAAAGCCAAAACACGCATGATGGAAAAAGGAAAGGGTTTGAACGAATGAACTACTTTGTCGTGATTCCGGCTGCCGGAAAAGGAAAACGCATGAAAGCGGGCTGCAATAAATTGCTGCTTGAACTCGAAGGAAAACCTGTTATTATTCATACGCTTGCCGTGTTTGAAGCAGATTCTTCATGCGAAGGAATTGTGTTATCTATTCATCCGGACGAGCGATTCGAATTTGAACAGCTTCTTTTGACGTACAACATACAAAAAGTATACGCATTTGCGACAGGTGGTCAGGAACGCCAGCATAGCGTATACAGCGGCTTAAAAATGCTCCCGCCGGAAACAGACATCGTGCTCGTTCACGACGGTGCTAGACCATTTATCACGAAAGAAACGATTGCAAGGCTCGTCGAAAGTGCAAGCAATACAGGAGCAGCTATTGCAGCAGTTCCGGTAAAAGATACAATTAAACAAGCGGAAGGCGGCGCTGTGTCACAGACGGTTGATCGGTCTAATTTATGGTCGGTTCAGACACCGCAGGCCTTTCGGACGGCTCTTTTAGTATCTGCTCAGCAAAAAGCGGAAGAAGAACAGTTTCTTGGCACAGATGAGTCGTCGCTTGTCGAACGAACCGGCTACCAGGTTCAAATTGTTGAAAGCGATTATGATAATATTAAATTGACGACACCGGAAGACTTATATTTTGCCCGGGCGATCATTGCGAAAAGAAACGAAAGTCAGGTGTAATTATTTATGTTTCGAATTGGACAAGGATTTGATGTTCATCAACTAACAGAAGGACGCCCGCTTATTATAGGCGGTATTACTATTCCCTATGAAAAAGGGCTGATCGGTCATTCAGATGCGGACGTGCTTTTGCATACAGTAGCAGATGCGTGTCTCGGCGCCGTGGGAGAAGGCGATATTGGCCGTCATTTTCCAGATACAGATAAAGCGTTTAAAGATGCAGATTCAGCGAAGTTGCTTGAACATGTATGGATGATAGTAAAAGAAAAAGGCTATAAACTCGGTAACATTGACTGTACGATCATTGCACAAAAGCCAAAAATGGCTCCATATATTGGTGATATGCAGAAACGCATCGCAGAACTGTTAGAAGCGGATGCAAGTCAGGTAAATGTGAAAGCAACGACCACTGAAAAGCTCGGATTTCCGGGACGTGAAGAAGGTATTGCATCACAGGCTGCAGTCCTTTTAGTAAAAAACTAAGCATAAAACAGCATGGGAGGGTACATAATTATGGCAAATGAAGTACGAGTTCGTTATGCGCCAAGTCCAACCGGACATCTTCATATTGGCAACGCACGAACAGCACTTTTTAATTACTTATATGCACGTAACCTGGGCGGGAAATTTATTATCCGTATTGAAGATACAGATCAAAAGCGAAATATTGAAGGCGGCGAAGAAAGTCAGCTTCAATACTTAAAGTGGCTCGGCATCGATTGGGATGAAGGCCCAGATCAAGATGGCGATTATGGTCCATATCGCCAATCAGAACGTAATGATTTGTACAAAAAATATTATGAGCAGCTTCTAGAAGAAGGAAAAGCATATAAATGCTACTGCACAACAGAAGAACTTGAAGCGGAACGGGAAGCGCAGCAAGAGCGCAACGAAATTGCCGGCTATTCTGGAAAATGCCGTAACTTGACAAAAGAAGAGCAGGCGGTACTCGAAGCCGAGGGTCGACGTCCAAGCATCCGATTCCTTGTTCCTGAAGGTGAAACGATAGCCTTTGACGATATGGTGAAAGGGAACGTATCATTTGATTCAGACGGCATTGGCGGCGACTTTGTCATCGTCAAGCAAGATGGAACACCAACATACAATTTTGCCGTTGCCATTGACGATCATTTAATGAAAATGACACACGTTCTTCGCGGAGATGATCACATTTCAAATACACCAAAGCAGCTTTTAATTTACAAAGCACTCGGCTTTGAGCCGCCTGTTTTCGGTCATATGACATTAATAGTCAACGAAAACCGGAAAAAATTGAGCAAGCGTGACGAATCGATCATTCAGTTTATTGAACAATACAAAGAGCTTGGTTATTTACCGGAAGCCCTTTTGAATTTTATTACATTGCTGGGCTGGTCGCCAAAAGAAGAAGAAGAAATCTTTACGAAAGAACAAATTATTGAAGGTTTTGATGCAGACCGACTGTCGAAATCGCCAGCCTTTTTCGATAAGCAAAAGCTTCTTTGGATGAACAATCAGTATATGAAGGAACAATCGATTGAGCGTGTGGTTGAACTAGCGGGGCCTCATCTTATCAAAGAGGGATTGATTGAAAAAACGCTGTCACCAGAACGAGAAGAATGGGTAACAAGTTTGATCGCGCTGTATCAGGAAAAAATGAGCTTTGGTGCGGAAATTGTTCAACTGTCCGATTTGTTTTTCAAAGAAGATGTTTCATATGAAGGCGAAGCGAAAGAAGTACTATCTGAAGAGCAGGTTCCAGAAGTACTCCGTTCATTTGCTGAAAAGATATCAGCACTTGAACCATTTGAAGCAGATGGTGTAAAAAAAGCAATGAAAGACGTTCAAAAAGAAACAGGTTATAAAGGAAAAAAACTTTTTATGCCGATTCGCGCAGCGGTGACCGGTCAAACACACGGTCCGGATTTACCAAAGGCAATTGAACTGCTTGGAAAAGAAAAAATTTTAAAAAGGCTAAATGCCGTTCTTGATTAAAAGGATGGTACGTATATAATAGAGTATATATACAAAAAAACGTTGAAGAGGAAAAGTATGCAGCAGATGCCTTTCAGAGAGAACCGTCACTTAGCTGAGAGCGGTTTAGGCCTTTCTGTCTGCAGAAGTGCCCCTCTGAGTCCGCCGCTGAACATATGAGTAAGCGGTGGCGGGTCTAACCCGTTAACAAGTCAAGTTGGAAAAATAGCTATGCTATTTTTCAAACAGAGTGGAACCGCGTTTTAAAACGTCTCTGTCTTTCAGAGGCGTTTTTTGTATGTCTGAAATTGGTATTTTGAGAGGAGGGACAACATTGTTTAAAGTGCTAAAAGAAGACATTGATATCATATTTGAACAGGATCCTGCCGCACGAAGCTATTTGGAAGTTATTTTAACGTATTCCGGTCTGCACGCAATATGGTCTCATCGTCTTGCACATGGTTTTTATAAGCGTAAATTTTATTTTATTGCCCGGGTTATTTCACAAATTAGCCGCTTTTTTACAGGTATTGAAATTCATCCGGGTGCCCGTATTGGGCGTCGGCTATTTATTGATCACGGCATGGGTGTTGTCATCGGTGAAACTTGTGAAATCGGGGATAACGTGACACTCTATCAGGGCGTGACACTCGGCGGAACTGGAAAAGAAAAAGGAAAACGTCATCCAACGGTGAAGGATGGTGCCTTAATTGCCACAGGTGCAAAGGTGCTCGGTTCGATTACCGTTGGAGAAGATGCGAGAATTGGTGCTGGTTCTGTTGTCTTGAAAGATGTGCCACCAAATTCCACGGTTGTTGGTATTCCAGGCCGAATTGTTGTTCAAAATGGCCGGAAAGTCGAAAAGGATTTAAATCACCGCAATCTGCCGGATCCAGTGGCGGACCGTCTGAACAGCATGGAACAGGAAATTGCCCGCTTGAAAAAGGAATTGGATGAAACGAAGAAAGGGGATTACGAGCGATGCCCGTAATGATGTATAACACACTTACACGGAAAAAAGAAGAATTTATCCCGATTGATGAGGGTAAAGTGAAAATGTATGTATGTGGCCCGACCGTATACAATTATATTCATATCGGTAACGCCCGCCCAGCCATCGTATTTGATACAGTACGCCGCCACCTGCAATATCGCGGATATGCTGTGACCTACGTCTCTAACTTTACAGATGTGGATGACAAATTAATTCGTGCTGCCAATGAATTAGGTGAAGAGATGCCGGTTATTGCAGAGCGTTTTATCAAAGCATACTTTGAAGATACACAAGCACTCGGATGCCAAAAAGCAGATGTTCATCCGCGTGTGACTGAAAATATTGAATTAATTGTTGAATTTATCGAACAGCTCGTTGAAAAAGGATTCGCTTATGAATCAGGCGGCGATGTATATTATCGTACACGCCGATTTGATGGCTATGGAAAGCTGTCTCATCAGTCGATTGATGAGTTAAAAATCGGTGCCCGGATTGGTGCTGGTGAAAAGAAAGATGATGCGCTTGATTTTGTTTTATGGAAAACAGCGAAAGAAGGTGAGGTTTCATGGGAAAGTCCGTGGGGAGCGGGACGGCCAGGCTGGCATATTGAATGCTCGGCAATGGCACGCAAATACCTAGGAGATTCGATCGATATTCACGCTGGAGGACAGGATTTAGCTTTTCCACATCACGAAAATGAAATTGCTCAGTCAGAAGCACTGACTGGCAAACCATTTGCCCGCTACTGGCTTCATAACGGCTATATCAATATAGATAATGAAAAAATGTCGAAATCACTTGGTAATTTCGTACTCGTTCATGACATTATTAAAGAAATCGACCCGGAAGTACTACGCTTTTTCATGTTGTCGGTTCATTATCGCAATCCGATCAACTACAATAAAGAATTACTTGACAGTGCTCACGCTTCACTTGAACGTATAAAAACCGCGTATGAAAATGTAAAGCATCGTAAGCAGTCCAGCACCAATTTGACAGAAAACAACGATCAATGGCTTGAAAAAATCAATGCCCATCATGCCCGCTTCCTCGCTGAAATGGATGATGACTTTAATACGGCGAACGCCATCTCCGTTTTATTCGACTTGTCGAAAGACGCGAATGTGTACTTGCTTGAACCACACACATCTACAGCAGTCATCGATTCATTTTTGTCTAAATATGATGATATGCTCTTCGTGCTCGGACTTTCGATTCAAAGCGAGCAACTGCTCGATGAAGAGATTGAAGACTTGATTGAACAGCGCACTCAGGCGCGTAAAGATCGTGATTTTGCCCGCGCCGATGAAATACGTGACCAGCTAAAAGAGTTAAATATTATTTTGGAAGACACAGCGCAGGGTATCCGTTGGAGACGCGGATGATGAAACAGTTGATGGAACCATTAAAAGAGGCGCAGCAGCTGAACGGATTGGCGCTTGCATATATGGGTGATGCGGTGTATGAAGTATATATACGGAAATTTCTGCTGGAGTCGGGCCGTGTGAAGCCAAATGATCTTCACCGTGCCTCCACGCGTTATGTCTCTGCCAAAGCGCAATCGGCACAGCTTCATCGTTTACGTGAAAGCAATTTTTTAACAGAAGCAGAAGTAACTGTTGCGAAACGAGGCCGGAATGCAAAGTCTGGTCACGTACCGAAAAATACAGATGTACAGACGTACAATCATAGCACTGCGTTTGAAGCGCTGATCGGATTTTTATTTTTAACCGGTCAGCTCGAGCGAATGGAAGAAGTAATTTACAACATTTTAAACGACAGCGATGAAAAAGGGAGTGCGAATGCATGACGCAGGAACAAGAATGGATCGCCGGCCGAAACCCTGTACTCGAAGCATTACGGTCTGGACGTGATATTAATAAGTTATGGGTGCAAGAAGGATCTCAAAAAGGCTCGATTCAGCAAATTTTAAACAAAGCAAAAGAAGCGGGTATCCCGGTTCAGCTTGTGCCAAAAAGAAAAATTGAACAAGTTGTGCCGGAAAATCATCAAGGTGTAGCAGCTTCTGTTGCAGCATATCAATATGCAGAAATTGACGATTTGTTTGCAAAAGCAAAAGAAAGCGACGAACCACCTTTTTTTCTGTTGCTTGACGAACTAGAAGACCCGCATAATCTCGGCTCGATTATGAGAACAGCTGATGCAGTCGGTGTACACGGTATTATTATTCCAAAACGCCGGTCGGTCGGCTTAACTGCGACAGCGGCGAAAGCATCAACTGGTGCGATTGAGTATATTCCGGTTGTCCGCGTGACGAACTTGGTCCGAACGATGGAAGAGCTGAAAGAGCGGGGAATATGGATTGCGGGAACGGATGCATCTGGTGCGGAAGATTACCGACGGTTTGATGGCACGATGCCGCTCTGTCTCGTCATCGGCAGTGAAGGGCGTGGTGTGAGCCGTCTCGTAAAAGAGAATTGCGATTTTTTAATTCAACTGCCGATGAGCGGACATGTTACATCGCTGAATGCGTCTGTTGCCGCTTCTCTCCTCATGTATGAAGTGTACCGGAAGCGTCATCCACTGGGACAATAACGATGGACATCCTACTCGTAGACGGGTATAACATGATCGGTGCTTGGCCGGAACTACGCCAGTTAAAAGAGACGGATTTTGCCGGTGCCCGCGATCGCCTTATTGAATTGATGGCGGAATATCAAGGGGTACACGGCTGCCGTGTTATCGTTGTCTTCGATGCTCATTTTGTCAAAGGGACAGAAAAAAAGTACCACGATTCAAAAGTGGAAGTCATTTTCACACGGGAAAATGAAACTGCAGATGAACGAATTGAAAAGTTGGCGATTGAGCTTAATAATATTCGTGATCAAGTGAGTGTTGCGACGTCCGACTACACAGAGCAGTGGGCTGTATTCGGACAGGGCGCGCTCCGCATATCGGCACGCGAACTTTTAACAGAGCTGAACATGATGCAAAAGTCGATTGGGAAAAAGCTGGATAAGATCAGCTATTACAAACCGCAGGTGCGAATACCGCTCAGCAAAGAGCAGACAGAAATTTTTGAGAAGTGGCGCCGCGGCGGCAAAATGAATGATTGACGTATAAAAAAAACGTACTGTATAATACTCCTAACTATGCTTTGCAAGCGGAGGGGGATGTGTAAGCTTTGAACCGTTCGATAAGTATAAGTATGACGATGGATTCGCTGAACGATGAGCAGTTAGTAGAACTTGTACACAACGGCAACAGCGATGCCCTCGATTATTTAATTCATAAGTATCGCAACTTTGTTAGGGCAAAAGCGCGCTCTTATTTTTTAATTGGTGCGGATAAAGAAGATATTGTGCAAGAAGGCATGATTGGTTTGTACAAAGCGGTCCGGGATTACAAAGGGGACAAGCTTAGTACATTCAAAGCGTTTGCAGAATTATGTATCACCCGCCAGATTATTACAGCCATTAAAACTGCTACGCGACAAAAACACATTCCGCTCAATTCTTATATTTCGCTCGATAAGCCTATTTACGATGAAGAGTCAGACCGTACGTTAATGGACGTGCTAACAGGGGTTAAGGTAACAGATCCGGAAGAATTAATGATTAATCGCGAACAATTTACCAGTATTGAAGGAAAAGTGAATGAATTGTTAAGTGATCTCGAACGGCAAGTGCTTGCTTTGTATTTGGATGGCCGTTCGTATCAGGAAATAGCAGAAGAATTAAATCGTCACGTGAAATCGATTGATAACGCATTACAGCGCGTCAAACGGAAATTAGAGCGGTATCTTGAGTTTAAAGAGATGACCAATTAATGAAAACTTGACGAAATATAGCTTTTAATGATACGTTTTAAGAATTGAAATGGTAAGGTGATTAAAATGGCGGAAAAAGTGCCGCTTGAATGTAAAGACTGCGGATCACGAAACTATTCGACGACTGTTACCAACGTTGCCGAACGCCTAGAAATAAAAAAATTTTGCGGTGTCTGCAAAAAGCATACTGTTCATAAACAGACGAAGTGACACCGGCGTATTTCATTTTGGAGGTTTTCAGTACATGTCACGCATTACACAATTTTTCCGTAACGTGCGCTCTGAAATGAGCAAGGTCAGCTGGCCGAAAAAGAAAGAATTAATGACGTATACAATTACGGTTATTGCAACCGTTGTGTTTTTTGCCCTCTTTTTTGCTGTGGTCGATCTAGGTATTTCATGGGTCATTCGGCTAATTTAATAATACGATCAGCTTTCTGGAAAATTAGTTGAATACACATTGTTTTTCCGTGCTATAATGGAATCACATAAAGAAACAAAAAAACCCGTTCAACGGGTTTTTTCATTTGGTTTAAATGAAAAGGAGGGAAGGACAAAAGTCCCTTTCTATGGAAAAAAATTGGTATGTCGTGCACACGTATTCCGGGTATGAGAATAAAGTAAAAGCAAATCTTGAAAAACGTGTTGAATCTATGGGTATGCAAGATAAAATCTTCCGTGTGATCGTCCCGGAGGAAGAGCAAACTGATATTAAAAACGGCAAAACGAAAGTGACGAAGCGAAAGGTATTCCCTGGCTATGTACTCGTTGAAATCGTGATGACGGATGATTCATGGTATGTTGTGCGGAACACGCCTGGAGTAACGGGGTTTGTCGGATCATCAGGCCACGGTTCTAAGCCAACAGCTCTTCTGCCGGATGAAGTAACATCGATACTGAAACAAATGGGTATGGATGAACGCCGCCGCGATGCTGAATTTGAAATTGGTGAAACAGTTGTTGTAAAAGAAGGTCCATTTGCTGATTTTGAAGGAACAGTCGAAGAGATCGATCAGGATAAAGGAAAGTTAAAAGTACATGTTAATATGTTTGGCCGTGAAACACCGGTTGAACTTGATTTTGATCAAGTAAACAAATTAACCTAAAAAAACGGCTTGAAATCTTGCGCGAAAAGTGATACTATTTCTTAGGTCAGTACGTCTAGTACTGTTAAGACTCATTTTATAATCATCTTTATTTAAATAAAGATAGACAGAGTGGGAGGGGCAAAGCCCCATGTACCACATCACGGACTTAAGGAGGTGTGTCTCGTGGCTAAAAAAGTTATTAAAGTTGTAAAACTGCAAATTCCTGCAGGTAAAGCAAACCCTGCGCCGCCGGTCGGTCCGGCACTCGGTCAAGCTGGTGTTAACATTATGGGATTCTGTAAGGAATTCAATGCGCGCACAGCAGATCAAGCAGGATTGATCATTCCGGTTGAAATTTCGGTTTTTGAAGACCGTTCATTTACATTCATCACAAAAACTCCGCCTGCAGCTGTTCTGCTTAAAAAAGCAGCCGGCATTGAATCAGGATCTGGAGAACCGAACCGCAATAAAGTTGCAACGGTTAAACGTGATAAAGTGCGTGAAATTGCTGAAACAAAAATGCCTGACTTAAACGCTGCTAATGTTGAATCAGCTATGCGTATGGTTGAAGGTACTGCCCGCAGTATGGGTATTGTGATTGAAGATTAATTAGTTGTCTGTTTTTGGGGTTGCGATGTGAAGAAGATATCACTTCACACGCAACCTTTATTCGTGGGAGGTAAATCCGTTAAAACCACATAAGGAGGAAATAAATCATGACTAAACATGGTAAGAAATTCCAAGAGGCGGCAAAACTTGTTGACCGCACAAAACAATATTCAGTAGAAGAAGCAATTGAACTTGTAAAGAAAACAAGTACAGTTAAATTTGACGCAACAGTTGAGGCTGCATTCCGTCTAGGTATTGACCCGAAAAAAGCAGATCAGCAAATTCGTGGTGCGCTCGTTCTTCCAAACGGAACAGGTAAAACACAACGCGTTCTCGTATTCGCCAAAGGCGAAAAAGTGAAAGAAGCAGAAGCAGCTGGTGCAGACTATGTTGGTGACAGTGAGTATATTACAAAAATTCAACAAGGCTGGTTTGAATTTGATGTTATCGTTGCAACACCTGACATGATGGGTGAGGTTGGTAAACTTGGTCGTGTGCTTGGGCCAAAAGGTTTAATGCCAAATCCGAAAACAGGTACGGTTACATTTGATCTTGAAAAAGCACTTCAAGAAATCAAAGCTGGTAAAGTTGAG
This sequence comes from Bacillus sp. 37MA, assembly GCF_000372765.1. Classification (NCBI taxonomy): domain Bacteria; kingdom Bacillati; phylum Bacillota; class Bacilli; order Caryophanales; family Bacillaceae; genus Bacillus; species Bacillus sp. 37MA. Next base: position 3,252,009 of record NZ_KB889752.1, read on the forward strand.
TATCGTGCTGATAAAGCTGGTAACATTCATGTTCCAGTTGGCAAAGTTTCTTTTGATAATGAAAAATTAGTTGAAAACTTCGCAGCTATTTTTGACACAATGCTGAAAGTTAAACCTTCAGCAGCAAAAGGTGTCTACATGAAGAACGTATCTGTTACATCAACAATGGGCCCTGGCGTAAAAATAGATCCATCATTAGTTGCTCAAACAAAAAACTAAGTTGACAACGATCAATTTATCTGGTAAAGTGAATTTTGTTGTGAATATATATGTACATTTGTACCGTAGACAGCAGGGGCACATTGCTTAAACATCCTGCCGAGGACATGCGAAATAGATAGTGTGACAATTCTGTCCGCTTTTCGTGCCTCCATGTCTTCCGGGACATGGAGGTTTTTTACGTTTCCCGTGACGGTATTAAATTATGGACAAAATCGTCCGTACAAATTCTACAGGAGGTGTAGCAGATGAGCAGCATTATCGAGAAAAAACAAGCGCTTGTCGATGAAATAGCTGAAAAATTTAAAAATAGCCCATCGACAATCATCGTTGACTACCGTGGTCTTTCCGTGGCCCAAGTTACGGAACTTCGTAAGCAGCTTCGTGATGCAGGCGTTGAGTTCAAAGTTTACAAAAACTCAATGACTCGGCGTGCGGCTGAAGCAGTGAGTATTACAGGTCTTGAAGAGTTCCTTACAGGCCCTAACGCTGTCGCATTCGGCAGCGAAGATGTTGTCGCTCCAGCTAAAATTTTGAATGAATTCGCGAAATCAAACGAAGCACTCGAAATTAAAGCAGGCGTACTTGAAGGCAACTTTGTTTCGGCTGAAGAAGTTAAAGCACTTGCAGAACTTCCTTCACGCGAGGGTCTTCTTTCCATGGTACTTAGCGTTCTTCAAGCGCCAATCCGCAACTTCGCTCTTGCAGCGAAAGCAGTGGCTGATCAAAAAGAAGAGCAAGGCGCGTAATTGTAAGGCAAGCTGCATAGCAGCATCGTAAATACAACCATATTTAAAACACACTAAGGAGGAAATAAAAAATGTCTAAAGAGCAAATCATTGAAGCAATCAAAGAAATGTCCGTTCTTGAATTGAACGACCTTGTAAAAGCAATCGAAGAAGAATTTGGCGTAACAGCTGCAGCACCAGTTGCAGCAGCAGGTGCTGTTGGTGGCGCAGCTGCGGCTGAGCAAACTGAATTCGATCTTATTCTTGCAGCAGCGGGCGACCAAAAAATTAAAGTTATTAAAGCTGTTCGCGAAATCACAGGTCTTGGCTTGAAAGAAGCGAAAGAACTAGTTGATAACACGCCTAAAGCAATCAAAGAAGGCATAGCGAAAGAAGAAGCTGAAGAACTTAAAGCGAAACTTGAAGAAGTTGGCGCTTCTGTAGAAGTGAAGTAATTTTTTGATACAATGATACAAAAGTCCGCTGGAAGCAGCGGGCTTTTGTTTATTGAAGGGAGAAATTTCTTTGGGTGACCATTATTTTTCCAAAACTCCGGACAGTCAACATCGCCCGCAGCAATTTACATACACACTGCGTGGGAGACAATATAAGTTTCATACAGATGCGGGTGTCTTTTCGAAATCTGAAGTAGACTTTGGTTCAAGACTGCTTATTGAGACATTTGAATGGCCGAAAATAGCCGGACCGATTCTTGATGCAGGATGCGGATACGGACCAATTGGTATTTCGCTCGCTGCTGAGCAGCCGGACCGCACGATTCATATGATCGATGTAAATGACCGGGCGTTAGCGCTTGCCCGTGAAAATGCAAAGCTTAACCATATCGGGAACGTACAAATCTATGAAAGTGATCGTCTGCAAAATGTGTTGAAAGAGGGATTTGCAGTTGTATTAACCAATCCACCGATTCGCGCGGGGAAACAGACCGTATTTGACATTTTACAAAACGGTTTTGCGAAACTTGCAGAAGGCGGTGAAATATGGGTAGTCATTCAAAAGAAACAGGGCGCTCCATCTGCGATAAAAGAATTAGAGAGATTAGCCGGTTCATGTGATACGGTCGCCAAATCAAAGGGCTATTTTATTTTGCGTGCTAAAAAATAATTGACCCAAAAAAAACCGTATGCTATTATTGTAAAATGCCAATATAATAATTGTGCCCGTTTGTCAATGGGAATATTTTTCGCTGAAATGGGAACAATAACAACAAAATAGGGCCATTTGTGATAAAAATGAGGTTTTCTTTGACAAAACCTTTTTCTTTTTGTCTTATTGAGTATAGTAATACTCTGCCTTAAGATGAATTATAGGCAATTATAACGCTTGATTTGAGGGGTGAATCAGTTGACAGGTCAACTAGTTCAGTATGGACGACACCGCCAGCGCAGAAGCTATGCGCGCATTAGTGAAGTATTGGAATTACCGAATTTGATTGAGATTCAAACAGCTTCCTATCAATGGTTTCTTGATGAGGGTCTGCGTGAAATGTTCCAGGACATTTCTCCGATTGAAGATTTCACAGGCAATCTGGCATTAGAATTTATTGATTACAGCCTTGCGGAGCCGAAGTATCCTGTGGATGAATCAAAAGAGCGTGATGTTACGTACTCTGCCCCGCTTCGTGTGAAAGTCCGTCTTTTAAATAAGGAAACGGGTGAAGTAAAAGACCAAGAGGTTTTCATGGGTGATTTCCCGCTTATGACTGAGACAGGAACATTCATTATTAATGGTGCAGAGCGTGTTATCGTTTCTCAGCTTGTCCGCTCTCCAAGTGTGTATTACAACGGGAAATTGGACAAGAACGGAAAACGAGGATTCACTGCGACTGTTATCCCAAACCGTGGTGCCTGGTTAGAGTATGAAACAGATGCCAAAGACATTGTGTATGTCCGTATTGACAGAACGCGTAAATTACCGATTACAGTATTATTGCGTGCGCTCGGGTTTGGCACTGATCAAGAAATCATCGACTTGCTTGGTGATAATGAATATTTGCGCAATACGCTTGAAAAAGATAATACAGAAACGACGGAGAAAGCGCTGATTGAAATTTATGAGCGTCTTCGCCCGGGTGAGCCGCCAACAGTTGAAAATGCGAAAAGCCTTATTGTTTCTCGCTTCTTTGACCCGAAACGGTATGATCTAGCAAGTGTTGGCCGCTATAAAATGAATAAAAAGCTTCATACGAAAAATCGCTTGTTTGGACAGCGCCTGGCTGAAACGCTTGCTGATCCGGAAACAGGTGAAATTATCGCCGAAGCAGGAACTGTTCTTGACCGCCGTACACTCGATAAAATCATTCCACACCTTGAAAATGGAGTATCGTTTAAATCATACAGTCAAACAGGCGGTGTGTTTGAAGATGATATGACTGTTCAATCAATAAAAGTGTATGCGCCAAACAGCGAAGAAGAGCAGATCATCAACATTATCGGCAATGGCTTCCCAGAAATGAACGTGAAGAATATTACACCGGCTGACATTATTGCGTCGATTGGCTATTTCTTCAACCTTCTTTATGGAGTAGGTAATACCGATGATATTGATCATCTCGGTAACCGTCGTCTTCGTTCTGTAGGGGAACTGTTGCAAAATCAATTCCGCATCGGGTTATCCCGTATGGAGCGTGTTGTTCGTGAGCGCATGTCGATTCAGGATACGCAAACGATCACCCCGCAGCAATTAATTAATATCCGTCCGGTTATTGCGTCGATTAAAGAATTCTTTGGAAGCTCTCAGCTTTCTCAGTTCATGGATCAGACGAACCCGCTGGCTGAGTTAACACATAAACGCCGTCTATCGGCGCTTGGTCCCGGTGGTTTAACACGTGAACGTGCAGGCTTTGAAGTCCGTGACGTTCATTACTCCCACTACGGCCGTATGTGCCCGATTGAAACGCCTGAGGGCCCGAATATTGGGCTGATCAACTCATTATCTTCTTTTGCGAAAGTAAACCGTTTTGGATTTATCGAAACACCTTATCGCCGCGTTGATCCGGATACGGGCTGCGTGACAGAAAGAATTGATTACTTAACAGCTGATGAAGAAGATAACTATGTTGTGGCGCAAGCGAATGTTCCGCTTAACGAAGACGGTTCATTTGCTGAAGAGGAAGTAGTCGCACGTTTTCGTGGTGAAAACACCGTTGTTAAACGCGAGCGCGCGGATTACATGGATGTATCGCCAAAGCAAGTTGTATCGGCTGCGACTGCGTGTATCCCATTCCTTGAAAATGATGACTCCAACCGTGCTCTTATGGGAGCGAACATGCAGCGTCAGGCTGTTCCTTTAATGCAGCCAGAAGCACCGATTGTTGGGACAGGTATGGAGTATGTATCCGGTAAAGACTCCGGTGCAGCTGTTATTTGTAAGCATGAAGGGATTGTTGAGCGCGTAGAAGCACGCCAAATTTTTGTCCGCCGCATTCAAGAAGTAGATGGACAGGAAGTAAAAGGCGATCTCGACAAATATAAATTACAAAAATTCATTCGTTCCAACCAGGGAACATGCTATAACCAGCGTCCGATTGTTGCAGTCGGAAACCATGTTACAAAAGGAGAAATCCTCGCTGATGGTCCATCAATGGAACTTGGTGAACTAGCACTTGGACGTAACGTCCTTGTTGCTTTCATGACATGGGATGGCTATAACTATGAAGATGCCATTATTATGAGTGAAAGACTCGTAAAAGATGATGTGTATACATCGATTCATATTGAAGAATATGAATCAGAGTCACGTGATACGAAGCTCGGACCGGAAGAAATTACACGCGATATCCCAAATGTTGGGGAAGATGCACTCCGCAACCTTGATGACCGTGGTATTATTCGGATCGGTGCAGAAGTAAAAGATGGTGACTTGCTTGTCGGTAAAGTAACGCCTAAAGGGGTAACAGAACTGACAGCAGAAGAACGTCTTCTTCATGCGATTTTTGGTGAAAAAGCACGTGAAGTCCGTGATACATCATTGCGTGTCCCTCACGGTGGCGGTGGTATTGTCCTTGACGTGAAAGTCTTTAACCGTGAAGACGGCGATGAATTACCACCTGGTGTAAACCAACTTGTGCGCGTATACATCGTTCAAAAGCGGAAGATTTCTGAAGGGGATAAAATGGCTGGACGTCATGGTAACAAAGGGGTTATCTCTCGCATTTTGCCAGAAGAAGACATGCCTTACATGCCAGACGGTACGCCGGTTGACATCATGCTTAACCCGCTTGGTGTACCATCCCGTATGAACATCGGTCAAGTGCTTGAGCTTCACTTAGGTCTAGCAGCCCGCTACCTCGGTATTCATGTAGCATCACCGGTGTTCGATGGTGCCTCTGAGGACGATGTGTGGGAGACAATTGAAGAAGCAGGCATGAGCCGTGATGCGAAAACGATTCTTTATGATGGCCGCAGCGGTGAGCCTTTTGATAACCGCGTATCAGTAGGTATCATGTACATGATCAAACTTGCACATATGGTTGATGACAAACTTCATGCTCGTTCAACGGGACCATATTCACTTGTTACACAACAGCCGCTTGGTGGTAAAGCACAGTTCGGCGGACAGCGTTTCGGTGAAATGGAAGTTTGGGCGCTTGAAGCATATGGTGCGGCTTATACATTACAAGAAATCTTAACAGTAAAATCGGATGATATCGTTGGTCGCGTGAAAACGTATGAAGCAATCGTCAAAGGTGAAAATGTTCCAGAACCAGGTGTTCCTGAATCATTTAAAGTATTAATCAAAGAACTTCAAAGTCTAGGTCTTGATGTGAAAATTATGTCCGGAGATGATCAGGAAATAGAAATGCGTGATCTTGAGGATGAAGATGACGTTCAACAAGCGGATTCATTAAATATCGTTCCTGAAACAGTCAAAACGGAAACGATTGGAACAAAAGACTAACTTGTTTTATAATCCTGTCCAAAAAGCGCTCTTTTTCAGCGCTTTTTGGGCGCTTTCAAGGAAAATGGGTAATAGAAAAGGGAGGTAGACCCCTTGCTGGATGTCAATAATTTCGAGTATATGAAAATTGGTCTCGCTTCACCGGATAAGATTCGTTCATGGTCTTATGGGGAAGTAAAAAAACCAGAAACAATTAACTACCGTACGCTAAAACCTGAAAAAGACGGCTTATTTTGTGAACGGATTTTCGGTCCTACGAAAGACTGGGAATGTCACTGCGGTAAATACAAGCGTGTTCGTTATAAAGGCGTTGTCTGTGACCGCTGTGGTGTAGAAGTAACAAAAGCGAAAGTACGCCGTGAACGAATGGGTCATATTGAGCTTGCAGCACCAGTTTCACATATTTGGTACTTTAAAGGAATCCCAAGTCGTATGGGTCTTGTTCTTGATATGTCACCGCGTGCGCTTGAAGAAATTATTTATTTTGCTTCGTATGTTGTAACTGAGTCGGGTGATACAGCTCTTGAAAAGAAGCAGTTGCTTTCTGAAAAAGAGTACCGGGCATATCGTGAAAAATACGGAAAAAAATTCCAAGCATCTATGGGTGCAGAAGCTATTAAAAAGCTTCTTCAAGATATCGATCTCGATAAAGAAACAGAACAGTTAAAAGAAGAGCTGAAATCAGCACAAGGACAGCGCCGCACACGTGCGATTAAGCGTCTTGAAGTGATTGAAGCATTTCGTCATTCCGGCAATAAACCGGATTGGATGATCCTTGATGTTCTACCGGTTATCCCACCGGAACTTCGCCCGATGGTACAACTTGATGGTGGCCGTTTCGCGACATCTGATTTGAATGATTTGTATCGCCGTGTCATCAACCGGAATAACCGTTTGAAGCGTCTATTAGACCTTGGTGCGCCAAGCATCATCGTTCAAAATGAAAAGCGTATGCTTCAGGAAGCTGTTGATGCACTGATTGATAACGGACGCCGTGGACGTCCTGTTACAGGGCCGGGTAACCGTCCTTTGAAATCTCTTTCTCATATGCTGAAAGGGAAGCAAGGTCGTTTCCGTCAAAACTTACTCGGAAAACGTGTTGACTATTCAGGACGTTCTGTTATCGTCGTTGGACCAAACTTAAAAATGTATCAGTGCGGACTTCCGAAAGAAATGGCACTTGAATTGTTTAAACCATTTGTGATGAAAGAACTCGTTGAAAGAGGTCTCGCGCACAACATTAAGAGTGCAAAGCGTAAAATTGAACGTGTTCAATCAGACGTATGGGATGTACTTGAAGAAGTCATTAGAGAACATCCAGTACTCTTAAATCGCGCGCCGACTCTTCACCGTCTCGGTATACAAGCATTTGAACCGACGCTTGTGGAAGGCCGTGCAATCCGTCTTCATCCGCTCGTTTGTACAGCTTACAATGCTGACTTCGATGGTGACCAAATGGCTGTTCACGTTCCGCTTTCTGCTGAAGCACAGGCAGAAGCACGTATGCTTATGCTTGCAGCACAGAACATCTTGAACCCGAAAGATGGAAAGCCAGTTGTTACACCGTCTCAGGATATGGTACTTGGCAACTACTACTTAACGCTTGAGCGCGAGGGAGCGGTTGGTGAAGGAGCTATTTTCAAAGACACGAATGAAGCGATCTTAGCTTATCAAAACGGCTATGTTCATCTTCATACGCGTGTAGCTGTAGCAGCATCATCACTTGAAAATCAAACATTTACAGAAGAACAAAATAAACAGCTTCTTGTCACAACGGTTGGGAAATTAATCTTCAACGAAATTTTGCCGGACACATTCCCGTACATTAACGAACCGACAAACAGCAACCTTGAAGTGAAAACACCGGAAAAATACTTCATTGCCGCAGGTGTGAATGTACCGGAACATATTGCTGAACAAGAAATTGTTCCACCGTTTAAAAAGGGTATTTTGGGTAATATCATTGCTGAAGTGTTTAAACGCTTCAAAATCACTGAAACATCGAAAATGCTTGACCGGATGAAAGACCTTGGCTTTAAACACTCGACAAAAGCGGGTATTACAGTAGGGGTTGCAGACATTGTTGTTCTAGGTGAAAAAGAAGGGATATTGCATGAAGCACAGGCGAAAGTCGATAACGTCATGAAGCAGTTCCGCCGCGGTTTAATTACCGAGGAAGAACGTTATGATCGGGTTATTTCGATCTGGAGTGCAGCGAAAGATGTTATCCAAGGTAAACTGATGGACTCTCTGGATATTCGCAATCCAATCTTCATGATGAGTGATTCTGGTGCTCGTGGTAATGCATCTAACTTTACGCAGCTAGCTGGTATGCGCGGGCTTATGGCCAATCCGGCCGGCCGGATTATCGAACTTCCGATCAAATCGTCATTCCGTGAAGGTTTGACAGTACTTGAATACTTTATTTCAACGCATGGTGCACGTAAAGGTCTTGCTGATACCGCACTGAAAACAGCCGATTCCGGTTACTTGACACGTCGACTTGTTGACGTAGCACAAGATGTTATTGTCCGCGAAGAAGACTGTGGAACAGACCGAGGCCTTGAAATTAGCTCGATTAAAGATGGGACAGAAGTGATCGAAGCGCTTGAAGAACGTCTTGTCGGACGTTATGCGCGTAAAGCTGTTAAACATCCGGAGACGGGTGAAGTGCTTGTTCATGACAATGAGCAAATCGATGAGGATTTAGCGAGAGTCATTGTGGAAGCAGGCGTTGAAAAAGTTTGGATTCGTTCCGCTTTCACATGTAACACACGCCACGGTGTATGTAAAAAATGTTACGGACGTAACTTGGCAACAGGGCAGGAAGTCGAAGTGGGCGAAGCAGTTGGTATTATTGCTGCTCAGTCAATCGGTGAGCCAGGTACACAGCTTACGATGCGTACATTCCATACAGGCGGTGTAGCAGGAGACGATATTACACAAGGTCTGCCTCGTATTCAAGAGATTTTCGAAGCGCGTAACCCGAAAGGGCAAGCGATCATTTCTGAAATTAACGGTACGGTTACGGCGCTTAACGAAGGCAAGGACCGTCAGCAAGAAATTGTTGTGCAAGGTGACGTGGAGACACGCACATACACAGCTCCATATACAGCCCGTTTAAAAGTAGCAGTAAATGATCCAATTACTCGCGGCCAGGAGCTGACGGAAGGTTCCATTGATCCGAAAGAATACTTGAAAATTAAAGATGTCACATCTGTTCAGGAATACTTACTGCGCGAAGTGCAAAAAGTATACCGGATGCAGGGGGTTGAGATCGGCGATAAACACATAGAAGTAATGGTACGCCAAATGCTTCGCAAAGTACGCGTACTTGAAGCAGGCGATACAGATGTTCTTCCAGGCAGTCTGCTTGAAATTCATCAGTTCCGTGATGCGAACGAGAAGGTACTTCTTGAAGGCGGAATACCGGCAACGGGTCGTCCGATTTTACTAGGTATTACGAAAGCATCACTTGAAACAGATTCATTCCTATCGGCTGCATCCTTCCAGGAGACAACACGTGTTCTAACAGATGCGGCGATCAAAGGGAAGCGCGATGAATTACTTGGCTTAAAAGAGAACGTCATTATCGGAAAACTCATTCCAGCGGGTACCGGTATGCAACGTTATCGCTTAACTGAAGCCAATATGAAAAAAGCAGAATCCGTTCCAGTAGAATAAAAAATTGTTTGTCGGTGTCCGTGCACGCAGACACCGACAATTTTTTTGCTAAAGACAGTTGACACTAAAAAGTGAAAGTGGTAATATGATCAAGGTGTTCCTGTACGACCAACCTAACTTAGTTTGGATATAGGAACAAAACAATCGTTGCTATTATTTGCGAATGATGTTTTTGCAGTTTGCTGCAAGAACTTTGTTTTTGCCCAAAAATGAGCCACCTGGAAGTGTGGGCTTAGAAAAAAAGGAAGGGAGGATTTTTACATGCCTACTATTAATCAGTTAGTACGTAAGCCTCGTAAATCAAAGATCACTAAATCAAAGTCTCCGGCGCTTAATAAAGGATTTAACAGCTTTAAGAAAGCTCAAACCGATGTACTTTCTCCGCAAAAACGCGGTGTATGTACTCGTGTTGGTACTATGACGCCGAAAAAACCGAACTCAGCGCTTCGCAAATATGCACGTGTGCGTTTGAGTAACGGTATTGAAGTAACAGCTTATATCCCTGGTATTGGCCATAATCTTCAAGAGCATAGTGTTGTTCTTATCCGCGGCGGCCGTGTAAAAGATTTACCGGGTGTTCGTTATCACATCGTTCGTGGTGCGCTTGATACAGCTGGTGTTGAAACACGTCGTCAAGGTCGTTCTAAATATGGTACAAAACGTCCCAAAGCTCCAAAAAACTAATTTAACCTTATAACTTATTTTCCGAAAGGAGGAAAAAATATGCCACGTAAAGGCCCTGTAGCAAAAAGAGACGTATTGGCTGATCCGCTTTACAACTCAAAACTCGTTTCTCGTCTCATCAATAAAATGATGGTTGACGGTAAAAGAGGGAAATCACAAGCCATTCTTTACGCCGCTTTTGACACAATCCGTGAACGCACGGGTAATGATCCAATGGAAGTATTTGACCAGGCAATGAAAAACATCATGCCAGTACTAGAGGTGAAAGCACGCCGTGTTGGTGGAGCTAACTATCAAGTACCAATTGAAGTTCGCCCAGATCGTCGTACAACTTTAGGTCTCCGCTGGTTAGTAAATTACGCTCGCCTTCGCGGTGAAAAAACAATGGAAGAACGCCTTGCAGCAGAAATTATGGACGCAGCAAACAACACTGGTGCTTCTGTTAAAAAACGCGAAGACACGCACAAAATGGCGGAAGCAAACAAAGCATTTGCTCATTACCGCTGGTAATAATTAAATTAAACCTTAACCTAATCCAGGAAGGAGAAAGACATAGATGGCAAGAGAGTTCTCCTTAGATAAAACTCGTAACATCGGAATCATGGCTCATATTGATGCTGGTAAAACAACAACGACTGAGCGTATCCTATATTATACAGGCCGTATTCATAAAATTGGTGAAACGCATGAAGGCGCTTCTCAAATGGACTGGATGGAGCAGGAGCAGGAGCGTGGTATTACGATCACGTCTGCTGCAACAACTGCTTCTTGGAAAGGTCATCGCGTTAACATTATCGATACACCGGGACACGTAGACTTCACTGTTGAAGTTGAACGTTCTTTACGTGTACTTGATGGTGCCGTAACGGTTCTCGATGCTCAATCCGGTGTAGAACCACAAACGGAAACAGTATGGCGTCAAGCGACGACTTACGGTGTTCCACGCGTTGTATTCGTCAATAAAATGGACAAAATGGGTGCTGACTTCCTTTACTCAGTCGGCACAATCCATGACCGTCTCATGGCGAATGCACACCCAATTCAATTACCGATCGGTGCTGAAGACGAGTTCTCCGGCATCATCGACTTAATCGAAATGAAAGCAACAGTGTATGGCAATGACCTCGGAACTGACATCGAAGTTGTTGACATTCCTGCAGATTACCAGGATCAAGCAGATGAGTACCGTGAAAAGCTAATTGAAGCTGTAGCGGAACTTGACGAAGAACTAATGGAGAAATACCTTGGCGGCGAAGAGTTGACGAATGATGAAATCAAAGCTGCGATCCGTAAAGGTGTTATCAACGTTGAATTCTTCCCTGTTATGGTTGGTTCTGCATTTAAGAATAAAGGTGTACAACTTATGTTGGATGCTGTTATCGACTATCTTCCAGCACCAACGGATGTACCGGCAATTAAAGGTACACTTCCAGACAGCGACGAAGAAGTGGAACGTGAAGCAAGCGATGAAGCGCCGTTCTCGGCACTTGCATTTAAAGTTATGACGGACCCTTATGTCGGTAAATTAACATTCTTCCGTGTATATTCCGGTGTTCTTCATTCCGGTTCTTACGTGCAAAACTCAACAAAAGGAAAGCGTGAGCGTGTAGGACGTATCTTACAAATGCATGCCAATTCCCGTGAAGAGATTTCGCAAGTATACGCAGGTGACATCGCTGCTGCAGTTGGTCTTAAAGATACAACGACTGGCGATACGCTTTGTGAAGAAAAAAATCTTGTTATTCTTGAATCTATGGTGTTCCCTGATCCAGTTATCTCTCTTTCTGTTGAGCCGAAAACAAAAGCTGACCAAGACAAGATGACGACAGCACTCCAAAAACTTCAAGAAGAAGATCCAACATTCCATGCACACACGGACCAGGAAACTGGAGAAGTTATTATCGCAGGTATGGGTGAGCTTCACCTAGATATTCTCGTTGACCGTATGCGCCGCGAGTTCAAGGTAGAAGCAAATGTTGGTGCACCACAAGTATCTTACCGTGAAACATTCCGTTCAAGCGCACAGGTTGAGGGTAAATTTGCTCGTCAATCCGGTGGACGTGGACAGTTTGGTCACGTTTGGATCGAATTCTCTCCTAATGAAGAAGGAGCAGGCTTCGAATTTGAAAATGGCATCGTTGGTGGTTCTGTACCGCGTGAATATGTCCCGGCTGTTCAAGCAGGTCTTGAAGACGCTATGAAAAATGGTGTTCTTGCTGGCTATCCGTTAATCGATGTTAAAGCTCGTCTTTTTGACGGTTCTTACCATGATGTCGATTCATCTGAGATGGCGTTTAAAATTGCTGCATCATTGGCGCTTAAAAATGCGATTTCTAAATGTAACCCGGTTATTCTTGAGCCGCTTATGAAAGTTGAAGTTGTTATTCCAGACGAATATCTTGGCGATATCATGGGTGATGTTACATCACGTCGTGGACGCGTAGAAGGTATGGAAGCACGTGGTAACGCGCAAGTCGTTAAAGCGTTCGTTCCACTTGCTGAAATGTTCGGTTATGCAACAGCTCTTCGTTCTAACACGCAAGGACGCGGTAACTACTCTATGCAATTCGATCATTATGAAGAAGTGCCTAAGAGTGTTCAAGAAGACATCATCAAAAAAAATAAAGGCCAATAATTGATTTATACTCGCTAATCAAGTATAAATACTATTGTAAGCTTTCCCTTCTTCCGAAAAAGACTTCTTTTCCGGAAGAAGAACTATATAAAAAACTACTAAATTCTATATTTTGAAGGAGGACTTCCTAATGGGAAAAGCAAAATTCGACCGTTCAAAACCGCATGTTAACGTTGGTACAATCGGACACGTTGACCATGGTAAAACAACTTTAACAGCTGCAATCACAACAGTTCTTGCAAAAACTGGTGGTGCAGAAGCACGTGCATACGATCAAATCGATGGTGCTCCAGAAGAGCGCGAGCGCGGTATCACAATCTCAACTGCACATGTTGAGTACGAAACTGCAACTCGTCACTACGCACACGTAGACTGCCCTGGACATGCTGACTATGTTAAAAACATGATTACTGGTGCAGCACAAATGGACGGCGGTATTCTTGTCGTATCAGCTGCTGATGGCCCAATGCCGCAAACACGTGAGCACATCCTTCTTTCACGTCAAGTAGGTGTTCCTTTCCTTGTTGTATTTATGAACAAATGTGACATGGTAGACGATGAAGAGCTTCTTGAGCTAGTTGAAATGGAAATTCGTGATCTTCTTTCTGAATACGACTTCCCTGGCGATGACATTCCTGTTATTAAAGGTTCTGCTCTTAAAGCACTTGAAGGTGAAGCAGAGTGGGAAGAAAAAATCCATGAACTTATGACTGCAGTTGATGAATACATCCCAACTCCAACACGTGACACTGATAAAGATTTCATGATGCCTGTTGAGGATGTTTTCTCAATCACTGGCCGTGGTACAGTAGCAACTGGCCGTGTTGAGCGTGGACAAATCAAAGTCGGTGATGTAATCGAAATCATCGGTTTGACTGAAGAGCCAAAATCAACAACTGTAACAGGTGTTGAAATGTTCCGTAAGCTTCTTGATTATGCTGAAGCTGGCGACAACATCGGCGCACTTCTTCGCGGTGTAGCGCGTGAAGAAATCCAACGTGGTCAAGTACTTGCTAAACCAGGTTCAATCACACCACATACAACTTTTAAAGCAGAAGTTTACGTTCTTTCTAAAGAAGAAGGTGGACGTCACACTCCATTCTTCACTAACTACCGCCCGCAGTTCTACTTCCGTACAACTGACGTAACTGGTATCTGTAACCTTCCTGAAGGCGTAGAAATGGTTATGCCTGGCGATAACGTTGAAATGTCTGTAGAATTGATCGCTCCAATCGCGATTGAAGAAGGTACTAAATTCTCAATCCGTGAAGGTGGCCGTACTGTAGGCGCTGGCGTTGTAGCAACAATCCAAAAGTAAGTTTTGATCTGACAGTCCGGTTCTGGCCGGGCTGTTTTTTTTTGTTTGAAAAAAAAATCCTATCATGTGTTGCAATCAATCCATAAACGATGTATAATAATCAATGTTGGTTTTTGACAGCGTTGATGCGGAAGGTTGCTGACACACCCGGCCGCTTTGCCATGGCGGTGATGTCAGGGAAAAATTTTCGCGGAGTATGTCTATTAGCTAAATAGGCGATAAAGGAGGGAAAATAATGGCAAAACAAAAAATTCGTATTCGTTTGAAAGCATATGATCATCGTATTCTTGATCAATCAGCTGAGAAAATTGTTGAAACGGCTAAACGTTCTGGTGCAAGTGTATCAGGGCCAATCCCGCTACCAACTGAGAAATCTATCTACACGATCCTTCGTGCGGTTCATAAGTACAAGGACTCTCGTGAACAGTTCGAAATGCGTACTCATAAACGTTTAATCGATATCGTGAACCCAACTCCGAAAACAGTTGATTCATTGATGCGTTTAGACTTGCCGTCAGGCGTTGACATTGAAATTAAACTATAATAAATAAACTAATAATTAACCAGGAGGTGTAACTCATGACAAAAGGAATCTTAGGAAGAAAAATCGGCATGACGCAAGTGTTTGCTGAAAACGGTGACCTCATTCCGGTAACTGTAATCGAAGCAGCACCAAACGTTATCCTTCAAAAGAAAACAGTCGAAAGCGACGGCTACACAGCGGTTCAGTTAGGCTTTGAAGACAAGCGTGAAAAGCTTGCCAACAAACCATCACTTGGACACGTGAAGAAAGCAGGAGAAGGCATCGCACCTAAGCGCTTCATTCGTGAGTTCCGTAACATCAACAACGATCTTGAAATTGGTCAAGAAGTTAAAGTTGATATTTTTGCAGAAGGCGACATCGTCGATGTAACAGGAATTTCTAAAGGGAAAGGCTTCCAGGGTGCTATTAAGCGCCATAACCAATCTCGTGGCCCTATGTCCCATGGTTCGCGTTACCATCGTCGTCCAGGTTCAATGGGACCTGTAGCGCCAAACCGTGTATTTAAAAACAAACTTCTTCCAGGTCGTATGGGTGGAGAGCAAGTAACAGTACAAAACCTGCAAATAGTGAAAGTGGATGCTGAACGCAACGTTCTTCTTATTAAAGGAAACGTACCAGGATCTAAAAAAGCTTTGATTCAGGTTAAAACTGCTGTTAAAGCAAACTAATTAACTTTTTTAGGAAAGGAGGAAACAGGAATGGCTAAAGTGAAAGTATTAAACCAAACAGGTTCTGAAGTCGGTGACATCGAATTAAATGACGCTGTATTCGGAATCGAACCAAACGAACACGTAGTATTTGAAGCAGTTGTGATGCAAAGAGCTTCGTTACGCCAAGGTAATCACAAAGTTAAAGGTCGCTCAGAAGTTCGCGGCGGCGGTCGTAAACCGTGGAAACAAAAAGGAACTGGACGCGCACGTCAAGGTTCTATTCGTTCCCCACAATGGCGTGGCGGTGGTATTGTATTCGGTCCAAATCCACGCAGCTACAGCTACAAACTGCCAAAGAAAGTACGTCGTCTTGCATTGAAATCGGCTTTGTCATCAAAAGTACAAGAGCAAAACATCCTCGTTTTGGAAACATTGTCTTTCGACGCTCCAAAAACAAAAGAGTTTGTGACAGTCTTGAACAACTTATCTGTTGACTCAAAAGCATTGATCGTAACAGACACAGTAAACGAATTCGTTGCATTGTCTGCACGAAACATCCCTGGTGTGACAGTGGTTGAGGCTGCGGGCATCAATATCCTTGACCTGCTTGGACATGATAAACTTATTATGACAAAAGCAGCGGTTGAAAAAGTAGAGGAGGTGCTTGCATAATGGATTCACGCGATGTGATTAAGCGCCCCGTTATTACTGAACAATCTATGGCTGTAATGGCTGAAAAAAAATATACTTTTGATGTGGACGTTCGTGCCAACAAAACGCAAGTGAGGACTGCTGTTGAAGAGATCTTCGGCGTTAAAGTTAAAAACGTAAACGTTATGAACTACAAAGGTAAATTTAAGCGTATGGGACGTCATGCTGGCTATACAAATAAACGCCGCAAAGCAATCGTAACATTGACGCAAGAAAGCAAAGAAATCGAACTTTTCGAAGCGTAATAAACGCATAAAATAGAAGAGGAGGGACACGAAATGGCGATTAAAAAGTATAAACCGACCTCAAATGGTCGTCGTAATATGACATCTTTGGATTATGCTGAAATTACAACAAGCACACCTGAGAAATCATTGCTTGAGCCGTTGAAAAAGAATGGCGGTCGTAATAACCAAGGTAAAATCACAGTTCGTCATAGAGGCGGCGGTCATAAGCGTCAATACCGTATTATTGACTTCAAACGTGATAAAGATGGCATTCCAGGACGCGTTGCTACGATCGAATACGATCCAAACCGTTCAGCTAACATCGCACTCGTGCACTACGTTGATGGAGAAAAGCGTTATATCATAGCTCCAAAAGGCATTCAGGTTGGAACGGAAATCATGTCCGGACCAGAAGCGGATATTAAAACAGGCAATGCACTTCCGCTCGTTAATATCCCAGTTGGTACAGTTATCCACAACGTTGAATTGAAACCAGGCAAAGGCGGACAATTAGTTCGTTCAGCAGGTACATCAGCTCAAGTTCTCGGTAAAGAAGGAAAATATGTGCTCGTACGCTTGAACTCAGGTGAAGTGCGCATGATTCTTGCAACGTGCCGTGCAACAATTGGTCAAGTTGGTAACGAGCAGCATGAACTTGTTAACGTTGGTAAAGCAGGACGTTCACGCTGGTTAGGAAAACGGCCTACTGTCCGTGGTTCTGTAATGAATCCAAATGATCATCCACACGGTGGTGGTGAAGGACGCTCGCCAATTGGCCGCAAATCACCAGTTACACCTTGGGGTAAACCAGCTCTTGGTTACAAAACACGTAAAAAAGTTAACAAATCCGATAAATTTATCGTTCGTCGTCGTAAAAAATAACGTAATTGTCCTACGGTTCTACATACGAACCGTAGATCAATCACGAAGGGAGGTACACAAATGGGCCGCAGCTTGAAAAAAGGACCTTTTGTTGATGATCATTTATTCAATAAAGTTGAGAAGTTGAACGAGACTGAAAAGAAACAAGTTATTAAAACTTGGTCACGCCGTTCTACAATTTTCCCGACATTCATCGGACACACAATCGCAGTATACGATGGCCGTAAACACGTGCCTGTATACGTTACTGAAGATATGGTTGGACATAAACTTGGTGAATTCGCGCCAACGCGTACGTACAAAGGACACGTTGCCGACGATAAGAAAACAAGACGTTAATTGAGAGGAGGATATCCCAATGGAAGCTAAAGCTGTCTTAAAAACAGTACGCATTGCTCCTCGTAAGGCACGTCTGGTGATTGACCTGATTCGAGGTAAGCAAGTTGGAGAAGCAGTGGCGATCTTAAAACATACGCCGAAAACATCATCTCCTGTAATTGAAAAATTATTAAACTCTGCGATTGCAAATGCAGAGCATAACTATGATCTTGATGTAAACAACCTCGTTGTAACTCAAGCCTATGTTAATGAAGGACCAACATTGAAACGTTTCCGTCCACGTGCAATGGGACGTGCAAGCGCAATTAACAAACGCACAAGTCACATAACAATCGTTGTGGCAGAAAAAAAGGAGGGATAATTCGTGGGTCAAAAAGTACATCCTCATGGACTGCGCGTCGGGATCATTCGCGACTGGGATTCTAAATGGTACGCTGAAAAAGATTACGCGGATCTTCTTCACGAAGATTTGAAAGTTCGCGGATACATTGAAGAGCGCCTTAAAGATGCTTCTCTATCCCGTGTTGAAATCGAACGTGCTGCGAATCGCGTGAACGTCACTGTTCACACTGCTAAACCAGGTATGGTTATTGGTAAAGGTGGTTCCGAAGTAGAAGCACTTCGTAAAGCTTTGAACGAGTTAACAGGCAAACGTGTTCATATTAACATTGTTGAAGTAAAAAGAGCGGATCTTGATGCTAAACTTGTAGCGGAAAACATTGCTCGTCAACTTGAAAACCGTGTATCATTCCGTCGTGCGCAAAAGCAGGCTATCCAACGGACAATCCGTTCAGGTGCAAAAGGGATCAAAACACAGGTTTCAGGACGTCTTGGCGGAGCGGATATTGCCCGTGCTGAACATTACAGTGAAGGAACAGTTCCACTTCATACTCTTCGTGCTGACATCGACTATGCACACGCTGAAGCAGATACAACATACGGCAAGCTTGGTGTGAAAGTATGGATCTACCGTGGAGAGATTCTTCCGACGAAGAAGAAAACTCAGGAAGGAGGCAAATAATATGTTGTTGCCAAAACGCGTGAAATATCGTCGTGTACACCGCGGCAAAATGCGCGGTCAAGCGAAAGGCGGAACAGAAGTAGCATTCGGTGAGTACGGTCTTCAAGCTGTTGAAGCTTCATGGATCACAAATCGCCAAATCGAATCTGCCCGTATCGCGATGACTCGTTACATGAAACGTGGCGGTAAAGTTTGGATTAAAATTTTCCCTCACAAACCATATACGAAAAAACCTCTTGAAGTACGGATGGGTTCCGGTAAAGGTGCTCCTGAAGGCTGGGTAGCGGTTGTTAAACCAGGCAAGATCATGTTTGAAATTGCCGGCGTTTCTGAAGAAGTAGCACGTGAAGCACTTCGTTTGGCAGCACATAAGCTTCCAGTGAAATGCAAAATCGTAAAACGTGAAGAAATTGGTGGTGAATCAAATGAAAGCTAATGAAATCGGTGAACTTACCACTGCTGAAATTGAACAACAAGTAAAGTCGCTCAAAGAAGAACTTTTCAACCTTCGCTTTCAATTGGCGACGGGACAGCTTGAAAATACTGCTCGTATTCGTGAAGTACGTAAAGCGATCGCCCGCATGAAAACCGTGATTCGTCAGCGGGAAATTGATAACCGATAATTGAAAGGAGGTTTGCACGATGAGCGAACGCAATCAGCGCAAAGTTTACACAGGCCGCGTTGTATCCGACAAAATGGATAAAACAGTAACGGTTGTTGTCGAAACATATAAAACACACTCTCTTTACGGCAAACGCGTAAAGTATTCTAAAAAGTTTAAAGCTCATGATGAGAATAACGAAGCAAAAATCGGGGACGTAGTGCGCATCATGGAAACTCGCCCGCTTTCTGCAACAAAACGTTTCCGCCTTCTAGAAGTAGTGGAAAAAGCAGTCATCATCTAATTAATGTTCGGATAAATGTTAAAGTCCGAAAGGAGGTAACCTAAATGATCCAGCAAGAATCACGTTTAAAAGTAGCTGACAATTCTGGTGCACGTGAAGTATTGACGATCAAAGTTCTCGGTGGTTCTGGCCGTAAAACAGCTAACGTCGGCGATGTAATCGTGTGTACAGTAAAACAAGCAACACCAGGTGGCGTTGTCAAAAAAGGTGAAGTGGTAAAAGCGGTTATCGTTCGTACGAAACGCGGTGTTCGCCGTAATGACGGTTCTTACATTCGCTTCGACGAAAACGCGTGTGTTATCATTCGTGACGATAAGAGCCCACGTGGCACACGTATTTTCGGCCCGGTTGCCCGCGAACTTCGCGACAGCAATTTCATGAAGATTGTTTCCCTTGCTCCTGAAGTAATCTAATTGAACTGAACAAATAAAAGGTCAATCAAGGAGGTGCGCAACATGCACGTGAAAAAAGGCGATAAAGTCATGGTAATCACAGGTAAAGATAAAGGCAAAACAGGAGTTATTCTTGCTTCTTTCCCTAAAAAAGACCGTGTCCTTGTTGAAGGTATTAACATCGTGAAAAAACACGCAAAACCTTCACAACTGAATCCGCAAGGCGGCATTCTTAGCCAAGAGGCACCTATTCACGTATCCAATGTAATGCTATTGGATCCGAAAACGAATGAACCTACTCGCGTAGGGTACAAAGATGTGGACGGCAAGAAAGTCCGCGTAGCTAAAAAATCCGGTGAAACTTTAGATAAATAATAGTGCCATAGAAGGGAGGTATTCTAAGTGAACCGCCTTAAAGAAAAATATCAAAAAGAAATCACACCTGCTCTTGTGAGCAAGTTCAATTATAACTCTGTAATGCAAGTGCCTAAAGTTGAAAAAATCGTTGTAAACATGGGTGTTGGTGAAGCTGTTCAAAATGCAAAAATATTGGACACAGCAGTTGAAGAACTTCAACAAATCACTGGTCAAAAGCCAATGGTTACTCGTGCGAAAAACTCAATCGCGGGATTCCGTCTTCGTGAAGGTATGCCAATCGGTGCGAAAGTAACTCTTCGCGGCGAGCGCATGTACGAATTCCTTGATAAACTTGTTTCTGTTTCACTTCCACGTGTACGTGACTTCCGCGGCGTTTCTAAAAAAGCGTTCGATGGTCGAGGCAACTACACACTAGGTGTTAAAGAACAGTTGATTTTCCCTGAGATTGATTACGATAAAGTATCAAAAGTACGTGGCATGGATATCGTCATTGTTACTACTGCTAACACGGACGAAGAAGCTCGTGAATTGTTAACACAAATTGGAATGCCGTTCCAAAAGTAATCGCTATATAAGGGAGGCGAAAACGTGGCTAAAAAATCAATGATTGCGAAACAAAAACGCACGCAAAAATTTAAAGTGCAAGAGTATACACGCTGCGAACGCTGTGGGCGTCCACATTCTGTATTACGCAAATTTAAACTTTGCCGTATTTGTTTCCGTGAACTAGCTTATAAAGGTCAAATTCCTGGCGTTAAAAAAGCCAGCTGGTAATACACTGATTCCGGAAGGAGGTAAAAACAAATGGTTATGACAGATCCAATTGCTGACTTGCTGACTCGCATTCGTAATGCGAACATGGTTCGTCACGAAAAACTGGAAGTACCTGCTTCCAATATCAAACGCGAAATTGCTAATATTCTCAAACGTGAAGGTTTTGTCCGTGACGTTGAATTCATCGAAGACGACAAACAAGGTGTTATCCGTATTTTCTTGAAATATAGCGGCAATGAGCGTGTAATCACAGGCTTGAAGCGTATTTCTAAACCAGGCCTTCGCGTATATGCGAAAGCTGATGAGGTACCACGTGTTCTTAATGGACTTGGTATTGCAATTATTTCTACATCAACGGGTGTAGTTACTGATAAAGAAGCCCGCGCTAAACAAGTAGGCGGCGAAGTACTCGCTTACGTTTGGTAATAATTTTTTAACGAATGGAGGTGCGAAACTATGTCACGCGTAGGAAAAAAACCAATCGAATTGCCAGAAGGCGTTACGATTACGAATAACAACAACGAACTTACTGTCAAGGGTCCTAAAGGAGAATTGATTCGCCAGTTCAACAAAGCTTTGACGATTGAAGTAGAGGGCAGCACTGTTACAGTAAGCCGTCCTTCAGACTCAAAAGAACACCGTACAATCCATGGAACAACTCGTGCTCTTCTTTCTAACATGATTGAGGGTGTATCGAAAGGATTCGAACGAAACCTTGAGTTGGTTGGTGTCGGTTACCGTGCCCAAAAACAAGGAAAGAAACTTGTTTTGAACGTAGGTTACTCTCACCCAGTGGAATTCGAACCGGAAAACGGTATCGAAATCGAAGTACCTGTTAACACAAAAATTAACATTAAAGGTATCGATAAAGAACGCGTTGGCGCAATTGCTGCTAACATCCGCCAAGTTCGTCCTCCTGAACCGTACAAAGGTAAAGGTATTCGCTATGAAGGCGAACATGTACGACGTAAAGAAGGTAAAACAGGTAAATAATGCCGCGTAGGCAACGGAAAGGAGTGACCTCGGGATGATTACAAAACCTGATAAAAATAAAACGCGTAAAAGACGCCACGCTCGTGTTCGTGCGAAAATTGCTGGAACAGAGGCGCGTCCACGCTTGAACGTTTTCCGTTCTAACAAGCATCTATACGCTCAATTGATTGATGATGCCAATGGTGTTACACTTGCAAGTGCTTCAACTATTGAAAAAGATTTCGGTCTTGAATCAACAAGCAACCAGGAAGCTGCTGCGAAAGTAGGCGAATTGCTGGCTAAACGCGCAACTGAAAAAGGTGTTGCTTCTGTTGTATTCGATCGTGGGGGCTACCTTTATCATGGCCGCGTTAAAGCTTTGGCTGACGCAGCACGTGAAAATGGCCTTGAATTCTAAATAAAAGGAGGGACACATTTAATGCGTCGCATTGATCCAAACAAACTTGAACTTGAAGAACGCGTAGTAACGGTCAACCGTGTGGCGAAAGTCGTGAAAGGCGGACGCCGTTTCCGCTTCACAGCACTCGTTGTCGTTGGCGATAAAAATGGTAATGTAGGTTTTGGAACTGGTAAAGCGCAAGAGGTTCCAGATGCTATTCGTAAAGCAATTGAAGATGCGAAGAAAAACCTTGTATTTGTACCGATGGTTGGCACAACATTGCCACATCAAGTAATCGGTCATTTTGGTGCGGGTGAAGTTTTATTGAAACCTGCTTCTGAAGGTACGGGAGTTATCGCAGGCGGACCTGTCCGTGCGGTGCTTGAACTTGCTGGTGTTAGTGATATCCTATCTAAATCACTCGGTTCAAACACGCCAATTAACATGGTTCGTGCTACAATCGAAGGGTTGAAAGAACTCAAAACAGCTGAAGAAGTTGCAAAACTTCGCGGCAAGTCTGTAGAAGAACTGTTAGGATAAGGAGGGAATCACAATGGCTGAAAAATTACAAATTACCCTCACTCGCAGCCTGATCGGACGTACGCAAGATCAGCGCGAAACTGTTAAGGCACTTGGTCTTCGCAAAATGCATCAGACGGTTGAGCAAAATGACAACACGGCAATTCGCGGCATGATCAACAAAGTGTCTCATCTTGTGACTGTTACAGAAAAATAATTTTATTTTATAGAACAAGGAGGTGCACAAGCATGAAACTTCATGAATTGAAACCAGCTCAAGGTTCTCGCAAAGAACGTAATCGTGTTGGACGCGGAACTGGTTCCGGTAACGGAAAAACGTCCGGTAAAGGTCATAAAGGTCAAAACGCACGTTCTGGCGGCGGTGTCCGTCTAGGATTTGAAGGCGGACAGACACCTTTATTCCGTCGTCTTCCTAAACGGGGTTTTACGAATGTGAATCGTAAAGATTATGCGGTCGTAAATATTGATACATTAAATCGTTTTGAAGAAGGTACAGAAGTTACACCTGAACTACTTATCGAAAGTGGCATTGTGAAAAGCGAAAAAGCAGGAATCAAAATTCTTGCGAACGGCAATGTAGAGAAAAAGCTGACAGTTAGAGCTCACAAATTCTCTGCTGCTGCGAAAGAAGCAATTGAAGCGGCTGGCGGTAAGACAGAGGTGGTCTAATGTTTCGCACAATCTCCAATTTTATGCGTGTGGGTGATATAAGAAATAAAATTATATTTACCCTACTTATGTTAATCGTATTCCGTATCGGCACCTTCGTTCCAGTACCTTTTGTGAACGCGGAGGTTCTCCGTAGCCAGGAGCAGGCTGGTTTGATTGGATTTCTGAATACATTCGGTGGAGGAGCGTTACAAAACTTCTCGATTCTTGCAATGGGAATTATGCCGTATATTACTGCATCCATCATCGTGCAGCTTTTGCAAATGGACGTTGTGCCAAAGTTCACTGAATGGTCGAAGCAAGGTGATGTTGGACGGCGTAAATTGAATCAGTTTACGCGTTATTTCACAATTGTTCTCGGATTCATTCAAGGTCTTGGTATGTCATACGGATTTAACCGTTTGTACGGCGGGATGCTCGTCGAAAATAACAGCCTTTCTGGATATTTGTTGATTGCACTTGTGTTAACAGCAGGGACGGCTTTTCTTATGTGGCTTGGTGAGCAAATCACCGCTAAAGGGGTCGGCAATGGGATTTCGATTATCATTTTCGCAGGGATTGTTGCGGCAATTCCAGGAGCAGTAAATCAAATTTATGCACAGCAAATTGAAGGAGCGGGCGATCAGCTCTTCCTACGTATTGTTGTTCTGCTTTTGATCTTGCTTGCTGTACTGGCAATTGTTGTAGGGGTTATTTTCTTTCAGCAGGCGCTGCGGAAAATTCCAATTCAATATGCAAAACGCGTGGGATCAGGTGGCATGGCACCAATGGGAAGCCAGTCGACTCATCTTCCATTGAAAGTAAATGCTGCGGGAGTTATCCCGGTTATCTTTGCGATCTCATTCTTGATTACACCCCAAACGATTGGATCGTTCTTTGGATCAAATGATGTGACGACAACGATACAAAACATATTTGATTACACGAAACCGATCGGGATGGTCATTTATGTCGCATTGATTGTTGCGTTTACGTATTTCTATGCTTTCATTCAAGTAAACCCTGAACAAGTTGCTGATAACTTGAAAAAGCAGGGTGGATATATTCCGGGCATTCGTCCCGGAAAAAACACACAAGATTATTTGACAAACGTGCTTTACCGACTGACATTTGTCGGCGCAATATTCCTTTCAGCCGTTGCTGTGCTGCCAGTTTTCTTCATTCAATTCGCGGGTCTTCCACCAGCGGCGCAAATCGGCGGTACTAGTCTTTTGATCGTCGTCGGTGTGGCACTTGAAACAATGAAGCAGCTTGAAGCACAACTTGTAAAGCGTCATTACAAAGGCTTTATGAAGTAAGCACGGGTGAAGTGTGACTTCACTCTAACCAGACTGAGGGGGAATATCAATGAATCTCGTGTTAATGGGATTGCCAGGTGCCGGGAAGGGTACTCAAGCAGAGAAAATTGTTGAAAAGTACGGTGTTCCGCACATTTCAACAGGTGACATGTTCCGTGCTGCAATGAAAGATGAAACGGAACTTGGTCTAAAAGCAAAATCATTTATGGATAAAGGGGAACTCGTTCCGGATGAAGTGACGATCGGAATTGTGAATGAGCGCCTTGCGCAATCTGACTGTGCAAAAGGATTCCTTCTTGATGGATTCCCACGTACAGTCGCTCAAGCAGAAGCGCTTGAAGATATTCTTGCAAACCTTGACCGTAAAATTGATTACGTCATTAATATCGGTGTTGATAAAGACATCTTAATGGGACGCTTAACAGGCCGCCGCATATGCAAAAGCTGTGGTGCAACGTATCATCTGGAATTTAATCCGCCATCTGAGGAAGATAAGTGCGATCGCTGTGGCGGCGAACTTTATCAACGTGCAGATGACAATGCAGAAACGGTTCAAAACCGTCTTGACGTTAATTTAAAGCAAACAGAACCATTGCTTGCTTTTTATCGCGAAAAAGAATATTTGAAAAACATTAACGGTCAGCAAGATATCAATGTCGTCTTTGAAAACATTGATCAACTACTTAAAGGCCTACGTAAATAATGATCATTTGTAAAACCCCTCGAGAACTAGAGATTATGAAAGAAGCGGGGCATATTGTTGCGCTAACACATCAGGAATTGCAAAAATATATCTCCCCCGGTATAAGTACGATGGAGCTGGATGCCATCGCTGAAGCGTGCATTAGGCGCCACGGTGCAACACCTTCTTTTAAAGGCTACAATGGTTTCCCTGGCAGCATATGCGCTTCAGTAAATGCAGAGCTTGTGCATGGGATTCCGAGTGATCGTCGTTTGAAAGAAGGCGACATCATCAGCGTTGATATCGGTGCTTACTATAAGGGTTATCATGGTGACTCGGCTTGGACATACGCTGTCGGCCAGATTGTACCTGAAACGGAGAAACTTCTCGAAGTAACAGAGGAATCGCTTTACGTGGGGCTGGGTGAAGCGAGACCGGGTGAACATCTTTCAAACATCTCCCATGCAATTCAAACGTATGTGGAATCGAATGGCTTTTCAATCGTTCGTGAGTATGTTGGGCATGGTGTCGGGCAAAACCTTCATGAGGCTCCGCAAATTCCTCATTACGGTCCGCCGGGGAAAGGTCCAGTGCTAAAACCCGGAATGGTGCTCGCGATCGAACCGATGGTCAATGCCGGTCGTCGTTATGTAAAGACACTTGAGGATAATTGGACTGTCATTACGCAGGATGGAAAAATGTGTGCTCATTTTGAACATACAATTGCGATAACCGAAACAGGCTTCGACATTTTGACGAAAGTTTGATGGCAAAAGCCACTCGGGATGAAAAGTGAAGGGAGATGAAAAAATGGCGAAAGACGATGTAATTGAAATTGAAGGTACTGTCACTGAAACTTTGCCAAACGCCATGTTTAAGGTAGAATTGGAAAATGGACATACGATTTTAGCTCACGTTTCGGGCAAAATTCGTATGCACTTTATCCGTATCCTGCCTGGCGATAAAGTAACAGTAGAACTTTCACCGTATGATTTAACACGCGGACGGATCACGTACCGTTACAAATAACATTTATGGCGCTCCGGACTATGAAGGAGGTTGGAGAAATGAAAGTAAGACCATCAGTAAAGCCAATCTGTGAGAAATGTAAAGTCATTCGCAGACGCGGCAAGGTTATGGTTATTTGTGAAAACCCTAAGCATAAACAAAAACAAGGCTAATATTAAAGGGAGGTGCACATTTTATGGCACGTGTAGCAGGTGTTGATATTCCACGCGACAAGCGTGTAGTTATCTCATTAACTTATATTTTTGGTGTAGGTAGACCGACTTCTAAGCAAGTTCTTGCTGAAGCAGGTGTTTCTGAAGATACGCGCGTTCGTGATTTGACGGAAGATGAATTGAATAAAATCCGTGAAGTTATTGACCGCTTGAAAGTAGAGGGTGACCTTCGTCGTGAAGTATCTCTTAACATTAAACGTTTGATGGAAATCGGTTCATTCCGTGGTATCCGTCACCGTCGCGGACTTCCAGTACGTGGACAAAATACAAAAAACAACGCGCGTACTCGTAAAGGACCGCGTAAAACTGTAGCTAACAAGAAAAAATAATTGGTAAAGGAGGTCAATTTTCGACATGGCTCGTAAACAACAATCTCGTAAGCGTCGTGTGAAAAAGAATATTGAATCTGGTATTGCACACATCCGCTCAACATTCAATAACACAATTGTAACAATTACTGACGTTCATGGTAACGCTCTAGCATGGTCAAGTGCAGGTGCTTTAGGATTTAGAGGATCACGTAAATCAACTCCGTTTGCTGCTCAAATGGCTGCTGAAACAGCTGCTAAAGCATCAATCGAACATGGTATGAAAACTCTTGAAGTAACAGTTAAAGGACCTGGTTCTGGTCGTGAAGCAGCAATTCGTGCTCTTCAAGCAGCAGGCCTTGAAGTTACAGCTATTAAAGACGTAACGCCGGTTCCACATAATGGCTGTCGTCCTCCAAAACGTCGCCGTGTTTAATCTTCCTGTATAAAGAATAACTATTCCGGTTATAATGGAAAATTGACTGTTTTGATTCAGGAATTGACCAATTGTTATGTAAAATCGGGAATGGTAAACATGGAGAATTTCGGCTGGCCGGAATTTTGACGTATTCAAGGAGGGAAAATGGAATGATCGAAATTGAAAAGCCAAAAATTGAAACGGTTGAGATCAGCGATGATGCTACATTTGGAAAGTTCGTCGTGGAACCACTTGAACGCGGATATGGTACAACTCTAGGTAACTCCTTACGTCGTATCTTATTATCCTCACTTCCAGGTGCCGCGGTCACTGCCATTCATATTGATGGAGTGCTTCACGAATTCTCAACAATTGAGGGCGTCGTAGAAGATGTAACATCGATCATTTTGAATATCAAAAAACTAGCGTTGAAGATTTATTCCGATGAGGAAAAAACGCTTGAAATCGATGTGCAGGGTCAAGGAACCGTAACGGCTGCCGACATTACCCACGACAGCGATGTGGAAATTTTAAATCCAGATTTGCATATTGCGACATTGGGTGAAAACGCCAATTTCCGTATGCGATTGACGGCACAGCGCGGCAGAGGGTACAACCGGGCTGATCACAATAAAAAAGAAGATCATCCAATCGGCGTCATTGCGATCGACTCCATCTATACACCTGTTTCCCGCGTGAATTTCCAGGTGGAAAATACTCGCGTTGGACAGCTTGCCAACTTTGATAAATTGTCACTGGACGTATGGACAGATGGCAGTATCGGACCGAAAGAAGCGATTTCTTTAGGGGCAAAAATCTTAACAGAACATCTTAATATTTTCGTAGGACTGACTGATGAAGCACAGCATGCAGAAATCATGGTGGAAAAAGAAGAAGACCAGAAGGAAAAAGTACTTGAGATGACGATCGAAGAACTTGATCTTTCCGTACGTTCTTACAACTGCCTAAAACGCGCTGGTATTAATACCGTTCAAGAACTTGCGAACAAGAGTGAAGACGATATGATGAAAGTCCGCAACCTCGGCCGTAAGTCGCTTGAAGAAGTAAAAGCGAAATTGGATGAGCTTGGTCTCAGCTTACGAAAAGAAGATTAATTTACGACATCAATAAAAGGAGGGTATCTTCATGGGTTACAGAAAGCTAGGACGTACAAGCGCTCAGCGCAAAGCGATGCTCCGCGATCTTACAACAGATCTCATCATTAGTGAACGCATCGAAACGACTGAAACACGCGCGAAGGAATTGCGTTCAGTTGTTGAAAAAATGATTACACTAGGTAAACGTGGTGACTTGCATGCCCGCCGTCAGGCTGCTGCATATCTTCGTCACGAAGTCGCATCAACTGTTGAAGTAGAGAAAAATGGCAAAACAAAAGAGCAGCCAGTATACGCTCTTCAAAAATTATTTGATGATGTTGCACCGCGCTACACAGAGCGTCAAGGTGGCTACACTCGCATTATGAAGGTTGGTCCACGCCGCGGCGATGGCGCACCAATGGTCATTATTGAGCTCGTATAATAGCCAGTAAGACCGCGAAATGGGCAAAACAAAACAAACATTGCTTTGTTTTGTCTTTTTTATATGCATACGGAGCCGTTTGCTCTCATTCAACAAGCTTAGAGCGTTACGATGGGCGTATCACAAGTACCATGTGCGTCCCGTCTAGCTCATGCACCCCTCAACCCGACCGCAAGCAGCGGCAAGAATGTTTATTCTTTGGTTCGGGGTGCGGGCTTTTTTTGTTTTGTACGAACAGGGAGGAACAGCATGAATACAATAGTCATTTCAATCAAAGGGGTTTCTTATCAGTATCCAGAACAGGAATCATTTGCCTTAAACAATGTCTCGCTGGATGTGTATAAAGGAGAATGGCTGGCGATTGTGGGTCATAATGGATCGGGCAAGTCAACGCTCGCTAAGATGTTGAATGGACTTCATTATCCGTCTAAAGGTACCGTTATGATTGGCGGGTATGCACTCAATGAAGAAAATGTTTGGTCTATTCGTGAAAAACTAGGGATGGTTTTTCAAAATCCAGATAATCAATTTGTTGGAACAACGGTTCAGGATGATGTGGCTTTTGGGTTAGAAAATAACGGTGTTGAACATGGTGTCATGCAGGAGCGTGTTTTCGCCTCTCTTGAAAAAGTCGGCATGACCGCTTTTCTGAATCAAGAGCCGCACCATCTTTCCGGTGGACAGAAACAGCGCGTGGCGATAGCTGGCGTGATTGCTTTACGCCCGGACATCATTTTGTTAGATGAAGCAACATCGATGCTCGACCCACTTGGACGTGAAGAAGTGATGAATACTGTTCGTGAATTGAACGAAAAAGAAGGACTGACGGTTATTTCGATTACGCATGACCTAGAGGAAGCAGCAAAAGCAGACCGAGTGATCGTCTTGAATGAGGGCAGGCTGTATACAGAAGGAACACCGCAAAGTATTTTTCAATTGGACAGAGAACTTTTGAATCTCGGTCTCGGTGTACCATTTGCTGTTCAAATGAGTCAACTGCTAGCAGATGCGGGTCTGCAGCTGTCACAGCGTCATTTTAATGAAGAAGAGCTGGTGAGTGAATTATGGACATTAAACTTCAAGATGTAGAATACCGATATGCCGCCGGTACACCGTTTGAACGGCCAGCAATTGCTGATGTGTCCTTTCACATCCCCTCCGGCCAGTATGTTGCGATTATCGGTCATACAGGCTCGGGCAAATCGACTGTTCTTCAGCATTTAAATGTGCTTCTCAAACCGTTAAAAGGAGAAATTGAGATTGGAAGTCGTACAATTGCAGCAGGACGGAAGGAAAAGAATTTAAAAGAGATCCGCCGCCGCGTCGGCATCGTGTTTCAATTTCCAGAACATCAGTTATTTGAAGAAACAGTTGAAAAGGATATTTGCTTCGGTCCGATGAATTTTGGTGTAACAGAAAATGACGCAAAAAAACGGGCACTTCAAGCAGTCCGCCTTGTCGGTCTACCGGAAGATATACTGAAGAAATCACCGTTTGATTTGTCCGGCGGGCAAATGAGACGGGTTGCGATTGCTGGTGTGCTAGCGATGAAACCGGACGTCCTTGTACTTGATGAACCGACAGCAGGACTTGACCCACGCGGCCGGCAGGACATCATGAACATGTTCACAGGGTTGCAGAAGACGAACGGGCTGACGTGTGTATTGGTTACTCACAGTATGGAAGATGCAGCACGGTATGCGGATAAAATCGTTATTATGCATAAAGGACGTGTTCATCGCACCGGTACACCACGTAACATTTTTCGTGATGCAGATAGTTTAACGAGTGTAGGTCTTGATATACCGGAAACAGTTCGATTTCAGCAGTTGTTTGAAAAAAGACTTGGGCGGCCGCTTGAAAAGGTTTGTTTAACGCCTGAAGAACTGGCTGCAGAAATAGGCAAACTACGCGGTGAAATATCATGATGGAGAAAATTATTTTTGGCCGCTATTTGCCATCAGATTCCGTTGTGCACCAGATGGATCCACGTGCGAAGCTGTTGTTTATTTTTACATTTGTCGGGATCGTTTTTTTGGCGAATAACGTTGTGACATACGCGCTGCTCGGTGCATTTACCTTTTTGATTGTCTTTTTATCAAAAGTGAAACTGCGCTTTTTAATTGGGGGCCTTAAGCCGGTGCTTCTCCTCGTGCTGTTTACGTTCTTTTTGCATGTCTTTTTTACAAAAGAGGGGGATGTTCTTACACAATTCGGCTTTTTGACGATTTATAAAGGCGGTGTTATAAAAGGGATCTTTATTTCGCTGAGGTTTTTACTGCTTATTTTCGTGACATCACTTCTTACACTGACGACGCCGCCTATATCGGTGACGGATGGAATTGAATCTTTATTTGGTCCACTTAAAAAGATAAAGGTACCGGTGCACGAACTGGCGCTCATGATGTCCATTTCTCTCCGATTTATTCCGACATTGCTTGATGAAACGGATAAAATTATGAAAGCACAGATGGCACGCGGAGCCGACTTTTCGAGCGGATCGATTTCAGATCGGGTCAAGGCAATTATACCTCTTTTAATACCGTTGTTTGTGAGCGCCTTTAAACGCGCGGAGGAGCTCGCGGTAGCGATGGAAGCACGTGGCTACAAAGGCGGCGAAGGACGGACGAAATACCGAATTCTGCGCTGGAGCATGCGTGATACGATGGCGATGCTGTTTCTAGTTGTCCTATCAGCTGTTCTATTCATATTAAGGAGTTAATGGGAGAGATCAAGTTGAAACGGATAAAATGTGAACTCATGTATGATGGTTCGCGCTTTTCAGGTTATCAGTCGCAGCTGAACGGCCGGACGGTGCAGCAGGAGCTTGAAAAGGCCTTATACGTTATCCATAAAAAGACACCTGTTAAAACACACGCATCCGGCCGTACAGACGCCGGTGTACACGCGCTCGGACAGGTTGTTCATTTTGACACGCCGATCCAGATGCCGGCCGAAAGATGGGCAAGAGCGCTCAATGGTGAACTTCCTGCTGATATTTCGGTGAAGTGGACAGAAGAAGTGCCTGACTCATTTCATGCACGCTATTCAGTTAAGGGTAAAGAATACCGCTACCGTATTTACCGGACACCGTTCCGGGATCCATTTCGGAATGCCTACGCCCATCATTATCCGTATCCGCTTGAGGTGAGGCGGATGAAGGAAGCGGCTCTTCATTTAATTGGTGAACATGACTTTACATCCTTTTGTTCGGCGAAAACCGATAAAGAAAATAAAGTGCGGACTATAACAGATATTACATTTATTGAACAGGGCAACGACCTTGAAGTGAGATTCGTTGGTAACGGATTTTTGTACAATATGGTTCGAATTATAGTAGGAACATTAATAAAAGCAGGCAACGGGCGCATTGAGCCTGCTGATGTGGCTGTTATTTTGGCAGACCGCGACCGTAAGCGTGCAGGGCAGACAGCACCGGCAGCAGGGTTATATTTGTGGAAAGTTTTTTATTGAAATGCATGGCAACTAAACCGAGTGTTGCATTTTTTCTTGACAATAAATTAAAGACAATATATTATAGCATATGGTATGTTATTTGACCCCACGATAAGCCCCGGAAGTTTATTCGTGATATAAATACATTGAACCGTAAAAACATTAACAAATCAGGAGGGTAAACAATGCGTACGACTTATATGGCTAAAGCAAGCGAAATCGAGCGTAAATGGTTCGTGATCGATGCTGAAGGCAAAACATTGGGCCGCCTATCAAGCGAAGTAGCATCTATTTTGCGCGGCAAACATAAACCAACTTTCACACCGCACGTTGATACTGGTGATAACGTCATCATCCTCAACGCTTCTAAAATTGAATTGACTGGTAACAAACTTCAAGGGAAAATTTACTACCGTCACAGCATGTATCCAGGCGGTTTGAAAACACGTACAGCACAAGATATGCGTGATAAAAACCCTGAAAGAATGCTTGAGCTTGCTATTAAAGGCATGCTTCCAAAAGGTTCTTTAGGCCGTCAAATGTTCAAAAAACTTCATGTATACGCTGGAGCAGAACATAAGCATGAAGCACAACAACCGGAAGTTTACGAACTTCGCGGATAATAAATATTAAAAGGAGGAAATGACATTGTCACAAGTTCAATACTTAGGCACAGGACGCCGTAAAAGTTCAGTAGCCCGTGTACGTCTCGTACCAGGCGAAGGTAAAATTCTAATCAATGGCCGTACTGCTGAAGATTATATTCCATTTGAAGCGTTGCGTACTGTGATCAACCAGCCGCTTGTTGCGACTGAAACAGGAAACAGCTATGATGTACATGTAAATGTAAACGGAGGCGGCTACACAGGGCAGGCGGGAGCGATCCGTCATGGTATCGCCCGTGCTCTTTTGCAAGCCGATCCAGAATATCGCCCAACACTTAAACGTGCAGGCTACCTTACACGTGATGCACGTGCGAAGGAACGTAAAAAATATGGACTTAAAGGTGCACGTCGCGCGCCACAGTTCTCAAAACGTTAATTTTTCGTTATCAAAAATCCTTTCTCCAACCTGGAGAAAGGATTTTTTTCATTTACAGGAAATTTCGTTCATATACTGTTTGTGACAGGAGGGACTGTTTATGAAGCGGATTGCTGTTGTAATTCTTCTGATTGCCATCGCCGCCTTTTTTTATCAAGATATAAAGCCTGTCTTTAATACGTGGAAGCTGCCGCTTACGGGTCTGACGATTATGATCGATCCCGGGCATGGGGGGATGGATGGAGGTGCGGGAGACGCTGACGCACTGGAGAAAGACATTGCATTATCCGTTTCAGAAAAGCTGAGAGATTATTTAAATGGGCAGGGAGCAGTTGTGTTAATGACCAGAGAAGAAGACAAGGATCTAGCAGGGGAAGAAACGAAGAGCGTGCGCACACGAAAAACAGAAGATTTGCAGAAAAGAAGCCGGCTCATTAATGAGTCGCGAGCTGATTTATTTGTTAGTATCCACTTAAATGCGATCCCATCAGAAAGGTGGCGGGGATCTCAAACGTTTTATGCTTCTCACCTGCCTGAAAATAAAAAAATAGCGACATCCATTCAGCGTGAGCTGACAGTTAATCTTGAAAATACAGAACGGAAGCCGGCAGAAATTGGACATGTGTATATTTTAAAAGAAGCAACTATACCAGGAGCACTTGTCGAAATCGGTTTTTTATCAAATCGAGAAGAGCGTCGTCTTCTGTTAAATGAGGAGTATCAAGATAAAACAGCAGCTTCCGTGTCACGTGGTATATTGCGTTATTTTGAAAGCCAGTAACCGTTTTCCATCCTTCATTTACATGATTATGGTATACTGAGTAAAGTGAAGAATACAAGTGAAGGATGGTGCTCCCTATGATTGCAGAAGCGCGAGTACGCGACATTGTGAATGCCCTTGAAGACCCTTTTTTACATAAAACACTTGCGGAAACGGGCGGCATTGAAGAGATTACAATGAGAGAAGAACAAAATCATGTGAGCGTGAAGATTGCCATCGCTCAAACGGGAACGCCTGAACAATTGCAGTTGCAAATGCGAATTGTGAATTCGTTAAAAGAAGCGGGCGTTGAAACAGTTGGCCTTCGTTTTACCGAACTGTCTGAAGAGAAAATAGCTCAATTTCGTGGTGCAGATGCTGGTGAAAAGGATGGGGGATTGCTTTCTCCAAATAGTGAGACTGTCTTTTTAGCCATTGCGAGTGGTAAAGGCGGTGTTGGAAAATCAACTGTATCGGTCAACCTAGCGATCTCACTTGCCCGTCTTGGCAAAAAAGTAGGTCTTATTGATGCGGATATTTACGGATTCAGTGTACCGGATATGATGGGGATTACAACACGTCCGGTTGTTCGTGGTGAAAAAATAATCCCCGTTGAGCGGTTCGGTGTAAAAGTCATTTCAATGGGCTTTTTCGTTGATGATAATGCACCGGTCATCTGGCGTGGTCCGATGCTTGGTAAAATGTTAAACAGCTTCTTCAAAGAAGTAGAGTGGGGCGATCTTGACTATTTGCTACTTGATTTGCCACCAGGAACAGGGGATGTCGCGCTCGACGTTCATACGATGCTCCCACATTGTAAAGAAGTAATCGTGTCGACGCCGCATCCGACTGCCGCATTCGTCGCAGCCCGTGCTGGTGCAATGGCGCTACAAACTGAACATGAATTAGTAGGCGTTATTGAAAATATGGCTTATTTTGAAAGCAAATCAACAGGTGAAAAAGAGTACATTTTTGGTAAAGGCGGCGGTGATAAGCTAGCTGATGAATTACGAACGGAAGTACTTGGACGCCTGCCGCTTCAGCAGCCGGACTGGAATGAAGAGGACTTTGCTCCATCCGTTTATGCAGAAGATCACCCGCTTGGCGCAATTTATCAAGAAATCGCCGCAAAACTTGATACGAAACTATCTTCAAAGTAAACAGCTTCCGGGTCACGGCCCGGAAGCTGTTTATGTGAAAAGACAAAAATTGTCCACGTCTCTTAACCTTTCTTTTTCACTAGTGTATTGTTACAATCGAAAGAGAAGAATATACAGGGGGATTCATGCGTGGGTATACGAAACTGGATACGATTTTTTACACATACATTGCTGATCGGTGGAGCGGTTGCCGGTATTTTAGGCTTTATCATCCGCTGGGGAGAATTTTCACCACTTTTCGCAAATGGTGAATGGAAAGAAGTGCTGTCTGTTCTTGCTTGGCTGATCGGTGTTGGTTTTACATTTAGTGTCATTAGCCAGATGGGGTTCTTTGCCTACTTGACAATTCATCAGTTTGGACTTGGATTATTCCGCTCATACTGGAATTTTATTCAGATCGCACTGATCATTGTCGTGCTGTTCGACCTTGTCTATTTTCGGTTTGAAGCATTCGGCAATGACGGGGAAGCAATCAGTTCTTATTTAATTTTAGCAGCCGTTTTATTCATTGTCGGTCTCCTAGTTGCATGGCTAAAAGGAAAAGGGAAAAATAAGAATGTCTTCGTTGCAGCATTGTTCTTTATGATCGTCGTTACAACGCTGGAGTGGCTTCCTGTGTTGCAGGCAAATGAAGAAAGCTGGCTTTACTTAATGCTTTTTACACTATTACCATGTAATGCATTTCAGCTCTTAATGCTGCCGAAATACAATCAAAAAGTCTCAAAAGCCAATTAATCGGCCTTTGAGACTTTTTTTCATGGAATATATTGAATCTTTGTATCGCCGCCAATCATTTCAGACAAGCTGATTAATTTTTCTTTTTGGGATAAAATAGAGATCCATTTCTCCAATGCAAGCTGGTCCTCGTCAGTGTTTAATAAAACAATGTCTCCTTTACCTGATTCTTTTATAAAAGAATCAGCGGATTGGCTACGCAAATCAATACTCCATTGCACGGGCAAATAACCATGGGCAGCTGCAACGTGTAAAAGATTCTCATGTTCATTGCCATCTGCTGCCCGTAAAAAAACAATGTCTTTTTGGCCATGTGAAGCAAGTATTTTTTTTACAGCAGCAATTTCTTGAATGATCTTGTCCTCATTAGAAGAATCGGTAACAAGAACACCTATATCAAATGCTCTGTCGACAAGTAATTTTGATGCTTTTGGATGGTGTTTAAGCCAGGAGGAAGTAACAAAAAAAGAAGCGGTTGTTTCGTTTTTGATCAAAGCATGTACTAATTTCCCAATGTTTTTTTCTTGTTGATCCACATTTACTGTTAAAGAAATACCGCTCTGACCAGCGTAAATATTGTTTGTTGCTCCATCCATTGAAATAACGGGATGTTCGTTTTTAGGCTGCAAAAATAAGAAAAAAAGACAGGCTGACATAAGAAAAAAAGCAACCCATTTTAATTGTTTGGCACGTATAAATAGGAACGGCGTCATTGTCATAGCCCCCGATTTAAAAGGATTAAACAAAGTATATGAATGAAAAATAAAAAAATACGAAAAAACGATTGACCTTTTGTAGAGAAACATGTTAAATTAAATCTTGCCGTTGCGAAGACGCGAAGTTGCTGAAAAATATTTTGAAAAAAATATTGACAACAAAAGCGGCAAAATGTTAATATATAAAAGTCGCTGTCGAACAGCGCAATTGAACATTGAAAACTGAACAAAATCAATAAAAACGTCAACGTTTTAGTTTTAAATCTTATCTGGCAGATGCCTGTCATCTGCAGATAAACAAATGAGCAAGTCAAACACTTTTTGGAGAGTT
>NZ_KB889752.1:3289386-3453464 GCF_000372765.1 Bacillus sp. 37MA
AACTTCATAGTCAGGTGGCATTAGCGAAGAGGTCACACCCGTTCCCATCCCGAACACGGCAGTTAAGCTCTTCAGCGCCGATGGTAGTTGGGGGTTTCCCCCTGTGAGAGCAGGACGCCGCCTGGCAAAACGAAAAGCGAAAGTGATCATTTAAACTTAGTTGACATAAGAAGAATCGTTAAAGAGGTATTTTTGTCACATAGATCAAGAGTTTGATTTGATTATTTTAGCTGGTCAAATTATTCCGCAGTAGCTCAGTGGTAGAGCAATCGGCTGTTAACCGATCGGTCGCAAGTTCGAGTCTTGCCTGCGGAGCCATTGCTTTGCTTCCATAGCTCAGCAGGTAGAGTGCTTCCATGGTAAGGAAGAGGTCACCGGTTCGATCCCGGTTGGAAGCTTATCACATTCAAGCCGGTTTAATTTTATAACGGCCCCTTGGTCAAGCGGTTAAGACACCGCCCTTTCACGGCGGTAACACGGGTTCGAATCCCGTAGGGGTCACCATTTGGAGGATTAGCTCAGCTGGGAGAGCATCTGCCTTACAAGCAGAGGGTCGGCGGTTCGATCCCGTCATCCTCCACCATTTATTCTTTTAATGATGCCGGTGTAGCTCAACTGGTAGAGCAACTGACTTGTAATCAGTAGGTTGGGGGTTCAAGTCCTCTTGCCGGCACCATCTTTTTTAGGTAAACGAATATATAGCGGAGGGGTAGCGAAGTGGCTAAACGCGGCGGACTGTAAATCCGCTCCTTCGGGTTCGGCAGTTCGAATCTGCCCCCCTCCACCATTTTGCTAAAGGAACATATTCATAATGTTCTTTTTCTCATTTTAGGTTATACTAATGACAAATATTATTGGGCTATAGCCAAGCGGTAAGGCAACGGACTTTGACTCCGTCACGCGCTGGTTCGAATCCAGCTAGCCCAGCCATTTTGAGCCATTAGCTCAGTTGGTAGAGCATCTGACTTTTAATCAGAGGGTCGAAGGTTCGAATCCTTCATGGCTCACTCCGAAAAAAAGCTGACAACAAAACCTATTTTTGGTTTTGTTGTCAGCTTTTTTACTTTCAAAAGAAGGGTGATAAGGTTATGTACTCTAAACGGAAAGTATGTATCATTGGTGTTCCAATGGATTTGGGTCAGACAAGACGTGGTGTTGACATGGGTCCAAGTGCGATCCGCTACGCAGGGCTAAGAGAGAAACTAGAAGAGTTGAATTTTGATGTGAAGGATCGTGGAAATATTTATGTCAGCCACTATCATGAACTAGAAGAGTCGTTAAAAAATTTGACTGCTGTTACGGAAGTAAGCAAAGCACTGGCAATTATGGTTGATGATGTAATTCAGAATGGTTTTTTTCCGCTTGTGCTTGGTGGTGATCATAGTATAGCGATTGGCACCATTGCGGGTGTCACTGAACATTATCAAAATACAGGTGTAATCTGGTATGATGCACATGGAGATTTAAATACGCCTAAGACATCACCGAGTGGGAACATACATGGTATGCCACTTGCCGTCAGTATGGGTCTTGGGCATGAACAACTGACTACTATTTATGAAAGAATACCAAAAATTAAAGCAGAGAACATTGTAATTATTGGTGCCCGTTCATTAGATAAAGGGGAAAAAGAATTAATTAAAGAAAAAAATATTAAAGTATATACGATGCATGAAGTGGATCGTCTTGGTATGGCGGGGGTGATTACAGAAACAATTGATTATTTGAAAGAACGTGTGGATGGGATTCATTTATCGCTTGATTTGGATAGCCTTGATCCTATAGATGCGCCAGGTGTCGGAACTCCTGTTGTCGGCGGTCTTACCTATCGTGAAAGCCATTTGGCGATGGAAATGCTTGCTGAAAGCGGTCTAATAGTGTCCGCAGAATTTGTTGAAGTTAATCCTATTTTAGATGAGAAAAATAAAACGGCTGAAGCAGCAGTTGCATTGATAGGTTCGTTATTTGGTGAAAAACTGTTATAATAAATATAAAATGGAAGCAGCGTCAGTATGGTGTTTGCTTCCATTTTATTTGATTTGTTGATATTCGTTGAGTAGCTGGTCAAGCTTTTTACTTAATTCCACTACAATAATATTAGAAAGTGATGTCTTCATAGCAAGTGAAATCATTTCGTATCGGCAGTTTTCAATTTCGTTCTGAAGGTGTATTAATTGCATATGTTGATACCCCCCTTGTACATAAAGACTTACATATATAATCATAACTCTTTTCAAATAAATGTAAACAATTAATTATCGTTTTTTATTACTTTGTTGAAACTTTTGTGTAACGCATCCGTATAGACATATACCGCCAGGGCGGAGGGAGAAAAAATGGATTTAATGGTACAGAGACGAATTAAACAAGTATTAAAAGGTGATCAAAATGCATTTGGTGAAATTGTCGAACTATACAAAGACAAAGTGTACCAGATTTGTTTTCGTATGCTTTGGGATCGGCATGAAGCAGAGGATGCAGCTCAGGAAACGTTTTTAAAGGCGTTTTTAAATATACACACATATAATCAGGATAAAAAGTTTTCAACGTGGCTGTACCGCATTGCAACGAATTTATGCATTGATAAAATCCGCAAAAAGAAACCGGATTATCATCTTGATGCAGAAATTGCGGGAACAGATGGATTAAATATGTACTCTCACCTTTCATCCGGTGATCAGCTTCCTGAAGAGGAAGTGGAAAGTTTGGAAGTACAGGAAACGATTCATCAAGCCATTTTGCTTCTCCCGGAAAAATATCGTTCGGTTATCGTATTGAAATATATAGAGGAATTACCGCTTCAGGAGATCGCGGATATACTGGAGCTTCCGCTCGGAACAGTTAAAACACGTGTACACAGGGGCAGAGAAGCATTGCGAAAGCATTTGCGTCATTTGTAATGAAAGGGTGTGATGAACGATGACATCTTGTCCGAAACAGATTGTTCATTATATGCATGAGTATCTGGATGGGGAAATTGAAAATGATGCGAAAGAGGAGCTAAAGTTTCACATTGAAACGTGTGAAGACTGCAAGCGTCATTATCTTGAATTGAAAAAAACGATTACACTTGTTCAAAGTTCATCTCATATAGCAGCACCGGCTGGTTTTACGGCCAGAGTAATGGCATTGCTTCCGAGAGAGACGAAGAAAATCGGTGTCGAACGATGGCTTAGAAATCACCCATTTTTTACAGCGGCTGCTTTATTTCTCCTGCTGATGGGCGGTGGATTTTTCTCAATGCTTGAGCAGGCGGATAATCACTTTGCTTTTACAAAAAACAGTGAACTAAAGGTAGAGAACGAAACGGTTATTGTCCCGGCTGGTGCAGTAATTGAAGAGGATATTGTTGTGAAAAATGGGGATATTCGAATTGAAGGCGAAGTTGACGGGAATGTGACGGTCATTAACGGGGAGCGATATATGGCAGCGGCTGGAAGTGTAACTGGTGAAATTGAGGAGATTGACCGTGTGTTCGGCCGTCTCTGGTTTGAAATAAAATCGTTGCTTAAATAAAAGAAGCAGCTGGCAAACATCTGCTTCTTTTCACCTCATATGTTATAATAGACAGGTTAAAGAAGAAAGCGATTTTCTTCACGGCTCCGTAATTCCAACCTGGAGGATGAAGTATGCCGTTTATCACTTATTTTGAAGATTTTACATTTATTGATTATTTCTCGAATGCAATTGATATATTACTTGTATGGTATGTTGTTTATAAATTACTGATGGTGATCAGAGGGACGAAAGCTGTTCAGTTATTAAAAGGAATTTTTGTGATCATCATCGTGCGAGCGGTTAGTGGACTATTTGGTCTTAGTACGCTCAGTTGGATTATGGAGCAGGCGCTCACATGGGGTTTTCTTGCGGTCATTATCATTTTCCAGCCAGAAGTACGGCGTGCGCTTGAACAGCTGGGACGCGGCCGAATTTTTTCCCGGAGTGCGATTCAGGAAGATGAAGAGCAGAGGAAAATTATTGAAGCACTTCTCAAATCGGTTCGCTACATGAGCAAACGGCGGATTGGCGCACTGATCTCAATTGAAAAAGAGACAGGCATGAATGATTATATCGAGACAGGAATTCCGATGCAATCTGTCATTACATCGGAGTTATTAATTAATATTTTTATTCCGAATACACCACTTCATGATGGTGCCGTTATTATTCAAAAAGATCAAATCGCCGCAGCGGCTTGTTATTTGCCGTTGTCGGAAAATCCGTTCATTTCAAAAGAACTCGGGACGCGTCATAGAGCAGCACTTGGCATTAGTGAAGTGACGGACAGTTTAACAATTATTGTGTCAGAAGAAACGGGTGCAATTTCTGTGACGAGAAATGGCGATCTATACCGTAATTTGACAGAAGAGGAATTTGAAGACATTTTGGAACACCAATTGTTATCGGGTATTGAAAAAAGTGAAACTTCTAACCGCTGGACGTGGAAGGGGCGGAGAAGCAATGGATAAATTTATTGAAAGTAAATGGTTTGTTCGCGTTGTAGCCTTTTTACTGGCCTTTTTACTATATGCAACCTTGAATTTTGACGATTTTGAGCTGGCACAACGTGTAGATAATTCCGGACAGGAAACATCAGAGGTGTTGACGAATGTACCCGTACAAGCCTATTATGATACAGAAAATTTATATGTTTCTGGTCTACCTGAACAGGTACGTGTCGAATTG
The DNA here is from genome assembly GCF_000372765.1 of Bacillus sp. 37MA. Classification (NCBI taxonomy): domain Bacteria; kingdom Bacillati; phylum Bacillota; class Bacilli; order Caryophanales; family Bacillaceae; genus Bacillus; species Bacillus sp. 37MA. The sequence continues at coordinate 3,294,073 of NZ_KB889752.1, forward strand.
TCGGGACCAAAGAGTTTAATTGAATCAGCAAAGCGTCTACGTGATTTTAGATTGTATGTTGATATGACGGGTCTGGAACTAGGCACTCACCGTGTTGCGGTCAAATATGAAAATTTTTCTGATAAGCTGAAGGTATCTATTCAACCGGCTGCTGTGGAAGTGTCGATCGAAGAGAGAGTGACTGAGACGTATTCTGTTAAACCAGAATTTAATGATTCAGCCCTGGCGGAAGGCTATCAAGTTGATACAGTGACGGCCGCCCCTCAGGAAGTGAAAGTAACCGGTTCACAGTCGGATATTGAGAAAATTGCTTTTGTAAAAGCGGCATTGATAAGTGGACAGCAGATTGATGAAGAAACAACGGCGACTGCCAATGTGCAGGTGCTTGATGGCGACTTAAATAAACTTGATGTGAAAGTTGAACCAGAGACCGTTCAGATGTCAATCTCCGTTAAAAATCCAAGCAAAAAGGTGGAGATCAAAGCCGTTCCAAAAGGAGAACCGCCGACTGGAATAAAAATTGTATCACTCGAACCAGATATTGAGGAAGTTACTGTTTATGGAAAAGAAGTGGTGCTGGAAGAACTAGTAGAGCTCAAAATACCTGTTGATGTAAGCGGCGTAACAAAAGATACAACCATGACGGTGCCTATTGCACTTGGAAACGGAATTAATTTTACGTCACCGCAAGTAGTAAAAGTGAAAGTAACAGTGGAAAAAACAACTGCAGAATAATGACTGAGCAGTTTCATTAAAGGAGAGAAAACAATAGATGGGTAAGTATTTTGGTACAGATGGTGTCAGAGGCATAGCGAATACAGAATTGACACCGGAACTTGCATTTAAACTGGGCCGTTTTGGTGGATATGTGTTAACGAAAAATACGGATCGTCGTCCGAAAGTATTAATCGGGCGCGATACGCGTATTTCTGGACCGATGCTTGAAGGTGCGCTTGTTGCGGGTCTTCTATCAATAGGCGCTGAAGTGATGCGCCTCGGTGTTATTACGACACCGGGTGTGGCGTATTTGACGAAAGCGATGGATGCACAAGCTGGTGTCATGATTTCAGCATCTCACAACCCTGTTCAGGATAATGGAATTAAGTTTTTTGGCTCTGACGGTTTTAAACTATCTGACGAGCAGGAAGTGGAAATTGAAGCGCTTCTTGATCAAGAAGAAGATACATTGCCGCGTCCTTCTGGCAGTGATCTAGGGTCTTTGAATGATTATCTTGAAGGTGGCCAAAAGTATATTCAATATTTAAAACAGTCTGTTGATGAAGATTTCGAAGGCATTCATGTAGCGCTTGACTGTGCACACGGTGCCGCATCTGCACTTGCCACACATTTGTTTGCTGATCTTGAAGCGGATATTTCAACAATGGGTGCATCGCCAAACGGCTTAAATATTAACGATGGTGTCGGTTCCACACATCCGGAGAAACTGGTGCAGTTTGTGAAAGAAAAAGAAGCTCATTTAGGTCTTGCATTTGATGGCGATGGCGATCGTTTAATTGCTGTTGATGAAAAAGGGAATATTGTTGATGGCGATCAAATTATGTTTATTTGCGCGCGTTATTTTAAAGAGCAGGGTATGCTAACAAATGATACGATTGTATCGACAGTGATGAGTAACCTTGGATTTTATAAAGGGCTTGAAGAAATAGGCATTAAAAGCGAGCAGACAGCTGTTGGTGATCGTTACGTTGTTGAAGCGATGAAAAAATACAATTATAATCTTGGCGGTGAACAATCCGGCCACATTATTTTCCTTGATTACAATACAACAGGTGATGGCTTACTTAGCGGTCTTCAGCTTGTGAATATTATGAAGATGACAAAAAAATCATTGTCAGAACTGGCTGCAGACATGAAGAAGTTTCCGCAGACGCTCGTAAACATCCGTGTAACGGATAAACATCATGTGACAGATAATGAAAAAGTGAAAGCTGAGATTGAAAAAGTAGAAACAGAAATGGCTGGAAATGGCCGTGTACTTGTACGTCCATCCGGTACAGAACCGCTTGTACGCGTCATGGTCGAAGCCGCAACAGAAGAGCAATGCCGTTCATATACAGAACGCATTGCCACAATTGTAGAAGAAGAATTGGGTCTTTAAATTAAATAAATATGAGGGGGAAGACTAGGCAGTCAGTGACAACTGAATGCCTAGTCTTCCTTTTTTATACTTAATAAGCTAAAGCCCATATTCTTGCATAACAGGCCGAACTCTCTACAAATCTCTATTTTTTTACTATAGTTCCTTTTACCTCACTGAATGAAGTTTCACTTTATAATGACGGTTCCGTTTTTCTTTTCACTTGCATCTATTAGTAGTATACATGCTGCTGTCGGCTAGGCACTTCGGTTTATCTTGTTAAATATATTAAGTGCAGTTGGTCAGCAGCGAGCTTTTTATTTTTTGCAGGTATGATTGCGGGAAGAAGCAGATTGAATGATATGTTTATTACGTATCATTCGCTGTGGCTAGTCTTGTTGTCCTATTTAAAACAGGGGAACTAGGTTATTTATTGACGAGAGGAATAAAAAAAGGTATGATTACTGTGTTTTACAACAAAAGGAAAGGAGCAGAGCAGGGTTTACTAGTTTGACTCAAAGCGCCTGAACTGAGCGGGACGACAATACGCTTAGTTGACGAGGAGGAGGTTTATCGATGATTCGGCGGATGCCTCCCGGTTGCGGTACACAACTGTCATGTTCCTCCTTAAAGCAGCGGGGTAACCCGGATGTACAAAGGGAGTGGACGTGTACCATATAAAACAACAGAGGCGCGGCAGGCAATGTGCTTGACCAGTGCTTTTTGCCGACGCCTCCAATCAGGAGGAAAATATATATGTGCGGAATCGTTGGATATATTGGAAGCAAAGATACGAAAGAAATTTTATTGAAAGGGCTTGAGAAGCTCGAATACCGTGGTTATGATTCTGCAGGTATTGCTGTGCGCAACGAAGAGGGTGTGCACATTTTCAAAGAAAAAGGTCGTATCGCTGATTTGCGTGCAGTTGTTGACGAAGAGGTTCAATCAAGCGTAGGAATTGGACATACTCGTTGGGCGACACACGGCGCACCAAGCCTTTACAACGCGCATCCACATCAAAATGAAGACAGACGTTTTACACTTGTTCATAACGGTGTAATTGAAAATGACGAGCATCTGAAACGCGAATATTTACTTGATGTGTCGCTTCAAAGCGATACGGATACAGAAGTAATTGTGCAGTTGATCGGTTTATTTGCAAAAGAAGGAATGACGACGGAAGAGGCATTCGGCAAAACATTGTCTCTTTTAAAAGGCTCATATGCGCTTGCGCTTCTCGATAAAGAAGATGACAGCACAATTTATGTAGCGAAAAACAAAAGTCCGCTTCTTGTCGGTCTTGGCGAAAACTATAACGTTGTCGCATCTGATGCAATGGCGATGCTTCAAGTAACGGATCAATTTGTTGAATTGATGGATAAAGAAATGGTGTTAGTAACGAGTGATAGCGTCACAATTAAAAATACAAACGGCGAAATCATTGAACGTGCCTCTTATACAGCAGAACTGGATGCCGGTGATATTGAAAAAGGTACCTATCCGCATTATATGTTAAAAGAAGTTGATGAGCAGCCGTTCGTCATTCGTAAAATTCTGCAATCGTATCAAAATGAAAAAGGCGAACTGACAATTGAAGCGAACATTTTGAACGCATTAAACGAAGCAGACCGTCTGTACATCGTTGCGTGTGGCACGAGTTATCATGCTGGTCTTGTTGGAAAGCAATATATAGAACAACTGGCGAACATTCCAGTAGAAGTGCATGTCGCAAGCGAATTTGTCTACAACATGCCGCTATTATCAAAAAAACCGCTCTTTATCTTCATTTCGCAAAGTGGCGAAACAGCAGACAGCCGTGCTGTTTTAGTAAAAGTAAAAGAACTAGGCTACAGAGCATTAACGATTACAAACGTAGCCGGTTCTACAATGTCACGTGAAGCGGATTACACATTGCTTCTTCATGCCGGTCCGGAAATTGCGGTTGCCTCAACGAAAGCTTACACAGCTCAAATTGCTGTTCTGTCTATTCTAGCAGCCAATGTGGCTAAATCCGCAGGCATCGACATGGGCTTTGACCTTGTACACGAGCTCGGTATTGCCGCAAATGCAATAGAGGTTCTTTGCGATGGCAAAGAAGAATTTGAACAAATTGCACGCGACTATTTGTCAACAACGCGCAACTGCTTCTTCATTGGCCGTTCCATCGATTATTATGCCGTTCTTGAAGGTGCGCTGAAGTTAAAAGAAATTTCATACATTCAAGCAGAAGGGTTTGCCGGTGGAGAATTGAAACACGGTACAATCGCACTAATTGAAGACGGTACACCGGTGATTGCTCTTGCCACGCAGGCAGCTGTGAACTTGAACATCCGTGGTAACGTGAAGGAAGTCGCAGCCCGTGGCGCCAACACATGTGTTATCTCAATGCAAGGCCTTGATCAAGAAGGAGACCGCTTCGTGCTGCCAGCTGTACACGAACTGCTCGCACCACTCGTAGCCGTAATCCCATTCCAGCTCATCGCCTATTACGCAGCACTGCACCGTGACTGCGATGTAGACAAACCGCGTAACCTGGCCAAATCAGTAACAGTTGAATAATAAAAAAGCAGTCGATTGTATAGATTGTAAATTTAAAATAAAGTTGCACCGTTTGTAAAAAAGTCAAACCGTTTTACCCCTTTAGATATGATGGTCTAAAGGGGTGTTTTTTATGAACAAAAGAAAAAGAACATCTGATGTTGATAATTTGAAAAAAAGTTTGAAAAAAAATTCTATTATCAACATTTATAGATCTTTCACAATCAGGTGCAATTGTGGAAGAATAATTAGTTTTTAAACGACATTACTGTTGTTTGGTGGGAAATGAGTGTAGAATGAAGAAAATTAAACAACTTTTTTAGCACCGTTCCAATTATGAACGGTGTTATGTGTATTTGGAGTATTAAAATTAAATTACTTTTTTGTATGTGAACATTAGTGGTTAGAACATAATGAGGAAATGGGAGATAATTAATGACTGAAGCAAAAAAATTTCCACTTATATCAGGTAATCTTTCTCTTGATTTAGTGAACACGGAACTAGTAAGACGTGGCCAACGTCAGAATTTATTGCTCTCGAAAGGGGATGTGCTGGACTGGCTTCATGTAATAAAAGAGGAAAACTCATTTTGGGACGATCAGCTATTCTTAAAGGTTAAAGAGAGGGCCGGACAGGTATTATTATGTATTCTAGAAATGCGTGCTGTTTTAAGAGACCATTTTGAATTAATAGCAGATGGACAGCCAATTCCAGCTGAATTTATCGCTTTTTTAGAAAAAAAAATCGAAAAAGCACCGTTCACTTATAAATTAATGAATCAAAAACTGATTCCTATACCCGTTGGAGAAGTAGAAGATATCCTTCTATCATTTATTGCTTATGACGCATTAACTTTAATTGGAGAAAATAAGCTGGTCTCCCTCAAGCGATGCTCGAATCCGGATTGCGTACTTTTATTTATTGATGAGAGTGGAAGACGAAAGTGGTGTTCAATGAAAATATGCGGAAACAGAAAAAAGGTAGCCCGATTTCAACAGCGGAATTCTGATGATGAATGAAGAACCAACTTATTTCAAAGAGTTGGTTCTTTTATTATGTAATTTCAAACTAACCATTTAAATTTATATTTACAGGTTAATTAAATTCATGTAAAGTGAAATGTAATAAAAGGAGGAGGAATAATGGACCGCACAGCAATAGCAAAGCAAGAAGAACCACATTTATTTCATGTACGTTATTTATCTAAAATGAAGGGAAAAGGGAGAAGTCCATTACAGGTAAATGTAAAGGACGCGATAACCGGGCTAATCGGTGGATTTTTAAGCATTTTCGCTTTAGTTCTTTTAACAAACATGACATCAGCCGAATGGTTAATGGCTCCATTTGGTGCAAGCTGTGTACTGGCATTTGGTGTTTGGAACGCACCATTATCACAGCCGCGGAATATTATTGGTGGCCACTTTGTTTCAACATTCGTTGGTATAGCTACCTATCATGTTTTTGGTGATGAGCCTTGGGCAATTGGTTTAGCTGTTGGCTTAGCGATTGCAGTTATGATGATGACAAAAACGACGCACCCACCAGCAGGAGCAGATCCACTCGTTGTGATGCTGGGCGGGTACAGTTGGAGTTATTTAATTACGCCTGTTTTAATCGGCTCTTTGATAATTGTTTTCTTTGCACTGATGATCAATAATTTGCGCAGCAACCGAGAATATCCAACTTTTTGGATATGATAATGAATATTTAGGAGGAAAAAGGATGGAAAACTACATCTTCAAACAATTAAGATTTGTTCGGGACAATACGATTGGTCACGTGTCAGAAATGAATGATGAGACATCGCTTTTCATACCAGAAGGATTCAACAACAATATTAAATGGAATATAGGACATATATATGTTGTGCAAGAAAAGTTTTCCTTTCATTTTATTGGAGAAAAAATGATAATGCCGGATCATTTTGCGGAATTATTCAGTCCTGGCACTAAGCCAGTCGATTGGGGAGAACGGATGTTACCAACGATTCATGAATTAATCCAATTGCTTGAAAATCAAGTCAATAGGATTGAGCAAGCATTAGAATTTCGGATGAAAGAAGCGATAGAGCAGCCGTACACAACGTCCACAGGTCTTACTTTATCAACAGTAGAAGAATTTCTTAGCTTTTGTTTATACCATGAAGGAATGCACTTTGATGCGATTAAATCTATCAAACGAATGATTGGAAGTTAGAGAAAGAATGAAGTAATTTAGAGAGAACTAAAAAAGATTAGCGTAAAAGTCTCATTGATAAATATGCAGTCTCTGAGGCACAACCAAGTCAAATGTTTTTAGAAACGATAGAGGGTGTGTGGAAAGAAGAAAATCCACAACCAGTATTAAAAAATATTGCTTTACAAACATGAGAAAGGTCCACTAATGACTACTGTTTAGATGGATCATGTAAATTATAATTAAAAATTTGACTGCTAACAGTCAATGAATTGAAGTTAACTGCATCCTATTTTCATCATGCCCGTCTCAATTCCCTTCACAATGGGTATAACACTATAATGATCAGTGCATTGAGGAGGGAAATATGATGAAATGGCAGGGGAGAAGAGGAAGTTCAAATGTTGAAGACCGCCGGGGGATGAGTGGAAAAGCGGTTCTCGGTGGCGGAATTGGCGGGGTAGGATTAATTATTGTGATTGTTTTTACGCTGTTGGGCGGCAATCCCGGCGAATTGCTGGGCGGTCTTTCCGGTACGGACAGTGGTGCACCTTATGAAGAAACCGATCAGGAGCGGGAACTCGCCCAGTTTGTGTCGGTTGTCTTAGCCGATACAGAAGATGTGTGGACAGAGATTTTTCGTGAAGAAGGAATGCAGTACAAAGAGCCGACATTGGTGCTTTATTCTGGTAGTGTCCAGTCTGCATGCGGGGCAGCTGGTTCATCGGTGGGCCCGTTTTATTGTCCTGGTGACCAGAAGCTATATATCGATTTAAGTTTTTATCAAGAATTACAAAATAATTTTAAGGCACCTGGCGATTTTGCAATGGCGTATGTTATTGCCCATGAAGTCGGTCATCATGTGCAGACGTTGTTAGGAACTTCTCAGAAGGTTAACGCTCTTCGTGGAAAAGTGAGTCAGGAAGAGTACAACCAGAACTCCGTGAAATTGGAACTGCAGGCCGATTATTATGCGGGCGTGTGGGCACACCATGCGGAAGGGATGAATGTGCTTGAAGAAGGGGATCTTGAAGAAGCGCTGACGGCAGCAAGTGCTGTCGGGGATGATACGATTCAAAAGCGAGCGCAGGGATATGTCGTGCCGGAAAGCTTTACTCATGGGACGTCTGAACAGCGGCAACACTGGTTTTACAGGGGATTCCAATCAGGCAATCTGCAAAATGGCAATACATTTAATGCGGGGGATTTATAATGAAAGAGTTGTCTCAAAGCGAGATGTTTTTTGATGAGTAGAAGAACTAAACCTTTCAGATCCTGCTGCTTTTCCCCTTCACTCCATACATTGTAGTATAATCAAATGGATAAAATGATGAGTTGGAGGAGAATAAAATGGAAAAGTTACAGTCATTGGAGCAATTTGAAAAACTGAAAAAGAATGAGCGTGTTGTCTTTATGTTTTCTGCAGACTGGTGCCCGGACTGCCGTGTCATTGAGCCGATTTTACCTAGTATTGAAGCAGATTATCCGGAATATCAATTTATCTATGTGGATCGTGATGGGTTCATCGATTTGTGCGGCGAACTGAGTATTTTCGGCATTCCGAGTTTTGTGGCGTTTCATGAAGGAGAAGAAGCTGGCCGCTTTGTCAGCAAAGACCGGAAAACGAAAGAAGAAATTGAAGCGTTTTTGAACAGTTTGTCTGCTTAAGTGTTTTTGTTAAAGGGATATCTTTAATCAGAAGTTTCTTTATGTAGATTTAGCTTGTCATCTGTCCAATAGGAATTGTCGTTAGTCCGATAATAATGAATGATTACGGCCAAATTGATTTCAGTCAACATTAACTGTCTGGCCTTTTTTGTGAGGCCAGACAGTCAAATTGCTTATTTAAAGATTTTATACCCCAAATTTATTCAATGGGCGTCAGGAAATACTCTTTGAACGGCGTCAGTAAATTCTTCAAACAATCCTTCTACGGGCTGTCCTTGATTAATTTTTTCGCCGTAATCTTTCATCTGCTTTACAAAATCAGGGTTTGCTGATACATAAACTTTTTGAATTTCTGTATCTTCCGCTTTTACTTCATTTGCAATTTTGTCCTCAAGATCCTTTGTCACTTCGTCATTGTTTTGATCTGTCAATACGACGGCAGCATAGGCCGTCTCATCTGCGACGATAACAGAAGCAGTATCTATTTCGTCTAATTTAACAATACGGTCCGCAGCCTTATCAGCTACTTCAAAACGTGTTTCATTATCACCATGATTTGTTTCATCATGAACTGCTGACTCATCTTCATTCATCTGTTTATCCGCAACGTTTTCTACATTCGTATTATCGGGGTCATTTACTGCTTTGTCATCATTATTATTACATCCGGTTAATACAAGAATGAGTAGAAAAGCAGCTAGAAATAGATGGATCTTTTTCATGGATAATCCTCCTTTAAAATGGTCATCGGGATTAGAATAACCAAGTTCTATTTTTTTTATTATAAGTATCTTTTTGTCAGACAATAGCCTTAACATGTGGCGAAAGCCAAATTGAAGCGGCTCATTGTGCAAGCAGACTAATTTAATATGCGACCACTAAACCCCTATAGACATAATGTAAAATAAACAGATCCATAAGGAAGGCGATAGGATGATTCCTACTAATGGGGGAAAATTGAACAGGTGCAACGACAAAATGAACAGATGCAGCAGCAAATCAAGCTTTTACAAAAACAGTTAGATCATAAGTCTCTCTAACATATGTGGCTATGCTTTGCTATGAAATAAGTAGTGTTGCATAAATCAGTCATTAGTATAAGCTCAAAAAAATCCTTTGTAATGGAGAGACAGATGGTTCCTGTCTAACTCCATTACAAAGGATTACTTTACGTTATAAAATTAATAATGATCAAAAAGTATAAAGTAAGGGCTATTAAGAGACATTTATCTGTGATTGCTTCCTGAGAGAGAAAGCTGTTCTTTTCTTTTGATGTAATCTTAAAAATAGATTATTAGAGATTAAAGAAACGATAATTAAAATGGTCCCAATCATATCAAAAGAAGTTATTTTATAACCTTGTACGATCGAAATAATGAGCGTAGTGACTGGAACAAAGTTAATAAAAAGGATTCCATTCAAAGGTGAAAGGATACCGATTCCAACGTTCCATCCAAGTAAAGCGATGAGACCTGGAAAAATAATCATAAATAATAAGTCTGGACTTACTATTTTTATAGTTTCAACAGTTGGTACAGGAATATGGCCTAAAAAAGTAGCCGCTAAAACGATAGCTAAAGCTGTTGCTGTTCCTAGTAAACAGCTTAATGTTGAATATCGCAGTGCTGACCAATCGCCAAACTGATTTCCACCGATCGTATAAACAACCCAGCCAACGACGGCAATGAATATGAACAATGCAGGGATGAAATCACTTGTTGCGGTCACGAACGTTTGAATATCTCCTTTCGTAATGACGAGAGAAACACCGATGAAAGCAACAAAAACGCATAATAGTGTGAATACATGGGGTTGATTTCTTTTAAAGATCCAAAGTAAAACAATCGATATCATCGGCATTAATGATTCCATAATGGATGCAAGCATTACACCCGATTCACCCAATAAATCTTGACCCCAAAAGATAAGTAAATTATAAACGGCAAAGGCCATTGATCCAAAGAACCATAAAGGCAGTCCCCTTCCTTCTAATCGAAATGCTTGTATTCCCTCTTTCCACAAAAGAATAGCGATTAAGAGGACCGTTACAGATCCGTAACGAATAATCGTAAAATAGAACGGATCAATATATTGGAACGCATGATTGGCTACTGGAAACATAGCCCCCCATGAAATGCTGGCAACTAAACATAATAAAGCCCCTATTACTACATTGTTTTTCAAAAAAATCTCCACCTTCATTCATGATCAACATTCATTAAACTACAAAAATCGACATCATGTAAAACGAGTAATAATGATGTTTGGAATCAATTTTAGTGATATCATAGAAACAGCAATGAGAAGGGGATGGGGAAATGGAGTTTAAAGATTTGCAAGTATTCCAAATGGTCGCAAAAAAGGGGACGATGACAGGAGCAGCGAAAGAGCTCAATTACGTACAATCCAACGTTACATCCAGAATTCAAAAGCTCGAAGCTGAACTGAATACCCCACTGTTTAACCGTCATAATCGTGGAATGATTTTAACACCTGAAGGAAAAAAACTATTATTATACAGTGAAAAAATACTGTCTTTAGCAAATGAAGCGAAAAAAATCATCCAGGATTCGGAAGAACCTTCTGGTAAATTAGAGATTGGTTCTGTTGAAACGGTCATTAAACTACCGATTATTTTATCTGCCTATAATAAAAAATATACACATGTTGATCTATCACTCGTTACAGGCGTCACTGAGCAATTGCAAGAGGAAGTGCTGAATTGTCGACTAGATGGGGCTTTTGTGACGGAAGCAGGTCGCCATCCAGATCTGGTTCATCATAGTGTTTTTCAAGAAGAACTTGTTTTAATATCGGACCTGACACCAACATCATTCGAACAGTTAAAAAGCAAACCATTTTTATGCTTTAGTAGAGGATGCGGCTACCGGGCAAAACTGGAAGAATGGTTCAAAGATGAAAAAATAACGCCCAAAAAAATCATGGAATTCGGAACATTAGAAACGATTTTAGGTAGTGTTGTCGCAGGTCTCGGCATCACATTTGTTCCTAAATCATCTGTTTCTTATTTAGAAGAAAGAGGACTCATTCAATGTCACTCTATCCCCGAAAAATATAGTAAAATCAACACAATTTTTATTAGACGTGCGGATACGTACTTAACATCAACCGTTGAAAAATTTATTGAAACGATTGATTTTTGTAAAGAAGAAACGGATTATCCTTTGTCTTTTGTTTGAGTTAGCATTTTTCAAAAAAATAGAAGGAGATTGGTAATGTTTAAAATATTTATTATTGAAGACGACCAACAACTCGTCCATTTACTTGTCGATCATTTACACAAATTTGGCTATGATGCAAAACCCGTCAACAATTTCGAGAAAGTACGCACTCAATTTGAACAATATAGCCCACATCTCGTGTTATTAGATGTCAACTTACCAAAATTTGATGGGTATTATTGGTGTCGTCAAATTCGGACTATATCCACTTGTCCCATTCTATTCATATCGGCACGGGACAGTAAAATGGATCAAGTGATGGCGCTTGAAAATGGGGCTGATGATTACATAACGAAACCATTCGATTACGAAATTGTTGTAGCGAAAATTAATAGCCATCTTCGTCGTGCGTATGGTACTTATGCTAGTTCACATAATGAGCGGGCTATAACGATTGCCGGATTAACACTTGATGTGGAACGGTTAATTCTTTCTTTACACGATAAAACGATTGAACTGAGTCACACAGAAGCAAAAATTTTAGATGAATTAATGAAAAAGTCCGAACGAGTCGTCAGCCGCGATCGACTGTTAGAAAAAATATGGGATGACCAAGCGTTCGTTGATGACAATACGCTTAACGTGTACGTAACACGCGTACGAAAAAAATTAGCTTTATTACATATTAGTGATGCACTTCAAACGATTCGAGGTCAAGGGTATCGGCTCGTTCCAAACTGGGGGGATGAGATATGAAACTTTTCTTTCGGGAACAGCTACCGCTTATTTTCATTTACTTTTTTCAATTATTCGTCATCTCATTCATTTATTGGCTTGATGGATACCGTGATGTGAAAATGACTTTATATGCGTCTTTATTAAGCAGTGTCCTGCTGATTGGCTATCTCGCCTTTCGCTATATGACGAATCGGTCCTTTTATCATCGATTAGAAAAACCGATCATTTCTATGGAGGACTTTACGAACGAAGCGCAGCAAACACCATTAGCTGACGGTTTACAGCAACTTTTAATCAGCCAATTTCGCCACTATCGAACGGACATACACAATTATAAGCATAAATTAAACGGCCATATTCAATTTATCAATCAATGGGTTCACCAGATGAAGACACCTTTATCTGTCATTCATTTAATGATCCAAGACGAGGATGAACCTCGCTTCATAGCGATTGGCGATGAACTTGATCGTTTAAAAAAAGGATTGGAAATGGTTCTATATACGGCACGTCTTGATACGTTTGAACAAGACTTTTACGTGGAGACTATTCATTTAGAAACCGTTATCCGGTCCGTCACCTCCAATCAAAAACGATTATTTATTCGCAAACGTGTTTTTCCATCCATTCAAATCGATGGAAATTTGATGATTACTTCGGATGAAAAATGGCTGTCATTTCTGTTGACCCAAATTATTACAAATGCTGTCCGTTATACAATCGAGGAAAATCGAAAAATATACTTTCATAGCTACAAGCATGGAGCGGACACAATAGTAGAAATTCAAGATGAAGGCGTTGGAATTCCAAGAAGTGACTTGCCACGTGTCTTTGATCCTTATTTTACGGGCGAAAATGGCCGTAACTTTCAAGAATCAACCGGCATGGGTTTATATCTTGTGAAACAAATTTGTGAAAAGCTTGGTCATCGTATCGAAATTGAATCTACTGTTCATCAAGGGACGACTGTTCGTATCATCTTCTAGCAACCAAACTTAAAAACATTTCATCTTCATTCTCCCGCAACGATCCGTTAAACTAAAGCCTTCACTTCCACCATTTAATCCTCTTTTGCCTTCGTCTACCTTACAAATGTGTAAGCTAACTGTAAGATTATTAAATAGTCGAATGGGCCAAATTCTAGATAAAATAAAGAGACAATTTGAACAGGGAGTGAAGTGAATGTCGATTTTAGATGTGAAACATATAGAAAAAATCTATGAAGGAAAAGTTGCGCATAAAGCGTTAGACAATATAAATTTTTCGATAGAGAAAGGCGAGTTTGTTGGGATTATGGGTCCTTCAGGGAGTGGGAAAACGACCCTCCTAAACTTAATTGCAACGATTGATCGGCCAACATCTGGTGAAATATTTATTAATGGAAAAAATCCACATGTGTTAAATCGAAAAGAAACAGCGTTATTTAGGAGACATGAGCTTGGCTTCGTCTTTCAACATTTTAATTTGCTCGATACACTTACAGTTGAAGAAAACATCGTCCTGCCGCTCACACTTGATGGTGAAAGTGTTCGTGAGATGGACAAAAAGCTCCGCGAGGTGACGGGAAAACTAGGAATCGATCAAATTTTGAAAAAACGAACGTATGAAATCTCTGGAGGACAAATGCAGCGAACAGCGATCGCTCGTTCGATCATACATAGACCATCCCTTATTTTAGCCGATGAACCGACTGGCAACTTAGATTCAAAATCTTCGAGAGACGTGATGGAAACATTGACATCTATTAATAAAGAAGATGGTGCAACGGCTTTAATGGTTACGCACGATGCGGTCGCTGCAAGCTATTGCCATCGCGTCATTTTTATAAAAGATGGACAACTCTATAATGAAATCTATCGCGGTGATAACCGTCAGGCATTTTTCCAAAAGATTATTGATATGCTCGCTTTGTTAGGAGGGGACAGCCATGACCTTTCCACAGTTCGTCTTTAGAAATGTAGTCCGTAACAAACGGACCTATGCAGCCTATTTTTTAAGCAGTGCTTTTTCAGTCTTGATTTTCTTTGTATATGCGCTTTTTATTTTTCATCCGGATATTCAAAAAGGTGTGACCGCAATACTTGCTGTTCAATTAATGACAGCGGCTGAAGTCATTATGTATCTCTTTTCTTTCTTGTTTGTACTCTATTCTGTCAGCACTTTTTTAAAGTCACGGAAACGTGAATTCGGCATTTTAATGATGCATGGCATGACGAGAAGTCAACTAAATCGCATGGTCTTTTTAGAAAATATGCTGATTGGTGTAGGGGCCATTTTGACAGGTATTGTTATAGGAATCTTGACAGGAAAACTATTTTTAATGGTTGGTTCAAACATGGTTGGTATTGAGTCATTGCCATTTTATTTATCAGTAAGAGCGCTAGTACTTACGATTGGTGCTTTTTTGTTCCTTTTCTTTTGTATATCGTTATTCACTACCATCCTCGTGCGAACAAATAAGTTAATCGATTTATTTCAAGCAGGAGAAAAACCGAAAAAAGAACCGAAAGTATCGGTCTTCTTATCGCTTGTTTCAGCCATTTTGCTTTTAGCAAGCTATTATTTAGCCGCAACCGCAACGATGCAATCATTGATGTTCCGTATGTTGCCGGTGATTAGTATGACGATTGTCGGAACGTATTTCTTCTACACGCAGCTATCGGTTTTTATTGTGAAAATGCTTCAAAAAAACCGATCACTGTTTTGGAAAAAAACGAATATGATTACAATTTCAAGTTTAGCGTACCGTTTAAAAGATAATGCACGGATGTTTTTCATGGTAACGATTGTTTCCACAGTGGCTTTTTGTGCAGTTGGCACACTCGCTTCCATGAATGTCATGACCAAGCAATTTGAAGTAGACTATCCTGCGGCAATTAGCTATATTGCGAAAGATGACCAAGCGAATCACCAACAAAATTTACAACAAATTGAAACAGAATTACATGAGAATAATGTAGATTATTCTACGATTCAAGTTCCAATTAAATACGTAGATATCGCTTCGTCAACCGCTTCTTATCCATCTGAAAAACTGCTGATTGTTTCTTTTTCAGACTATAAGAAAATGTCCAACCAAGCAGGCTTTGATGTGACAGAGAAGCCACTTGTTAGAAATGAAACGCTGGCCATGCTAACATCGCACTTTGAGTACTTTAAACCGACTACTTATACATTAAAACAGAAAGGCATAATGCTCTATCATAATAAGTCTTCGGAGCATGTAGTCTTTCCATTTCAGCTCATACTAGAGGAAGGACTTGTCGTTAGTGATGAACTATTTGAAAAGCTTTCAACAGAAAACATAGAAATATACACTGGCTTTTATGCGAAAGAAATTGAGAAGACGGCTGGCATGGCAGAAAATCTAGTCGAAGATGGCAGAGCGTTTCCATCTAGTGATAGTTCCTATGCTATGACGGTAAGCGGAACGTTATATGATAATCAAATGAGTATGTTTAAAATGATGTTATTTGTTGCGTTACTGATTGGCGCTGTCTTTTTCATTGCAGCCGGCAGTTTCTTATACTTCAGACTTTATGCGGACTTGGATTACGATCGACGTCAATATTTAACGATTACGAAAGTTGGCTTAACCGATCAGGAATTGAACAAAATCGTTACCCGCCAGCTTGCTTTACTTTTCTTTGTTCCGATTGCAGTAGCTTTCGTTCATAGTGCTTTTGCCTTTATGGCGTTGCAGAGCTTTTTTGCTCTATCAATTGCAACAGAGGTGATCATTGTTCTTGCCAGTTTTCTCATTGCTCAATTCATTTATTTCTTCTTCATTCGTTATCGTTATTTACGCAACTTGAAGAAGTCACTAATTTAATAAAGGGGAACAATAAAAGTATAAGGATATCGATACAATTTTAAATGAAGAAGGCTGAATTTTGGTGCCTGTCCCCGGTGCGTTAAAGTGCCAGAGGATAGGTACTTTTTTTATGTATCCAGCTTGACTATGTGGAGAAAAAGAGATAAACTCAAGAACGATCATAAAAGAACTGTTCTATTTAGAACTATTTAAACCTATTTATAAACGGAAGAGTGGTGATATTTGAATGGAGAGTGAAAATCAAAGATTCATGCGTTCAACACAACTATTGCGTTCATTTTGGAACGTGCAGAAGAATTTGATGCGATTTGTTCAAAAGACCGCAATAGAAAATGGTTTGTCAATCCCACAATATTCCATTTTGATGACGATTGCACCTCATAAGGAAATGATACAAAAGAGCCTTGGAGAGAAAACATTTCTTCCAAAAAGCACACTGAGCCAAGCAGTCGACGGACTCGTTCAAGCAGGTTGGCTTAATCGTCAGCAAGTGGAAGGCAACAGGCGGGAGATGCAGTTGTCGCTCAGCGAAAAAGGAGAAATATTTATTAAAACGATTCAATTGCAGGAAGACGGTGTTCATCAAACATTCCAATCCGCAGTTGAATCGCTCACTGAAAAGCAGTGTGAAGAGCTGCTTAAAGCGAATCTGCAAATTGCTACTTATTTAGAAGCGCGAGCAACAGAACAAGGAGAGGATACGAAGTGATTAAATTACTGAAAAACTTATCCATTTATAAGTGGATTGTTGCAGCGGTTTTCGGTCTTGTGTTCGTTCAATCCATGTCGGACCTCTTTTTGCCTACATTAATGGCGGACATTATCGACAAAGGAGTCGTAGTAGGAGATACTCCTTACATTTGGGAAATTGGTGGCTGGATGCTGCTAGTTTCAGCAATAGGCGCTTCTGCCTCTGTTATCGCAAGCTATTATTCATCTAAAGCGGCGATGGGGCTTGGACGCGATATTCGCCGGAAAGTTTTTAATCATGTTGAAAAGTTTTCGCTTCAAGAGTTTGACGAAGTGGGAACGGCGTCACTTATTACACGAACGACTAATGACATCACGCAAGTTCAGCAAGTGGTTATTATGATGCTTCGTATGGTTATTAGCGCACCTATTATGTTAGTCGGCGGCGTCATTATGGCTGTGTCAAAAGACGCTAAATTATCACTCGTCCTTGTCGTCACAATGCCTTTTTTGATTGGTTCGATCCTACTTATTTTGTATAAAGGGGTGCCTATGTTTCAAACGGTGCAAAAACGATTGGATCGGTTGAACCTTGTATTACGAGAAAACCTAACGGGAATTCGTGTCATTCGTGCCTTTAATCGTGAATCTGAAGAGAAAGTACGTCTTCAGCAAGCGAATAAAGAGTTGACTGATATCTCGATTAAAGTGAATAAAGTCATGGCATTCATGATGCCCGTGATGATGCTCATCATGAACTTGACGGTTGTCGGTATCATCTGGTTCGGCGGGATTCGCATCGATAACGGTGGAATGCAGATTGGGGACTTGATGGCGTATATCCAATATGTGATGCAAATCATGTTCGCGCTTGTCATGGCTTCTATGATGTTCATGATGGTGCCGCGCGCTGCCGTATCAGCAAAACGGATTAACGAAGTTCTTGATATGGAACCGGCATTTCGAGATGAAGGGACAGCAAAGGCGGATCGTGAACATGGTACCCTTGAATTTGACCATGTGACGTTCAGTTATCCGGGAGCAGAAGAACCAGCATTATCAGATATTAGCTTTACCGCAAGTCCAGGTGAAGTCACTGCCATCATCGGTGGAACAGGTTCAGGGAAATCAACGCTCGTCCATTTGATTCCTCGTTTTTATGACATATCAGGTGGAACCATCCGCGTCAATGGTGTTGATATCCGTGAGGCATCGCAAGAGGAAGTCCGTTCGAAAATTGGCTTTGTACCGCAAAAGGCCATGCTCTTTACAGGTACGATTGCTGATAACATTCGTTTTGGAAAACAAAACGCCACACAGGATGAAATCGAGCATGCAGCTCGTATTGCGCAAGCGGAAGATTTTATTAGTAAAATGAAAGGCGGCTATCAGGCAGACATCGAACAAGGCGGCTCGAATTTATCGGGAGGACAAAAACAGCGGTTGTCCATTGCGCGGGCTCTCATTCGAAAACCAGATCTTTATATACTCGATGATAGCTTTTCTGCCCTTGATTTTAAAACAGATGCTAAACTTCGCGCCGCGCTGAAAGAGGAAACAAAACATGCGACGGTGTTACTCGTTGCCCAGCGTGTTAGTACGGTCGTCGAAGCGGACCGAATCATCGTGTTAGACAAAGGGCGCATAGCTGGCATAGGTACACACGAAGAGTTGCTTCAGACAAATGACGTCTACCGTGAAATCGCCCTGTCCCAGCTCTCAGAGGAGGAAATCGCATGAGTAATCAAAAAAAACCTCAAAGCGGCGGGCCGATGGGACACGGTCCAGGCGGCGGCAACATGATGATGATGGGACAAAAAGCAAAAGATTTTAAAGGGACGCTGAGACGTCTGTTAACCTATTTAAAACCGCGCCGTAACCAATTGCTCGCCGTTTTCTTCGCCGCCATCTTAAGTACAGTCTTTATGATTGTTGGTCCTAAAATTATGGGGACGGCGATTACGGAATTATTTGAAGGCGCCTATGGGAAGTTTCAAGGAATACCGGGAGCAGCTATTAACTTTGATAAAATTGGCCAGATTCTTCTCGTTCTGGCTGGACTATATGTCTTCAGCAGCTTGTTCAATTATGTACAGCAGTACATTATGTCCAGTGTTGCACAAAACACAGTGTATGACCTTCGAGAAGACGTCAATAAAAAGCTTGAGAAACTTCCGCTTCACTACTTTGACGGGCGTCCGAACGGAGAAACACTGAGTCGTATGACAAATGACATTGATACAATCGGCAGCACACTCCAACAAAGCTTGACGCAGTTTATCACATCTATTGTTACGATCGTTGGGATTATCATTATGATGCTGTCGATCAGTCCGATACTGACGTTAATTTCAATTGTCAGCTTGCCGATTTCCATTTTTGTGATCCGGCCTATTTTGAAAAGGTCTCAAAAGCATTTTGCGGATCAACAGCGTACACTTGGTCAATTAAATGGGCACATTGAAGAGATGTACACCGGTCATCAAGTTGTGAAAGCATTCGGACATGAGAAAAAGGCTGGCGCTCAGTTTGATCTGGTCAATGAAGAATTGTATGAAGCGGGACGAAAAGCTCAGTTCATATCGGGGATTATCATGCCTATGATGTTCTTCATTGGGAATTTAAGCTATGTTTTAATCAGTGTAGTCGGCGGGATTTTAGTGACGCAACGTGCTATTTCAATAGGTGATATTCAAGCATTTATCACCTATTCAAAGCAGTTCACACAGCCGATCACACAAACGGCTAACATTGCAAACATCATTCAGTCAACCGTCGCAGCAGCTGAGCGCGTCTTTGAACTGCTCGACGAAGAAGAAGAAACAAAAGAAATAACGACAACTAGCTTAACGAGAGCACAAGGCGCTGTTACTTTCGAACACGTGGACTTTGGATATGGAGAAGACTTGTTAATTGAAGATATGAACATCGAGGTCTTGCCAGGACAGACGGTCGCGATCGTTGGGCCGACTGGCGCTGGAAAAACGACGATGATTAATCTTTTGATGCGGTTTTATGAATTGAATGGCGGGAAGATTAAGCTCGACGGTCTAGATACATGGGAGATGTCTCGACATGATCTAAGGGAGAGCTTTGGAATGGTGCTTCAAGACACATGGCTCTTTAATGGAACGATTAAAGATAATATTGCTTACGGAAAAAGCGGCGTAACAGACGAAGAAGTTTTCGCAGCAGCTCGCACAGCTCATGCTGATCATTTCATTCGCACGTTGCCCGATGGATATGAAACCATTTTAAACGAAGAAGCATCGAATATCTCACAAGGACAAAAGCAACTTCTGACTATAGCGCGAGCTGTCCTCGCAGATCCACCAATCATGATATTAGACGAAGCAACATCGAGTGTGGATACGCGGACTGAAGTCTTCATCCAACAGGCGATGAACCAGTTGATGGAAGGGCGAACGAGCTTTGTTATTGCCCATCGACTCTCAACGATTAAGGATGCTGATTTGATTCTTGTGATGGACCAAGGAAAAGTGATTGAGCAAGGAACGCATTCAGAACTCTTAGAGAAAAATGGGTTCTACGCAGATCTTTATAACAGTCAGTTCTCTGAAAAAGCAGGATAAATAGGAAGGGGCTCGTTTCCAAATGGAAATCGAGCCTTTTTTATCTTGAATGATCATCCTTTTTTCTTTACGATCTTCGTCAAAACGAATGGAAACATTACCGCCTTCGTTCGCATACTTTAATGAAAGGAAAGAGGGTGGTGGAAAATGACTGACTATAGTATAAAGATACATAATGAGCTGCAAGCTTGGAAAAGAAAAATGATCAAACAGTCAGGCCTTATAAATCAAGTATCTAAGAAAGCACAAATGAAAGTAAACGAGCTAATTCCGGAGAAAGTCCATAAAATGATGACAGTAAGTATTAAAAGTATGGTAAAGACAACACTTGTTGGTTCAAATATAACGACTAACAGGCGGCAGGCAACAGGATTGAGTCTTTATGAAAGGGATGAGCTTTTCAAGAAAAAATTATTATCTTTTCGGAAAACAGCGGTTATTGAAGGAGCTGGGACAGGCGCAGGTGGTATTTTGCTTGGTCTTGCTGATTTTCCGTTGCTTTTATCCATTAAAATGAAGTTTTTGTTTGAGGCAGCTGCTGTTTACGGGTTTGATACGAATGAATATGAGGAACGTCTATTTATTCTTCACGTGTTTCAGCTTGCTTTTTCAAGTGATGAAAAACGAAAGGAAATGCTGCATATTATTGAAAATTGGGAAGAACAACGGAAGATGCTTGCCGATATAGACTGGCGGGAGTTTCAGCAGGAATATCGGGACTATATTGATTTAGTGAAAATGTTTCAATTGATTCCAGGTATTGGAGCGGTTGTAGGGGTGTATGCAAACTATAATCTTCTCGATCGTCTAGGGGAAACAGCGATGAATGCCTATCGGCTGCGATTATTAAAAGTAACTCCGTGATACGGACATAGCAAGTAGGATCTGTTTCTTAGGCGGCATCGCTGTTTCTTTTTGGCTTAAGTTGGCGGGATTACTATTCCAAATCGACCAGCCCATATAAATTAGGAATAACAGTCTGATTGCATAAAAGATCGTTTGCAATATAGGGATGGTTAACACAATGGCAGAGACGCCGAGCACAGCTAATAAAATGAGTAAGGTATCGCAAAGTGATAACGAGGATGGTCCCTTTAAACTTCGACTGGGAGGCTCCTTGATTAAAAATAAAGACGTTTTGGGCACCAAGTGGAAGGATTAACCCGAACGCTAATGCGATGCCGTGCAGTAATGCGGCTAACATAACACTCTCTTTTGTTATTCAACAGGATCAACTAGCTGGAAATAAAATTGTTTCGTATTTTCGTATAGTATATCGTACACTTCCTGCGCTTCCGTCTTTTTGATGGAAGCGATTTTTTCTATCGTGTGATGAATCATTTTTGGATGGGTCATTTTTCTCTTGAAGGGGCCTTCAAATGACCAAGGCCCATCCGTTTCAACCATCATGTGTGACAATGGATACTGTTTGACGAGCTGTTGAGTTTTCTGTTCGTACAAGACATCAGGTGTGATGGAAACAAAATAGCCGTTGCTCGTCATTTGTTCCATCGTTTTCTGGTCACCTTTAAACCAATGAAAATGGGCTTTAGTGATTGAGTGTTTCTCCAGCAGTGTACAGACGATAGGCGCGTCTTCATGAACAGCATGAAGCACAATTGGTTTATTTAGCGCCACAGCCTGCCAGATGAACTGTTCCAGTATTTCAATATACGGTTCTATTGGAATGCGGGAATCTTTTTTCCTCAAATAATAGGGCAGTCCTACTTCTCCAATGGCCGCCATTTCTGCATGGTGTTTCTCGATAAAAAGCTTTAGTTCATTCAATTCTTTTTCTCCGGGCAGCGCTTGTTCCGGATGAAATCCGAAAGCTGGCTTGATCCGGTTGTCTTTTTGGGACAATGATAAGTTGGCTTGAGCAGAAGCAAGATGCTGTGACACAGAAATGAGTGCTTGCACTCCATATTTTTTCATATCCTTTAAAATGATGGCCTGTTCGGCTGCATGATACAAGTCTAAATGAATGTGGGCATCAATAATTGAGTGCTCCATTGGAATCCTCCATTCACAGTCAATCAATCAATCAATCAATCAATTTCTCTAATTAGCAAAGGAGTTGCCCAAAAGTCAGTTACTCACTGATCTTCGGGACGGCCCTTTTGCCGTTTTATTCAAATATATACGCAAGCGCTTTAATGGCCTGGTCGACGGTTACGACTGTGGCATTTGCTTTTCTGGATAATTCTTTTAATGGATGATGCAGTGCTTCCGGACGGATTAGGATGAGCGGTTTGCCGAAAGAGACGGCCGCACTCGCATCCATAGCCGTGTTCCACTGCTTGTACTTCTCACCGAACAGCGCGATGACAAGATCCGCTTTTTGTATGAGCACTTCTGTGCGCAAATTATTGAAGCTTGATGCCGCCGCATCGCGGAAGATGGCGTCGGGTTGTTTGCCTAGGATCTCTTCTCCGATATCATCGGAACGGCCGTGGTCTTCCATTGGGCCAACAAAGTCGACAGGGAGTTTGAGCGCTTCTGCTTTTTGCTTAATTTCTTCCCGCCAGGAACTGTGAATTTCTCCAGCCAAGTAAACAGTTAATCTCATCATTCATCCACCTAACATATATTTCCTTCAGTATAGCATCGTTTTCATTTCTTTGCTGTAACACTTTTAAGTTGATAAACAGTAAGTTACAGCATAATATAATAGTGAGTACTCACTCATTAACTCACTAATTTACTGAGGAGGGGAAATAGTGGAAACGATAAAAGTGCGTGTTTCGATTCGTCACGTCTCAAAACAATTTGGAAAGCAGCAAGTACTGAAAGAGATTAGCCTGGAAATCATGGAGGGTGAAATATTTGGTTTATTAGGCCCATCAGGTGCTGGCAAGACTACGTTAGTTAAGCAGCTAGCTGGGTTAGACACTCCGACATCAGGAGAGAATTTTCTGCTTCAAGAAAAAATACCGTCTTTAAAGCTGATTGAAAAAGTGGGGTATATGGCTCAATCCGATGCCCTTTATGGAGAACTATCAGCCAAGGAAAACCTTCAATTTTTTTCAGCTTTGTACGGGTTGAAAGGAAAACAGCAGCAACAAAGAATAGAAGAAGTGATGAAGCTTGTTCACCTTTCAGATCACCTTCATAAGCTCGTCTCCAATTACTCTGGAGGAATGAAAAGAAGGCTGTCGTTAGCGATTGCCCTTCTTCATGGGCCTGAAATTTTGATTCTTGATGAACCGACTGTAGGCATTGATCCAGTGCTGCGGAAAAGTATTTGGGAAGCTTTCAATGAATTAAAGAATAAAGGGACGACTCTTATTGTTACAACACACGTCATGGATGAAGCGGAAAAATGTGACCGGTTAGGAATGATTCGGGATGGCCGTTTAATTGCAGTTGGTACTCCAGAAGAGTTAAAACAAAAAACAAATTCCGCGACGATTGAAGAAGCGTTTCTTGTATATGGAGGTGCTTAATATGAGGATTACGGCGTTAGTTATCAGGATTTTGCGGCAGATCGTCCGGGATAAGAGAACGATGGGATTGCTTATTTTTGCTCCGATCCTTGTATTGACTATGCTGCATTTAGTCTTTAACGGCAATGATTATACTCCGAAAATTGGATTTGTTCATATTCCTGAACCCATAGTGGATCAAATCGATGTGTCTGATGCGAAAATCACTGAATATAAGAATGAAAAAGAAGCGAAAGAAGACTTATCCTCTCAAGAGATAGACGGTTATTTAGTATTTAACAATCAATCACCTGCTGTCTTTTTGGAAGGCAGCGATCCTACTGTCAACGGAGCTGCTATTAAATGGATTCAAACGGCACTTAAACCTTTGCAGGGAAATGACACTGCCTTAGAGCCTAAGGTGAACTTTCTCCATGGTTCTGCTGAGATGGGCCAATTTGATTATTTTGGACCCGTATTACTTGGATTTTTTGTATTTTTCTTTGTGTTTTTGATCGCAGGCGTTTCATTCTTAAGGGAACGAACAACTGGAACGCTTGAACGGCTTCTTTCTACGCCGTTGCGAAAATGGGAGATTGTCACAGGGTATGTACTTGGCTTTGGAATTTTCACGATGATTCAAACAACGATTATTGCCGCGTATACCATTTATGTATTAGATGTGCTTATGGAAGGTGCGTTTTTGTATGTGCTGTTAATCATCTTGCTGCTTTCTTTTACAGCTCTCACACTTGGAATATTATTATCATCATTCGCTAATAATGAGCTGCAAATGATTCAGTTTATCCCGATCGTCGTCGTGCCGCAAATTTTCTTTTCGGGGTTGTTTAACTTAGAAACTATATCTGAATGGCTAAGTTGGATTGGACCTTTCACTCCTTTGTATTATGCTGCCGATGCATTAAGAGATGTCATGGTCAGGGGCTATGGGTGGGATGAAATTTACAGGGATGTCTTTGTCTTGTTGGGCTTCTCTATTTTGTTTATGATAATAAACATCTTGGCACTCAAAAAATACCGGAAAATATAAGAAGTGAAGGAGCTCGAAATGTCTCAACAAGATAAAATGATAGAAGAATTATTCCATAATGCGGAGGAGTTAACAGAAAAACAGAAGAAAATCGTAGCAGCTGCTATTGAGTCGTTCGCGGAAAAAGGGTTTGCTGCAACGTCTACAAGTGAAATCGCCAAAAAAGCGGGTGTAGCAGAAGGAACCATCTTTAGACATTATAAAACGAAAAAAGATCTGCTTATGGCTATTGTTGCCCCAACGATGGCAAAGCTGATCGCTCCATTTGTAATAAAGGATTTTAATAAAGTATTGAATCATGACTTTGATCACTTTGAAGACTTTATAAAAGCAATTATCGAGAATCGAATAAAATTTCTTAAAAATAACATGCCGCTTTTTCGGATAGTCATTCAAGAAATTCCTTTTCAGCCAGAGTTAAGGGAACAATTTAAAGAACATATTGCCCAGAAAATAATTGAACGGCTTAGACAGATTGTTGAACATTACCAAGCAAAAGGGCAAATCATTGGAATGCCGCCTGACACGATTATACGAGTGACGTTATCGACTATTTTCGGCTATATCATTGCCCGTTATTTGCTCGCGCCGGAGGAAGAATGGGATGACAATACAGAGATTGAAAGAACGATTCAATTTTTAATGAACGGATTATCTCCTGAAAAATAGATTTGGGGGAAACAGCGATGAATGCCTATCGATTGCGGTTATTAAAAGCGTCATTGCTTAACTGACAACCTGCTAACTATACTGAGATACGTGATTTTAGGGTCCTATTTCATTCAGTGTTTGACTTATGCAGAAATACTTGTTTAAATAAAGATAACAAAAAACGGAAGGTGGAAAAGTACATGATTTTATAATCCTGTTATGAAAAAAATATTCGTTATCATTTGCGAAACCATTTTCTGAACGGGATATATCTGTGCTTTTTCCTAAAACTAAGCCTTAAAAATGGATGAGTGTAGTACGATCTTTTTCTGTTCAGAAAACTGTCATCTTTTAACGATGCTTTTTTGAATAGGATTAGTAATGTACTTATATAGACAATCAGAAATTTTGATGATGGTTTTTTACATTTCTTTTTGTTCTGTACTCATTGCCTCCTATTCATAAAAATGAATAGGAGGTTTTTTGTTTTTATGAAAAATCA
This sequence comes from Bacillus sp. 37MA, assembly GCF_000372765.1. NCBI lineage: Bacteria > Bacillati > Bacillota > Bacilli > Caryophanales > Bacillaceae > Bacillus > Bacillus sp. 37MA. The sequence continues at coordinate 3,320,220 of NZ_KB889752.1, forward strand.
ATAATGAACTTTTATCCCGTCTATTAAGAATCAATCTATTACGCGGAGGAATTATATGAAACCTAAAATAAATACGAAAGCTATATTAATTACTTTCATGATTGGTGCATTTTTTGCCATATTGAACGAAACACTGCTTAATATTGCTTTAACAAAGCTAATGGTTGTATTTAATGTCGATGCTCCAACTGTCCAATGGTTAGCGACTGGATTTATGCTTGTTATGGGCGTTTTAATGCCTATGTCTGCCATATTAATTCAATGGTTCACGACAAGACAAATGTTTATTGGGGTCATGACTGTTTTTTTAATCGGGACCATTATTGCTGCTTGTTCGGTGAATTTTCCCATGCTGTTAACCGGCCGTATGATACAAGCTGTCGGTACTGGACTGTTAATACCTGTTATTATGAATGCTCTGCTCTTACTTTACCCACCAGAAGTCCGCGGGAAAATCATGGGAACCTTTGGTTTAGTCATTATGTTTGCTCCAGCAATGGGTCCTACCTTATCAGGAGTTATCGTTGATATGTTAGGCTGGCGCTGGCTATTCATATCCGTTATTCCATTTACACTATTTTCAATAGTATTTGCGTTAAAGTATTTACAAAATGTCGGTGAGGTCACACGTCCTAAAGTAGATGTTCTATCTATTATCCTCTCTTCAATTGGCATAGGCGGAATTGTGTATGGCTTTAGCAGTGCCGGGAAGAATCCAGAAGGGTTTCTATCAGCAACGATTATTTCCATTATCTTAATCAGTTTGGTCAGCCTGCTTTTATTTACACTGCGCCAATTAAAGTTAGAAGAACCTTTGTTAGATGTTCGGGTATTTAAATATAAAAGTTATGCACAAGGAGTCAGTGTTTTTGTCATTGTTATTATGGCGATGTTTGCTTCTGAAATTGTGATGCCAATGTATTTGCAAGGGCCTCTCGGATATACCGCGAAGGTAGCGGGATTATTGCTGTTGCCGGGTGCGTTATTAAACGGTCTAATGTCACCGGTGATGGGTACGTTATTTGATAAGTATGGACCTAGGAAATTAATCATACCCGGTACGATCGTGTTAATCGGAGTCATGATATTCTTTAGTAATATCAATCCTTCGATACCAATATGGTCTTTCATTATTGTCTATATACTATTGATGCTGTCTATTTCGGCGATCATGATGCCAGCTCAAACGAATGCGTTAAATGAATTGCCAAAGCATTTATATCCGCATGGCACAGCCATTTCGAACACATTGCAGCCTGTCGCAGGGGCACTTGGTGTTTCGATCTTTGTCAGTATCATGACCCAAGGCAGTAAAAGTCATGTTGAAGAACAAACAGCCCCAATAACAGAGCAATTAATGAATGAAGCGATGACTGTCGGTGTACATCATGCCTATTGGTTTGCATTAGGTTTATGTATTGTTGCTTTCGTTATCACTTTATCTATCAAAAAAGCTATCGCTCCGGATTTTGATACAGATGATAATTGAGTGATAGAATCAGTGATAAAGGCAATAAAAAAACGGATTTCTTGATGTAAGAGAAATCCGTTTTTTGGTGTTCTTTTTTGATCGTCTTTTGTAATATCAAAGCTAATGTGAAGAGAACTTTGAAACAACATGAGTAATTTTTATCCAATGGGGGCCTCTCCACTAGGCCAACTGTTGCTCAGCGAATTCACGATATAATTCATGTGATTGTATTAATTCGTGATGTGTTCCGATGCCGGTTACTTGTCCTTTTTCGATAAAAACAATTTTATTCGCATCGACAATCGTGGATAATCGATGGGCGATGACGAATGTCGTGCGACCTTCCATTAATCGTGTGAGAGCTTCTTGTACGATACTTTCTGATTGGCTGTCTAAGCTTGCCGTTGCTTCATCCATCATGAGAATTTTAGGATCTCGTAAAAAAGCACGCGCAATGGCGATACGCTGTCTTTGCCCGCCTGACAATTTCACACCACGCTCTCCAACTTCGGTGTCTAGTCCTTTTGGGAATTTTTCGATAAATTGATCTGCGTATGCCATTTTTGCAACTTCCCATAGACGTTCAGCCGCTATTTTTTCGGGGTTCTTTAAGCCATAACATAAATTTTCACGAATCGTCCCAGCCATCATGGCACTTTCTTGAGAAACGTAACCGATTTGGCTGCGCCATGATGCAAGCGATAATTCGTTAATAGGAGTTTGCCCGATTCGTATTTCACCTGCAGTTGGTTCGTAAAACCGTTCAAGCAATCCGAACATCGTCGTTTTCCCGCCGCCGCTTGGTCCAGCGAAAGCAATCATTTCACCAGGCTGTGCTTCTAATGAGATATTTTCGAGTACAGGTTCATCCTCACTATAAGCAAATGACACATTTGAGATACGCATCGGCTTGTTTGTAATATCCATTTCTAAACCGTCTTGTCCATCTTCTAACGACAGTTCTAAAATGTCGATAATTCGCTCTGTTGCTCCTTTTGCTTTTTGTAATTGAGTAAAGAACATCGCAAAGGATGTGATCGGCATAATAATTTGGAATAAGTAAAGCAAAAAAGCAACGAGTGATCCCGTCGACATCGACCCATTTGCCACACGCATGCCGCCGTAACCAATAATCATTACAATAACGACCATGATGACAAGGTACATGATAGGTGCGATTAAGGCAAAAATCCGTGCTTCTTTTAATCCGAAGCCCAACAACTTTTCGATCCCTGTTAATCCTCTTGCTTCTTCGTTTTGTTCAGCGGTTGAGGATTTCATTAAGCGGATTTCACTAAGCGTTTGTTGGATATGTCCTGTAAAAGTGGCGGTTTCATCTTGTAAACCACGTGAGACTTTTGCCATCTGTCGTCCGAGCGGAATCATAATCACCAATGTAATTGGAACAGAAATTAACATGAGAAGCGTCATTTTCCAATCCATTACAAGTAAGATAATAATGGCACCGATAATAGAAACAATTCCTGTAATAAATTGTGGGAAGTGATTCGAAATTAAATCCCGCACAACGCTTGTATCATTAACGACCCGACTTACGGTTTCCCCGCTTGATTGTTTATCAAAATAGCTGACTGGTAATCGAATCAGTTTTACCCACATGCGATCGCGTAATCTTGCCACTATTTTTTGGCCAACCAGGCTTAGCAAATAGATAGAGACTCCACTAATCACCGCTTGGATGATAAAGGCTACTCCAATGCCGATCATGAGAGGAATGCTTAATGATGCCACTGGGAAACCATCTACTAAATTCTTTGTGAGTAAAGGGACAACAAGGCCTGCAAGAGTTGTAAGTAAACTTGCCGTTAATCCGATAATGAGTGCTACCTTAGGGATATTGGTTGATAAAATAAGAGAGATAAATGGCTTTAGGCCACTTTGTTGTTTTTCCAATGCTTGCAGCTCCTATCAATGTGATCTTTCTTTATAGTAGTGGGGAGTGAAGAGTTCCTACGTGCCTAAAGCTCTTCACGGTTTCCTTTACATCCATCTTACTTTAATTTCAAAAAAGCGCCAGTATAAGAACCTTGCACAGCTGCAACTTGCTCAGGGTCCCTTCTGCAATAATCATTCCACCAGCGTCCCCGCCCTCTGGACCATTACGTTAACGGTAGACTTTATAATGAAAGTAAGAAAGGATGAAGCTCATGTACAGCAGGAAGGCTTTCTAAAAAGACGAATATTGCAGTGAGGACATTTCGCTTTTATGACGAGATCGGGTTATTGAAGCCTGCAAAAGTGGCTAATTCGGGATATCGCTATTATTCGAATGAGAAAAAAGCTGTAGCGATGGTAGACAGATTTACGATTAAACCGGAGAACTATAAGAAAAGAGTAGATCAGGTTTTTCCATGTTGTCTTTAAACGCAGACAGTACAAGGGAGGAGGTAATCATGCTTAAAGAACTTATTACTAAAACAGAGATGATAATTTAGTAAAGACATTATCTTTTATCAAAAGGAGCATAAAATGAACAGGTTTAAAAAAATGATCAAAAGCAGAGTATTTTTGCTTTTCCTTGTACTCATTGCATTTATTTATTTAAATAACAGTTCTTTTTTTATTAAACAGCCTAGTAGGGAACCTTTGCTTTTAGCTCACCGGGGGCTCGCCCAAACGTTCACAATGGAAGGCATTACAAATGAAACATGTACAGCTGAGCGTATATATGAGCCAGATCATCCTTACTTGGAGAATACGATTCCATCTATGGAAGCGGCGTTTCAATCCGGGGCTGATATCATTGAATTTGATATAAAACCAACCAAAGACGGACAATTTGCTGTTTTTCACGATTGGACTCTCGATTGTCGCACGAACATGGAGGGTGTGACGAAAGATTATACGATGGAAGAGTTGAAGAAAATGGATATTGGCTACGGATACACAGCCGATAATGGAAAAACCTATCCATTTCGTGGTAAAGGAGTGGGACTTATGCCATCACTTGAAGAGGTACTTACTCATTTTCCGGAACATTCGTTTTTAATTCACATTAAAAGCAACGATTCAAAAGAAGGGGAACAACTTGCTCAGTTCCTTTCTCAACTGCCAGCAAAACGTCTTAGTCAGTTGACTGTCTATGGAGGAGATGAACCGATTGCGGCTTTAAAAGAAAATCTGCCAGACATCCGAGTGATGTCAAAATCCACCATGAAAAGCTGCTTACTCCCATACATTGGCATAGGATGGACAGGATATGTTCCATCAGCCTGTGAACATACAGAATTGCATATTCCTGAAAAAATTGCCCCTTGGTTATGGGGATGGTCGAACAAGTTTCTTAATCGAATGGATAAAGTTGATGCCCGTGTCATCGTTGTAGGCGGGAATGGAAGTGATTTTTCAAGTGGGTTTGATCAACCTGAAGATATAAAACGTCTGCCAGAAAACTATACCGGTGGCATTTGGACTAATCGGATTGATAAAATCGCACCTCTGTATCAAAACGAATAAAAGAGAACGGGCTATCCTAAAAGTCAGTGAATAACGGAATGGGGAAAGCCCTATTCTTGTTTAAGAAAGTGTTTTAGTGTTTTTATATGATGATAATTCGTTAATAAAAAATATATAACAAAGCGATTGACTTTGACGTTGCGTAAAGGTGTATCGTTACATTTGTAAGGAGGTGAGCGGATGGAGTATACAGTGCAAAAGCTGGCTAATCTAGCAGGTGTCAGCGCCAGAACACTCAGGTATTATGATGAAATCGATATTCTTAAGCCAACAAGAATCAATTCATCAGGATATCGAATCTATGGACAATCGGAAGTTGACAAGTTGCAGCAAATCCTTTTTTACAGAGAATTAGGTGTAAGTTTAGACAGTATAAAGGAGATCGTAACGGCATCTTCCTTTGACGGTGCGGCCGCACTGAGAGAACACCGCGAAAAGCTCCTTGCGAAAAGGAAACAATTAGATTTGTTATTGGCGAATGTGGATAAAACCATTGCTTTAACAGAAGGGAGAACGAATATGACGGATAAAGAAAAGTTTACAGGGTTTAAGCAAAAAATGATCGATGATAATGAGAAAAAATATGGTGAAGAAATTCGACAAAAATATAGTAATGAAACGATTGATCAATCAAATGCAAAAGTAATGAATATGACCGAAGAAGATTATGAGGCGGTGACAAATTTAGAGAAACAAGTATTAGAAACATTAGCGCAAGCTTTTGAAAATGGCGATCCAGCTGGTGAGTTGGGCCAAAAGGCAGCTGAATTGCATAAGAAATGGCTCATGTACTATTGGAGTGAATACAGTAAAGAAGCACATGCAGGTCTCGCCCAAATGTATGTGGATGACGAAAGGTTTAAAGCATATTACGATGAAAAACAGCCGGGTGGGGCCGAGTTTTTAAGAAATGCCATTCATATTTATACGGGCATGAAAGGTTGAACAGAAAAGCATTGAATCATTTAATCTGAAGGAGACATTGATTTTAGATTAAATGAAAAAGGTAAAATGACGTGCTGAATAATTGGAATTTAGCACGTCATTTTAATTTTACTCTGCTAGCAAATCAAGTGTGTCTTTCGGACGTTCATTAAGATCTACGTTGCTAGAGCTTGCACGATACGTTCCATTGATGAGATCACCGAAGCCTTGATCGCGAAGAAGTTGAACGACTGGCTTAATGATTGAAATATTGTTATCGACAAGATAGGTCGTTTTTGTGCGGATCAATTGATCAAAAATCTCGCTGCGCGGAATGCCCGTTTCGGCAAAGACATTTTGGCTCAATAATAAGTCCATCAATGTTAAATCCGGGTAATCCTCTCCGGCAAAGGTAAGGTCGCTGTTTACCTGATACCAAAGGTCACCGCTCGGACGGATCCATTTTGGATGAAGGTTTTCAATACCATCTTTTATTTCACGTGCGGTCGTCAAGTATGTTGTGTTGCCGGTTTGTTTATACGTTTCTAGCAAAAAACGCATTTCCCCGAGTGCATGATTCAGGGACGCGTGCGTTTTCTTACTGCCTGTACCAATCTTATAATAATCGGCGATTAAGTAGCCGGATGGAGTTACAGATATCGTATTACCAAGGCTTCGCTGGTTGATCAGAAAGTCTGCATAACGCAAATTCGCTTTCGCAATTTGTGGAATATTGAGTGCTTCTCCTGTATTTTTCAAGAAAAGCGCTGCATTTTCATTAAGACGCGTATCTACATACGGAGCAGTTGTACCGTAAGCTTTTTTCAGCCATGTACTCGTATATTCTGTTTCGAAAACGGGGGTTTCTCCAGCAGTGACAGCACCGCCTGAAAATACATCAAGATCGGCAACAGCATTCACAACCAAGTCGTGAAGGTAGCGCTCTTGATTGCTGTTATAAGCGGTTAAATAAACGCCGCCCTGCAATCGGTTAATGTTACGCCCGTATCCCATTTGATGACTGGGCTCAATCGACCACGGCAATTTCGTATAAGCACCATCTGCTGTAAACCAGTTATTAATCGATCCGTATTCGAGAATTGTTCTCTTGAACCAGTCATTCCGATTTGTTTCGCTTGCGAACAGCGGTTGTTCGGACAGAAGTGCCCAGGATTCGGAAATGGCTTTCCCTTGAACTGACATATTCAATTGTGCCGTCACAAGATTTTGTGATGGATTCGTCAGTACTTGATAGCTTTCACGCTCATCCAGTAATTCTCGAATAACAGAACGCTGTCCGTTCGCATAATTCGTCTGGCGCTGTACGGAGATATAGTTTTTGCTCATCATCACTTCGTTTGTGACTTTGACTCCATTCTTCACTGATAAAATACCGGTTGGATGAGACGTTTTGTCAACGCCAAACGTATTATTATGCGATTGGTCAACGGTTCCATGTGCGGAATACTTGGCGATCGAATAATCATTTGACTGCTGGAATGGCAGAATCACAGAGGCCGAATACGTATTGTCGCCGTTGTGAAGGAATTTTGTAAAAGCAAATGTATCTCCATTATCGAGCTTGCGCAGCGTCACCTGCAGTGAGCCTAGCGGTTTTGAGGTGTTGCCCATATGATAATAATAATGTTCATCCGTTGATAAAACATGTGCCTCTGTCGTTCGTTTATCATATGTGAGCGGCACCCCCTTTGTATTCATCCGTACTTTTATGTACTGATCACTATGGATGGGAATAACGACTTCCTGATTATCAGCAGGCGTGGGATTTGGAACGGGTTCGGTACTGCCGTTAATTAGGTCAAGTGCTGTCATCATTCTGTATACAAAAACGGCCGACTCTCCGCGCGTGGCAATTTTACCTGGCTCAAATGTATCAACACCTGTACCTTTAATTAGACCATAATTTGTCATGCGCTCGACAGCGTCATACGCATATTTGCCGATTTTGACCGCATCTTTGTATGTAAGCGGAGCACGGTTTGTATAATTACCTTTCAGCTGCATCGCCCGGTCCAGCATGACTGCGACATCAGACCTTGTCACGGGCTGATTAGCAAGCGCTTGTCCATTCGCATTACCTAAAATGAGGCCCGCCTTTTTCGCTGCAGCAATATCCTCATAAAGCCGACTTGTCGGTGGGACATCCGGAAACGTAGATGTTCCCGCTGGTAAATCAAGAGCCCGAACAAGGTAAGCTAAAAACTGGCCTCTTGTCACTTCTGTATAAGGACGAAATGTCCCGTCTTCATAGCCCGAAATAACGCCTTCATTTGTGAGTGCTTCGATTTCTTTTTTTGCCCAATGGCGATCCACATCGCTGAAAAACTGGGCAGAAACGTGGAAAACGAACGTAAACACAAAAAGAAAAGCGGCTAAACTCCCTCCAACTTTTCGCATATGATCCCCTTTCTCTATTAAAAGATACAAAGAAATTATAACATGCTTGAAAATGGATGGTTCATGTTAAATTTTTATAACTAGTGAAATCATATAAATTGATTTTTTGGTTAGAGTGGAGTTTACTTCAATTGTTTTTTTAAGGATGATTTTTATCACCTAAGTACACACTAAAGGCATTAATCAGTTATCAGAAAAACAAGGAGGATTATTATGAAGGCAATTAATAAAGGGACTAATAAACTGATAACTGGTATTGTCTTTGGGGTTATTGTATTCTGGTTTTTTGCTCAGTCAATGGTCAACATCGTGCCGGCTGTACAGTCGGATTTAGGCATTTTGCTCGGCTTGTTGAATGTGACAATCAGTTTAACAGCCTTATTTTCCGGTATTTTGATCGTTGCTGTCGGGGGACTGGCAGATAAAATTAACTGTAAGAAAATTACATATGGTGGATTAATTTTGAATATTATCGGTTCTCTCTGCTTCATATTTACACAGGGAGCTGTGCCGCTCATTATTGGGCTGTCATTCAATGAAAAAGCTGTTCACAAAATGCCATTATAAAAAAGAAGGAGCTAATGGATATGAATTTTATTTCTATTATTATTCCGGCTTACAATGAAGAGGAGAACGTTCAATTAGTTTATGAAAAGATTAAAAAAGAATTTTTAAGCCTTTCATATGATTTTGAAGTGCTGTTTATTAACGATGCCAGTACAGATGGGACGCTTCAGCAAATTAAACAATTATCTACAAAAACGCCAAATGTAAAGTATATTTCTTTTTCCCGGAATTTTGGAAAGGAAGCTGCAATTTTTGCTGGTTTGCAGCATGTTAGCGGACGAGCGGTTATTATAATGGATGCTGATTTGCAGCATCCTCCCTGTTTAATCCCGGATTTAATGAAGGGATATGAAGAGGGATATGATCAGGTTATTGCTCGCCGAAACCGAAAAGGAGACCGTGTTTTCCGCAGGCTTTGCTCTGCCACTTATTATAAGGTGGTCAATAAAGTGGTCGATGTGGAGCTCAAGGATGGCGTAGGGGACTTTAGGCTTCTTAGCGAAAGAGCGGTTCAAGCGGCATTAGCGTTAAATGAAGGCCAGCGTTTCTCTAAGGGACTGTTTTCCTGGATTGGGATGGAACAGAAAATAATTGATTACGATAATGTGATTCGGGAAAACGGGGAAACGAAGTGGTCTTTTTCAAAATTGCTGAATTACGGTTTGGACGGAATTTTGTCTTTTAATAACAGGCCGCTCCGGGCTTGTTTTCACACCGGTGCTTTCATTCTAATGCTTTCCGTTGTGTACAGCATCATTACATTTATTAAAATTATGGAAAATGGGGTTGATGTTCCCGGCTATTTCACCATTATTACAGCCATTCTTTTACTCGGGGGCATTCAGCTTTTAAGCCTCGGTGTTATTGGTGAGTATATTGGCCGGATTTATTATGAAACGAAAAAGCGCCCGACTTATTTAATTCAGGAAACAAATATTATGAATGGAGTGCCTCATGAGAAGAACCGGCCAAGAATTTATCAGATTCATCGTAATCGGGGTAATCAATACCTTTAATTATTACATGATTTATTTGTTGCTTCATGCCATGGCAGTGTTCAGCTACATGTATTCTCATGTCATCGCTTTTTTATTTAGTTTTGTTCTTTCTTTTTTCTTGAATTCTTACTTTACGTTTAAAGTGAAACCAACGCTGGTAAAGTTTTTAAAGTTTCCTTTGTCTCAAGCTTTCAATTTTTCCATTTCTTCTCTTTTTATGTATGTGTTCGTTGAATACTTTCACATTAGCAGTACAATTACACCGATTCTCGCTGTATTTATAACGGTGCCGATGACGTTTATCTTGACAGGGAAAATCTTGAAAAAAGAGAGTGTCAGTGGATGAGAAAAAAGTTGATAATACTTATATTAATCAGCAGTATACTTCTGTCGGCAGCCGCTCATTTCTTTTTTTTGCAGGAATGGTTTAATGGCCGGTTTATGATAGGGCCCAATGATGGACTTTCACAAATAGTTCCATTTAAAACATTCATTTATGAAAATTATAAACAAGGTAACTTTTTTTATTCATGGCAATTTGGCCTTGGAGGCGGATTTTATAGTCAGTTAGCGTACTATTTTTCAACCTCTATTGTTTTTCTAGTGACAGCAGGCGTTGTTTTTTTTATGGAGTCTGTTCATATCATCAGCCCCCCGGATCTCCTTTTCTGGATGAATGCCACAATCATTGTCAGCATTCTTCGGTTAAGTTTCATTTTAATGGCAGCCACAATTGTATATCGGTACATGAACATCAATACAATAGCTGCTTTTACAGGAGCGGCTGTTTATGGATTGTCTGTCATGTATTTTCGCCATGTAATTTTTTGGGAATTTTTTGCAGACGCGATGCTTTGGGTCCCGCTTCTTGTATTAGGAATCGAAAAAATAATTCGAGAAGAGAAGCCGGGCTGGTTCATATTGACTGTCTCACTTATGCTAATCAGTAATTTTTACTTCGCTTACATAAATTTAATTTTTTTGTTGATCTTTGTATTATTTCGGTGGATGATTCCGTTGACGGAAGGTGAATTACATAAGTGGAAACAACTGAAGCTATTTTTTGTGAGCGGTTTGATTAGCTTTTGTATAAGTGCCATTTCTTTTATACCGGCCGTTTATGGGTATTTTAATAATCATCGTCCTCCCTATCAAAAAGAAGTACCATTATTTGATTTCAGTGATGATATTTTGTTTTCAAGCCGATACATCATACTGCCAGCTATTTTTATTCTATTAGTATTAACAGTTTCTATTTACCGGCATCATGTGTTTAAATTATTTGCCTATCTCAGCTTCTTGTTTATCGTCCTGCATTTCAGCCCATTGGCAGGAAGTGTCTTTAATGGTTTTTCAGCTCCGCAATATCGTTGGGAGTATTTACTTTCTTTCACAGCAGGGGGTTTAGTGGCAGCAGGTTTGCATCACTTAAAGGAAGTGAATGTTCGCTGGGTTCTTGCTTCTATGACAGGAGCTGTCGTTCTTTATATTTCTAGTGCATATTCTAAACAAAACACGCTGAAACCCTCTGTACAAGTGAGTGTCCTACTTATGACGTTATCCATTACGATTGTTCTTATTCTTTTATTCATCTGGAAAAAAAAGAACGGCGCTTTGCTGATGCTGCAAGTATGGGTTTTGCTGTCAAGTATTCTTGCGGTCAATGTTTATGGAAAATATATGATGTCTGAAAAAGGTCCTCTTCATACCGTCTCAAGTGAGTTTTTGAACAGTACGGAATACAATAGTCTGGAACAACGGCAGCTGCTGGAAGAAATAAAAAAAGAAGAAGGTCATCGGCTGTTTCGAATTGATTGGATGAATGGGGTGCGAAATAATACGCCAATTGTGCAAAATTTTAATGGGACGAGTTTGTATTCCAGTATTTTCAATCAAGAGTTATTGTATTTTTACTGGCATCATTTGAAAATTGATATGGGCAGAGAGAGTGTTAGCCGTTATGCTACGCTTGGCAATAGAGCGAATCTGCACAGCTTGCTGCAGGCAAACTACTGGTTGAGAGAGAAAAACAAAAACGTGAATGCACCGTACGGTTTTGAAAAATTCGTGGAATCCGAACATTATGTTGTATACAAAAATACGATGCCGCTTCCTTTTATACGGACAACGAAAAACGTGTTTTCTGAACGAGATTTACAGATCGCCTCTCCACTCGAAAGGGAACATGCGATGCTAGAAGGAGTCATATTGGGAAAAGAAAATCAACAGGTGAAAGGCTACACAAAAGAAAAAAATCTTATCAATGATGTTCTGATTGAATCAATAGGCGCAATCTACAAAAATAATATACTGACAGTTACAGAAAAAACAGGAGGAATAGACCTGATCCCTGAACAGCAGGTCGTAGGTGATGGCGATGTTTATATCAGCTTGTACATTGAAAATATCAATGGAAAAGGCTTTTCCCTTCAAGTAAACGACTACCGTACATCAAGAAAACACGGGGATTCTATTTACAAAACAGGGGTAAATGATTTGATGATCAGGGTCCCACAAAGTGAAAAAGTGTCCATTCGTTTACCGGAAGGATCCTACATCGTAAAAGAACTGAAGTTTTATAAAGAGGATTATCATGAACTTAGAAACGCAACAGAAAAAGCAGCTCACAATCTAAAATTCGAGTGGAAACAAAACAAACTATCGATTGACTTTGATAATGATTCTAGGGAAAAATATATGATACTGCCCATTCCTTATGAAAAAGGATGGGAACTACAGATAAACGGTGAAAAACAGCCGATCGAAAAAGCGAATTATGCATTTACATCTTTTGCTTTAAAAGAAGGAAAAAACAATATACACCTTATTTATTATCCTCCTTATTTTAAGCTGTCTCTTTTCATGACGCTTGCTGGACTTCTCACAGCGATGTTATTTGAGTTTTTTGTGAAAAGGCGAAAAAATGCCCTTCATTTAAAAAAAGAATAAAGGAATTATTGATTATGTTTTATAACTGTAATTATGTTAATTTTTCCTTTTTATTATAATGGCTGGACATGTCTACATTTTTGCCGAGTTTTCCTGGTGCTAAATAAACATTTTGAGTTTTAACTTCCTTACATTTCGTGTACAGTGTTGTAGTAGTACATATAAAAGGAAGGAGAGAGAAGATGAAGCGCTGGTTAATTTTAACTTTCGTTCTAATGGTGGTTTTTGTACTCGGTGCTTGTGGAAGCAGCAAGGATAACGAGGCAGAGACAACGGGCAACAGTGAAGAAACAGTTGGAGACGTGACAGTGAACGAAGAAAAAACAGATACGGTAAATGAGGATGCAGAACTAGCCGAAACGGCAATGGCGGAATTAACGAACGGAGAAGGACAAACAGTAGGAACTGCTGAATTGGAACAAACGGATGCAGGCGTTCTCATCCGTCTGGAAGCTTCAGGGCTGGAACAGGGAACGCACGGATTCCATATTCATGAAACTGGAAAATGTGAAGCACCGAACTTTGAATCAGCTGGCGGACACTTTAATCCGGCACATGCTAGCCACGGTGTTGACCATGAAAAAGGTCCACATGCGGGCGATCTCCCTAATCTTGAAGTAGGAAAAGATGGAGCGGCTCAAACAGAAGTGATAGCTGATCAAGTGACGTTAAAACAAGGTGAACAAAATTCACTACTTAGTGAAGCCGGAACAGCGCTTGTCATTCATGCGAAAGCGGACGATAATACATCACAGCCAGCTGGTGATGCCGGGGACCGTATCGCATGCGGCGTCATTAGTGAAGCGTTACCGGATAAATAATGAACGATATGATAAACTTTCAATGAATAATAAAAGAGAGCACTCATTATATCCCTTGAGTGCTCTTTTTTTATATAATAAAGGAATTTTGTATGCAGGAATTGCAGCGGAACTAGTTCTTGTTTTCTATGTAATGCGAAAGATTCCACACATCCGTCAGGAAATGAACAATCATCCCGCAATTTATTCGATGCTGCCCCAAGGGTTAACACGACGAATTATCGTGCTGCTTTCCATGATCAAAGAGGTAAAGTAGGGAGATGAACCGGATGAGGAAGCGCTTGAATTTATGTTAAGAGAATTTGAACCGGTCGAAGCACAAGTGGTCATTGTGCTGCATGAACCAATTGAAGCAACGATGTTTATGGGACGCAAAAAGTGTGTTTCAGAACTAGCTTTTCGGGTAGATGAACCAGAGAAATTGAAGTATTTGCTGGCAGAAAGTATTCGAAACGGAGTAAAATAGCTGGAAGCTGAGTAGCGAGTAGGAAGTGAAGATATACTGAAAAAGAAACATAAAAAAGAAGGCACTGCATGGGCGCCTTCTTCCAAGATCACTCTGCTTTGTTAGTTGGCAGATTTCGTCTTCGTTCTTCTTCTTCTTGAGCGATAATTTCGTTATCTTCCGCGTTGTCGCGCGTTACTTTTTGGGTCAAGATCGCGCCTACTGCTACTAAAATCATGACAGCAATGTAGTAGCCTTTTTCATTCAGCTGCAGGTTATCCGCATTGTAAAGACCGATTGAAAATAAAAATACGCCTGCAAAAAATGTGAAGTAGGCCAGTACGGTGAAAGCGGGGGTATTTCTTTTTCTGTACCGTTGCATCGTCATTCCTCCTTCATTTATTTTAAGTGTATTCATTTTCCATTTTAATAGAAGCTCCTATGATCATATCATGAAAAGAATCACATTGTTATATGAAGAATGGTTTATTTTGCATATTAAAATTGTATGTTTTATGCTGATAGCTGAAAGAGGTGCAGACGATGAAAAAATTTGATGCGATTATTATTGGCTTTGGTAAAGGCGGTAAAACACTGGCTTCAGCCCTTGTGAAGCAGGGCATGACAGTAGCAATCATTGAACGGTCTTCATCTATGTACGGCGGAACATGCATTAATATTGCCTGTATTCCGATGAAATCACTCGTGGAACAGGCGGAAAAATCAGTCAATTACGCAAAAGCGATTTCGAAAAAAGATGACTTAACGGCCTTTTTACGTGAGAAAAATTTTAATAACCTTGATCAAAAAGATGGAATTACCTTTTTAACCGGTGAAGCGTCGTTCGTTTCGCCGCATGAAGTAAAAGTCGAACTGGAAAGTGAAACGGTGACGTTATCTGCGGAGTATATTTTTATTAATACAGGTGCGGAGTCCGTTATTCCGCGTGAAGACCGAGATATTGCAGAAGCGATTCAGCAAACACTTGAGAAAAAAGGAATTCAATTTAAGTTGAATGTAAAAGTGAAAACAGTTGAGGGATCGCTTGTCGCATATGAAGATGGTGACGGGGAACATAAAATCGAAGCGGACGCAGTGCTTCTGGCAACTGGACGAAAACCGTATACAGAAGGGCTGAATCTGGAAGCAGCTGGTGTGAATATAACCGATCGGGGCACAGTACAGGTTGATGAAACACTCCGGACGAATGTGCCGCATATTTGGGCAATTGGTGACGTAAACGGAGGACCGCAGTTTACGTATATTTCAATTGATAAAATCCTGTAAACAAAGACTTCTTTTTTGAAGTCCATGTATACAGGATTTTTGTATAAGGAAAAGAACAGTTGATTAAATTTTTGACATTTTGATCTTTTTGTTAGTTTGATAAGAGAGAAGAGGAATTTTAGTTATGAAGAGAATTGCTATTATAGGAAGCAGCGGCGGGAAATCAGGAAGCTGAGTGGCGGCAATTGATTGTTATAAAACTTTACATAACTTTACAATCATCTCCATTCATATTAACGGCTATTTTACATTCTTTCGTTAAAATAGAAAAACGGGTTAAGTGAAGGGGCTGATTGTTCGATGAAGCGAGTGGAATTAAAAGAAGTTCGAAAATCGTATGATCGTCGGACAGATGTATTAAGTGGGATTGATGTAACGATTGAACCGGGTGAATTTTTCGTTCTTGTCGGTCCATCTGGCTGTGGAAAAAGCACGATACTGCGAATAATCGCCGGATTAGAAAATGTGACGGGTGGCGAACTGCGCATTGGTGGAAAAAGAGCAAATCACTTGTTGCCAAGCCAGCGCGACTTATCAATGGTTTTTCAAAACTATGTACTATACCCGCATTTAACGGTACAGGAAAATATAACGTTTGGACTTCACGTGAAAAGGTTGTCGAAAGCGGAGCAGAAACAGCGCTGCTTGGAAACGGCCGAAATACTTGGATTGACTGATTATTTGAAGCGTAAGCCGAAGGAAATATCGAGAGGACAGCGTCAACGCGTCGCTCTAGCAAGAGCCATTGTGACGCATGCACCGATTTGTCTGATGGATGAGCCGCTGTCGAATTTAGAAGCTAAGCTTCGGACAAAAATACGCTCTGAAATCCGTGGAATTCAGCAAAAGCTCGGTATGACGATGATTTATGTGACGAATGATCAAACAGAAGCAATGACAGTGGCTGATCGACTGATGATTTTAAACAGTGGTGAAGTGCAACAAATTGGTAAGCCGCTCCACATTTATAATTATCCGGTGAATACATTTGTTGCTTCATTTATCGGTGCACGGCCAATGAATCTCATTGAAGCTGAAGTGAGTGGTTCGTCACTAATTGTTGATGAATGGACTGTGCCGATGTCAGACATGATTGATTTGATTGGAAAGAGGAAAAGGGTGATGATCGGAGTGCGGCCAGAGAATATCCGTGCTGCTAGACAGGATGAACTCGGTTTTGACGTGACAGTTGCTAATGTGGAAGTACAGGGAACAGAAACGTTGATTACGTTTCATATGGGAAGTAGTGATCAATGGATTGCTCGCTTGGCAGGACAATGGAATCTTGAAGTGGGTAAATCGTTGTCGATCTATATTGAAGATCAGCACTTATGTTTTTTTGATACGAGCAGCAGTCAGCGTATTATTGGCCATGCTGAAAAGCTTGCTAATTTCCGGGGGGACCTGTCCGGTGAGTATACTGCATATAGAAATAAAGTTGAAGGGCTCGAGCAGGCAGTTGGGAGAGTGAATATATAGTCTCATGAAGGCAGTTTTTTTTTATTTAGTGCCATCATTTATGTTGTTTACGGTGTTTTTATTTTATAAAATGGTTCGGACGGCTTATTTAAGTAAGTATATAACGGATATGCAAGGAACACTCGCTACATTCGTTGACATTGAAAACTTTACGTATTTATTCACATCACCGGCTTTTCTAACAAGTGCAAAAGCGACTGTTTTATTCGTGTTGTATACCGTTCCGATCGGTGTCATTCTTGCGCTTTGTTTAGCACTTTTCGCAAATTCAAAGTTGCGGGAGAATCGTTTTTTTCGCAAACTGTTTTCGTCGACGATAGGCATGAGTGTCGCAGCATCATCTGTCATCTGGATGTTTATGTACAATCCGACAATCGAGGTAATAAACTATTTTTTAATAGCGATTGGTTATTCCGAGATACAGTGGCTGCTTGATCCATCGACAGCGTTGATTGCTGTTTCTATTGGAACGATTTGGATGAATATAGGATTCTGCTTTTTCATTTTACTGGGCGGCTTACAAAACATTGATTCACAGCTGTATGAAAGTGCTAGTATTGCCGGCGTGAGTGGTGCATACAAATTACGAAAAATCATCATTCCGATGCTTTCACCAACACTATTTTTCGTTATAACGGTATCGTTTATTAATGCATTCCAAACGTTCGGTCAAATTGAGATTTTGACAAAGGACGGCCCGATCGAATCAATGACAACATTTGTTGATTCTATTTATATAGATACGTTCATCAACTATAATATCGGTTCTGAAAGCGCACCGGCAGTGATTCTCTTTTTCTGCATTTTCATTGTCACGATTGCGCAGTTTAAGTTCGTTGAAAGGAAACTGCATTATTAGTCAGCGCATTGAAAAAAGGAATCGTCAATACGCTGCTTATCATCATAACAGTGGTGATACTCGGCTAGTAAATCGTATCAAGCCTCGCTGTATATACACGTATGTTTATCAAAAATATAAAGGTGGGGTTATTTGTATAAAAGACCGCCGGAAAGTTGAATAACAGTGTCTATCTTTGGAAGCGAAAAAATAGAAATCCCGCCACTTGTTGGCGGGATTTCTTGCTATTATTCAGCTAGCTTATCAGCAAATGCTTTGACATATGGCGGCAGGTCGGGTGGGCGGCGGCTTGAGATAATGTGTCCGTCCGTAACGACTGCTTCATCGTGCCACGTTGAACCAGCATTCGTCATATCATCTTTAATGCCTGGTGTACTCGTCACGTTAACTCCATCTAAAATATTCGCTGAAATCAATACCCATCCAGCATGGCAAATTTGCCCAATCGGTTTTTTCGCATCGTTCATGCTGCGGACGAATTCGATTACTTCCGGATAACGTCGTAATTTATCTGGTGCCCAGCCGCCGGGAACGAGAATTGCGTCGTATTCGTCCGCTTGAATATCCGTAAATGCATACTCGGATACAGCCGGAACACCGTATTTTCCGATATACTTTTTCCCAGCTTCTTTACCGACTAAATGAACGGTTGCCCCTTCTTCTTGCAGACGTAAAATCGGATACCACAACTCCAAATCTTCAAATTCATCTTCTACAAGAGCAATGACTTTTTTATCAGTTAAACGCATTCAATCTCCTCCTGAAATCATTTTCTTAAGTGTAACAGAGGTGTTGTCGAATCAAAAGGAATAACATCACTATTTTGTTAGGAAAATGGAACGAACACCATTCAATTTCGATGTTTGTGGCTATTCATCGACCTTATTAGCGAAAAAGTAGTCTGGACGTTGTGTTATAATCCAGGCTGCTTTTTTATCCGTATGTTTTTTCAAGTTTGTGCAATTTTTTATCAAAAATAAAGTTGCCGAATGGAATGAAGGCCACGACAATGGACAAAATAGGCCAAACGATGTTCCATCTCGTTTTCAATGTTACATAGGCAATAACGATGCAATACGTAACGAACAGTGCACCATGGATGGAGCCGACGATGCGGACAGCTTCCGGAATGTCGAATCCGTATTTTAACGGCATCGCGATAAAAAGTAGGACAAGCAGAGAAACTCCTTCAAAATAGCCCATAAATCGCAGTTTGCCAATCGTTGTTTTAAGCATTATTTCCTCCTAAGAAACCATTATTTTTCTTTAAATATAACCGAATTGACAAAGGAATTCACTCTTTTCAGCTACCGTTCACGAGATTGTCAGAAGATGATCAGCACAATTCATTTACTTACATGGATATAAATAACTTATTTAACTGTATGAAAACAGGGAATGATAAAAAACAACAAAGATAAATGTTATAGATGGTGTCAATTATTCCAAAAAGGAGAAGAAGCTATGCGAAAACGAATATATCGACCTGTTCAGCAAGTACTGAAATGTCAGCAATCAATCGCTCAGCAGCCATTTGATCAGGAGTTCGGCAGCATTCCAGACCAGGCATCTATTATGGAACCTGGATATGCTGGGACAGACCCTGCTGAAGTTCAACAAGAAATTGCCTCGGATGTTGCACGTGGTGTCGGAGCAATGACCTCTCGGGAAGCGGGTCACCTGCGATTCCGCTCCCGGCGCTAAGTAATCCATTGAGAAAAGGCTCTCCCGTTCAGTTACTCACTAAACAGGGAGAGCCCTCTTTTTGATCTTATAAAACCGCTTGCACGGGTTGGATGATGGTATTATGCAATTTAAATTACTTTAAATTACATATAAATGATATTTTACTAATCAATAGATTACATATTCTTATAGACAAGAAGACCATGACAGTAGTAGTATTGTTATTTGTGTTTATGTTTATAATTAAAAAAAGATAGGTATTAACTGGATAATAAGTAGATTCATTTATTTTTTGGAAGGATGATACAGTTTTGTTGAAAAAAGAGTCATTTTCATTTGTGATTGCAGTTGGTTTTATGCTGTTTGCTTTATTTTTTGGAGCAGGGAACTTAATTTTTCCGGTAATGCTTGGTCAATTATCGGGTGATAACGCTTGGGCAGCTAATGCTGGATTCGTCGTGACTGGAGTTGGTCTTCCGTTACTGGGTGTATTAGCATTTGGTTTTTCAGGTAAAAGTGATTTACAGTCACTAGCTAGTCGAGCTCATCCTCTATTTGGCTTAATTTTTACGACAGTCCTTTATTTAGCGATCGGTCCACTATTTGCTATACCAAGAACAGGAAGCGTTTCTTATGAAATAGGTGTTAAGCCTTTTTTAGGTGAAGATGCTGGCTTTCTTCCTCTATTAATATTTACCATTTTATTTTTCGGGATTACATGTTATTTTTCGATGAACTCTTCAAAAATTGTAGATATTGTAGGGAAAATTTTAACTCCACTTTTATTAATTTTTATAGGAATACTTATTGTGACAGCAATCATTAATCCAATCGGGAATTTTAGTGCGCCTACTGAAAATTATATGGAACATTCATTTTTTAAAGGTTTTCAAGAGGGCTACTTAACAATGGATGCTCTTGCTTCTTTCGTTTTTGGAATCATTGTGATTAATGCAATTAAAGAAAAAGGGATTACAGACAAGAAACGAGTCATGATAACTTGTTTTAAGGCAGGGTTAATTGCTGCAGGACTTTTAGCAATCATTTACTCAGCTCTTACCTATATAGGTGCCGGAAGTGTGGAAAAGCTAGGCTATTTAGAAAACGGCGGAGTCGTTTTGGCAGGAGTATCCAATTATTATTTTGGTCCCTATGGCAGGGTATTGCTAGGTTTAATTGTTATTGCGGCCTGTTTAACAACGAGTATCGGTTTGATCACGGCTAGTGCTACCTATTTCCACAAATTGTTTCCGCAAATTTCTTACAATGGATTAACGATCTACTTATCCATTTTTAGCATGATCTTTGCTAATATTGGCTTAATGAAATTAATTAGCATTTCTGTTCCGGTATTAGTAGCTATTTATCCGTTAGCCATTTGTTTAATGTTTTTAACATTTATTCACACACTTTTTAAAGGGAAGCCGGAAGTTTATCTAGGGAGCTTCTTATTAACGTTCATTGTCAGTTTCTTTGACGGATTAAACGCAGCCGGAATAAAAATTCAAGCAATTAATGAGTTATTTACAGCTATACTTCCTTTGCAAACAGTAGGACTGGGCTGGATCATTCCAGCTGTTGTTGGCGGTATATTAGGGTATCTGTTTAGCATGATGAGTAAAAAAAAGACAGCATTTTAATTGAGCAGGAGAATGATTTTGATAAAGTAAAACTTCTATCAGTAGAGTTTTATAGCTCTTTAATAATGAAGAGCCTGAAGAAACGTATCAAAGTTTCTTCAGGCTCTTTTTGATCTTATAAAAATCGTCTGTGTACGTCGGGTGATGGCAACATGCAGTGATCGTCTTTTTTGCCGAACCATTTGTAACGGTTTCGGGCGATGAAGTCATAAAATGCATTTCGGATTGGACTCGGTATGATCAACATCGCGTACAGCAGTTTCCATCCGCCGGCTAAATGTTTGCAAATGCGCAGAGCCGCCGATGATTTAACATGCGCTGTTCCGTCTTCAATCAGTATGAGGCTGTCCATGCCTGCTGGTACATCATACTCTTTCAACAATTGCTGACCAACATCGCTTTGCAGTGATGCGAAGTAAAAGTATTCTTTAAAATCACGCTTTAGAATGAACTGTACACTAGAATCACAAAAGTTACATTCACCGTCAAATAGAACGATCGCACTCATTTTTATAGCCTCCTTTAGCATGACCGAAACGTTATTTATTTCTTCTCAAAAAGACAAAGGCTCCCGCTGATATTAACAAAAGGCCGGTGAAAAGAAATCCATTTGCTGGAGATAGTGAAAGGACACCTATTACAGTCGATCCCGCAACGACGCCTAAAGAGAAAAACGCGTAAAAGTAGCCGTATGCTTTGCCTCGGTGCGCCGGTTCAACTGCGCCAATTAATAATGAATTAATCGAAGGAAATAAAAAGGCAAAACCGACGCCATATAAGCCCATCAGCGTATAAAGAAAAGCAGCACTCTCACTTTGACTAATGAGCAGCAGACTTGCACCCATCGTCGCAATGCCAAATGAAAACGTTAATTCCGGTCGTAACCGGTCAAAGAGTGAATTGATCGGCAAAAGAAAAACAAGAATCGCAACGATACCGAATGTACTTAATAGAAGCCCGCTAGTTTGAGCATCATAGCCAAGCCGCATGACTTTAAGCGGCAGCATGTAAGCAAGCACCCCTTGCGAAAACATAAGCAAAAATGCACCAGTAAACGATTTTAGCACATCCGTGTTTTGGAAAAGAGATTGCGCCATTTTTTCCTCTTTTTGCTTGAGTGGTGAATTAAGCGCAACTGGTGTACGTAAAAAGAAAAGAGCGAGTATACCTAAAAGAAGCATCGCACCCGCTGTGACACTCAGTACGGTTGTCTCACTCGTTCGGCTGGCCACAATGCCGCTGAATGCCGGACCAATAATAGCGGCAAGACCGACAAAAGCACCTGAGATCGCGGCTCCTTTTCCTTTCTTTTCTTTTGCTGTTATGTTAGCCAAATAGGTAAACGCCGCGGGTGTAATAAACCCTGCTAGTAAACCGTGCACAAAGCGAATTGTTAGAAGAGACCAGGCGTCCGTCGCAGTCTGATAAAACAAAAGCGCTGCACCGGTTGCTAAAAGGCCGGTTACTAAAACAAGAAACGGTCCTTTTTTATCCGTTAAAAAACCGGAAAATAAGTTGCCGATTGTGTTGGAAAAGGAGTACATCCCGACGACAAGTCCGGTTAAAAAAGGAGTCGCACCGAGTGACTCAGCAAAAGGACTCATAATCGGCAGTTGGGTGAATAAATCAAAAAATGAAAAAAAGATAATAAGATAGACGAATTTGCGCATAAATATAGCCGCCTTTATATAAAATGATATAAAACTATCATCTGTTACATACTGAGCAGGTGTCAACTAATTTAATAGAATCCAGTGAAATTAGTTTGATTATTGATGTGCTTCAAGTACACTATTTAAAAAATGACCGGATTATAAAAAGGAAAGAGGGATGTACATGAAGCAATCACTTAAAACGCTTATCCATACAGCACAGCACCCGGAAGAAGCAGATATTATTGTTCAAAATGGCAAAGTTGTGGATGTGTTTTCCCTTGAAACATTTGATGCAGATGTCGCCATTAAAGACGGATACATTGTCGGCATTGGTACATATAAAGAAGGAAAAAAGATGATTGATGCAGCAGGCAAGTACGTTATGCCGGGCTTTATTGACGGACATATTCATATTGAATCGACGATGGTGACGCCGTCAGAATTTTCACGAGCACTATTAAGACACGGTGTGACTACAGTCGTAACAGACCCACATGAAATTGCCAACGTAGCAGGAACAAAAGGTATTCAATATATGTTGGATGATGCGGAAAATGCGGAGATTGACATCATGACAAAACTGCCATCTTGCGTACCAGCGACACTGTTTGAGCAAAATGGGGCAACATTGACAGCCGATGATTTACGTCCGTTTCTCAAGCATCATAACGTGATCGGACTGGCAGAAGTAATGGACTATCCGGCAGTATTGAAAGCAGACGATGGAATGTTAGATAAAATCATGATGGCGACTAATTACAATATGACGGTGGACGGGCATGCGGCTGGTTTGTCAGATGAGGGATTGAATGTATACAGTACAGCGTCAATCCGCAATGATCACGAAGCAGTGACAGCCATTGAAGCGGAATCCCGTGTTAGACGAGGCATCCATGTCCTTGTGAGGGAAGGATCTGCAGCGAAAGACTTGATGGCCATTTTACCGAGTATTAACGAGAGAAACAGTACACGGTTTTCATTTTGTACAGATGATAAGCATTTGGATGAGCTGGTGGAAGAAGGAACAGTCAACTATGCGGCACGGCTCGCGATTAAGCATGGGCTGGATCCGCTTATTGCGATTCAAATGGCGACGATCAATAATGCTGTCTGCCATCAGCTGAATGATAAAGGAGCAGTGGCACCGGGCTATGTGGCAGATTTGTTGATTGTTGAAGATATAAAGGAATTGCGTCCAATGACGATTCTAAAAGGTGGAAAAGTCGTTGATGCAGATACGCTGCAGACGAGGCGGGCAGCGATTCCGGCTTCGATTAAACAAGCAATCAACATGAAAAAGGTGGATAAAGAGTCATTGCGAATTCCACTTCAAGATGGACAAAAAGCGATGTTGATTGAAGCATTGCCCGGGAAATTATTCACGAATAAGATAATTGAAAAGGTAAAGATAAACAATGGTTTTTTTGAAGCTGAAGTGAAGCGGGATCAGCTGAAAATCGCAGTATGCGAACGACACCATGCGACGGGCAGTATCGGCGTGGGAATAGTGAAAGGATTGAATTTGAAAAGCGGTGCAATTGCTTCAACGGTTGCACATGATTCTCATAACCTTGTCGTCGCTGGCACAAATGACGAAGATATGCTCGTAGCCATTGAAGCAATTGAACAGATGCAGGGGGGTCTCATTGTAGTTGATCAGGGGAAAATATTGGCTTCCGTTCCGCTTCGTGTTGGCGGTATTATGTCGGAAAAGCCTTATGAAGAAGTCGTTAAGGAATTGCATCATTTAAATGAACAGCTTTCCGTTGTGGCAGACGGGTCACAAAATATTTTTATGGTTTTATCGTTTTTATGCCTGCCGGTTATCCCACATGTAAAGCTAACAGATAAAGGGTTGTTTGATGTTGACTCGTTTCGGCATATCAAAGTGGGTATGAAGATTAATGAACAGGGAGCATAAATCGGTTACTCAATTAGCTCCATTTACTGCAGAAGTGGTACAAATTTTAAAAGAAATCCCACCAGGATATGTCGTCACGTACGGGCAAGTTGCACGGATGGCGGGCAGTCCGCGTGCTGCCCGTCAAGTTGTCCGTATTTTGCATTCAATGAGTGAGAAATACGGTTTGCCATGGCACCGAGTCGTCAATGCAAAAGGAGAAATAGCTGTTCCGAATAACGATTCACGTGAAGTTCAACGATTGCTGCTTGAAGCGGAAGGCGTATCATTCACGAAAGATGGTCGCGTGGATTTAGCACGTTTTGAGAAATAGGTCTTTCGATAGAGGGTGTACGGCAATGTGGAAAGTACTACTGTTTCTGTTTATTTATTGTGCGCTATTTGGCAGTTCGTTTTATGTGTATAAGCAACTTCGCTCCCAGCCGGTCGTGGCAGATGCAGGCCGGTTACTGCCGGTTGCAGTGAAAAGCATTGAAAAAGCAGACGGCGAGGAGACACTGAGGAGAATTGTTGAAAAAGCGAATGAAACAGGTGATAAATTGACGATCGCGGGCATGCAGCATAGTCAAGGTGGGCAGACATACTATCCGGAGGCTGTGATGATTGATATGAAATCGTATAACAAAATCATTGAGTTTGATCCGGGTGAAAAAACAATTACTGTGCAGAGTGGAGCGACATGGGATGACATACAACGGCACATTAACCCGTATGGTCTGGCTGTGAAAGTAATGCAGTCACAAAATATTTTTACAATCGGCGGTTCGTTAAGTGTGAATGTACACGGGCGTGATATTCGAAACGATTCACTGATTGATACGATCGAATCGTTTCGGCTATTGACACCTAGAGGCGAGATTTTGAATGTAAGCAGACAGGAACATGCGGATCTTTTTCCATACATAGTTGGAGGATATGGTCTTTTTGGCGTTATTCTAGATGTGACGCTTCATTTGACAGACGATGAATTGTACGAAAGAAAGACAAGCATGATGGATTACAGTGAATACAGCTCTTATTTTGAAAAAGAGGTAAAAGGAAATCCAGCTGTTAAGATGCATCTTGCCCGCATTTCGGTGGCACCTGAAACGTTTTTGCGCGAGATGTACGTGACGGATTACATATATGCAGATAATCAAAATGAACTCTCAAAATACAATGATTTGAAAGAAGAGCGCATTGTGGCGCTGCCGAAGTTTCTGCTCGGCTTATCCCGCTACAGTGATTGGGGGAAAAACCTCTTTTGGGATGTTCAAAAAAAGTATATGGGCAACGAGAGCAGTACGTATGAAACGAGAAATAACGTGATGCGGTCAGATACGAATTTTATGAATTATGAGAGTAGTACACGGACAGAAGTATTGCAGGAATATTTTGTACCAGTTGATGATTTCCTAGGCTATGTTGATGATTTAAGGAGCGTTCTAGAAAAAGAAGAAGGGTTTAATTTGCTTAATATTACGATTCGGTACGTAGAGAAAAGTGATCATGCTGTCCTTTCTTATGCAAAAGAAGACATGTTTGCCCTCGTTCTTCTCATTAATCAAGAGAAATCAGAAAACGGGATAAAGCACTCGGAAGCGGTCATTCAAAAAATGATTGACGTAACACTAAATCATAATGGAAGCTATTATTTACCTTATTATTTATATCCGTCAAAAGAACAGTTGGCAGAAGCATATCCACGCATCAGTGAATTTTTTGAAAAGAAAAAAGAGTATGACTCGGACGAACGGTTCACGAACTATTTTTATGAGGAGTACAAATGATGACATATCAGCGGTTTGTCCTGTCACAAAGTATTATTTTTATGGCAAGCAGTATGATCTTTCCGTTTTACATTTTACTGCTGCGAAACGTTGGGGATAGCTATTCCCAATTTGGTTGGGCGTATGGTCTTTTTGCGCTAACATCCGCACTTGCCTATCCTCTCATTGGCAAGCTTTCGGATCGCATAGGTGATCAAAACTTGCTGCTGTTTTATTCGCTGGCAATGGCGGTTATACTTCTGTTTTTCCCGCTCGTCACAGAAGTATGGCAAGTGTATGTTTTGCAAATGACGATGGGCGTGCTTGGCGCTGTACAAAAAAATACGGAAAAAACGACGCTTGCCCGTAAAGTGGAGAAAGTGAAAGCGGGTGCTGCAATTGGCCGTTATCATTTCTGGACATCAGTCGGTGCTGCAATCGCCATTATTGTGACTGGCTATCTTGTTGACTTTCTAACAATTGGCGCCATTTTTTACTTAGCTTCTCTTCTGTACGTTGTGAGTGGAATCGTGTTATGGAAAAATAATCATAGCGAAAAAGTTAAGCAGATCCCAGAGCAGAAAAGGACCGCCGATATGTAACGGCGAAGCATTTTGAAGGATCCAATTCCTTATTAAACGTGGATGTAAAGGCAAGAATCATGGTGATCGGTTATGTGAACGTTGAGATCCAGAAACATGAATATATTAATTTTACAAACGTGCGATTTATAACTAGTACCGTTCAATAAACTTCATCAATTTATACAAGAAAAAGAAAATGAAGCGTATATTATATAAACTTCACAGATGGAGGATGATGAGTATAGAAAAAAAAATCAATAGCACGTATATAGAAAAAGCAAGAATACTCGTGGCAGAGTTTGATAAGACAGCCATCGAACGTGATGAACGGGGCGGGACGGCAAAAAAAGAGCGAGATCTTATTCGTGAAAGCGGGCTTTTGGCTCTTATCATCCCAGTAGAGTACGGTGGTTACGGTGAAAATTGGAAAACCATTTTTCGAATTATCCGTGAATTTGCCCGGGTAGACGGATCAATAGCACATATATTTGGCTATCATTTTTTATGCCTTGTTTCTACGCAATTATTTGGCTCTGAGCGGCAGAAAGAATTCTTTTATAGAGAAACGGCAGAAAAAAACTTGTTCTGGGGAAATGCATATAACCCTCGTGACGGTCGTTTAATGATCAAGCAGGCAGATCATGAATGGCTGCTTCAAGGAGAGAAAAGTTTTTGTTCAGGCGCAACGGATTCTGATCGACTCCTTATTTCTGCTAAGAACGTCGAAAGTAATCAGACTGTTTTGGCCGTCATTCCAACGAGTAGGAAAGGCGTTGCTGCAGAAGGTGATTGGGATGGATTTGGCCAACGTCAAACGGACAGTGGGACAGTCCGCTTTCAAGGTGTTCAATTGAAAGAGACGGAGATCCTTAAACATTATCTTCAGTTTCCAGACAGTGTATTCTCAACAATACGCACACATATCGCTCAAATGATTCTGGTTCATGTTCTGCTTGGAATGGCAGAAGGGGCATTGGAAGAAGCGAAACAATATACGAAACATAGTAGTCGCATATGGCTTACATCTGATGCCGCTGAAGCTGCCCGCGATCCATATACAGTGCGCCAATATGGTGATTTATATGTACAGTTAAAAGCATCGGCTGCTCTTACTGAAAAAGCAGTTGATGCCTTGCAGGCTGCGTGGGAGAAAGAATGGTCTTTGACGGAACAGGAACGTGGAGAATGCAGTATTGCGATCGCAACGGCAAAAGTCATGACAGCAAGGACGGCTTTAGAAGTAACGAACCGGATCTTTGATGTAATGGGCGCAAAGTCGGTATCAGCAAAATATCGATTTGACCGCTACTGGAGAAATATTCGTACACTTACATTGCATGATCCGATTGAATACAAACTACGTGATATCGGGAACTTTATTTTAAACGATCAGCTGCCTGAGATTACACCGTATTCATAAAAAAAGTGAACGTTTGGAAGGGTGTTATGGATAATGGAAGTATTTTGGTTTATTCCTACCAACGGAGATGGCCGTTATTTAGGCAGCGGAGAGGGTGCAAGGGCTGCAAGCTATGCGTATTGCAAGCAAATTGCGCAGGCGGTTGATGAATTAGGATACGGCGGCGTATTGATTCCAACCGGGAAATCATGTGAGGATGCTTGGATTGTTGCTTCAACGCTTGTTCCTGTTACAAAAAACATAAAGTTTCTCGTGGCGGTAAGACCAGGCTTGATGTCACCGGCTGTAGCTGCCCGCATGGCGTCGACGCTTGACCGCTTTTCGCAAGGAAGACTGCTTGTGAATGTTGTAGCAGGCGGAGATCCAGTTGAATTAGCCGGAGAAGGCTTGTTTTTAAACCATGATGAACGATATGAACTAACGGATGAATTTTTAAATGTGTGGCGAAAACTGCTTCAAGAGGAAGTGGTTACTCTTAAGGGAGAACACATTCAAATTAAAAATGGTACCGTCCTTTATCCGCCTGTCCAAAATCCATATCCGCCGCTTTATTTTGGCGGATCGTCTCCCGCGGCAATGAAAGTAGCTGCCGATCACATTGATGTTTATTTAACGTGGGGAGAGTCTCCAGCTCAGGTAAAAGAAAAAATAACAAAAGTGAGGAAACTTGCAAAACAAACGGGGAAAAAAATAAAATTCGGCATTCGTCTTCACGTTATTGTGAGAGAGACAGAAGAAGCCGCCTGGGAAGCAGCGGAAGAGTTAATCAAACATGTTGATGATGAAGCCATTGCCTCTGCCAGAGAAGTATTTGCCCGAATGGACTCTGAAGGACAAAAGCGAATGAGCCAGCTTCATAACGGAGACCGGTCTAAATTAGAAATCAGTCCGAATTTATGGGCAGGTGTTGGACTTGTTCGGGGAGGTGCAGGTACAGCTCTTGTCGGCGATCCGGATACAGTGGCAGCGCGAATGAAGGAGTATGCAGACCTTGGTATTGATACATTTATATTATCAGGCTACCCTCATCTCGAAGAAGCTTACCGGACAGCAGAACTTCTTTTTCCGAAACTGCCCTTGAATAAAAAGAAGGATCCAAATGAGCGAACATACATGAGTCCGTTTGGAGAAATGAATGTAAAAAAACAAACGTAAAGCAAAAGGCATAATAGCTAAAACAAAAAAGCTTAAGCAAGCAAGAAATCATTAAAATCACCCAAATTGTTTCTCCTTCGATCCTCCAGTTATTGACGATCTACCCAACATATATGATTTTACAAATACGATCTGAGTAGTTACCAGGCACGGAATATCTTAAGATTTAAAAAATGGTTATGCAACCAAACTTGCATGTACTTATGCATTTTCCATACCTGCAATTTGGTTTGTATGGAATACATTTTTTGAAGATGTAAGGACATTTTTGAACCAATAATCATACTTTAAGGAAAGCATATTCATATTGAAGGAGTGCCCTTTCCTAGTCCTTTTAGTGAAATGGTGGCGACTGAGATGCAGGAGGTTAACCACCAAAATTACATGAAAGAGGGAGAAAAATGAAAAAAGAGATTGGAAATGATCCAACGACTTTTTTGCAAACCGCCGTCTTACTAGCCAAAGAATTCGCAAAGGACGCAGCAGAACGCGATAAGATTGGTGGTACAGCTAAAAAACAACGGGATGCTTTACGGGAAAGCGGACTTCTCACGATTTTAATTCCTACTGAGTATGGCGGCGAAGGCCAGCCCTGGTCTGTCGTTCTTCGAATCGTTCGTGAGTTGGCAAAAGCGGATGCTGCTCTCGCCCATTTATATGGCTATCATTTCTTACATTTAACGAATCCGCATGTCGAAGGCTCTGAAAAACAGAAAAAGTATTATTATACGGAATCAGCAAAAAACAATTGGTTTTGGGGAAATTCCTATAATCCAATCGAGCCTACTTTAGTTGGGAGAAAGAAAGGCAATCAATTTATTATCAACGGCTACAACACATTTAGCACGGGTGCCCAAGATTCCGATCGTTTGTTAATTTCATGGGTTGAAAATCCCGGAGATAAAAGCGCATATGTAGGCGTTGTTCCAACGAATCGGGCGGGTATAACGGTAAATGATGACTGGGATGGAATGGGCCAAAGACAAACAGACAGTGGATCTGTCACCTTTGAAAATGTAGTAGTAGAAGCAGACGAAATTTTTGATGATTCGGCATCAAACGAGGTACCTTTCACTACATTTGATGCTATCATCTCACAAATTGTTTTAGCAAATGTATTTGTCGGAAGTGCAGAGGGAGCATTAGCAGAAGCACGCGAATACACACTCAAAAAATCACGACCTTGGTATTTGTCTGATTACGAAAAAGCTATTGAAGATCCGTTTATTCAACGACGATATGGTGACTTTTGGATCGATGTGCAGGCAGCAGTTCAATTAGTAGAACAAGCCGGAAAAAAGGTGGATGAAGCCTGGGCAAAGGATAGAAACTTAACGAAAGAAGAACGAGGGGAAACCGTTATTTTTACGGGTGCAGCCAATGCATTTGGCACAAAGGTTGCCCTTGACCTTACAAGCAGTATGTTTGAGGTCATGGGGGCACGGTCCGCGACAAGAAAAAACAATTTTGATCGATTTTGGCGGAACGTTCGCACTCACTCTCTCCACAACCCAATTGAATATAAGCGGAAAAATATTGGACGTTGGGTATTAACCGGAGAGTATCCGATACCGAGTGGTTATTCTTAACCCTGAAACTGTTATCGCTTTTTGACTTCTATAAGAAAAAATATAAGTAGGTGATATCAGATGACTGAAAGCTCTCTATCTTTCCGAAAGATTGGGAGCTTTTTTACTTCCGCAAAAAGGGAAATGGTAGGGGGAAATACACAAGTAATTGATTTGACACGTTTTCATAATTTCACTATAATGCAGTTCGAGGAAAGCAGGTGATGGAAATGAAATTATCATTGACGGATTATATAAGCATTACGATTCACCAGACGGACTTAAAGCTGTCCAGCTGCGTAAAAGCAATGCTAGCGCCTTTTAATCTGGCCCCAGAGCAAAATCTCATTATGATGCTATTGTGGGAAAAAGATGGCCTAACACAAAATGAAATTGCAGAAAAGTTAGATAAAGATAAAACGAATATTACACGTATGCTGGCGAGTCTGGAGCAAAAAGGATTTATTAAACGATCTATGTCCCCGAATGACCGCCGTTTTCTGCACGTGTATTTAACCGAAGAAGGCAATAAGCTGGGTGATAAGATCATTCCCATTACAGAAAGTTTCCACCGATCTGTTGTGAGCGGGATTACAGATAAAGAGTTGCAGGAAGTGAACCGAATTTTATTGAAAATTCGCCAAAATGTGAAATGAATTACTTTTAATTCAGATAGTTGTTATAACAACTATTCATATGTTACAATACACTTGTTATTAAAAATAGTTAAAGAAATGGCTGTGGTAAATGTATGATTTATCACGTGTATTGCTTAGAAAAAGTCAGGACAAACTAGGTTACGCAATGAGTTATTAATTATATGTAAAGGGGTTTTACCATTATGACAATTAAAGTTAAAGCAATTATCGGTAGTACAAGTTCAACTTCATTCAACTTAAAAATAGTTGAACATATGAAAAAGCGTTATGCAGATCAATTAGACATTACACCTGTATTTATTAATGACGTTGAAAGTTTTTCAATTGATATAGAAAACAACCCACCAGCAAACGTACAAAAATTTAAAGCTGATGTGAAGGATTCAGATGCCGTATTATTTGCAGTGCCTGAATATAACTTCTCTATTCCAGGTACAATGAAAAATGCAATCGACTGGTTATCACGTGGCGGCGATTTCACAGTTAAAGACAAGCCTGCATTCATCATAGGTTCTTCTATGGGTGTACTAGGAAGTGTTCGTGCGCAAATCCACTTAAGAGAAATCTTATCAAACCCGGCTTTAGCACCTGTTTTATTGCCAGGTAATGAAGTATACATTGGTTCCGTTCACGAAAAAATTAATGAAGCTGGTGAACTAACTGATAATGGTACAGTTGAATTCTTAGATTCAGTTGTTAAAAACTTTATTGAATTTTATAACAAAACGAATGCTGCAGTTGGTGTTTAACAATAAGTTTAAATAACCATCATATTTTGATACACTACACATCAATAAAGTATTGATGCCAGTATTAAAACAGCAAAAGAAGCTGTACATTACGTTTTTAATGGAAGAGCTGTCTCAGTTGTTGAGGCAGCTCTTTTATATATCATTAAAATCGACACGGCATCTGCATTTCGATACAATGAAGAAGTATAGTGAATTTGAACGCAGGAGTTGTGAACAGATGCATAGAAATCCAGCAGTGCACCAATTTTTACTGGAGCGGGCATGGGACTTAACGGAAGAGTGGTACGCGTCTCTTGATCAATCAAAAGTGACCGGCATATACGCTTCGACGGACCCGGTTGCTATCCAGAAATTAAAACAGCAAAACTTTGCTTTCCACGAGCATTTATGTGAAGTATTTATTAAAAAAGAACAGGAATTTTTTGAAGATTTTAACGATTGGATCATTCAAATTGCAAAAGATTCTGGGCATTTGGATACACCAAATTATATTATTCTTGGCGAGTTTTTAAATGTGCAGGAACAATATCTCAATTACATAGATGAATTTGTACAGCGAAACGAAGGAATCTACTCACATGAAGAAGCAAACCGCTGGACTCGGATGATCATTAAAGCGTTTGGAAACGTGATGAAACGCTTCGTAAAGGAAAATCATAAATTTTCACAAATACAACTTCGCAGCCAGCAGGAAGTCATTCGTGAATTGAGTACACCGGTCATCGCGCTGCAAAATCAAAAAGGGCTGCTGCCTATTATAGGATCTGTCGATACGGAACGAGCGAAACACTTGCTGGAACAAGCCATCAGTCAATGTGTGGAGAAACAAATTAATCATTTATTTATTGACTTGTCCGGTGTGGCGATTGTCGACACAATGGTTGCACTGCAAATTTTTCACTTGATTGATGCGCTGAAATTAGTCGGTGTAAAAACGACGTTGTCGGGTATTCGACCGGAAGTGGCGATGACATCGATTCAACTCGGACTGAGTTTTAACGACCTTGATATTGCAGGCAATTTAATGCAAGCATTAAAACAGTAACTGTTTGATGATGAATGTGCCTTATGTTTATGGCATCAATGTAACGGGGCGAAACGACAACGTCAAAATGAAAAAATCACTTGTAATGACTTGCTTATTTTCTTTAAAGGTGATATTCTTAAAAAGAATTATTTTTGTTCGAGAAGTACAAGTGCTGTAAAGCTTATTGTCTTGATATTGCTTTGAGCAGGAATAGTATTATATTGTGCACATCGCACATCGGGAGGCAACATAACATGGAACAAGGTAAAGTAAAATGGTTTAACGCAGAAAAAGGTTTCGGTTTCATCGAGCGCGAAGCTGGAGACGATGTATTCGTTCACTTCTCAGCTATTCAAGGCGAAGGCTACAAATCTTTAGACGAAGGTCAAGAAGTTACGTTTGAAGTTGAACAAGGCCAACGTGGACCACAAGCAACTAACGTACAAAAAGCATAATCATATAGACTTCGTAAAAAGGCAATCTCCTCTGAGATTGCCTTTTTGGTGTGTATTATGGAAAAGGCTGCTGACCGATAAGAACACACAACAGACCGGATTCGCACACAAAATAGCCCGTAATCATTCATAAAACTCCCACTGCACAAAGCAGTGAGAGTTCAATTATCGAAAAAATTCTCTGTATAGTACGGTTGTGACTCTTCATTGAACGCCACACCGACACCTAAATAGCCAAAATCATCACTTAAAATATTTTTCCGATGACCGGCTGAATTCATTAATCCTTCATGAGCAAAAACACTGCTGTACTGTCCATAAGCCAAATTTTCTCCAGCTGCCATAAAGTGAATCCCATCGTCTTCCATCCTGTCAAAAGGCGATTCGCCCTTTAAATTCGTATGGTCAAAATAGTTATTCTCCGCCATATCAAGACTGTGATCACGAGCCGTCTCTCTTACGTGATCATCCCATGTTAATACTGATAATCCGTGCGTAACACGCGCAGCATTCGTCACATCAAACAGTTGATATTCAAGCCCTTCTTTTAAAGAAGCACTTTCATCTGCATACATTGAACCTTTCGCTGTTTCCAGATCTTCATCAATAATTTGAATGGCGGTCACTGTGTTGTTTTCGTGAACGTCATAAAAAACGGTCACGTAATTATCATCAAGATGGAAGTAATCATACTCGTCCGTTTCATTCAAAATATAATACGTTAATCCTTTACGCAGTTTATCCATCGGTTCACCTAATTTCGCTCGAACGGTTTTCTTTGGTGTGTCCAGTGCAATACCAACAGTAGATGAAATTAAATCATGGCTCGTGTAGAGACCGTTTACCTGATCATTTTCATCGTAGGATACCATCAAAAAGTTTTGATAATTTTCGTGATAGGCATACCAGTCTATGCCGTATTCATTTTGTGAATGACGTTTCGGCGTGCCGATTTCTTGCTCAACGTCCGCTCGTGCATCTCCAATCTGTATATTGTAGATAGAAAATGTCTGTGAATCTGGTGTCGTAAGCGCTGGTTTTTCAACTTGTACAACAGATTCGGCTCCAACCCCAACCCAGCTTTCAACTTTGCTCGACACTGTATCGATTGCATCAATTACAATGGGACTTTCCCGAACGGTTTCTACTTGCTCACCGATCACATCCATAAACGATAAATCAACATAAGGCTCTACGAATTCGTCCCAGAGCGGCCGTGTAATATAAACAACTACTAGCAACAATATAAGTTGGAATAACCTTTTCAATCATTCACTCTCCATTCTTCTTTCATTGTACCGAAAACGACTCGAAATTTCACGTGAATCGATAGTAAATGAGTGCAGAAATGAAAATGTAAAATGATCCATTTTTGTTTTATGCATTTTAATGGTTGGGTTATAAAATAATATTCTTACAATGATGAAAATAATAAGCACAATAAGAATTATGAAGCACGTCTTTTTTGAATAACATGCTGCCGACTTTCTTGCCAAGGCAGTGCATCTTTGAAAAAGAGAAACGTTTCAATCAAGAGGAGACTGATCAGCACCGGCACACCAGATTCAATGACGATATGTTGAATGTACAAAAGGACCGAGTGATATCCAGATAAGTCGATATTCAGTGTAAAGACATAAAAAGTTCCGAACGTGAAGTTACGAGCCCATTGGGAAACATGGTAACGGCCAATTGCCTCATTAAGCGTGTATTCATTTAAACGTGCAGCCAATCGCCAAAGCTCGATGCCTTCGATGATAACAAAGAGAGCAGCGGCCCAGATCCACATAAGAAAGATGATGTTGGTTGGGATTGTACCGGACGTAATCGATGCTATACCAGTAATGGACATTGCACCATGAACGATGCAATTTGTGTTTTTCCACCCATCTAATAGTTGATGCCGCTGGAAAGACCTCAAGCGAATCATCATTAAAGCAAAATTGATAAAATAAAGTGTAAGACCGACAAAAACCGCAGCTTGGCTTATATGATGTAAAATAGGATGATCAAATAAGGTATTAAAGACGATAATGAGCGACTGAGTGCTGACAGTCGATAGAAAAATGATGCCGTTTACACGCTCATAGTATTTTGCTGAAAAAATCACTTT
The DNA here is from genome assembly GCF_000372765.1 of Bacillus sp. 37MA. Taxonomy (NCBI): domain Bacteria; kingdom Bacillati; phylum Bacillota; class Bacilli; order Caryophanales; family Bacillaceae; genus Bacillus; species Bacillus sp. 37MA. The sequence continues at coordinate 3,356,298 of NZ_KB889752.1, forward strand.
ATAGCTTTTGATGCATAAAAATAAGTAAAAAACCCATAGTCCAGTATTTAATAAGGCTACTATGAAAATACTATTTTTGAAAAAAGAATATTGATGATACAGGACGAGACATAAAATAGATGTAGCGGCAACCCATGTACCGACTGCAAAGCTTTGAACCGGGTGCGTTAAATATCGTTTTCGGAATACGCCTTTAAACGCGGCTCTCATAAATGACAAGATAAGGAATAACCAGAGGACAAAAAGTGAAAAATCAACAAGATAAGCTGGAATAACAAATGGGATGTCAAATTGCGGTGCGACACCGATAAGAAAAATACCAATTGCCATAACCATCGCACCATATGATGCATCAATACGGCTGCCACGAAACATCGGTGATTTTACAATGAGCAGGACGAAAAATAAAAAGAGTGCGAAAATGACTCGGTGCAACAAAACAACCTCCTATTTGCAGATGACTTTACTAGGCTTTATATAAACAAGTATATAAAATACATATTTAATAGAATAGACCTATCATAACAACGGAAAAAAGAGGCGTCAAGATAGTATTAATATATAATTCACAATCAAGTAATCGTTTTGCTTCCTTTCTATTTTATTTTTTTTATTTTAAAATAAGAGAAAGGAGTGATCGATGATGAAGTCAGTTGACCCATCACAATTACCAGAAATAGAAAATTATAAATTTTTAACGGGCAGTATTATTCCCCGACCGGTCGCATTTGTGACGACGTTATCAGAAGCAGGTGTGTTAAATGCCGCGCCGTTCAGTTATTTTAATATCGTGACTGCGAATCCGCCGATGATCTCTGTGTCAGTACAGCGATTCAAAGGTGAAATGAAAGATACAGCGCGAAATGCAGCATGGAAAAAAGAATTTGTCGTGCATATATCAGATGAATCGTATATTCAGGACATTAATGAAACAGCAAAACCGCTTCCAGCTAACGAAAGTGAACTTGAGTTAACGAATTTAACATCGGTGGAAAGTGAAAAGGTAAGTGTACCGGCAATTGGACAGGCAAACATCCGGATGGAATGTGTGCTTGAACAGGTTGCCACACTTGGAGACGGTCCATCGTGTGATTTATTAATTGGTCGTGTTGTTCAGTATCATATACGTGAAGATTTGTATGAAAAAGGACGGATTAATGCCGCAAAACTGGCACCGGTCAGCCGTCTTGCCGGAAATAATTATTCAAAGTTGGGCGAAATATTTGAACTCGTCCGCCCGACATAGAAAAGAGGAATGAACATGAATGGACAAAATAGAAGCGACATTAAACCGGGGATTGAAGTAAACATTATATTGAAAAAGGATCAACGCACTGGTACAAAAACACGTGGCATTGTGAAAGATATTTTAACAAATTCAAGTTTTCATCCGCACGGAATTAAAGTACGATTGCAGGATGGACAGGTCGGACGTGTGTATGACATTTTATAAAAAAACGATCTCGCAGCTTTGTGAGATCGTTTCTTTTTGTTCAAATCCAGAATGGTTCTTGTATTTTTTTCAATGTATTTACACTAATATCGAATAATTCTTTTTCACGTTCGCTTAACGGGATTTCGACGACTTCACGCACACCTTGACGGTTTACAACAGCGGGAACACCGATGTAGATATTTTCATGACCGAATTCGCCTTCTAATAGAGCAGAAACGGTTAGAATCACATCTTGATTTTGCAAGATTGCCCGAGAAATACGTGTTAAGCCCATCGCGATCCCGTAATACGTAGAGCCTTTTGCTTCAATGATTTTGTACGCTGCATCACGAACTTGGACGGCGATTTCGATCATTTTGTCATCTAGATTTTCAGTATGGTCATGAGCTGCATAATCTTTCAATGGGATACCAGAAATATTTGCGCTGCTCCAGACTGCTACTTCTGTATCACCGTGTTCACCGATAATAGACGCATGGACACTTGTTGGAGAAACACCGAAGTAATCGCCAAGCAAATAACGGAAGCGGGCAGTATCGAGAATAGTACCTGAACCGATTACACGCTCTTTCGGTAGACCGGAAAATTTCCATGTTGCGTATGTTAAGATGTCAACCGGATTAGTTGCGATGAGGAAAATGCCATCAAAGCCGGAATCCATTACTTGCCCAACAATGTTTTTAAAGATCACCATATTTTTTTCGACAAGCTCAAGACGTGTTTCACCCGGCTTTTGATTCGCACCGGCACAAATGACGACGAGTGCTGCGTCAGCGCAATCAGTATATTTACCAAACCTTACTTTTGTTGTAGTCGGAGCATAAAGGACACCGTGATTTAAGTCCATTACATCGCCTATTGATTTTTGTTTATTTAAATCAATTAATACAAGCTCATCGCATACACCCTGGTTCAGCATAGAAAATGCATAGCTTGAACCAACTGCACCTGTACCGATAAGGACGACTTTATTGCCCTTAATATCAATCATTCAAAACACTCCTCTATTTTTAAAAAGTAAGTCGGCTCATTTATGTGAATTAATTCACAAACTTATTATAGGACGTCGATTATTGGATTGCAATAGCCTTCTAACTAAAAATAGATAACGGTGTTTCAAACCGAGTAAAGTGCTCCGAAACTGAATAAAGCAGCTAAATGCTGAGTAACGCTCATTTCAATAAGAAAATTTAGTCTCTGTCACCGCCGAGAAAGTCAAACATACTTCCAAGTCCGCTTTCTCCTTTTGAGCCGCCATTTTGCGGCATTGCAGCAAAAACACGGCTGGCGAGTCGGCTAAATGGAAGGGACTGCACCCACACGGTTCCGGGTCCGCGTAATGTTGCTAAAAATAGACCTTCTCCCCCAAATAATGCTGTTTTGACTCCGCCAACTAATTCAATATTGTAATCAACATCGCCTGTCATCGCGACAAGACAGCCTGTATCGATGCGGATCAATTCGCCCGGCGCAAGCGTCTTTTTATAGATTGTTCCACCGGCATGGACGAATGCCATACCATCGCCTTCTAATTTTTGCATGATGAAACCTTCACCGCCAAAAAAGCCAGTACCGAGTTTACGCTGCAATTCAATGCCAACAGAAACGCCTTTTGCTGCGGCTAAAAATGCATCTTTTTGACAAATAATTTTCCCATTCATTTCACTTAAATCCATTGGAATGATTTTTCCAGGGTAAGGAGAAGCGAATGAGACATGTTTTTTCCCGGGAGCTTCATTCGTAAACGTCGTCATAAATAAACTTTCTCCCGTCAGTACCCGTTTACCAGCACCTAAAAGCTTGCCCATCAATCCGCCGCTCCCCCTCGATGATCCGTCTCCGAAGACCGTCTCCATTTTAATGCCGTCATCCATCATCATTAAGCTGCCTGCTTCAGCGATAACTGTTTCTTTCGGATCGAGCTCTACCTGAACAAACTGCATATCATCGCCAAAAAGTTCATAATCAATTTCGTGATTGTTCATTTTGTCATCCTCCTTTATATTCAAGTGTTAGTACGCGCGAAAATGGAAAAGGTTTCGGAATAATTGAAAAATGATAAACTAAAAGAAAAGAAGCGTAGAAAATGGGAATGAATATTAAGTACTCGTCGTAATTGTCGTACGGGAGATGATGAGAGAGGTTGAGGAGAATGGTGAAGATTACAGTAATCGGCAGTTCATCTATGGATCTAGTCGTAACAGCGACAAAACGTCCGAATAAAGGAGAGACGATACTTGGCGAGTCATTTAAAACGGTGCCCGGTGGAAAAGGAGCGAATCAGGCAGTAGCTGCCGCTAGGCTTGGTGCGGACGTATACATGGTGGGATGTATCGGTACGGATGCGTTTGGAGAAACGATATTGGAGAACTTTAAAAACAATCGTGTTCATACGGACTATGTAGAAGCCGTTACACAAATGGAAACGGGAACAGCACACATTACGCTAGCAAACGGAGACAACAGTATTATTGTCGTGAAAGGAGCGAATAATTTTGTCACACCGGCTTTTGTAGACCGAGCGATTCATGTCATTCGTCAATCAAATATTGTGCTTATTCAGCAAGAGATTCCAGAAGAAACCGTTGAGTATGTAAGTGAGCTATGCGCGATAAACGATGTACCGCTTTTATTAAACCCGGCACCAGCACGTCCGATTTCAAAGAATGTGATTGAGAAAGCGACCTATATTACACCAAATGAAATAGAAGCAGCGGCGTTGTTTACCAATATACATAATTATCCTAATAAGGTGTTTGTTACAGAAGGGGAAAATGGTGTCCGTTATTTTGACGGGGAGAAAGAAGTAGTCGTGCCTTCATATCTAGTTGAACCTGTTGATTCGACGGGAGCTGGTGATACATTTAATGCAGCATTTGCGGTGGCGTTAGCAGAAGGAAAAGAACTTAAAGAAAGCCTTCAATTCGCTAATCGAGCAGCGTCGCTATCTGTTACAAAGTTTGGTGCACAAGGCGGTATGCCGACGCGCGTGGAAGTGGAGGAAAAACGTCATCCCCTTTGAGATGAATGATAAAAGAACAACAAACGAAAGATTTAGAAATGAGCGTGATGATGACACGGCGAACATATCAGGTCTTGAACACGCTAGGTTTAGCCGCACGTCGCAAGGAAAAGGGATATTTGTGGCAGAAATCGAGCATTTATTAAGAGAACAAGTAACCATATCCACTGGTCATCGCGCAAATTGGTTCATACATTCCATTTACATCGCCGGGTGTACTGTTGATCCGCTTCTCGCTAGTTAAGGAATGGCCGTGGACGGAGATTATCATTCCACTCGCCATTCTTGTCATCAGCATTTGGCTGTTCATGAAACTCGCCGGAAAAGTATTCAAAATCGGCATTCTCATGTACGGGAAAAACGCCACACCGAAAGAAATATGGAAATGGGTGTGGAGTTAAGAAGCGGATAAAACGACAGAGTCTTCAAATGTGACGATGGATATACGATAAGTATAAATGAATTAAATCATTTGAGGAAGTAACCACTAGAAAGCCAGTCGTTATTTGACTTCAGCAAGGTATTACTAGCTCTATAATTGACGTTCAATCAGGAACTTGTTTTACGGGTTCCTAGGTTTTTTATTTGGACAATATCTCCAACTGGGCGAATGAAGCAGTACAACATCTTGCTTCCCGCATATAATTACATAGACTTTCTAAACAGGAGGAGAAGGATGAATGGATAAAGAAATACTATGTTCTTTAGTTGGCAAAGCTGTAAAGGTAAACCGTGGCGGTCATGATTCCAGAGTTGGACAATTGCTGGCAGTAGAGGAAGATTACTTTGTGCTACTCACTAAAGAAGACGGTGTTCTTTATTATAAAGGCCACCACGTCAAAAGTTTAACGAATAACTTGAAAAAGGGTCTCAATTTCAACCTCTATGCACCTGAAGATTTCGAGTATATCCGGAGCAATTGTTTTAAAGATGTACTGTGCGATTTAAAATATCACTGGGTTACAGTTAATCGTGGCGGTCACGAGAAATATGAAGGCGTGCTGGATGATGTGCAAGATGAGTATATTACAGTGGTTGCGAACGAAGAAGTCATTCGCATCGCCATGTTCCATATTCGCAATATTAGTTATGATCTGAAAGTTGAAGATTGTGAAGAAGAAGATAAAAAAGAACACGAAGAAAAAAAAGAGAGTAAAAAGAAAAATAAAAGCGAGTAATTATCGTCAGAGACAGACAGTGTGACCAGCATCGCCACTTTTGAATTAGGGTGAGAGACAAGGAATTGTTTCAAATTCATTTAAAGTGGCTTTTCTCAATTTTAAAAAAAAGGGATAAAACCTGTGAGGGGGTTAGTCATGTCAAGCCCTTATTTTTCAGAGACACTTAGAGCGCTTATCGGGTATTCAATCGGTATTTTTTCAAACGATGGAATCTTAATTAAAGGAAGTTTGGTTGACGTTAAAGAGGATTATATTATTTTGCAGAACGAGAAAGAAGAGCACTTTTATCATCATCTTAACCAAATTAAATCCGTTTCAAAAAACACAAAAGATATTCAAACAAACAAAATAAATCATGATTATTTACAGGCCGAGAAGTTACAGGAAATTTTAGAACAATGCAAACAAAGATGGGTCACAATTAACTGCTACAATGATCAAGTGCTGACCGGTTTTCTTAGCAAGGTCTTTGAGGACCATCTTATTTTAATTAGTGGTGAAGAAAAGGTTATTATGCAAAATTCATATATATCCACTATTTTTTCGGGATTTTATGAAGAAGGTGATTCCAACGCAACGAACAATTCAATTGAAAATGGGACGTCTACAAATAGCGAAACAGAAGCGACAGATTATTCAAATGAAAATGAAGCATCTGCTGCCAACGAGACAGAAGCAACAGATCGCTTAGACGCACTTCAGCATGACGATGAAGTCGAACAAAAAGAGGAGTTAGATGATGATCAAGTAGAGCTGGTGAATTCATCTTTCGAAACAAGCGAGGGAAAAGCAAGTGAAATGAATTCATTTACTGCTGATTCTTCTTTGCGAAAAAATCGTGTAGATAAATCTTCATTTAAAGAAAAGGAAATCGAGGAGATTGACTACACCCTGTACGATCGAAAACTTCGATCAAACCTAGTTACCCGTAAGAAAAGGATGCAAATGCCTCGAGATGAAGAAGAGAGTAATCCTTCTGCTAAAAGTAAGAAAAACATCCGTTATGATTCAGGGACTTTTTCTCGTTTAAAAGATCTCCAATCTCAAACATACCGAAAGAACAAAAAATTAAAATACAGCAAAAAAGACGGAAGACTGCAAGCAGAAGAAAAACAAAGCGTTATACAAACAACTAAAAGTAAGAAAAACATCCGTTATGATTCAGGGACTTTTTCTCGTTTAAAAGATCTTCAATCTCAAACATATCGAAAGAACAAAAAATTAAAATACAGCAAAAAAGACCGAAGACTGCAAGCAGAAGAAAAACAAAGCGTGATACAAACAACTGTACAGGTGGCAGAAGAAAAACAAGATTTCATACAGCCTGTTTGGACACAGGAGGAAAAAGAAAAAATGCTCGAAACACAATATTATTCACTGATGAAGCAGGCGGAAAAATCTCAAAATTTCTCACTGATGAAACAGGCGCAAAAGGATTACATGAAGTTAAAAGAAAAACGGATGCATCGGGAACGAATAAAGTATTAGAAGGCTATGTTTTTCTCTTTCCTTATTTTTGGATTACGTGGTTTTATGAAGGGGATAAGGAGGTGAGTAGTTGATGAAGTTACTCAAAACGTATGTAGGAGAGTTCATTCATCTGGAATTTTTAGGAAAGAAGGAAGTGTCGGGTGTACTAGTTGATTTTGGCAGCGATGTTCTTGTTTTGCGTAAACAAGATGAATTTTATTATATTCCATTATTTCATATTCGAGAGATAAGGCTGTTATCAAAGGAAGAAGCCGATTCGTTCACACAATTTGATGCTATCACAGCGCCGCCACTTGCTGATAAGTTATCTTTAATAGAAATATTGCGTGCAGCTGAGAAAGGGATCTTTGTTGAATTAAATGTTACAGCCCACCAGCCGGTCCACGGACATATCACACATGTGATGAATGATTATATTGTCCTTTTCTCTCCTGTTTATCAAACAATGATTATTCCAATGCAACATATAAAATGGCTTATTCCTTACCCTGCTTCCTCACATCCTTATGGATTTAGTCAATCGATCCGTCAAGAACCGAATGCTCCAGTTAAGCTATTCGCCCGAACGTTTGATAAACAAATCGAAAGTATGCAAGGCGCATTTATTACTTGCAATATCGGGGATAAAGAAAGTGTAAGTGGAAAACTTATCCATAAAGAAGCGAATTTTCTCGATTTGATGACTGTAAAAGAAAAAGATGTTCATGTAAATGTACATCATATAAAAGCAATCGCGTACAGGTAGCGATTAATGTATTAACAAATGAAATAATGAAAGTGAACAAAACTGTTTCCGAGAGATAGAGGGAGCAGTCTTTTTTATTGTAAAGGGACCTTTTTAAATGGATTCTCTAGAAAGTATAGGAGTATTGACATTTCCTGTCGAATATTTTAACGAAGGAAAAGTATTAAAATAAGGGGAGAGAAAAATAGGATGAAGATGGTGAGGGGACAAAAAATAAAACTGTCAGACGTATTTCAAGAAACCGATTTGCACGTACAGGTGGATGTACAATCACAAATGACTATCGATATTACTTGTTTCGGGCTGAACTCTTCAAAAAAACTCTCCAATGAAGAATTTATGATTTTTTATAATCAACCTTCTTCCTCAAAAAATGAAATAAGCTTGCTGTCACATAGCAATGGACAAGCTGAATTTTCCATTCATCTAGGTCAATTGCCAACGGACATTCAGCAGTTCGTTTTTACAGCGACAATAGACGGCGGCGGAACGATGTCTGACATAGAATCCGGCATTCTAACTGTGAAAGCGGGTGGACAAGAAGTTCTCCGTTATTTATTCACAAGTACTGACTTTCAAAATGAAAAAGCGGTCATCATCGGTGAATTATATCAAAAAGATATTTGGCGCATCGCTGCTGTGGGACAAGGATTTGATGGCGGATTAGCAGCGTTGCTCACTCATTTTGGTGGAGAAGTAGCCGAAGAAGAACCGACTACGCCGCCAGCAGCTCAGCCTAATCTAATAAATGAAAAGAAAATTAACCTTGAAAAAAAGATGGCTGAAAAAGCACCTCAGCTGCTGAATTTGGCTAAAAAAGCAACGATATCACTTGAAAAAGTTGGACTGCAATCTCACAAGGCGAAAGTTGCCCTATGTCTGGACATTTCAGGCTCCATGAACAGCTTGTACCAATACGGAAAGATTCAAGACTTTGCTGAAAAAATCTTAGCGCTTGGTACACGGTTCGATGATGACGGCGCCATCGATATTTTCCTTTTCGGTAGAAATGCATATAGTGCCGGTGAGTTGTCCATTGATAACTTTTCCGGCTACGTTAATCAAATGCTTCGATCTTATCCGCTTGAAGGCGGTACTTATTACGGAAAAGTCATGAAAATCGTGCGGGAGCATTACCTCGGTTCTTCAGAAAAACGCAAAACAATGATCTTTAAAGATATGCCCACTTATATTATGTTTGTGACAGACGGTGCAACAATGGATGAATCATTAACGAAAAGTATGCTGCAAAGCGCTTCTTATGAACCACTGTTTTGGCAATTCATGGCTATAGGCAAATCAAATAATTCTTTGAAGAGGAAAAAGGGGATGTTCAACTCCCTTTTCACATCTGATTTTCGTTTTCTAGAAGCATTAGATGACATGAGCGACCGCTTCATCGATAATGCCGATTTCTTCAGCATCGAAGACCCATCCTCCATACCGGATGATGAATTGTACAATTTACTGATGCAAGAATATCCGGCTTGGGTAAAGGAAGCACGTTCAAAAGGATTGCTGCAAGGCAACCAATAAAATGTATGTACATATTCAAATGGAAAACCTTTAATCAATCAACAAAACATGGTAGATTAATGAAAGAAGATAGGAAAGAAGGGATATAACATGAATGTAGCAACAATTGGAACAGGTTGGATTACAGAACAATTTGTGGATGCAGTAAGGGAAAGTGGAAAATTGACGTTTGCCGGTGCGTATTCCCGCTCTGCAGAAAAAGCAGACAAACTTGGAGCGCCGCGCGTGTTTACGGACTTGAACGAGTTAGCGGCTGATAAAGAGATTGACGTTGTGTACATTGCGTCACCGAATTCTCTTCATTTTGAGCAAGCCCTTTTGTTAATGAAAAATAAGAAGCATATTATTTGTGAAAAACCGATGTTTTCGACGACAAAAGAGCTGGAAGAAGCATTTAAAGTGGCTGATGAAAACGGTGTCTTTTTGTTTGAAGCATTCCGTAATCTATACACACCGAACCACGATCGGTTGAAAGAAGCGATTGAAAAAGTAGGGGCTGTGCGCCATTCGTTCTTCCAGTTTATAAAGTATTCATCCCGCTATGATAACGTGCTCGCAGGCGAAGAGCCGAATGTTTTTTCACCGGCATTTTCTGGTGGTGCACTCGTAGACCTAGGTGTTTATCCGATTAGTTTTGCTGTATCATTGTTCGGAAAACCTAAAAATATCTCTTGTCACGTGATGATGCTGCCAACGGGTGTAGACGGAAGCGGATCAGTCGTTCTCGATTATGGTGATCATACGTGCACAGCGATGTATTCGAAAATTACAGATTCGCATTTGCCTGGTGAAATTGGCGGAGAAGAGGGCACGATCGTCATTGATCACATCGCACCGATTACAAGTATCGAGTTCAAAAACCGCCGAACAGGTGAAAAAGAACAGCTTGCTGTAACAGAAGAAGAGAACGACATGATCTATGAAGCAAAAGTGATAGCCGAGATCATTGAATCAAACGATCAAGAAAAATATCAGTATTTCCGTAACGTAAGTGAAATTGTGATTCAAATTATGGAAGAAGCACGCAGACAGACCGGTATCGTTTTTGATGTAGAAAAATAAAAAAATGTGTTTATCGAACCTTTTGCAAAGGCCAGGTAAACACATTTTTATTACTTGAAAAGTGTAGAAGAGGTTCGTTTTGAAAGGAATGCCGCGGTAAGAACGAAGCCATCGTATTGTGATAAAGGTCAGCCTGTGCTTTTGTAATTCTCCAGCGGTCATGGTGGATATCGCCACGATAAAGAGAATTTCCTTTTAAAGTCCAAAAACAATAACGTTCAAGAAGCCAGTATTCAAGGCTTTCCTTGTCTGGTACATAAATGCTCGATGATTGTTGGTAACTTGCCTGAAAGAGTTCATCTGGGCTGCCTGGGTGCTTCCGCTGGCTTGTGTAGTGCACAACCGGATCTTTTATCGTCATCTTCATGCGGGCATGTTTATAGGGAAGAGCAGCTCCTATTTTTGCGCCGGTGACAATCGGCCACTTATTGGCATCCAGACTAAAAAAATAAATTCCGGGAATCCCTTCATAAGTGACGTATGTACGGACATTTAATTCCAGATAAGAATGATAAAACGGAAACTTCGGCATGCCGTGCAGTCTTGTATGATGGGTTTGAAAGGGGATGAGACTAACCCATGCCGAACCATCACATATGTCTATCTGAAGCTGCGCAGGTATATGCGCTCTTAAAAGATCAGCAGAAACTGACCAGTGGGCAAACAGCATATTGGTCCATGTTTGTTTCATAATCCATGGTGAAGAAGGTAATGGGTACGGGCGCTGTTCCACTTCCATAAATTCTTTATACAAATTGTACAGTCCTTTCAAGTAATTTTGTTATTTACTAGGAAATAATAAAACAGACTAAACTCATTTAATGAATTTAGTCTGTTTATTACTCGATGCAATTAAATCGTATCAATATGATTTTTGCGGCGATCTTTTCGGCTTTTCAGCCTTTTCCAGAAACTCTGTTATTTTTCCGTTTGTTTCATCAATTAATGTCTTCATTTTTTCTACATCAGGTTCATCTTTTTTCGCTTCGGCGATAAGTGGGTACAGGCTTTCCTCAATATTTTCATAATCGTCCGGATATTGCTCTTCTATTTCTTTTTCAACAAGATCCCAATGTTCTTCCAAGACTGTTCCGGCTTGTTGAATTTCCCTCACGTTATCAGGATCCTCTATACTCGCTTTCAGTTCTTTTAAAGTCCCAACAACGTTGTCTAGTTTTTCCGGCATAGTTCGGGCATGTTCTTCAATAGTATCTGTTTGATTATCTCTGACAGGCTGCTCACTTTCATCTGTACCGCAGCCGGCGGCAATCAAAACCATTAGAGCAAATGAAGCTGAAACAGAATAGAATTTCTTCATAGCGTTCTCCTTTAATACCGTTTATCAACAGTATGAACAAAAAACGCAATTATAAACGGTGCATTTCAAATCGATGAAAGATTAATGACCAACCGCCGTCAGCACTTAATCATCCTGTTTGAACCACCCTTTTCGCCAGAAAAACGCAAACATCGAAAGCGCGATGCCGCCCATCAAACCGAGCGCCATAAAGTAGCCATAATGCCATGTTAATTCAGGCATATGGGTGAAATTCATCCCGTATATGCCGGCGATAAAGGTGAGCGGCATGAAAATCGTCGTAATGACAGTGAGCGTCATCATAATGTTGTTCATCCGGTTCGAATTGACAGATAAATAACTATCGCGCATATCTTTTGTCAGCTCTCGGTTCGATTCGACAATCTCCGTCAACATAATCAAATGATCGTAAATATCTTTAAAATATACTTTGTTTTTCTTGGATATTTGTACGCGGTCTGAATTCAGCACACGATACAAAAGTTCGCGCATTGGAAAAATAATGCGGCGCAGCTTTAATAATTCTTTTCGAATGTCAAATAAATCATTCGTTTTGTAATTGTCTGCGTCTTCCGCTTCTAATTGAATAAGGCTGTCTTCGATTTGATACACACTCGGGAAAAAATGATCGACGACTTTGTCGACGAGATGATACAAAATATTAACGGGATGTTTTATTTTTTTCGGCTCAAGCAGCCGTTCCCAAATGGTATCAACTTCAACGGACGGTTTTCGGTGAAATGTCACGATAAAATTCTCGCACCAGAATATATCGAGCTCCTCCGGCGACAGTGTTTTTTGATTGACGGATTGAATGATCATAAAATCATAGTCGTCGTAATAATCAAGCTTCGGCCGCTGAATAAAATGAAGACAGTCTTCAATCGCCAGCGGGTGAAAAGCAAAAAAGTCGTTTAATATGTTTGTTTCTTCGTCTGTCGGTACATTTAAATCCACCCAGTACCATTGAATATGTTCTCCGCGCAGTTCCTCAAGCGGCACATCGCGCAAAATCGTCTGATCGATCGTCATTGCAGCCGTTCTTATCATGTAATCACCTTTTTCATTGTATCGAGCCTTTATCATTATAAACAATATGAATGGTAAACGGCACTGAAAACCGGTAATATTTCCGGAAAGAGGTGAGGAAATGGCCGTGAAGAAAAAAGTAGCAATCCAGAAGCCAAATATACTAATGCTGGAAGAAATCGAATTTGAGCGGTGGTGAGATGAATCAGGCAAATTTCGCCGATACATCCATGAAAGGGCTCGATCTCAGCAGTAGTTCGTTTAACAATATCATCGTTTCATTTGACCAGCTGAAAGGCTGCGTCACATCGCTGGAACAGGCCATGGGCTTTGCACGGGCACTTGGATAATAGGATGGTTTAGTTTTTTCACGGAAGATGTTTGAATGAAAGGAGCCATCATGGATCATAACTGGATCTATGAAGGCTTTTTATTTTTAAAAAGTGGTAAGTAATTAATAAAAATGGAGGCAGAAAGATGAAATTAAATAAACCTGAGTTAGCGAAACAGGCTGTTGATTCAATTGAAAATATGGCAGGAACGTTTCCAGGGTATCGGCGGGCGCATGCAAAAGGTGTGTATTGTCAAGCTATCTTTACACCGAATGGAAATGCGACACCGTACACGACAGCTGCTCATTTGCAAAAGAAAGAAGTGAAGGCGCTCGTTCGTTTTTCTGATAGCTCACCGAATCCGAACATGGTGGATATCCTTTCGCCAGTAAAAGGAATGTCTGTTCAATTTCAGCTGCCAGATGGAAACGTGACAAATCTTGTTAGTGCGACGGTGCCCGTTTTTATTACGAAAACACCGGAAGTATTCGTTGAGATGCTTCGCACGCTTGGAGATAAATCGAGCCTTCGTGATATCGTAAAAATGTTAATCAACTATCCCGAAAGCAGAGCGGCTTTTCACATTATGAAAAAACTGCGGCCGTTTATTAGTTATTCAACGAGCCGCTATTTTCCGATTCATGCGTTTTATTTCATAAATGAAAAAGGGGAGCAGCAGGGCATTAAATATGAATGGGAACCAGACGACAATGTAAATATCAAGACGAAAAAAGAAGCGGTTATGCATCCGGTTGATTACTTAGATGAAGAGCTAGAAAACAGGATGGCAACAGGGCCAATTGGCTTTCGTTTAAACATCTGGCTAGGTGAAAAAGGAGATTCCGTTAATGATTCAACGGTTATGTGGCCGGATGAACGGAAAAAAATCACGCTTGGACATTTATCGATCACGAACAAACTGGAACATCAGGCAGATGATGTCGTATTTGATCCGACCGTTATGACGAATGGGATTGCGTGCACGGACGACCCTGTTCTGCATTTCCGACGTGAAGTGTACTCGGTTTCATTTGACAGACGTTCAAAAGGGAAGTGAGGCGAAGTAAGCCTTATTATTTTCCTGATATGTCAAAATATTTTAAAAAATGATAAACACTTTTTGCAAGTTCATATATACTAAATAGTAGATTAAGAGGAATATTTAGTGAATGGAGGCAAAAAGGTGAAAAGGTTTTTGGTTGTTGCTCTGTCATTTCTTATGATTGTTACTCTTTTTGGAATAAAACCTGTTCAAGCTGCTGGTTTTATCGATGTTCCTTCTCGGGCATTGAAGGAAGTTAATTACTTGGTAGAAGGCAAAATTGTGAGTGGGACATCGACGACAACATTCACGCCGAATAAAACAATTACTCGTTCAGAAGCGGCTGTTTTCATCGGGCGTACACTTCAGCTGGACGGAACACAGCGGCCAACAGACTTTACGGATTTGGGCTCCGGCAGCTTTGCGTCGGGTTATGTACAAACAGTTGTAGAAAAGGGAATTATGTCGGGCTATGATGGCAAGAAATTTCTTCCGTATAAAGCTGTAACACGCGGTGAAATGGCGATCATGCTAGCAAAGGCATTTGGTTATTCATCAAATGCTGAAAAAGCATTGATGGATTTAGGCATCGCAAGCGGTCTTTCAGATGGAACGTTTGGTTCGAATCAAACGATTACCCGGGCAGATTTTGCTGTCTTTTTGGCACGGGCCATTAATCCCGAATTTCGATTGAAATCATTCGGTGACTTTACAAGCAAACGTTGGTCAACGACAGGGAATTTAAACGTTCGTTCAGGACCTTCTACTTCGTTTGCCTCATTAGGGAAAATTGCTGCGAATACAGAAGTAGCCAGCGCTCATTCCGTTGGTGGATGGACCTATGTGAAGATAGGGAATACTGTTGGTTTTATCAGCTCCTCTTATTTGAGCAGTACAGGAACAGATGTCACGACACCTCCCGTGACAGAAGGCAGTGATGCACAGCTTTCAAGTCAAACGATTATTCTCGATCCGGGTCATGGCGGCACGGATTCAGGAGCGGTTGGAAATGGACTGAAAGAAAAAGATGTGGTGCTGAAAACGGGACTTCAAGTGAATAACTTATTGAAACAAACGCCATTTAATGTGAAAATGACTCGATCTACTGATACGTTTATTCCATTGAAAGACCGGTCTACTTTTGCCAAAAACAATGGCGGTAATATTTTCGTCAGCATCCATGTGAATTCTGCATCAGCCAGTGCAAGCGGGACGGAAACGTATTATTATGCAGCAGGAAATCCGCATGTGGCAGACAGCAAATTGCTCGCAGCGAAAATTCAGGCACGTATGTTGGCCGCATGGGATTTAAATGATCGTGGAGTAAAACCAGGCGACTTCTCTGTGCTTCGTGAAAACAATATGCCAGCAGCACTAGCGGAGCTTGGATTCATTTCCAATGCAGGAGATGCAGCCAAAATGAAGTCGGATTATTCGATGAAGATCATGTCAAACGCGATTTACTACGGTATTCTCGACTACTATAAAGTGAAAGGCTATAACGTAGACTCACTTTATAAAGTAGCCGAGTAAATCATACATAAGACGATCCTCCAATGATTTTATAGTCAATGGAGGTTGTTTTTTATTATAATAACTAATATTATTAGTTATTATAATAATTAAATTAGTTAATTGAAGGAAAGGGGAAGAAATATGCGTCTTACGAAAATCGGATCGTTCTATCAGCTGTCATTCATGCCGCGTTTTTTTCCAGTTAACTGTTATATTGTTGAAGAAGAAACATCGCTGACACTTGTCGATGCAGCGCTACCCTACAGCGCGAAAGGCATTATGAAAATGGTGAAAAAACTTGAAAAGCCGATCAAACATATCGTATTGACACATGCGCATGAAGATCATATTGGAGCAGTTGACGTGTTAAAAGGATTTTTACCGGATGTGCCCGTTTATATATCTGAGCGGGATGCACGGCTGCTTGGTGGTGACGTATCGATAGATCTGGAAGAAGCACAGAAGCCGGTGAAGGGCGGCGTGCCGAAAAAAATGAAGACACGGCCGGATATTCTGTTGAAAGAAGGAGACCGGATAGGATCACTTGAAGCGATTTATTCTCCGGGACATACGCCAGGTTCGATGTCGTTTATCGACAGGCGGAACCGCAGTTTAATTGCTGGCGATGCTTTTCAGACGAGAGGCGGCATGGCGGTGAGCGGTACAGTAAAACCGTTCTTCCCATTCCCAGCACTTGCGACATGGGATAAGCAAACCGCGATTGACAGCGCAAAGAATTTACATTCATTGCGGCCTTCCATTCTAGCAGTTGGTCATGGAAAGATGCTGGAGCAGCCTATGAAAGCAATAGAACGGGCAATAATGGATGCAGAAAAAAAGATGAAATGAGGACATTGGAATGGCACCAAGAGCAGGCATAGATGTAGATACCGTTTTGCAAAAAGCAGTTGAAATAATTGATCGGGATGGTTATGAAGACTTATCAATTGGAAAATTGGCCGGAGCATTATCAATTCGCCCCCCCTCTTTATATAACCATATAGGCGGTCTATCAGAGTTGAAACAGAGGCTGGCTGTATTTGGCTGTGGAAAATTATATGAACAAATGATTGGAGCCGCCGTCGGACTCTCGGGCGATGAAGCGGTGTATGCGCTCAGCCTGGCGTATGTTTACTTTGCACGTCAGCACCCGGGTTTGTATGAAGCGACGTTTCGCGCACCAGACCTTTATGCACCTGATTTAAGAGAAGCGCAGGAAAAAGTCGTGCAGATTGTTGTTCAAGTGATGGCTGTATATAAACTGGATGAAGAAACAATTCTCCATATGGTACGAGGATTGCGCAGCATGCTTCACGGTTTCACGTCCATTGAGCAGACAGGAGGATTCGGTCTGCCGCTCAATCTTGATGAAAGTTTTCACATGATGATTAAAACGTTTTTGAAAGGACTTCCAATCAAAAAATAATTTACAAAATTTATGTTCGACTTATTAAAACAAATAGTCGAATATAATAAAGGATGAGAAAATTAAAAGTGGTACTTTGTAATATTGAGAGATGAAAGGTTTCTTGAAATTATTAAGTACTTTCATTCTAGACAAAAACCGATTGCCAGTATTTGTGTAGTATCTTTAACTCTAGGTAAAAGTGGAATAGTATATAATAGAAGGGCAACCACTTACAGCCATCCAACTAGTCATCGAAAAGAACAATTAAAAACATTTGGTGTAAATGTTCAGAACGTACCTATTGTTCAAGACGGCCATATTATAACTTCTGCGAATCCAGCTACTGGATTTGATGTTGCTTTTCTCTTACTTGAAAAATTAACTTCAGAAAAAAACGTCAAACATGTTAAAGAATTAATGGGGTGTGAAATTTGATATTAAAAAAGAGGTTATATTACTGGTAAGATGGTAATATAACCTCTTTTTTCTCGTTTGGGGGTACTTAATTCCTTTAGGTTGATGGCGTTGGGGAAGCACCAACTATTAATCACATTTCCCACGCTAAACCTAAAATCTTTGACAATAAACAAAGAATCTTTAATTAAATATCTCCTCCTATAACGATTGTAATACATTTAACTATAATTAGTGCTCTGGGGCTTATATCTTTAAAAATATACAATAAAGGAGAGTGAACCTCGTAAATGGGACTTGTATTAATTTTAGCAGAAAAGCCATCTGTATCTAAGAATATTGCAGATGCACTGAAAATAAAAAATCGACAAGACGGTTATTTTGAAGGAAACGGCTATATTGTTACATGGGCGTTTGGCCATTTACTTCAACTATACGATGCAAAAGATTATGATGACAAAATGTCCACATGGAAAATGGAGAACTTTCCGTTTATCCCGTCAACATTTAAATATAAAGTAAAAGGTGATCCAAGAAATAGAGAAAAGCCAGACAGAGGCGCGAGTACGCAATTAAAAATTATTCAAAGGTTGATGAAAAGGCGAGATGTAGACGCTATTATTTCTGCTTGTGACTATGATCGAGAAGGTCAATTAATAGGGGACAGTATCATTTATAACCTCGGAACAGATAAAGACGTTTACCGGTTATTATTAAATGAATGGACACCGGCTGAGGTTATGAAAGGGCTAGAAAATATGAAGTTGAATTCAGAACTCAAGCCTTTACAAGATGCGGGCGTTAGCCGTCAATGGGCGGATTGGGCGATTGGAATAAACTTAACATCAGTGGCAACGCTTAAATATCAAAAAGGAAAGGGGAAGGCTTTAAATATTGGCCGAGTATTGTTACCGACGTTAAAGATTATCTATGACCGAGATAAAGAAATTGAGAATTTTGTTCCAGAAAACTATTTTAAACTTCAAGCTACTTTTAAAACAAAAGATGAACAAGAATATGAAGGAACATACGTTGAAGGAAAAGAAGAGAAGTTTAAAAATAAGGAAACGTTAGAAGCGATTCAACAGGCATTAATAGATCAATCCGCCATTGTGAGTGACAAGCAAGTACAGAAGAAAAAGGAGTATCCACCGTATTTATTTAACCTTTCTAATTTGCAAGGGTATATTACGAACAAATATAAAGGTTGGACATCTGATAAAGTATTAAAAGTAGCCCAATCTTTGTATGAAAAAAAGTTCATTACGTATCCACGTACATCCAGTGTAGCTCTAGAAGAAAGTCTCGTTGGTAAAACAGCAAAGGTATTAGAAACGTTAACGGAAGACCTGCCATATAAAAGTGAAATCAAATTTGTGAAGTCTAAAAGGATATTTGATAACTCAAAAGTAGAAAGTCATAGCGCTATTGTTCCTACTTATTTGAAACCTAAAAAGCTGACTACAGATGAAGAGCAAGTATATACAGCCATAAAAAACAGATTGATTATGCAGTTTATGCCTGTAGCAGAGTACGAAGAAACAAGAATTGAAACGAAAATGAAGAACATAGATTTAAAAGGTTTATTTGTATCTAAAGGAAAGGTACAGCTTGTAGAAGGATGGAAAAAAGTAGAGAAAATTCAATCTAAAGATACGATTTTACCGCTCGTTCAGATCAATGATCATGTTGATATGATCAATCACGAAATTACATCACATGTGACAAAGCCGCCAAAACAGCACACGGAAAGAACATTGCTGCGAGTAATGGAGACATGTGGTAAAAATTACGATAGCAATGAGGAAAGTGAAGAAAATATAAATACGATTTTAAGTGGCTTTAGTATAGGAACACCAGCGACAAGAGCCGAAACGATTAAAAAGTTAAAAGATGTTGGATATATCACTGCTGAAAGTAAAAATCTGTTTTGCACACAATTAGGCAGAAAGCTGGTTGAGACGTTTCCAATTAAAGATTTGTTTGATTTAGAATTTACAGGACGCTTGGAAAAATCTTTGTTTGATATCGAAAAAAGAAGATTTAGCAAAGAAGAATTTTTACAGGTGATTTTTGATTTTACTACGAAGTCTGTACAGACGATCAAAAGCGAACAAGAAATAACAATTAAAGAAGTCGTGACGCAGCGCAAAACAAATGAAGTGCTGGGGAAATGTCCTGTTTGTGGACATGGTGTAATTGAAGGTCAAAAAGGGTTTGGCTGTAGCAATTGGAAAAGCGGTTGTAAGTTTGTTATTTGGAAAAATGACAAGTTTTTAACTGCAATGAAGAAAAAGCCGACGAAAACGATGGTGAAATCACTGTTGAAAAATGGAGTTGTGAAAGTAAGGGGATTAACAAGCAAAAAAGGGAATAAGTTTGATGCAATGTTAAAGTACGAGAAAAATGCAGATAATGATTATTTTAGCTGGAAGATGGAGTTTGATAAATAGTGTAAAAAAGGTTTCATAATAGCAAAAGGGATTGGAAAACTACAAACCTATAACTGACTAACGATATAGATAAATCTGAAGGGAGCAAAACCAATGAAATATCACATTGTTGAAAGAGATGTATTTCAAGCAATAGGGGTTAAACGAGAATTTTCATGTGGTGCAGAAGATATAGGAATTCCAGGTGTACCAGCATTTTGGGATAGAGTCCATAAAAATGGAACAGCTAATCAATTGTACCAATTAAACAGTGGACAAATTAAAGGTCTATTAGGTATTATTGAAAATTTTAATGAAGAGAAAAACACGATTGATTACTGGATTGCTGCAGAACATAGCGGTGACGTGTTAGATGAATTGTCGACCTTTGAATTTCCGGCATCTAAATGGGTCGTTTTTGAAGTGCGAGGGCCTATCCCAATCGCTCTAATAAATGCATGGAAACAAATTTATTCAGAATGGTTCCCATCTAATCGATATGAACCAGCTGCAATAGCACCTATTGAAGTATATAAAGAGCCTGATCCTACCAAGCCTGATGCATATTCTGAGATCTGGGTGCCAATTAAGTAAGGAAATACATTGCGGTAAACAGGAAGAAATGGCTTGAGAGCGGGAAGACGAATTTAATGAAAGGTTTTAAAGGAAAAAGTTCGTTTGATGCGTGTATTTGTCTGGAAGGGTCAAAAAGAAGGTACGATTTAGCTTGAGTTTAAAAAAGCGGCCTTGCATGGAATGCAAAGGTCGCTTTTTTAAACTCAAACGCATTTCTGACCACTTACCTTCGAATTACGCTTACGCCAGATTAGCCATTGTTCATATATGAGCGCCACGACGGTTCCGGTGATAAGTCCATTTGAAAGGGTAGCGGCGATTGCGGCGGGTAGTTCAACAACGCTGTCGGGCGGCAGGAACATGAAGCCGACACCGGTCATTAAACCAATTGCTGCGACTTTAAGTGACTGTTCTGTGTTTTTTGCACTGGCAAGCTCGTGAAAAGCCATGCGAACCATGCCGGTGAAAATAACGAATGTAACAGCATACGCAACAGGAGCAGGCAGTGCTGATAGTAACAGCATCGCAGCCGGGAAAAAGGTGACGATTACGACGATCAGGCAGCCAAAAATAAACGGCAGCAACGCGCGCGTTTTCGTTGCAGACACGAATCCGGCTGCTCCGGAAATAGGTACCGGTCCGACAGCTGAAAAAGCACTGGCAATAAAATGATTGATTCCGGCGAAAATACCGGCTTGCTTTACTCGGTTCGGCACTTCTTCGTGAAACTCCCTTTTTAATGTCCCTTCCATGACACGGATCGATGCCATCATATTGGCGATTAATAAAAGCGTAATGAAAAATGATGTGATCATCATACCAGGTTCTATGACGGGCGGACCAAAAACGAAAACATCCGGAATGGATAGAGCCGCTATCCCATTGAAAACCGGCACTTCTGCTTTTTGAAGAAGAAGAAATACGAGCCACCCTACAAAAACGGCAATCAAAACAGAGTATCTTCGCAACAGAGCAATCCGGTGACCGCTTATCCAGAATGTGAAGGCCATTGTGATTGCGCATCCTAAAATAACGAGACCGTCGACTTTGCCTGATTCATTAGGCAGCCCCATCATACCTTTAATAAATGTACCGCTTAACTGAAGAACGAGCAGCAGTAAATAAATGAATGTGATGGTCGGTGTAAATAGCTCTTTCAATCGGTTCATGAGACCAGTAGCCGCGAATAAAATAAAGAGTAAACCGCTATAAAGCATGCCGCTTTGCAGTACTTGCAGCGTAGCATCTGCAGTCGTGTATAATACACCAACGAATCCCGTGTAAATGGTAAACACGCCCCACCATAACCCGGCAGGTCCTTCATTAATAGGAAGTTTGTGGCCAAACAGACTTTGCAAAATACCAGCGATACCGAGAACGAGCATCGTACGCTGAATAAAGGAGGCTGTATCTGCACCGTTCAGATGAAAAAGTGCCGCAATGGCAACCGGTGCGGCAATAGATGAAGCAATTAAAAATACAGCCCATTGCAAGGAACCCGCTATCATTTTCATCATCGTTCACTAAATCCCTTCAATACTGTTTTTCTTATTGTAACATAAGAAGAATAGATGCCGTTTTTATGTGAACTTTGATAAGATAAAGAAAAAAGCTTATGGGGGCCCTGATGAAAACAATTGTAAATGTGAAAGTGAACAAAAAAGCAGCGGTGAAGCTCCGAAAAGGGTACCCGCTTATTGAAAAAGACGCGGTAGAAAACAGTAAAGTACTCAAAGAAGAAGGAATAATTATCCGTATTCTCGATGAGAAGAAGAACTACATTGGCACGGGTTATTATGGTGTGCAAAATAAAGGTGTAGGATGGGTGATCACTCGTGAACCGGAAGAGTACATTGACGCTGCTTTTTTTACGAAAAAAATCGAAACAGCACTGAAGCAGCGCCAGCATTTGTTCGACGATCCGGACACAACGGCATTTCGCGTCTTTAATGGAGAAGGAGATGGTGTTGGCGGGCTAATTATTGATTATTATGCCGGTTTTTACGTCATTCACTGGTACAGTCTCGGGATTTATTCATTCCGAGAGGATCTTCTCGCTGCGATGAAAGAGAAGGTTGACTATATAGGAATCTATGAGAAAAAGCGATTTGATCAAAAAGGAAAGTATATAGAAGATAATGATTTTGTTGCGGGTGAACGGGGTGAATTTCCGATTATTGTGAAAGAAAATGGTGTGAATTTTGCGGTCGATTTAAACGATGGTGCTATGACAGGGATCTTTCTTGATCAGCGCGATGTAAGAAAAGCGATTCGCGAACGCTATTCAAAAGACGCAGAAATGCTCAATATGTTTTCATACACAGGCGCATTTTCCGTTTGCTCCGCTCTTGGCGGGGCAAAAAAGACAACGAGTGTCGATGTAGCAAACCGAAGCCGTGCCAAAACAATCGAGCAGTTTGAAGTAAATGATCTAAATGCTGGTGAACATGAAATTGTCGTCGATGATGTGTTTCAATATTTTAAGTATGCGGCACGGAAAGAGCGGACATTTGACCTGGTCGTTGTTGATCCACCAAGTTTTGCGAAAACGAAAAAGCGTACGTTCAGCGCAGCAAAAGATTATATAAAACTGCTGAAAGAAACGATTGATTTAACGAAAAATAACGGTGTGATCGTGGCATCGACGAATAGCAGCACCGTTGATTTAAAAAGGTTTAAAGGGTTTATTAAAGATGCCTGCAAAGAAAAAGGAGTAGCTTATTCTATTCTAGAGCAGTATACGCTGCCGGATGATTTTCGGACGATCGAAGAGTTTCCGGAAGGCAATTATTTAAAAGTGCTTTTTATCGAAATAAAAAAATAATTTTTTGAGTGTGAATGTAGAATATATAGTGAAAAAGATCTTGCAGGCATACATTGCAAGATCTCTTTTTTATATTGTTATCATATACACTTCTCTAATTTGTCCATATCTGTTTTTCGCAAGAACGGTACTGCCATTCTTATCAACTGCCACAATTGTGACTTCTTTTCTTTTTTCACGTAAGATGATCGTATAGACATTTATGTGAAAGGGATGGGGATACATGAATAAAAAACCTGCTATTTTCGCTCACCGGGGCGCAAGCGGCACGCATCCGGAAAATACGATGGCGGCATTTGAAGCGGCGGTTCGTATAGGTGCAGATGGCATTGAGCTTGATGTACAAATGACAAAAGACGGTGAAATTGTGATCATTCACGACGAAACAGTCAACCGAACGACGAATGGAAAAGGAGCCATTGAGCGAATGACATACGCGGAAATTGCGGAGCTTGATGCAGGAAGTTGGTTTCATCCCAAGTTTGCAGGCGAAAAAATCCTAACGCTGGATGAATTTTTGACCTGGGCAACGGGAAATACTATGCAAATTAATATTGAATTAAAAACGAATAAAGTGCCATATTACGGTATCGAGCAAAAAGTTCTTGAGTTGATTGACATATATAATATGAGAGGAAGAGTGATCATTTCATCCTTTAATTCGGAAAGTGTTGGCCGTGTGATTGAACTTGATCCATACATTGCAGTGGCAGGTCTCGTTTGGCGTATTCCGCGTGAAGCCGTAAGGGCTGCGAAAAAGCTTGGGTTGACCGCGTTGCATACGCAAGTATCATTTGCACTGAGTGAACACGGGAAGGAAGCGATTAATAGCGGGATGCTGCTCCGGCTCTATACGATTAACGACGTGAAAGAGTGGAATCGTGTAAAGAGAAGCGGTGTTCCTGTGGAAGCGATCATTACTGATTTTCCAGAAAGATTTTAATGAGTAAGGAATAACAGTTATTTTTTTGCTTTTGCAACAGTCGTCAGTTTAACTCCGCATCCACAAATGGTACTGTGCTTTAATTTTTTCAATTGTGTATGGCAGCGAGGGCAGATTTTTTTCATGCTCATGTTTTCTCCTCCTTTTGAGGTAAAAGAGATATCCCAACTTCGACTGGATATCTCTTTTTGTCGTTTAGTTGATAATATAATAATAACACTTATTATACGAAAGTCAATATCTGTTTATAATGATTATAAATTAGGGCGACAAGGTCATGTTACTGGATCAGGTTTGAATTGGCCAAGTGAATCTGATTGGAAAAATAAATTACTTGCTGGTGGAATGGTTGCTACGTTAACACTTGATGGATTAGCAGGGTGTGCGGGTGGAGAAGATCAAGATAATGGGATAGACGATGGCGAAGTAGATGATCAGCTAGACCTGGAAAATAATCCTCAAGATGAGGATAAGGAACAATAAATAAGTTGATTTTATGTTTAAATACTCTGTGTTTAGTCAGTTGAGTAATACAAACTCAATCTGATTAGAGCTGCATTCTTCTAACACGGCACAAATCAATAAGTCGAATCGGACTATATCGAATTCACTGATTAAAGGCAATGCAATGGTATTGCTCCATACTTTTAATATAGGAGTGGATAAAGCGTTAATTAACTTTTCTTCCTCTGCCCTCGTTGTCACGTCCATTGGCATAGCGACATAGCCTTCAATATTTAGCACGAATTTTAATCAAAAGTAAACACCTCAAATGACGATGACGAATAAACGATAAAAGTGATCTTATTCTTTCTATATTGCTTTCTTTCTGTTTTTGAAAAAAGCAATGATGAGGAGAAGAACAGGGATGATGACTTGGAATGAGTGATCTATATACGGCGCTACAACCACCCTCCATTGTTGATCATATTCCGTATAATTGCTTGCAGTGGCCATGGATGCAAGTAAAACGACCATGCCCATCGGATAAGCAAGACGGGAAGGATGTTTCACCTGAAATAAATGAGACGCTCCCATCACCGCCACATAGAAACAGATACTTATCTTTAAAAAACCGCCGATCATCACAAAAAGGATGAAATAAATATCCAAACGCTCCAAAAATCCAGCTACTTCAATCGACTGGATCGAAGCTAGAAGGGGAAATTGTGCATGGGAAGCAAGATCAACGCCAAGAGCACTTATGTTACCCGCTGCGAAAAGCGCCAATAGGAGGCCACTCATGCCCAATGCCCATAATCCGGTGCGTTTCACTTTTTCACGTTCCTTGACATAAGGGAAAATCATCGCAAAGACGATGATTTGTCCAAATGGGAAGTACAATGTGTCTGTGAAAGCGGCTTTGATCACCGGCGAAAGTCCTTCTTCCAGTATCGGCTTTAAGTTTTCGAGATGAATGATTCCTGAAATCATCATTAAAAGGAAGCCGCTCAAGAGAAGCAGGCACATGACGACAAACAACACTTCACTGGTTCGGGAGATGACTTCAATTCCTTTATAAACTGTATAAACAATCACCAGAATGAATAAGGCATTGATGATAAATAAAGGGGTTGCGGGGTAAGCAATGGTGACTAACAATTCCCCGCAAACGCGTAATATGTCTGCAGCTGTATACACAAAATAGAGAATATAACAGAAGGCGAGTCCTTTTCCTAAAATGGATCCTAGTAATCGTTGCACGTATTCAGTCGGCGGAAGATCCGGATAGTAGCGGTAAAGGCCGTAATGAATGAAAAATAAGCAAAAACCGCCGGCCATGGCGATGAGAGTCGCCAGCCAGGCGTCCTGTTTCGCGTCTACGGCAATCGGAAAAAATACGGCACTGCCAGTTTCAAATAAAAGGATGAGTGTGAAGAGCTGATAGGCACTCATTTTCGCTTTTTCCATAATATGATCACTTCCCTTCCTTTTTCAATGTTGTATGAAGGGAGTTGTTGACTAATCCCGTCCGGCGTATAAGCGCCTCAACCTTTACGTCGACGTCTAATTCCGCAAACGTACGGTCCTTCCACTCCTTTTCAAGCTTCTTCCATGCTTTTGGATCGGTACGGTGCACGACTTCGTCAAACCCAAAAATGTCCGATTTGTTTTTTTGCGCTTGCTGAATGGCTTTTTCGATTTCGCTCTTGATTTCTTTCTCAAGCTCCTTTTCAATCTTTTTGATGACGTGCGGATCCGTCAGATCTACCGGCACTTTGACTTCCGCAATATCTCCTTCAGCTCGCGTTGAAACCACTATTTTAGGCTTTCCTTTTGTGAGCGTCGCAGAGACCTTCGTTTTTTGACGCATCACTTTATAGGCAATGGCTTTTTTCTCTTTTTCCCAGCTCATGCTCACTGTTGTAGTTTTGATTTTATCCAGTGTCCACAGCGTTCCTCGCGCTGTTTCCCCTTCTATCCAGTCAATCAGCTTCCCTTCCTTAAACATGGCCAATCCATCCGCTTCAGGAGCCGCTTCCAGTTCCGATGACTGAACGTTGTTCATCGTTTTCCCCTGCATAGGATCCCCTTTTAATGTGAAACCAGGCAGAACCGGTTCTTTCCCCGTAGAAGTGACTTGAGTAATTAACTCATGAACATTGACACGTAAGTTTTCACCTAGAGATTTTTCTGTCGCATCCAGCGTTTTTACAATTTTTATCGCAGGTACTCGATCCGTCCCCGTCAATGTTGTGAGTAGATCTTTCGCTTTTGTCTCCTTCGCGATGACGACTATCGTCGTCGTCCGGAATTCAATGTCGCGGTCAAGCTCATCCAGGATGGGCGGGAGCCCTTTTTTTTTTGCCAGTTCATCGCTAATAACGACCAGATCGGTATGGGCGTAATAAGGCGTTCGGGAGAGTTTTTTGGTGACAAGGGCGTCCATATCACTCAAGTTTTCTCCCACGGTCGAATATACAATAACGGGTGGAGAGGATGACCCACCACCTCCGCCTTGAAGTCCACTGGTGATGTTCCCTGGATTAATGACTTGTACGGTCGCTTCATAGTTTCCCTCCTCAGTTAGATCAAGGGAATAGGCGGAGATAAAGGCCAGATCGGTTAACTCTCTTTTGCTCCAGCATCCAGAAAGGAAACACACGCTTATGATCACCAAAAAAAGAAATATCCCTTTACGATTCATGCGTGTTCCCTTCTTTCTTGTCGGTCATGATCATCTCACGAGAGATCGGAGGCTGCGGTTTCTGGTTTTCGCCTTGACGGATAATATTGTCCCCAGCGACCATCCGTGATCTTTCGTTCATTGCCCATAAAGGTCTTCGAAAAAACGTCTCTTTGAAATTGGACGGGTAAAATGGGGCAAACGGGCTCATATACGGAACCCCGAATGAACGCAAGCTGCACAAATGAACAATCATCAGAAAGAACGCGAGAATTAAGCCGAAAAAGCCAAATGTGGCCGCGCTGATGATAAAGGCAAAGCGAATCAAACGAGCTGAAATGGCCATCGCATAAGCGGGTGTCGCAAAACTGGCGATGGCGGTAATGGAGACGACAATGACCATGGCCGGCGATACAATCCCCGCTTGCACAGCCGCTTGTCCGATGACGAGAGCCCCTACGATCGAGACTGTCGACCCGATCGCTTTTGGCAGACGGAGCCCCGCTTCACGTAAAATTTCAAAGGTTAATTCCATAATAAGCGCTTCGACAACGGCCGGAAACGGCACGGCTTCCCGTTGGGCCGCAATAATAAAGACCAGTTGGGTCGGGATCATCTCTTGATGGAACGTCGTTGCCGCTACGTAAAGTGCAGGTCCCGTAAGAGAAATAAAGAAAGCAAGGACGCGTATATAGCGGAGGCCATTGGCGATATCAAAACGGCTGCCGTAATCTTCAATAGTCTGGAAAAATTCAACAAAAAGAGCGGGAACAAGAAGCACAAACGGCGTCCCGTTAATAAAAATCGCGATCCTTCCTTCCAGAAGATTGCCCGCCACCATATCGGGCCTTTCCGTGTTTTCAATCGTTGGGAAGGGCGTCATGGTCTGATCTTCAATCAATTGTTCGACATAGCCGGATTCAAGGATGCCGTCAATGTCAATTCTATTTAATCGTGTACGGACTTCTTGCACGATGTCCTCTTTCGCTATGCCTTTTAGGTACATAATGGAAACGTCTGTTTTCGTCACTTGTCCGATTGTCATCGATTCTACCCATAAATCCGGGCTTTTAATAATCCGGCGAACCATGGCGAGGTTGGTTTCATTGGTTTCCGTAAATCCTTCTTTGGATCCACGGATCGAAATATGCGTCGTCGGCTCTTGAATGGATCGTTTTTCTCCGCCCTGTGTGCCAACTGTCAGGGCTTCATCGATTCCATCAATCAAAATGATCGTATTGCCCGCCATTAAGGAGTCGATGACTTCCACTTGGTTACGCATCGATTGAACTTGACCGAGGGGAATGACTTTATCAGCGATCAGATCCATCATGTCTTGGAGAGTAAGTTTTTCCTGTAAAGGGTTGCTCTTCATCATCGACTCAATGAAGAAATCGTCCACGGCTCGACTGTCCACGAGTCCTTTCACAAAAAGAACCGCTGCGTCTATTTTCGCCTGATAGCCGATGTTAATTTTTCGAATCACAATATCCGGGCTGTTTCCTGTTATTCGTTTGATGTCCTCCAGATTTTTGGAGAGAGAAAAGTCGATCGTGACAGAAGACTTCTGTGCATAGATCTCTTCTTTTGGCTGTTGTGGATTGCTTCTGTTTTTCTTTTGCTTAAAGAATGAAAGCATCGTATTAACTTACCTTTCTTTCTGTTTTCATCCATTTTGTCCGAGTGCTTCCTCGGTTATACATATTGGCTGTTTAAACAGGTAAAGAAAGGACACACTATGTGTCATGGAGCGTGATATAAATGAAAAACCTTACCATTGCGATGTTTATACTAATTTGTTTAATTCTTTTTATGTTCGGTATAGATAAAATGATGGGCCTTAGTATGAGGGATGCAATACGAAATGTAACGAATCCTTTTTACGTCATGCATCTAGCGGAAATGATGGTGTTTTGTGTGCTGATTGTAATGCTGTTCGTACGTCCTTTTCTTGATTTTCGTAATAAAAGAAAGGGAAATAAATGAAAAAAGGAACAGATGTGATCTGTTCCCTGAACGGTTCTTTAGTCAGTATGTAGAGAAAATAAGCATACCACCAACAGCTCCTGTTACAACAACTATCCATGGCGGCAGTTTCCAGTAAGCGAGCATACTGAACAAGGTCGCAGCAAGAGCGAAGTCAATCGGTTCTATAATCGAGCTTGTCCATATAGGTGTGTAAAACGCTGAAAGCAAAATACCGACGACAGCCGCATTGACACCTGTAAGCGCCCCTTGAATTTTCGGGTTGTGACGAAGCCCATTCCAGAACGGAAGAGTTCCGACAATGAGTAAGAATGCCGGCAAGAAAATCGCAAATGTTGCCAGCAAGCCGCCTTGCCAGCCGTTTACAACTGTACCGATGTAAGCTGCAAAGGTAAACAATGGACCGGGCATAGCCTGTGCTGCTCCGTAACCGACTAGAAATTCTTCTGCATGTAACCAGCCAGTTGGCACAAATTCGCGCTCAAGAAGCGGCAAGACGACGTGGCCTCCGCCAAAGACGAGTGCACCGGCACGGTAAAAGCTATCAAACATGGCAATCCAGTTTACTGATGTTATTTCACGCAAAATTGGAAGTGCAATAAGCAGTCCAAAAAAGAGAGCGAGACAAAATGTACCGAATCGGCGTGATACAGGAAATGAGAAGGATGCGGATTTGTCTGGCACGTACTCCTTATATAGAAGAAACCCGATGACACCAGCTAATATAATGATACCAACTTGTGTAAACACCGTTTGCCAAAGTAATGTAATCGTGAGTGAAGCAATCGCAATCGCTTTTCGTTGAAGGTCAGGTGCTAATTTTTGCGCCATGCCAAGAATGGCGTGAGCGACGACCGCAACAGCGACAATTTTTAACCCGTGAATCCATCCGGCATCTCTAATGTTAAGCCCTTGCAATATGAGAGCAAAGATAATTAATGCAATGACTGACGGCATGGTAAAACCGATAAATGCCATAATCCCGCCAATGACGCCCCCGCGCATAACCCCAATTCCAATCCCAACCTGACTGCTGGCAGGTCCAGGTAAAAACTGACAGAGTGCCACTAAATCAGCATAGCTTTTCTCATCCATCCATTTGCGTTTTCGCACATACTCCGCATGAAAATAACCTAAATGCGCAACAGGTCCACCGAATGACGTCAAACCAAGTTTTATTGATACAGTCAAAATTTCTATTAACGTGTTGAAATCTATTTTTTTCATAATCGTCCTCTTATTCATTTAGCATCGAATATCGTCATTGATTTTAACATTCGTTTCTGATGTAATTCAATCGATGCACTAGATCTTTACAGAACATTAATAGAACGGTTACAAAATAGAGCAAAATGGCCACTATCGTCGTCTTTATGAAGAGCCGTTCGGAAATTTGTAATAATTGATAAAGCCTTTCCTGCTATGATAAGGGAAAGGTTTTTAAAATTGGATGGGGAAAATAACAAGAAATTGGATGGCCCTTTTTTGACAATCTTTTCTATGATAAAGGATGAGGGTATGGCGGTTAAGTGGATGGCGGTACCACTGTTTGTGTTCCTTGTGTCTCATACTGTGAGGGCGTAGAAGCTTGTTACATTCATGCCGCTGTTTTTAAGCTCAGCGGCAACGGGTATAATGAACTAAGGGATGTTTTTATGATCGAGGGAGCCAGACTCGCTGTCGTTATCATGGGCAGCATATTTGTCACACTTTTTGTCAGTGACCGGCTTGTTAGAAAAGAGGAACGCTAATGGAATGGATCATAATAAAGGAAAGGAAGATAAAAAATGAGTATAGCTATTGCCATAATAATAATTATTTTAGCTGCTTCACTATTCGGTACATTTTTGGTAACGAGACGGGAAGAGGCGAAATACGGGGAATCAACGAAGCGTAATACTGTTAATTTATCGATTATTTATTTGATCATGTTTGTCGTATTCACAGTTGGGACAATTTGGTTTATCGTTACGGCTATTTCATAAAAGAAGGTGACCATATGGAATGGAGACCGGATCGGACTGCGAAAAAAGCAGTGTATAAGCAAATTGCCGATTATATTGAACAAGGCATTTCCACCGGTCTGTTTTCACCGGAAAGT
Source organism: Bacillus sp. 37MA (assembly GCF_000372765.1). Classification (NCBI taxonomy): domain Bacteria; kingdom Bacillati; phylum Bacillota; class Bacilli; order Caryophanales; family Bacillaceae; genus Bacillus; species Bacillus sp. 37MA. Next base: position 3,387,838 of record NZ_KB889752.1, read on the forward strand.
GTACTGCCGTCAGAACGTCTTCTGGCGAAAGAGATCGGTGTGAACCGGAGTACAGTCGTCGCGGCGTATGATGAACTGCAGTCGCTCGGCGTTGTCGAGCGGAAAAAAGGGAGCGGTACCTGCATCAGCACCAATATTTGGGGGATATCACATAAGCGTATTCCAAACTGGGGCCGGTACATGGAAGACGGCTCTTTTTTGCCGAATTTGCCGCTTGTCCAACGCATTCGTACCGAAAATCAGAATCGGCATCTGATTAACTTGTCAAGTGGTGAATTATCGCCTAGTCTATTGCCAAGTGAACAATTTAAAACGATGATGGCAGAAATCCCGTTTCTCGGTCACCTAGGCTACGACCATCAACAAGGAAATGTGTCACTGCGGGAAACGATTGCGGAGCATGTGAAAAAATATAAAAACATTCACACGTCACCGTCGTCGATCTTAATTACATCCGGAGCACAGCAGGCACTTCATCTCATTATTCAATGCTTGCTTAAATCAGGTGATACGATTGCAATTGAAGATCCGTCTTATTGCTATTCATTGCCGGTTTTTAAATCTGCCGGATTAAATACGTTATTGTTGCCTATGGACCGGCATGGCATTAACCCGGACGATGTTATCGCACTCCACAAAAAGCATCGCATTCGCATGCTCTTTTTAAATCCGGACTATCAAAATCCGACGGGTGCGAAAATGAGTATGGCGCGCCGAAAAAAAATTCTCGAAATCTCAACCGAACTTGGTATTCCGATCATTGAAGATGATCCGTATTCATTAACATCTTTTAATGGAAAAGTAAGTAATACGCTGAAAGCGATGGATGAAAACGGAAATGTGCTTTATATTAGTTCTTTATCAAAAATTGTTGCCTCGGGACTGCGAATTGGCTGGGTAATCGGGCCGAAAAACGTCATCGAGCGTCTTGCTGATGCAAAACAACAGGTTGATTTTGGCCACAGTATTTTTCCGCAATGGGCTGCGAATGAATTTTTGAAATCATCGTCATTTGATGAGCATGTTGATATGATTCGCAAAGAATTAAAGGAACGACGAGATGAAATTGTCAAAAGTTTTGATCGCTATTTAAAAGAAGAGGTGGATTATTTTATTCCAGAAGGCGGCATTCACATCTGGTGTCGGCCGAAAAAATTAGTCAGCGAAAATCAGCTTCTGGAAGAATCAATGAAACGTGGCGTTTCATTCGTGCCAGGCAGTGTCTTTGGTTCACAAAAAGGCTATATTCGTTTTACATTTGGAAGGGAAGAAACGAGTGTTATAAATGAAGGAATAGCGAGATTTGCAGAAGCACTTCGCTATTGTCAACAAAATGATAAATCGCCGGCCACATAATATATGGCCGGCGATTTATCATTTTTCGCAAGGAATGGCCTCTTTACTTAATTTTAATATATATAATTTTCTTCTTTTTATTTACAGAATCGAATGAATCAAGTAATATATTTTAAACAAACAGTCAATAAAGGGTGATTTAAGTGATGATACATTCATTGAATGAAATTAGTTATGTGAAAGACGTATTTGAAATATGTGGACAATGGGAAATTATGGTTGGGAAAAAGAAGATCAAGTTTCGTTTGAAAAAAGATGTTGATCAAAAATATGTGTTTGAAACGGATCATATTTATTACTTAAATCGTGAACAATTTGCCAAAGAACGCATGAAATTCAATCGATTCGATACAGAAGAAGAGGCAAAGGAACAGATTATGCACTATTTTGAAAATGAACTTGCTTCAGCGACACAAGGGTTCTGGATTAAAAATCGATTGTACTAAATAAAAGCTAAGATAGGGCTGTCCCAAAAGTTAGTGAATAACTGACCCCGGGGACAGCCCTATCTTTTTTGCATTAAAAGGTTGAATTCCATTAAAGAGTCCTGAATGTTTTCAATTGGACCGGGATATTGCTTTATAATTGGATGGTTCCTTTTTTGAAATAAAAATTATGATAGAAAGAAGAAATTAATTATTTCAATTTCCTAGAAAGGAAGTTAGAGAAAATGATTCAATCACGAAAAGCACTGGAAAAGATTCAACCGTATTCACCGGGGAAACCAATATGGGAAGTACAAGAAGAACTTGGACTTGACCGTGTTATTAAAATAGCATCGAATGAGAATCCGCTCGGTCCTTCGAGTAAAGCGGTTGAAGCGATTATGCAGGAGCTTGTAACGTTGAATCGCTACCCGGATGCGGACGCCGTGCGTTTAAAACAGTCCATTGCGGAAAAACTGAATGTCGCTGCGTCCCAGTTAATCATTACAAACGGAGCGGACGAACTGATCACGCTCTTATCGGAAACATTTCTTGAAAATGGCGATGAAATTATCGTGCCGTCTCCATCTTTTAGTGAATACGATTTTGGTGCTCATTTAATGGGGGCAAACGTAGTTCTTGCAAAACTAGAACTAGATTTTGAATATGATATTAACGTAATTTTAGATGCGGTAACGGACCGGACGAAAATCGTTTATCTTTGTTCACCGAATAATCCAACCGGTACCTATTTACCGAAGAATCAGTTCGAACAGCTTTTAAATAAATTGCCTGATCATATACTCGTTGTGTTTGACGGGGCATACTCGCATTATGCCGCGGCCGATGATTACACAGATGGAATCGAATACATTGCATCTGGTTATCCGGTTATTGTTTTACAGACGTTTTCGAAAATTTACGGGCTTGCCGGTGTAAGAGTCGGTTTTGGTGTAGCCCGAGCAGATATTATTCAGCGAATTTTAAAAGTGAAAGAACCGTTTAACGTTAATGCTCTTGCACAGGCAGCGGCAACGGCCGCAATCAATGATGATGAGCATGTACGAAACTCGCAAATAGTGAACGAAAAAGGGCGCATACAATTGTATGAAGCATTAGAAAAAATGAACGTCGGTTATAGTAAAAGTATGAGCAATTTCGTGCTCGTCCAAATAGGTCCTGCTGCGAAAGAGTTTTATGAGAAGCTGCTCGCAAAAGGGATCATTGTCCGGTATGGGGCAATCTGGGGGCTGCCTGAATATATTCGCGTTTCAGTCGGTACACTCGAAGAAAATGCCGAATTTATAAAAGAAATGGCTGCCATTTTGAATGAAGAGAGAACGGTAGTATGAAGGTAAAAGTAGCTGTTGTACAAGCGGCATCTGTCATTATGGACGGGGAAGCGTCAACGCAAAAAGCGATTGATTTAACGATAGAAGCTGCTGAAAAAGGGGCGAAAATTGTCGTGTTCCCTGAAGCATTTATTCCCGCTTATCCACGCGGTCTTTCATTCGGTACGAAAATAGGCAGCCGTTCCGTTGAAGGTAGGCAAGATTGGCTTCGCTATTTAGAAAATTCGATTCCGGTCCCTGGTAAAGCGACTGATCGGCTTGGTGGAGCAGCGCAAAAAGCGGGCGTTTACTTAATGATTGGTGTCATTGAACGGGACCAGGAAACGAGTGGAGGGACACTGTACTGCACGGTTTTATTTTTCGGACCGGACGGAACATTGCTAGGAAAACATCGGAAGCTGAAGCCAACTGCTGCGGAGCGAATCGTCTGGGGAGAAGGCGATGGAAGCACTTTGCCTGTTTTCGATACACCGTATGGAAAAATGGGTGCGCTCATTTGCTGGGAAAATTATATGCCGCTTGCACGGGCAGCGATGTATGCAAAAGGTGTGCAAATTTATATTGCACCGACAGCGGATTCGAGAGATCTATGGCAGTCAACGATTCGTCACATTGCTGCGGAAGGACGCTGTTTTGTTCTATCATGCAATCAATATGTGACGAAAGATATGTATCCGACTGATCTCGTCTGCTACGATGAACTCGCTTCGTCTCCCGATGAAATGTGTACAGGTGGAAGCGCGATTGTGGGTCCTCTTGGTGAATATATAGCAGAACCTGTTTATGGACGTGAAGATATTATCATAGCAGATATAAATTTGCAGGACATTGCACTTAGCCAGTTTGACTTTGATGTCACGGGCCACTACTCAAGACCGGATGTGTTTCAACTGACGGTAAATGAAGAGAAGCAAGAAAATGTGAAATGGAATAAATAACTTCTGCACGTAATAGAATAAGAAGACCGCGACAATCAAAATAAGTCGTGGTCTTTTTTGCATGGAGGCTAATCCGTCATATCAATCAAATTTAATGTTTGCATGGCTTTTTTTTTGTAATTAACAAGATGGATGTAGTATGATAAGACTTGTAGAAGATGGAAAGAGTCATCCAATTAACGATGGAGATTTTCCGTTTACTAACTGTTAAGGAGTGATTGATTTGGCTATTGTCCTTCAGAAAGGGCAAAGAATTGATTTGACAAAAGGCAATCCAGGACTGGAAAAAATCATGGTTGGTCTTGGTTGGGATCCCGTACAGAAAAAAGCGGGCGGATTACGAGGTATGTTTAGCGGCGGCGGTGGTTCAAGTTTTGATATTGACGCTTCGGTTATTATGCTTCAAAATGACAAATTTGCAGGTAAAGAAAATCTCATTTACTTCGGTAATTTAAAAAGCAGCTGTGGAAGTATTGTACATACAGGTGATAACTTAACAGGCGATGGTGACGGGGATGATGAACAAATCTTAATCGAGTTGAAAAAGATCCCGGCTTCTGTTAATAAACTTGTATTCGTTGTAAATATTTATGATTGCAAAGCACGTAAACAGGATTTTGGCATGGTTAAAAATGCTTTTATTCGTGTCGTGAACTCTACTAGTAAAGAAGAGTTGCTTAAATTCAGTTTATCAGAAGATTATTCAGGTTCAACAAGCTTGCTTGTTGCTGAAATTTATCGAAATGGTGCAGATTGGAAATTTGCGGCAGTTGGTACTGGAACACAAGACGCAGGATTGAGTGAAATCGTTCAAAAATTTGCTTAAATCAAAATAAATAATCAGAAAGAAGGGTTTTTTACATGGCAATTTCATTGAGCAAAGGTCAAAAAGTCGATTTAACGAAAAGTAATCCTGGTTTATCAAAAATTACAGTCGGTCTTGGCTGGGATACGAATAAGTATGATGGCGGTAAATCGTTTGACCTTGATTCATCTATATTTCTTTTAAATGCAGCCGGAAAATGTGAAAGTGAAAAAGACTTTGTTTTCTTTAATAATCTTGAGGGCGGCAATGGTTCTGTTGTTCACAAAGGTGATAACTTGACAGGCGAAGGCGATGGAGACGACGAGCAAGTGAAAATCAATCTTTCTGACGTGCCGCAATCGATTGAAAAAATTGCGTTCACGATCACGATTCATGAAGCGGAAGAGCGGAGCCAGAACTTTGGACAAGTATCGAATAGCTTTGTGCGTATCGTAAGTGACGACAGCAAGGAAGAACTGATCCGTTATGATCTTGGAGAAGATTTCTCGATTGAAACAGCAGTCGTTGTAGGCGAGTTGTACAGACATAATGGCGAGTGGAAGTTCAGTGCAATTGGAAGCGGATACCAAGGCGGATTAGCATCACTCGTCAACGATTACGGCTTGCAAGCTTAATCACGCATACCACACACTTGGGAGTGATTTCACTGTGTCGATTAAATTGTCAAAAGGGCAAAAAATTGATTTAACGAAAACGAACCCTGGTCTCGTTAAAGGGGTCATCGGTCTCGGATGGGATACGAATAAATATTCAGGAGGTCAGGCATTTGACCTTGATGCGTCGGCATTTCTCGTTGACGCAAACAACCGCTGTCAGAATGACCATGATTTTATTTTTTATAACAACCTTCAACATCCGAGTGGAGCTGTTGTGCATACAGGGGATAACCGGACAGGGGAAGGTGACGGGGATGATGAGCAGCTCGTTGTCGACTTTTCTACAATACCTTCTTATGTACAGCGAATTGGTATTGCAGTTACCATTCATGATGCGGAATTACGCAGTCAAAATTTTGGGCAAGTGTCGAATGCGTTCGTCCGACTTGCGGATGAAGCAACAGGACAGGAATTACTTCGCTTCGATTTAGGAGAAGATTTTTCAATTGAAACAGCTGTTGTGTTTTGTGAATTGTACAAGCACGGGAACGACTGGAAATTCAGTGCAGTAGGCAGTGGTTTTTCCGGCGGACTCATGTCGCTTTGCCAAAATTATGGTTTGGAAGTGTAATTCAACATGCCAATAAAAGGTTTTAATCCTTTTATTGGTTTTTTTGCTAAGAGAAGAAATAGAGATTAATTAAGGTATTATGGATACATACGCTTCCTTTCATAGATCCAAGGTAAACGGGCTGAATAAGAAGTAGTTGATAAAAAAAGAAAGAAGGAGACGTCTCCTTCTTTCTTTTTTACAAAAATGAAAAAGTTGATGTAAGAAGGTGTTGAATTTGAAGTATTTTCATCATTTACCGGCGTTTCAGTTAGAAGGATTTTTTTATCAAAAACCAAAAATGATTCATAAGCATTCACCGAAACACATGCTTGCTTACGGTCTCGGACCGGTTTTATACATGCCAGCAACAAGAGTTGATATTGCTGAATTAATTATTAGTAATAAATTTAAAGAGCTTTCGACAGTTGTTATTTGTCTGGAAGATGCTGTTGGAGATCTGGAAGTAGAAAGGGCAGAAGATCAGCTTGTTTCACATATGGAAATAATTTCTGAAGCTTTGAATGAAGGACGTTTGACAGATGATAGAATGCCGCTTATTTTTATTCGAGTAAGAAGTGCACATCAAATGGCTCAATTGGCGGTTCGTCTGCATGGCTCATTATTATCGTTGACGGGTTTCGTCTTTCCGAAGTTTTCTTCAGCAAACGCAGAAGATTTTCTTTCTACGCTGCAGTCCATTATTGAAGAGTCAGGGACTATTTTATACGGGATGCCTATTTTAGAGTCGCCCGAAGTCCTTTATAAGGAAAAGCGTGTAGAAGAATTGCTTCAGTTAAAAGAAACCGCCGCTCTTTATAAAGACCTTATATTGAATATTCGGATTGGTGCTACGGATTTGTGCGGATTGTACGGGATCAGAAGAAATAGTCAGACAACCGTATATGAAATTTCGCTCATAAATGAACTCATTACTGATATCGTGAATATATTCGGACGGGAACCAAACGGGTTTGTCATATCGGGTCCTGTATGGGAGCATTTTTCGGCAAATAGCCGAATTTTGAAGCCACAACTACGTCAGACACCATTTTTCAAACAGCTCGGTTCGGAAGGGATTCTTCTGAGAAAAGAATTAATTCGTAAAAACTTCGACGGGTTAATACAAGAAACGCTGCTTGATAAAGCAAATGGATTAGTCGGGAAAACCATTATTCACCCAACACATCTTTTACCTGTACAAGCATTGCATGTTGTGACGAAAGAAGAATATGTGGACGCGTTAAGTATTGTAAGACAAGCGAACGGTGAAAAGGGCGTATTTAAAAGTGAGTTTCAAAACAAAATGAATGAAATAAAGCCGCATTTAAAGTGGGCACAAAAAACGTTAGTAAAGTCAGATATATACGGGGTGTTTCATGAAAACCACACATTCATCGATTTATTATCCGAACCAGTATACACATAACATTAATGGCTCTTTGGAAGTAGATATACGAATAGAAGCGAATCCATATAATCTCCCGGTAGAATCACTATATGAAATGGCGGCAAGAATTAATAAAAAGCGATCTTTTTTATTTGTCAGTAAAGTACTGGGAAAACACATTCCGTTGCATCCATGCATCCCTTTTATTTCGTCGGCGTTGCTTGCATCGATTTATTACGAAGAAAAAACGAGTCAAACGCTGGCTGAAAAAGAGCAGCTTATTGAAGCGTTGAAAGACGGATCAAAGGAGCGTGTGGAAGCGGCTTATTGCGTCGCAAAAGAGCTCAGCTTTGCACTGAACGAACCGGTTGTGTTCATCGGATTTGCAGAAACAGCGACAGCGCTCGGTCACGGTGTGTTTGATTGCTTTACGAAAGCATCTTATATTCATTCCACGCGAGAGCGGATTGTTGATCAAGAAGTGACTCTTTATTTTGAAGAAGAGCATTCGCATGCGACAGACCAGCTTTGTTATGCACCTGAAGAAATGTTCGATCATGACAAGCCCATTTGCCTGGTGGATGATGAAATCACAACAGGGAAAACGGCTTTGAACATTATATCATCGATTCAAAAAAAATATCCGCGCAAAGAGTACACGGTGCTATCTCTTCTCGATTGGCGGACGAAAGAGGATCGGCAGCGTTTAAAGGATTTTGAGGACATGTGGGGAATTCAGATTAAAACGTATTCTTTATTGTCCGGTACGATTCAAGTGAAAGGCACACCTGATGTGGAGGAACAGGTTGACGCTGATGAACAAATACCTCTTGAAAAGATAAATGACCATTCGATTCATCTTCGCGATATTTCGTCTCCTATTGCGCATTATCCATATTCATCTGTTGATTCACACGGCACGAAAAACGATACACCGTATTCAGCATTAACAGGAAGGTTTGGATTGTCTTCAAAACATAGACAGTCTATTGAAGACTATTGTCGTCAAGTAGGTCAGTATTTAAAAACAAAAAGAGTAGGAAAGAAAACGCTCTGTCTCGGAACAGGGGAGTTTATGCACTTACCGATGAAAGCTTCCGTTTATATGGGAGACGGCATATCGTACCATTCGACAACGAGAAGCCCGATCTTTCCGTTAAATAACGATAGATATCCGATCAAAAACAGGCTCGTATTTGAAAGTCCGGATGATCCAGGTATTGTTCAATATGCGTATAACATCTTAGATTCGCAATATGACGAAGTATTTCTCTTTTTTGAACGGACAGTGAGTAAAGAAAGAAGACAGTCGCTCTTGCGTCAGTTTTATCATGTGCCGCACATTCACGTGGTTGATTTCATTTGAAAGGGGATTTTCGATGATTAAACACGACATGCAAATGGTCACAGGAAGTTATTCATCAGAAGATGTCGTCTTTTTATTAAAAGATTTATCAGATGCACGCCTTGAAAAAAAGACAGATGAGCGGGAACGAGCCATTCAACAAGGTGTGCATTATTCAGAGATGCTTCCTGTTGAATACGAGCCGACAAAAGACTATTTGACGTTATTTCACGATTCACTTAATACGTATAAACAAAAAGTGGCGGTGGCGGTTGGAACGGTTTCTGAACTTATTATTGAAAAAAAAGGACGAGACATTGTTCTCGTTTCTCTTGCTAGAGCAGGTACGCCGATTGGTATTTTGATGAAGCGATATATAAAAAAAACGTTTGGTTTTTCGCTACCTCATTACAGCGTATCGATTATTCGAGGACGCGGTATAGATGAAAATGCATTGCTTTATATACTTCATCATCATCCAGGTAAACGGCTCGTGTTTATTGATGGATGGACGGGAAAAGGTGCTATTACAAAAGAATTAACGCAATCCACTCATAAATTCGAAAAAAAACATGGAATAAAATTGGATGATGAACTAGCTGTACTGGCTGATCCTGGCTATTGCTCTTCTTTATATGGTACGAGAGAAGATTTTCTTATTCCAAATGCATGTTTAAATTCGACAGTTTCGGGGCTTGTCAGTCGGACGGTCTTAAATGACCAGTGGATGAACGAAACAGATTTCCACGGGGCGAAAGTATATAAAGAACTGCAAGATGAAGATGTATCGATTCATTATATTGATGCTATCACAGATGAATTTGAATCAGCTGCATCTCTCATTCAAGAGGCAGTAAAAACGGTTAAAACAAGCGACCGCTCTCCAACTTGGGAAGGACTCAAGTCCGTTAACATGATTCAAAATAAATATGGACTAGACGATATCAATTTGATTAAGCCAGGCGTAGGAGAGACGACACGTGTTCTATTGCGCCGTATGCCATGGAAAATACTTGTGAAAAATCGGCAAGATCCACGCTTGAAACATATTTTTCAATTAACAAAAGAACGGGGTGTCCCGGTGGAGGAATTTACGGAAATGACTTATACATGCTGCGGATTAATCAAGCCATTGGAGCAAGACCGATGATTTTTGCAAGCGACTTAGATCGCACACTCATTTATTCGAGCAAGTTTTTCGATCCGAAACAAACAGAACTGTCTGTTCGTAATGTTGAAGTATATAATGGGAGAGAGATCTCTTTTATGACAGAAAAAGCGATTCAGCTTTTAAAAGAACTGTCAGAGCAAATGATGTTTATTCCTGTGACGACGAGAACAGTCGAACAGTATAGCCGAATTTCACTTTTCCGAGAAGAGATTCGGCCAGCATATGCGATTACGTGTAACGGCGGCGTCGTGTTGAAAGATGGGAAAGTAGATCGTTATTGGGAAGAGTTTGTTCAAACAAAAATTAATGACAGCCATACGTCTTTAGAAGATGTAAAGAGAAAAATAGAAAAAACGGCAGATCCTGTGTGGCTGGATTCTATTCAAGTGGTGGACCACTTTTTTATCTATTTACTTATTAAACCTGAACTTGCTCCAGCAGAACTGATGAATGAATATTCGGAGTGGGCAGCGGAGCGCGGCTGGTTCTTTTCCTTACAAGGAAGAAAAGTATATTTTATCCCAGGCTTTGTGAACAAATGGGACGCAGTGAACTATCTTTCGGAAAAAGAGGGAAAGAAAACGGTATTTACAGCAGGAGATTCTAACCTTGATGTCTGTTTGGTCGAAAAAGCGGTATTTGGCTTAATTCCAAAACACGGTGAGGCAGCCGCAAGGAACGCTCATCTGCCATTGACGCAAACAGAAGGCATGATCGCAGCAGAGGAAATTATTGAAACGATGCTGTCCAAAAGACTGTAATCTAACCTTAAATCCCGTTCATCACACCAGCTCACACTCCTTACTTTTTTATAAAGATGACTAAAGGAGAGAGCGCAGTTGAAGAGAAAATCGATCATCATGCCAATTGATGAAACCAATTGGATCGATGAACTCGGCCGGTCGATTATAGATCGGCCCGGATATAAAAAAGAAACGGATGACATGCAATACAGTCAGATAGCTGCACGTATACTCGGTGCCGGCTTTGATGAAACAGCTTATATGAGTACGCTTTATTTCATCAGCCAGCAGCCGCATGTGTATATATTGTCCGAAACACTTGATAAATCGATGCCGCCCGACCGGTTTCAATCTGTCCAGCGCATCTATCATATTATCCAAAACGAACCAAGTCTTTCAGTGAACCGCTTTGTCGCTTTTTTGGACGGAGAGCGCCTGCTTCCTAAATACGCAAAAAATCCTGAATTTAACCGGCTTGTTCGTTCGGCGCTCATAGACGTATTGCAGCTTTTTCAATCTAATCATTCAGGGGCATTTGGCCATCCTGAATTTAGACGCGTGTTTCTTGATTTGATCAAATGGACGTGGAACCATTTGGATCAATGGATGAAGGAACTGGATGTGGAACAAGATATCCCTCATGTTGTCTGGTATGGGGATGCGAGCAAAAGCCAAGTATATTTTCTTTATTATTTGCTTCTTTTAGGAATGGACGTTGTACTCATTCATCCAGAAGGAAAGGACGATTTCAAAGAGATCGATCCGGAAAATAAACATACGCTCGTCGTACAGTATCCTTCAAAGATGAAGATACAGCCTTTTCCAAAAGAGGAACCGAAGCAGCAAGGAACCGTTGCGTATCGCGCGTCGAAAGAAATTGAACAAGTGTTAAACCATGAAGGATCCTCATTTTATAAACCGTGGCAATTTCGAGATTACTTACCGGTTTCTGTAACATTAAAGACGACTTACGATGAAATTTTTTTGTTAGCAAAAGAGCCTTCATTTATTCGACCGGGGTTTTCTGTACAAGATGGAGAAGTGAAACTTCCTGCATTGTTTGCTAAAGTGTCAGGCGTTTCCAAAAATCGAAAAGAATACTGGGAAAATATGCAGCGGTTGCGCACTCAAAAAAGTACGCTAACGATCAAACAATTGCCTTATATGAAAGAAAAAAAGGCGAACAATCAATTTCATTACCAGCATGCGCTTAGCGAAAGAAACCGTCTTGATCCGGAAAAAATGGTAAAAAGCAACTGGTGGCAATATGGTCATCTGCATGATGGATTGCAAAAAGGCATTGCATCGGCTATCTCTCGGATGTGTGAAGATCCAAAAATGGAGAAATCACCAGGAGAAACAGACGAAGATGTTCAGCTGTTTTTATTTACACATTCGATGTCGATGCCAGAGGAAATCCTGCAATTATTGCAGACATTTGATTACTCTCAGGAAGTACCGAAATTGATTTTATATAATAATGAAAAAAACGGTCAGTTGTCCAGAGCAGATGCCGCTTTACTTTTATTATTAAATGAATTTGGTCTTGATCTTATTTTGTACAACCCGCCAGGCTTGAATGATCTGGAATTATTTATTAATAAAAAATACTTTGATCATCATTTGCTTGAAGATATGGTATTTGATATGCCTTTTGATCACTATAAAAAAGAAAGCTCTATTTTAAGCGGCTTCATTTCTAAATTTTTAAATGGGAGGAAATGAGTGAGATGCAGGACATGAGAGAAAATGAACTGGAAGTATTAACAGAAAATAAAGCAGAAGACATGCGCCTTCAACTTCGTAATGAACCGGAAGTAATGGACTTAGCCCGCTCTATTGATATACGAAATCAAACAGGACTGCTTGAATTTGGAAAAGAACCAGCCGTAGAAATTTCTCAATTTTCCGATCGGATTTTGGCATCCATGCGTTCAACAAGCGTGACAGATTCAGGGACTTTATTAAAACAACTTGGAAAAACAATGGACCAATTTGACAAAAATGATTTTGCGGAGCCGAAAGGATTTCTAGGCAAACTGTTTAATCGCGGCGAAAAAATGATTGAAAAAATATTTGGTAAATATCAGACACTGGGTCGAGATATTGAAAAAATTCATATTGAAATCTCTAAGTACAAAGATGAGATGATCCGTTCGACAAACAATATGGATGAAATGTATCAGCAAAACTATCAGTATTACATGGCGCTTGAAAAATATGTGGTAGCCGGACAAATAAAAGTGGAAGAATTGAAAAGTCATCTACCTAGTTTAGAAAAGAGGTCGGCAGCCGGTGATCAGCTGGCACAAATGGAACTTGATACGCTGAACAACGCTGTTCAATCGCTTGAAGAACGAGTGTATGACCTTGAAATGGCTAGAATGGTCGCCCTGCAGACAGCGCCACAAATTCGTCTATTGCAGCGTGGGAATACGAAATTGATTGGGAAAATCAACTCTGCTTTCATTACAACGATTCCGATTTTTAAAAATGGTATCATTCAAGCAGTTGCAGCGAAGCGCCAAAAGCTTGTAGCGGATTCTATGAGCGAATTAGACAAACGTACAAATGAAATGTTGCTGCGAAATTCGCAAAACATTGCGAACCAGAGTACTGAAATCGCCCGCCTTGCTGGTGGACCGAGCATCAAAATTGAAACTATTGAAGAGAGCTGGAACACAATTGTAAAAGGGCTCGATGAAACGAGAGCGATTGAAGAAGAAAATAAAAAAGCACGAGAAGATGGCATGAAGCGGATTGCTCAGCTGCAAGACACGATGAAAAACTACGGAAAATAATTGAAGCGGACTTTGCCGTTTCACTAGAACGTGCGGAGGTGAAGGAAATGGTCAAAACAGTCATGGTAGAAGGCGCACGGACACCGATCGGTAAATTCGGCGGTGCGCTTTCCACCTTAACCGCATCACAGCTCGGCGGCATGGCCATGAAAGAAGCAATGAAGCGCGCGGGCGTAAAGCCGGAAGAACTGGATGAAATCATTTTTGGAAATGTTCTTCAAGCAGGACAGGGGCAAATTCCATCACGGCAGGCAGCACGTGAAGCAGGCATTCCGTGGGATATTAAAACGGAAACGGTGAATAAAGTATGTGCATCCGGTCTTCGCAGCGTGACGATGGCCGATCAAATCATTCGTGCGGGCGACGAGGAAGTGATCTTGGCAGGTGGCATGGAATCAATGTCAAACGTACCATATGCGGTATTTAAAGCAAGATGGGGTACACGAATGGGCGATACGCCAATGGTCGATTTAATGATTTATGACGGATTGTCATGCAGTTTTACCGGCGTTCATATGGGGACATATGGAGATAGAGCGGCAGAAGAGCTTGGATTGACACGTGAAGAGCAGGATAAGTGGGCGATACGCAGTCATGGGCGAGCGGTTGCAGCAATTGAAAGCGGAACAATGGCAGAAGAAATCGTTGCGGTTGCAGTGCCGCAGCGAAAAGGACATTCTGTTGTTGTCGATACAGATGAATCACCGCGCAAAGAGACAACGAAAGACGTGCTTGAAAAATTACGTCCGGCATTCGGCAATAACGGCACCATCACAGCTGGGAATGCACCGGGTATTAATGACGGGGCAGCGGCACTCGTGTTAATGAGTGATGAGCGGGCTGAAAAAGAAGGAAAAAACGTTCTTGCGACAGTGATTGGCCATGCGGAAATAGCGGTCGAAGCGGAAAAATTCCCGCAAACGCCGGGACTCGTTATTAATGAGCTATTAAAGAAAACAGGCAAATCGGTCGATGACATTGAATTATTTGAAATCAATGAAGCATTCGCGGCTGTCGTGCTTGCCAGCAATAAAATTACGGGCATTGATCCTGAAAAGGTGAATGTAAATGGCGGTGCCGTTGCGTTCGGTCACCCGATCGGGGCAAGTGGTACGCGTATTATTTTAACGTTAGCATACGAACTACGCCGCCGCGGCGGAGGCATCGGGATTGCAGCAATTTGCTCCGGCAGTGGGCAAGGCGATGCGATTATGATTGAAGTGAAGAAATAAAAAAGGACTCGCCTAATAAGTGGCGAGTCCTTTTTTTGTCAGTTAGAAACGACTGTAAAACGCTCATTTATATGTTTCGGATGTTCAATTTCATCAAGAACGGCAATTGCATAGTCGGCGTAGCTAATATAACTTTGTCCTTCTGCGTTCACAAGAAGATGGTCTTTCCCTGATTGGTAAGAACCTGTTCTTTTGCCTTCTGGATCAAAAAAGGCAGATGGACTAATAAACGTCCATTGGATCCCTTCTGACTTTTGCAGATCAAGCAGATTAACTCCTTGGTTTTGAGCCGTTGGCAAGTATTCTTTAGGGAAATCAGGCGTTTCGAGTACGCGTATTGTTTTGGCTTCGTCTACAAATAAGCTGCCCGCACCACCAACGACGACTAATTTCGTATCAGCTGCTTCTTTTAATACATCGATTAATTTTTGTCCTGCTTCAACGTGTAAGTGTTCTTGTCCAGCAGGTGCACCAAATGCATTCACGACCACATCAAATGATTGAACATCCGCCGTAGTTAAGTTGAAAATGTCTTTTTCAATTACATTTACATTGGTATCTGTTATTTTTGCAGCGCTGCGGACGATGGCTGTGACGTCATGACCGCGTTCTTTTGCTTCTTTCAAAACAAGGTTTCCTGCTTTTCCTGTTGCACCAATAATTGCGATTTTCATAAAATAGTTCCCCCTCTAATGTAACTAATTTTGTTACATTTAATATGTAACTATTATAGTTACATTAGAAGTTGTTTGTCAACTCATTTGACAGATATTTTAAATGTAACTAAAATAATGACAAATGGTGGTGGAGAACAATGATGAATAGTCGTCTCGCCGTGGCGATTCACATAATGGTACTTGTTGCATCTAATTCACGTGAGCTGCTTTCATCAGACATGATTGCTAGCAGTGTGAATACGAATCCGGTTGTCATTCGGCGAATGAGCGGCATGTTGAAAAAAGCGGGATTGCTTACGTCGAGGGCAGGAATTACTGGATCAGAATTAACGAAAGACCCTGCTGACATTTCGTTACTCGATATTTTTAAAGCAGTAGAGCCGAAAGATGAATTGTTTGCGGTGCATGAAAAAACGAATCCGAATTGCGAAGTTGGAAAAAATATTCAATCAACGCTTGATGTGACTTTTGATCGTGTGCAGCAGGCAATGGAAAACGAATTAGCGAATCAATCGCTAAAAGATGTGATGAACCATCTCTTTAATTGAGGTGGTTTTTTAGCTTGCCTTAACGGCAGTAAAATCCTATTGAATGAAGTTTCACTTTATAATAGGATCAAGGGCTAAGAGCGCGACGTTCTGTCGCAACACCTCTGTTAGCATATCCGATGAGTCACAAAACATGCCGCTCATAAAGGTCATCACGCCACTTTTGATGGAGCTGAATTAAAAAAAGAAGGGGCAGTCACAAAATATGGCTTTTGTGACTGCCCCTTCTTTTATTTTTTACGTACAAAGAAAGAAGGAAAGTCGCCACTTGTTTCATAAAAACAAGTAAATATTTAAAAAGTTACATAAAACCATACAAAACCACAACAATAACTTAACTATTCGTTAATATTTCATTAATAATCACAAGATACAATGAAATCACAATCAAAACCATATAAAAGGAGCTTGAAGAATGAAAAAACGCGTGTGGTTTTCCGTGCTTTCTAGTTTATTATTCGTATCAGCTTGTTCAGGAGAAAAAAGTGTTCCGACGGATGCACAAAGCGGAGTTTCGGGCGATTTAACCGTGTATACGGCGGTGGAAGAAGAATTGATCCCTGATTATATGGCTTCTTTTGAAGAGAAGTATCCAGGGGTGGATGTTAAAATCGTTCGCGATTCGACAGGTATTATGACGGCTAAGCTTCTCGCGGAAGGGGAAAACACAAGTGCGGATGTTGTATGGGGTCTTGCAGCGTCAAGTTTGCTGGCATTGGATCAAAAAGACATGCTAAAAGAATACACGCCAGCAGGTGCGGAAAACATTAAACCGGCTTTTAAAGACAAAAATGAACCCCTTAAATGGACAGGCAACACGGCATTTATGACGGGGATTGCTGTGAATACGGAAGAATTGAAAAAGCTGAATGTGCCGGTGCCAAAAACATATGAAGATTTACTGAAGCCAGAATATAAAGGGCTCATTGTCATGCCTCACCCGGCGTCAAGCGGAACCGGCTATTTAACAGTTAATGGATGGCTGCAGATGATGGGCGAAAAAGCAGGCTGGACTTACATGGACAAGCTTCATAAAAATATCGGTACATACACGCATTCAGGATCAAAACCGGCAAAAATGGCGGCGGCGGGTGAATATCCGATCGGAATTTCACTTGTATATACAGCTGTTCAAATGAAAGAAGACGGCGCGCCGGTTGAAGTGATCCTGCCGGAAGAAGGACTCGGTTGGGAAGTGGAAGCTAATGCGTTAATCAATAAAAAGGATACTGGTAATGAAGAAGCGGCGCAAGCCTTTTTGGACTGGGCCATCGAAGAAGATGTGATGAAGAAATATTTTGACGCAAATGGATTTACGACAATGGACACTGATTTTGAGCTGCCGGCATCATTCCCGAAAGATGTAGAAGAAAAGATGTATAAGGAAAATGACTTGTACTGGGCGGCGGAAAACCGGGATACGATTTTAACAGAATGGGAATCAAAATATGGAACGAAAGCCGAACCGAAAGAATAAAGGAGAGATCATGATGGCAAAATCACTTCAAATTAAATCGGTAATGAAAACATTCGGCCAGACGACTGCGCTTGAAGAAATTCATCTGGACATTGAAAAAGGAGAGTTTGTCAGTTTACTAGGACCGAGCGGATGCGGGAAATCAACGCTGCTCCGGATCATTGCGGGGCTCGATCAGCCGACAGCGGGAGGATTGAACGTTGATGGAGCTGATATTACAGCTTCGTCTGCTTCTTCACGAAACATTGGCATGGTGTTTCAGTCATATGCGCTGTTTCCAAACATGACGGTGCGCAAAAACATTGAGTTTGCTCTCAAGCCGAAGAAGCTGTCAAAAAAGACGCGCACAGATAAAGCGATGCATATGCTGCAACTTGTCGGACTTGAAGCACTCGCAGACCGGACACCGCAGCAATTGTCAGGTGGCCAGCAACAGCGGGTAGCACTGGCGCGCGCACTTGTGATCGAACCGGATTTTCTTCTTCTTGATGAACCGCTATCGGCGCTTGATGCGAATGTGCGCCATCAGCTACAACAGGAAATTCGCCGTATTCATCACGAATTTGGCATGACAACGATTATGGTCACGCATGATCAGGATGAAGCGCTCACCATGGCTGACCGGATTGCGGTGATGAACAACGGACGCATTGCCCAGTACGATACACCACAAAATGTGTACCGGTTTCCTGCTGATTCGTTCGTCGCATCTTTTATTGGAACGTCGAACCAGATCGAACAATTGGGGGAAACACGCGTGATCCGTCCCGAGCATTTCTTCGCTGCTAACGCCCAATCCGGCATGGAGACATATGTGGACAGTATGATGTTTAAAGGCGCATATTACCGCCTGAAAGTGAGTGTCACAGACCGAACATCGCCACTTTTTAATGAAAAACTCATTGTGGATTTGCCGGCAGACGTCGTGGACAGCCGAAACATTTGCCCAAGGAAGATTGTCTATTTATCCGTGCATGAGCATGAAGCACGGCCTTCAAAAAAAGTGGTGATGGCGTGACGCTACTTTCTGGTGTGAAAATATTGGGGCGAAGTGTTTCATTGTGGCGCCCGCTTCAATTAACGATTATTTTCTTATCATTTGGCTGTCTGCTTTTTATGCCAATTTCGGCGTTGTTTCTCGAAGTGGCCAAAGATGAAGAAGGCAGATGGACCGGGTTTGGCCAGGCAATCAGTTATTTGTTCAATCCAACTTTGTTAACAAGCTTTCAGCATTCGCTGACGATTGCTCTTTGGACAACGGTTTTTGCACTGTCGTTTGGTTTTGTGTATGCATTTGCCATTTCGCGTACGAATGTGAAAGGGAAGCGGGTGTTGCTCGGGTTTGCCATGTTGCCTCTTTTTGCCCCGACGATGATGCACGGGATTGCGCTCATTTATTTATTTGGGCGGCAGGGGATTGTGACGACCGGTTTGTTTGGTCTCTTTCCAGGTGTTGACATCGGATTGTATGGCCCGGTCGGCATTGTGATGGCGGAGATTATCTATACTTTCCCACAAGTCGTTTTGCTTATGTACGTCGCGCTTCGTCAATCGGATCAAGGATTGTATGATGCCGCGAAAACGATGGGTATCAGTTCAGCGGGCCGGCTTTTCGGCATTACGATTCCCAGCATTCGGCTCGCGTTTGTGAGTGCCGGAATGGTGGCATTCACACTCAGCTTCACGGATTACGGTGCACCGAAACTTGTTGGAGGACAGTACAATGTGCTCGCGACTGATGTGTACAAGCAGGTCGTCGGGCAGCAAAATTTTGCGCTTGGCGCAGTAGCTGGGATCTTACTAATGACACCGGCACTGATCGCATTCGTGGTTGACCAAGCTGCGTCACAAAAGCCGTCGTTTTCATTGAATGCAAAAGCAAAAGCACTTGAGATTGGCATACATCGGGTCCGTGATGTGTTGTTCGGTTTATTCGCATACGGCATGGCGCTCGTTGTTGCGGTTTTGTTTTTGATGATGATTGTGGCGTCTGTGACCCCGGTCTGGCCATATACATTCGGATTTTCACTTGAGCATTTTACGTTTAACAGTTACACAGGAGACGGGTTTACAGTCTTTTTAAACAGTTTGATTGCAGCGACTGGTACGGCGGTATTCGGTACTCTTTTTGCCTTTTTGTTTGCGTACTGGCTTCAAAATGGTGCTCTGCCGGCTACACTCGCGAAAATGGGTCATTTTATGAGCCTGCTTCCGATGGCGGTGCCGGGTCTTGTGATCGGGATCAGCTACGTGCTGTTTTTCAGTCGCCCCGAATGGTCATTCTTCGGACTGGTGGTGCCAAATATGCTGCACGGATTGTATGGAACGATGGCGATCGTGATTGTATCGACGGTTCTTCATTTTTTCTCTGTTACTTATATGACGGCGCGGACGGCTTTGAAGAAGCTGGATGCGGAATGTGAACAGGTCGCGAAAACACTGGGGCTGACGCGGATCGATACGTTTCTTTATTACACATTACCATCGTGTGCACCGGCGCTTTTGGAAATGGCGATGTATTTTTTCGTCAATTCGATGGTCACAATCTCGGCGGTTATTTTCTTGTACACGCCGGATACAAAAACAGCGGCGGTTTCGATTGTCAGCCTGGATGATGCAGGAAATATCGAAGCAGCAGCAGCGATGGGGCTTTTAATTGTCCTTGTGAATGTTGTTGTGCGTTTTTTATATGAACAGCTCCTGCGCATGGCAGTAAAAAGAACAAAACGAAAAGGAGAGATTGCGTGATGAAAACAATTCAAGGTGTATTTCTTGATTGGGCGGGAACGACAGTAGATTACGGCTGCATGGCGCCGGTTGAAAGTTTTGTGAAAATATTTGAAGAAAAAGGGATTCGGGTCACGATGGATGAAACACGCGAGCCAATGGGCATGGCGAAAATCGATCATATCCGGACGATGCTTGAGATGCCGTCGATTCGAAAACAGTGGCAAGGAGAGCCGACAGAAGCGGATGTTCGTGAGCTGAATGAGCGGTTTGAAGCGTGTTTGTTTGAAAGTCTTGATGAATACACGGATCCAGTGCCAGGCGCGGTAGAAGCGGTCGAGACACTGCGGGAAATGGGATTAGTCATTGGGACAACAACAGGCTATACGAGGGAGATGATCGACATTGTGCGTGCGGGTGCGGCGGAAAAAGGCTATGAGCCGGATGTGACTGTGACAGCGGATGATGTGGATGCAGGCCGTCCATATCCATGGATGATGTATTATGCGGCGATGAAGCTCGGTATGTATCCGATGAACAGGATTGTGAAAGTGGGCGACACGACAGTCGATATGGAAGAAGGCCGGAATGCAGGTGCATGGACAGTCGGGCTGATTTACGGCTCAAGCGAACTTGGCTTATCAATGGAGGAAGTATCACAGTTGACAGAAAACGAACGCGCCGTTTGTGAAGCGGCTGTACGTGAAAAACTAATGGCGGCAGGTGCGCATGCGGTGCTGTTATCCATTGACGAGCTGCCGGCGTTTATTCGCGAACTTGATCGTACTCTTTCGGAAAAGGAGGAATCATCATGGTCCGTTCTCTCCTTTTAACTCCAGGTCCACTGACAACAACAGATGCCGTTAAAACAGTGATGATGGGTGACTGGTGTACGTGGGAAGAAGAATACAAAAAGCTGACGCGCGGCATACGCAGTCAGCTCGTGAAACTGGCTGGCGGCGGAGATCAGTATACTGCTGTTTTGATGCAGGGCAGTGGTACATTTTCGGTGGAGGCGGCGATCGGTACGTTTATATCAAAAGAAGATCATGTGCTCATCGGCGTGAACGGGGCGTATGGACGGCGGATGGTGGAAATTGCCGAACGTTTACATATTCCGTACAGCACGGTGACGGCAGATGATACAATGGCGCTTGAAGTTGCTTCATTTGAAGAAAAGCTGCGTGCTGATTCATCGATTACACACGTGATGTTCGTTCATTCGGAAACGACTGCGGGGCTTTTGAATCCGGCTCAAGACATTTGCGGGATTGCGAAACAATTTGGAAAAACGACGATGGTCGATGCGATGTCGAGCTTTGGCGGCATGGACATGTCAATGGCTAACTGGAACATGGATGTTCTCGTTTCCAGTTCAAATAAATGCCTGCAAGGTGTGCCGGGTTTTGGTTTTGTACTAGCAAACCGTGCGCTGTTAAAATCACGAAAAGGATGTGCACCGTCGCTTTCGCTTGATGTGTACGATCAGTTCGAAACGATGGAAAATGACGGTGGGAAATGGCGGTTTACTTCGCCCACACATGCGGTTCATGCGTTTTCACAGGCACTATTGGAACTGGATGAAGAAGGTGGTGTGTTAGCACGGGAAGCGAGATACCGTGAAAATCAAGAAACATTGATCGCCGGCATGGAAGCACTTGGTTTTAAAACGGCTGTCTCGAAATCAATTCAATCACCGTTTATCGTATCGTTTTTGTATCTAGACCGCGCGTTTTCATTTGACACTTTTTATAGAGCGTTAAAAGCAGATGGATTTATTATTTATCCAGGGAAATTAACGGATCTTCCTGCATTCCGGATCGGGACCATTGGTGATATACACGTCTCGGATATTCAGCGGCTGCTTGAATCTATTAAAACGTATATGACTGTGAGAGGAGCGATACGTATATGAAAATATTTTGTCTAGGTGGAGCAGGCAGAATCAGCAGAGAAGCTGTCCTTGATTTAGTGGAGCACTCTTCATTCGAAGAAATTATGATTGGCGATTATAATGAAGAAGAAGGCTCCAGTGTGGTAGAGTGGCTGAATGATCCGCGTGTGTCGTTTGTGAAAGTAAATGTGTTTGACGAAGCAGATACGATAGCCAAGATGACCGGATTTGACATTGTGCTGGACGGGACGACGATTCAATTGAATGGCCAAACAACGAAATTGATTGCAGCGGCGGGCTGCCATGGGATTAATTTGAATGGATTCGGGGAAGAGTTTGCCTATGAAGAGACGTTTAAAGCAAACGGAAAAACAATGCTGCCAGGCTTCGGAATGACGCCGGGCCTGACGCAAATGATGGCGATGTACGCAGCGAACCGTCTGGATTCGGTGCAGTCCGTCCGGGTGAGCCACGGGTCGTTCCGGCCGATTGCATTTTCCAAATCTATTGCCGAAACGACGACCTATGAATATGACCCGGAACTGCCAGGGCGTGTCGTATTTGAAAACGGTGAATTTGTTCAGGTGAAGCCGTTTGCCCGTCCGCGTGATATTCATTTGCCGGAGCCGTACGGTCATACGGTACAGTATATTATTCCGCATTCCGAAACAGTAACGCTCGCCAAAGCATTGAAAGATAAAGGCGTCCAGTTAATTGAAACACGCGGCACATGGCCGGAGCAAAACATGCGTCTCGTGCGTGCACTGTATGAGTATGGCATTTTACGAAATGAAAAAGTAAGTGTTGGCGGCGAAGAAGAGGGTATAATGGATATCATCAGTTCATACTTGCTTCAATCAGAAGAAGGACAGTCGACCGAACTGTATGGCTATGCGCTTCATATAGAAGTGATCGGGGAAAAAGACGGCGAGGCGATTTGTTATGAGCTGACGCATACGCACCCGAAAAGCGATGGGTCCGTGCCAGGTTGGGAAGGGCTGCGTGCGTATACGCGTAATGTGGCGATTCCGTTTGCGGTGGTGGCGGAACGCATGGCGAAAGGAGACGTGGGAAAAACGGGTGTGCTGACGCCGGAAGAGGCATTTGGCGCCCATCCAGAATTATTTTTCCCGTTGCTTGAAAAACGAGGCATTCATGTTCATATCGAAAAGAAAGCTGTCTTGCCTGAAGAATCGTATGTATAAAGGCAGGTGGACGCCGATGCTGGCGGAAGAACGAAAATTAAAGATTATGGAGTACGTAGCGGAATATGGAAGTGTACGAGTTTCGGATCTTGCCGAAGAATTTGTCGTGTCGACGGAAACGGTCCGTCGCTATTTGGATGAGCTGGAAAAAGATCAAAAGCTAAAAAAAGTATACGGCGGTGCGGTTCGGCTCAGTGAAAAAGAGGAACCGCCGATTTTAAATCGGGAAACGAAAAACCGGCTGGAAAAGCGGCTTATCGCTGAACAGGCCGTCTCGTTTATTTTAGAAGGTGATGTTGTGTTTATCGATGAAGGAACAACAACTTTGCAAATGGCAGACGGGCTGAGCCGGTTTAAAGAGATCACTGTGATGACCACATCGTTTCCGCTCGCCAACCGGTTAATGCAGACGGATTTTGAAGGCGACATCATTTTCCTCGGTGGACTCGTACAAAAAGATCACTGGCGGACGGCTGGCAGCTTGACGACGAAAGTGGTACGGGAACTTCATGCCGACAAAGCGTTTATTGCCGTTGACGGGGTTCATCCGGAATTTGGCCTTTCCTGCTACGACAGCGACAAAGCTGTGCTCGGCCAGATGTATATGGAACAGGCGGAAACAAGTTATGTGCTCGCGGACTATTCAAAAATGAACACGCGGGCCACACACTGTATTGCGCCTTTGCAGCAAGTGGATTTCATCGTCACCGACCGCCCGGCAGAAGGCAGCTGGTCGAATGATAACTGGGTGGTTGCGCGGTCATAAATAAAAACTCCGGTGAGGGATCTCCGGAGTTTTTTGCTTTGGTTATGATACAGGCATGACGATGGAGAAAAGGGGATTATCATGAACAACAGTGTGTGACCGTGAACCAATTTTCGGACAGCAGTGTGTTTATTAAACGCTTGAAACGGTACAAACGAATATGCTTCACAACGGCAGGATAATCACTAGCAACGAAAAGGAAATATTTCTTCGGTAAAAGTCAAATATGATTTCATCACGAAAATTCCTTTACTATTTCATGAAGTTTTTCAGGTTTTAAAAATGATGATATAGATTCTTCAGTTTGAAGGGTAAGAGCAGCGCCAGCAAGTCCTAATTGGCAGGCACTAAATAGTGATTCTTTGTTCATGATTCCATATATTGCACATGAGGCAAATGCGTCACCAGCCCCTGTGACATCAACAATATCAGCTTTGAAAGGAGACAAATGCCCAGATTCCTCAGTAGAGAAATAATAAATCCCCTGATCACCAAGCGTGATAATAACTTTTTGAACGCCACGCTGTCTAATTTTTTCACATGCTGATTGACAATCTTTGATTGAGTCGATTTTTATTTCAGCAAGCATCTCTGCTTCTTCTTGGTTAGGAATCAGCAGTTCTACACCATCAAGACGTAAAGGAAGTTTTCGAGCTTTGGCTGAAGATACAGGGTCAATGTAAATAGGGATGTTTTCATCGCTGCAGCGTTTAATTAAATAGCTGATACATTCCTTAGGAATATTCGTATCCAAAAAAACAGCTTTTGAGGCAACGATATAGGACCATTTTTCGTCAATCATGGAAGTTGTTATTTTTTCGTATATATTCATATCAGCCATGGAGACAATACTTTCACCATTAATATCTAACAAGGTGGTAAAAGTCCCTGTACGTTCAGTTGGGAATACCCATACTTGACTAACATCCACTCCTTGACTTTTCGTTTGCTTCAGTATCCAGTTACCTTCTTTGTCGTCGCCGACACAAGTCATAAGAGAAGTGCTACAGCCGAGCCGGCTTAAATTTTCGGCAAAGTTGCGTGCTACACCTCCACAAACTTCAGTAATTTTTACTGGATTGGATGAATATAAACGCACCTTCTGATTTGTTCGCGCTTTTCGGTCTGTGTTTGCCCCTCCGATACATACGATCGAGGATTCTTCTTGGAGAATATAGCCACGTCCTTTGATTTCACCGCGTCTCGTCAGGTTAGCAATATAATTAGCAACAGCAGGTCGTGATAAACCAACTTTACTTGATAATTCTTGCTGTGAAATGAAAGGATTCATTTTTATGTAAGATAAAATTTGTTGCTCCTTATCCATTAAACAACCTCATCTCTCTTTGAACAATAGTTTATATAATAAACAAGTGTTTGTAAATGCTTAATATTATATACAATTTTGATAGTATTCTTATAGATTGGTGATAATAATAACTTTTTCCTTCTGTTTGTTTATAAAGAAAACCGATAGTTCGTATGCTAAGGAAACAAAATTGCTTAGCGTACAAAATTCTCGTTTTTACTCTTGCCCCCTAATTTATTATACAACTAAAATACTTTTAGGATAATTTATACTCTTGAGCCATCTCATTTCTGTGCTTTCAATTCAAATAGTAGTGCTCCTAACGTGCTAAAATTCCGCTTGAATTATAAAGGTTTTAAATTTTATTATTATTATCTTTACTAGTGATAGATACATTGTACGAGACCTAAATATTACAGACAGATAATATAGTCAAATCTATTATAAACAAAAAATAGATTGCAAAAAAGTCTATCTGTGATTTATATTGGGTACTATGATTTTTTTGCCATACGAATTTTGAAAAATCATAATAATTATAAATTATAGGAGGAAGTAGAATGATGAAAACGTATCTGTACCCCCTGTTGGTAGTTATAGCAGCTAGTAGTTATGGTGTAGTTTCAACTATCATAAAATTAGCAATGCATAGTGGTTTTTCAGCCCAGGAAGCCGTTACAAGTCAATTTTTTATCGGTTTTTGCATCGCTGTGTGTATTTACCTTCTTACAAATAGAACGAAATTAAGCTTTAATGGAGTTAAAATTCTTATCTTTGCAGGCGTTTTAACGGGGTTAACAAATATTGTATACGGTCAGTCTTTGAACTATTTACCTGCTTCATTGGCAGTTGTACTACTGTTTCAATTTACATGGATAGGCATGTTGATTTCTTGTATAACAAAACGCCAACTTCCCAGTCGAATTGAATTTTTTTCTATAATAATCTTGGTTATGGGATCCATACCAGCAGCTGGTTTGATTGATGTTGATTTATCTCAAATACCTTTTCAAGGGTGGTTATGGGGGTTGGCGGCCGCTCTTTGTTATTCCCTATTTTTATTTGTTAATGGTAAGGCAACTACAAGTATGACAACCTCTAATCGGTTAGTAATTGTTTCTTTCACTGCTTTTATGATGTCGGCTGGTTTTCAGTCTCCGGAAATTATTTGGAATGGGACTTTGTTTAACGAAGGACTTTGGATGTATGGTTTGGCATTGGGGTTATTTGGGATGATTATTCCGGTTTTCTTATTCACTATAGCAGTTCCTAAAGTTGGATTAGGTATGACATCAATCTTGAGTGCTATTGAATTGCCAATCGCGGTAATGGTGTCAGTCATATTACTAAGTGAAACTGTTACTACGCTGCAAATAGTAGGTATTGTAACCATTATTCTCGGTATAAGTTTACCAACGATACTAAATAGAAATATATTGTTAACTAAAAATGAAGTTGCGCAACAATAAGCAAAAAATAAATCTTACATGCTTGATGATGTTTGATGAATTTTAAAAAACACAAATGAAAATATTGCTGATAGACAATGCCTCATCCAAAAGATAAAGTGGATGAGGCATTTTTTTGGTTTAGGCTCAACTTTAGGATTGATTATACCAGTAGTATTATTCCCGATTGCTGTATCAAAAATTGGTTCAGGATCAGCATCAATTTTAAGTGCTATTGAGTTACTATTTATTGTTACAGTTTCTGTTTTGTTATTACATGTAAGTGTAAATTTAGTACGGGTATTTGGTATGGATCTTATATTGGTTGGGATGATGTTGTCATCAATAAAGTTAACAAATTGCGAAAGAGTGTTTTAATTTTTATTTGAAACACTATTGACAATCTAAAATGAAAACGTATACTAAACATATGTTTAATTGATAAACACTTGTAATGAAAAGGGGGTGTAGAAATGGCTGATGATATTAATGAAAATGAAGAATTAATTTTAGGCATGATAAGAGAAAATCCGTTTATTTCCCAACAGGAGCTATCAGAAATTGTAGGACTATCAATGTCGTCAATTGCTAATATTATCTCTGAACTAATCAAGAAAGAGTATGTTATGGGCAAGGCTTATGTTCTAAATGAAACAACCCCTATTATTTGTATCGGGGGAGCAAACGTAGATAGAAAATTCTATGCGAAACATGAAATTACTAATGAAACGTCTAATCCAGTAAAATCCTCTACATCAGTTGGAGGAGTAGCAAGAAATATTGCTGAAAACTTAGGGAGATTGGGTGAGGAAGTTTTCCTAATTTCAGCAAGTGGCCTCGATTCAGAATGGGAAGAGATTCGTGCTTTATCGTCACCTTTTATGAATGTAGAACATGTCGCTCGCTTTGAAAATTCGTCAACGGGTTCCTATACAGCAGTTTTAGATAAGAATGGTGATTTATCAATTGCATTAGCAGACATGGATGTTTATGAAAATATTACTCCTGAGTTGATGATAAAAAACAGTAATTTTCTTAGAAGAGCTAAATGTATCGTAGTGGACTTGAATTGTCCGAGCGAAACGATTGATTATATTTGTTCTTTCACATCAAAATATAATATTCCATTAGTCATTATCCCTGTTTCGTCTCCAAAAATGAACAGACTGCCAAAAACGTTGAGTGCAGCGAGTTGGCTCATCGTAAATAAAGATGAAACAGAAACTTTTATGAATATTAAAATCAATGATGATGAAGATTGGGAAAATTCAGTTAAGAAGTGGTTGGAGTTAGGAGTCAAAAATGTCATTGTAACGAATGGATCAAAAGGTGTAATGGCAGGTTTGGAAAATGGGGAAATTAAACATTATTCAGCTATCGAAACACCAATGGTTGTTGATGTTACAGGTGCAGGAGATTCATTCTGTTCAGGAGTTATTTATTCTTGGCTGCAAAAGAAAGATACTGATTACATTATTAAATCAGGTTTAGTCAATTCTCATAAAACAATTAAGTCAAAGTATACAGTTAGACAAGAATTATCACAAAAACAATTTACATTAGATATGGAGGCAATTTAAATGAAAAAGTATATTGAATTATCTGCAGAGGTACAACAAGCAAAAGAGACAGGAAAAGCAATCGTTGCATTAGAATCTACAATTATTTCTCATGGTATGCCTTATCCTCAAAACGTAAAAATGGCTCGTGAAGTGGAACAAATTGTTCGTGATAACGGTGCTGTTCCAGCAACAATTGCAATCATTGATGGGAAAATAAAAGTTGGTTTAACAGATGATGAATTAGAGTTGTTTGGTAAAAGTTCAGGTGTTGCAAAAGTATCAAGACGTGATTTAGCTCAAATTATTGCTACAAAACAACTAGGTGCAACGACTGTTGCAACAACAATGATTTGTGCTGAATTAGCAGATATCAAAATCTTTGTAACAGGTGGTATTGGCGGGGTTCATAAAGGTGCCGAAACTACGATGGATATTTCAGCTGACCTTGATGAATTGGCTCAAACAGATGTAGCTGTCATTTGCGCAGGTGCTAAATCAATCTTAGATTTAGGTCTTACACTAGAATACCTTGAAACAAAAGGGGTTCCTGTCATTGGATATGAAACTGAGGTCCTGCCAGCATTCTACACAAGAAGAAGTGAGCATCAATTAAACTTCTCTACTGATTCCATCGATGTAATTGCTGAAACATTAAAAACGAAATGGGAATTAAACCTTAAAGGTGGGGCTGTAATCACTAATCCAATCCCAGAAGAACATGCTATGGATGAAGACTATATCAATGGAATTATTGTTCAAGCAATCAAAGAAGCAGAAGAAAATCATATTATTGGTAAAGATAGTACACCATTCTTGCTAGGAAAAATTAAAGAATTAACTGGCGGAAAAAGCCTTGATGCCAATATTGAATTAGTAAAACACAATGCTAAAGTAGGAACACAAATTGCAGTTAGTTTCAACAATAAAACGAAATAATATGAAATTTAGCTTGTAATTAGCATAAACTCAACTTCTATAAAGTTAAATTTCTCGAAATATTGTTTTCTACAGTATTGACATAATTAGACTTTATAGGAGTTGTTTTTCCTAAAGTAATGTAAACGCTAACAACAAAAGGGGGTTTTTCACATGAATTTTATATTCTTACTAACAGGACTTTTGCTTGTTTTTGTTATTGGATTTTTAGTTAGTAATAATAGAAAACAAATTAAGTATAAACGTATTCTGATCATGTTGGCTGTGCAAATCATTTTAGTTTACTTCATGATGAATACTAGTATAGGTCTAATTGCAATTACTAAAGTGGGCTTGTTTTTTGAAAATTTAATGAAGATTGCTAATTCAGGAATCGAATTTGTATTTGGTGGTATGTTGAATGAAGGGGGATTTTCATTTTTCCTTGCAGTTTTATTACCGCTTGTTTTTATATCAGTTTTAATAGGGATACTTAATTATATAAAAGTATTGCCGTTCATAATCAAATATTTAGGTTTAATTTTAAGTAAAATAACTGGAATGGGAAAACTAGAAAGCTATTTTGCTATATCTACAGCTGCACTTGGACAACCAGAAGTGTTCTTAACAATTATCAAACAAATTCCCCTTTTATCTCCAAAAAGACTTTACACAATTTGTACTTCAGCAATGAGTGCAATAAGTATGGCGATGGTTGGGTCTTATATGACAATGTTAGAGCCAAAGTATGTTGTAACAGCTGTTGTATTGAACATCTTTAGTGCACTTATCGTTGCTAACATTATAAACCCATACGATTTAGACGATAGTGAAGATTTAATTGAAATTGAAGAAAAAGAAAGACTTCCATTCTTCCAAATGGTTGGAGAAAGTGTAATGGATGGATTTAAAATTGTTATTATTGTTGCCGCTATGCTATTAGGATTTATTTCCTTGATGGAATTGATAAATGTGATTTTCTTAGGCGTATTTCACATTTCATTCCAAACAGTTATTGGTTATGTTTTTGCACCAATCGCTTTCTTAATGGGTGTTCCATGGGCTGAAACTGTACAAGCAGGTGGAATTATGGCTACAAAACTTATAACAAATGAATTTGTTGCAATGCTGAATTTTGGTGAGATCTCAAACCATCTTTCCGATAAAACAATTGCAATTGTATCTGTTTATTTAGTTAGTTTTGCAAACTTTGGAACTGTGGGAATTGTTGCTGGTTCAATCAAGTCAATCAGTGAAAAACAAGGGAATCATGTTGCGAAATTTTCTTTGAAATTATTGTTAGGTGCGACATTAGCATCTGTCATTTCAGGCACAATCATGGGTCTTGTCATGTAAATATTATTATAGAGGTGAAATAGAATGACTAAAAGAAAAATTATTATGGATTGTGATCCAGGGCATGATGACGCAATTGCAATTATATTAGCTGCTGTACAACCACAATTGGAGATTTTAGGAATAACAACGGTTTCAGGAAATGCAGAAATCGAAAAAACGACTAATAATGCATTAAAAATTTGTGATTTAGTTTCATTAACAGAAGTTGTTGTTTCAAAAGGGGCGAGTGAGCCATTGGTTCGATTACGAGAAACTGCCCCTGGTATTCATGGAGACTCAGGTTTAGATGGCCCAGAGTTGCCTGAACCTTCTCGCAGCTGGAGTGAGGAACATGGTTTTGATACAATCATAAGACTTATAAAAGAATCAAATGAGCCGGTTACAATTCTTCCAACAGGACCATTAACAAATATTGCTTTAGCTTTATCGAAAGCACCAGAAATTAAGGACAATATTGAAGAGATTGTACTTATGGGTGGTGGAACATTTGGTAACTGGACGCCAACTGCTGAATTTAATATATGGGCTGATCCAGAAGCTGCAAAAAAAGTATTTGATAGTGGGATTCCAATAGTGGTTATGGGACTAGATATAACACATCAAGCCTTAGCAACAAAAGAAGTTATCGAACA
Source organism: Bacillus sp. 37MA (assembly GCF_000372765.1). NCBI lineage: Bacteria > Bacillati > Bacillota > Bacilli > Caryophanales > Bacillaceae > Bacillus > Bacillus sp. 37MA. The sequence continues at coordinate 3,419,142 of NZ_KB889752.1, forward strand.
AGTGAATACAATTGATAACAATGTTGCTAAAATAGTTGGCGAATTATTAGTGTTTTTTGCATCGACATATAAAGAAATGTTCGATTTTGATGGGGCACCAGTACACGATGTATTAACTGTGGCATACTGTGTTGCACCAGAATTGTTTAAGACGAAAGATGTAAACATTACGGTGGAAACAAAAGGAGAGTTTACTGCAGGAACGACGTTAATTGATCTACATGGGGTCACTGGCAGAAAAGTTAATGCTAAGTTTGGGTTAGAACTTGATGTAGAAGGTTTTTGGGAACTAATGATTGAAGCACTTAAAAAATACTAGAACCTAATATTGAAGGAAGTAAGTTTAATGAAAACTATTTGGATTGCAACGAATAACGTGGGTAAAGCTTCAGAATATCAAGAGATGTTCTCGGATTTAGGTTATAAAATAAAAACGTTGAATGATCTAGAAGATGCTATTGAAATTGAAGAAAATGGTAGTACGTTTGAAGAAAATGCACGAATTAAAGCAGAAACATTATCAAAGATGGTAAATGAACCTGTTTTAGCTGATGATAGCGGTTTGATGATTGATCAACTGAACGGATCACCAGGTGTATATTCAGCAAGATATGCTGGTAATCATAAATCAGATGCTGATAATATGAAAAAAGTATTAGCTGAACTTGAAAACGTTCCCAAAGAGAAAAGAACGTGTCGGTTTATTTGTGTATTAGCTATTTCAAGACCAAACCATGAACCTGTATTTTTTAAGGGAACGTGCGAAGGAGAAATTGCTTTTGAAGCATCTGGTACAAATGGTTTTGGTTATGATCCAATATTCTTTTTACCAGAAGTCAATACAACAATGGCTCAATTAAGTAGAGCTGAAAAATCAAAAATTAGCCATCGTGGAAATGCTATAAAACAATTAAAAAGTAAATTAAACGATTTATTCTAACAATATTCCTTCTATCATTGTATAAACGTTTAATAGAGGTGATAATGTGATTACCGTAATTGGAAGCGTAAACATGGATCTGGTTGTTCAAACAAATCATGTACCCAAAAAAGGAGAAACTACGTTAGGAAATTCTTTTTCAACTTTTTTTGGTGGAAAAGGTGCAAATCAAGTAGTATCTATTGCTAGATTAGGGAAGGAAACTCAAATTATTGGTGCTTGTGGTACGGATGAATATGGAAAGATGGCATTGACTTCATTAAAACAAGAAAACGTAAAAACAGATCATGTGTTTTTATTTCCCGATGAAACAACAGGTATCGCTTCAATCATTGTTTCTAATGCTGATAATAGAATTATTGTCGTTCCTGGTGCGAATAATCTATTGACATCCAATGAAATAGAACTTGTTAAAAATGAGATTATTAAAAGCGAAATGGTAGTTATACAGTTGGAAATACCATCAAATACAGTTCATACAGCATTGAAAATATGTAAGGATCATAACATTCCTGTTGTATTAAATCCTGCACCAATTGATAATTTTAAAAATGAATTTATTGATTTAGCAACGTATATTACGCCAAATGAATCTGAATGTATTAGTATTTTTGGTGAAAATATTGAACAATCATTAGAACGTTATCCCAATAAATTAATTGTAACTTTAGGTGATAAAGGTGCCCGTTTTTATGACGGTAAAAAGCATGTATTCATTAAAGGATTTAATACGAATCCTGTTGATACAACAGGTGCTGGTGATACTTTTAATGGGAGCTTTGCTGTTGCATTAACAGAAGGAAAAAGTATTGAGGAAGCAGTAAGATTTGCAAATGCAAGTGCTTCTATATCAGTTGAGAAAAAAGGTGCTCAAAGTGGTATGCCTTCATTAGAAAGTGTTTTAAATAGGTTGAATTTAGAAATATAGTAAACATTATTAATTAAGATTATTAAAAACCCTCTCATATGATGGGACTGACTCCATAGAGTGAGACAAATAAAAACACCTTTAAGTTGAAAAACGGGTAATGGCTACCTAAAATAACTTGGAGGTGTTTTTTCTAATGGAATGTCAGTTATGAATAAATTAGTCTCCACAAATAAAAAGTCGCATAGGACTCCCAGTTGGCCCATGCTGCAGACAATGTAAGAATCTCTTCTTTCGTCGGTTTTGCTTCCGTTTCCAAGACCAATTTCATCGAATTATGCAACCCTACATCATCGATCGGAAAGGCAGCAGGGAAACGTAGCAGCGCATTAATACATAATTCGCTGTCCAAGGACCGACTCCCCGGATTTTAGTTAGCATTTTCTCGGCCGTTTTTACATCTTTTGCATTCAACAACGCTTCTTTCGTAAGTTCACCGCGAACGAGAGGCCTGGCAACGCCAATTAAATATTCACTTTTCTTGACCGTCATCTTCATATCAGCTAAATCTTCCACCGTTAAATCGGCAATCACTTCAGGTGTAGGAAACAGCCAATATTTCTTTCCATCATATTCAATATGTGTACCAAACATCTCCACAAGCCGCCGTTTCAATGTACAGGCATACGTCAGGTTGATTTGCTGCCCAAGAATCCCCTAAGCAAGAACGATTTCAAAAAAGTATTCATTTGGAGAGCGTGACAAGTAACGCATGTTTTCCTAAAAGCTAAATTCTTTTGGCGTATGGATGACCAATTCATCTATATGATCTTCCCAACTCCCCCTGATCAATGTGTTTGTCTGAAGATCATTTTTGTGTTTTTCAGGAAATTATTTGATCAAGTTATCTTGTTCTTTCACTTTTGTCCCTCCTCAATCACGCGGTCTTTCTATTTTAATCGCATAATTAAGAAAAAAAATTACGTTATCTTGCTTTTTAATTGATAAATCGTTTATTTATAAGTACTAACGTATAGAATAAAAGTAGAGGTGAACACGTGATGGAAGTAAAAAAATCAAAGATTCCCGATGCGTACTGGAGAGCGATTATAGAATGTGACGCAGCGTATGATGACACGTTTTTTTACGGGGTCACGACGACGGGCATCTTTTGCCGTCCTTCTTGTAAATCAAAGACACCTAATCAAGAGAACGTGCGCATCTTCAAAAATGCTTATATCGCTTTGGAGGAAAAATTCAGGCCGTGTAAGCGATGTAAACCTGATGGATTACAATTGCCTGCAGAGGAGTGGATCGAGCAAATTGTTGAATGGATCGATCATCATTATACCGAACCTCTCACACTTCATACATTGGCGGATATTTCCCACGGCAGCCCTTACCACTTGCAGCGATTGTTTAAGCGTGTGAAGGGGATATCACCAACGGAGTATATTCAACAAGTTCGCATTGAAAAAGCAATGAATAAGCTTGAGATAACCGAGCAATCGATTGCTGACATCGGAACGGCTGTAGGATTCTTGAACACGCCTTATTTTATTACATTGTTCAAAAAGATGGTGGGAAATACGCCATCAGGCTACCGAAAAGCATACCACCAAAACGTGAATAAGGGGCGGGAAAATCATGGTGAATAAAAAAGAACAAGTGATCAAATGGTCCACTCTGACATACAAACAGTGGAAATTATATGCAGCCAAAACGGAAAAGGGCCTTTGTTATGTAGGCTCACCTGGGCAGTCGTATGAGGAGCTTGAAGCTTGGATACAAAAACATTTTCCAAAAGTGTCTCTTGTAGAAAATGAAGAAGCATTAAAGCCATATATAAATGAACTGCGCGAATATTTTGAGGGGACACGGCAATCTTTCTCATTAGCTGTAGATGTAAAAGGAACGCCGTTTCAAGAAGAAATTTGGGAAGCGTTAAAGCAGATTCCTTATGGCAAAACGTACTCGTATTCCGATATTGCCGAGCTCATTCAAAGACCTACGGCCGTTCGCGCCGTTGGAACGGCAATTGGTGCCAATCCGGTGTTGATTACAGTACCATGTCACCGTGTCATTGGAAAGAATGGAGCGATAACCGGTTATCGGGGAGGCACGGAGATGAAGCAATATCTGCTTCAATTAGAAGCTAAAAACGGTGGGATTACAAATACCTAATGCAGTGAAAACAAAAATTGAATCGCTAAAGTGGGATCAAATTTTTATTATTTGTTGGATATAGCTGAATTGGATAACTTTTTTCGTTGAAACGTAGACAATACGACACCTCCAACAATAAATATGGCACCTAAGATTTCTACACCTGTAATGGCTTTAGATAGTAAAGCTACTCCCATAAGCATAGCGATAAATGGTTCTAAGTTTGAAAGCATGGAAGCTTTCGAAGCATCAACATATCGAATATTGCGATTCCATGCTAATGTGGCGATTCCATGTACAACAATGGCAGTAGCAATTAAAAAGAGCCAAGTTGGAAATTCTGAACTAACACGAATAGGTTTATCTAGCAAGAAGACAAATGGAATGGAAATGATAAAACCTGTTACATTTGAATACAAAGTGACCGTTAATGAATCTAATTTCAGTGACAATGTTCTTGTCATGATAATCATAATAGAAAACGTGGCCATTGTTACGATGATCCATAACAACCCTTTATCAAACTGGAGGGATGTAGAGCCGCCCTTGGTTACAACAAAATAAATTCCTAGAATGGCTACAATAGAACCTATACACATACGTATAGTTAATTTTTCTTTCAAAAAAACAGCTGCTAAAAATCCCGTTAATATGGGGGTAGTAGCTAAAATTAGCGCAGATGTTGTTGGATCAGCTGTTTGTAAGCCTTCAAAAAAAGACCATTGATTTATAAATACGCCGACAATACCTAATATAATAATCATCAAAAACTCATTTCTATTCACTCTTTTAAAGGATTTTTTAAAGTAAGAGTAAATAAGTAAGCAGATCACAATAAATAATAATCTTAACATGGTGAGCATAGCAGATGAAAAATCCTGAACTAATATTTTACCAAAGATAAAATTACTTCCCCAGACTGCTACACAGAACGTTAGCCAGGCATATACTTTAAACAAAACTAACACCTTCTTTTGTAATGAATGACAACTATGCTATTTTAACGGATACAACATTTCCAGTAAAGAACACACTATTCATAGAAAATATATGTGCAATTAGAGATAGATGTCATAAGACACTTTATCCCGTATTAACGGACAGTAAGACTCCCACTGAAGAAGACAGCTGGAAAGTAGAAGATGGTCAGTTAATAGATCTCTAATTAGCGAATAAGTCAGTTATAATCTGATTAGGTGAAAATGATACTAGTAAACTTTTATATATCAAAGGGCTTATGAGACAGCCCCTTAAAAATTATTCATTTATAAAAGCTGATCTTGTTGGCCCATGCTGAAGACCATGTAAGAATCTCTTCTTTAGTCGGTTTTTCTTCCACCTCAGTGAAAACAAAGACGAACACTTAGCTGTTATATAAAGACCCGAAAATAATTTCAAATAAACCTAGAGGCGTTGCTGGCCTCTAGGTTTTTAGATTAATTCAGAAACGGAATGATGAACGATCGATGTTTGTTTCATATTTTTTAGTAATGCCTGGGTAATGGTGCTTAATGATTTGCTGTCCCTTTTGATAAGAATGCCAAGTGATGGACCTTTGGAAACATCAATTACAGATGAAAAAGAAGCAGGAAATAGACAGGTAATCGAGATTGCTGTTTCACACGCGAAAATCATCGCTACCGAAACAGGGCTCGATGTAACGAACGACATCTTCCAAGTGATGGGTGCGCGCTCCGCTACACGAAGCTACGATTTTGATATGTATTATCGCAATGCAAGAACATTGACGCTGCATGACCCAGTAGATCGCCAACGGCAAATTGCCGGTCAATACGCATTAGGGCTGCTGTAAACCATTGTAAACAAGCAGTTAGTGTATAGTAGTGAATAAAAAATGGTTGGATTATTTAATCGAACAAAACCTTGATCACGCAAAAGCGCCATCCAATCCAGCTAAATATCATACGACAACATTAGAAGCAGCGGATGTGTTTGAATATATCCGCTTTTTTTGCGTGTTTAATAGAAAAACCGCTTCAAAAGTTGTGCCCTTTTGAAGCGGAATCGTTTTTAATCTTCACCGATAATTTTCACTTCTGTTTCAAGCTCGACGCCGAATTTTTCCCGTACTGTATCTTGTGCATGCTGAATTAATTCCAAATAATCGGTTGAGGAAGCACTGTCTACATTTACAATAAATCCAGCATGTTTCGTTGAAATTTCAGCACCGCCGATCCGTGTTCCTTGAAGGCCGCTGTCTTGAATTAACTTGCCGGCAAAATAACCGGTCGGCCGTTTAAAGACACTTCCGCACGATGGGTATTCAAGCGGCTGTTTTGCTTCGCGAAGCGCTGTAAACGTATCCATCTCTTCTTTAATTTTTGCATGCTCACCAGGCTGCAGTTCAAACAGAGCTTCTACAATAATGTAGTCTTTCTCGGTAAAGACACTTTTACGATACCCGAAATGAAAGTCTTTTTCTTCTAGATCAATAAGTTCGCCCGAATGAGAAAAAACGGTCGCTTTTTTTAAAACGGTCGATGTTTCGCCGCCATATGCACCGGCATTCATGACAAGCGCCCCTCCAACAGAGCCAGGAATTCCACAGGCAAACTCGAGGCCAGTCAGATGATGCTCTAATGCCGTATGTGATACATCAATAATTTTTGCGCCGCTTCCGGCAATTATTTGATTGCCTTCTACAACAATCGTATTAAAATGCTCAAGTGTAATAACGATCCCACGCAGCCCTTTATCCCGCACAAGCACATTCGAACCGTTTCCTAAAACAGTAAGTGGAATGTGATTCGACTGTGCATATTCGATGACCAATTGAAGATCTTGTATATGTTTTGGCTTAATGAAAATGTCTGCCGTGCCGCCTGTTTTTGTATATGTGTGCTTCCATAAAGGGAAGAACAAATCAATCGTTTTTTCATCTATCTTCGTTTTTAATTCATTTACAATCTGCAGCGCATCGATAGCTGCTCACCATCCTTTTTATTTGATCATTCTTATTATAAAGGATATGGCGCCATTCGTTAATTAAATGGCGAATAATAATTAGACTTAACGCATTTATGACAGCTTATGCGCCATTACGAGCAATGGTTTATCTTTTTTATAAAGGGATGGTAGTATGGAAGAAGGTGATGGACGATTGCGGGTTTCTTCGTATACAAAACCGTTACAGATGAACCGGAAGACGATCTATAACGCCATCCATCCCTTGTCCTATACAGGTTTATTCTTTCTTATATAAGAATGTTACAGATAAAAGGATACATAACATGATAAAAAGTAACGAATGACGAAAATGAAAATGGACAAAGTGCCGGTAGAGGGAATCTGTAACGCCGATGGTGCGTTCGTCTGCACGTATGTGTTAAGAAAAAACAAAAGGATGGATAATGATGAAAATAGAACGAGATGGACAGACTGTTTTTCCGGTGATCGTTTCGAACTCTTCCAGTTTGAAAAGCGTGAATTTCTTTTTGCTCAAGGAAAGAGAGATGCTTTATTTGATCGATGCCGGCATGAACGATGAAGCATGCTGGAATACACTCCTACATACGCTCGAAGTAAATGATCTTTCACTTAGCGATTTAAACGGTATTATATTGACACATCATCACATTGATCATGTAGGACTTGTCGATCGAATTGTCTCACACCATCTAATACCCGTTTTCGTTCACAAGGAGGCTGTTCCACGTTTAAAACGGGAACCAGCTTTTTTGGAGAAAAGAGCCGATTTCTTTGAAAAACTGTACAAAGAGATGGGATGCGGGAAAGCCGGTGAACAGCAGGCTCGTTTTGTTAGAGAGGCCATTGAAAAAAATAAGGACAACGCGCTGCAAGCCAGTTTAACACCGATCGAGGATGACTTTTTGACAAGTCTTTCATTACGTATAATCGAAACGCCTGGTCATGCACCAGATCAAATGGCGCTTTATGATGAGAAAAGGGGATGGCTGTTCGGAGGTGATTTGCTAATCAGCCACATATCGAGCAATGCGCTAGTTGAACCGGATTCTTCAGGTAATCGAATGATGACACTTGTCCAGCATAGGAATTCCATGAAAAAATGTCTGGATTTAAAAATGAATATCGTTTTCCCAGGACATGGGACGTTAATTGAAAATGGGGAATCATTGATTCAAAATCGGTTAAGCCGCATCGATAAAAAAGCGGGGAAATTTGTTTCTTTTATTGAAAACGGTTCGGCTACAGCAGCTGAAATCGCCTTACGTTATTATAAAAATGTTTATTACGATCAGTTTTCTCTCGTTATGTCGGAAGTGATCGGTCATCTTGATTATTTGGAAAACCGGGGACGTGTTGCGAAAATAAAGGTGGATGGTGTGTGGCAATATACAATTCAGCCGTAACAAAAAGTTTATTTTACATAAGTATGAAAAAAACTCGATAACCGGTCAGAAATGAGGTGGACTGGTTAGAAAACTTGATAAACAAGCAGAACCCCCTTAAGCATGGTGCTTAGGGGGTTTTGAGCATGTCTTCAATTTGATTTTTAGAAGGCAATGATGAAATTGCGCCTTTTCCGGTTGTCGAAATTGCACCGGCTGCGTTGGCGAAGGCCAGGATGGAATGGCCGTGGTGTGCGAGAACAGCAGAGAGTCCTTTTTGATCTGCCCCAGCTTCAAGCAGTAGATACAGCAATGCACCAATAAAAGCATCACCGGCTCCGGTGGTGTCCTGTACGTCAACAGAATAACCGCTAGAATCAATCGTTATATCCTGTACATAAAGCGTTGCACCGGCAGCCCCTTTCGTATAAATAACTGTCTGTACATCACCGACAAACAGCGACGCAATCGCTTTATCCTCGTCCTCTATTCCCGCTATAAAAGCAAGCTCTTCATCGGAAATTTTCACGATATGTGCTTTAGGAATAAACTCGAGAATGGTTTCGCGGCATGCATCGGGGCTGTCCCAGAGCGGCAGGCGTACGTTTGGATCGAAGCTGATTAAGGCGCCGCTTTCTTTTGCTGATTGCATCGCTTTTACATGGGCCTGCTTCATCGGGCTGTCGACTAAATCAACCGAACAAAAATGCAAAATATCGCCAGCTTCAAAGATTGACTCATCCACTTCATCAGCCGTCAAAAGCAAATCTGCAGACGGCTTCCGGTAAAATGAAAAATCACGTTCACCGTCATCTCGAAGTGAAACGAATGCGAGCCCTGTATTTGCTTCGTGTGTGCGAATGACATGTCTTGTATCCACACCAGTTTCTTCTAGTTTTTCTAATAAAAAATCGCCAAATGCATCCGCCCCGAGCTTTGTGATCATCTTAGAATGGCCACCCAGTTTGGCAACGGCTGCTGCTACGTTTGCCGGCGCACCACCAGGAGCTCGTTCAAACGACACGACATCTTTCAATGCCCGTCCTTTTTGAAGCGGAATAAAGTCAATTAATACTTCACCAATTGAATATAACGTACCCATCTCTCATTCTCCCATCTATTTTATGACACGAGTTCATCCAGCAATATATGCAATTGTTAGAGACTGTCTTTTGTATAAATTATACACGATTTAAGTTGCGAAAATCATTTTTCGCTATAAAGAATGGTGTTTGGCTAAAGCATTATCAACTTTAAATAAGATCTCTTCGGAAAGTTGACATAAAACAAACAAAAATATAATATGTTTATTAATAGCGAAACTTATTTAGGTGGTGTTTGGTTAATGGATGTTTCGGAACGTTTTTGGAATGCGCCGCTAGATGAATTAAAGCGGGGGTATGTAGAAGAAAAAAAGAACTTTCTTTGTTTGCTTTGCGGAACAAAAGTTGAAAAGGGACTTATTTATCCGGAGAAAGAAGTCTTATATGAAGCAGAGCGATATATGCAGCTTCACATAGAGCAATCGCATGAATCAGTATTTGATTACATTATAGGCATGGATAAAAAACTGACTGGCTTAACGGAGCATCAAAATAATCTAATGCGTCTTTTTTATGAAGGAAAAAATGATAAAGAAGTGCAGAAAGAGATGGGAATTGGCAGTGCATCGACAATCCGGAATCACCGTTTTGTGCTGAAAGAAAAAGAACGTCAGGCGAAAATGTTTTTGGCATTAATGGAGCTGCTAAAAGAAAAAGATGCCCATGCACCGTCGCTCGTGCCGCCTCATCAAAAAGCGAAGATGATTGACAGCCGCTATGATGTAACGGAAGAGGAGCAGGCAAAGACGATTGCGAAATTTATGCCGGATGGTGTGCTGCTTACGTTTCCACCAAAAGAAAAACAGCGCCTCATTGTCATGAGAAAAATTGCCAAAAAGTTTTCTGTAGGGCAGACTTATAACGAAAAAGAAGTGAACGAAATCATCGCTGCGATTTTTGATGATTACGTCAAAGTAAGACGATATTTAATCGAATATGGATTTTTAAGAAGAAAATCAGACGGCAGTGCCTACTGGGTGAATGAGTAATGGAGGAAAGTGAAATGGACCGCAAAAAAGAATTGAAACAGCAATATAAGGAAACAACAATAGAAGCAGGAATTTATCAAATCAAAAATGTGGTGAACGGTAAGATTTTCATTGCAAGCACACGGAATTTAAAAACATTGAACGGGCGCAAGTTTGAACTTGAAGCCGGTTCAAGTACACATAAAGAGCTGCAAAAAGAGTGGAATGAGTTCGGAAAGGATTCATTTGAATTCGACGTGCTTGAAGTATTAAAAAAGAAAGAAACCAGCTTTTTTGATGAAAAAAGGGAACTCGAGAAGCTAGAAGAGAAGTGGCTGGAAAAATTACAGCCGTATGGAGAGAACGGATATAATAAAGTGAAGTGAAGACTAATTTTCTGGAAAAAGGGTAGACACTGTATGAAAGCAAAATGGGAGGAATTCAATGACGAATATAAAAGCACTTATTTTGAATGCTTCCTTGAAAAACTCCGATGAACCATCACATACAGAGGCTCTTTCAAAGGAAGTTCAAGCTATTTTTCAACAGCATCAAGTGAAATCTGAAATTGTAGGGTTGGCGGATTATCACATTTCATATGGAATTAGCAGTGATATGGAAGGCGGCCGGGACAATGAGTTCACGAAAAAACATGTGCAAATGCTGACGTACAATACAATGCATTTAGCTAAAATGTTTTAAAGACCATCCTATTCCAGCTCAAGGTAATTTAACAGATGAATAGAGCACGAAATGAAAAAAGCGATCGAATTTAGATCGCTTTTTTCATTTTTTTATAGACATTTATTTAGGATCCACATATAATTTAAATAAATCTTATTGAATTAGTCGGTTTTAAGGAAAGGGGGGAATTCAAAATGAAAGTATCTAGTCGTGGAGAGTATGCGCTGCGTGCCTTAATCGTACTTGGACAGAAGAAAGAGTTAATGTCGATCAGTGAAATTTCTGAAAAGACACTTGTGACAGTTCGTTACCTTGAGCAGATTTTGCTTCAGTTGAAAAAGCTCGGATATGTTGAAAGTAGACGAGGAGTCCAAGGTGGGTACTTACTGAAGGGATCACCAGAACACATTAATCTAGGAGAAGTCATTCGTAAAATCGAAGGACCGCTTTCGCCGATGAAATGTGCAAGCATTACAGCATATGAGCCGTGTCCACTTGAAGAAGAATGCTTGTTGAAACCGCTCTGGACACTTGTGAGAGACACGATCGCTTACGTGTTAGAACAAACGACACTGGATGATTTACTGCAAGGCAAACTGCGGCCAGTTGTACCAATATAATTTAAATAAATTCAATTTTTTGAAAAAAACGTATAGACATGTTATACAGGATGCGCTATAATCCAATTAATCAAATAAAACAAACCTAAATACTTGGTTATAAAAAACTACATACAAAAGACTGCCGATCAGATAACTGAAGGCTCCTTGCAATCTAAACGTTTTTTTGAATGTAGATTACTTGGAGCCTTTTTTGTGCAAAAGTCGACTGATATAGTCAAGATTAAAAAATGGAGGGGAACGACATGTCAGAAAAAAGAATTGATGATCAGTGGATTGAGCGTATTGTGCAGTCGCTAAAAGGAATTGAATACGGATCGGTGGAAATTGTCATACATGATTCGCAAATTACACAAATTGACCGGCTGGAAAAGCAGCGGTTTCCTTTGAAGAAAAGTCAGGCATTTGAAAGACCAAAACAAATAAGAATTCAATAAAAAGCCGATCAGACAGACTGAAGGCAGACTCTTTTTAATAAGTAAATATTAAATAAAGTCTGCCTTTTTTTATATAAAAACAAACAGGTGAGAGGGGTTTTACACGATGCAAAAAAAGAAAACAGCATCCAAATTTTTAGTTGCGATTACAGCGACAGCGGCTATTTTAGCAGGCTGTGGCTCAGAAGAAAGCAGCGGGAGCGGAGAAACGGCCTCTACTGCTAAAAAAGAACCGGTTGAAATTTTGAACGTCTCTTATGATCCAACGCGTGAATTGTATGAAGAGTTTAATAAAGAATTTGCTGCACATTGGAAAGAAGAAACGGGCCAGGAAGTCACCATCCAGCAATCGCATGGAGGGTCCGGGAAACAAGGCCGTGCAGTGATTGACGGCTTGGAGGCGGATGTTGTGACACTGGCTCTTGCTGGAGATATTGATGAAGTTGCCGCGAACCGTGATTTAATTGCAGAAGACTGGCAGACAAGATTGGAAGATAACTCAACTCCTTACACGTCAACGATTGTTTTCTTAGTACGTAAAGACAATCCAAAAGGCATTAAAGATTGGAATGATTTAGCGAAAGAAGGCGTATCGGTTATTACGCCAAATCCGAAAACATCAGGCGGTGCACGCTGGAATTATTTGGCTGCCTGGGCATACGCGGATAAGCAGTTTAATGGAGATGAAGCGAAGATTAAAGAATTCGTCGGAAATATTTATAAAAACGTGGAAGTGCTCGATACAGGTGCACGGGGTTCAACGACGACATTTGTGGAACGTGGCATTGGCGATGTTCTGATTGCTTGGGAAAATGAGGCATTTCTTTCACTGAACGAACTTGGAAAAGACGAATTTGAAATTGTTGTCCCATCAATTAGTATTTTAGCGGAGCCGCCAGTTGCGGTTGTAGATAAAAACGTAGAGAAAAAAGGCACAGAAGAAGTGGCGCAGGCGTATCTTGAATACTTGTACACGGAAAAAGGTCAAGAAATCGCCGCGAAAAACTACTACCGTCCACGTAACGAAGAAGTATTAAAGAAATACGCCGATCAATTCCCAGACATTAATCTCGTCACTATTGACGATGATTTTGGTGGATGGAAAAAAGCCCAAGAAACACACTTTAACGATGGCGGCACGTTTGATGAAATTTATCAGCCACAATAAGGCGAAGACGGTGGGATTCGTTCCCACCGATATTTTTTAAACTATATCGTTTATTTATTATAGAAATGAAGGTGATGTCATGGCGAAGAACTGGAGATTTAAGAAACATAGCATATTACCGGGATTCGGGCTGTCGCTCGGGTTTACGATGTTGTATGTCAGCTTGCTCGTCTTGCTGCCGCTATCGATGATTTTTATTAATACTTCATCAATGGGCTGGGCGGATTTCTGGGCGACAGTGACAGAACCGCGTGTTGTTGCCTCTTATAAACTAAGTTTTGGAGCCGCGTTTGCAGCAGCCTGTATAAATGTGATATTCGGCGTGCTTATTGCCTGGGTGCTCGTTCGTTATTCATTCCCGGGCAAGCGCGTAATAGACGGACTGGTAGATTTACCGTTTGCGCTTCCTACCGCCGTAGCGGGTATCGCATTAACAACACTATATACGGAAAACGGCTGGATTGGTCAGTTTTTATCGTTTAAAGTTGCGTTTACTCCCATTGGTATTACGATCGCGTTAACATTTATTGGTTTGCCATTCGTTGTGCGGATGGTACAGCCCGTACTTCAAAACCTCGATCAGGAAATGGAAGAGGCTTCCGCTATTTTAGGAGCAAACCGAATTCAAACATTTTTTAGAGTGATCATTCCAGAGATTTTGCCTGCGACGCTTACCGGTTTTGCTCTTGCATTTGCGCGGGCGCTCGGTGAATATGGCTCGGTCGTTTTCATTGCAGGAAACATGCCGATGAAAACGGAAATTACACCGCTCATTATTATGACAAAGCTGGAACAATATGATTATGCCGGGGCGACAGCGATTGCGGCGGTCATGCTCATCATTTCGTTCGTCCTGCTTCTGCTCATTAACGGAATACAGTGGTGGACGAATCGGAAGTTTGTTCATAATTAAGGAGGGAATTTCATGGCCGGACATATTCCAATGCAGCATGGCAGTAAAAAAACAGGCAAGCGGACAGCAGAAGAACCGCTTTGGATTCGCGTCCTGCTTATCGCGCTTGCACTCGGGTTTTTGCTTATCTTTCTCGTCTTGCCGCTCATTGCAATCTTTATAAAAGCATTTGAACAGGGAGCGAGTGTGTATTTCGCATCCATTACAGACCCGGATGCACTGTCAGCAATCAAATTGACATTGATCGTCGTCTTGCTGACGGTCCCGCTTAACGCTATTTTCGGTGTAGCCGCTGCGTGGGCGGTGACAAAATTTGATTTTAAAGGAAAAAGCCTTTTAATTACAATTATCGATTTGCCGTTCGCGGTTTCACCTGTTATTGCCGGTCTCGTATTCGTTTTGTTATTTAGCGCACACGGTTTATTCGGTGAATTTTTATTCGAACATGACATTAAAATTATTTTTGCTGTACCAGGTATTGTACTGGCCACACTGTTTGTCACATTCCCGTTTGTTGCTCGTGAATTGATCCCGCTCATGCAGGCGCAAGGATCGGCGGAGGAAGAAGCATCCTTAACACTTGGTGCCGGCGGATTTAAAACGTTTCTTCTCGTCACGTTGCCGAACATTAAATGGGGCTTATTATATGGAGTCATCCTTTGTAATGCCCGGGCAGTTGGCGAATTCGGCGCCGTTTCGGTTGTTTCCGGACATATTCGCGGCTTGACGAATACGATGCCGCTTCATATTGAAATTTTATACAATGAATATCAATTTTCCGCTTCGTTTGCTGTCGCATCGCTTATGTCGATTTTGGCGATCGTCACGCTCGTTTTGAAAAATTTCATTGAATGGAAAACAAGTCAGCACGGATAAGACAGGAGGGCTTTCATATGAGTATTCAAATAAAAGAAGTATCAAAAACATTCGGCTCATTTAACGCGCTGAATGATATAAATATTGATATCAAAACCGGAGAGCTCGTGGCACTGCTCGGTCCATCCGGGTCAGGAAAAACATCGCTGCTCCGCATTATCGCAGGTCTGGAGGAAGCGGATAATGGCGTCATTTTATTCGGTGAAGAAGACATGACCCACATTCGTACGACAGAGCGAAAAGTCGGGTTCGTTTTTCAGCATTATGCATTGTTTAAGCATATGACCGTGTCTGACAACGTCGCCTATGGATTGAAAGTACGTCCGAAAAAAGAGCGGCCGTCGAAAAAAGAGATCGAAGCAAAAGTGAATGAACTGCTGGAGCTTGTAAAGCTTGACGCATTCGCGGACCGTTACCCGTCTCAGCTTTCCGGCGGACAGCGGCAGCGTGTTGCACTAGCACGGGCACTCGCCGTTGAACCGAAAGTGCTGCTTCTTGATGAACCGTTTGGCGCACTTGATGCAAAAGTACGAAAAGAGCTGCGGCGCTGGCTGCGAAGACTACATGATAACTTCCATATTACGAGTATTTTTGTGACACATGATCAGGAAGAAGCACTCGATGTAGCCGACCGGATTGTGGTCATGAATGAAGGGAAAATTGAACAGATCGGCAGTCCGGAAGAAGTATACGATCATCCAAACAGTCCATTTGTATATGATTTCTTGGGGAATGTAAATTTATTTCAAGGCAGGCTTCAAAATGGAAAGCTGCTTTATGGAAATGTGGAAATGGATGCACCGGGCTTTGAGAGCGCAGAAAATCAGCAGGCTGTCGGTTACGTTCGTCCGCATGACGTAACTATTGACAGAGAAGATACATCGAATGAAGCCGTACAAGCAAAGGTTGTCCACGTTCATGCCGTCGGCCGGTCTGTTCACATCGAGTTGAAACGAGAAGATACCGATCAATTTTTAGAAGCGGAATTAACGAGAGAACGATACCGAGAGCTGGAGCTAAAAGTAGGCGAGGACGTTTTCGTTAAACCAAACCAGCTTCGTGTTTTTATTCCAGAAGATTATTCGATTTAAACAGGCTGATCAGGCGACTGAAAGCTGCTTATCTTTTAAAGATAGGCAGCTTTTTGTTTTAAAAAAAGAAAGGAGATAGTAAGATGACCTCATTATTAGTTGTAGGTGGAGACAAAATTGATAAACTAGCAGACAAATTGGAGCATCATGGATTTGATGAAGTGATTCATGTGAGCGGTCGAAAGGCCAAAATGGTAAAAACGAATATCCCTCAAAAAGTCGACCTCATTCTTGTCTTAACAGACTATATTAATCATAATCTTTCAAGTGTCATTAAACGAAAAGCGAACGAGCAGTCGATCCCCATCTGTTTTGCCAAACGATCGTGGAGCTCCATTTACAAGGAGGTAGAAAAGATATTCGTGAATCAAGAATGAAGGCTGCGCTCATTCTATAACCGTTGAGATCGTCCTTTTTGTACGAGATGATAGCGTGCTGTTAATCTCCACTAAATTGGTCCATTCGTTAACAATCAACAACAAATCTCTTTGCCTGTACTTCGAATGTCTGCTACGCTGAAAGTTAAATGAAAACTTTCAGAAAGGGCGTTGCAACATGAAACCATCTGATATTAAAACTGTTTCAGAACTGATCGGGAAAATTCGGCAGCTCTGGGAATTGAAATCATATAAAGCTTTGCGCGAGTTTCTTGCTAAAATTGAATCGGAAGAGGACTATTACCGGCTGATCCGGCTCGCGGAAGCTGGGTCTATGCACAGTTACAGTCATTTTTTGGCGGTCATGGCAAATAAGCGATTTCAATCAGTGCGCACTCTTTCGTGGTATTGCTATAGTTTGCTTGAGAAGGGGAAAAGCATGGAAGCGGAGACGAAAATGAAGCGTCACCTTTTTGACAAGGACATCGATTCATTATCTGTCGAAGAACAAAAGGAGGCTTATCTTTTGCTCGTTTGGACGATGTGCCAGCTGCATCGTTACCGGGAAGCGGACGAATACATGGAACGCATTAAAACAGCAGGTGGTGTTCTTCTGCCGGATCAGCTTGCCGCTTTTTACATGGAAACGAACGACTGGGTGCAGGCGGAACAGGAGATTGTGAAAGGTCTCAACCTACCGTTTGACAAACGGGGTGACATCTCTTATCTCGTCTATGCTGACCTGTTATCAAGACAGGGAGATCATGAAAAAGCGCTTCACTTTTTGGAAAAAGGAGCGGAACGGTTTCCGGATTTGCCATCGCTTCAATTGGAACAAATACGCAGATTACGTAATATGGGCCGATCCGCAGATGTTCTTGAAAACGTGGAAAGGTTAAACGAAGAAAATCCATTTCACGCAAACATCGATTATTTCCTTTATTTAAAAGCAGAAGCGCTGTACCGTCTTGAAAAATGGGATGAACTGAGGGCGTGGATTTCACAACATGAAAAGGTGTTGCAATCGACTGAATTAGGCGAGCGGACGATCAATCCTGATGGCGAGTATAAAGAACTCACGATTCAGCCGGTCAGACAAAAGCTTAATTACTGCGTGCCGGCTGCGTTGTCAATGGTTTTGCAGACATTGGGTCAAAAAATATCGCAGGATGAAGTGGCGGAGTACGTATTTGATGTGACTGGATCCAAGCTAATGACCGCGATTGATTATATGACGTCGCGTGGTTTTACATCGAAGTTTTTCAAAGGGACGATCGATTTATATAAACAGTTTATTGATGCAGGCTGCCCGGTCATGCTCGATATGTTGATTGAAAACAACTCGCATGTGCAGGTCGTGGTTGGGTATGATGACCGACTTGGCGTACTGCTAGTGCAGGATCCGAATGAATTTGAAGCGGTTATGGTGCCGTATGATGAGGCGGCGAAAACGTACCGGTTAAAAGATCGGCTGTCTGTCGTATTCGTCACGACAGAACAGATGCATCTACTTAAGCCTTTAGATGAAAAGGAACATCAATTTTTCCAAAGCATGTTCGTTCATCTGGAAGAAATAGAACAAAACATAGAGGCATCAATCGATTCATTTCTTGCATTTCTGGAAAACAATGACGGCGAAATTTTTGCGTCGATTCTTGGTCTATCGATAATTCAGCATGAAAAAGCGAAGCCGTATCAGGAAAAATGGATCCGTCATGTGATGGAGCGATTTGGTGACGATGACGAAGATGTGCAACTTTTGATTGCACAGTCGTATTACACGCACGATCAAACAGGTAAAGAGTTTCAAGATGTTATGGATAACGTGAAAAAGAAAAACGCATATGCTCATTTTTTGATGGGAGTCGTCGATTACCAGAAAGACAAAACGGAGCAAGCGATTTTTCATTTGAATCGGTCACTTGAAAAAGATCCGTTCCAGCCGTCTGCTTATGCATATTTAGCGAGAAGCTATGCGGATTTTTCACAGTTTCAGTTGGCGAGACACCATGCATTGACGGCCCTTGAACAAGCCGGAACAGATGAGTTTACCCGTTCGACATATGCAATTATTTTGTTGGAGTCAGGTGCCGTTCAAGAAGCACTTCACGCGTTTGAACAGCTTTCAGAAGAATATCCAAACAATGATTATTACGTATATGAAATTGGGCGCTGCTATATGGAGCTTGGCGATAAGCAGGCATCTAAATGGCTGAAGCGTGCGCTTGATATGAACCCGGCTATACCGTATCCGTATTTGCGTATTGCAGAAATACGGATGGAGGAAGAAAAATGGGAGCGGGCTGAAGCATATTTATGCACGGGAGCTGAGGATTTTGTACCGGAATCGAAAACAGGTATTCTCTGGCTGTATATCGGCCATACGCGGATGGGCCGTGAGCTGTATGATCATGCGGAAGAAGCGTATGACAGAGCAGTGAGGCTCGATGACGACGGTGAATTGCTGGCGGTTGTATATAAAGCACAGTCGATTATTAAACAAGATGATTGGGAGCGGGCGGAACAAGTGATTCGTGCAGAAACCAGGCCGGATATACTTGTGCGGGCCGGCGCGATGATGATGGAAGAAGCAGAACGGGAAATTCAGCAGTCGCTGGCGCTCAACTTTATGGAAGCGGGTCTCACAGCAGGAGGCGATGATTTATCGGAACATGTTTCCATGTATGTGGATTACGTGGAAGACACACCGTTTATTCATCGGGCGGCGGTATTTTCGGAAACGCTGCGTGCCCGGTACCCGATCAGCGACATTTATTGCTATGAAGCGATTTTTCATGAGCAGATGGAGAATATGGAGATAGCGGAATGGCTGCTTTTAGAAGCGGTGGAACTTGATCCGAAAAGCACGTTTCCTCATTACCGGCTCGGCAAACTGTATCGGGCTATTGAGGAGTATGAAAAAGCGGTCTTTCATCTGCGCCGCTGTATTCAACTGGATCATAATTTTACAGCCGCACATGATGAACTTGCTCATTTATATATGGAAACGAGTGATTGCAATAAAGGAAAAAGACATCTTTTTCATGTGCTTGAGCAGATGCCACAGTCGTGTGATTTCGATCTTTTTTCAGAGTGGATGTCAACGCCTGCAGAGCGGCAAAAAGTAATCACGCAGCTGGGAAAATTAAAAGGAACGACAGATGAAGAATGGCGACTTGGTACGCTCGCAGATATGCTTAATATAGATGAAGCGATCCGTCTGCTCAAACAAGAAGAATCCGTCCAGCTTCAGGCAAAGTTGGCTTCATTGTATTTAAAAGCAGGCAATATAAAAGAAGCATTGTTGCTTATCGAAGCACTCATTCAAAAAGAACCTGACAATGAGTCATTATATGAACCGTGGGTGGAAGCTCTTTACCGATCGAAAAAGCTGTTGAAGGTCGAGAAGTTCGTAAGAGAGATGGAATTACTGGATGAAGATACAGCATCTATTTATCGAAACAGTGCTGATGTACTTGTACTGTATGTTCGGGAGCAGATGGAAAAAGAGCATCGTGGGCTTCTGAAGAAGCTGACAAGCGGAATTAAAACAGCTGGCCTTGTTGGAACGGTGACGGCATATTATGAAAAAGCGATTGAGTTTGAGCCAGACGATCCGCGTGCGTACGACAGGCTGGCTATCTTTTTCATCGAGCAAGGTGTGGCAGATGACGCGTTGAAAGTGTTGAAACGTTATCTCTCGAATCACGATGATGACAGTTTGCGATTTAAAGCAGCGGCAGCGGCGATGAGTCATGGAACGGAAAGCGGGAAAGAGAAGTATATTCAAGAAGCGAAGAAGCATTTGCTTCTATTAAAAGAACGTCATCCATCTGATGCGGTTGTGCGGGAAATGCTTGGAGATGCGTATATGTATACCCGACAGCCGGATGATGCACTCACGGAATATGAAGAATTGATTGAAATAGCGCCTTATAAAACAGAAGGATATGCAGGTATCATCCTTGTCCTTATAGAAATTGATAAGATATCTGAGGCGAAGCAGTTTTTAAATCAGGTGCCGGATCAGATTCGAGACCGGGTAGTGGTCCAATTCAAAGAAATGCTAGAAGGCGATCCACGAATGGAGGAGTTGATCAGTCATGACTAAACAGGAATCATTAATGGCGCATGCGATTCAGTTGGCGAAAGAAAATGTTGATACTGGACATGGCGGACCTTTTGGCGCCATTGTCGTCAAAGATGGAGAAATTATTGGGAAAGGCTGCAATGAAGTAACCGCTTCAAATGATCCAACGGCACATGCAGAGGTACAGGCGATTCGCGAAGCATGCCAGCATCTAGAGTCCTTTCAGTTGACTGGCTGTGAGATTTACACAAGCTGCGAACCGTGTCCAATGTGCATCGGTGCGATTTACTGGGCACGGCCGGATGCGGTGTATTATGCTTGTACGAAAGAAGAAGCTGCAGCGATTGGATTTGATGACCAGTTTATTTACGAAGAACTGGGGCAGCCAATTGAAGAGCGTTCGTTGAAAATGAAAAAGTTGGTTATAGATAAGAGTAAAGAGCCATTTGAAAACTGGACGACGTCATCTAAAAAAATAATCTATTAAATTATCTTTTAGGAAGACCGGTCACGTTTAGCCGGTCTTTTTGTTATAAAGAGAAGGCATACAATCCATTAAATATGAAAATAAGTCAGAATATAATGAACTTAATAGTGAAAAAATGTTATGCTTTATTACATAAATTGTTGAAGTACTCTGTAGGTAAAGAGCATTTTATGCGATGGTCATATAAAAGGAATAAACAATGATGATGAAGAGGGTTGAAGGATAGCATGGAAAACCGGTATAGGAAGCAGCAGACCTACCGGCCGATTGGAGCAGATGGACAAAACCGTCTCGCTGAATCGAAGGTCGCCATTATTGGTTGCGGCGCGCTCGGTTCAGCAGCGGCAGACCTACTGGCACGTGCCGGTGTTGGACAGCTACTCATCGTCGACCGGGATTATGTGGAAGTGTCTAATTTGCATAGACAGCCGCTTTATACAGAGAAAGATGCACGTGACATGATTCCGAAAGTCGTTGCCGCGAAGAAGCGGCTTGCGGAAGTTAACAGCGATGTGAGGGTTGAAGTGTGGATGGATCACGCAGACGCCGCACTCATTGAAAAACTAGCTGCAACAAGTGATATTCTGGTAGATGGAACAGATAATTTTGAAACGAGACTTGCCATCAATGATGCGAGTTTGAAATATGGTATTCCATGGGTGTATGGAGCGTGTGTCGGTGGATCAAGTGTGGTCATGCCATTTGTTCCGGATCAAGGAGCTTGTTTCCGCTGTCTTCTCCCGGTTCTGCCTTCATCTGGGGAAACGTGTGATACAGCAGGAGTGATTGCGCCTGCTGTACAGATTACGGCTTCCTATCAATGTGCCGAAGTGATGAAATGGCTGACGGGGAACCACGACGTAATGCGAAAAGAGCTGCTTCGGATTGATGTATGGATGAATGAGCAAAATCAATTCGGCCTCCGTAAAATGAAGCGGCCAGACTGCCCGTCATGCGGCAAAGAACGAACATATCCATCATTGAATCAATCGCAAGAAACGAAAGCGGCTGTTTTATGCGGTCGCGATACCATTCAACTGACACCTGCTGCAGGCCGACAGTTAACGCTTGATGACGGTGAACGGATTGCTAAACAACTTGATCTAAGGCGTAAACGGACACCCTATTTTTTGCAAATGATGTACGAAGACAGCCGGATTGTCTTATTCGCAAACGGCCGGCTCTTTTTTCACGATATGCAGGATGTAAACAAAGCAATGAAGCTGTACAATCAATTATTCAACTGAAAAAATGGGGGATCGGACCATGTCGGTAGACTTTTCGAATGATTTACTTGTATCTGTTGCAGTGCTAACTGTAAGCGACACGAGAACAGAAGAAACAGATAAAAGTGGTATTCATATAAAAGAGCTGCTCAAAAAGGCCGGACATACAATAATCGATTACGCCATCGTGCCGGATGAGCAGACAGCTATTGCGCGGATAATACAAAAATGGCTTCACGATAAAGAAATGGATCTTATTATTGTGACAGGTGGAACAGGCATTGCCCCACGTGATGTAACGATTGAAACGGTCCAACCGTTTTTTGAAAAAGAAATTCCGGGATTTGGGGAAATCTTTCGCTATTTGAGCTTCACAGAAGATATCGGTACGAAGGCGATGCTATCAAGGGCAGCGGCCGGAACAGCAGGTGGAAATAAACTTTTGTTTGCGCTTCCAGGATCGCGGGGGGCTGTAGATTTGGCAATGAAGCGACTGATTTTGCCGGAAGCAGCACATTTGCTTCATGAAGTGAGGAAATGATGAAACGGTTTCTGTTGGCATCGATGCCATTTCATCCACATTCTTATATGTTGTCACGTATACAGATGAAAGAAAACACGCCGCTTAATTGCGTGCGCGTTCGTAATCCCCATTTTTCCCGCCGGTTTTGCTAAGTAAGAATGTTGGGCCGATGACCATTTCTTTGTCAGCCGCTTTGCACATATCATAAATTGTCAAAGCTGCGGCGGATGCAGCCGTTAATGCTTCCATTTCAACGCCCGTGACGCCTTTTGTTTTCACTTCGGCATGAATTAGTACGGCATAATGGTTGTTTGAGACGTCAATATCCCATTCAAACGTTATGTTGACACCAGTGAGAGGGATTGGGTGGCACATGGGGATAATGGATGAGGTTTGCTTGGCAGCCATAATACCAGCAACTTGTGCGACCGCAAATACATCCCCTTTTTTATTTTGGCCAGAAGCAATCTGATCGTAAATGACTTTACTTACTTCGATAGACGAGTGCGCAATAGCTGTTCGGACGGTTTCTGATTTATCGGATACGTCCACCATTTTCGCTCGTCCTTGTTCGTTAAAATGAGTCAATTCAGACATAAGTTTCATCCTTTCTTAGTGCGTTATGAAAGTAGTATATCATGAGAAAAAGAAAGAGAGGCGTTTATCGTGGTCGAAAAACGGAAGCCGATTCCAGTAAAAGAAGCAGTAGACAGAGTGATGAAACGGGTGGCACATGTCAAAAGCGAGTCGGTGCTGCTTGAAGAAGCGTATGGCCGCATTTTAGCCGAACCGGTTATAGCTAGCCACCCCGTTCCTCCGTTTGATCGTTCTCCTTACGACGGATTTGCAGTGCGATCGGTTGATACAGAAGGTGCATCTGGTGAATCACGAATCGCATTTACTGTTATGGATCACATAGGTGCAGGTGCGGTATCATCACATACGTTAGGCGAACGAGAAGCAGTCCGAATTATGACGGGGGCGCCGCTGCCAGAAGGAGCGGACGCTATCGTCATGCTTGAACAGACTGTGATTGATGGGCAAACGTTTACCATTCGTAAGCCGTTTGCGCCAATGGAAAATGTGTCGCCAAAAGGCGAAGATGCAAAAGAAGGAGAAGTCATCGTAGAGGCAGGCGCATTTATTCAGCCTGGGGTCATTGCAGTGCTCGCGACATTTGGCTACGCAAACGTGCAGGTGGCAAAGCGGCCAATCGTCGGGCTTTTAGCGACAGGCACAGAACTGCTTGACGTAAATGAACCGCTTGAACCGGGCAAAATTCGCAATTCAAACGGGCCAATGATTGCGGCCCAGTTGAAACGAATGGGGATCGAATGCCGATTGCTTGGCACGCTGCCGGATGATGAGGATGCTTGTTTTAACATGGTGAAAGAAGCTGTCCATGAATGTGACGCGGTCATCACGACAGGCGGTGTATCGGTCGGTGACTTTGATTATTTGCCAGCCGTATATAAGCGGCTCGGCGCGGAAGTATTATTTAACAAAGTAATGATGCGCCCAGGGAGTGTGACAACTGTAGCGCATGTAAACGATACCTTCTTATTTGGTTTATCTGGAAATCCATCCGCTTGCTTTGTCGGTTTTGAACTATTTACAAGACCGGCCCTATTATCGATGATGGGCAATGATAAGCCGTATTTGGCTTATACAAAAGCGGTGTTAACAGCCGATTTTGCAAAAGCGAATCCGTTTAACCGTTTTATCCGGGCGGTCTATAAATCGACACCGAAAGGCTCTTTTATCGCACCAGCTGGATTTAATAAATCAAACTCAGTGACATCGATCGCTCGGGGCAATGCCTTTATGGTACTGCCGGGTGGAACAAGGGGCTTTCAAAAGGGCGATGAAGTCGATGTCCTGCTCATTGGAACAGAAGAAGGGGTGGAATCATGGGTGCTCAATTAATGAAGCCTTTTGAAGTCACGACCGAACCGCTTGAACCAGCACGTTATATGGAGTATGTCACGCATCCAGGAGCGGGAGCTGTCACATTATTTGCGGGTACAGTGCGCGAATGGACGAATGGCAAGCGGACCATGTATTTAGAATATGAAGCATATGTACCGATGGCGGAGAAGAAACTGACAGAAATTGGTGTGGGAATTAAACAAAAGTGGCCGGGCTCCCGTGTTGCGATTGTCCATCGTATCGGAGCGCTCTCCATTTCAGATATTGCCGTCGTGATTGCTGTATCATCGCCACACCGGAAAGCGGCCTATGAAGCGAATGAATACGCGATAGAACAAATCAAAAAAGTCGTCCCCATCTGGAAAAAAGAAATGTGGGAAGATGGCGAAGAGTGGATAGGCGACCAATCATATAAACCAGGGAGTGAATGACGATGATTCATCTTCATTATTTTGCAGGGTTGAAAGAAGCAGCTGGAAAAGCATCAGAAGACATTCAATGGACAGACGGAACAGTGGAAGACATTGTGAAGTGGGCAGCGAATACATACCCGGCATTTGATTTTTCAGCCGTACAAGTGGCTGTGAACGAAGAGTATGTACTTGAAACCGAATCCGTGAAACCAGGGGACCATGTCGCCTTTATTCCACCCGTCAGCGGAGGATAATGACAAATAAAAAGGATGGATTGCCATGACCAGTCTCCACGTATTGGATCAGCTAAAGCGACCGCTGCGTGATTTGCGTATTTCAGTCACCGATCGATGTAATTTCCGGTGCACGTACTGTATGCCGAAAGAAGTCTTTGGCGATGATTATGCCTTTATGCCAAAAAGCGAGCTGTTATCATTTGAAGAAATGACACGCTTAGCGAAACAATTTGTTGCATTCGGCGTGAAGAAAATTCGTATAACCGGTGGCGAACCGCTCCTGCGAAGAGATTTGCCGGAACTCATTCGGATGTTATGTGAGATTGACGGACTTGATGACATTGGACTGACGACGAATGGGCTGCTGCTGAAACAGCACGGCAAAGCCCTATTTGAAGCGGGTTTAAAACGATTGAATGTAAGCCTCGATTCGTTGTCTAAAGAAACGTTCGGGAAAATGAACGGGCGTGGCATCGGACCGGGACCGATTCTTGAGAACATCGACTATGCGAAGGCACTCGGCTTTCAGGTAAAGGTAAATATGGTTGTACAAAAAGGTGTGAATGACCACGAAGTTGTACCAATGGCGGCTTATTTTAAAGAGCGTGGCATTACGCTTCGATTTATTGAGTTTATGGATGTCGGCAATGATAACGGCTGGAGCTTCCGGCAAGTGGTGACGAAAAAAGAGATTTTAGCACAGCTGCAAAAAAATGAAAATCTTACGCCGGTAGATGCTGATTATTTTGGGGAAGTGGCCGGTCGTTACCGATACGCAGATTCGACGGCGGAAGTCGGGTTTATTACATCGGTTTCCGAATCATTTTGTTCCTCATGCACAAGGGCACGTCTGTCATCAGATGGAAAATTTTATATGTGTTTGTTTGCATCAGTGGGACACGACCTTCGGGCGCTCATCCGGTCTGGTGCTGAGGATAAGGAGCTTGCATCTGCTGTCCGGAGTATATGGGAAAAACGAGACGACCGCTATTCAGATGAACGGACAGAGCAGACGGCGAAGAATCGAAAGAAAATTGGCATGTCGTACATCGGCGGCTAAGTAGTTGAAAATAGATAATAGCCTGTAGAGATTTTTCTCTGCAGGCTGTTTGCGTTATGATGAATGAAAAAAGGATGTGAGCGAATGATTCATATTTTAGTAGCGGATGACGACGTGCATATTCGCGAACTTGTCCGGCGTTCGCTGCAGGAAGAAGGGTATGTTGTGTTTGAAGCAGACGATGGAGCGAAGGCATCTCTTCTCCTTGAGCAAAAGACGATTCATCTAGCGATCGTCGACGTCATGATGCCAAATAAGAACGGATATGAGCTATGCGAAGAAATTCGGCGTCATTACGATGTGCCGGTCATTTTATTGACAGCGAAAGATCAGCTTGAGGATAAAGAAAAAGGGTATGCAGTCGGAACGGATGATTATTTGACGAAACCTTTTGCTCCAAAGGAATTACTGTTTCGAATAAAGGCGTTGCTCCGCCGGTATCAGAAGGTGAATGAAGAGAAAATCATCATGAACGGCACGACGATTGACCGGCGCAGTTATGAAGTGGAGTGTGGAGGACAGCTCATGATGCTGCCAATGAAAGAGTTTGAATTATTGGCTCAGCTGGCGAGTTTTCCGGGACGGATTTTTACGAGAGAAGAATTGATTCATCTCATTTGGGGCATCGATTTTTCGGGAGACGATCGAACGGTAGATGTTCATATAAAGCGGCTTCGCGAGCGATTTTCAGGGCGGACGGATGATTTTTTGATCAAAACCGTGAGGGGTGTAGGATATAAAATGGAGTTAAAGCAATGATGAAGACGCTCTATTTACGTATCGTATGGACAACAATTTTTGTCATGCTCGTGAGCAGTTTTATCGCCTTTATCGTTTCAAATGTGTATTATCAACAATTTTTAAAGCCGTATAATGATGGAAAAATAACGGCTATGGCACAGAACATTGCAGCATTTACAAATAATAATCCATCATTGAATAAAGATAACTATTTGAATCACATTGGGGCGCTTGGTTACCAAATCTATCTCGTTAATGAACAGGGTGGGAATGACTATGGCGGTGCATTTCGCGATCGTAACTTAGGTGCAGACATTATCAGGCGCGTTCAAGCTGGTGAAACATACCATGGCATTTCGCATTTTGCCGGCAACGCATTTGTGACCGGTTTTTTTGACAATGAAGCAGTCAACACGATTGGCGTACCGGTGATGATAAATGGTGATCGGTATGCGCTGTTTATGCGCCCGAATACAGAAGTGCAGTTTGGTGAACTCCGCCTTTTCTTCTCTGTGCTCGTGTTGCTGATGATTCTGATAAGTATGGTGCTTGTGATTATGAGTACGCGTTACATCGTCAAACCCATTGTGACATTGACCGATGCGACGAAGAAAATCGCGCAAGGCATGTATGATGTCGACTTGAATGTAAAGCGGAAAGATGAAATCGGAACGCTTACTAATCATTTTGCTAAGATGGCGAAAAGTTTATCGCAGCTTGATGAGATGCGTCAGGAATTCGTTTCAAACGTATCGCACGAAATACAATCGCCTCTTGCTTCTATTCAAGGTTTCGCTCAAACACTTCGAACTGAAAAGCTATCAGATGCCGAACGCGAGCGTTATTTAACGATCATTGAAGAAGAAAGTCAGCGAATGTCCAGCTTAAGCAAGCAGCTGCTGACTCTCGCCACGCTTGACAAGGAAGACACAACGTTGGAGAAAAAATCATACGATGTCGCAGCACAAATAAAGCAGGTTATCTTAATGACAGAATGGAGCTGGCAGGAAAAGGATCTGGCGTTCAGTTTGAATATCGCGTCTGCCTCCATTACAGCAGATGAGAAATTGCTTCATCAAGTATGGGTGAATTTGATTACAAACAGTATTAAATATACGGGAGCAGGCGGTACGATTTCAATTGATGTATCGAAAACGGAATGGATGTGTATCGTTACGATCACGGATACAGGACAGGGAATTGCACCAGAAGACATGCCCTTTATATTTGATCGCTTTTATCGAGCCGATAAAGCGCGAAACCGAAAAGAAGGCAGCACAGGACTCGGCCTTTCGATCGTGCAAAAGATCGTTCATTTGCATAATGGATCGATTAAAGTAGAAAGTGAAACTGGAGGAGGAACAACATTTTCAGTCAGTCTGCCGATTTTGTCATAATCCGTTCATATTGCGTTCATCTTTCTTTCTTACACTGTGTACAGGAAAAAAGAAAGGTGGATAAATGATGTTTTTAGCGATTAGAGAAATGAAATACGCGAAGCTCCGTTATACGCTGATCGGGCTCATTATGGTGCTTGTGGCGTGGCTTGTCCTGTTTGTGACTGGTCTTGCGAATGGGCTTGCTTCTGATAATGCAGCAGTGATTCAAAAAATGGACGCCGACTATTTTGTTTTGCAGGAAGGAGCAGATAACCGGCTGAATCGTTCCGAATTATCGGCTGGACAGGTAGATGCGATTGGCGGCGAGCCGTTCGGTGTTCGGATGATGACGATTGAGCATACTGGAAAAGTCGATGTAACGGTGTTTTCGATGAATCCGGAAAGTGAGATTATGCCAAGAATTGTAGAAGGTAAGTCAGGTGTTGTCGCAGATCAGTCGCTGCAAATGACAATTGGTGATCAATTCACGGACTCTATTACTAGGGAAGTCATGACGGTGACCGGCTTAACAGAAGGACAGTCATTCAGCCATACGCCTGCGATCTTTGTAACAGAAGGGCCTGTCAGTGCCGTGGCCGTTCAATCAAAGAGTATACACGTAGATGGTGTAGAATTGCTGACAAAAAAAGAAGCGTTGCAAAGTATTCCTGGTTATAAAGAAGAACAAGGATCATTGATGATGATGATTGTCTTTTTGTTTATGATTGCAGCAATTGTGCTTGCGGTATTTTTTTATGTCATGACGATTCAAAAAATGCATCAATTTGGCGTTTTAAAAGCGATCGGTACGCATTCAATCTATCTTGCACGGACGATTATTTCTCAGGTGATCATCATCTCGATCGTAAGTTTACTCATTAGTGTTACGCTCGTTTATGGAATCGCTTTTGTCTTGCCAGTGGATTTGCCATTTTATTTGACGCCATCGGTTACTGCAGGCACTTCGCTTCTTTTTTTGGCTGTATCGGTACTTGGTTCTTTGCTGTCGTTGTATAAAGTAACGAAAGTGGATGCGCTTGACGCGATGGGAGGGTCATTTTAATGGGAGCGAAACTAATACTGGATCATGTAAATAAGTCATTTGGAAATACAAATACATTGAACGATATTTCATTTGAAGCGAAAGCAGGCGAATTTGTGGCCGTCGTCGGACCATCCGGGTCGGGGAAAAGCACTTTTTTATCGATTGCGGGTGCTTTGTTGACACCATCGTCTGGACGCGTTTTGGTTGGGGGAGAAGATCTTAGCTATTTGTCTGAAAAAGAACGCCATCGTATTCGTTTAGAGAAAATCGGTTTCATTTTTCAAACGTCTAACTTAATTCCCTATTTAACGGTGCGTGATCAGCTTCTTTTGATTGCAGAATTATCGGGAGAACAGACAGCTGGTGAAAAAAAGGCGGATGAGCTGCTGGAACAGCTTGGGTTATCGCACCGGACCGGTCATTATCCAGAAAAGCTGTCAGGCGGCGAGCGGCAGCGTGTGGCGATTGCCCGGGCCTGGATGAATGATCCAGACATTTTACTTGCGGATGAACCGACTGCAAGCCTTGATTCAAAACGTGGCCGGGACGTTGTTGAAATGATTGCCGATGAAGTGAAACGGCGCAATAAAGCAGCCATCATGGTGACACACGATGAACGAATGCTTGATGTATGTGACCGCATTGTGCGGATTGAAGATGGGAAAATCAGATGAGAGGATCAGTCCGCCTGGGACTGATCCTTTTTTTAAATGACCCATCTGTTTGGATGCTGTATGATAGAAGAGGAAGAATACATAGATATGGGGAGCGATTATATGTATAAAGATTATTTAGCATTTGCGATTGAGCTTGGAAAAGAAGCAGGACAGTTTATTTTACCTCAGGAAGGCAAAGCAGGCGGGCAGACGTTGAAGGCCGCAAAAGATTTCGTGACGGAAATGGATTTGAAAGTGGAAGCACTGATCATCGAACGCATTCAAGCAGCCTATCCTGATCATCGCATCTTTAGTGAAGAAGCAGGGGCGATTGATAGTGACAGTGATTTTGAATGGGTGATTGACCCAATCGATGGCACGATTAATTACAGCATGGGTGTTCCTTTATATGGTGTATCGATCGCACTAACATATAAAAATGATCCAATTGTGGGGGTCCTTTCATTTCCAGGGTTGAATGAAGTATACTGGGCGTCAAAAGGCAGCGGTGCGTTTAAAGACGGGGAACGGATTCAGGTGCGTGAAGTCAGTCTCGCAGAATCAATCATTTCCCATAGCGATTTTGCAAAAGACGGGAATAAAGAAGCGAACACGCAGCGTCTCGAACTTCTTGGTAAAATTGTGAATGATGTGTACAGAGTGCGGATTATTGGGACTGCGGCCGTATCATTAGCTTACATTGCAGCGGGCCGTTTTGATGCGGCACTTTACATGAGCCCAGCGTTTTATGATGTAGCAGCCGGACAATTACTCGTCACAGAAGCAGGTGGTGTTACGGCAACTGCCGGTCCGTACACACTGTTTGGACAAAAGCAAGCAATAGCTGGTCTGCAAAACATACTGAATGGCTCAAAATGAAATTAATTGCAATGAAGAAACGAGGTGTCCCGATATTGGCGGGGCATCTCGTTTTTGTTTACTTAGTTTTTACTACTTTAATGAATGGCTTCCAGATCGATTCGCTCAATAAATTCAACAAATGCCCGCACAATGTTTAGTTGCAGAGACTCTTCGTGAAAGAACATCCAGCTTTTACGGATAATCAGCTCGCCTTCACTCGTTTTTAGTTCGGTTTTATGCAAGTCTTCAAGATCGTCTAAAATCATGCTTGGCAAAATGGCATAGCCGAGTCCGTTGGCGACCATGTTTTTGCACGTGCCGGCTTTATCGACATCGATGCTGACAAGTGGCGGCTTTGTATAGTTTTCTGCCCACCAATTGTCGACGATCATTTTTAAGTTTTGATCGGTGCGGTAATCAATACGTGGTAAGTCGGGCAGATCACTCAAATCAATTTTTTCTTTTGAGGCGATGCAGATCGATTCGTCAAATAAGAGCCGCTTTTGGTCTTTCCATTTGTAGTCGCCTTTCACCAATCCAACATGTACATCCTGGTTATGGATTAAATGAGCGATTTGACTGCTCCAATCCGTCGTTACTTTAAACTCAATATCTGGATACTCCTCTTTAAATAATTTCAGCAAGCCGGGCAGTTTGTAATCTGTGAAAAAGGTGGAGACACCAAGTCGCAATGTGCCGGCGATTTTATTTTCCATATTGAGTACGTTTTCTTTTATTTGCTGCATGCGATGAATCGTTTCGTGCGCGCATTTTGCTAAATACTCGCCTTGCGGTGTGAACTGAACACCGCGCCTGCCGCGATTGACGATTTGAACGCCGAATTCTTTTTCAATTTGTTTTAATCGATTTGTCAAAGCAGGCTGTGAAATATACAACGTTCTTGCTGCGTTCGTAATATTTTTTTCTTCATAAAGTGTCTGCAAAAAGAGCCAATCACGCTCATCCATATAAAATCCCCTCCAATAGACATAATTTTTATTTATGATTGATCATATTAAACCATTATTTTATTTATTTCTGTGTGTATATTATAGTTAATTGTACAAGGAACAGAAAGAGGGAAGATATAATGAAAGAAAATAAATGGTTGTTTATGGCGACGAGCAGTGTGGGTGGTCTTTTATTGTCGATGACGGGTTTATCGATCGGCTGGATGCTCGGAACGCTGCTAACGGCAGCACTTATTTCTTTCGCAAAGCCACATTTACTGGGATCCAAAGGAACACCGAAATACTGGCTTTATATCGGGCAATGCATTTTAGGCATTGAGCTCGGGCAAAAAATAAATTTATCGCTCTTATCCGTTTTTCAGCAGCACTGGGTGGTTATTCTCGTCATGTTGTTATTGTCAATCGTGTTTTCACTGCTATCCGGTTATATGCTATGGAAATTTAGCCGGACGGATATGCTGACGAGTTTTTTTGGCACAGCACCGGGTGGATTGTCAGCGATGCCTGGAATGGCGGAAGAAGTCGGCGCAAACACAGCGGTCGTCAGCCTCATTCAAACGATGCGTGTCTTCCTCGTTATTTTAATTATCCCAGTCATCGTGTCGGCACCCGTTTTTCATGCATCGATACCGGTTGAGGCGGGGCCTGCGGCACTATCATTTGAAATGAATCAGCTTTTGTGGACCGCGGTACTGGCTGTTATTGCTTATGGAGGATACCGGTTAGGAAAACTATTGAAATTTCCGGCACCATCGCTGCTTGGAAGCATGGTCGCTGTTGCGATCGTCCAGTCCGTTAGCTCCTCATACGTAGGTCATGATATGGCCGCATTCTGGCCGCACAGTGTGATGGTCGCATCGCAAATTTTAATTGCGGTATCAATTGGCTCGCGTTTCCGGAAAGAAATGTTTATCGGATTAAAACAAACGTTAACGGTCGCGTTCATCAGCACCATAGTTTTAATTGTCGCAATGTTTGCATGCGCCTATGCTGTTTCGGAAATGACTGGAATGGCGTTCATGACTGCGGCACTTGCATTTGCACCAGGTGGCATCGCTGAAATGGCGACAACCGCTGTTGTTCTTGATGCCGACTCGACATTTGTCGTCGCTGTACAGGTGCTACGAATTATTGCTGTCTGCCTCATTTTGCCGCCAATTTTCAAATTGCTGCATGCATGGGAAGTTCGGAAAGAGGTTCATTCACATGCCTCGGTTTAACTTTTTATATCGATTCATTGTTTGTTTGAACAAGTGAAAATGTGGATTGAAAAGTTTTCTAAAGATATGGAAGCACTGCTGCCAAGGGCGGTGAAAAACTAACCATTCACGATACGAAAAGTATTTTTTCAGAAAAGATCGTGCCAGGCTACTTTGAAAAAGTTCCAGTGGTGAAAAAGTCGGTCTGCGTGTGGAACAGTCAAAACTATTCACTCGCTTTCAATCACATTTATATGCTGCTTACTATTAATAGAAGAAACGCATCAAAAAGGAGTATTTATTTAAATAAGCAGAACTCCTTTTTAAAAAAGGTAATGTATATCAGATGAAAAATTAAGTTGAAAAATCATTGACTTTATTTTTGAATGTATGTTATATTAATTCCTGTCGCTAATTATTGTGGCTTTGTAAATCCCTAGTACATTTGAAATTCGATAATAACTATCCACAAGTGATTTTTCGGGAAAAATTATTGACTTTATGTTTCGGGAAATGGTACAATGTTGATCTGCTACTGATATAACATCAACTTGGAGTGAGTGGATGTTTAGATGTAGTCAAATTCTTAACAAGTAATATGTTTTATCGGAATAATTACTTCTGAAAACATGTTGACATTCATATTGAATAAATGGTATGATGTTAAAGCTGTCGTTGATAACAGCGATTGAAATTGATCTTTGAAAACTGAACAAAATAAACGCCAACGTTAATTTTTAACATGTTTTATTTATGAGCAAGTCAAACACTTTTTGGAGAGTTTGATCCTGGCTCAGGACGAACGCTGGCGGCGTGCCTAATACATGCAAGTCGAGCGGATCTAAAGGAGCTTGCTCCTTTAGATTAGCGGCGGACGGGTGAGTAACACGTGGGCAACCTGCCCTACAGATTGGGATAACTCCGGGAAACCGGGGCTAATACCGAATAATATCGAAGATTTCATG
>NZ_KB889752.1:3453564-3539324 GCF_000372765.1 Bacillus sp. 37MA
GTTGGGCTGTTCGCCCATTAAAGCGGTACGCGAGCTGGGTTCAGAACGTCGTGAGACAGTTCGGTCCCTATCCGTCGCGGGCGCAGGAAATTTGAGAGGAGCTGTCCTTAGTACGAGAGGACCGGGATGGACGCACCGCTGGTGTACCAGTTGTCTCGCCAGAGGCATCGCTGGGTAGCTACGTGCGGACGGGATAAGTGCTGAAAGCATCTAAGCATGAAGCCCCCCTCAAGATGAGATTTCCCATTACGTAAGTAAGTAAGATCCCTTGAAGATGACGAGGTAGATAGGTTCGGGGTGGAAGTGTGGCGACACATGGAGCTGACGAATACTAATCGATCGAGGACTTAACCAATAAAAGCGCAGGCGCTCTCGAGCGTCTGACGCTGGAAGACAAGAATCAACCATATGGCGTGGTTTGTGGGTTACTTATACGAATAATATCTAGTTTTGAAGGAATGATTTCTTTCTACATTATACAGTCTGGTGGCATTAGCGAAGAGGTCACACCCGTTCCCATCCCGAACACGGCAGTTAAGCTCTTCAGCGCCGATGGTAGTTGGGGGTTTCCCCCTGTGAGAGCAGGACGCCGCCAGGCAACAAGAAGAACAGCGACAGCTGTTCTTCTTTTTTTTAATTAAAGATTAGAGGTGTAACTATAATGGAAATAAGTAAATTTATGAAACAAGCAATAGACTTAGCAAGAGAAAACGTAAAGATAAAACATGGAAGACCCTTTGGAGCAGTAATTGTAAAGCATGGAGAAGTCATTGCAACAGGTGTTAATGATATCTTAGAAACCCATGATCCTACTGCTCATGCTGAGATCCAAGCTATTCGCAAAGCTTCTCAATACTTGCAGACAGCACAGCTTACGGGATGTGAATTATATGCGAGTGGTCAACCTTGTCCTATGTGCTTAAGTGCCATACACTTGTCAGGAGTGAAGGCTGTTTATTTTGCTTATTCTAATGAACAAGCTACGGAATTCGGGTTATCTACAGCCCATCTATATGAGCAAATGGCGCTCCCTATTGAAAAGCAATCCTTATTGATTAGGCAAATAGAGAATACTACAGATTCTGAACATCCTTATGAATTATGGGATAATATAAAAAGAGTAAAATAACAGTAACACAATAATACTTGTTTTATTGTGTTACCTTAGGAGTACCAAGTAAGTGGCAGAGCCACCAATTTTTATTGGTGGTTCTTTGTTCAGGAGTGATTGCTACTGTCTTTTTTCAAAGCAGCAAATATAGTAAGTGGAAATATGCAAAAGTTAGCTTTTGTCTAAGAAATGCAATCATTGGAATTTCTTTTTGCATAGGAAAGTACATTCATACAGTAAATTGGTATGCTTAGGATCCCATCCCTATCCTATAAATTGTGTTAATTCTCGATTCAATTTTTCATGTTCTTCCCACATCAAACCGTGACCGCTATTTTCGAACGGAACAAGCTTGGAATTTTTAATTTCTTTATTTTGTGCTACAGCAAGTGGGTACAAACAAACCTTGTCATGAACACCGTGAAGAATGATCGTTGGAACATGTATTTGTCTAAGATCAGAGAATAAGCTTTCGTCTCTAAACGAAGTGGCAACTGCTGCGGTAGACCAGCCGGCTGCCTGTAATCCCATTTGGAGGAACCATTGGGAGAAAGGCTGCGTTATATGCTGGAAGAAAAATTCGCCTTCAAAATCTTGAAGCATTTTAGGACGGTCAATGTACGTATTCTGAATGATGTTCGTGACCGCTTCTTTTGGAAGTCCGGACGGAAAATCAGGGCGTATCGTCAAGCTGGGCGCTGCAGCTGCGATTAAGGCAAGTTTAGACACCCCATACCCGTTATGACGTGCCATATATCGCACGGAAATCGCTCCACCTACAGAGTGACCTGCGAGCGTGAAGTTTTGTAAATGAAGCTGATCCACCACTGCCCGCACATCATCGGCTAGCCGATCGTAGGAGTAGCCGCTCGATGGTTTGTCCGAGTTGCCGAATCCTCTCAAATCCATGCCGATACAGCGATAGCCGAGAGAAGGCAAGTGATTAAACTGGTATTCAAACAGCTGATGGTTTGCTGGCCAGCCGTGTATAAATAAGATTGTTTTCTCACTTTCCCGATTCACATCTTCTACATAAATATTTACATCTGGTTCTACTCTTAAATAATACCCCACTGCAATTCCCCCTTAAAAAATTATCACTTAGAAGGTTATTCAATTTGGTTAAGGCAAATAACTTTTCCGGAAAAAATGTTTTCTTGTTATCATTCGATTAACCTTGTACAACAAAAAGTGATTGAAGACAAAACGACTGCATCCGATTGTTTTCGCAATCAGAATTTCTTGTTCTTTGTTTGGGTAGACACGAAATTTATACGCCTTGTTAAAGATCATTGATTTTCACCTCCTTCTCCGTGTATTATTTTAATGCACAAGGAGGGTTTTTTAATGTCACAAGTTTTAAACATGCGTTATCCGAAAGAATTATTAAAGCGTATTGATGAGTTTAAAGAAAAGAAGGGTTTTACAACTCGTACTCAAACAATTATTTATCTCATTCAATATGCGCTCGAACATTCGGACAATCGAGATAGTTAAAACAATCCCTTGTCCGAAGGCGGTTCATCTCCTCCCTACACATTCCTTAAGGAAGGGGTATTCTCGCCTAAAACTGATAAATGGAAGGGTGATGGGTGCGATGGAGATGAAGATTATGATCATTGAGGATGATCTGGCAATTGCCCGACAGATGGAGATACGGTTTGGGCAATGGTCGTTTCAAACAGTGTTGCCGGTGTCTTTTCATGATGTGATGGCGACGTTTATAAAGGAAGAACCGCATCTGGTTATTGTAGACATACAGCTGCCTGCATTTGATGGCTTTCATTGGTGTCGGGAAATTCGGGCGGTGTCGACGGTTCCGGTTCTGTTTTTGTCATCGAGGGATCATCCGATGGACATGGTGATGGCGATGCAAATGGGTGCGGATGATTACATACAGAAGCCGTTTCATATGGATGTGCTTGTCGCGAAAGTGCAGGCGCTGCTCCGACGAGTATATGCATACGGTGATGAGCCGGCGGATGCGCTGCAGTGGAACGGGGCGGTGATTGATTTGAAAAAAGGAATGATCCGTCATGATGGAGAAGAGGTGGATTTAACGAAAAATGAATTGTTTATTTTAACGGTGCTCGTCGATTCACGTGACAGCATTGTTTCAAGAGAAACAGTAATCAAGAAACTTTGGGATGATGCACAGTTTGTCAATGACAATACGTTGACGGTGAACGTAACGAGATTGCGGCAAAAGCTGGCGGGCATTGGGTTGGAAGGATCGATTGTCACGAAAAAAGGGCAGGGCTATATGGCTGTGACTCTGTCATGATTAAGCTGTTTTTAAAGGATCGGATGAGCTGGATTTTCTTTTTTATCTTATGGATTGCGGCAGGAGATGCTCTTATTTTGCTTGATGATGGGATTGTCATTGAAACGGAATCACTCGTGTACTGGAATGGGTTTCAGCTAATGTTGTTTTTTCTTTTTTTGACATGGCGCTATATAGTCGAAATGGCCTTTTTCCGCTCGTTAATGACGATGCAGACGCATGAGGTGCGCGACTGGAATGAAGCAGTACCGGAAGCCCATTCGGGAGTGGAAGATATTGCACGGGAAGCCATTCTCCATGCATCCCGCTCCTTGCAGACACAGCTGTCCCAATTGAAAGCGGAGCAGGCGGATCATCTTGATTACGTCACGTCCTGGGTGCACGAAGTAAAGACACCGCTGACGGCGATGAAATTAATTCTGGAAGAGAAGCCGGAACTAGATGATGTACTTGATCAATGGATCCGCATTCATGCACTCGTCGATCAGCAGTTGCACGTGGCCCGCTTGGCGGAATTGCAGCGGGATTTTATGATAAAAGACGTTGCATTGCAGTCGATGGTCGTGCCGGAAATACAGGATCTCGCAAAATGGTGCATCGAAAAAAATATTGAAATTAATTTAATTGGTGTGGATAAAATCGTCACAACTGACCCGAAGTGGTGTCGTTTTTTAATCAGGC
The DNA here is from genome assembly GCF_000372765.1 of Bacillus sp. 37MA. Lineage (NCBI taxonomy): Bacteria > Bacillati > Bacillota > Bacilli > Caryophanales > Bacillaceae > Bacillus > Bacillus sp. 37MA. Next base: position 3,457,641 of record NZ_KB889752.1, read on the forward strand.
AAGTTCTCTCGAATGCAGTGAAATACAGCCTAGTTGACGGAACGATTCATATCGAAGGTGTGAACAACAAAGACGGGCAGATCTCGCTTCGCATCACAGATGAAGGCCGCGGAATCAATCCCGCCGATTTGCCAAGAGTGTTTGAAAAAGGGTTTACCGGTGATGCGGGCCGGAAATCGAATGCGGCGACCGGACTCGGGCTGTACTTGGCGGCTGTGGTGGCGGAAAAATTAGGTCACCGTATTCACATTGAATCTAAAAAGGGGACGACTGTGACGATTACCTATTTCCCAAGAAATCCTTTCGACGAAGTGACAAAAATGTAACATTCACTCCCTGTTTTGTCATGTGAATCGAACGACTGGGAGTACAGTCGCGGTGTACGATGAAAATAGAAAAAAAACAGGGAGGCACATGATGAACATTTTAGAGGCAAAACAGGTGCGAAAATCATTTGGATCGAGAAATCAGGTGTATCAAGTGTTAAAAGGCATTGATCTCAACGTACGCGCGGGAGAATTTGTCGGCATTATGGGGCCGTCGGGTGCTGGGAAAACGACACTCTTAAATGTGCTGGCATCGATTGATCGGCCGACAGAAGGTGTGATCGAAATCGGCGGCTCGGACATTGCGCGTATGAAAGACCGTGATTTGTCCAATTTTCGCCGTGAGAAACTCGGTTTTATTTTTCAAGATTATAATTTGTTGGATACGTTAACGGTGAAAGAAAATATTTTATTGCCACTGTCGCTCGGAAAGCAAAACCGAATGGAGTCAGAACGGCGGTTCGTTGATATTGCGAAAGCGCTAGGCATTACGGAACTGTCGGATAAATACCCGAATGAAATTTCCGGCGGCCAAAAGCAGCGGACATCGGCAGCGCGGGCGCTTATTAACAATCCATCGCTTGTTTTCGCGGATGAGCCGACTGGTGCACTTGATTCGAAGTCAGCGTCATCGCTTCTTGGTAATCTGGAAGGAATTAACCGGGAACGGAATGTGACGATTATGATGGTCACCCATGATCCGGTCGCATCAAGCTATTGCAGCCGAGTGGTATTTTTAAAAGATGGGCAATTGTATACGGAATTATATCGCGGCGATAAAGAGCGGAAAGATTTCTTCGGGAACATTATGCGTGTGCAAAGTGCGCTCGGGGGTGACGGCTATGACACTGTTTGATCTCGTCCGGCGAAGCATGCGGAAAAATATTAAGCATTATTATTTGTACTTCTTCTCGTTTATTTTTAGCGTTATGCTGTATTTCGTATTTGCGACGCTGCAGCATGATGAGTCGGTCATAAAAGGAGCGGAGTTGTCGCTTCGCTTAGATCAGTCTTTTAAAGTGGCTGCGTATTTGTTGTTGGCAATTGTTGCGGTGTTTGTTTTGTACGCCAATTCAATTTTCTTAAAACGGCGCAGCAATGAAATCGGTATATACCAGTTGATTGGGCTGACAAGAGGCGGAGTCGCCCGCATGCTTATGATCGAAAATATGTTGCTTGGCATAGGCGCGCTTTTAGTCGGGATTGCGACAGGTATCATCGTTTCGCGCGGATTTTTGCTTTTGCTCGTCAAGCTGATGGGAAAAGAAGCATTTATAGAATTATCGATTTCCATTCCAGCAATTATGCAAACAGCTATCGTTTTTATTGTTCTCGTGGCCGTGACATCTCTTCAATCATTGCGGGTTGTGTATAAAAGCACATTGATTGATTTGTTTACAGCAAGACGGACAACCGAATTGCCAAAACAACCGGGTAAAATTAGTCAGTTGCTATTTGGTGTGCTCGGCATTGTGTTTATTGTATTTGGCTACTGGTATTCAGGGCGTATGGTGAACAGCTATTTTATTTTAAATGCCTTTATCGTGCTCGCTGCGACGATTTTCGGTACATTTTTCTTTTTCCGTGCAACGGTCGGATGGCTTCTCCATTTATGGAGAAAACGAAAAGATGGCCACTTGGCGTTTCGTGATACGCTTTCCACTGCAGCGATTATGCACCGGATGAAAAGCAATGCGCGTTCATTGACACTTATTACAACGTTGTCTGCCATGACACTAGGCATGATCGGTGTCGCGTATTCCCTTTATTACTCTGTTGAAAATTCGACGCGCGGCATGTTTCCATACGATTTTGCTTTTCAAAATCAAGCAGAATTCGCTTCTTCATTTGAAAAAGAATTAACGGCAGTGGGCATCTCTTTTGAACAGAAAGAACTCGCCTCTGTGGAACTTCCTGTCGATGTAGCAAAGTTGCCTAGTCAGGCGAGCGCTTATTGGGCTGATTTAAAAGCATCTGTTTTTTCAAATGATTCACTTGAGCAGGCAGGGATGACAATTGTAGATCCGGCAGGCGGTGCTGTTTTATTTGATTCATTTGCCAATAGTGACATGTTTGGATCGAATGTCGGATATGATGTCACGCTTAAAATGCCGGATAATGAGCTGGATATTACGATTAAAGAAGTCGAAGAAAACCTTGCAATGAATACCGATACAAGCTTTTATCAGCTGGCAGTTGACCGCACTACGTATGAAAAATTAGAGTCAGGTGCACAAGAAGTACCATACTTGGTGTTCACACTTGAGCAAGAAGAAGACAGTAAAGAAGCGACAGCCATTTATAAAAAAGTAGTGCCGGAAAAGGAACAGCGGGTTGTTTACTATGATATGCTGGCACAGCAATTTGAAGCGAATGGATTGATGATCTTCATTACCGGTTTTCTCGGTCTTGTCTTTCTGTTAACAACAGGCAGCATTCTTTATTTCCGCCAGATGACAGAAGCCGAACAGGAAAGACAGACGTTCCGCACACTGCGTCAGCTCGGTTTTTCTATTCCAGATATGATGAACAGCATCATATGGAAGCAGCTGTTTATTTTCGGATTACCGCTCGCAATCGGTATTCTGCACGGCATTTTTGCGATTAAATCAGCATCATCTTTCTTATTTTCGACAAGCATTTTATTGCCGGCAACAGTTGCTTTTATCGTATACGCTGCTATTTATGCTATTTTCGCGGCGTTTACGATTGGCTACTACCGGAAAATAATGAAAGAAGTTTTATAAGTGCAGAGGCACCTTCAAAAGAATTCTTTTGAAGGTGCTTTTTGTATTGAACAATCATTGAAAGGTTTTGTATCTTAACAGTAATATAATGTAGAAATCATTTTCTGTTTGGAAATAGAAACTGAGTTTTTGAAATAGAGAGAATTTGACTGGGAAATCAGTACAGTGGAATAATGTGGACAAATAGAGAAGGGAAAGTAATATTTTTCTTGCTGATACGTTCGCAGTGATCCTCTACTGAATACGGATGTTAATATAATGATTGAATAATTGGAAAAAAACAGGGCAAACTAGTAAAAAAAGAAAAGGGGGGATTTCGTATGCCGAAAATTGTCTCGGTCAGCACGTTTCATCCACCGCATGAACTTATGCAGGGGAAGGTGATGGACTTTGTACGGGAATTGTTTCAAGAAGACTTTCAAGATATCGAACGACTGCTGCCTGTCTTTCAAAACGGCCAAATTAAGAAGCGCCATTTATCCATGCCTCTTGAATGGTTTCGTCATGAACATAGTCTAAAGGAACGGAATGATTTATATATTAAATTAGCGACACAATATGGAGTAAAAGCAGTGGAGAGCTGTTTAAAAGACGATCGTTTTTTACAAAAACCAGTGTCCTTTGGAGAGATCGATGCTATTTTCTTCATCTCCAGCTCCGGTATGGCAACACCCGGGATTGAAGCAAGAATTATGAACCGGCTGCCATTTTCAGCGGATACAAAGAGGATTCCCATCTGGGGTCTTGGCTGTGCGGGAGGGGCAGCGGGTGTCAGCCGTGCGCATGAATACTGCCTGGCGTTCCCAAAAGCGAAAGTGCTCGTTCTTTCGGTCGAATTATGCAGCTTAACTTTTCAACGAAACGATCGTTCCAAAAGTAATCTGATTGGCACATCATTGTTCGCAGACGGTGTTGCCTGTGTACTCATCGCCGGTGATGACGCGGATGTGAAGACAAAGTGGCTTACGCCATCCATTTTGCGTACGGAATCAAAACTAATGCCTGATTCGGAAGATGTGATGGGATGGGATATGAAAGACAGCGGTCTTCATGTTATTTTTTCACGTGATATCCCGTCGATCATTCGCAGTTGGCTCGGTGGGTTTGTTGAGACGTTTTTACAAAAGCAGAATCTTTCTATCGATAAAATCGAGCATTTTGTTGCCCATCCAGGCGGCAAAAAAGTGCTCGATGCGTATGAGGATACACTTCATCTAACAAAAGAGAAAACAGTACACGCTTGGGACGTACTATCTGAATTCGGTAACATGTCTTCACCAACTGTTTTATATGTGCTTGAACGCTTTATGTTAGATGAGGTGAGGAAAGGGGATTATGGATTGATGGCAGCACTTGGCCCGGGGTTTTGCGGAGAATTAGTTCTTCTGGAATGGGGGAAGGAAACATGACACTGTTCTTATTCGTAATCACTGTAGTGTGTCTGCAGCGGCTTGTCGAACTTGTTGTTGCAAAACGAAATGAAAAGTGGATGCGTGAACGGGGAGCCTATGAAGTTGGTGGGGGGCATTATCCGTTGATTGTTTCTCTTCATGTAGGCTTTTTCGTTAGCTTAGCAGCTGAAGTGATCTTGTTGGAAAGATCCATAAGCGAATGGTGGCCGGTATGGATGTCCCTTTTCTTACTTGCGCAGGCTGGCAGAGTGTGGAGTCTCGCTTCTCTCGGCCGTTTCTGGAATACGAAAATTATTATTTTACCAGGTGCGCACGTTGTAAAGCGGGGACCTTACCAGTGGATCCGGCACCCGAATTATACCATTGTTGCTGCTGAAATTCTTGTTTTGCCACTTCTGTTTCAAGCGTACTATACAGCCATTATCTTTTCAGTGCTGAACATGATGGTACTATCAATCCGGATTAAGGTCGAAGAAAAAGCACTCATTGAAGCAACAGATTACAATAAAGTGTTTAAAACAGACTGACGACGAAGGAGCAGCAATTAGGGAGGATTTTATGAGCGTTTCAGCTGGAAGGTAAAGAATAATATAAGATGTCTGTCTCCATGGTGTGCTAGTTGTACTTTGGAAACAGGCATTTTCTTCTATCTTCAAATGCTGTATGATGGAAAAACCAGATAAATAGATTGGTAGGGGAAAAATGTGAGAGAGTCTGTTTTGGAAAAGCAGCAAGTACACAGCCGTTCGAAACGCGTATGGATGGCACTGCTGCTCGGTTCGTTGTCAGCGTTCGGTCCATTGTCGATTGATATGTATTTGCCGTCATTGCCGATTTTAGCAAATGATTTGCAGACAACAGCGTCGATAGCCCAGCTTAGTTTGACTGCTTTTTTAATCGGTCTTGCAGCGGGTCAGCTTGTGATGGGGCCGCTCAGTGATGTGCAGGGGAGACGGAAGCCACTTCTAGCAGGCCTTGTCGTATTCGCGATTGCGTCTATGTTATGTATGATTGTGCCTTCGATCTGGGGATTAATTGCGATGCGGTTCGTGCAGGGTGCGTCTGCTGCAGCTGGAATCGTTATCGCACGTGCAGTTGTACGTGATATGTATGATGGGCCGGAATTGACAAAGTTTTTTGCGCTTTTAATGTTAATTAACGGTGTTGCACCAATTGCCGCACCGGTTGTCGGCGGACAGCTATTGGAATTTGTTTCGTGGCACGGCATTTTCGGTGTGCTTGCGGCCATTGGTATCATTATGGTCATGGCTGTCTTTTTTGGGATGCCGGAAACGCTTCGGGACGACCGGAAATCAGCGGGCGGATTAAAAAATACGCTTGTGACATTTAAAACATTGCTCGTTGATAAAGTATTTATGGGTTATTGTCTGGCCCAAGGGTTTGTCATGGGAGGAATGTTCGCGTACATTTCAGGTTCACCGTTTGTTCTGCAAGACTATTTCGGCTTGTCGCCGCAAGAGTTTAGTTTATGTTTTGCAGCAAATGGTGTCGGAATTATTCTTGCATCGCAAGTAACTGGGCGCCTCGCGGGGAAAGTGAAAGAATCCGTGCTGCTCGTATTTGGTTTATCGATGGCACTTGGCGGAAGCAGTATGATGTTTTTAATGCTTCTTATGAAAGCTCATTTAATAGCTGTATTAATTCCGTTATTTTTCTCTGTCGCAAGCGTTGGTGTTGTAGCGACAGCATGTTTTTCTCTGGCGATGCAAGGAAAAGAAAAAACGGCTGGTGCTGCGTCTGCACTGCTCGGTTTAATGCCATACATTTTCGGTGCCACGGTTGCACCGCTTGTCGGCATTGCTGGTGGCGGAACACCGCTCCCGATGGGGATGATTATGGTATCGTGTCATCTGGCAGCTATTGCATCATACTTTTTACTGTGCCGGCGAAGAACTTAAAAGGAGGCTAAAGGTTTACAATAAAAAGATAAATGCTTGTTAGGAAGAGGTATATATAGTGGGGAAAAGAATAACGGTTTACTTTGTAGGTTTAATCATCACTGCACTAGGAATTGCGCTTGTTGTTCATTCTGATGTAGGAGCGGGTCCGTGGGATGCTGTGGCGGTTGGATTAAAACTTCATTTCGGATTGACGATTGGCATGTGGTCGATTATTGCACAAGGGTGTGTTGTGCTCATTACTGCCATTATCGAGCGGGCGAGATTTCAGTTCGAATCGATCTTGGCGATTATGCTGCGGAGCTGGTTTCTCGATCTCTGGTTTTATGTCATCTTAAATGATATAAATTTTACTTCATCCCCTGTGATACAATGGATGACATTTGCGTTAGGTGTTTTTGCAGTCGGACTTGGTATCGGTATTTATGTTGAAGCAAAACTGCCGAAAACACCGCTTGATGGATTGATGCTCGCGCTTAGCATTGCGTTTGGCTGGAGTCTTAGCACAGCGAGAATTTTGATTGAATTGACAGGTGTCGCGATCGGATTTTTACTGGGTGGACCAGTTGGCATTGGCACAGTCATCATTGCGTTGACGCTTGGCCGAATTATCTCGGTTGTAAATCGTAGTATGAAAAAACACATTGTCATGCCGGGTGTATCTACATAAAAAAGGGGCTGTATCATATGCGGATAATACCATCAATAGTATCTCGAGGTTGTCTTTTTGCTCTTCCTTTTTATAAAAAGATTGGGCGAGTGTGTTTTCCACGTCGACCGCTTCTGTAATCGTCATCGGTTCGGCCCTTTTTGTTTATCCGGAAATGTGTAATGGGAAATTTCATTTACAAGTACGTCTCCGTCAGGTTGAATCCAGGTTCGAATGTTTACTTCATCCATAGAATAAGAGCGGGCGTGAACAGATGGTGCAAATAAAAAGAGAAAAAGAACGAAAAACGCGAGTTGTTTTTTTCAATAGAAGTCGCCTCCTTATACAAGATGTTACGATTGTTTAGAAAGAAAAGATTCATAGAGCAGGAAAAATAATGAAAAAGACTCACCGCTCATCGAATCGCGGCGAGTCTTTCGTATACTTGTGACAACGTATTGATTCCTAATTTTTGTAGTTTATCAATATAGACAGCCCATAAAGCGGCGGTGAGCCGGGCATCACCAAGTGCATGGTGGCGTCCAGTGACGGTAATTTGATTATGTGTACAGCAGTCTTCCAGCCGGACATACGGGTTATCCGGTTCAGCAATACGGTACATGAATGACGTGTCGATGAGCCGGTGAGAAAAAGGGGTGCGAAAGTATTTTCGGCTTGCGTGCTGCATAAATGCTTTTTCATGGCTTGCATGATGGGCAACGAGCGGAGACGCTCCACTAAATTTGAAAAATTGTTCCAGCGCATTAGCCGGCTCCGGTGCATTTTTTAATTCTGCTTCATCAAGACCGGTCAGTTCTTTAATAGAAGGAGGAAGAATCTTTTCGTAACGAACGGGCGAATAGTATTCATCTTCTACTTGACAGCCGGTCACTTTCACGGCACCAATGGACAAGATTTGATCACCTTTATCGGGGTGAAAGCCGGTTGTTTCCAGATCAAAGACAATCACTTGCAATTCATCAAGTGGAATCGAAGTCGTCTCCTTCGTTCGCAAATCCCGCTGTAAGCTACGCATAAATGCTATATCCTGCCGGCCGCCCTGTAAACCGGTAAATCGGTTGCCGCTCAAATTTTTCATAAAATCGTTAAATCCCATGGTTGATCATCCTTTTTCTACAAGTCGCTGCACGTAATGATGAAGTGCCTCTGCCGTTTTTAAAATGTGACGCAGTTCTTTTTTTCGGATCGGTCCGAGCGTGTCGATATGAATGTAATGAGAGCTGTCATAATCGGGTGCATTTTTGAGCGCACGAAGTCGAAAGTCCAGTAGCATCCGGTACGCCTCTTCACATTCTTCCATCCGGCTTGCATGTGCAGAAATTTGTTTTAATGCTTTCATTCTCATCAATGTCGAGGAAGGTTCGATTCCTTCTTTGACAGCTAGCACACGGATCGCATTGACATACGGGAAAAATGCCGCCTGTTTTAAATTGAGTGCACCTGTATGTTGACCGTTTTGTTCAGTGAAAATCTGTCCGAACAGCCCAACGGATTTTTTCATATATTGAATGTTTTCGAAAAAACGTTTCAATAAATACCGATCGTTTTTTAACAGTGTTGAAATTTGTTTTTTAAATGAAGAAATATATGTTTTCTCCCCGTAGAGCACCCGCGCATCGCATATCATATGAAGCGAGCGAATCGTATCAAGTGTTTCCTCTTCGATCCATGAATGAATCTGCGTTTCCCATCCTTCAATCGATCGGCACCAGACTGGGTTCGAACTCATGACTTTGCCATCGCAGTACGGATAGCCTACCTCGTATAAACCATCTGAAAACGTTTGGCCGAGAGTTAGAAAATAATCCGCCGCATCATTTGTATGAAGTTCATATATCATGCCGTGATCTTGATCGCTGAGTGTTCCTTGTTCACACCGACCAGCACTGCCGAGTAAAAATAATGTGAATAGGCAAGGCGGAGCACCGTTTGTTTCTTCATGCTTTTGCAAGGCCGTTAAAAATACCTTCATCATAATCGCATCGTGAAATGCATTTAACCGCTGTGTTGAATGAAGGTATTGCTCCATGCTTGAGTCTTTTGCAAGGCGGATGTCTGCGTATGTGTGGGCACGCGTCGTCATACCTAAACACATCCTTTTTAACTAATAATACGCAAAGCGGAGTCGCTTTGCGCATGAATTATATTATTTTTCTCCTGATATAGTTTGATTTGTATGATCAGCAAATACTTCTGGATAGCCGTAGCTGCCGTGTTCACTCATATCAAGGCCCATAATTTCCTCTTCTTCTGAAACTCGGAGTCCGCCAAGTGCTTTCTTGATGGCGAAAAGAATAATGAATGACGCTGCGAAAGCGAAAGCGCCGCTGACGAATACACCCATTGCCTGTACACCGAGCTGTGTGAAACCACCGCCGTAGAAAAGCCCAGGCCGACCGATCGTTGCAAGTTCTGGTGTAGCGAAGAGACCAGTGGATAATGTACCCCAAATACCAGGAATACCATGAACAGAAAGGGCGAAAATGGGATCATCAATGCCCATTTTTTCGATCAAACGTGCACTGTAGAATACGAGTACACCGGCGATTAAACCGATAACGACCGCTGCCCATGTGTCAACGAATGCACATGACGCGGTAATCGAAACAAGTCCTGCTAGTGCGCCGTTTAAAATGGTTGGAATATCGGACTTGCCAAGAACAACCCATGAAATAATCAATGCTGAAACAGCAGCGGCACCCGCCGCGAGGTTCGTGTTCAGTGCAACGTATCCGAAAAAACCGCCATCGACTGATAATGTGCTGCCTGCGTTAAAACCGAACCAGCCAAACCAGAGAATAAGGACGCCAAGTGATGTGAAGACCTGATTGTGACCGTGAATTGCATTAGCAGAACCGTCTTTATTAAAACGGCCAATACGTGGTTTAAGCAAAATCGTTGCGGCAAGTGCAGCCATCGCACCTGTTAAATGTACGACGGTCGAGCCAGCAAAATCTTGTTTGCCGTGCTCAGCCAACCAACCGCCGCCCCAGATCCAGTGAGCGATAACTGGATAAACGAGTGCTGAAAATAAAATTGTGAAGAGGACGTATACAGAGAGCTTCGCACGTTCCGCGAAACCGCCGAGCGCAATTGTGACCGCGATCCCTGCGAATGCCATCTGGAATAAGAAGAAGACGGAGGATGATAAATTCATATCTTCAAGTTCATAACCGGAATAAAAGAAGTTCGATAATCCGATGAAAAAGTTTGCGTTATCTCCAAAGATGAAAGCAAATCCGACAGCCCAGAAAACGAGGCAGGCAAGACCGAATGTAAAAACAGTTTTGCCAGCAATGTGTCCGGCATTTTTCATGCGCGTTGACCCCGCCTCCAGCATAATGAACCCGGCAGCCATAAAAATAACTAAAATGGCACTAAGCATAACCCACAGACTGTTCATTAAATACAACATATCATCCATTTTCAACATCTCCCTAAACGTTATTTTTAATAACTATATTATGTTATGTTTTGTAACATGTACTTATGATATGTGGGAAGTAAAGATTAGTCAATAGTTTTCTGAACATTTTTAAAATTAATGTTATAAAAAGTGACATATAAAAGGACGGGATTATTTAAAGTGGTTTTAAATGTAGAAAGATTCTCTGGAAAGCATTATTTCCTAGGGAAGTTTTTGTATTATCCTTCAAATGAAAACGTAAGTATAAAGGGAATAAGAAAAACTCTTCCAGGCCGATTCTTATATGGTACACTTGGAATGGAATTGGAAAATGACGATCGTGTATTTTGTTCATCATTGTGGAAATAGAAAGGTAACCATACTGGCCGCCTATTTTATTATGAGCCGGCAGAAAGGGGTTTGGGAATGAGCTGGTTTGGGGGAAGCTATGAAGAGTATGACTTCAATATGTTTTCAGCGAGTCATTTTACTGTGCTAGCCATTTTAATAATAATTGTCGGTTGTCTCTATATTTTTAAAGAACGGCTGAAGTCATCAAAATGGAGAAAAGCTGAAATAGGGACAGCTGTTTTCTTGATATTGCTTGAAATGATGTATCACGTCTGGATGATAGTGAATGGCAACTGGCAGCTCAGCCATGCTATTCCACTAGAACTGTGCAGCATTAGCTTGTTCCTAGCTATTATTTTATTAATTAGTGAAAAGAAACTAGTGTATGAAATTTTGCTGTTTACAGGATTGCTCGGTGCATCGCAGGCGCTTTTTACGCCGTACTTAAATTATGACTTTCCGCATTTTCGCTTTTTTCATTTTTTTATGACGCATCTGCTTATTTTCTGCATCCCGCTTTATTTTACGTGGGTAAAGGGATATAGACCATCCATTTATTCTGTTGGTAAAACGATGTTGTTTTTAAACATATTGATGCCGTTTGTGATGATCGTGAACTGGCTCACAGGCGGCAATTATTTGTACCTGAGCCATAAGCCCAAAAGCACAAGCTTGCTTGATCTGCTCGGCCCCTATCCGTGGTATATCGTCTCACTAGAGTTGCTCGCGTTCAGTTTAAGCATTATTATCTGGCTGTTGTTACGACAAAGAGAAAGAAGTTTGCCGGTGGAGAAACCGTTCCGCCGCCGTGCTTGAAAAGAGCGGGAATATATTTACCCCGCTCTTTCGTATACTCTTTGCTTTTGCGGCATTAAAAAGAAAAAGACGCCGAGCAGGACGAGGCAACCGCCAGTAATTTGCCAGCCGGTGAGACGTTCGCCGAGCAGGAGAACGGCAAGCAATGTGGCGCCCACGGGTTCTCCGAGGATGCTCATTGAAATGGTTGTCGCATTGACGTAGTTTAGAAGCCAGTTATTAATGACATGAGCTACTGTCGGGACGATGGCGAGCAATAGAAAAATGCCCCATTCCCGCGTGTCATAGCCGCCAAATGCCACTCCCGTCCCCAGGTTATACGCAATTAAGAAAATAGATGCAAAGGCAAATACGCAAAAGCTATAAATCCAGTGCGAGACTTTTCGGACGATACTTTGTCCGATTAATAAGTAACCGACAACCGCAATGACACTTAAAAAGGATAAAATATCTCCTAAAATCGCCTCGCTGCTTAAGCCCAAATCGCCCCATCCGATCATAACAGCACCGATGATGGCGATGCCCATCGTTATGAAGGAAGCGGCCGTTGTACGTTCCTTAAACAGAAAAAAGCCTCCGATAAGAGAGATAATCGGCTGCAGGGTCAAAATGATGGTCGAACTTGCGACCGTTGTCAGCTTCAGAGAACCGAACCAAAGAACAAAATGTAGAGCGAGGAAGAGGCCAGAGAAACATAATAAAAGCGAGTCTTTTTTTGTGATTTTTCGAAAGTCTGTACGCTTTGTCCAGACGATCGGTACTAAAAACAAACTTGCTAGACACATACGGTACATACTCAAAATAGAAGCAGGTGCGTCTGACCATTTGACGAATATGGCTGAAAACGATATCGCAATAATCGCAATCGTAAGTGGTAGTATGATGGAACGCTGCATGTGTTTTCCTTCTTTCATTTCATGTTAAAAACAACCTAATCTATTATGAGTGTTTCTTGACAAAATTGCTACTAAAAATAATGATAAAAGAGACGTATTGACGGAAAGAAGGCTTTCATTTGAACATATACATACTCGTCGGAATCGGCGGCATGATCGGAGCAGTTTTGCGGTATAGCGTCAGCATATTAACGGCTTTATGGTGGAGCGGCTCATTTCCGGTTGCGACACTTTTAGCTAATTACATAGGCTGTTTTTTATTGCCATTTCTCTCGTTCAAACTAAAAGGTGTGGTATCAACGGATGTACAAAAAGCGGTCACAGCAGGTATGATTGGTTCTTTTACAACGTTTTCCGCATTTAGTGTTGAAACGATTGTGTTGTTTGAATCTGGCAACATATTCGAAGGATGGCTGTATCTTTTTTTAAGTATTATAGGTGGACTCGTTTTTGTGCGGCTCGGTGATAGAAAGGAGCGCCTGATATGATTTTCGTTGCGATAGGTGGTTTTTTTGGGGCAATCGCACGATTTTGGCTTGGAAATCATTTGAATAAAGGATCATTTCCGTATGGAACGTTGTTTGTGAATGTCAGTGGTGCCTTTTTGTTTGGTCTGTTGATTGGGAGCGGGATAGAAGGGGACAGGCTGCTTCTATGTGGAACAGGTTTCCTCGGTGCCTTTACGACGTTTTCAACGTGGATGTTGGAAGCGGATAAAATGGAAATGAAAAAAGCGGGTTTTTATATTACGTTAACATGTGCAGCCGGATTTTTCGGCTCATGGATCGGTTTGTAAGACAGTATAAAGGAAAGAAAAACGTATGCTGTGCTATACTTTCTATGTAAAGTAAACGATAGAAGGGATGTAGGGAAATGCAATTTGTTACGTTAAATAATGGAGTTAAAATGCCACAGCTTGGATACGGTGTATATAAGGTAGGAGACGGGGAAGCGACGCCAGCTGTTTTGAAAGCCATTGAGGCAGGCTACCGTTCAATCGATACGGCAGCCTTTTATGGAAACGAACGTGGTGTAGGCAAGGCGGTACGGGAATGCGGTGTACCACGTGAAGAGTTATTCATTACAACAAAAGTGTGGAATAGTGATCAAGGTTATGAGAAGACGCTGAAATCTTTTGATGAAAGCATGGAGAAGCTTGGTCTTGATTATCTTGATTTGTATTTGATTCACTGGCCGATGCCAACTGAAGATACATATGTAGATACGTACAAAGCGCTTGAAAAATTATACGCAGACGGACGTGTGAAAGCAATTGGTGTATGTAATTTTAATATTGATCATTTGCAGCGTCTATTGAATGAGTGTGAAGTGAAGCCCGTTTTGAATCAGATCGAATGCCATCCGTACCTTGTTCAAAAAGAGCTGAAAGCATTTTGTCAGGAGAATGATATATATGTGGAATCATGGGGTCCGCTTATGCGGGGTGGCGCTATTTTTGAAAACGAAGCAGTGCAGTCGATTGCAAAAAAACACGGCAAAACACCAGCGCAGGTTATTTTACGTTGGCATTTGCAAAACGACTCAATTGTCATTCCGAAATCCGTGACACCATCACGAATTGAAGAAAACATCGATGTCTTCGGATTTGAATTGACGCAGGGAGATATGGATCAAATTACCGCTCTTGACCGCGGTGAGCGAACAGGCCCAGTGCCCGCTGAATTTAATGGTAAGTAAAGAAGGCTGCCGGAAGAAATTCCGGCAGCCTTTTCATGATTGAAAAGCCGTTATTATTCACGCTTATTGGAATTTGGTCACATTCGAGTGATATGACGGTGCTTACTAAAATGTTCTCGCGTTCAAACACTGTCCCGTTCGATTAATTTATACGCTATTTCACGATGTGAAACAGTATCCTCTGAAATGGCTAGTTGAAAAGCGATTATTCCGAGCTGCTTCAGGGGAAGTTCGATCGTCGTGATGCCGAGCGGTGAGGCGATAGCATGATTGTCAAATCCAACGACGGCCACGTCTTCCGGCACATTAAAGCCTAATCGCTTACACTCTAGTATAAATCCCGCCGCAACAAAATCATTCGTGATCAGCATGGCAGGAGGAGGTTCATCAAGTGCTGCCCATTCACCAGCGACACGTGTGCCATCTTCAATCGTCAATGCTTGATCAAAAATCCACTTATCTTGCACATACCCGAATGTTTCTTCATACGCTTTTTTACGAGCTTGACTGCTTTTTCCGTCCGTTCGGAAGACTGTGTAACCAATTTTTGAATGCCCTCTTTCAATAAAAAAAGAAATAGCTTCTTTAAACGCTTCATATTGATTTACAAAAACAGATGACATCTGTTCACTGGAACTCGCTTCGCACAATACGATATTTCCATATGCACTGTAGTCTTCCACCAGTTCAATCGGACACTCCCGCGATGTAATGATAATCCCGTCTACCTGCTTTAATTTCAGCATGTTAAGTGCGCCAATTTCTTGAGCGATGTCATAATTCGTTTGCACAATCATTAATTTAAAGCCGCTTTTTTCAGCAGCGGATGCTATGCCATTTAAAATGGTTCCGAAGTAAGGATGGCTTACAAATGGCAAAATGACGCCGATTGTCTCCGTTTTTCCACGTGATAAATGAACGGCATTAATATTTTTTTCGTAGTGAAGCTGTTCGGCAGCGTTGAGTACTGCCAGTCTTTTTCCTTCACTTACATAAGGATGGTTATTCAACACGCGCGAAACTGTAGCAGTTGACACCCCGGCGATCCGGGCAATATCGTGAATATTCCCCATTGTCATCCCTCTTTTTTAAAAAAGTGCTTGCTCTGAAATGCGTTTCATACTTTACAGTTTAAAAAACAAAAGAGGGAGTGGCAAATATGTTGGGGATTTTTATGTTGCTAGTACTTAGTGTAGTTGAAGTAATAGTGGCCAGGGCTGCATTGAAAGCAGGCGGAGAAGAAGTTAAAATACAGCAATTTGAGGGATTTTTCGAAAGGGAACACAAATCATAATTATCACACACCGGTTGAGTGAAGCTGTTTTTTAATAACTACTTGCAAAAAGAGTTATCCTCGCATATAATTAGTAATTATAAAATTAATAATTAGTAGGAGAGAGCCAATGAACGATTACGATTCCTCAAAATATCGAACACCGGACGGTTATACAGCAGATATTGCAGTTTTCACGATTCTGTCCGAAAAAAAAGAAGAAAAAGCACCGCCGGATATGACGCTTCATATGATGCTCATTCAGCGTGCTGAAACAGACAGTGAAGGCAATCCGAATTTCGAAGGAGGCAAATGGGCGATTCCAGGCGGCTTCATTCAGATGGATGAAACTGGAATACAAGCTGCTGCCCGAGAGTTAGTGGAAGAAACAGGTGTTGAAGGACTTCACATTCGTCATTTTGGTGTCTATGATAAACCAGGACGTGACCCGCGCGGTTGGATTATTTCGAATGCGTTTTATGCCATTGTACCAGAATCAGCACTTGCCAGTCGGCGAGCCGCTGATGATGCAGCGGACGTTCAATTGTTTAGCATCGAAGACGTATTGAAACTGGATTTGGCGTTTGATCACCGCGATATTATTACGGATGCACTGACCATGATCCGTTCGGAAATGATCCGAACAACGACGGCGAAGAACTTTTTACCAGAAGAGTTTACGCTCTCTGAATTGCAGCGGGTGCTGTTGACGGTAACAAATGATCCGAAGATTGCCTCCGATCCGGTCTTTTTCACGAGAGCACCGAAACTGCCATTTATTGAATTGGTGCTGGATGAATCGGGACAGCCGAAAAAAACGACGCGCCATTCGTACCGGCCGTCACGTCTTTACACATTTAATCAAATTGATATGATCGAATCCATTTATGGATGAAAAATGAAGGGATGGGTTTCAAATGAAACGAGCGCTTCTCAATATTGATTACACATATGATTTTGTTGCCCCAGACGGGAAATTGACGTGCGGGGAAGCGGGCCAGGCGTTGGAAGGTGAAATTGTCAGGCTGACGGAACAGTTTGTCGGAGACGGGGATTACGTTGTCTTTGCGGTGGATGTTCATGATGAAAATGATCCGTATCATCCAGAAACAACGTTATTTCCCCCGCATAACATTCGCGGTACAACAGGGCGCAGCCTATATGGAAAGCTGCAAGATGTGTATGAGAAAAATCAAGACCGTGACAACGTGTATTATATGGACAAAACACGCTACTCAGCTTTTGCGGGTACCGATCTTAATATGAAGTTGCGTGCAAGAGGGATTACGGAAGTACATCTTGTCGGAGTCTGCACGGATATTTGCATCTTGCATACAGCAGTTGATGCGTACAACAAAGGATACGGAATTGTGATTCATGAACAGGCCGTTGCCTCATTTAACGAAGCGGGCCACACTTGGGCACTTGGTCATTTTACAAATACGCTCGGGGCGAAAAAGGGGGAATAATGAATGAAAACGTACATGGATGATAGTTTAATGCTGCATACAGATTTATATCAAATTAATATGGCGGAAACGTACTGGCGTGACGGCATACATGACCGCAATTCCGTATTTGATATTTATTTTCGGAAACTGCCTTTCCGTAATGGATACGGGGTGTTTGCTGGTCTTGAACGAGTAATATCGTTAATTGAGCAGTTTGGTTTTACAGAAAGCGACATTAATTATTTACGTTCAACAGGTTATCAGGAAGACTATCTTGAATTTTTAGGAAATATGACATTCACCGGTACGATCCGATCAATGCGTGAAGGGGAAATTGTATTTGGCAATGAACCGATGATGCGCATTGAAGCACCGCTTGCGCAGGCACAACTGCTTGAAACGCTGCTTTTGAATGTCATTAATTATCAAACGCTTATTGCGACAAAAGCATCTCGCATGATGCAAGTGATAGGGAATGGAACGGCGAGTGAATTTGGCACAAGACGAGCGCATGAAACAGAGGCCGCGGTGTGGGGAGCTCGTGCTGCGTATATTACGGGTTTTGCTGGCACGAGCAATGTTCGTGCGGGTAAATTATTTGGGATTCCAGTATCCGGGACACATGCTCACGCAATGGTACAGGCCTATCAGGATGAATATGTGGCATTTACGAAATATGCCGAAACACACCGCGATTGCGTGTTCCTCGTTGATACGTATGATACACTGCGCTCTGGTGTACCGAATGCGATCCGTGTAGCAAAAGAATTTGGCAATAAAATTAACTTTAAAGGTATCCGGCTTGACAGTGGCGACCTTGCCTATTTATCAAAAAAGGCAAGGAAAATGTTGGATGAGGCAGGATTCCCAGATACGCAAATTATGGCATCCAATGATCTTGATGAAGAAACGATTATGAGTTTGGGCGCCCAAGGAGCAAAAATTGACGGCTGGGGAATTGGTACGAAGCTCATTACTGCATTTGACCAGCCTGCGCTTGGCGCTGTATTTAAACTCGTCTCAATTGAAAATAAGCAAGGTGAAATGGTCGATACGATTAAAATTTCTGGTAATCCAGAAAAAGTGACGACACCAGGTAAAAAGAATGTCTATCGCATCATTAACAACGCCAGT
Organism: Bacillus sp. 37MA; assembly: GCF_000372765.1. Taxonomy (NCBI): domain Bacteria; kingdom Bacillati; phylum Bacillota; class Bacilli; order Caryophanales; family Bacillaceae; genus Bacillus; species Bacillus sp. 37MA. The sequence goes on from NZ_KB889752.1 coordinate 3,475,740, forward strand.
GGCCGAGCAGAAGGCGATTACATCGCGTTAGAAAATGAAGATCCGCAAAAGGAAGAAAAACTAAAAATGTTTCATCCACTACACACGTATATTAGTAAATTTGTAACAAACTTTACGGCTCGCAATTTACATGAAGATATTTTCCTCAATGGGAAACGGGTGTATGAGCTACCGTCGCTTGAAGATATTCGTCAGCACGTTAAAAAAGGTTTGGATGTTTTTTGGGATGAATATAAGCGTCCTGATAATCCGGAGCAATATCCGGTCGATTTAAGTCCGGCATGCTGGGATCATAAAATGCGCAAAATTGAAGAAATGCTGCCGCAGTCAGCAAGATAAGAAGAGGCTGCTCGAAGTTAGTTATTCACTGATTTCGGGCAGCTTCTTCTATTCATTTGAAAAGAGTAATGAAGACTTGCTTTTACTGATTTTCATCATAGTGAATCATTCATTCGTTTCGATCAAAATAGCTTGCAGGCCATACAGAATGATAGGGTATTTATGCTCTTTGTCGAATATAGATAAGCTGTAAGGCGAAAAGAGTGGAGGATAGATATGACGATTATTGAACTGAACGGGCTTACAAAATATTACGGGAAAAACCGTGGAATTGAAGATGTTACATTTTCAGTGGAGGAAGGAGAGATTTTCGGTTTTATCGGACCGAATGGCGCTGGAAAGAGTACAGCGATCCGGACTCTGCTCAATTTGATTTATCCGACAAAAGGAAGTGCGATGATTATGGGGCGTGATGTTGTGAAAGACTCACAGAAAATACGAAAGTTCACCGGTTATTTGCCATCTGAAGTGCATTATTATGAAGAAATGAAAGTGAAAGAGTTATTTGCGTATTCTGGCGGATTTTATAAAAAAGACTGCGCCCGAAACGCATCGTATTTAGCTGAGAGGCTGGAGCTTGACAAAAGCCAGAAAATTGAAGATTTGTCATTCGGCAACCGGAAAAAAGTCGGCATTGTTCAAGCGATGCTGCACGATCCGAGGGTGCTTATTTTAGATGAACCAACTTCGGGCCTTGATCCACTTATGCAAAACGTCTTTTTTGACCTGCTCAGGGAAGCGAGAGACAAGGGGGCGACGATATTCTTTTCTTCTCACTATTTAAGCGAAGTGCAGAAATTATGTGACCGTGTGGCCATTATAAAAGAAGGACGCCTCATTAAAGTTGAAAATATGGAAGACATCCGTACAAATCAATTTAAAAATGTCTCACTACTTTTTCATGATGCAAGCAAAGCAAATGTGAACATCGATGGAATGTTGCAGAAAGAACGCATCCCGCATGGCATCCGCTTTTTATACAGTGGATCAAGCCGGGCGCTGCTCGATCAATTGAAAACTGTGCCATTTGATGACATTCTCATTGAAGAACCTTCGCTTGAAGAAGTGTTTATTCACTATTATGAGAAAGGCGGCGTGGAATCATGATTTATAAGCGTGAAGTGAAACAAGCACAGAAAGCATTATGGATCTGGATCATTGCGCTCGGTGGCATGTCATTTTTAATTATGAGCGTGTATCCGCAGTTTGCGGCGAATAAAGAGCAACTAGACGATGTGATGAAACTATATCCGGAAGCGATGTTAAAAGCATTTAATATGGACTCGCTTGGCTTTGATACGCCACTTGGATTTTACGCGATTGAAGGATATTTGTTTGTCACATTGTTCGGCAGTATTTACGCGGCAATGATGGCAGGGAGCATGATCGTAAAAGAGGAGAGCGAGAAAACAGTTGAGTTTTTGCTGTCAAAACCGGTCAGTAGAGGACGGATTGTAGCAGAAAAAGCACTCGCTGTTTTCACGAATTTACTTTTGTTCAACATTGTTCTTTCTTTAATCAACTATGCCGGATTCCGCTATGCGGGGGACGAAGCAATTGATATGAAGATCTTCTTCATGATCTCGCTTGCGCCATTCTTGCTTCATTTGACGTTTGCGGCGATCGCGTTTGCGATCTCGGCGATTATGCGAAAAAGCCGGGCAGTCACATCGATTTCACTGGCGATTGTGCTTCTTTCGTACTTTTTCGATATCGTGCAGAGTATTGCAGAGAAATTCGAGCCGCTGAAATATGTGACGCCGTTTGAATACGTGGATTCAGCTTACATTATCGAACATACGGCTATCAAGCCGCTGTATGTTAGTCTTATGGCCGGTATTGTCGTCATATGCGTTTTGGTTGCCTACGCCGTTTATAAACGAAAAGATTTATCGGTTTAAAGGCGGCTATATGCTTCGTCATCACAAATAATAAACAATCGGGCATCGTTTGGAATTGGTTCATCGAGTTTGGACATAAGAGATAAGTCTTGATGATTCGCGACGAGAAGGATACCTTTTTTAGCGAGTGCATTTTTCGCCTCACGATATGTCGTCCAGTCCGACTGTTTCGGAATATGATACAAATCATGTCCGTCGTTGCATGTCAGCTGACGAATAATTTCGCTCGAACCATTAAATAGAATGGAGCGTGCAGCGAGATGGGCTGCTGTATCATTCGGTGTAATAAATTCTTCTACATTAGCATGAGTAAACGCGCTGATATGTTTAGAATCAGCCACTTCGCAGATCGTATATATGTTTTGATCATGTTTTTTCGCCGTTGCTTCCAGTGTGGAAGCAATAAGCAACGTTAATCCATCGGCCGCTGATGAGTTGCGTGCGTCATCCGGTGAAAAAATCATCACCGATTTTGCTTGTAATAAATTGGCCTGCATTAATGTTGATTCTGCTGCCGGTGCGCCTTTTACGAAATCAACACGTTCATGTAGAAAAGGCGTTTTTTCGGTCACTTCGTCAATAATAACAGCATGAATGTCAGGGAAAGATTCAAGCAATTCGTTTAACGCAATCTGCGCCCGGTTCGTCCAGTTAATAAGTAAAATATGATTTTCGCGTGTAATTTGCAATCGGCCTTCCTCCTTCATCCGTTTTCGCACGCTCAATGTGTCAATAACTTTGCCGATCAATACCGTCATCAAGCCGATGCCAATGACATATAGAAACATCGCAAATAGTTTGCCAGGTACTGTAGCCGGGAATACATCCCCATAGCCAACCGTTACGACCGTTGTCATTGTCCACCATAATCCTTCAAATGGTGAGACAAATGTTTCCGGTTCGACATAATACATAAAAAAACTGCTGAACAAAATAAGTGTGGACGTGGTGAAAAATAATGTCCAATTGCTCATATGAACAGCTTTAAAAAACAATTTGCGGAAGAAAATCATGAAGTTTTCACCTCCAAATATTTCATGTGCTAATTAGCCTTTTTCTCCAAAGAACAGCCAATTTCCTTTATTTCTTTCGTGCGAATTAGTTTACTTTTGTCTGAATATTATGTATTTTGATGATAAGACAAAATGGAACAGGAGGAGTTTGACATGCTGTTTCAAAAAGGAAAGCTAAAAGTTCGTGCGTTGGAAGAAAAGGATCAGGAGCTGCTAGTGAAATGGTTATCTGACCCAATCGTGTTGGAGTTTTATGAAGGGCGTGACAACTCGTTTGATTTAGAAAAAGTGAAAGCGCATTTTTATAACGATGAACAAGACATCACCCGTTGTATCATCGAATTTGAAGGTGATGAAATTGGCTATGCACAATACTATCCACTCTGTGAGCAGAAACGAGAATTATATGGCTATGCAGATGACGAATCTGTTATTTATGGAACCGATCAATTAATTGGAGAAGTCGATCATTGGAATAAAGGAATCGGTAAAGTGCTTGTCAAAGCGATCGTTGAATATTTAGCGAAAGAAGAGCAAGCAAAGAAAATTGTAATGAATCCGCAGTCGTGGAATGAGCGGGCTATTTGTTGTTATGAAAAGTGCGGATTTAAAAAAGTGAAGCTTCTTCCTGAACATACATTGCATGAAGGAAAGAAAAATGATTGCTGGTTGGTTGAGTACGAAAACTAAACATAAATAAAAAAAGTAGATGTTATTGCGATCCAGTACGGTGGCATCAGTCAAATGCTAAATTGAAAAAAGTAGAAGATGCTTGCATCCACAATAAAAGGCTCAACCATCATTGTTTTGATGGTTGAGCCTTTTATTGTTTTTCATCCATGTTCAAAAAGAATGACATATGATACGATGAAAATCGTTCACACATGAAGTAACCTTTCGTGAGAGTCGAAAGTGACATATATATAAGAGGTGAAGTATGGAGTTATCCGTTCAAAAAATGAAAAAAGAATGGTTTGGCAATGTAAAAGGGGATTTGCTATCGGGTCTTGTTGTCGCGCTTGCGCTCATCCCAGAAGCGATCGCATTTTCGATCATTGCCGGTGTCGATCCGATGGTCGGCTTGTATGCATCGTTTTCAATGGCTGTCGTGATTGCTTTTATGGGTGGTCGTCCGGCGATGATCTCTGCTGCGACCGGTGCGATGGCGCTCTTAATGGTCACACTCGTAAAAGATTACGGGCTGCAATATTTATTTGCGACGACGATTTTAACCGGTCTTTTGCAAATAACGTTCGGTTTTTTGAAAGTGGCCCGGTTTATGAAGTTCGTCCCGCGATCGGTTATGATTGGATTTGTCAATGCGCTGGCTATTTTAATTTTTATGGCACAAGTGCCGCAATTTATCGGCGTATCTGCTATGACGTATGTGTTTGTAGCGGCGACATTGGCGATTATTTATTTGCTGCCGCGTATAACAAAAGCCGTTCCATCACCGCTTGTGGCGATTGTTGTGATGACAATTATTGCGGTTGCTGCCGGCTTCGATTTACGGACAGTCGGAGATCTTGGCAATATTAGCGGCACGCTTCCATCGTTTTTCTTCCCAGATGTCCCGCTCAATTTCGAAACGCTGTCCATTATTTTCCCAACGGCGCTGGCAATGTCGATCGTCGGCTTGCTTGAGTCATTATTAACAGCGTCCATTGTCGACGATATGACCGACACGGAAAGTGATAAAAATAGAGAAGCGCGAGGTCAAGGAATTGCGAACATTGCGACCGGTTTACTTGGCGGCATGGCAGGATGTGCGATGATCGGACAATCGGTTATTAATGTCAAATCTGGCGGCCGAGGTAGACTTTCGACATTTACAGCAGGCATCGTTCTTCTTTTGTTAATTATTGTTTTAAGCGATATCGTCATTCAAATCCCGATGGCGGCGCTCGTCGGCGTGATGATCATGGTGTCGATCAGCACATTTGACTGGGCGTCACTAACAACAGTACGCAAAATTCCGATCACAGATACAATCGTCATGATCGTCACAGTAGCTGTCGTTGTCTGGACCCATGACCTGTCAAAAGGTGTATTTGCCGGTATTATTTTAAGTGCGTTGTTCTTTACCGCAAAAATATCGAAAGTAAACGTTACGAAAGAAGCGGGCGATTCGAATGAAAAGATCTATCGCGTAACAGGACAAATTTTCTTCGCATCAGTGACCGATTTCTTAAATGAATTTAATTATAAAGAAGAAGTAGACAAGATTGTGATTGATTTAACAGAAGCAAATATATGGGACGATTCGGGGGTCGCTGCGATTGAAAAAGTGATCATGAAATACCGGGAAAACGGAGTTCTGGTTCAGTTAATAGGATTAAACGGACAAAGTGCCCGTCTCATGAAGCAAGTAAATGTTTAATAGTGGAACAGTGAGTCAATGATGGCTTGCTGTTTTTTCTGTTGACACATGAAACCAAGCATGATACTATTATCTCGAAATAGAGATAAATTAAATTGAGATAATGACTGGAAGTGATCAGAAATGAATTCTGGATTGAAGGCGTTAGTTGTGTTAATGCGTGCCTCACAGATGGTTCAGGATGTATTGCGAAAAGACATTAAAGCGTATGGGTTAAATACAACAGAGTTTGCGGTGCTTGAACTTTTGTATCATAAAGGCGATCAGCCCATTCAGCATATTGGCAAAAAGATATTGCTTTCAAGCGGTAGTATTACCTATGTCGTCGACAAACTTGAGAAAAAAGGACTGATCGTTCGTAAAGACTGCCCGAAAGATCGCCGCGTCACCTATGCTGTTCTCACTCATTCAGGAAAAAAGTTTATAGATGAAGTATTTCCTAGGCATGAAAAAACAGTTGATTCAATTTTTGAAGAGCTGTCAGAAGAAGAGCTGGAAACCGTCACTTGTTTATTGAAAAAAATAGGGCTTCATGCAAGTAAAAAGTAATTTTTTGGGTAATACCTTTAATTAAAAATATATGAATTTGAGATATAAAAAAGAAACATACGAAGAGCAAATGTACAACGATAGGAGGGAGAAAGATGACTAAAAAAACAGTAGGTATTCATCACATTACAGCGATTGTCGGTCATCCTCAGGAAAATGTTGATTTTTACGCCGGTGTTTTAGGACTTCGTTTAGTGAAAAAAACGGTCAATTTTGATGATCCAGGAACCTATCACCTTTATTTCGGCAATCATGGCGGCAAGCCGGGAACCATTATTACATTTTTCCCTTGGGTCGGCGCTCGCCGTGGAACGATCGGTGATGGACAGGTAGGCGTCACATCTTATGTTGTACCAGAAGGAGCCATTGGATTTTGGGAAAAGCGATTGGCAAAATTTAATGTTTCATTTATAAAAACAGAACGTTTCGGTGAACAGTACTTACAATTTGATGATCCCCATGGCCTTCGTTTAGAAATCGTTGAACGGGCAGTAGGAGAAGAAAATGAGTGGACATTTGGTGGTGTGACACCGGATGTGGCGATTAAAGGATTTGGCGGTGCCACATTATTGTCTGCACAGCCTGAACAAACGGCTGCATTGCTGAAGAAGGTGATGGGTCTGGAATTTATTGGACAAGAAGGGGATTTGGTGCGCTTTCGCTCTTCTGGAGACATTGGCAACGTGATTGACATTAAGACAACACGAAGCGGCCGTGGCCAAATGGGTACAGGTACCGTTCATCATATCGCCTGGCGTGCTGATGATGATGAAGATCAATTAAAGTGGAAAAAGCACGTTGAGCAGCATGGATACGGAGTGACGCCTGTACAAGATAGAAATTACTTTAATGCCATTTATTTCAGAGAGCACGGAGAAATTTTATTTGAAATTGCGACGGATCCACCAGGATTTGCTCATGATGAGTCACAGAAAACAATGGGTGAAAAATTAAAACTGCCGGCGCAATATGAAATTCACGGAGAGAAGCTTGAGAACACTTTGATCCCTATTGAAGTAAGAGAACTAAACGGTTAATACATTTCAGCATTTTTAAAAAATAATAAATGAAAATGAATTGGAGAGATGATTAGTGTCAGTAAAAGCAGAAGCAGGAACCCTTATTTTACGGGTGGTATTAGGAATTATCTTTTTTGTGCACGGTTTAGTGAAGTTTCAAGGGGGAATTGGGAATACTGTAGGATGGTTTGACAGTATTGGCATTCCAGGAGGAATCGCTTACATTGTGGCGATCATTGAATTAGTTGGTGGTATTGCATTAATCGTTGGATTTGGAACGAAAATTGTGTCAGCTTTGTTGGCGTTGCTTATGATTGGCGCTATCTTGAAAGTGAAATTGGCCGTCGGTTTCCTAGGCAATGGGCAAATGGCCGGATATGAATTAGATTTAGCATTACTAGCTATCGCACTGTACCTTGCGATCAATGGCAGCAAAAGATACTCACTTGGTCAGCTGATAGGGAAAAATCAAAACTAAGATAGATTTTTCAAGGGAGCGGACATAATACGTAAAGCAGATTTTCAAAAATAAATCGGCGGTGAAGGAAATGGGATTTTTAAGTAAATTATTTGGGAAATCATCTAATCATAGGGAGGAACAAACAATGGAAAATGTGAAATTAGCGGTGATCTATTACAGCTCAACAGGAACGAATTATCAAATGGCGAAATGGGCAGAAGAAGGCGCGAAAGCTGCAAGTGCTGAAGTGAAAGTATTAAAAGTACCTGAAACGGCTCCACAGTCAGCGATTGATTCAAATCCAGCCTGGAAAGCACATGTAGAAGAAACGAAAAGTGTTCCAGAAGTAACGTTGAATGATCTTGAATGGGCGGATGCCATTATTTTCAGCATACCAACGCGATTCGGAAATATGCCTGGACAAGTAAAACAATTTTTAGATACAACGGGCGGCCTTTGGTTCCATGGAAAGCTTGCAAACAAAGTGGTTAGCGCTATGACATCCGCACAAAATGCGCATGGCGGTCAGGAAGCAACGATTTTGGCACTTTATACGACAATGCACCATTGGGGAGCGCTCGTTGCATCACCTGGTTACACAGATCCGGTAACATTTGCGGCCGGCGGCAATCCGTATGGTACAAGTGTAAGTGTTGACCAAAATGGCAAAATGGTAGAAGACGTACAGGCTGCTGTTAAACATCAAGCAAAACGAACTGTGACAGTAGCAGAATGGGTAAAAAAAGGGAACCAATAAGTGAATAATGGTGAACCGGTGTTATACCGGTTCGCTTTTTTTGTCGACAAAATGATACAATATTTTTAAAAAATTGAATGGAGTTCTTGTTTATGCTGCAATTATTGAATGCATTGCTCGGGAAATGGATGCCTATTTTGACACCGATTAGTGTCGTAACAGGGATCATCGCTGCCGAATACTTGCATTCGTGGGTGTTTATTGTCCCATGGCTATTTGCTTTTATGACGTTTGCAGGCAGTGTGAATTCGAGTTTTAACATGCTTCATCATACGATGACCCATCCGTTTCCAATTGTGATAGCACTCGTTACGTTGCATATTGTTGCGCCGGTGTGGGCGCTTGTCGTTGGGCAGATCGTTTTTCCACATGATCCATTGACCGTAACAGGGATCACATTAGCGCTTGTCATTCCGACGGGGATTACGAGTATGATCTGGGTAACGATGTATAAGGGAAGTGTAACGCTGTCGCTGGCGCTTATTTTGATTGATACGATGTTGTCGCCTATTATCGTGCCGTTCAGCTTATCCGTTTTAGTCGGAAGCAATGTTGAAATGAGCTTTATGGATGTGATGAATGGACTTTTCTGGATGATTGTCATTCCGTCACTGGCAGGGATGGGTGTAAATCAATGGCTAAAGGCGGAACGGGCAAGCCGTATCAGCCAGAAATTATCGCCATTTTCAAAACTATCATTGCCGGTTGTCGTTGCGATCAATAGTTCAGTTATTGCCCCCTATATGAAAAACATTGATTTGGAATTATTAGGAATTTTGGTAACGATCTTTCTCATTGTATTATCTGTCTATTTATTTTCGTGGGGGATTGCTTATGCATTTAAACAAAGCAAAGAAAATACAGTTGCGATCATTTATACAAGCGGTATGCGCAATTTTAGCGCCGGCGCGGTCATTGCCGTTAATTTTTTTCCGCCAAAAGTCGCGGTTCCAGTTATCGTCTGTATGTTGTTCCAACAACTACTCGCTGCTTTTCACGGCTATTTAATCACGCTGGTGTATGAAAAAAGAATATTCAAGAAATCCGAGCAAAAACGCCTATCCTCATAATGGACAGGCGTTTCTTTACTTTTTTCGTTTTGCATTCTTTCTTTCCAGATGTGCTTCAGTGATGTGTTCAATGTCACTGCGCATAAGAAAGAAGGTAATAATGCCAGAAAACAAAGAAGCTCCAATTGCAATCAATGTGCGTGTCTGCGCGTCAATCATTGAAAAGTCTTTATTTAACATCCACGTTGCAATCGAAAAAACGAGGACCATAACTGGAATGACAAAAATAAATCGTTTCATTAACTGTCTGTCCGTCCTTTCACGTTCTTTTTTCCAGTGTAGCACAACTCGCACGCTGACTTTTAATAAAATATATCGAGCCAGGGACTTTGCATTAAAAAATGTGGATTTAGTCAGTATTATGTTGATGACAATAAAAGCAACCATGAACCCCGGCTGCCTACAAATTATCCTAAAATCTCTTCAATTTTCTTTAAATCTTCATCTTCATTCAAATGTTCAAATAAGTTGTGACCGCCTACTGCATTCGTACCGAGACCAATTCTTGAAATGTTGAGATTCGTTTTCTTGAGTGTCGTGTACTGCATCTTGACCCCTCCCAATTTACCTTCTATTTCACATTACAGGAATAAGATTTTATGGTCAAAGAAGATGACTGGAAAAATGGTGGAAACCTAGCGTACCAAATCTAAGTGATATGGAATTGTGTGCTCCGTTTTCGCAGGGAAATAGTGAGGTTATTGCCTTTTAACAGTCCGTCGTTCTCCAGATCGTGTCTACCAGTAGACTCAAGAGCAGGAAGGACTTAATGCCTAATGCCAGCCGAACGATTCTGACAGTTCGAATGTACTCTTTAAAACGAATTGACTAATAGTAGTATCGAGCGTTTCAGGTATCAATTGCGTAAAGCCAACAATGGTAACAGCGCCCACTAATTCTTTTTTATAATTTAAAATAGGCACGCTGAACGATGAAACGTGATCGACAAGCGGTTCGACGGCGTATGAAAAATATGTACGCCGAATGATCTCGAGTTCCTGTTCAAACTGTTCTTTCTCATCATCTGTTAGTTTCTGTAGTTCGTTCGTTTTCCATTCAAACACATCCGATGAATGTTGAAACGCAGCGATCAATTTACCTGAAGATGACAGCAATGGGAGCTTTGTACCGATTTGTGCGCCGATATTTAATCCGTAACTGGCACTCCATATGTTGGCGATGACAGGTCCGTCATGCGTCCAGACAGACAATAGAACAGTCAGTTTCGTATGACGGCTAATGTCTTTCAAGTACGGGGTGACGCGACTGATGACATCTTCACTTCCAATGGCTGCATTGCCGTATTCAATCAATTTGCTGCCAAGAAAAAAGGAACCTTGTTTCTTATCGCGATACAGCAGGCCGAGCATCGTTAACGTATTTAAATATTTATATAAATTGCTTTTTGTGATGCCAGTCAGTTCTTGAATTTCAGTAAATTTAAGCGGTTGGCCTTGTTCAATAAGCGTTTCAATAATATGAATACCAGTCTGCAATGATCCGATAACCGGCAGCGGTTTATTCGTTTCCATAGTGATGCTCCTTTCGATAATTTTTTTCACATAATCATGGCATAACTTCAGAAAGCTGTCCAATTGAACAATATTGTGATTTGAATGTTGACAAATGTAAGCGGATACGATAAATTTTATATAAATAATGAACAGTGTTAACTAAAAGTGGAATAAGGAGGAGTTCTAAGAAATGAAATTAGTAACATTTACACATAATGGCGTAACACGTATTGCGGCTCTTGAAGGAGAAAAAGTGGTAGATCTAAACGCTGCCTACAAAGCAAAACTCGCTTCTGAAGGGAAAATTCGTGCAGCTCAAATTGCGGAAGCATATGTACCTGCTGACATGAACGGGTTTTTGCAGGGGGGGGCTGAAAGTCTTGGGTATGCAAAAGAAGCAGTGGCTTATGCACTTGAAAACAACGAAAGTGACGTACCGCTCGTATTCGAAAAATCACAAGTGAAAATTGGGGCTCCTGTTCCAAAGCCAGGGAAAATCTTTGCTGTAGGGCACAACTACCGCGAACATATTCTTGAAATGGGACGTGAACTTCCGTCTCATCCAGTTATATTCGCTAAGTTTGGTAACACGGTCATTGGGCCACAAGATGATATTCCTTTCTATCCAATTTCGGAACAGCTTGATTACGAAGCAGAATTCGCATTTGTGATCGGGAAACGTGCGAAAAATGTTTCTGAAGAAGATGCGCTTGATTATGTTGCGGGTTATGCCGTAGCAAACGATGTTACCTATCGTGACTTTCAACGCCGTACTCTTCAATGGTTACAAGGTAAAACGGTAGATGGCAGTTTACCAATGGGGCCGTGGATGGTGACTTCAGATGAATTGACAGATCCTTCCGGTTTGGAAATGGTTCTAACGGTAAATGGTGAAGAGCGTCAACGGACGAACACAGCTAACCAAGTATTCTCGGTTCCATACTTAGTATCATTTTTATCTAGTATTGCTACATTAGAGCCAGGTGATATCGTCATTACAGGAACTCCGGGTGGTGTCATTCAAGCAATGGATCCACAAGTGTGGTTAAAAGATGGCGATGTGGTTCGCGTTGAAATCGACAAAGTTGGTGTTTTAGAAAATAAAGTACGCGCTGTTAAAGGAGAGTAATAAGCATGACACAAAACGCGATTACTTCAGTAAGTGGGTCAATTGATCGTATCATCGAAACGGTTAAAGGTTTATCAGAAGAAACAATTCGCTGGAATCCAACTGAAGAAGAATGGTCAATCATGCAAATTACGGCTCATATTGTCGAAGCATTACCTTATTGGGTAACTGAAATTGATCAGCTTGTTCAATCTCCCGGTAAAGAATGGGGTAGAAATCATCTGCATGAGCCTCGTTTACAAGCAGTAAGGCCTGCTACAGTTGATTCGATGAGTGTTACCGAGATGTTACAAAAGCTAGAAGATGTGAAACAACAGGTGAAAAACGGGATTGAAAACTTAACTGCTGAGCAGCTTGCAGCTGAGGCACCAAGCAAAAATCCTAACTTCGGTACGAAACCACTTTCATTTATTATTGATCATTTAATTGATCAGCATGTAAATAAACATGAGGGTCAAATTCAACGTAACTTATCTAAAGTAAGCAATTAAATATTATAGGAGGGTTATGAACATGGCAGAAACAACTGAATTTATGAAAAGTCAAATCGTACAAGACTTTACGAAAGATATTCGCCAATATAATCTTGGACCATTATGGGAAGCCATTCCAGCGTTGATGCATAAAAATCCAGAACCACATGCACAAGCGTATCTTTGGAAAGCTAGTTTACTGGAGAAAAAGTTAATGGAAGCGGCTCAAATTTTCACACCAGACCGTGGTGGGGAAAGAAGAGCGATTTATTTACAAAACCCTGGTTTAGATTATCGTCAACCTTGGGGCTGGGCTTCTACAACACAAACTCTTTATGCAGCGGTTCAATTGCTTCAACCTGGTGAAGTGGCTCCTTCTCATCGTCATTCCCAAAATGCACTCCGTTTCATTACGAAGGGGGAAGGTGCTTATAGTATTGTTCAAGGTGAAAGAATCTTTATGGAAGAAGGAGACTTCTTAATTACACCGAAAAACCTTTGGCATGGTCACGGTCATGAAGGAACAAAACCAATGATTTGGACAGATGTTCTTGATATTCCAACCATTTATGCGTTGGGTGGTACATTCTTTGAAAACTATCCAGAAAGAATTGAACAACCGAAAGTACCTGATAACTATAGTTCACAACGTTACGCTGCGGGTATGTTACGTCCCGTTACTGATCGTAAACCGTCTACTGCACCATTAGGTTCATATAAATGGGAACATACGTATAAGGCGATTGAATCATTAAGCAAGTTTGACCCAGATCCATTCGAAGGGTATGCGGTAGAATTCATCAACCCATCTACTGGTCAAACAGCGAACCCAACGATTGCTGCTTGGATTCAGAAGTTTCCTAAAGGCTTCCGTACGAAAGCACAACGTCATACAAGTGCATCGATCCATCAAGTTTATAAAGGCTCTGGATACAGTATTATTAATGGTGTTCGTTTCGATTGGAAAGAAGGAGATTTCCTTGCTGTTCCAAACTGGGCTTGGGTTGAACATGTGGCTGCTGAAGACACTTATTTCTTCACTGTTAATGATCTTCCGATCATGGAAAAATTCGATATTGAAAAACAAGAAGTTTATGATAAAAACAATGGTCAACAAGAAGTGACATCTGAGTTCAAACCTTTCTTACCTTAAAAATGAAAAGTATTGCTCGTTGATGTAGTCATCATCAGCTTTTGTAACAGATAATAATTGATCAGATAATATCTTAATACACGAATAGGAATTTGCCTGCTGCTGAAGTTTAGCGGCAGGCGCTTTTTTGCGTTGTTTTGGAAGCAAAAAAGCGGAGCGGATTCGCACGATAAAATAAAAAACCATTCAGTGAAGAATGGTTTTACGGACGGTGACCGAATGATGCTGACACTTTATTGGCCTGCCGGATTACATACTGACTGATTTCATCGTCGGCATTGGTCGGAATAAGCGGTGTAAACCCGACGATGGTTAATGCACCGAGTAAATTTTTTTCAAAGTCAAGAAGAGGTACGCTAAATGATGAAATGTGCTCAATGAGCGGTTCTACTGCGTATGTGAACTTGTTTTTTTCTATCTCTTCGCGCTCGGCGATGAACGTTTTTCGTTTTACTTCCGTCAATTTGCTAAGCTCTCGCAATTCCCATTCCCGTGCTTCCGTTTCGTTCATAAAAGCAGCAAATATTTTTCCGGAAGATGATAGTAGAGGCAATTTCGCACCGATTTGAGCGCCAATGTTAATGCCATAATTAGCGTTCCAGATGTGGGCGATAACTGGACCATCATGTGACCAAATTGCCAGTAGTGTTGTTAGAGACGTTTGCTGGCTGATGTCCTTTAAGTGAGGAATAATACGGCCAATGATGTCCATGTTGCCGAGTGCTGCATTTCCATATTCAATCAGCCGACTGCCAAGTGAATACGCATTTTGTACGGGATCGCGGTATAAGATACCGGATTGAGTAAGTGTGTATAAGTATTTGTACAAATTGCTTTTCGTCATCCCAGTTAATTCTTGAACATCAGAAGACTTTAATGGTCTTCCCTGCTCTAGAAAGACATCGATAATATTAATGCCAAGTTGCAGTGATTGAATCCCTTGAGGACTTTTATTGTTTGTCATATAGTCCCTGCCACTAAAAACATAGATAAATATAGTGATTCATCTATACTAGACTATTCGTGCCTTTTTTAGCGCAGAACTCACCTCTCTTTCAATGGTTGTCTGTTTAATCTATATCGTACGGTGAAGGACCAAGAAAAACAAGTAGAGATAATGGGTATGTTGAAAAAAGGTATACTTTTGCTAGCTTTTTATATCAAATTAATACGCGTAGTTTCAGAATAACAAAAGTATATTAAAATTTTTATTGAAACATAGTCCAACATCATTTATACTCCTATTAAGAACCGCTGTTCATTATTTTTATAATTGATGATTATAAAAATAATGAAAATTATTTCTTGAAGCGTGAAAAGTAAGCGCTTTAAATATCTTTGAATTCGAATTGGAGGGATCATTTGTATGGCAAAAGTCAACACAACTGAAATTATTAATAATGGTAAATTTAACCGCTTTCATTTTGGGCTGTTAGCATGGTGTTTTCTGATCATTTTATTTGATGGATATGATTTAGTTGTTTTTGGAACGGTTGTTCCGAAGTTGATTCAAGAGTGGAACTTATCGACGGTCGAAGTAGGAGCGATGGGTAGCTACGGATTATTCGGTATGATGTTCGGTGCGATTTTTTTAGGGATTTTGGCTGATCGAATTGGTAGAAAAAAAGTAACAGCTATATCGCTCATATTGTTCAGTTTATTTACCGCATTATGCGGGTTTGCAGATGATCCGACTACTTTCTCTATTTATCGCTTTATAGCCGGTTTAGGACTTGGCGGTATTATGCCAAATGTTATTGCGCTATTAACGGATTATTCTCCGAGAAACATGAAAAGTATGACCGTTTCTATTGTTCTTTGTGGATATTCTGTTGGTGGGATGCTTGCACCAACACTAGGAATTTTGATTATGCCGACACTTGGATGGGAATCTATCTTTTGGTTTGCTGCACTTCCATTAGTGTTTTTACCGTTGATGTATAAAAGTCTTCCAGAATCTTCAGTTTACTTAGCTAAAACGGGTAAAAAGGAAGAACTGTTTCGTATACTGAAAAAAGTCGATCCTAAATTTACGTATAGTAAAGATGATGAGTTCATGGAACTTCCAGTAACGGAATCTAAAGTTCCAGTTGTAGGGTTGTTCCAAGAAAAACGAGCTTTAGGTACGGTTATGTTTTGGGTTGCTTCCTTTACTTGTTTGTTAATGGTATATGGTTTGAATACATGGTTGCCTAAATTAATGATTGAAGCAGGTTATGCGTTGAATTCAAGTTTAGGTTTCCTTATCGCACTTCAAGGTGGAGCGATTGTAGGGACTCTCATTATTGCGCGTCTATGTGATAAATATGGTTCTAAAAAAATGCTTGTACCAATGTATGCTTCAGGTGCAGTTGCCCTAACATTGCTTGGATTTGGCGGAAATACATTTGTCATTTATTTATTGGTAGCGGTTGCAGGAGCTGCTACAATTGGGGCTCAAAATATTGTTCAAGCTTATATATCACAATACTATTCACCAACTATACGTTCTACAGCTCTAGGAATGTTTTCTGGAATTGGTCGAATGGGTGGAATGCTTGGTCCGATATTAGGAGGATTCCTATTATCCGTTACATTACCGATTCAATTCAATTTTATTGCTTTTGCTATACCAGGTCTGATTGCGGCTATCGCTTTATCTTTCGTTCCTGCAAAGCAAGCTTACTATCTTAATCAGACCAATAGATCTGATCAAGAGAAAATCAAAATAGCAGAGGCTAAATTAGTGGAGTAAGCAATTATTTGACGTGAGAATTAAATAAAGAATGAGAAAAGCAGGTATGATTTTTCATCACACCTGCTTTTTTGTTTTTATATTTTCTTTTCATGTTCGTCATCTTTTGCTGAAAAAAGCAGAATATTGTAAGGGGAATGGCTGAATTTCACGAAAAATATTGACACAAACAAAGAAATAGCTTAGAATTTATATTAATGATGTACTAAGTTCTCTATTAGTGGAATAAAGAAGGAGGAATTTATATGGAGCATGTAAGCGAAGTAATCGTAGTTGGCGGTGGTATTGGTGGACTGGCAGCAGCACTTGGTGTGGTAGAAGCAGGAAAAACAGTAGCGGTTCTTGAACAAGCTCCACAATTTGGAGAAGTAGGCGCTGGCATTCAACTTGGCCCAAATGCAATGGCGGTTCTTGATCGTTTTGGACTGGTTGACGAAATTAATAAATTAGCTGTCTTCCCAAAACGTCTTGTATTAAAAGATGTGTATACAGGAGAAGAATTAACAGCGTTGGATCTTGGCGAGGAATTTCAAGAACGTTACGCCCAGCCATACATTGTCATGCACAGATCCGATTTGCATAGAGTGTTACTGGAAGCGTGCCAAAGATCTAATAAAATTACTTTATTCAATGATCAAGCTGTTCAATCGGCGGTTGAAAATGAAAGCGGTATCTTAGTAACGAATCAGCGTGGTGAAACATTTGCGGCAGAAGCATTGATCGGGGCAGACGGCCTTAAATCGAACATGCGAAAACTATTTAGCGACGATGAGCCTATTTGCTCTGAATATGTTGCATACCGCGGTACAATTCCAATTAATGAAATCTCAGCAGATAACAACCTTGATGACGTAATTATGTGGATCGGACCGAATCTTCATCTCGTTCAATATCCAGTTCGCCGTGGTGAACTATACAATCAGGTTGTTGTATTTAAATCGTTTGAATATAAAGAAGGATCAGAAGACTGGGGTACACCTGAAGAAATGGATAAACGCTTTGAAGGATGCCATCCGCTCGTTGTCAATGCTCTGTCATTCATTCAGCGTCAAATACGCTGGCCGATGTACGACCGCTTACCAATTGATAACTGGACGAAAGGGAAGATCACACTTCTTGGCGACGCGGCTCACCCGATGCTCCAATACTTAGCGCAAGGTGGATGTCAGGCGCTTGAAGATGCGGCATGTATGGCAGATGAACTGTTGAAAAATGAAAACGATTACGAAACGATTTTTCAAAACTATCAAGAACAACGTATTCCACGTACAGCAAAAGTGCAAACAACTGCAAGAACGTGGGGCGAAATTATCCATGCAGAAGATCAGTTGTCTCTATTGCTACGTGATACGATCTTCAAATCACGTGAAGCAAACGATTATAGCGCAACGGATTTTCTATATGGATACCATAAAAGTTTAGTAAGATAAGTGAAAGGGCCCTGTGATTCAGGGCTTTTTTTAGTCGAAAGAATAAATGCTTGTAGTTTTTAAAAGGAAAAGGTGTGATGAACGACACCTAGAATATGGGGGAACCCGAACGTCTACAGCAGGTAACCCCGCCGGTTTGACGACGGGGTTACTGGAAGTAGCGGTAATATACTTTTTTACTTTCTTCTACAGAGGATACACCTTGTATAAATACGCGGCCATCTTTAAACGCGGTAACTGTATAAGGATCATTTTTAAATGAAAGCAAAAAGGCATTTTGATGCGTTACATCGGCATTCTTTTTCACGTTTTCAAATAAAAGATGGAGATCGCGCCGGTCAATGCCTGCTGGTCGGATTTGAACGGTATCCCGTCCGCATAATACAGCAAACTTTGTCGATCGTTCATATGAAAGAAAAGGATAAACTGGATTTGCCCCGCATGATGGGCAGTCCGGTTTTTGTAGTCTGGCTACGTCAACTGATGAAAACTGATTCGTCCATAAATCAAATGAAAAAACCGTACCGCGTAAAGCATCGGCATTGCCTGTTAGCCATTTTAATGCTTCTGCGGTCTGTGCAGAAGCCGTCATTTGAACAGCAGGAGAAATAATCCCAGCTGTATCACACGTAGCACCTGCTTGAGGAATTGTATCCATTAAACAATGAAGGCATGGCGTTTTTCCGGGGATGACAAGTAGTGACAGACCGCCTGATGCGACACAAGCGCCGTATACCCACGGGATTTCATATTTTTGAGCAGCATCGTTAATGATAAAGCGGATGTCGAAGTTGTCGGTGCCGTCAATGATGAGGTCAACAACTTCGCGAGATAAAAATCGCTCAAAAAAATCAGCATCTGCGTCAAGAGTCAATGAATCAATGATGATGTCCGAGTTAATCGACAGAAGCCTTTTTCTTGCAGCGTCCGCTTTTGGTATCCGATCAATCGCATCTTGCTCGGTGTATAAGTTTTGACGCTGTAAGTTGGAAAAATCAACATAATCCCGGTCAATGATTGTGATGCGGCCAACGCCGGCACGGACGATCATTTCGGCATTCGCTGCACCGAGTGCACCAGCTCCAATAATTAAGACATGCTTATTGCGAAGTGCTTCCTGCCCATTTTTTCCGATCCCGGGGAATAGTACTTGGCGCGAATACCGTTCGGTCAAAGTACACTCATTCCTTCCAGTGGGCTTGAAGCAGCAGCATGCATCTTTTTCGGGATACGTCCAGCTTCAAATCCGGCACGTCCTGCGAGAACGCCGTATTTCATCGCTTCAGCCATTCTCACTGGGTCATTTGCACCCGACACTGCTGTGTTAAGAAGGACACCATCGGCACCGAGTTCCATCGCTTTTGCCGCATCAGAAGGCACGCCAATTCCAGCGTCGACAATAACTGGTACAGAAGACTGTTCAATAATGTAACGGATGTTGAGCGGATTGATAATGCCAAGACCTGTGCCGATTGGCGATGCACCTGGCATAATCGCGTGGCAGCCAAGATCCTCAAGCCGTTTTGCGAGCAGCACATCATCTGACGTGTAGGGCAAAACGATAAACCCTTCTTCAAGCAGCATTTCAGATGCTTTTAGTGTTTCAATCGGGTCTGGCAATAGCGTTTTATTACAGCCGATCACTTCGACTTTAATCATGTCACAAAGTCCGGATGCTTTTGCAAGTTTTGCGATGCGGACCGCTTCTTCCGCTGTTTTCGCGCCAGCCGTATTTGGCAGCAACGTATAGTTCTTTACATCAATCTTTTCTAAAAAGTTCGGTTGATTTGGTTCGAAAATATTCATCCGGCGTACCGCAAACGTTAAAATTTCTGTTTCTGATTTTTCTACCGCTTCTTTTTGAATATCGAAATTCGGGAATTTCCCGGTTCCGAGCAACAATCTAGATTTAAATGAATAAGGTCCAATGTTTAACATATTATCCGCCTCCTACAAATTGAACGATTTCAATCCGGTCGCCATCACTGAGCGCCGCATCATCGCGTGTTGTTTTGTCTAAAATCGATTGATTAAGTTCAACAATAGCCATTTCTTTATTCAACTTAAAGTGATCAAGCAAATCGCGAACTGTTGTGACGTGATCTGGAAGTTGCACGTCACGTCCGTTTACGGTCATGTTCATACAAGTAATTCCTCCTTTTTTGTTTGAAACCGGGATGGAGAGAAAGGAGCAAGAACAGCGGCTGTTTTTTCACAGCCATTCAAATACCGTTCCATTAACACCCCGGTTACAGGACTTAATAAAATACCATTCCGATAATGACCTGTGCATATGGAAAGGCCTTTAATCGAAGGATGGGCGCCGATAATTGGCAATCCATCAGATGATTGCGGTCTCACCCCGGTCCATGTACGGTCAATGATCCCTTCGTCAAGCACTGGCAAAAGCCGCGCCGCCCGGTTTAATAAAGAGCGGATGCCGCCTGCTGTAACAGATGAGTCAAACGAGCCGGGATAAGATGTCGCACCAATCAACAGTTCCTTATTGCGCTTTGGCACGATGTAACAGCCATCAACGGCAAAAACGGTTTTTACAGGCGCCGCTTCGCTCAGTTTCACTGATATGCATTCGCCTTTTACCGGAATGATCGGAGGCATGAAATCCGCTTCCGCAAATAATGTACCGCTCCACGCGCCGGCCGCATTAATGACCCGGTCTGAATGAAACACTCCGCGGGCTGTTTGTACACCGCATACTGTATTCGCTTCCACTACGACGCGAATGACAGCCTCTCGTTCGTACACGTGCACACCAGCATTCACCGCCGCCTGCAAAAACGCGCGGGCAAGCAACGGTGCTTTCACCTGATTGTCTTTTTCTAAATAAATGGCACCGGCTGTTTCAATTGACATACACGACTCTACAGACGGCACATCATCTGGTTCGAGCCACTTAACAGATGCATCTTTGCCGGATAAAAAGGCATACTGCTTGAGAAGAGCTGGCTTATCATCGGCTGTAGCCGCTACTTTTAACAGTCCGGCTTTGCGCAATTCAATATCCACACCGGACTCTTCGAACAACTCATCGCGAAGATCTGGAAACATCGCCCGGCTTTCAAGTGCTATATTCATAAGCGGGTTTTCATACTCAAATTCATTTTGAGCACCGAGCATTCCGCCTGCTGCAATCGACGCTTTACCTGCTGTACCGGCGTCAAACACCGCCACAGACAAACCAGATTTCGCTAGCCGGTAGGCAATTGAACAGCCAATCACACCGCCGCCAGCAATAATGACATCGTATCGTCTCATCGTTTTCACTCCTCTTTTTTAAAAAAAGCAGAAATCATCGCCGCACCAGCCGCGCCCGCTTCAATTACTGTTTTCACGTTACCGGAATGAATGCCGCCGATTGCGATGACAGGAATAGAAACGGCCTTTGTTACACCGCGCAGCGCATTTAGTCCGCGACCGGGGAGACCTTCTTTTGAAGGGGTCGTGAAAATATGGCCGAAGTAAATGTAGTCAGCGCCATCTATCTCTGCTTGTCTCGCTGTATCTACAGAATGAACAGATTTGCCGGCCTGGATGTCTGGATGGGAACGCTTGAATATTTTCAAGCGTTCATCGAATTCCGTAAAGTGAACCCCTTGTAATCTATAACGAACAGCGATATCAGGGCAGGAATGAACGATTAATTTCTCGGGCGAGATGCCGCGTTTTATCATGTGCTTTATTTTTGAATCAATGTCTGTTTCAGATAACTGCTTTTCGCGTATACAAATCGCTTCAACATTTGGATAAAGAGAGGCAGCAGTCACTATAGCTTTTTCAGAAAGGCCGGTACCGTCCGTTACTGCATGAATCAAATGCATCATCTCCATTTTTAAACATACAAAAAGCGCTGCTTCCCAGTATGGAAAGCAGCGCTGTATAAATAACACAATATAAATAAAGGTCTCGCCACTTTCCTACGCCAGTACGAACTGGATCAGGTTCCAGGAATCCCAAAGTAATCACTTTGATCTCAGCCTTTTAAAAAGGCACCTCCAGTGGATTAATATTCAATTTTTTTTAGCTTATCATATTATTCAGATAATGTCACCTATGAAAATGATTTGTAAAAGCACAAGACAAAATGACGGAATTTATTTGAAAACAAGCTTTATTTTATTTTTTGTAAAAATATGTCGTGAAATATGTTTCATAACATGCGCATATAGGGAATAGAATAAAGGTAATAAGAAAAAAGGGGAAGCCGTATGCAAACAGAGAAGGAACAAATGATATGGATTGAACGGTTAATGAAAAAAGGGATTTTTAAATATGGTAACCGTCAGCTTTATGAATTAACGGTCGATGAATTGATTCATTTAAATGATGGAAACAAACAAATAAATAATTAAGAAAAAAGCTCAGACGCAGTCCATCGCGTTTGAGCTTTTTTCTTTTTTAGTGTTGAGTAGACACTAGGTTCACGGTTCTCTGCGTAATAAATAAGCGGAATGTGCCGGTTAAAAAAACGATGAAAATGAATCCGATAAAATGAGTAAGGGAGCTCTATTAATAAAAAGCCGAGTGATACGACAGTGATCAGTTATATGAATGTATCTTGTAGGCAAACAGCATTTCTTTTAATGTCGCATGTTTTTTCTCTGAATTGTGCGGTTCTGGCAGTCAGCCCGCCAATTTCATACGTTTGCTGAAAAATATATACCAGAAAAAGTGTAAACTTTTCTTTTTACGTATGAAAAAGAGAATGGCGGGTAATAAGAAAAGAGATGTTTAAAATAGAGGAGATGACTGTTTGAATTATATAATCTGGATTGGCAGCTATGCGAAAAAAGAAGAACCAGGCATTTATAAGGTAAATGTGGATACGGACAATGAAAAGTTAAATGTGACGGGCCGATACGCCGGTGCTGAAAATCCATCTTTTTTAGCAGAAGCAGAAGGATATTTATTTGCGGCATCCGAAATGATGAAGGGTCAGGTAGATCTTTTTAAAATTGATGAAGAAGGATTGGATAGACGAGCGACAGCAGATGCGGGTGAAATGGCACCATGTCATATTTATGCAGAAGACACATCAGCCTGGACCGCCAATTATGGGGGATCAGTGACAAAATATGAACGCGACGGCGATCGCTTGACGAAAACGGCATTTGTGAAACATGAAGGAAGCGGACCGAATGCAGAACGGCAAGATGCACCGCATGTTCATTCTGTTACACCGTTTCCAGATGGGTTGCATCTAGTCGTGTGCGACCTTGGAACCGATACGCTTGCTGTATATGAAAAAAATGAACTTAAGCTCGTAAAGAAAGTGAAAACAGCACCGGGTTCGGGACCACGAATGGCGCTTTTTCATCCGGACTTGCCGGTTTTATATGTCATAAATGAGCTAGATTCAACTGTTTCAATTTACAAGGTGGAAATTGGCGGAAATATTATGCATTTAGACACAATCGCTGCGCTTCCGGCCGGATACACCGGCGTGCATACAGGTGCTGATCTACAATTTAGTCCCGACAAGAGGTTTCTATACGTGTCTATTCGTGGATGGAACGGGTTTGCTATTTTTGATATTCAAGGAGAAGGTGCACTTTCACAGCCGCGTCACGTAGAAGGAGCGGGGAAAACACCACGCAGTTTTTACGTGTTGCCGGACGCACCGTATTTAGTTACAGCTTATCAAGATTCAAATGAACTTGCCTTGTTTAAAATAGAGGAAAATGGGTTACCCGTTTTTATAGAAGAGAAAGTTACGATTCGAGAACCAGTATGCGTCATTAAGAAAGGAGAAAAATAAATGAATATTTCGTTAAAAGGAAAAACAGCGCTCGTCACAGGCGGGGGTTCCGGCATTGGCCGCGCAACAGTCATTCGTTTTGCAGAAGCGGGAGCCAATGTCATCCTTCTGGATCGGAGCCCGGAAAATTCAGATGATCTTGTGAAAAAAATCGGCGAAGACCGTGCTTTGCATGTAAAAGCGGATGTGTCAAAAGCAGATGAGATGGAAAAAGCGATTAATGAAGCGGCTGCGAAGTGGGATGGCATCGATATTGTATTTGCAAATGCCGGACAAAATGGGACATTTACACCGCTTGAACATTTGGATCCGGACGACTGGAATTCCGTTATAATGACGAATTTAACCGGCACCTTTTTAACGTTAAAATATTCTATACCTTATTTGAAAAAAAATGGTGGAAGCGTCATTATTACATCGTCTATTAATGGAACAAGGACATTTAAAAATTTTGGTTTTTCTGCCTATGCAACAACGAAAGCGGGTCAAGTCGGTCTCGGCAAAATGGCTGCTGTTGAACTCGCACAGTTTAAAGTGCGTGTAAACGTTATTTGCCCAGGCGCGATTGAAACGAATATTGATGAAAGTACAAATATGGAAGATGAGAAGCTGAAAGAAATTCGTATACCAATTGAGTATCCGGAAGGCAATCAACCGCTTGCAGGAGGTTCTGGAAAGCCGGAACAGGTCGCGGATCTCGTTCATTATTTGGCAAGCGACGCCGCAAGCCATGTGACCGGCTCGGTTATTTATGTAGATGGAATTGAGTCATTATTATGATTTTTTCTACAAAAGGTGAAAAGTTTAATGCACTCATTGAAGAACAGATGAGCCAGTTTATGCCGACGCTTGAGGGAGAAGAGAGCCAGGCAATGATGGATCAAATGATGGCCGGTATGAACATCCAAAAAGTAGATTACACGATTCATATCGATAAAGAAACGTTCGAGACAACGGCAGTTGACATGATCATGGATATGACGATGAAAATGGACGGCGAATCGATGGAAATGAATCAGGTGATGAATGTCCGACTACAGTAATTACAATGGTGTAGAAGCGATCATAGTACCAGAAGACATCGTGAACACTGCGCAGGAACTACAGCTGTAATATTCAGTGAAACCCCCGTTTAAAAACGGGGGTTTCTTGCGGATGGATAGCGGGAATGAGGGCATTATTAGAAAAGAGAAGGAGGTGAATGATATGAGAATCCCGGATGAGCTGGCAGAACAGGGGAAGAAGAGAATTATATCGTATCCAGTGGAAGGGTTTGTATACGGAAGCGGTCCGGAATACGCAAAAGTGATGCTTGTCGGTGAAGCACCCGGTGAAACAGAGATCGGCAACGGCATTCCGTTCAGCGGACGCGCGGGTAATGAATTGATGAAGTTTTTGGAGATAGCCGGTGTCACAAGAGAAGAGGTATACATAACGAGTGCCGTCCGGAGCCGTCCCTATAAATGGGGTGAGAAAAACGGTCCAGACGGTACGAAAATTAAACGAAAATATAACCGGGCGCCGACAAGCGGCGAAATTCTAGCTCATGCGCCGCTCTTAGATTATGAAATTGAACATGTAAAAGCCCCAGTGATCGTCGCACTTGGCAACATTGGCTTAAAGCGGCTCATCGGCAAAGAGAAAAAAGTATCTGAACTTCATGGTAAATTGCTTATTCAGCCTGTTTTGCGCTTGAATGGAGATAAATATGAATGGACGGGAAAAGAATACAGGATCTTTCCAACCTTTCATCCGGCAGCGATTTTTTACAATCGTCGTTTACTGGAACTTATTCATTCTGATATGAAAAATTTGCGTGAATTACTCGGGAATCTTCCGGTGAATGAGCAGTCCGATTAAAACGAATAACATAAGAGAAGCGAGTGCCACTCGGCTCGCGATATTGCCATAGCCAGCAAGTACGAGCGTGATCGTCCCGTACATGAGCGGGCCGACAATCGCCGATAATTTGCCTGAAAAAGCGAACAAACCGAAAAACTGGCCGCGCTTGTCCTCAGGTGACAGTTCAATAATGAAAATGCGCGATGTCACCCAGACTGCGCCAAGTGCGACGCCGAACAGGCTGCCGGTTACCCAGAACATGGGGCGGTTAATTGCAAATGTGCCGAGCAGCAGAGCGAAGAATAAAATAATGCCGACATAAAAGACGGCCTTTTTCGCGCCAACAGCCCGGGTAATATAGCCGAAAATAAACGAGCCGATAATGCTTGAAATCGTCGATACAAGATAAAGCAAAATGAATTCGCCGGATGTAAAACCGACAATCGCTTTTGCATATAAAGCCATCATGGCAATCGCCGTGGCAATTGCGTCATTAATGAAAAAGTAGACAATCATAAACAGAAAAATCGGCCGATAGCGGCGCATATCTTTAAACGTATGCCAAACATCGTGGTAACCGGCGAAAAATGGCCGTTTTTCTAAGGCAGGACCCGGTGTTTCTTTGTATAAAAATAGCATCGGCATTGTAAAGATGAAAAAGAGAACAGCGGTCGGAATAAAAGCATCTGCATAATTGCCTTTACTTACGAGCGGATAGACAGCTAATCCGACAAGCGTCCCCATATAACCGACTGCGACTCCAAAGCCAGACAGCACAGCCATCGTGTCTTTCGTCCCGATATCAGGCAGCATCGCATCGTAAAAAATTAAACTAGACTGATAAAAGAACTTTGCGGCGACAAATAACGCAACGACTGAGGCAAATGCTGCCGGAAGTCCGCCAAATTGACCGAGACTGAGCGGGGCTATCAAGCCCATTAAAGCAGTGAAAATAATTGCTGCCAGCGCAAATGCCATGACGTATCGTTTTTTTCGTCCCGTCCGGTCGATCCATACACCGAAGAGCGGTGAAAATAATACGAGGAAAAAGCTTGATACGGCATTCGCATAAGATAAAAATGTACTGGCAATTTGATCGAGCCGTTCGTCACCCCCGGCTACTTCCTGCACGTAAAACGGGAAAAAAATGGTCGTAATATTAGATGAAAAAATAGTATTTGCAAAATCGTAAAGCGCCCATGAAAGTACAGGAAGGGTTAAAAATAATTTCCAGCCCTGGCTTTTTTGCATAAAACACCTCCATCTTAATACTAATTCGCACTTTAATGAATGTATCCTGCCATTTTATAATAACTTAATGTTTAAACCAATTAATCTTATGTGAATTTAATCGATTTTCAGTTATACTAAAATTAAGTAAGCATCTTTTTCCGTTTTGCGTTAAAATAAAACGGAACATTATACATAAAGTGAGGGAAAACACATGGGAAAAACATTTATTTTCGGTCATAAAAATCCGGATACCGACACAATCTGTTCTGCGCTTGTTTATGCAGACTTGAAAACGAAGCTAGGTTTTGACGTAGAAGCAGTCCGTCTTGGCGATGTAAACGGTGAAACAGAATATGCATTGAAACAGTTCAATACAGTAGCACCACGTTTAATCGAAAAAGCAGCATCTGAAGTCGAAACGGTTATTCTTGTCGACCATAACGAACGTCAGCAAAGTGTTGACGACATTGATGACGTGCGGGTTCTCGAAGTCATCGACCATCACCGTATCGCAAACTTTGAGACAGCTGATCCGTTGTACTATCGCGCTGAGCCGGTTGGCTGTACAACAACGATTTTGAACAAATTGTACAAAGAAAACGGTGTGGAAATTGAAAAAAATATCGCTGGCTTAATGCTGTCTGCGATCATTTCCGATTCTCTTTTATTTAAATCACCGACTTGCACAGAAGAAGATGTAAAAGCAGCGAAAGAATTAGCTGCAATTGCTGGTGTAAACGTAGACGAATATGGTCTTGATATGTTGAAAGCAGGCGCTGATTTAAACGGAAAAACAGCTGCAGAGCTTATTTCAATTGATGCAAAAGTATTTCCAATGGGCAGCAAAAAGGTTGAAATTGCTCAGATTAATGCCATTGATCC
Source organism: Bacillus sp. 37MA (assembly GCF_000372765.1). Classification (NCBI taxonomy): domain Bacteria; kingdom Bacillati; phylum Bacillota; class Bacilli; order Caryophanales; family Bacillaceae; genus Bacillus; species Bacillus sp. 37MA. Next base: position 3,503,394 of record NZ_KB889752.1, read on the forward strand.
AGCTGACGTTCTGGCTCTTAAAGCAGATCTGGAAGAAGCAGTAACAAATGCGATTAATGAAAAAACATTGGATCTGTTCCTCGTAGTCATTACGGACATTTTAAACAGTGACTCGGTTGCGATTGCGATCGGAGCGGAAGCATCTGCTGTTGAAGAAGCATACAATGTGAAACTTGATAACAACACGGCTCTTCTAAAAGGTGTTGTATCACGTAAAAAACAAATCGTTCCAGTTTTGACTGAAATTTTGCAGGCGAAATAAGATCATCCAGTCCTTTCGAAAAGGATCTCCTTTTCGAAAGGTTTTTTTATAGAAAAAAGAATGCTTACCCCCCAAAAAAAAGAAATCGCTTTCAGTAAGATCGCTTTTTTTTTGTGTAAAGAATAGTTATAATAAAGGAAATAGAGTGTAGGGGCGTGGACGCATGGATAATGAACCAATGACGGAACAGGAAAGTCTGCTTCAAAAACAGCACCGAAGATTGACATTTAGAAGGTTGATTAAACGGATTTTATTTATTTTTATCGGTGCTGTTATGATGGCGGTTGGAATTGAAATTTTTCTTGTTCCGAATTCGATAATGGACGGCGGAATTGTCGGGATCTCTATTATTTTATCGAAATTGACAGGTGTGAAACTCGGTCTGTTTTTATTCTTATTAAATATTCCTTTCTTTTACCTCGGCTATAAGCAAATCGGAAAGACATTTGCGTTATCGACGGTTTTCGGTATCGCGATTTTATCGGTTGCCTCCACTTTTTTTCATCCAGTCCCCGCGTTTACAGAGGACATTTTACTGGCAGCGGTATTTGGTGGGCTGGCGCTTGGAGCGGGTGTCGGCATCGTTATTCGCTATGGAGGCTCGCTTGACGGGACAGAGATTCTCGCCATTTTAATTAATAAAAGACTGCCTTTTTCCGTAGGTGAAATTGTCATGTTTTTTAACATTTTTATTTTTCTATGGGGTGGATTCGTATTCGGATGGGACCGAGCGATGTATTCCGTTCTTGCCTATTTTATCGCATTTAAAACGATTGATGTTGTTATTCAAGGTCTTGATGAATCGAAATCAGCATGGATCATTAGCGATCAATACCAGGAAATCGGGGAAGCAATTATTGCCCGCCTCGGACGCGGTGTGACCTATTTGAACGGGGAAGGTGCATACACCGGCGATCATAAGAAAGTTATTTTTTGTGTGATTAACCGCCTTGAAGAAGCTAAACTAAAATCGATCGTGGAAGATATGGATGAAGGTGCCTTTCTTGCGGTAGGGGATATCGCTGAAGTGCGTGGCGGTCGATTTAAGAAAAAAGATATTCATTAATAAGGAGTGTTCCGGGCAGAGTCCGGGGCATTCTTTGAATTTGTAGTTGGTGAATAAACAGTTCAGGCTTCAAAGTCAATGAGACTTTGAAGCTTTTTTATTTGATCAGAAGTGAGTATCGAATGTGAAGGAAACATAGGTGCTTTTATTCTAAATTGATTATAATGTGACTAAAAAGGAAAAAAGAAATTAGTTGCACATATAATGAAACTTTTAAATTTTTTAAACGTATTCATTCACATACTGTATAAAAAAGGAGAGGGTATTTATGTTTGGAAAAGTAGCAGCGGATGTACTTGGATTGAGCGATGTTGGAGCGGTTATTAAACCAGCGGATTACGATAAGGTAGATGCTGATGATTACATCATGCATGAAGATAATGAAAAAATTTATTTTTTAATTAAATCAAAAGCAGATGAGTATTGCTTCACGAATCTCGGTCTCGTTCACGTTGACGGTGCGAATGCCGTTAGCAAAAAGAGAATGCTGCGCCGATTTAACTATGTCACGAATCGCGTCTCGAATGTCATGCTGGAGACGGCAGGTACAGTTGACCTTGATGTGGAAATTAAATTTACACTCGGCAATGAAACGTATTCAATCGACGTGCACAAAAAGCATCTTGAAGAATTAAAAGATTTGTATAAGGCATTATTGAAAATTGCCGAAATGCAGCATGAAAATGAGATGTATCTTGGCTATTCACAGAAAAGTCTTGATATGTCAGCAAGCAGCGTTCAACATATTACAAAGACGCAAATCGATCTGGCGGGCGAATTTGAAAAAATAAATAATTATGCATTTAACTGGTTAGTGCAATCAAGTTCAAGGTATCGCGTAAAAGATTTTGGGAAAGTGTTTGAAAAATATATTAATAACTAAATATGAATGCATGCATAAAAAAGCGATGAACACTCAACAGAGCGCTCATCGCTTTTTAATATTCGACTGTTAGAGATTCAAGTTCAGATTGTTCACATGGAACGACGGTATAGCCGAGCTGTTCGACTTTACTGGTCATATTTTTAGAGCAGTCGGGACCAACGACTAAAAAAGTACGGTCGCGCTGTACCCTTTCACGGATCATTGACAGCATGCCGAAAAGAGCTGATGTCTTTTCTTCTGATAACGTTTGTGTGAATGAAGACGTCGATTCTGTTACTGGGATGATCCATAGCTCACAAGCATCTTCGGTTTGTAGCAGCTGTTCAAAGACTTCTGCTTTTTCAAGCGGTGTTCTCATCGTGTCGTCGCGAAGTTCATATACTTCTTTATCGATCATCACATTTTCTGCGAACGGGCGGCTATCTTTCTGATCAAAAACTTTAATGTCCAATTTAGACGGTTCAAAATGCTTATTCATCCATTTCTCTCCTCTGCCCTGTCAAACAGGTCTATCTCTTTGTTTAAACTCATATACCCGTTTTCAGAGAAGAATAAACCATTTTTATACGATCGTCAAAATTTCTTTTAAACGGCCAATCGTATGATGAGGGTTTGCTCCATCAATGATTTTGCCTTCACCATGATCAATCCAGACGGATTCTATGCCGGCACGCGTTGCACCAAGAATATCCGTCCCTTGATTGTCACCAACCATAAGAGCGTCTGCTGCTTCGACATTCATTAGTTTCAGCGCATGATCAAAAATTGCTTTTTCCGGCTTGCCAAACCCGAAATGGCCCGAAATTAAAATATAATCAAAATAAGGGACAAGCTCCGGAGTCATCGTTAATTTTTCTAACTGAAGGGAAGGCGCTCCATTTGTCAATAAAAGAAGACGGTATCCTTTTTCACGGAGTTCATTAAGTACCGTGAACGTTTCTTCATAGACAAATGGTGATTCGCGGCGAACGGAACGGAAACGCTCACGTGCCCATTCAGCTTCAAAAGAAGGGATACCTGCTGCAGACAGGCCATTTTTCCACGTTTTTAGCTGATAATCCGCAATGTTTTCACCCATATCACGGAATAGACTATAATGAACGTCGCCAAAATCACCCCATAGTCCTTCAAATGGGTTAATACCAATAGAAACCGTCACTGGATAAAAAGAATACGTTTCATATTGTGCATGAGCAGCAGTACGGACATGCTGTTCAATCTCTCCAGCATCTTTTTCATATTTTTCGGCAATCTCACCGCACGTTACGTCAAATGCCGTTTGAATGCTTTTTTTATCGTTGAGAAGTGTGTCATCGAGGTCAAAGAATAGTGCTTTTTTCAAAATGTTGTCTCCTTCATATATGCGTAGTCTAGGTGCTATTTCGACAAAAAGCGTAAAAATCCTCCTTTTCGACGTGGAAAAGATAAAAAAGGGGGCGGAGTATAATCGGGAATACGCTGGACCGGAAGCCGAGCTATTTTTTCAGCCAGTTCTGTATGTAGCGCCAGTATATGTGTCTGCTGTTCTTCAAGTGCGCAAAGGCGTCTGTCAATAATCGAGAAAAATGCGTTTTGTCCAATAAGATTTGCTGCTTGACCCGGGGGCAATTTTTTGGAAGAAGCGGTTTCGATTATGCGCCGGAGCGTCGCCAGCTCTTTTTCATCAAACAGCCGTTCATTGCGTTTGCCTGTTTCAAATCGAAACCCTGCCCCTTCAAGTGCCATCACATATTTGCCAAGCGTCGACAGGCTGATCTCAAGCGCTGCTGCAACTTCTTTTGCACTGTACCTTTCAGCCAATTGTATCCCTCCGTTTCCTATTTATATTTAATTCTTTCTTCGTCCGCTCGTATATTCCTTTCACTAATTTTAGCGAAAAAGCACACATGACGATGTTCTTTTCGTCAATTTTCGGGTATACCATGCTTAGGTGAAGAAGCATGAATTTAATAAAGTGGTCTTACACAAAGCGATATAACATAAAAGCAATTTATGCCGAGTTTCCGAATTCAACCGTCATTTTTCGGCCCATCAACCGATATTACTTCGTTTATAATGTCAACTGGTCGGAAAACGATCCACCTGTGACGAAAGAAAATCTTGAACAAATGGAACAGCGATTAAATGACGAACTAGGCATCGGTCACTTTTACCATAATCGCAAATCAAAAAAACAGGGGGTCCCCGCAGTGAAAAAAGCGATGATTATTGCAAATCCATCATCTGGAAAGGAGCAAGTAGAAGAACACATTGATCAAGTAAAGGAACAGCTTGAAAAATCCGGGTATAACGTTGATATACGTTTGACGGGAGGGGAAGGAGATGCGATGTGCTTTGCAAAAGAAGGGTGTGATTCAAAGTATGATGCCGTTATTGCAATGGGCGGCGATGGGACGATGAATGAAACGGTCAATGGCCTTGCCGAACAGCCGTATCGTCCTGAGATGGGTGTCATTCCTCTTGGAACAGTGAACGATTTTGCACGTGCGCTCAATGTGCCAATTGATCTGATAGAAGCGATTGGTGTGCTAGGGGGCAAGACGGAATTGGCGGATATCGGTAAAATAAATGACCGCTATTTTTTGAATGTTTTAGCACTAGGAGGCATTGCTGAAGCAACTGGTGAAGTCACATCTGAACAAAAAACATCAATGGGATCGCTTGCGTATATTATCGAAGGATTAAAAACATTGACGGATAAAACACCATTTATGATTACAGTGGAAGCAGATAGCGGCACATATGAAGAAGAATCGCTTCTTTTTTTAGCAGCATTGACGAATTCGGTTGCTGGCTTTGAAAAGCTCGCACCTGATGCTAAAGTAGCCGATGGACATTTTCACTGCTTTATCGTGAAAAATGTAGCGCTGCCTAAATTGCTGCGGATTGGGGCAAATTTATTAAAAGGAGACTTTCAAAAAGATCCTGATGTTATTTATTTCACATCGGAAAAATTGAAAATCAGTTCATCGATGGAGTTGAAAGCAAATATAGACGGTGATATGGCGGATACTGTGCCGCTTGAATTAAAAGTGCTTCCAGGTCATTTGACTATTTTTACTTCTTAAAATAGCTGGACGGGCTGTTGTTTTTGCAGATGACAATTGAATCAAATCATTATTTGCGTGTTTTTAATGCTTTATTTTTTGTTATACTCAGAAAAATGAAACCGAGGAATAATTTGTGCGTACGTATATGTGAGGTGAAAAGCAAATGAGTTTTTTTAAACGTCTGTTTAAAGGAGCGGATGAAAAAATTCCCGAAACGAAAGATCGTACGCTTTTAAATGTACGTGTAGGCGATTTCGTCACATATGATCTTGTCGATTATGAAGTGACCGGCAAGATTCACTATAACGACAGCGGTTATACGTGGGATGCGTACCAGTTGGCAGCAAGCGGGAAAGTAATCTGGCTCAGCGTTGAGCTTGATGATGAGCTTGAAGTGGGGATGTATGAAACGATTCGCCTGCCGGGGCTCGAACCGGGTACGCGAAAAGTGACGCATGACGGCCGAACATATTATTTAGAGGAACAGGGCCAGGCATATGTAAAAGGAGAAGGCCGCAGTGAGAACATCCACGGAAAAAATGTGGACTATTATGACTATATGGACGACTCGGGAGAACATTTTTTATCTGTTGAAGTATGGGGCGGAGATGTGGAAGTCAGTTACGGATATGAAATTGAAGAATATGAAGTGACCATCTTGGCAGGAAGCTAAACAAATTGGAGGAGATAACATGTTTCAATTTTTTAAACGTGTACAGACATATGTTGGATCAGAGCTAAATGCGGCACTTGAAAAAGCAGAAGATCCGGTTAAAATGCTTGATCAATTTATGCGGGAAATGGCGGCGGATATTCGTGATGCGGAAACAGCTGTAGCGAAACAGCTGGCAAATGAAAAAATGTTGAAAAAGAAATACGATGATGCGAACAGCATGGTGGAAAAGCGCCAGCAGCAAGCAATTGACGCTCTTGAAGCAGGCAATGAAGACTTGGCACGCCGCGCGCTCGAAGATAAAAATGTTCACGCTCAGCAGGCGGACTCCATGCGTACCGCGCACGAACAAGCGGCATCAGATGTTGCGATCCTGCGCGATAAATTGTCTGAAATGAAGCGAGAGTACGAGGAAATGCGCTTGAAAAAAGATTCCTTAAAAGCGCGTGCGGAATCTGCAAAAACGAGAACGAAAATGAACCGTGCGATGTCATCCGTTGGCGGTGATGAATCACGCCGCGGCTTTGAACGGATGGAAGAGAAAGTGATGCAGTATGAAGCAGAAGCGGAAACATCAGAAGATTTGCGTGCCGAGTCGCGCAGCCTTGATGATGAATTGGCTGCTTTGAAGAAAAACAGTGCTGTTGATGATGAACTGGCCGCACTTAAACAAAAGCTCGGAAAAGAATAAGGAACCGCGGCCCGCATAGATGGGCGGGCCGTTTCTGTTCATTTGGAGTGTTTCATTTATGATAAAAAAAGGATGGCTAACCGGAACGATTGCGTTTGTCGTGTTTCTTGCTGCGTGCGGATTGTCAGAGGCCGATGATTATATTGATGAAAATTATACGTTCGTCGACGCCGTTCAAAACAACACGAGTTCAAATGACCGTGCACTTGTATACCGGGTAAATAAAAGTGTCCCGGATACAGCAGCAGAATTGATCGAAGTACAGAAACCGGAACAAATCGGTGAAGAAGTAGACGGCAGGCAAGTGCTCGTCTATGATGATGAGTTTATTATATTAACAGAAGATCCAGACAATCCAGGATCGACACTTGTTGAAGTAGCAGAAGATGAGTTTGTCCGTACGCATTACAATCCCGGTTTCTTTTCGGGCATGCTGCTAGGCTCGTTTTTAAATGGCCGTTTCGGTTCAAACTGGGAGCGGACGCAGTCGAACAAGTGCCGTCAAAATAACGATGATTGCTACTCGGGCGGTGGATACTACGGTTCATTTTCATCTGGTACATACGGGAGAGGCTCCGTGTTTCGAGGCGGCGGCCCAGGATCAGGCAAGTAATAGTATATTAAGAGAGGGGATTCGGTTGTGAACCCATTTTTGTTGACGTTTTTGTATTATGCGATTGCCATTGCAATCGTGGTAGTAGGTTTGGTGATTTTTGAACAGGTAACGAGAAAGTATAAAGATTGGGATGAAATTAAAGGCCGCAATGCAGCGGTTGCGTTGTCGATTGGCGGAAAAACTATCGGTATTTGCATCATTCTTACGTTTTCTATTTTCCACAACGATACGATATTAGAGACGGTATACTGGGGATTATTCGGAATGGTGCTTCAATTAGTAGCCTATGTTTTATTTGAACTATTCACAAGAAATTTTTCAGTGGAAGAGCAGTTGAAAGAGGGAAATCTAGCAGTAGGTATTGTCTCATTTTCTGTTTCCATTGGCCTGGCGTTTGTTATTGGCGCCTCGATTTCGTAAGGCGGTGCTCACATGACTGAACAGGAATCTATCCGGCAAAGCCGATCGATTTATTACGCATCAGGTATCGTATCGATTTGCGGAATTATATTTGAAGTGCTGTTCGGTGCACTCGGTTCGTACATTTTAGGAGATGGAGTGAAGCAGTATACACTCACCATCTCCCTTTTTTTAACCGGAATGGGTATCGGCGCATACATAAGTGAAAAAATGACGAATCATTTGATTGCATCATTTATCTGGATTGAATATGGTATCGGTCTTGTCGGTGGTTTTTCATCGATGCTGCTTTTTGGCGTAACGGCATATTTGCCAGACGGGACCGATGCCCTTTTTTTATACAGCGTTACATTATTAGTTGGAACGCTTACCGGTGTAGAACTGCCGATTTTAATTCGGAAAGCAAATGAGATTGGCGTTTCACTGCAAAAAAGTGCAGCGAAAGTACTGTTTTCCGATTATGCCGGCGGGTTAGTGGGCGGACTGCTCTTTTTATTTTTACTCCGTCCGTACTTTGGATTAGTTAAAACATCGTTTCTCGTTGCCCTTATTAATGTAGCCGTTGCTCTTTGGATAGTATTCCGTTTTAAAAAAGAATTGAAACGATTCACGTTACATGCAGTATCAGGTGTTGTATTTTTGCTTATTTTAATCGCAGGTGCATTATTTGGAGAAGAAGCAGCTTTTCATTTTGAACAAAAATTGTATCATGATCCAGTCGTGTTTTCCGAGCAGACAGCGTATCAGCAAATTATTTTGACGCGTGAGCAGGGGGATACACGTCTTTATTTAGACGGGCAATTACAGTTCAGCTCTTCAGATGAGCATCGATATCATGAAATACTTGTGCATCCAGTTATGTCTGCATCCAAGCGTCATAACGATGTACTTGTCCTAGGCGGCGGCGACGGGCTTGCCGTGCGGGAGTTGTTGAAATATGAAGATCTGGGAAAGGTGACACTTGTCGATCTCGATCCGGCAATGACAGAAGAGGCGCGAACGAATCACTTATTGACGGAATTAAATAAAGGTTCGCTTGATGACAGTCGTGTGAATGTGGTGAATGACGATGCCTTTCAGTTTCTTGAAGCAGCGGATAGTTTATATGATGTTATTATCGTCGATTTACCGGATCCGAATAATGAATCGCTGAATAAACTGTATACGCAGGAATTTTATTCGCTTATCCGCAATCATTTGCAGCCAGATGGTGCTTCGGTGATACAGGCGACAAGCCCTGTTTTTGCGCCGGAAGTATACTGGACGATTGATAAAACAATTAAAGAAACCGGATTGAAAACGGAAAATTTACATGCCGATATTCCAAGCTTCGGCGGGTGGGGATTTATTTTAGCATCGCGTGAACCCGTGCAGTTATCTAAACTGAGTATTATGGACGATACACGCTATTTAACGACGGATATGCTGCCGGCGCTAGCAGAATTCGGCAAAGATGAGGATGCCCTTATAGAAGATGAGAACGGCCATCCAGTGACGTTAAAACCGAATACATTAATACGGCCGAATTTAATTGAAGTCTATGAAAATTCGTGGCGTTATTATTGAAAAGAGCCGCCCCAGGTAGTGAGGCGGCTCTTTTTGTGACTAAATCAAAATCAAGGTTTTATTATTCTGTCGCTGCGAGCAGCTGTTCATTTAAGGCTTTCAATTCTAATTCCATTGCTGTCAACATTTCTTCTGCTTTTGTCGTGCCATGTCCAGTTGATTCCAATTTTTCAATATCACCTTGCACACGCATGTAATCCATTTTCAGTTCGGCAATTTTATATTCGATTTGTGATTTTTTCATCAGAATCCCGCCTTTATGATGTTTCTTTTATTTTACATTTGCAAAATAAAAAAGGCCACTGCACTGAGCAGTGTACCCATGCTTATTTTAAAATTAAGAAGAGACAATGAACTCGAATGCGAGGTTTAAGAAAAATACCGTATGGACCGCCGCAAAAATAAGTCCTTGTTTATTTAAACGCTTCATCAATACTCGATCCATATTAATCACCTCATAAATAGTTTGTAAATATATAATACTATATGTTCACAAAAAGTTCAAAACTTTTTTACTTATTTGGTACAAAAAAATAAAAAGAAGCAAATTTCGCTTCTTTTAAAGGATTGGAGATAGTAATCTAGAAATGGATTCTTTAAACTTAATCATTAAAGAGCGCTGTTGATACAATTCAGGTGTTAATTCATACGAGACGAGCATATCATTCATAAAAATTTTTGCGAGCGCTTTGCCGCTTTCATAGTCATACATGAATGCATTCACTTCAAAATTTAACCGGAAGCTGCGCACATCAATATTAGCTGTACCGACCGAACTTAACTTATCATCTACGACAATCGTTTTCGCATGAATGAATCCATCATCATAAATATAAATTTTTGCCCCGGCTTTCATAAGTTCACCCGCATATGAATACGTTGCCCAGTAAACAAACATATGATCAGGTTTATTTGGAATCATAATTTTTACATCAATCCCAGACAAAGCAGCGATCCGAAGTGCATCTAAAATACTCGCATCTGGAATGAAATAGGGAGTCTGAATGTAAATGGACTTTTTAGCGGTTGTAATGAGTTTAAAGTAACCGCTTTTAATTTGCTCCCATTCAGAGTCCGGGCCGCTTGTGACCACTTGAAGTGCGACATCGCCTTTTGTTACGGGTGCAGGAAAAAGTCGTTCCTCATACACAAAGTCATGCTGTTTTGACGCCTGGTTCCAGTCTAATATGAATCGTGTTTGAAGGGCATGAACAGCGCTGCCTTTCACGCGCAAATGTGTATCACGCCAGTAACCGAACGATGGATCTTTTCCTAAATATTCGTCACCGACATTGAATCCGCCCACGTAGCCAATCTGTCCGTCAATAACAACGATTTTTCGATGATTACGATAGTTAAGGCGTAAATTAACATAAGGAATGGGTGACGGGAAGAAAACTTCTACAACGCCTCCTGCTTCAATCAATTCTTTAAAATGGCGCCGTCTTAACTTTCTGGAGCCTAAGTCATCAAAAAGCACACATACTTCAATACCTTCTCGCGCTTTTTCAGTTAAAACATGAATTAATTTTTTTCCAAGTTCATCAAAGCGGAAGATGTAATACTGAAGGTGTATATGGTCTTTCGCATTGCGTATATCCTTTATTAATGCTTCAAACTTAGCGTTGCCATCTATATAAATATCGACGCTGTTATCTTCAGATAAAACAGCGTCATTGTGACTGAGCAGCATATACACCAATTTTGCGTTTTTCTGGGTATGTGGGTTGGCGAAAGGAAAAACACTTCCTTTGATGGCTTGTTTTTGATGGTCGATCTGCTCTTCAATGCCGACTTTCTTTTTATCATCCCAATCAAACAGGCGGCTTCTGCTTAAATTTTGTCCAAAGACGAGATAGAGAAAAAAACCAAGAAAAGGTATGAAAAAGAGTACCATAAGCCATGCCCAAGTTGCACTAGGATCACGTCGTTCAAGGAAAATAACGACTACGGCGAATGTAACATTCAATGCGAATAAAGTATATGCAGCCCATGGCCAGATTGGAATACCGATCGTCACGTTTATCACCGACCTGTTTCAAAATTGTTCTTGCTGTTTATTATACAGGAAAAAAATCAGAATAAACCGGATTGAAATTAGCGAAACGGGGAAAAAGAAGAATACATCTAAAAAAAGTGAAACAATTTTTTATATAAAACGTATAAACAAAAAAACATTAAAGGATGGATAACGATGAAGAGTGCAGATAGGACTCGCGAAATAGTTGATAAAATTGCCAGGCTCGGTGTAAAAGTAACAGCGACTAAATCCAGATTGGAGCTTTGGAAAGCATTGCAGGGCAGTTGTGAAACGGCTGGTTGCGCAAAGATGGTCACGTCTTATCATATCGGATAAGAAAGATGGATCGTTATGCGATTTGAAAAAGTCCGGAAACGATTTCCGGACTTTTTTTCATGAACGACGGCGTATTTTTTTCACGTACCAGACAATCGCAGCAACAAACAGGATGGCAAGGATTGCATATACAACGTTTGAATACACATCCATATAATCAACGATTGTATGCCATGAATCAGCAAATGCTGCACCGAGATTCACAAGGATTGTATTCCATATTAGTGTTCCGGCTGTCGTGAAGATTAAAAATAAAAAGAAGTTCATGTTCGACATCCCAGCTGGAATAGAGATTAAACTGCGGATAAGGGGCACCATTCGGCAAAGAAATACAGTCCATACGCCATACTTATCAAACCACTTATCCGCACGATGAATATCTTTTTTTGTGACACGAAGAAAACGGCCATACCGATCAATAATTTTCTCTAAATTTTCAACATCAATTAACAGGCCAATTCCGTATAATATAACGGCTCCAATGACTGATCCAGCTGTTGACGCTAAAATAACGCCGGTGACGGTCAAATCCGTTGAGCCGGTCATGACACCACCAAATGTTAAAATGACTTCAGATGGAATCGGTGGAAATAAATTTTCAAGGGCGATTAAAAAAAAGACACCCCATAATCCGTATTGCTCCATCATTGATATAATCCAATTTTCCATAGCCATTCCTTTCCCACAAAAGATTTACGCTTAAGATGAAATTATAGCACTTTACGCTTCTTCTTCACCATTAAAAAGACCCGCATTCAAAGCGGGATTGATGATGATTCTTTGCCGAATATATTGATAAGGGTTGTTTCGAGTGAATGTTCTTTTTCAAAGCGGTACATTTCAATCCGTTTTTTCCATTTACTGCGCTCGATGTCACTGTCAATAATCGCCGTAATTTGCTGCTCAACCGGTTTATCATTGGTTAATTCATAAATAAGCTGCCGCTTTTTTAAATAGTCCGCATTGAACTCTTCCTGCCCAGGGAGGGCACCTGCAATAAAAACAGGCAGTTCTTTTTCAAGAACTTCACTGACAGTAATGCCGCCTGGTTTTGTAATAATGGCAGATGCCTCTTCATAATACCGGTTCATATCTTCACGGCTGTTCATATAAGGAAGTGCTTTAATACGCGGATGATCGAGAGACAAGATTAATTCACGCAGTTTTACATTATGCCCGCATAGGACATTATACGTGTAAGAAAGTGTATTGCCTTGCAAATTGTCCAGCAGTTTTTCGAGGTGGCCAAGCCCGCTGTTTCCACCGGCGACAAGAATAGAGCGGTGTTCGGAATGCACATGTTCCACTTCGAATGAAGGATGCACAGGAATACCAGTTACGAAAATTCGATTTCCTGGAACATCGAATTTTGCAAGCCATTTTTTTGCTTCGAGATGAGGGACAAAATGATAGTCGATGCTTCGTTTTCCCCACACATCGCTGACGAAAAAGTCAGTGTACACATTAATGACAGGTACATCTATTTTTCGCAGTCGTTTTAAATGGTTTAATAGCTTTGACGGATAACTGTGCGTACAAATAATATAATCTGGCCGTTCTTTTTCAATGATGCGGGCAAGACGGAACTCAAAATATTTATCCCACACGTGAATGGACATCTGTTCATTTCGCTTACCGTCAGGTGTATAAATAAACGATTTATAAAACTTGCTGTACGATTCGGGTTTTTTGCTGATCCACTGCATGTACATTTTTGAAACGACTGTTTCAAGCGATTCATGGCAATAGCTCAATAAATCTACCGTTTTAATTTGGACGTCAGGTCGTATACAAGTAATGCGTTCAATAATGGCTTCCGCTGCTTTATGGTGACCTGAAGGCAGACGGAATAAAGGAAGTACAATAATTTTCATATAGTTTAGACTCCTTTAGCGGCTGGAATGTGATGATTTTCTCCACTTTAAAATAAAATGAATCATAAAGACGATGAAAAAAAATGCACCGGCGATACTTAAATAGATCGGTTCAATTTGAATGTACGAACCGATCAGAAAACCGGCTGATATATAAATCAATACCCACGTAAAGGAACCTAAAACGGAAAGAGCTATAAATGCAGGAATAGAAAATTTTGTAATACCGGCGAAGTAAGGATTAAACTGACGAATACCGGGGATAAAAAATCCGACTAATAATGATTTTGATAAATTCCAGTGCATAATCGTTTTATGGAGCTGCTTTTTCGTTACACCTAAATATTTACCATACCGGTCAAGGAGCGGCTGCCCGATCATTCGTCCGAGCGTGTAGCTAATGAGCATGCCCGTAAAGGCTCCAGATGTTAAAACAGCAACAGCATAAGCAAAGGAAATGGAGCCGTTTTTCGCAAGCATACCGATATAGACAAGCAGACTTTCTTCCGGTGCGGGAATGCCGACAATGCCAAATAGGCCGGTGAAAAATAAGATAACGTATCCGTATTTTGATAAATAAGCAAAGATTAATGATTCCATTTAAGCCCTCTGTTTGCCAATCAAAGTAGTAACTGTAACGAATTCGTATTGTTCAGAATCTTCATCGGATAAAAATAAGTGAAGTGCTTCAATCATCATACGCGGAGCCGTTTTATGGGCACCGAAAGTGTTTCCGCTGTCATGCAATGTAATAATAGCGCCGTTTGACCGGGCATTGCGTAATTTATCTGCTAGTTTTCGGACAGTCATATTTTTTTTCCAGTCACCCGGTATGGCTGTCCACATAATTGTCTCAAACCGTTTTGCTTTTGACAGCGTCACTGGATTGAAGTGCCCCCAAGGTGGCCGGTACAATGTAACACGTTCCCCGGTAATGGCAGATACTTTTTCTGAAGCACGAACGAGCTGATGATTCATAGCGGAAGGTGATAGCAGCCAGTTGGAAATGTGCCGGTCATTATGAATACCGATGTCGTGTCCTTCCTTCTGTATACGACGTATTAAATCCGGATGACGTTCTGCTTTTTTGCCAACAATAAAAAATGTCGCTTGTACATTGTATTTATGTAATGTCTCAAGTAGAAGAGGTGTATAAACTGGATCTGGACCATCATCAAATGTCAGTGCGATTTGTTTTCGGTCGTATCCGCGTTTTTTCACACGTGTTGAGCATGTTCGTGCTGCTGCAGTCGGAATAATCGTCCACGCGGCAGCGAACAGAAAAGCCGTTTGTACGATTCTTTTCATAAAAACCTCCAGTTTTTTAAAGTCCTGTCTTTTAGTCAATTCCTATTATAGAAAAAATAAAACCCGCTGAAAAGCGGGTTTTAAGCATTATTGGGTGCAGCTATTGAGATAGCCGATGGATCTACGGATGATTCGATTCGTTTAACAGCGGTCACCGGCTTGATTTCGAGTTGACGAATTTGATGATCTTGCATTTCTAAAACAGTGAATAAAAATCCACTATATTCGATCGTTTGACCGCATTGAATATCGAAATTTTCCGTCAGCATCCAGCCGCCAATCGTATCAACATCGTCATCGTTCATATCAATGCCTAGTAGTTGTGCTGTTTCAGATACAGACAGTTTGCTGCTAGCAATGTAATGATGCTCACCCACTATTTGAATGACGGGTGGTGCAGCAATATCGAATTCATCGTGAAGCTCGCCAACAATGACCTCAACAATATCTTTAGCCGTGACGAGCCCTGCAGTGCCACCATATTCATTAATTAAAATGGCCATCTGCATGCGTTCTGCTTGCATTTTCGCGAGCAGCTCGTGAACAGGGATAGAATCGATGACACGAATGACGGGACGGATAAAATGCTTAATACTTTTTGCTCCCACTACAGGATCAGATACGTATTCTGCGATGACTTCTTTAAAATTCACAAAGCCGATGACTCGGTCTTTATCACCGTCAATGACCGGATAACGTGTGAATTTTGTTTCTCGGAACAAGCTGATGCATTCTTTGACAGTCTCATCTTTTGGCATATAGGCCATTTCTGTGCGAGGCACCATAACTTCTGTCGCACTTCTGTCACCTAAGACAGAGAGAGTATTGTCATTATGTGCACCGCTTATTTCAGCGAGTAAAGCAGAGGAGCGCCCTGTCGAGGGGGGGTCTCCAGTTTCATTTTTTTCTCTTCTTTTCATAAACCGGATGGCTGTAAACGATAGTGCTACAAGGATAACAGCAATAAGTGCAATCCATATGTCCAATCAGATTTCTTCTCCCGCATGGTGCGAAAGAAGAAGTCACCTCCTATAAAATATGATGATCAAATTTGAAAAATCAGCAGAATATAATGCAATGTTTACCGTCAATGTCCCATTTGATCACCTTCCTTCATTCGTTTCATTCTTTAATATCTCTATTATATTAAAGACAGATAATTCGGTCAAATATCGTAATCATTTCTATAACAGATGTGCTAAAAACCATGAGGCAATCGTAAAGTATGTGATGAGTGAAAAAATATCATTAATTGTTGTAATAAGCGGTCCGGATGCGACTGCCGGGTCGATGTTTATCTTATATAAAATGAGCGGGATAATCGTACCAGCAAGCGTTCCGATGATTAATGTAAGCAAAAGAGAGGCACCGACGACAAATCCGAGAACGGTACTGCCCTGCCAGAAAAAAGCGATAAAAAAGATTAGGATGCCACATACAGCACCAATGATCAATCCAACACCGAATTCCCGCATGATCAGCTTCAGAACTGTTTTCATATCAATATCACGTGAAGCGAGCCCGCGGACGACAACAGCAAGAGACTGTGTACCGGTGTTGCCGGTCATACCGGAAATCATCGGCATAAAATAAGTAAGCGCAACGACTTGATGGAGTATATCTTCAAAGCCGGAAATAATGTTGCCAGATACGAGTCCGATAAATAAAAGCAGTACGAGCCATGGAAGGCGTCTGAATGATGCGACACCGGCTTTCGTATCAAAGTCAATCGATTTACCGGAAGCAGATAATTTTTCGATATCTTCATTTGCTTCTTGAATAACGACGTCGATAATATCATCAAACGTGACGATACCGATTAAAACATTGCTCTCATCGACAACTGGAATGGCAAGGAAGTCATATCGTTGAATGAGACGGGCAACTTCTTCTTGATCTGTATGCGCACTGACCGAAATAACACGTGCGTACATAATATCAGCAATTTTTTCATGGGTATCTGCCAAGAGCATGTCACGGTAAGAGACAACACCAACGAGTTTTTTATGATCGTCAATGACATATAAATAGTTGATTGTTTCTGCGAACTCAGCGAAACTTTTCAATTTTTCAACAGCTTCTCTCACTGTGTATGAATGTTTAATCCATACAAAGCGGTTTGTCATAAGGCGTCCAGCTGTTTCTGAAGGAAAGCTCATCATAGTTTCAACGATGGTCGATTCTTCTTTTTTCATACCGGACAGGAAGATTTTAATATTTTCCGGTGACATGTCATCAAGAAGAGAAGCAAGGTCATCGTTGTCCATATCATCGAGTACTTTTCGGGATCGTTCTTTCCCGACATTTTTGAGAACGATCATTTGTTCGTCACTTTCGAGCTCCTGGATCATATCGGTCAAAATCGGAATCGATAAATGAAGCAAAAACCGCGTTTGATGTTTTTCCGGCAGGTTGCGATAGATGGCTGCCATATCGTACGGGTGAAGTTCATCAATTAAATGCTGCAGGTCCGTTTTTTTGCCTTCTTTTAAGAGCTTGATGACGAGCAGGGTGAGTTGGTCTTCGGTTAAGTTCGAAATCACAGACAGGGGACCCTCCTTTTTGTGAAATTTCAGCTGCACATTTAGTATAAAACGAAATGGGGACAAAAGTTTCACACATTTTGTGAAATTCATTGTAAATTTACGTACGAAGATGAACGAATTTTGATAAAATAACAGTATAACAAAAAAAGATAGAGGCAGCTATGCAATTCGTCGCGATGTGGAGGTCATATGATTGAAAAGTCCCGGAAACATGAAAGAACTGATTTATATACATTTACACCCAATTAATCAATATGTCGTATCGTATGGAATTGAATTTCAAGAATTTATAAAGGCCATTCCGGAGACACCCCCGCATTTGCTATTATTGAAGCACAAGTTTGAGGATAGTGACTTTAATATGCATACCCGTTTCGATTACATTGAACCGGATGGACTGAAAAGTTTATTGAAGGAAGATGTAGGAGAGTATGGCGATTTTTGCTGGGTTGATTTTGAGGATATAGATGGACTGAATGAACTAGAAGGAAGCGAAATTGCAGAGCTTCTTTATCTGGCCCATAGCAAGGAGCATTTGCGACGTCCGTTTTACATCAAGTTGAACAATCGTTATGCGTACTTATCGCACGATGATGAGTGGTTCAATAAAACGTATTATCGCCACATGCCTGATTTTTACAGTGTGCTCGGTAAAGTGATTTCATTAAAGCTCGGTTTCTTTCGTAGTGAACGGTCATTTTTTGCTTTGAAGAAAGGATCGGCGTTTCCGCCGATCCCACCCGGAATGATTGCACTTGCCTGTGGAGATATGAAAGAAGGAATTGTCATTTCATTGGCAAAAGCGGAGCAGAGCCGCTCAAAGGTGGAAGTGCCAATTTGGGTTGTCGGTGATCATATTAATATGGACGATGTGTTTGACGAGTATATGACCAGTTTCAGAACATTGCCAAATGCCCGGTTCGTGTTTGATAAGAAAACACATGAGTGGAGCGTATTTTCACAATAAAAAACGGATTCTCACATTGAGAATCCGTTTTTTAACGAACAAGGACAAGTGTCACACTTTTAAACATTGCTCCATTGTGCAAGTGTGACAGGAATGGTTGATGCAGATGACTGTGTACCGAGTGCGGTAAAATAAGCCGGCATCATCGTGTGCACCATCGCAATCGGATTCTGTTTTTTCAATGAGCCTGCTACACTGTACTGAACGAGCAAGTAAAGAAGATGGAGAATAATAATCATGATGAAAAAGGACAGACGGAATATTGTTATTCTTCAGATGAAAGAAGCATAATATATAATTTGAGTAAGAAGTCGGATGGAAAATTTATTCTTATGACGGAAAAGCATGGTAAAATAGAAAATACCGAAATTTTTGGAGGCTTATAATGAAAAAGAAACTTGGGTTACTTTATGGGGGGAAATCAGCGGAGCACAACGTATCGCTGCAAACAGCGAAAGCAGTGACAGCGGCGCTTGATTTATATAAATTTGATGTATATCCTATATACATTTCAATTGATGGGACATGGACAGAGGGAGAAAAACTAGAAACGCCTGCTTCCACCATAGAAGAATTACAGTTAACTGAAAATGGTGGGACGGAACATGTTCTTTCTATGCTTGCACAAGGAAAATACGATGTTGTTTTCCCGCTTTTACACGGACCGAATGGAGAAGACGGTACGGTTCAAGGTCTCTTGGAAGTGTTGAATGTGCCATATGTAGGGAACGGTGTGCTCGCTTCATCTGCTGGCATGGATAAAGTGATTATGAAAAATGTCTTTGCGCAAGCGGGATTAAAACAAGTTGGCTATACACACATGACTCGTACAGAATGGGAACAAAATAAAGAAGCAGGTTGTGCATTAATTGAACGTGAAATCGGCTGGCCTTGTTTTGTAAAACCGGCAAATCTTGGTTCAAGTGTCGGTATCAGCAAATGCCAAAACAAAGAAGAACTTATAGGTGCAATGGAAGAAGCATTTCAATTTGACCGAAAAGTCATCATTGAAGAAGGGGTCGTTGCCCGTGAAATTGAAGTGGGGATCCTCGGAAATGAGATGCCTGTCTGCTCGGTGATCGGTGAAATTGTACCAAAAAAGGATTTTTACGATTACAAGGCGAAATATGAAGATGAAGATACAGCGCTCATTATTCCCGCTGATCTAACGGATGCTCAAAAAATGGAAATGGAACAATTAGCGATTCGTGCGTTCCGCTCACTTGACTGCTCAGGACTTGTCCGTGCTGACTTTTTTTTAACGGAAAGTGGAGATTTATTAATTAATGAAGTGAATACAATGCCTGGCTTTACACCATTCAGTATGTTCCCGCTTCTTTGGAAAGAAGCAGGGGTTGAATATCCACAGCTTATTGAAAAGATGATTGGCCTAGCGGTTGAACGTCATATAGAAAAACAAAAGATTAAATATACGGTTTAAAGGTGGGCGCTCATGATTCGTAAAACGGTTGAGCAGTTAACGAAAATGATAAATGTAGAAAATGATGTAACAATCTGGCATGAACGGTTCATTGAAGGTGTGTCAATTGATTCGCGTGAAGTAGAAGGAAGCTGTTTGTTTGTTCCTTTTACTGGTGAAAATACAGATGGACATAAATATGTGCGGCAAGCGATTGAAAATGGCGCAGGAGCGGCCTTGTGGCAAAAAGATATACCTGGAGCACCGGAGGATTTGCCGGTGCTGATCGTAGAAAGCACATTGCTTGCGCTCCAGCAGCTGTCAAAAGCATATCGTGATTCACTTAACGTGAAAGTCGTCGGTATTACTGGCAGCAACGGTAAGACGACAGTTAAAGATATGACGGCCGCCGTGTTTGCGGAGAAATACCGTGTTCAAAAAACAGAAGGTAATTATAACAATCATATTGGTCTGCCGTTAACGATGCTGTCATTACGTGAAGATACGGAAGTTGCCGTGCTTGAAATGGGCATGAGCAACAGAGGTGAAATTGAGCTTTTGTCAAAGCTTGCTACACCGGATGTGGCCATTATTACAAATATCGGTGAATCCCATTTGAAAGATCTTGGCTCAAGAGAAGCAATTGCAGACGCAAAATTGGAAATTTCAGCGGGTTTATCGAGTGAAGGAACACTTGTTTATTTAGGAGATGAACCGTATCTTACTGAAAAAATGACTGAAGAAGTACTATTTCAAACGATAACATTCGGTCTGGGTGAGTCGAACACATTTTATCCTGTATCTGTTGAACAAACGGAGAATGGAAGCATTTTTTCTATAAATAAAGAACCGTCCGTACGATTTGATTTACCTGTACTTGGTCAACATAACGTCACGAATGCGCTCGCAGCTATTGCAGCGGCCAGCCTGTTTGCTGTGCAGTATGAAGATATGGCAGCAGGTCTCCGGAAAGTGGAACTGACGAAAATGCGGATGGAGTGGGTGAAAGGTAAAAAGGGTATAAAGATAATAAACGACGCATATAATGCCAGCCCGACATCGGTAAAAGCAGCTATTTCACTCGTATCGGAACTGCCTGGCTATGACCGGAAAATAGTCATTCTTGGTGATATGCTTGAACTCGGCCTTGATGAAGAACTGTTTCATTATCAGACGGGTCAGGTGATTGATGGAGATAAAATCGATTACTTATTTACGTATGGTGCACTCGGCCAGTTTATTGCAGCTGGAGCGAAAAATGCACTGGGTCCGGACAGAGTTTTTGCTTTTCAAGACAAACATGAATTAATTAAAGCAGTCGATGGTGTTCTAGAAGGCGGCGAACTGCTGTTAATTAAAGCGTCAAGAGGTATGAGATTGGAAGAAGTAGTAGACGGACTGTCAAAATAAGATGTGGAAAGCGGTGAGCAGTCATGATTGGCTGCCTTTGTATACATGGGTTTACAGGAGCGCCATATGAAGTAGAGCCGCTTGTGGATTACTTGCAGCAACACACGGACTGGAAATTCGTTGTGCCTCTTTTACCGGGGCATGGCGATACGCTTTCGTTGAAAGATAGTACTTGTACAGACTGGGTTGACTGCGCTGAATTAGCACTTCAAAAACTGTTTGAGGAATGTGAAGAAGTGTATGTGATCGGCTTTTCGATGGGAGGATTGATTGCTGCATATTTGACCGCCCGCTACTCGATTAGTAAACTTGTGCTGCTCAGCGCGGCAGCGAAATATGTAAATCCGGCGCAAATAAAAGAAGACGTTCGGGAAATGGTGCAGGATTTGCGCAAAAAGCAGCTTCATGAAAATGAATTATTTTTGCGTTATCGGGAAAAACTGATTATAACGCCGCCGGCCGCCGCGCGTCAGTTTCAAAAAGTAGTGCGTCTCGCTCGCCCAGAACTAAAGAAGATTACAGTACCAGTATTTATTGCCCAAGGAACAGAAGACGGTATTGTTCCGGTCACAAGTGCAGAATATATTTACAAGCGCCTTTCATCAGCTGAGCGGCACCTTTATTACTCTCCAAAAGCGAAGCATTTAATTTGTCATACAGGAAGTAAAAAAGAACTTTTTGAGAAGGTCTTTACTTTTTTGTGCAAGTAACGTAGAGTTATAAAAATGCGCATTGAAAATTCGGACGTGGAATGATAAGATACAATAGACATGTTGCTCTTCGCATGAACGTAGAAGGGTATTTTTTGTGCGGACAGCAGTTTAACATAGAAGGAGAAGAAACTATTGACGAAATTTAAAGATTTAAACTTAAGCGCTGAGACGCTGAGAGCTATTGACAAAATGGGCTTTGAAGAAGCGACACCAATTCAGGCGGATACAATTCCATTAGGCCTTGCAGGAAAAGATATTATTGGACAGGCGCAAACGGGTACGGGTAAAACGACTGCTTTTGGTGTACCGATGGTTGAAAAAATCGATACGAAAAACGATTCAATCCAAGGTCTTATTATTGCACCGACACGTGAGCTGGCAATTCAAGTATCAGAAGAACTTTACAAAATCGGCAGCGGAAAACGTGCACGTGTATTAGCTGTATATGGTGGACAAGACATTCAACGGCAGATTCGTGCATTAAAACAACGTCCACACATTATCGTTGGTACACCAGGACGTATTTTAGATCATATTAATCGTCGTACATTGAAACTTGAAAATATTCAGACGCTTGTTCTTGATGAAGCTGATGAAATGTTGAACATGGGCTTCATTCAAGACATCGAATCCATTCTTTCAAATGTTCCCGAAGAACGTCAAACGCTTCTATTCTCGGCAACAATGCCAGGACCAATCCGTGCGATTGCAGAACGTTTCATGAAAGATCCAGAAATGATCCGTATTAAAGCGAAGGAAATGACGGTTTCAAATATCGATCAATATTTCGTCAAAGTGCAGCAACGCGATAAATTTGACATTCTTTCTCGTTTAATGGATGTTCAAACACCTGAGCTAGCGATCATCTTTGGCCGTACAAAACGCCGCGTAGATGAGCTTTCAAATGCACTTAGCCTTCGCGGTTACCAGGCAGAAGGAATTCACGGTGACTTAACACAGGCGAAACGTCTAACTGTGTTGAACCGTTTTAAATCCGGGAAAATCGATGTACTCGTCGCAACTGATGTTGCAGCACGCGGTCTGGATATTTCAGGCGTCACGCACGTTTATAACTATGACATTCCACAGGATCCGGAAAGCTATGTTCACCGTATTGGCCGTACAGGTCGTGCCGGTAAAGAAGGGATGGCGATTACATTCGTTGATCCGCGTGAAATGAGCTATCTTCGTGAAGTGGAACGTACAACGAAAAAACGTATGACGCCAATGGAAGCTCCAACGTGGGACGATGCACTCAGCGGTCAGCAGCAAGCAGCTGTAACGGAGCTTGAAGCAACGATTACAAAAAATGAATTGACAGAATATCGTACATTTGCAAAAAATTTGCTTGATCAATACAGCCCTGAAGATATCGTGGCAGCTGCTGTAAAATTGATCACAAAAGAGCCGGACCGTACACCGGTTCACATTACAAATGAATCTTCACTTCCGCAAAAACGTGATAATTTCCGCAGCAAGAATTCTGGCGGTGGCTATCGCAAATCAGGCAGCGGCGGTGGTGGTCGTCAAGGCGGCGGACGTTCTTATGGAAACCGTGACCGTAAAGGCGGTTCGGGTGGATCAGGCGGCGGCGGACGTCGTAAATATTCTTCAAATTAATAAGAAATGAGCCGTTCCGGTCTATACTGGAATGGCTTTTTTTTGAGAGGAATGTGAACTGGATGATAAAAGGAATTGGCATGGATATTGTGGAGATTGATCGGATTCGCCGTTTGATCGAGCGGCAGCCCAAGTTTATTGAACGTATTTTAACACCGCAGGAACTGACGTTTTTTCACGATAAAAACGGAAGCCGTCAGTGGGAATACGCAGCCGGCCGATTCGCAGTGAAAGAAGCTTTTTCAAAAGCAGAAGGAACAGGCATTGGTGAGCATTTATCATTTCAAGATATTGAAATCAGTTCAGACGATAAGGGACGACCGATCTTAATTCGTCCTTATTCAGAAGGTGTACATATCACAATTACACATAGCCGTGAATATGCGGCGGCAGTTGTTGTGATCGAATGAATATTGCCCTAAACATCCTCATATAGTGCTTATGAGAGGGGTGCGGCAATGAAAAAGTGGATTGGCTTACTAGCAATCGTTTTACTCCTGGTATCTGCCTGCGGAGCGCCGACGAAAGAAGATGTTGTGACGGAGATTAACGAAAAAGCAAAAAACGCTGCCGGATATAAAGCGAAAGCCGTACTTGAAATTCAAGCCGGCAAAGAAAAACAAAGCTATAACGTAGACATCTGGAATAAGCAGCACACGTATTACCGCGTTCATCTTGCTTCTGTTACTAATAAGCATAGTCAGACGATTTTGAAAAACAAATCAGGCATTTACGTTATGACACCTTCACTTGGTAAAAGTTTTAAGTATGATAATAATTGGCCGGAAAACAGCAGTCAGTCTTACTTATTTGAATCACTCGCTGCAGATATACAGGCAGATGGAGAAGCGACATTTAAAGAAACAGCCAAGCATTATGTATTTGAAACGAAAACACGCTACACAAATAGTAAGATTCTGCCGCGTCAGCAAATAACATTCAATAAAGATGATTTGACACCAGTGATGGTCAAAGTGATGGACAAACAGGAAAAACCCGTCATTACTGTTATTTTTAAAAATATGGATTTAAATCCAACATTTTCGAAAAAGGACTTTGAGCGGAAGGAAACGACAACAAAAGAAACAGCAGGTTCGGTGGAAGAAGAATTCACTGTTCATTATCCAGTCGCTATAACGGATTCCACGCTGATTGATGAAACGAAAATAGGGGATAGAGTCGTGTTAACATATGGAGGAGACAAGCCATTTACACTTATTCAAAAAAGAGCATCCGCCTTAAATGGACAAAGTGTCGTTTCTGCATCAGGTAACATGACGGATATGGGATTTGCAGCCGGTGAATCAGCAGAAGGATCGTTAACCTGGGTATATAATGATGTTGAATTTATGATGGCATCCGACGTGATGACGAAAGGTGAGATGGAATATACGGCAGCTTCCATGCAGCCGGGTGCAGTAAAGTAAAGGACGGCGGTCATAGTTTACCGCCGCTTTTTTTGTGTGTAAAATAGAAGTGCAAGCATCATGACTTTGACAAAATAGGATGTGAAAAAGATGGATTATTATCGCGATACATGGGCGGAAATAAATCTTGACGCAATAAAGTGGAACGTCGCAAAAACAATTCAACATTTAGCAGATTCAATGACAATGTTTGCTGTTGTAAAAGCGAATGCGTATGGCCATGGCAACGTGCAGGTAGCAAAGGCTGCGCTTCGTGCAGGGGCAAAAGGGCTGGCGGTTGCTTTTTTAGATGAAGCATTGTCACTAAGAAAAGCAGGCATTACAGCACCGATCCTCGTTCTCGGTGCCAGTCGTCCTAATACTGCGGGTATTGCAGCAACACATAATATTTCTTTAACCGTTCATGAAAAAGAATGGCTGACTCATGTGCATATGGAAAAAGGTCAAACGCTGCGCGTACATATTAAATGTGATACAGGAATGGGACGGATTGGTGTGAAAACGATAGATGAATTGCAGTCGATTATCGATAAACTGAATCAATCTGAATCATATGTATTCGAAGGTATATTCACTCATTTTGCGACGGCAGATGAAGTACATACAGCTTATTTTGAAAAGCAACTTCAGACTTTTCAAGAGCTTGTTTCATCTATTTCAGAAAAACCGCGCTATATTCATTGTGCAAACAGCGCCGCAACACTTCGTTTTCAAGGTGCTGGTGTTAATACAGTACGATTTGGTATTTCGATGTACGGACTGACGCCATCTCTTGAGATTCAATCATTACTACCTTTTGAATTGAAGCCGGCTTTTTCTTTGCATACGAAACTTATCCATGTGAAACAAATGCATGAGGGGGAGAAAGTCAGCTATGGAGCGACGTACGAAGCCTCAGAAGGAGAGTGGATCGGTACATTGCCGATTGGATATGCCGATGGATGGATTCGCAAGCTGAGCGGGCAGGAAGTGCTCGTTGATGGCAAGCGGACACCGATTGTTGGCCGAATCTGTATGGATCAGTGTATGATCCGCCTTCCGCAAGAATATTCTTGTGGTACGGAAGTTACGCTTATTGGCCGCCAGGGTGATGATGAAATAACAATGGATGAAGTGGCAAGAAAACTCGAGACGATCAATTACGAAGTTCCGTGTGTCATCACCGCGCGTGTTCCGCGTGTCTATAAAGAGAATGGACAAGTCGTTCATGTATCTAATCCGTTGTTGTAATCAGTGTGGGCTACTCCTTATTCACTGTTATACAATATTTTTCAATTGCCTCTTCCATCCTAGAACATGCAATGGTATGATGTCTATGACAGTAACAAAAAAAAGAGACGTGTGTAGTGATTGGTGGAGGTGTAGTTCTTGTCTGAATCCAGTACGACGACAGATGTGTTAGTAAACTTGCCCAAGCAGTTTGTAAATGAACTTGACTGTTTTGCGGAGCAGGAAGAAATTAGCCGGAGTGAATTTATTTATCGAGCTACAAAAATGTATTTGCGTGAACGAAAAAAGCGTCATATTCGTGAATCTATGCGCCGCGGATACATGGAAATGGCGAAAATCAACCTTGCTATTGCTTCTGAAGCGATGCAGGCTGAATATGAGGCAGGCAACACAGTCGAACGTTTAGTAAGTGGAGGATAAACCGTGTGATCGTAAAACGTGGTGACGTATATTTTGCAGACCTGTCTCCTGTTGTCGGTTCCGAACAAGGCGGCGTCCGGCCTGTTCTTGTCGTCCAGAACGACATCGGGAATCGGTTCAGTCCCACTATTATCGTTGCGGCCATTACAGCTCAGATTCAGAAAGCCAAACTGCCAACGCATGTCGAAATTAATGCTGAGCGGTACGGTTTTGAAAGAGATTCCGTCATTTTACTCGAGCAGATCCGGACAATAGATAAGCAGCGGCTGACAGATAAAATAACGCAGCTAGACGATGGAATGATGGAGAAAGTGGACGACGCCTTGCAAATTAGTTTAGGTCTTATACAATTTTAATGAAGGCATCTACGGGGAAACCGTAGATGCTTTTTTTATGAACCTGAATTTTTTGTAATAAGCAGAGGGTTCTGCTTTTTAATTGCTCTTATAACCTTTATAATGAAAATAATGAACGTTTTTGACGAAACCGCTTGCGATGTGCTGAAACGGAATGATGATTGGAGCGAACTGAATGCGTAAAACAATTTATCAATATGTATATTCTCATAACGATGAGATTTTAAATGAATGGATTGAACTTATGCGCAAAGAAGCAGACGAACGGGCTATTCAGACAATGTCCGATCATATGTTTATTAAAACAAGTGCGGAATTTGTTGAGCTAGTCATGTCGAATTTTTCAGAGTCTGTAGAAGCATTTCATGATCGAGCTATCGAATTCTCAGAAAAAATTGTCCGGCTAGGCTGGCCGCTGACGATGATGACAGATGGTTTGCGGGTGTTTGGACAAATTGTTGAAGATAGAATGAAAAAAGAAGGAAACATTGATCATAACAGCTATGTCGAATTTGCTGCTGAAATTAACAACTGGATGTTCCCCATGTATAAAACGATTACACAAGCCTACACAACATCATGGGAGCGGACCGTTTCTCTTCAAAAAATTGCGCTTCAGGAATTGACTGCACCCCTTATTCCAGTTTTTGATAAGATTTCGGTTATGCCGCTTATCGGAACGATCGATACGGAACGGGCAAAGCAGATTATGGAAAATTTACTTGAAGGAGTTGTCAATCATCGGGCGGAAGTCGTTTTAATCGATATTACAGGTGTACCAGTTGTCGATACAATGGTCGCGCATCATATTATTCAAGCAGCAGAAGCGGTCCGTCTCGTCGGTGCGAAATGTACGATTGTCGGCATTCGTCCCGAAATTGCCCAGACGATCGTCAATTTAGGCATTAATCTGGAAGATGTGACAACGACTAGTACACTGAAAAAAGGTGTCGAGCAGGCGCTAGCGCTCACGTCAAGGAAAATTGTGGAGGTGCAAGAATGAACATGAGAATTCCGATTTTAAAACTGCATGACTGTTTACTCGTTTCGATTCAATGGGAACTTGATGATCAGACGGCACTTCAATTTCAGGAAGACCTTCTTCATAAAATTCATGAAACGAGTGCACGCGGCGTTGTTATCGATTTTACATCTATTGATTTTATAGATTCTTTTATTGCGAAAGTGCTTGGTGATGTGATTAGTATGTCAAAGTTGATGGGCGCGAAAGTGGTCATTACTGGTATTCAGCCAGCTGTTGCAATTACATTGATTGAACTTGGTATTCACTTAGAGGGAGTTATGACTGCACTGGATCTCGAAAAAGGTTTGGAGAAACTTCAACGGGAACTGGGGGACTGAAATGATGGACTCTAGTGTTAAAATAATAAATGAATGGGATATCGTAGCGGCGAGACAGCTTGGTAGAAATGTCGCAAAAGAGCTTGGCTTTGGTATCGTGGATCAGGCCCGTATCACGACTGCGATCAGCGAATTGGCGCGTAACATTTATTTATACGCAGGCCAGGGGGAAATTATCATAGAAAAGGTAGAGAATGGAGCAAAGAAAGGAATGACGATCATTTCACGCGACGCAGGACCGGGCATTTCCGATCTTCGCAAAGTAATGGAAGATGGATTTTCGACTTCTGGTGGACTTGGCGCAGGGCTGCCGGGCGTTAAGCGGCTGATGGATGAATTTTCAATCGAATCCACTCTAGGAGAAGGTACCCTTATTCAGTCGGTGAAGTGGCTCAGGTAGGAGGTAAAGGATGAATTTCAGAGACACGATGCTCGATAATTATAAAGAAATATTAAAAACATATATTAGCGATCAAACTGAACAGGCGCTTTATTTGAGTGAGAAGTTCAGCAGAAAATTGCTTGAATGTAAAGTGTCTCCAGAAGAAATGATCAGTCTCCATAAAACATCTATTATGGAGTTGGAGCCTGATCTGCCGGAATCATTGCTTTTATCGCTTGATATTTTGCTTGAAGTGATGATGGCATATGGTCTTGCCTACCGTGAACATCAAAGTTTACGCACCATTCAGCGGGAATTGATTAATGAAATTGAAGTGGCTGCGAGCATGCAGCAAACCCTTCTTGGTACACAGATTCCTCATCTTTCTTCTCTGGATATCGGGGCAATCAGTGTGCCGGCTAAGCAGATGAGTGGGGATTACTATCACTTTGTTTCCCATGAAAACGGTGCAATTAGTGTAGCGATTGCCGATATTATTGGAAAAGGAATTCCTGCTGCACTTTGCATGTCGATGATTAAATATTCAATGGATAGTATGCCGGATGACAGTCAGGCGCCGGGAGACGTGCTGGAGCGCTTGAATCGTGTCGTTGAACAAAATGTAGACCCGACGATGTTTATCACAATGTTTAGCGGGTTATATCATCCTGAAAATCATACGTTCCATTATTCCTCGGCTGGGCATGAACCAGGCTTTTTTTATAACAGTGAAAAAGGGATATTTGAAGAATTAAAAGCAAAAGGCCTGTTACTTGGTGTTGATAAAAAAGCGAAATATAATGAATATGAAAGAAAAGTAGAAGTAGGCGATGTTATTTTGCTCATGTCAGATGGTGTAACAGAATGCCGGACGAAAGATGGATTTTTAGAAGTCGATACACTTATTGGCTATATAGAAAAATACATACAGCTCGGCGCTCAGGATATTGCTGATAAAGTTTACAAAGAACTTGAATATTTACAGGATTTTCAGCTGCGTGATGATTTTACGTTGATTATATTAAAACGAATAGCATAACAGGGGTTTACCATGCGGGTAAGTTGGGTAAAAGGAAGGTATTGAAAGCATAGAGATATCTAGATATTTTATTAAAAGGTGGTTTAATTTGAATGAACATTTCCATTGACGTACGAGAGCAAGAACTGCAGACAACGATCACACTTGCAGGTGAAATCGACGCATATACAGCACCTAAACTGCGTGAAACAGCTTTTCCATACACTGAAAAACAATATGCGAATGTCGTGATTGATTTGTCCGGGGTTTCATATATGGATAGTACAGGTCTTGGTGTATTCGTAGGCCTTTTTAAAAGCTTAAATGCAAATGAAGGAACGTTAAAACTTGTTGGCTTATCAGACCGTTTAAAACGTCTTTTTGATATAACAGGACTCGCAGACATCATGAATATTAACTCTGTAGCAGAAGGTGGCGTGTAATGATGGCAGTAGTTGACTACATCGAAATGAAAATCCCGGCAAAGCCGGAATTCGTCGGAGTCACTCGTTTAACACTGTCTGGGATTGCCAGCCGAATGGGCTTTTCTTACGAGACAATTGAAGATTTGAAAATTGCAACGAGTGAAGCGATCACGAATGCTGTCCAGCACGCGTACAAAGGTGAAGAAGGCGAAGTGCTGATCGGTTTTGGCTTATACGATGATCATCTCGAAGTCGTTGTTTCCGATAATGGGAAAAGTTTTGATTTTCATAAAACAAAAGAGTCGCTCGGCCCATATATAGATCATTCTGTAGAATTTTTACGTGAGGGAGGATTAGGCCTTTACTTAATCGAAACATTAATGGATGAAGTAAAAGTGCATCAAAATGAAGGGATCACTTTGTTTATGACTAAGTATCTTGAAGGAGAGCAGGTGGAGATGGATGCAGAAACCGTCTCGACCTAACCAAGCTGCAAAGCTTCAGGCCATAGACTGGATTAAAGCATTTCAGGAAAACGGTGATCAAGAAGCACAGGAAAGGCTTGTCAAACATTATCAAGGCCTCGTGGAATCAATCGCACGTAAATATTCAAAAGGCCGCTCCCATCACGAAGATATTGTTCAAGTAGGTATGATGGGATTACTAGGTGCGATTCGCCGCTACGATGATTCATTTGGCAAAAGCTTTGAAGCGTTTGCGATCCCGACAGTCGTCGGTGAAATTAAACGCTTCTTACGTGACAAAACTTGGAGTGTGCATGTTCCGCGCCGGATTAAAGAGCTTGGGCCAAAAATTAAATCGGCAAATGAAGAATTAACAACATCGTTGCAGCGTTCGCCGCGTGTCGATGAAATATCGCAATATCTTGATATTTCCGAAGAAGAAGTACTCGAAGCGATGGAGATGGGGAAAAGTTATCAGGCACTTTCTGTCGACCACTCGATTGAAGCGGACTCGGATGGCAGTACGATTACGCTTCTTGATATTGTGGGAAATCCTGAAGAAGGCTATGAGCGTGTTGATCAGCGTCTTGTGCTTGAAAAAGTATTGCACGTCTTGTCTGATCGTGAAAAGCAAATCATTCAGTTTACTTATTTGGAAAATTTAAGTCAAAAAGAAGCTGGTGACAAGTTAGGTATTTCTCAAATGCATGTATCAAGGCTGCAAAGACGGGCTATTAAAAAATTGAAAGAAGCGATTCATGCAGAGGCGTATTCAACGGGGCGTCTATCTTGATGGAGCATATGAAAAATACATTCATTGAGATGAGTGCTGGCAGCCATTCGAAAGATGGGAATTCTTTTTGTGGAGACACGTATTATGTTGATCAGAAAGACGATGAATTTATTTGTCTGCTTGCTGATGGTCTTGGAAGCGGCAGATATGCCTATGAATCCTCATATGCTGCTGCTGAAGTGGTAGAGCAGAATTGGCACTCGGAGACGATAGAGAGTTTGATGGAATTGATTAATCAATCGCTTTATCAAAAACGAGGAGCAGCTACAGCTCTCTTTAAAATCAAATTCAGCACCCGTCAATTTGAATATAGCTGTGTCGGTAATATTCGGTTTTATTTATATGGACCGGATGAGAAGTTAACATACCCACTCCCCGTTACCGGCTATTTGTCTGGGCGTCCGCAGCGTTACCGGATGGAACGGTTTCCGTATGAGCAAGGCAGTAAATTTCTCGTTCATTCAGACGGAGTGAACTTGTTGAATACGAAAGAATTAATGCGCTATCGAACAATAGAGCAAATCGCTGCTGAACTCAACGAGGTAGCGGTAAAATCAAATGATGATGCAACGTTTATCGTTGGAAACCTGCTGTGATTCAGCGGGTTTTTTATTTTTTTGATAAAATGAAATTATTCAATAAAAGAAGCGGAGGCTTGGTGATGGAGGAGCAATTATTAAAAGCGACAGCAGCAGATACGAATATCGTATTGAAAAATGTACGTGCAGTCATTCAATTAACGGAAGAAGGGAACACGATTCCGTTTATTGCCCGCTACAGAAAAGAAATGACCGGATCACTTGATGAGGTAGAGATTCGAACTATACTTGAACGATTTACATACCGGAAAAACATGGAGCAGCGTAAAGAAGATGTGATCCGTTCCATTACAGAACAGGAAAAAATGACACCTGAACTCGAACAGCATATAAAAGCAGCAGCTACATTACAGGCCGTGGAAGATTTATATCGGCCATACAAACAGAAAAAGCGAACGAAAGCATCGATTGCGAAAGAGAAAGGGCTTGAACCCTTTGCAGAATGGCTTTTGACCTTTCCGGAGCAGGCAAATGTGAAGCGGGAAGCCGCGCAATACATGTCAGATCAGGTGACAGATGTAGAAGAAGCTATTGGGGGCGCGTCTGATATCATTGCTGAAAAAATAGCAGATGATGCATCCGTCAGACAGCGCATCCGTCTTGATATGATGAAATATGGGAAAATAAAAACAGAATTAAAAGGCGAAGACGAAAAAGAAATATTTAAAATGTATTATGAATATGAAGAAGCGATCAGTAAAATTGCGCCTCACCGCACACTTGCTGTGAACCGTGGCGAGAGCGAAGATGTGTTGAAAGTCAGCATTGTATTCGATGAAGAGCGGGTCATACGCTTTTTAACAAAAACGTTTATCACAACGGACAGAAGTGAAACAACATCGATCGTTATTGCTGCTTCACGTGATGCGTATAAACGGTTAATCCGCCCGTCCGTTGAGCGTGAAGTGCGCAATGAACTGACGGAAGTTGCAGAAGAACGAGCGATTCATATTTTCTCTGAAAATTTGAAAAACCTGCTTCTGCAGCCACCTTTAAAAGGAAAGATTGTTCTGGCTGTCGACCCAGCTTACCGAACAGGCTGCAAACTGGCTGTCGTCGATGAGACGGGGAAGGTACTTTCTATTAACGTGATCTATCCGCATCCGCCAAAAGCGAAGAGAAAAGAGGCAGAGGAGCTCTTTAAACAAATCGCCGATCAATATGAAGCGGACATCATTGCGATTGGAAATGGAACCGCTTCACGTGAATCGGAGCAATTTGTCGTTGAAATGATCCCGCAGCTGAAAAAACAGACGGCTTATATCATTGTGAACGAAGCAGGCGCTAGTGTGTATTCCGCGTCTGACATTGCCCGCGATGAATTTCCGGATTTAAAGGTAGAAGAACGCAGTGCTGTGTCGATTGCGAGACGCATTCAAGACCCGCTCGCAGAACTCGTTAAAATCGATCCACAATCTATTGGCGTAGGTCAGTATCAACATGACGTTTCACAAAAAAAATTATCCGCTTCCCTTTCATTTGTCGTTGAAACAGCAGTCAACAGAGTAGGGGTGGATGTAAATACAGCCTCTCCATCATTGCTTGAACATGTAGCTGGACTAAATAAAACCGTCGCTCGTAATATCGTTCAGTATCGTGAAGAAAATGGAAAATTCCAAAAGCGTGCTGTCATTAAAAAAGTGCCGCGTCTCGGTGGGAAGACATTTGAGCAATGTATCGGTTTTTTACGTATTACGGGGGGAGAGGAACCGCTTGACCAGACATCTATCCATCCAGAAAGCTACAAAGAAGTGTCCGCTTTATTGAAAAAACTGGGCTTTACTAAGCAAGAAATCGGAACGGAAAAATTGGCTGAATCACTGCGATCACTCGATGTGCAGCAAACAGCTGTGGATCTTGATATCGGTGAGATTACATTGCACGATATTATTGAATCGCTACAAAAACCAGGGCGCGACCCACGCGATGAACTCCCAGCACCATTGTTAAAAACAGACGTCTTAAAGATGGAAGACTTGAAAAAAGGAATGGAACTTGAAGGAACGGTAAGGAATGTAACGGACTTCGGTGCGTTTGTAGATATAGGGGTAAAACAAGATGGTCTCGTCCATATCTCTAAATTAAAAAAAGGATTTGTGAAGAATCCATTTGACATTGTGTCAGTAGGTGACATTGTAACGGTCTGGGTTGAGAGTGTCGATGCAGATAAAGAACGGATCGCACTAACGATGGTTCAGACAGATAAGCAATGATCATAACGGATGAAATGGTTCAGCAACTGACAGAACAATTGTCGCTTCAGTTTTTCAAACGTCCATTTCGACATAAAGCATATATAAATAAACGGCTGCGCACAACCGGCGGCCGTTATTTGCTCCATTCACATCATATTGAAGTAAATGAAAAATATGCATTGGAGTACGGGGAGGAAGAATTGATTGGTATTATAAAGCATGAGCTATGTCATTATCACCTACATTTGCAGAGAAAAGGGTATAAGCATGGAGATGCTGATTTTAAAAAGCTTTTGATAGAAACGAGTTCTCCCCGTTATTGCCAGGCACTGCCAAGGAAAGAAGAGAAAAAGAAGGTACGTCAGGTTTTGCACTATTGTTGTCTAGAATGTGGGATTGTTTATAAACGATATCGGAAAATGAATGTATATAAATATGTGTGTGGAGCATGCCGAGGACAAATATCAGAAATAACTGATTAACATATTGACAAGAGCTGTCTCAATTGCTATCTTAGTTGAGCAGCTTTTTTTAATTTATTTCTTTATAAAAAAAGTATTGACGAAAATTGAAAAAAAAACTATAATGTTAATTGTCGATAAGGCGCTATTGTCGTTCCGCAGTAGCTCAGTGGTAGAGCAATCGGCTGTTAACCGATCGGTCGCAAGTTCGAGTCTTGCCTGCGGAGCCATATTCATTTGGGGAAGTACTCAAGAGGCTGAAGAGGCGCCCCTGCTAAGGGTGTAGGTCGGGTAACCGGCGCGAGGGTTCAAATCCCTCCTTCTCCGCCAGAGTAATATTTTTTAAAGGCCCCTTGGTCAAGCGGTTAAGACACCGCCCTTTCACGGCGGTAACACGGGTTCGAATCCCGTAGGGGTCATCGTCGGGAAGCCGGCTTTTTACAAGGCTTCTCTTCTCTATGTGATTTTTACGTTTGGTCCGGTAGTTCAGTTGGTTAGAATGCCTGCCTGTCACGCAGGAGGTCGCGGGTTCGAGTCCCGTCCGGACCGCCATTTTCATTTTGATTGGGCTATAGCCAAGCGGTAAGGCAACGGACTTTGACTCCGTCACGCGCTGGTTCGAATCCAGCTAGCCCAGCCATTTTGAGCCATTAGCTCAGTTGGTAGAGCATCTGACTTTTAATCAGAGGGTCGTAGGTTCGAATCCTACATGGCTCACCATTAAGTTTTTTGAAAAAGTGTTGACACACTGGCATGGCTCGTGTAACATATAATTCTGTTGGTAAGGGAAATTAAGGTGTGTAAAATGCTTAATGCGGTCGTGGCGGAATGGCAGACGCGCTAGGTTGAGGGCCTAGTGGGGGCAACCCCGTGGAGGTTCAAGTCCTCTCGGCCGCACCATTATAATAAGCGCCCGTAGCTCAATTGGATAGAGTATTTGACTACGAATCAAAAGGTTAGAGGTTCGAGTCCTCTCGGGCGCGCCATATGAATTTTAAAAAACGGGAAGTAGCTCAGCTTGGTAGAGCACTTGGTTTGGGACCAAGGGGTCGCAGGTTCGAATCCTGTCTTCCCGACCATTTCTTTTAATGAAAAGGTCGATCAAGCGGGTGTAGTTTAATGGTAAAACCTCAGCCTTCCAAGCTGATGTCGTGGGTTCGATTCCCATCACCCGCTCCATAACTGATTGAACATTGAAAACTGAACAAAATCAATAAAAACGTCAACGTTTTGGTTTTAAATCTTATCTGGCAGATGCCTGTCATCTGCAGATAAACAAATGAGCAAGTCAAACACTTTTTGGAGAGTTTGATCCTGGCTCAGGACGAACGCTGGCGGCGTGCCTAATACATGCA
>NZ_KB889752.1:3539424-3764047 GCF_000372765.1 Bacillus sp. 37MA
AAGGTCTGAATTGAAGCCCCAGTAAACGGCGGCCGTAACTATAACGGTCCTAAGGTAGCGAAATTCCTTGTCGGGTAAGTTCCGACCCGCACGAAAGGCGCAACGATCTGGGCACTGTCTCAACGAGAGACTCGGTGAAATTATAGTACCTGTGAAGATGCAGGTTACCCGCGACAGGACGGAAAGACCCCGTGGAGCTTTACTGCAGCCTGATATTGAATTTTGGCACAGTCTGCACAGGATAGGCAGGAGCCTTGGAAGCCGGAGCGCCAGCTTCGGTGGAGGCGCTGGTGGGATACTGCCCTGACTGTGTTGAACTTCTAACCCACACCCGTGATCCGGGTGGGAGACAGTGTCAGGTGGGCAGTTTGACTGGGGCGGTCGCCTCCTAAAGTGTAACGGAGGCGCCCAAAGGTTCCCTCAGAATGGTTGGAAATCATTCGCAGAGTGTAAAGGCACAAGGGAGCTTGACTGCGAGACCTACAAGTCGAGCAGGGACGAAAGTCGGGCTTAGTGATCCGGTGGTTCCGCATGGAAGGGCCATCGCTCAACGGATAAAAGCTACCCCGGGGATAACAGGCTTATCTCCCCCAAGAGTCCACATCGACGGGGAGGTTTGGCACCTCGATGTCGGCTCATCGCATCCTGGGGCTGTAGTCGGTCCCAAGGGTTGGGCTGTTCGCCCATTAAAGCGGTACGCGAGCTGGGTTCAGAACGTCGTGAGACAGTTCGGTCCCTATCCGTCGCGGGCGCAGGAAATTTGAGAGGAGCTGTCCTTAGTACGAGAGGACCGGGATGGACGCACCGCTGGTGTACCAGTTGTCTCGCCAGAGGCATCGCTGGGTAGCTACGTGCGGACGGGATAAGTGCTGAAAGCATCTAAGCATGAAGCCCCCCTCAAGATGAGATTTCCCATTACGCAAGTAAGTAAGATCCCTTGAAGATGACGAGGTAGATAGGTTCGGGGTGGAAGTGTGGCGACACATGGAGCTGACGAATACTAATCGATCGAGGACTTAACCAATAACGAAAAGTGCCAGCTGACCCATTTGGGCTGGCTGGGGCTGGACAACACGAAACAACACTTGGTGTTATGCGTATCATACGAATCCCTTATATCCAGTTTTGAAAGAACATCTTTCTTTCGAACTTCATAGTCAGGTGGCATTAGCGAAGAGGTCACACCCGTTCCCATCCCGAACACGGCAGTTAAGCTCTTCAGCGCCGATGGTAGTTGGGGGTTTCCCCCTGTGAGAGCAGGACGCCGCCTGGCAAAGCTGAAGTGATATTCTTTATCCGCATAGTCTTGATAGTTTATAATTGCCGATTTGGGGCACTATAGCTTAGATATTCATGAAATTTTTTATCGTCGCGGGGTGGAGCAGTTCGGTAGCTCGTCGGGCTCATAACCCGAAGGTCGCAGGTTCAAATCCTGCCCCCGCAATCTCGGTCCGGTAGTTCAGTTGGTTAGAATGCCTGCCTGTCACGCAGGAGGTCGCGGGTTCGAGTCCCGTCCGGACCGCCATTTTTATTAAGAAGAATTCTTTTTTTATTCAAACATATTCGATATAATAAAATAGGAAACCTTAGGATCATATATCCTAAGGTTTTTTTTCGAGGAAAGAAGGTAAATATTTGTGACATCTTCTTATAAATTCATCATTGATAATACAGAAGAAATGAAAAATTTTGCTGCGCATATTGCTGCGTTGCTTGTACCTGGTGATGTGGTCTTGCTTGAAGGAGATCTAGGCGCAGGGAAAACAACATTTACTCAAGGAATTGCGGCTGCTTTAGGCGTGAAAAAAAACGTCAATAGCCCAACATTTACAATTGTTAAAGAATATAAAGGAAAGTATCCGTTGTATCATATGGATGTGTATCGGCTTGGTCCAGATTCAGAAGAAGATCTTGGTTTTGACGAATACTTTTATGGGGAAGGTATTTCGATTGTGGAATGGGCACATTTAATTGAAGGACAACTGCCGGATGAATATATAAAAATTAATATTTATCATACAGGAGTTGATGGTCAGCGAGAAATAGTTTTAACTATAGAAGGTGATCGTTACGATCGAATAAGTGAGAAGGTGATTGATTTTGAAAATACTAGCAATTGATACGTCTACATATACATTGTCGATCGGTTTGTCTGATGGTGATGTCATACTTGCGGAGCAGGTAACAAATGTGAAAAAAAATCACTCGATCAGGGTGATGCCGGCCATTGAAGCGCTCATGAGTGAGGTGGATATGAAACCAGTTGATTTGAACAAAATTGTGGTAGCGAATGGACCGGGTTCTTATACAGGTGTACGAATCGGCGTCACGATTGCGAAAACATTAGCATGGACGTTACATATTCCTATTACGGCTGTATCTGGGCTGGCGTCTCTTGCAGCGTCTGCTCCATTAATTGAAGGTCTTGTTTGCCCAATGTTTGATGCACGTAGAGGACAGGTGTTCACGGGACTGTATCGGTTGTCGAACGGGTTAGTGAAATCGGTGAAAGAAGATCAGAATGTTCCTGTTGTGGACTGGTGTCAGGAGCTTCTTAAGATTGGGGAGCCTGTTTTATTTGTTGGACAGGAAAGCATTATACATGAGCAGGTCATAGCAGAGATAATGGGCAGTGCTGCAGCATTTGCGGGGAAATCGGTTCCATATACACGTCCTGCTGCTCTTCTTTCACTTGCATCAGGAATGGAGCAAGATCCGTCTCAAGTTGTGCCGAACTATGCACGACTAGCTGAGGCAGAGGCGAATTGGCGTAAAGCGAATGAAAAGAAGGAGAAGTCTGATGAGTGAGTTTTTTGTGCGGAAGATGACTTTGGATGATGTTTCTGCAGTATATGAAGTAGAATTGGTTAGTTTTACAGTTCCATGGTCAAGAGAAGCATTAGAACGAGAAATTACCTCAAATAGTTTTGCTCTTTACCATGTAGCTGAAATCGAGGGCAAAGTGATTGGCTACTGCGGTATGTGGATTGTATATGACCAAGTACAGGTGACAAATATTGCGATTTTGCCCGAATATCGTGGCAATCATTATGGTGAAAAATTGCTCGGTTTTGTGATCAATGAGGCGAGGCTTCATGGGGGGAAAGTACTTTCTTTAGAAGTGAGAGTGAGTAATACACCAGCACGGTCGCTTTATGAAAAATTCGGGTTGCAGCCGGGTGGAATCCGGAAGCAGTATTATACCGATGATTTAGAAGATGCTTTAGTGATGTGGGTGAATTTATGATGAAAAAAGATATATTTATATTTGGAATTGAGACGAGCTGTGATGAGACAGCAGCCGCAGTTATTAAAAATGGAACGGACATTATCGCAAATGTCGTTTCATCACAAATTGAAAGCCATAAACGATTCGGTGGCGTCGTACCGGAAATTGCATCGCGTCATCACGTAGAACAAATTATTGCCGTGTTTGAGGAAACACTGGAGCGGGCAGGCTTAACATTTCAGGACATGGATGCTATTGCAGTAACAAAGGGACCGGGTCTTGTCGGGGCACTTTTAGTCGGTGTCAATGCAGCGAAAGCGATTGCGTTTGCACATGATCTGCCGCTCATTGGTGTTCATCATATTGCAGGGCACATTTATGCGAACCGGTTAGTTCAGGAGATGTCGTTCCCGCTTATGTCACTCGTTGTTTCTGGCGGACATACGGAACTTGTCTATATGAA
Organism: Bacillus sp. 37MA; assembly: GCF_000372765.1. Classification (NCBI taxonomy): domain Bacteria; kingdom Bacillati; phylum Bacillota; class Bacilli; order Caryophanales; family Bacillaceae; genus Bacillus; species Bacillus sp. 37MA. Next base: position 3,543,117 of record NZ_KB889752.1, read on the forward strand.
AGAACATGGCTCATTTGAAGTGATCGGCGAGACGCGTGATGATGCAGCTGGCGAGGCGTATGACAAAGTAGCCCGTACATTGAGTTTACCTTATCCGGGCGGCCCACACATTGATCGGCTGGCAGCTGAAGGACAGGATACGTACTCATTGCCGCGCATTCGTCTAGAAGAAGGATCATACGATTTCAGTTTTAGCGGATTGAAATCAGCGGTTATTAATACGGTTCATAATGCGGAGCAGCGCGGTGAGGAGATTAATCCGGAAAACTTGGCTGCGAGTTTTCAAGCGAGTGTCGTGGACGTGCTGACAGAAAAAACAGTACGAGCAGCGAAAGAATATGATGTGAAGCAAGTATTATTAGCTGGTGGTGTGGCGGCTAATAAAGGGCTTCGTGCGTCACTTGAGAATGCATTTGGCGAAATAGAGAACATTGATATCATGATTCCGCCTATATCGCTTTGTACGGATAATGCAGCGATGATTGCAGCGGCAGGGACTATTTTGTTTGAACAGGGAAAACGGGATGGGCTGGATATGAACGGTCATCCGGGATTAGATATTGAGGAATTTTAACAGACGGGCAGATGCCTGTCTTTTTTATTGTGGATAATGTGGACAAAAATAGTTAATTTCTGTGGACAATGTGGATAAGTCCTGTGGAAAGCTTTTTTAAAAGCTTTTTAATAAAATAGAAATGGGGATAAAAAAACACGATGCTGTGGATAGCATCGTGCTTTGTTTATTCTTCCTGCAATGATTCCCATTCTTCCATTAGTAATTCAATAGCACTGTTTGCTTGTTCCAATTGTTGCTGCAATTCCAGTGATTTTGAATGATCTTCGTATATTTCAGGTAGGCAGAGCAACCCTTCTACTTCTGTTATAATTCCCTCATGGCCAGCAATTTCTGATTCGATTTCTTCAATTCGGCGAAGACGCTGACGATCCCGTTTTCGCTGCTCTTTATCGGTTTTATACGAATCAGCAGCTGCCGGTTTTGCTATGGTTGAAATCGTATTTACTGTTTCGAGAGCAGCCAGTTCTTCCTGTTCATTTTTCTTTTCTACATAATAGTCGTAATCTCCGAGATAGACGGTGACACCTGTTTTTGTTTTATCAAGTTCCACTACTTGTGTGGCGATTCGATTAATAAAATAACGGTCATGAGAGACGAATAAGAGGGTACCAGGATAATCGATTAATGCATTTTCAAGCACTTCTTTACTGTCGAGATCAAGATGGTTTGTCGGCTCATCAAGTATAAGTAAATTTGCTTTTTGCATCGTCAATTTAGCGAGTGCAAGACGGGCTTTTTCACCACCACTCAGTGCTGCAACAGGTTTTAACACATCATCACCTGAAAAAAGAAAGGTACCAAGAATCGTTCGTATATCCTTTTCTTGAGTACCAGGATACTCGTCCCACAGTTCAGCTAGTACCGTTTTTGACCGGTTTAAATGAGACTGTTCTTGGTCATAATAACCGATTTCGACACCAGCCCCCTGTCGGATCTCACCGGCTAGAAGCGGTAATGCACGGGTGATCGATTTCAGCAAAGTCGATTTGCCAGCACCGTTTGGACCGACGAGCGCGATGCTTTCGCCTCTGAATACATCAAATGACAGATCAGAAACAATTGTCTGTTCGTCATAGCCAATAGACACACTGTCAATTTTCAATACTTCATTGCCGCTTTGCCGGTCGATATCAAACAACATACTTGGTGGCTTTTCATTACCACCTGGTCTTTTGATCATGTCCATCCGGTCAAGTTGTTTTCGTCTGCTTTGCGCCCGTTTTGTGGTAGAAGCACGGGCGATATTGCGCTGAATAAATGCTTCAAGCTTTGCGGTTTCTTCCTGCTGTTTTTCAAATTGTTTCATTTCCCGCTCGTATTGATCAGCTTTTTGAATTAAATATTTACTGTAGTTGCCAGTGTATTTGCGAATTTTGTTTCGAGACATCTCGTATACTTGATTAACAGTCTTATCAAGGAAGTAGCGATCATGAGAGACAATTAAAATTGCGCCGGCGTATCCTTGTAAGTAATGTTCGAGCCAGGAAAGCGTATCAATATCAAGATGGTTCGTCGGTTCATCAAGAATTAAAATACTAGGTTTTGCTAACAGTAACTTTGCAAGAGCAAGACGCGTCTTTTGTCCACCGCTTAATGTGGAAATAAGTGTATCGTAATCATAATCTTGAAAGTTAAACCCATGTAAAACGGAGCGTAAATCTGCTTCATATTGATAACCGCCAGCTTCTTTAAACTCATTTTGAAGTTGGTCGTAAGAGGTCATCACCTGCTCGTACAGCTTTGGATCATCATATACATCTGGATTGGCCATATCCGCTTCGAGACCTCGCAATTGCTGCTCCATTTCCCGAAGATTGTCGAAAACGCTATTCATTTCATCCCAGATGGAAAGGTTCGATTCAAGACCGGTATCTTGCGCCAAATATCCAATGGTGACGTCTTTCGGTTTTATAATCGCACCAGACTCATGTGAAAGCTGTCCAGCAATGATTTTTAAGAGCGTTGATTTGCCCGCACCATTTCGGCCGACAAGTGCGATCCGATCGCCTGACTGCACCTCAAGCTTAATATTCGATAAAATAAGTTCAGCTCCAAAATATTTCGAGAGCTGCTGTACTTGAAGAAGTATCATGTTTTTCACCTCACCTTCACTTTACTCGAGGAAGAGTAAGCGAGCAATGGAAAAGAAGCAGTTCTTGTGAAAAAGGTGACAAAGATTTATGATTATACTATAAGAAAAAATGAAATGTGGAAGCGGCATCATGTAAGGGGGATAAAAATGAACAGCGATTCGGTGAAAATTCCACAAGCAACAGCGAAGCGACTGCCTTTGTATTACCGATTTATTCAAAATTTGCATTCGTCAGGCAAGCAGCGTGTATCATCGGCAGAATTGAGTGAAGCAGTAAAAGTAGATTCGGCTACGATCCGGAGAGACTTTTCTTATTTCGGTGCGCTTGGCAAAAAAGGATATGGCTACAATGTGAGCTATTTGCTATCCTTTTTTCGCAAAACGCTCGATCAGGACGAATTGACAAATGTTGCGTTGATCGGTGTTGGGAATTTAGGGACGGCATTTTTAAATTATAATTTTTTGAAAAATAATAACACGAAGATCCTAGTTGCATTTGATGTGGAAGAGAGCAAAGTCGGGACAACTATTGGAGAGGTACCTATTTATCATATGGATGAGTTGGAAGAAACTTTAGCCCAACTGAAAGTGCCGGTAGCGATTTTAACGATTCCACAGTCTGCAGCACAATCCATTACGGATCGTTTAGTCCAGGCAAATATAAAAGGGATTTTGAATTTTACACCGGCACGGTTAAACGTGCCTTCAGCTATTCGCGTTCATCATATTGATTTGGCGATTGAATTGCAGTCGCTCGTGTACTTCTTGAAAAATTATCCGGATCAATCTGTCGAAAAATGATCATAGTATTTAACGGGTAAATCAGTTATGATGAAGGAAAAGGGAGGTGTGTGCCAATGATAGGTGTTGGCAGCATGGTCGTAATTGGCGCTGTAGCATTGCTTATTTTTGGACCGAAAAAGCTTCCGGAACTCGGACGAGCAGCCGGTGATACATTGAGAGAATTTAAAAGTTCAACAAAAGGATTAACGGATGATGATGATCGAAAAGAGGACAAGAAAGAGTCCAAGTGATGTTAGGATGAATGATAAATGAGTCTACAAGACATGACGATATATGAACACCTGGAAGAATTCAGGAAACGGCTTATGATTGTCGTCGTTTTCTTTTTCATTGCTGCCATTGGAGGGCTTTTTCTTGCAAAGCCAATCATCCACTATTTGCAGCATGCAGATGAAGCGGCGGCGCTGTCGATGAACGCATTTCGGGTAACTGATCCGCTAAAGATTTATTTTCAAATGGCGTTTGTAATAGGGATTATTTTGACATCGCCAGTCATTTTGTATCAATTGTGGGCATTTGTCAGTCCCGGTCTGCATGAGAAAGAGCGGAGAGCGACGCTTAGTTACATCCCCGCATCGGTTCTTCTGTTTTTAGGGGGACTCGCTTTTTCATATTTCATTTTATTTCCGTACATTATTCATTTTATGATGAAACTGTCCGGCGATTTGAATATTGAACAGGTCATTGGCATTAATGAATATTTCCAATTTTTATTTCAGACGACGATTCCATTTGGGTTTTTATTTCAGCTTCCAGTTGTGACGCTGTTTTTGACACGGTTAGGCATTATCACGCCACAATTTTTAAGTCAGATTCGCCGCTATGCGTATTTTGTCTTACTCGTCATTGCGGCACTCATTACTCCACCGGATATCATTTCACATATGATGGTGAGTGTTCCATTATTTCTTTTATATGAAGTGAGTATTTTTGTTTCGAAAATTGGCTATAAAAAAGTGCAGCAGGCAGAAGCCCGTGCTACACTTGAACAAGAAGAATCCGCCCAATAAACTGGGCGGATTTTATTAATTCTGGCTGTTTTTTACTTTGAAGTGAATCAACATTAACCGGAGACCAGTGCCGATATCGAATGTCGCCAGCAAAATAAGCACATAGTTGAAAAACCTGAAGCCATTCACATTTACGTCCTGTACGGCTAGAAACACGAAAAATCCGCCGAGTATATTATAAAAAATCCCTGCAGCTAGTGGTGACTGTCTCATCATTATACCTCCTTACGAAAACCACAAAATAAATTGTTGCGCTTGTTCAGCTTTCTTGATCATTTTTTCAATATCATCCGCAAATACGTACTGCATCAGTACAACGATTGAGTTCATTGATACATGCGCCACAATAGGTACGATTAATCTCTTTGTTTTTACGTAAAGAAATGCGAATGTAAATCCCATTGCCGCATATAATAAAAAATGCTCTAATTCTCTGTGTGCAATAGAGAATATAAATGCACTAATGAGTGCGGCGAAGAAAAAAGGAATCCGTTCATATAATGAGCCGAATAAAATTTTCCGGAACACGATTTCTTCCAAAATCGGACCGAATAGGGCGACGGACAGCATTGTAAGCGGAACCCATTCAACGAGTTGAATAATGTCTTGCGTATTTTCAGAGCCTTGCCCAATACCGAGCGCTGTTTCAATGATGATCGCCGCATATTGCGCAGAAAACGCTAGAAAAACGCCGGTGATTGACCAGAAAATTAATTTTCCAGTAGATAGTGATATCTGGTTTTCAATTTTATTTACATACGCAGATTTTCGCAAAATAAGTAGAATGATGACTGTCGCAAGGGCGAAACTAATCACTGTCCAATAACCTATAGCCAGCATCTCCATCTCATTCTGTTCCACGCCGGTCGAAACACCGAACTTAAAAAGAAGAGGAATACCAATATAACCGGAAAATTGCATTAAAATGTACGTAATTAAAATAAACCCATATTCTTTTTTCACATAAAAACTCCTTTATTCGATTCACTTACTATTCATTGTACTAATAAAGATGGAGCCCTTCAAATAAGCAGTCTCGCTCTGTTTGAAAATTTTTTTGCTTTACACTTGCAAAAGAAAGCCAATTTCATTTATTATAATAGTTGTGTTAGCACTCGTCTGAGTAGAGTGCTAATAAAATTTAATTATCTATTTTTTGAGGAGGGTTTCACTTGTTAAAACCACTAGGTGACCGCGTAGTAATCGAACTAGTAGAATCTGAAGAAAAAACGGCCAGCGGAATTGTACTTCCTGATTCTGCGAAAGAAAAACCGCAGGAAGGCAAAGTTGTGGCAGTTGGAACAGGACGTGTTCTAGAAAGCGGCGAGCGTGTAGCACTTGAAGTAGCTGAAGGCGATCGCATCATCTTCTCAAAATACGCAGGTACAGAAGTAAAATACGAAGGCGTGGAATATTTATTGTTGCGCGAAAACGATATTTTAGCTGTTATCGGCTAATCATTACACATAAAAACATATAAATATAAAATTTAGAGGAGGCACTTTAAAATGGCTAAAGATATTAAATTTAGTGAAGATGCACGCCGCGCGATGCTTGCTGGTGTAGACAAGCTTGCAGATGCAGTTAAAGTAACGCTTGGACCAAAAGGACGTAACGTCGTTCTTGAGAAAAAATTCGGTTCGCCGCTTATTACAAATGACGGTGTAACAATCGCAAAAGAAATCGAACTTGAAGATGCATTCGAAAATATGGGTGCAAAATTGGTTGCAGAAGTAGCAAGCAAAACAAATGATGTTGCTGGTGACGGTACAACGACTGCAACGGTTCTTGCGCAAGCGATGATCCGTGAAGGTTTGAAAAACGTAACAGCTGGTGCAAACCCTGTCGGCATTCGTAAAGGAATGGACAAAGCAGTCGCAACAGCGCTTGAATCACTAAAAGTCATTTCAAAACCAATCGAAGGAAAAGAGTCGATTGCTCAAGTTGCAGCGATTTCTTCTGGCGATGAAGAAGTGGGACAACTTATTGCTGAGGCAATGGAGCGCGTTGGAAATGACGGTGTTATTACAATCGAAGAGTCAAAAGGCTTCACGACGGAGCTTGATGTTGTAGAAGGTATGCAATTTGACCGCGGTTATGCTTCTCCTTACATGATTACTGATTCAGATAAAATGGAAGCAGTGCTTGAAAACCCATATATCTTAATCACAGACAAAAAAATTGCAAGCATTCAAGAAATTCTTCCTGTTCTTGAGCAAGTTGTTCAACAAAGCAAACCGCTTCTTCTTATTTCCGAAGATGTAGAAGGCGAAGCGCTGGCAACACTTGTTGTCAATAAACTACGCGGTACATTTAACGCAGTAGCAGTTAAAGCACCTGGATTCGGTGACCGTCGTAAAGCGATGCTTGAAGACATTGCGATTTTAACTGGTGCTGAAGTCATTACAGAAGAGCTTGGTCTTGACTTGAAATCAACGGATATTACACAACTTGGCCGTGCATCGAAAGTTGTAGTATCGAAAGAAAACACAACAATCGTTGAAGGTGCGGGCGAGTCTCAAAACATTCAAGGCCGCGTAAGCCAAATCCGTGCGCAGCTTGAAGATACAACGTCTGAATTCGATCGCGAAAAATTGCAAGAGCGTCTAGCGAAACTTGCTGGCGGTGTTGCTGTCATCAAAGTTGGAGCGGCAACAGAAACAGAACTAAAAGAGCGCAAACTTCGCATTGAAGATGCTTTGAATGCAACACGTGCAGCTGTTGAAGAAGGCATCGTATCCGGTGGTGGTACAGCACTTGTGAATGTATACAATAAAGTAGCTGAAGTAGAAGGCGAAGGCGATTTTGCAACAGGTGTGAAAATTGTACTCCGCGCTCTTGAAGAACCAGTTCGTCAAATCGCGCACAATGCAGGTCTTGAAGGTTCCGTTATTGTGGAACGCCTGAAACGAGAAGAACTCGGTATCGGCTTCAACGCGGCAACTGGCGAGTGGGTAAACATGATCGAAACGGGTATCGTAGACCCAACGAAAGTAACACGTTCAGCACTTCAAAATGCAACATCTGTTGCAGCCATGTTCTTAACAACTGAAGCAGTTGTAGCGGACAAGCCAGAAGAAGGCGGCGGTATGCCATCAATGCCTGATATGGGCGGCATGGGCGGCATGATGTAAGGCTTTTAAGCCCTGCATTTGAAAATAGTAAAAACTATTTTCCCCCATTTTGAGAAGTAGTCATGTAAATAATTTATATCAATAGCAATAACCACTTCCTATAAAAATTAGGGAGTGGTTTTTTGTGTTGTTAAAATTTGCGTATTATTGCATTGAGAACCAAGTAGTAAACGTTGAAGACATTACGTATAGCCATGTTCGGTAATTAGAATCATTATGTGTCCCTATAAAAAAGTTATTTATCTTCAGAAGGCAGCATACAGTAACAATCTGTTTATCATTGTCTGATTTTTTGTTTTAACAAAGCCTAATGGGTTTTACATGTAAAAGCCTCCCCTTAGGAAACATGTTCTAAAGGGAGGCTAATCTATTATCCGTCCTATAAACTTCACTCTTTATTGCGCTGCTTACCTTCGGACTATTGAGCAGATGCATATGGTTTTACTTCTTCTTTTTCTTATACTTTATCAATTTTATCTACAAACATCTGAAACACTTTTTTCTTTTCTTCCAGGTCTTTTATTTCTTCTTTCAATTGGTTAAATCTTTGTTCAAATGGCTTATGATAAAGTTCACGGATATTGCGGATAATCTCATCATTGATTGTAGATTGTACAACCTGTTTAGTGATGCTGAATTTATAGGAATAAACCTGAAGCTCACGTTTTACTTCTTCATATTCTTTATCTATTTCATGTAATAAACCACAAATTTCTTCTTTCCATTCTTCTAAAGACTTCTTTACATGCGCCTCCATGGTTCATCTCCCTTTATTCAACTTCATTATGTATACTAATCAAAAAGCTTTTCTTATAAGTTTATCAATTTATCGTTGCATTTTCTTTTCTATACAGTTACATAACAACTTATTTTTATTAAAAGAAGATAACAGGACTGCGTCAAAACCAAAGGAGTAACAACCCCATTTCATTATTGCTTATTTTAGGTAAATAATTTTTTATACAGAATACATTTTCAGAACCATGCCATAGCCGAATGCAGAAGCAACAATTCTATTACTTGTTTAGAAAAGTCCTGTCATAATTTTTATTTCTAGTTTTATTCTTCTTTTATAAGAAAACAAAATCTTTTAACTTACCTTGTTTACCGTTACGGTGAACCGTACCACAAGTAACGGCGAAAATTAGATGGTGGCGGTTCACTGGTAACCGCAAACCAAAGCCTTAATCCTTGCAAGAAGCTGGGTTAAGGCCTTGGTTTTTGTGTGTTCCTAGGGACTTGTGGACGGAATTCTCACTTTTTACCAGCTTGTAAATAGCTTATAAATATTAGATAATAGTAGATATTTTAATCTATAAATAATTGTAATACACTATGATATAGTTATAATTGAAACAGAAAAGGTGTGTGACGCCTAAGCCGGAGCGCCTGCATCCTTTCTGCAAATTTTAGGGTATAGGGATGGTAAAAATGAGCAATGGAAAAACTAAAACAGACGTCATCTTAATTGGCACTGGAATCATGAGTGCGACTTTAGGTACGCTCCTGAAAGAGTTAGTACCGGAATGGGAAATTACAGTGTTTGAGAAGCTCGAAAACGCAGGAGAGGAAAGCTCTAACGAATGGAATAATGCGGGAACAGGGCATGCGGCACTGTGTGAGCTTAACTATACTGTTGAAAAACCAGACGGATCTATAGATATTAACAAAGCTATTAAAATTAATGAACAGTTCCAAGTTTCAATGCAGTTTTGGGCTTATCTTGTAAAAAGTAAGCTAATTAATAATCCGCAGGACTTTATCATGCCATTGCCTCATATGAGTATGGTACAAGGAGAAAAAAATATAGCGTTTTTAAAGAAGCGTTTTGAGGCGCTTTCAAACAATCCCTTGTTTAAAGGCATGGAATTTTCCGATAACCCGGAAAAACTGATGGAATGGATTCCGCTTATTATGCAAAACCGTCCATTGAATGACCCTATTGCGGCAACAAAAATCGACTCTGGTACAGACGTTAACTTTGGTGCTTTAACATGCATGTTGTTTGACCACTTAAAGAATAAAAATGTCGATATCAAATACAAACATAGTGTTGATAATATTAAACGCACTAGCGATGGCTCGTGGGAATTGAAAGTACGAAACGACAGCGGTAACGTCGAACGCCATACTGCAAAATTCGTCTTTATTGGAGGCGGGGGAGGAAGCCTGCATTTACTGCAAAAATCCGGTATTCCGGAAGGAAAACATATTGGCGGATTCCCAGTAAGCGGAATATTTATGGTATGTAATAATCCGGAAGTTATAGCGCAGCATCATGGAAAAGTATATGGCAAAGCTAAGGTTGGAGCTCCTCCAATGTCTGTTCCGCATCTTGACACAAGATATATCGACAATAAAAAATCGTTACTATTTGGACCGTTTGCCGGCTTCTCACCAAAGTTCTTAAAAACAGGTTCAATGTTCGATTTAGTAACTTCCGTAAAACCAAATAATGTCTTAACGATGTTGGCAGCAGGCGCAAAAGAAATGTCATTGACAAAATACCTGATCCAGCAGGTTATGTTATCGAAAGAACAGCGTATGGAAGAGTTGCGAGAGTTTATCCCGAACGCTAAGAGCGAGGATTGGGATTTAGTAGTAGCAGGCCAACGTGTACAAGTTATCAAAGATACGGCTGAAGGCGGCAAAGGAACGCTTCAATTTGGTACCGAAGTTATTACTGCAGCTGATGGCTCGATTGCAGCATTACTAGGTGCTTCTCCAGGTGCTTCTACTGCTGTTCACGTTATGCTCGAGATAATTAAAAAATGCTTCCCGCAACATATGAATGAGTGGGAACCAAAAATCAAAGAAATGATTTCTTCTTATGGCGTGTCACTAATGGAAAATCCAGAGCTTCTGCACGAAATTCATACTTCAACAGCAGAGACGCTTGCTCTAAGTGAAAAAGAGCTAGTTTATAGTTAATTCTTTGGATGTAGAAACAAAGGTATTTAATGAAAAAGTTTAAGCAACATTTTTCATCAATGGACAATCGTTTCTATGATGAAGAGATTGAAAAGGCAATGATTAAAAAAACAGAGATACAATAAAAAATTTACTTAAAGAATTGAGTAAATAATAGAATATCATTAAAAATAACACATAGAATCTTTGATCTATCTATAGATTGAAGGTTCTTTTTTTAAAAATTCGCAGTTAGAGAGGCTACGGAGAACCGTATCACAAGTGATGGTAAACTCTAAAAGTAAGTAAGAAGAACTAAAATCCTAGATGTATAAGGATTTGCGGTGTATTTAGAAATAAATGCTCACTTAACATGTAAATAACTTTAAAGTTAAAGGCCTCCCATCAGTATAATTGAACTGATGGGAGGCCTTTTCCTCATAATGCTTTTTTGATTCCTTTTTACTGAATCAGCTAAAGATTATCCGGTTTGCTTTTTGGGCTCTTGATGAAGCAAGTAATATCTATTTGGCCCCTGGAGACTCCTTTAGCGATTGCGCTATCCTGTTTATTAGCCACATCACTTGTTAATCAATTACATCAAACCATAATGGGGATTTATCTTCAGGGTACCAGTTGTAATTTATAGTGATTTCCTCACCCTTCTTAATATCAGATATTGTAAAAAATGCTATCGATAAAATATCTGGTTTATAAACAAACGTCGCATTCGGAGTATATGAATGATTAAATAGCGACCCATATCCCAGAGCAAGCGCTTTATGCTCGTAATTTTCACCCCAAGTGAAGTAGTATTCAGAAAGTACCGTCTTCTTCAGATACTTCCATTCGGTTGGGGGTGATACTATAACAGGTGACACTTCAATACATTTACCTGTTTTAATATCACGTGTAGCATATATCCCTCTACCGTACTTTCCACTATCTTTTATGCATAATAAATCCAAAGTTGTTTACCCCTTTCCGAATGCTCAAACGCTTCCCGAGTGGCAAGATCGAGATGACGATTATTCTTCTAGTCAAGTTTATTTAGACGCTTTTTTAAATAGCTGTTGCGTTTCCGAATGAATTGAAAGATAAACTCAGGTTCTTCATCGAATGTATCAATCGTTTTCTTTTTATAAGGATCTAGAAGAATGTGTGGCCGAAGGGACTCATGGAGCGAAATCACCTTATTCTCTAAGTATTTGACTGTAAACTTAGTTTCCAAAGTTTCTTCCAATATGTTGCGGTAAAGTTTACGGAATTCTGGTACTTTCAGGAGAAGACGGCAAAGATGGTTGTCCTTCTTTCCTTTAATAGGAACGTAATTGTGCTTCATGAGTCCACCGTCGACTTTTCGTCCCCATGTTGCATCGTAGTCCCAAGGAATAATTTCGAACAAACCAGTTTCATTATTCCGGTACAGCGCATAGTTATGAGTAAACCCGTCATTATTCATTGTGCAAACAGCTCCAACGAGCCAGCGTAAAAAAGTATCAATATTGAGATGGTGGGGAATTTCATTAGGAAAATCAGATAAGGAAGTAGTATTGATTTTGTATATCAATTCATGAAGGAGATCATCGTCTGATTTGGTTCCTAACACTCGTCTATACCCCGAAAGCAGTGACTTTTTTTTCTTCTTATCTCTTGTTAGAGAAAAATTAGCATTATTGTTGACCGCATAATAAATAGGACCCGAAGGAAGGCCCCTCTTTTTCAAGAACAAATCATCTACGGATTCCAATTGCAAATAGACCCCTTTAAAAGAGCCATTTCGCGTTAAATTTATATGATGACTATTTGGTGATAGAACACCAAGATCCTGGAAAAAATCAAAAGAAAGTTTATTTCGCATAAGGGACGGGTCCCTATATTCTGCATTGAGATGAATTATGCGGTCCCCGGAACATCTATTTGGATTGATGAACTCAATCCGGAAAGATCTTTTGCGAAATTTCCGCGTATAGGATCCCCGGTAGGCAATGTCAATAGTATAGGTGATGTTTTTCACTTTTAAATAGGCGGAAACAGGAGTATCACTCCATATATCGCTCCTTAGATCATCTAGATTACTTTCTTCGATTATCAAAAAATAAGATGGAATTAGATAAGACATATACTCTCTGTCCTTTCTTTGATAACACCGATGCGCTCACGTATTATCTTTTTTCACTGTTAATATCACCATTGTAAGCAGCTATTGAAGAATGAAGGACATAAACTTAATTTATTATCTACAAATAAAAACCTAGGGATTGTGTCCTTGGTTTTAAATTTTATACAATATTTAGTTGTTTAATCTTGAAGAGGTTTTTCTATTTAGATGATCTCAAATCAAATTTAGTATTGCACTCACTTTTTTGGATGATCTTTTGATGTCCTATTTAAGAATTAAATACTTCCGCTTAATCAAGCGGAAGTATCTGTTTGCTTTATATTTTCTGTTATTATCTTCCTTTAGGACCTTTTCCCTTAGGACCTTTTCCTTTAGGACCTTTTCCTTTACGTTTACCAGTTGATTTTTTACCGGATGATTTTTTACCGGATGATTTTTTACCGGATGATTTTTTACCAGTTGACTTTTTACCGGATGATTTTTTACCGGATGATTTTTTACCAGTTGACTTTTTACCAGTTGATGTTTCATCCGTTGTAGTACAATCAGTAGTCGTCCGGTTTTTCTTTTTCTTTTTCTTTTTCTTTTTTTTCTTATGAGAATCAGTTGTAGTACAATCAGTTGATGTTTCATCTGTTGTAGTACAATCAGTAGTCGTCCGGTTTTTCTTTTTCTTTTTCTTTTTTTTCTTTTTCTTATGACAATCAGTTGATGTTTCATCCGTTGTAGTACAATCAGTAGTCGTCCGGTTTTTCTTTTTCTTTTTCTTTTTTTTCTTTTTCTTATGACAATCAGTAGTTGTTTTACTGGTTGTAGTACAATCAGTAGTTGTTTCACCGGTTGTAGTACAACTACAACCAGTAGTCGTTTCATCGGTTGTAGTACAACTACAATCAGTTGTAGTGCAACCAGTGGTCATGTTCTTTCTTTCATCGGTTCCAAATTCTCCCACAAATATCCCTCCCATTTAAGTGAATACAAATACAGTGTATTCAATTGGTTACAAATATGAACCAACGGATTAAGTGAATACAAATACAGTGTATTCAGTTGGTCACAAATATGAACCAAAGGAGCACTTATTCAATATTTTTTTTAAAAAAAGGAATATTTTATCATAAAAGAGGTGGTAAAATGACGAGGAATTTTAGATGTTGGATCTGGGTTCTACAAACGAGGTAATCAAAAAAAATAATTTGTCTAAGCACTCAGAATAAATATGAGGGCTTAAAAGGGTTGATACACGTAAGGGTTTATCTCACTTGAATAGACTATGCAAAAAACATCGATTTTCGCGTTCTTTTAAGTCTAAAATCACTTTACGAACGCTTTGATATAACAAAAGAACAGACGCTCTGTAAAAGGAGAAAGATGATCGACGTTTGAAAATTTGGATACATACGAGTCAGCAGCAAAGATCAAAATGAAGGACGACAGCTGGAGGCCATGAAAAAATTGGGATTTGATGAGCTTCACGCTTAGAAGTAGGAGACTTCTTTCGGAATAAGTTCAAAGATTAGGTACGTTGCCCAGTTACATTCTGTCAGAGGTGAATATAAATATAATAATAAACGGACAAGAAAAGGCATTTGACCCATGGCTCTTCAAAAAGGGGAAAGGGATAATGAGCTTGGAAATTGGATTGACTATTTTGGTGTTTATCATGACAATGTTTGTCATATTTTTGAGGCCAGGCGGTATTAATGAAGCGTGGCCAGCATCGGTCGGGGCAGGCATTATTTTACTAACGGGGATTGTATCACATGAAGATGTTATGGATATTATCCATAAGATAGGTGGCGCATCTGTCACTATTATGGCCACGATCGTCATGGCTGTCATCTTGGAAAGTTTCGGTTTTTTCCACTGGGCAGCTGCACGACTTGCAAATTTAGCTAGAGGATCTGGTTATCGCCTGTATTGGTACATTCAGCTTTTATGTTTCTTAATGACCCTTTTATTTAACAATGATGGCAGCATTTTGATTACGACTCCAATTTTAATTCTACTGCTTAAAAACCTTCGGCTGAAACTACATGAACAGCTCCCATATCTTTTAAGTGGGGCTCTCATTGCGACCGCTTCCAGCGCACCTATTGGCGTAAGCAATATTGTCAATTTAATAGCATTGAAAATTGTTCATATGACTCTTTATATGCATACAGCCATGATGTTTGTACCTGGAACACTTGGATTACTGTTCATGTCCTATTTAATGTTTGTTGTTGTAAAGAAGAAATTACCGAAGACGCTGCCCGCTTCCTTATATGATGTAGAAGAAACCTTTTTCACTGAAAAATTCCATCTATTAAAAGGGACACTGTCTGTTGAAACAAAAAATCAACGCACGAAATTTATGTTAAGACTTTTACTGTTTGTCTTTGTGATACGCTGTCTGCTCTTTGTGGCGTCCTATCTCTCCATTCCAATTGAAATTGTGGCAGTGCTCGGATCACTCATGTTGCTTGCATGGAGATGGTATCATTTACGAACAAACCCGCTGGATATTTTGAAAAAGACCCCGTGGCACATTTTAATTTTTGCCTTTTCCATGTATGTCATGATTTATGGGCTCCACAATGCAGGATTAACGGCCATGCTTGTAAAAGCATGTGAACCCATCGTCAATCAGGGACTGCTCCAGGCGAGCTTTATGATGGGCGGATTAGTTTCGATTTTATCCAACTTTTTCAATAATCACCCTGCCTTAATGATCGGAACCATTACCTTAACCGAAATGGGACTGGACCCTGTCACATTAAAGACGATTTATCTCGCGAATATTATTGGCAGTGATATGGGCTCCTTGTTATTGCCTATTGGAACGCTCGCCTCTCTTATTTGGATAGATATTTTAAGGAAGAATAAGATCAAAGTCACCTGGAAAGATTATTTAAGCCTATCATTGATTGTTATACCTTTGACAACGATTGTGACGTTATTCTTGTTATTCTATTGGGTGCAGATGGTTTTTGCCTGATGTTTTATCTCTTCACAGGAAAAAAGAACAGAAAAATAGCTATTTTCAACACAAAAAAGCCCGTTCATAAAATATGATTAAGGCTGTGGTGATAAATGGCTGGATTGATGAGAAACAAACAGTATTAGAAGTATTAATGTCTATGAAACGTGCAGGTAGTGATTTAATCATTACTTATCATGTTAAAGATGTTGCTCGATGGTTGTTGGAATAAACAGCTTTGTAAACCCTAATGTCACTGTTGGAGTTTTTTACATTAACAGGTACCAAACCATCGAAATTCCCTCTAAACAAAGGGATTCATTAGAAAAGACTATTCTTCAGAAGTGGTTTCAGACTGTAGACAGGAAATAATTCCTGTCTCTTTTCTATTTATGGGCTCGCTATCAAAAAAATAGCGCAACCGGTCACACGACCTGATCAAAGGCTTCATAAAAATAATGAAAGAACCATATACCCACTAATGCCAGTTTAAAATTCCCCAATAATAACAGATAATCGGCACATAGATTGTTAAATATGAGCATTTACAGACAAAACAAATTTGGATTTTCTTATACGCTTCATATGATATAATATGTTTTATCATAAGCAGTAAATAATGCATTTGCTTTAAACGGTACAGTGAATAGAAGGGCGGGACATCATGCATATTATTAAGAAAAAATTAGATATTCAAGACTTCATTGAAAAGTTTGAATTAATAGCTTCATATGATGATGTTGGACAAAAGCATTACCTTGTGATTGAAGATAGAGAACGAGGAGGGGATTGGACACTGATGAAATATTCAGATAGCCAATGGACCCTTCATGGTAAAGGCTTGAATTATTGTGATCAAGATGAACAAAGTTTGCTCGATAAAGATTTTGTTCAATTTATTTGGAAAAACCGGAGCTTGTTTAATCGGAAAATTAAAGAAGCTATATTAAGTTAATTTTTGAAGAATGTTTTTATCATTAAATTGTTGGTTATTTCCTCTCTCCATATCGGACAGAAAGTAATTGTTACCCATGATATGGATGGGCTTTCTAACTCATGATATGGAGGAAATGCTCAAGAAATAAGAATTTTAGAAGATTAAAATTAATATGACCCTAAATAGTTCTCTAGACTATTTAGGGTTTTTCTGCAATTTTAAACAACTTTATTGTTATTTATATTTCGCTTTCCAAATGGGTTAGAGCCAAAGTTAAACGTAGCCTAGTACTTTTGAAATTTTGTTGAGTGACAACAAAGTTGTTCCATTCGAAAAGTTAAGCAAATAAAAAAGGATTCGTTGCTTATAGCATTCGAATCCTTTTTTAATGATAGTTAATTTACAACTTCCTCACCAGTCAATGCGATGTGTCCTTCTCCCCAGCTGCACAAGGCATCCAAAATGGGACGAAGAGACCAGCCATACTCATCCGATATACAAAGCTGCAATGATGATAACTATTTCATAAAAGTTTACTTATGCTAACGAACCTTTTTGATAAGGCAAACAGAAAAACAAGACAGCTTGATTTGAATCATCTATGCTACAATTGCTTCCAAGCATGGTGTAATCGGGTATACAAAACACATTGCTGCTGTGTATTCTAAACACGGTATTAAAGTCAATGCAATTTGCCCAGGTACCATCTTCTACACCAATGACAGAGGAAATGTTAAAAGCGAGACCTACGGATAAAATTCCATTGAATCGATTCGGACAGGTAGACGAAGTAGCTGAACTAGCTGTTTTCTTAGCTTCTGATGAATCTAAGTTTATGAACAGAGCGATGATTCCAATCGATGGTGGGTACACAATGGAAAGAACAAAAGAAATCGGTTAAATAAGTGAAGCAAAGAGTCTGACCCATAAGTTCGCTAAAAGCGTACTTGTGGATATCAGTCTCTTTTTATTGTTCCTCCGCTTTCTGAAAAATCCACAAAGCGACCTGCAAAATCAACGCATCCTTAAATCTTCTAGGATCATAACCTGTTTCTTCTACAATTTTGTTCAGACGATAAATTAACGTGTTTCTATGCACATATAAATCGTCAGCTGTTTTTTGGATATTAAGATCATTAACGAAGAAAGATTCCAATGTTCTTGCTTTATTCTTATCAAAGTTTTTCAATACCCGATGAGAAAAACGCTCAGCCACTATTTCATCAACTTGATAGATTAAAGCCTTCGCTTCAATTTGAGCAAATGAAACAAAATCTTTTTCGATTTCACTTATTTTCAAGGTTATTTCACATTCTTTGTAAGATTGGCTGAAATTATCCAGATTATTGAAAGGAAGGCTATAAGCCATTCGGAATACTATATTTAATTTCTTTAATAAATCATAAACACAGTTTATCTTTAGGTCTATTTCTTTCTCATTTATGCCGTAAATAGCTATAAATATTCGGTTAACATTAATAAAACCAACAATTCCATTTTCTTTTCCAATTGTTTTTTCTAACTTTTGAATAAATGTTCGGTTTGAAATGGATCGCTCTGTTATTTGGATAATAATTGTCGTAAAAGGCGGAATAAGATGCAAGCCGAGTAAGCTAAGACTTCGGTCAATGCTGGTAGCAGAAGGATCACTTTTCAATAACTGTTCAATGATCACCTCTTTTGTTCGCTGCTTCCATTCCATCTGTGAGACCATGAATTCCTGCTTAATCATTAGTTCCGTAGTCATTTTAACTAGTTCCCCAATGTCCCCCATTTCATCGGGATCTCCGGTAATACCAATGACACCTATAATTTGTTCCTGAAAAACAATTGGAAGATTGACTCCGGGCTGAGCACCTTCCCAATGCTCATTTTCATCCGTATGAATCATAAGTGTTTTCCCGCTTTTAAGAACCTCGATTGCTCCTTCATGAACGGAACCTATTCTGGATTTATCCTTTGTTGCAATAATTACACCTTCCATATTGATGATATTGACGTTGCGATGAAGACGCAGGGAAGTCTCATTTACAATTTCACTTGCAATTTTTTCTGTTAGCATAGTCATTTCCTCTTCTGTCTTTTAGTTAAAATATACAAAAATAAGTTAGTTTTTTATAGTTATTTTATACAATATAGCCATAGACAAATATAATCAAGATTCTTATAATTTACATTAAGTAATTGAAAGCGTTTTCTAAAGGGGAGATTTTATGAAAATTATTATAGCACCAGATTCATTTAAAGGGAGTCTAAGTGCGATCGAAGCAGCAAATGCGATAAACAGGGGCATTAAAAAGGCGTTTAAGGAAGCTGAAACAGTATTACTTCCTGTAGGTGATGGCGGCGAAGGAACGATGGAAACCTTGGTTGCTGCTACAGGAGGAGAAATAAGAACGGTATCCGTTACGGGTCCATTAGGCAATCAGGTCGAAGCAGCATATGGAATATTGGGCGACAGTGAAACGTGTGTGATTGAAATGGCATCTGCATCAGGATTGCACTTGGTACCTGAAGAGAAGCTGTCTCCTCTACAAGCCACTACTTACGGCACTGGGCAATTGATTCAACATGCTCTCGATGACGGATTTACTTCCTTCATTATTGGTTTAGGAGGATCGGCGACAAATGATGGAGGAGCCGGAATGCTTCAAGCTCTAGGAATGCAGCTTTTGGATGGACAAGGAAATGAAATCGGCCATGGCGGTGGTGAACTAAACAAAGTTAAGAGGATTGACTTACATTCTTTCGATAATCGAATAAAAGACAGCAAGTTTATCATTGCTTCCGATGTCCAAAATCCGTTGATCGGACTTGATGGGGCTTCTCATGTTTTCGGTCCTCAAAAAGGGGCCACAGCAGCGGATGTGGAATTGTTGGATAGCAATCTCACTAATTGGGCAGATGAGATTGAACAAGCAACCGGCATAAAACTTCACGATCAACCAGGCGCAGGTGCAGCTGGTGGTATCGGAGGAGCATTTCAAGCCTTTTTCCCTGTTGAAGCGAAACGAGGAATAGATGTCGTTCTTGACTACATTAAATTGGATGAGGAATTGACGAATGCTGACCTTGTCATCACAGGAGAAGGAAGGGTTGATAGTCAAACAGTATTCGGGAAAACCCCGATGGGGGTTGCTCAGGCAGCAAAAAATCGAAATGTTCCAACCATTCTTATGACAGGATCTATCGGAAAGGGTATTGAAGTACTTTATGATTTCGGCGTTGTAAGCGTGAACAGTATTATAAATAATCCGATGTCCTTAAAAGAAGCCATGGAACATGCAGAGGAATTACTAGAATCAAGTGCTGAACAAGTTGTTCGTTCTTATTTCTATCAAAGTGTAAAAGAAAAAGGAGGTCATTCGCTTGAGAATTAAAGATACTATTGAAAAAGTACCAGGAGGCTTGATGGTCGTTCCTCTTTTACTGGGAGCTACACTGAATACAATTGATCAAATGCATATACCAGTCGTAATGAATGTTCTGAAAGCTCTCGGTACAGCGCCAACAGATGATGGTTATTATGAATTTTTAAGAGTCGGCGGATTTTCCCAGGAATTATTTAAAGATAGTGCCCTTGTACTTATCGCCTTATTTTTATTTTGTGTAGGAAGCCAGATGAATTTAAAAGTAGGCGGAGTTGCTTTGAAAAAAGGTGTACTGCTCACTAGCACGAAATATTTGACTGGTCTGGCAGTCGGTATGGCGTTCGGATTTTTCTTTGATCCATGGAGTGGAATATTAGGGTTGTCTACCTTAGCCATTATTGCTGGGATGACAAATAGTAACAGCGGAATGTATGCTGCTTTAACCGGACAATACGGTAATAGATCAGACGTAGGTGGACTGTCTATTCTCGCCATTAATGATGGACCTTTCTTAACGCTGGTATCTTTAGGGATTTTAGGAACTGCTTTCCCATTGATTGCATTCATTGCCGTATTATTGCCAATCGGTATTGGAATGCTTTTAGGAAATCTTGATCCGAAAATACGTGAATTTTTGCAGCCAGGTGAATCGTTAACGATCCCCTTCTTCGCATTTGCATTAGGCGCCGGAATGGATTTGGCGAACTTCTTTAATCCTGCTGTACTTGCAGGCGGGTTAACACTTGCCATCCTTACGTTTGTTCTTACTGGTGGAATGAGTATACTTGTATTTAAATTATTTAAAGAAAAAAGTTACATTGCTCCACTTGCGGAAGCGTCTACAGCAGGAAATGCAGCCGCTACACCTGCAGCAATAGCAGCGGCAGCTTCAGTGGCAGTAGGGTCAGGGGCTATGACAGCAGCGGAGTTCGAAGCGATACAGAACATTGTTCCGATTGCTACGGCACAAATTTCCGTATCGACAATCACAACGTCTCTACTCTGCCCACTAGGGGTTATTCTAATGGATAAGTATCAAAGGAAAAGAGGTATTGATGGCACCCGAGAAGACCTTGGACTAAAGGGAATGGAAAGCAAAACAGAAACGAAACAAGCAGCAAGTAACTAATTAATCGTTTACCCCCTTTTCAATTCAAAGGGGGAAAACGTTATCTTATAATAGAAATATCTACTATTAAAAAGGCGGGGTGTATGTAGCATGAATACAGAATTACTTTATGGAAAAGAAGGTATTTCATTAGATTTACCGGATCATTCATTTATCATCGAACCGAAAAATTTACCTAAATTAGAGAATGAGGAAGAAGCAATTCGACAGGCATTAAGAAATCCGATTGGTGCACCGCCATTAAAGGAATCGGTAAAATCGACAGACACTGTATCGATTGTAATCAGTGATATAACGAGACCTACACCGAATCATATTTTAGTCCCCTTATTAATAGAAGAATTAAGCCACGTTCCTTTGGAGAATTTTGTGATTATTAATGGTACTGGAACACACCGTGATCAAACGAGGGAAGAGTTTGTCCAAATGCTCGGTGAGTGGGTCGTCGATCATATTCGTATTGTCAATAATCAATGTCATAATAAAGAAGAACTTGTAAATATCGGTAAAAGCAAATTCGGCTGTGACGTTTATTTGAATAAAGATTATGTAGAAACAGATTTTCGTATTGTAACAGGCTTTATTGAACCACACTTTTTTGCAGGCTTTTCAGGAGGGCCAAAAGGAATAATGCCAGGAATTGCCGGAATTGAAACAATTATGACCTTTCATAATGCAAGAATGATTGGGGATCCTCTTTCTACTTGGGGCAATATGGTTAACAATCCTGTTCAGGACATGACTCGTGAAATAAATGGAATGTGCAAACCTGATTTTATGTTAAATGTCACGCTAAATCGTGAAAAAGAAATTACAGAAATTTTTGCAGGAGAGCTTTATGAAGCGCATGACAAAGGCTGTGCGTTTGTCAAAGAACATACAATGTTCCGCTGTGATAAGCGATTTGACGTCGTGATCGCCTCAAACTCCGGCTACCCGCTTGATCAAAATCTTTATCAAACGGTAAAAGGAATGAGCGCGTCACATAAAATTGTCAAAGAAGGAGGATCTATTATTATTGCATCAGAATGTTCAGATGGTTTGCCAGATCACGGAAACTATTCGAAGATCTTCGAAATGGCAGACACGCCTCAAGATTTACTCGATATGATCAACAATCCTGAGTTTAAAATGTTTGACCAATGGCAAGTACAAAAACAGGCAGTCATCCAAGTTTGGGCAGATGTTTATGTGTACTCCAAGCTTACAGATGAACAGGTTGAAGGAACGATGCTAAAACCAACTCATGATATCGAGAAGACAATAGATGATTTAAAGAAAAAGTATGGTGAAGATATGACAATAGCTGTCCTTCCTCTAGGTCCTTTATCGATCCCTTATGTTGAGGAGAAAGAATTCGTTTAATTATAAAATACTAAAATAAAATGAGGCGCAAAATATGAATAAAATAATTGAAAAAAACCAGCAGCTTGGTGAAATCCTTTCTGGAATGAATCGCGTTATTGTCGCTTTTTCCGGCGGAGTTGATAGTACGTTAGTGTTGAAAAGGGCACAGCAGGAACTAGGCTCTTCCAATGTTCTTGCTGTTGTCGTTGCATCAGAATTATTCCGTAAAGAAGAGTTTGAGGGTGCTGTTAATCTTGCAGAAAAAATGGGCGTAAACGTTCACCAAACTGAAATTAAGGAATTGGAAGATGAAGGGGTTATGGCGAATACTCCTGATAGCTGGTATTACAGTAAGAAATTACTTTATTTTCATTTAAATCAGCTTGCTAAAGAACTAGGTTATGATTATGTACTGGACGGAATGATCATGGATGATATGGATGATTTTCGCCCTGGCATGAAAGCAAGAACAGAAGCAGGAGCTCGTAGTGTATTACAGGAAGCGGGTTTATACAAACGGGAAGTCCGTAGGCTTTCTAAAGAGCTTGAGCTTCCTGTCTGGAATAAACCTGCATCATGCAGTCTCGCATCCAGAATCCCATATGGAACGAAACTAGATAAACGTAAAATTGAACAAGTCAATCAGGCAGAAAAATTCATTGCAAAACTTGGATTCGATATGGTACGTGTACGCCATCATGACAATGTTGCTCGTATCGAGGTGACTCCAGAGGAAATTAACGAATTATTAAAGCATCGGGATAAAATAGATTTAAAACTAACATCACTTGGCTTTAATTATGTGTCAGTCGACCTGCGTGGTTACCGTACCGGAAGCATGAATGAAGTATTGTCTGAGGATGTAATGAAGGTGGAATTTGGATGATGATTGGTCAAAGAGTTAGACTTGTATGGAACGAAACGAATCCAATTTATCTATAAAATGGTTTGTTTTTTATTAAAAGTAGTGATGATCCAGTTAAATGAAGCTGTCTGAAGAGGTCCTAAATGTTGACTTACTGCTAGGCAGTCTTCTTTCTGTTAATTTGAGTGTAGAATTTGCACCCTTATAATAATGAGCTAAACGAAAAAAAGAATCTTCAAGAATGAAGATTCACTATTATAATCTTCACTATTATAATGTAAATCTATCCTCTAAATCATCAAACCCTTGATCGCTATCTTTTCTTACTTCGAACTGCAATCCATCACGAGAAAACACGCTAACTTCATAGTTTTTGTAATCCCCATAGTTTTTGCATTTGCCTTTTACATCATAGATAAACCCAATGTAGTCTTTTCCTTCTCCAGGCAAAAACTCTTCTTCAACGAAATGAACGTCTTTGTAGTCAAAAGGCCTACTAGATAATATATTTCTTATTGTTTCTACTGAGCTTGATAAATCACACTTTATTTTTTCCGAGGGATTCATCTAAATCAATCCTTTCTTTTATTTTATTCAATTGTATCCCTTCTTTAAAGCTATGCTATGTTGTTCCCTTTATGTATCGCTTGTAAACATCATTTTTTGAATATTTTCCGACAATTGAATATAATTTGTTCAATGACGATTCCGTATTTACGTATCTTTACAAATTTTCACTAAGTTATTATTTTCTTTCGTATAATCAAAGTGAATGTAATCGGCAACGTGGATATAGAAGTGGTACAATAATGACAAATGTATGAGAGACGGAAGGGGGATTTTTAGTTGTGCGTGACATGCAAAAAAAAATTATTGAAGAGCTAAAAGTAAAACCGGAGATTAATGCACCGGAAGAAATTAGACGAAGTGTTGATTTTCTGAAAGCTTATTTGCGTCACCATTCTTTTTTAAAAGGATTTGTGCTCGGTATTTCCGGCGGTCAGGATTCAACACTTGCTGGTAAACTTGCACAGATGGCGGTCGACGAATTAAAAGAAGAAACAGGTTCTGACGACTATGCTTTTTTTGCTGTACGCCTTCCATACGGTGTTCAAAAGGATGAAGATGACTGTCAGGATGCACTTGATTTTATCCAGCCGGATGAAATATATACGATTAATATCAAACCATCTGTTAAAGCGAGCGAAGCAGCTCTGATGGGAAACGGTATTGAGTTAACGGATTTTATTAAAGGAAATGAAAAAGCACGCGAACGAATGAAAGCACAGTACAGCATTGCCGCCATGAAAAACGCGGTTGTCATCGGCACGGATCATGGAGCAGAAGCAGTAACCGGTTTTTATACAAAATTCGGTGACGGGGGCGCTGATCTTATTCCGCTTTCTCGTTTAAATAAACGACAAGGGCGTCAAATGCTGCAAGAATTAGACTGTCCGAAGCATCTGTATACGAAAGTACCGACAGCCGACCTTGAAGAAGATCGTCCGCAGCTGCCGGATGAAGTAGCACTTGGCGTCTCGTACGAACATATCGATGATTACTTGGAAGGAAGAGAGGTACCGGATGCAGCAGCGGAACGAATTGAAGACCTCTTTAAAAAATCAGCACATAAACGCCATCTTCCCATTACCGTTTTTGATGATTATTGGAAAAAATAATGCTTTCAGGCTTCTGCCAGGAAGTTTTTTAAATCTGAATTTTCAATAAAAACTCCAACGCCTTGACCGACCAGCTGTATACATATAAAATGAGGTCGAAATGTGTGAACACGAACAAATAATAGAGGATTGTTTCCTATAATACGGAATTGTTGAAGAAAGTTGAAGAAAGAGGAGTAGATATGATGACAGGAAAATCAGAATTACAAAATCAGGAAATGATTCTCGTACTTGATTTTGGTAGTCAATATAATCAATTAATTACACGACGCATTCGCGAATTTGGTGTATATAGTGAGCTTCATCCACACACAATTACGGTGGAGGAAATTAAAGAAATCAATCCAAAAGGGATTATTTTCTCCGGCGGTCCAAACAGTGTGTATGCGGAAGGTGCATTTGGATGTGACGAGCGTATTTTCGACTTGAATATTCCGATATTCGGCATTTGCTACGGCATGCAGTTGATGACAAAATATTATGGCGGCAAAGTAGAATCCGCGTCTCACCGTGAATACGGCAAAGCAGCGATTAACGTGCAAACAGAATCCGCGCTTTTCGCCGATCTTCCGAAAGAGCAAGTTGTCTGGATGAGTCATAGCGATCTTGTAACGGAAGCACCAGCAGGATTTACCGTTGATGTAGTGAATCCGTCATGCCCGATTGCGTCGATGAGCTATGCAGAAAAAAATCTTTACGCTGTTCAATTCCATCCAGAAGTAAAACATTCTGTTTATGGCAATGATATTTTGAAAAATTTCGTCTTTGGCATTTGCGATTGCACGGGAGACTGGTCAATGGAAAACTTCATTGAAGTTGAAGTGGAAAAAATTCGTCAAATAGTCGGTGACAAAAATGTTCTTTGTGCCATGTCAGGCGGTGTTGATTCATCCGTGGTCGCGGTATTGATGCATAAAGCAATTGGTGATCAACTGACATGTATTTTCGTCGATCACGGTCTTCTGCGTAAAAACGAAGCAGAAGAAGTGATGGATACATTTGCAAATGGATTTAATATCAACATTATTAAAGTGGATGCGAAAGACCGCTTCTTGAGTAAACTTGCGGGTGTTTCTGATCCAGAGAAAAAACGCAAAATTATCGGTAATGAATTTATTTATGTATTTGACGATGAAGCGTCGAAACTAGAAGGTATTGATTACCTTGCACAAGGGACACTTTATACGGATATTATCGAAAGTGGAACAGCGACCGCACAAACGATTAAATCGCATCATAACGTCGGTGGCCTGCCAGAAGATATGCAATTCCAATTAATTGAACCACTTAACACATTGTTTAAAGATGAAGTGCGAGCGCTCGGTTCTGAGCTCGGTATTCCAGATCATATCGTCTGGCGCCAGCCGTTTCCAGGACCTGGTTTAGGCATTCGTGTTCTTGGGGAAATTTCTGAAGAAAAATTGGAAATTGTCCGCGAATCGGATGCGATTTTACGTGAAGAAGTGCGTAACCATGGACTTGAGCGTGAAATCTGGCAATACTTTACGGTCCTTCCGGATATCCGCAGCGTTGGTGTGATGGGTGATGCGCGTACGTACGATTATACAATTGGCATTCGTGCGGTGACATCGATTGATGGTATGACATCTGATTGGGCACGTATTCCTTGGGAAGTGCTTGAAGTGATCTCAACTCGTATTGTAAATGAAGTGGCCCATGTAAACCGTGTCGTGTATGACATTACAAGCAAGCCGCCTGCAACGATCGAGTGGGAATAAAGGCGAATTATTTTCTATCCCATTATGATGATCGTAAAAGGTCGTTCAAAAGAAGTGCACCCCATTATGTATTTCTTGTTTATTGTATTTGTTCTTTACTTTATTTTTATTAAATAAGCGATTCACACCTTCCTATAAATAGGGAGGTGTTTTTTTGGACAGGTCCTCATGCTATACTGTAAAAAAACGAAGAACAATGGGGATATCACCGTGGGTAAATTTTTTGTAAAAAAAGTATTAAATAATAATGTGCTCATCGCGTCAGGAGAAGATCGTGTCGAAGTGGTGCTCATTGGCCGGGGAATTGGTTTCGGACGGCGTCAAGGAGACGAAATTGTTCGGGAATCTGTTGAAAAGCTGTTCGTGCTGACCGATCGGAATGAGCAGGAGCAATATAAAAAGTTGCTGCCGAATATTGATGATGAAACATTAAAAGTGATTATTGCAGCAGTCGAATTAATTCGTGATCGTGTAGGGCAAACGTTAAACGAGCATATTCACGTCGGCCTCACCGATCATCTTTTGTTCGCTGTCAATCGGATGATCCGGGGGATTGGGATACGCAATCCCTTTTTGTTGGAAACGAAAGCGCTCTATCCGTTTGAATATGAAGTGGCAGAAGCAGTAACCAAGCTCATTAATCAGCGGCTGACAGTCGCGTTGCCGCCAGGTGAAGTAGGTTTTATTGCACTTCATATACATAGCGCGATTACGAATAAGGCGGTTCGTGATTTAAGCCGTTATTCAGAACTAATGGCAACGCTTATTCAACTGATTGAAGTGCAGCTAGATGTAAAGCTTGATAAAGAAAGTATTGATTATATGCGGCTTGTTCGTCATATCCGTTATACGATTGAACGGGTTGTCCGCGGCGAAAAAGTGGATGAACCAGAAAAAATAGCAAGTCTCTTGAAAACGGAATATCCAATATGCTATAATTTGTCGTGGAAGCTAATCAAAGTAATGCAGCAGACATTAAAAAAGCCAGTGTACGATGCGGAAGCGGTTTACTTGACGATGCATCTGCAACGGATTCAGACAAAAATGAAATAAATTATTCGTTCTTTACGTGTTACTGATACGATCAGGCATGAGTAAAGGAGATTTAGGGGAAACAGAGGTTATAACCACTTCTGTTTTCTACTGTCTTCTTTTCTCATGCCTTTTTTCGTGTTTGTCTGTTTTTTCTTTGAGAAGCTCATAATAAGAGTGATGAAGGAGGAAAACATATGTTTAAAAAACTTTTCGGTGTTTTACAAAAAATTGGTAAAGCACTCATGCTCCCTGTTGCAATTTTGCCGGCAGCCGGTCTACTTCTTGCATTCGGTAATGCACTTCAAAACCCGACACTTGTCGAAATTGCTCCATTCCTTGAATTAAACTGGATTGTACAAGTAGCTGCGGTTATGGAAAATTCAGGGGATATTGTGTTTGGTAACTTGCCGATACTATTTGCTCTCGGTGTCGCTATAGGCCTTGCAGGAGGAGATGGTGTTGCCGGTCTTGCTGCGTTAGTTGGATATTTAATTATGAATGCCACAATGGGAACAGCTCTTGGTCTTGAAAAAATGGCTGTTTTGCAAAGCGGAGATCCTGCATATGCCTTAATCCTAGGTATTCCGTCCCTTCAAACGGGTGTATTTGGCGGGATTATCGTCGGTGTTCTCGCGGCGTATATGTACAATAAATTCTTTAACATTGAATTGCCGTCTTATCTCGGTTTCTTTGCAGGTAAACGGTTTGTTCCAATTGCAACAGCTGCATCAGCGGTTGTGCTCGGTCTTTTAATGATCTTCATCTGGCCGACCATTCAAAGTGGTTTAAATACATTTTCTCATTTCGTTTTAAATTGGAATCTTGCCGGTTCGGCTTTCGTGTTCGGTGTCATTGAACGTGCATTAATTCCATTCGGTTTGCACCACATATTCTATACACCATTCTGGTTTGAGTTCGGTTCGTATGTAAACCAGGCTGGGGAAGTTGTGCGTGGTGATAACACGATCTTTCAGGCACAAATTAAAGATGGCGTTCAAAACTTAACAGCCGGTACATTTATGACAGGTAAATATCCGTTCATGATGTTCGGTCTTCCGGCTGCAGCGCTTGCGATTTATCATGAGGCACGTCCGGAACGTAAAAAAGTCGTTGCAGGTATTATGGGTTCTGCTGCTCTGACCTCTTTCTTAACAGGAATTACCGAGCCGCTTGAATTCTCATTTTTGTTCGTTGCACCCGTGTTGTTTGCCATTCACACAATCTTTGCAGGCCTCTCATTTATGACGATGCATCTTCTAAACGTTAAAATTGGGATGACCTTCTCTGGTGGTTTGATCGATTATATTTTATTCGGTGCGATTAACCCGCAAACGAATGCGTGGATCGTTATTCCGGTTGGTCTTGTGCTAGCCGTAATTTACTACTTTGGTTTCCGTTTTGCGATTCGTAAGTTTAACCTGGCAACACCAGGCCGTGAGTCGGAAAATGAAGATGCAGACAACGATGCACCAGCGGTTGTTGCAAGTGAGCTTCCGTTTGAAATATTAGAAGCAATGGGAGGCAAAGAAAACATTGCCAACCTGGATGCATGTATTACACGTCTTCGCGTATCAGTTAATGACAGTGCCCATGTTGATAAAAAACGGTTGAAAAAGCTTGGCGCTGCCGGTGTTCTTGAAGTTGGCAACAGCATTCAAGCCATTTTTGGTCCTCGTTCAGACAGCTTACGTCACCAAATGGCGGATATTATGAAAGGAAATTCTCCGCGTCCGACTGCAGTGAAGCCGGATCAGGAAGTACAAAAGGAAGTAGAACAAGCGGTGCCATCCGCCATCCGTAATGATGTGGAAAGCCGATTTGTGGCGCCAATCACGGGTGAGTTACTTCCGATTACAGAAGTACCAGATCCTGTTTTCTCAGGGAAACTGATGGGTGATGGTTTTGCGATTAAGCCTTCCGACGGTATAGTTGTCTCACCGGTTGACGGCAAAATCGTGAACATTTTCCCGACAAAACACGCGATCGGTCTTGTGTCGGATAATGGCCGTGAAGTATTGATTCATTTCGGGATTGATACGGTGAAATTGAAAGGTGAAGGGTTCGAATCACTTATTTCAGAAGGAGATATAGTGAAAGCAGGCCAGCCTCTTCTCAAAGTGGATCTTGGTTACATTGCCGAAAATGCAACTTCAACGATCACGCCGATTATTTTTACAAACCTTGCTGAAGGTGAATCAGTCGTTGTCGATAAACCGGGCTCAGTGAAATTCGGTGACGAGAACATTATTACTATTAAATAAGAAGTGATCAGCCTCAAACAGTCTATTGCGGACTGTTTGAGGCTTTTTTATTTAATGAGTGTATGGTACACTGCCGTCAAAGAGGAGTGGAAAAATCAATGATAGATAGCGCCATTTTTATGGTTGTGATCATATTATTAATTAACGTTGTATACGTGTCGTTTTTCACGATTCGGATGATTTTGACATTGAAAGGATATCGGTATACAGCTGCTTTTGTCAGTACCGTTGAAGTTGTCATTTACGTCGTCGGCCTCGGACTTGTTCTTGACGATTTAAATGAAATTCAAAACTTGATTGCATATGCCGTGGGTTATGGCCTTGGTGTCATCGTCGGAATGAAAATTGAAGAGAAGCTGGCGCTCGGTTATATGATGGTCAATGTGATCACGAAAGAGTACGACAAAGATTTGCCGAGGCAGCTTCGTGCAGAAGGATACGGTGTGACAAACTGGGCAGCCAACGGTCTTGAAGGTGAACGGATGGTTCTGCAAATATTAACACCAAGAAAATATGAATTAAAGCTTTATCAAAAAATACAAGAACTTGATCCGAAAGCGTTTATTATCGCGTATGAATCAAAAACAATTCACGGTGGGTTCTGGGTAAAAACAGTGAGAAAAGGAATGCTAATGAAATGAGCAAAAAGAAAATATTCCGAGTTGAAGCAGAGGAAACGATTGATCATTGTCTGAACCGGATGAAAGATGAAGGATACGTCCCGGTCCGGCGAATGGAAAAGCCTGTTTTTGAAGAGAAAAAGCAAAATGGAGAGACGATTCATGTCCCAATTGGCCGTGAAATCGTTTTTGAGGGTAAGAAAGTAACATAAATACGAACGTTTAAATAAACACAATGAATATCGTTCGATTTTTATTGACAACTGCTCCGCGTCGTTGTTAATATGTAAATGACAAATAAAGCACCTCATATAATAGCGGGGATATGGCCTGCGAGTTTCTACCGGCTGCCTTAAACAGCTGACTATGGGTGAAAGCATTCGGAATCTCGATCGGCTGCGGACGAATCGCTTTCTCCTTCAACGGGGAAAGTAGGTTGTCCGCTTTTTTTTATGTAAAATAATCTCACATTGGAGGATCAATATGACGATTGAAGTTGGCGTTATTATGGGCAGTACATCTGATTGGGAAACGATGAAACATGCATGTGACGTACTCGATGAACTTGGAGTATCGTATGAAAAGCGTGTCGTATCCGCACATCGTACACCTGATTTAATGTTTGAATATGCCGAGTCTGCACGTGAAAGAGGCATTAAAGTGATTATTGCCGGCGCGGGCGGAGCGGCTCATTTGCCGGGTATGACTGCGGCGAAAACGACATTGCCGGTTATCGGCATTCCCGTACAATCAAAAGCATTGAATGGGCTTGACTCTTTATTATCAATTGTTCAAATGCCAGGTGGTGTACCGGTTGCGACGACAGCGATTGGCAAAGCAGGTGCAACGAATGCCGGACTGCTGGCTGCGCAAATTTTGTCTATTACTGATGCGAAAATTGCCGAAAAATTAGAAATTCGTCGAAAAGAAACAGAAAAAACGGTGTTAGAAAGCAGTGATCAACTTGGCTAGAAAAATCATTGAACCAGGCAAAACGATTGGCATTATTGGTGGAGGACAACTTGGTCGGATGATGGCGCTCGCGGCGAAAGAAGCAGGCTTTCGTATTGCTGTGCTGGAGCCAACAGAAGGTGCACCATGTACACAAACAGCCGATATTGTCATTCAAGCACCATATGATGACCAGGCTGCCTTAAAAAGACTTTCTGATGTAAGTGACGTCATTACGTATGAATTTGAAAATATTGATTACGAAGGATTAAAAGAGTTAATGAAAGAAGCGTATGTGCCGCAGGGAGCAGAACTGATCCGCATTACGCAAAATCGTGTTTTTGAAAAAGAAGCGATTACGAATGCAGGTGTGCCAGTTGCTCCGTACCGTGTAATCCGGACAGAAGCTGATCTTAAGCAAGGCATGGAAGATCTCGGGTTACCGGCTGTGCTGAAAACAGCAACGGGCGGCTACGATGGAAAAGGACAATTCGTATTGAAAGAAGCTGAACAAGCGAATGAAGCATCTGCTCTTTTAACACATGGAGAATGTGTCCTTGAGCAATGGGTACCGTTTGAAAAAGAGATTTCCGTTATTATTACGCGTAACCCGGCAGGCGAAACGACGTATTTCCCAGCAGCAGAAAACATTCACGTTGACAACATTTTGCATGAATCCATTGTACCTGCTCGAATTTCTGATGAAACAAAGCAGGCTGCATTTAAAGCAGCAGAAAAAATTGCGTCCGCATTGTCGCTTGTCGGCACGCTTGCTGTAGAAATGTTTATTGGGAAAAATGGTGAAATTTATATTAATGAACTTGCACCGCGGCCACATAATTCAGGGCACTATACAATTGAAGCTTGCGGTATTTCACAGTTTGGACAGCATATTCGTGCCATTTGTAACTGGCCGCTCAAAAGTACAGAATTGTTAAAGCCAGCCGTGATGGTAAATATACTCGGTGAACATGTAGATGGGGTCATTCAAGCGATCCTTAGCAAGCCGGAATGGTCGATTCATTTATATGGTAAAGATGAAGCGAAAGAAAAACGCAAGATGGGACATGTGACCATTTTAGCTGATACAGTTGAAGAAGCGCTGCAAGATATAGATGAAAGTCGAATTTGGGCAAACTAAGACGTACACATATCGGAGGATGAAAAAATGATTGAACGTTATACACGACCGGAAATGGGCACCATCTGGACAGAAGAAAACAAATTTAAAGCATGGCTTGAAGTTGAAATTCTTGCATGTGAAGCATGGGCGGAAATTGGCGATATTCCGAAAGAAGATGTAAAGAAGCTTCGCGAGAACGCCAGCTTCGATATTAACCGAATAAACGAAATTGAACTTGAAACGCGCCATGATGTTGTAGCCTTTACACGTGCGGTATCAGAAACACTTGGTGAAGAGCGTAAATGGGTTCATTACGGATTAACGTCAACAGATGTCGTCGATACAGCATTGTCTTACTTACTCAGACAGGCAAATGATATTTTACGTAAAGACATTGAATCATTCATCGAAATCCTCCGTAATAAAGCGATTGAACATAAACATACGGTCATGATGGGCCGCACGCATGGCGTTCATGCAGAACCAACAACATTCGGTCTTAAAATGGCGCTTTGGTACGAAGAAATGAAACGGAATCTCAAGCGTTTTAATGATGCTGCAGAAACTGTTGAGTTTGGCAAAATTTCTGGCGCAGTCGGCACGTATGCGAACATTGATCCGTTCGTTGAAGAGTATGTTTGCAAAAAGCTTGGGACGAAACCGGCTCCAGTATCAACGCAGACGCTTCAGCGTGATCGTCATGCTCATTATATGGCAACACTTGCACTCGTTGCCGCATCCATTGAAAAGTTTGCAACAGAAGTACGTGGTTTGCAAAAATCAGAAACACGTGAAGTAGAAGAATTTTTCGCTAAAGGCCAAAAAGGATCTTCAGCAATGCCGCATAAACGCAATCCGATCGGTTCAGAAAATATGGTTGGCTTGGCGCGTGTGATTCGTGGTCATATGGTCACAGCGTATGAGAACGTCTCGCTCTGGCATGAACGCGATATTTCGCATTCATCAGCAGAACGTGTGATATTACCGGATGCGACGATTGCTTTGAACTACATGCTGAATCGTTTCGGCAATATCGTGAAAAACTTGACTGTATTCCCTGACAATATGAAGCGCAATATGGATCGCACATTGGGCCTTATTTACTCACAGCGCGTTCTACTTGCATTGATTGACAAAGGCATGGCGCGTGAAGCAGCGTACGATACTGTTCAACCGAGAGCGATGGAAGCATGGGATAAGCAAGTTCAATTCCGTTCACTTGTAGAAGCAGATGAAACGATTACGTCGAAACTATCCGCTGAAGAAATTGCAGACTGCTTTGATTACAACTATCATTTGAAGCACGTTGACACAATCTTTGACCGCATTGGTCTAAAGTAATGCTTATTCCTAAATCGGGAGGAACCGGATATGAACAAGGGTAAACAGCTTTATGAAGGAAAAGCGAAACGTATTTATGCAACTGACCAAGAAGATGTTGTCTGGATTGAATATAAAAACTCAGCGACCGCATTCAATGGTGAAAAAAAAGCTGAAATTGAAGGTAAAGGCCGTTTAAACAACTTAATTACGGGACTTCTCTTTCAGAAACTTGCAGAAAAAGGGATCGAATCCCATTTCGTTGAACAAATTTCTGAAAATGAGCAACTTGTGAAACATGTAACGATTATTCCACTTGAAGTCGTTGTCCGTAACATTGCGGCAGGCAGCGTTGCAAAACGTCTCGGCCTTGAAGAAGGAACTCCTTTTAAAGAGCCAATTGTTGAGTTTTATTATAAGAATGATGAACTTGGCGATCCGCTTCTGACAGAAGATCATGTGAAAATTCTCGATATTGCAACGCCTGAAGAATTACAACTTTTGAAAAAAGAAGCATTGCGTGTAAATGATGTGCTTGTTCCGCTTTTCAGTGAAATAGATATTGAGCTGATCGACTTTAAAATCGAGCTAGGTAAAGATAAAAACGGTCATATTTTACTTGCGGATGAAATTTCACCGGACACATGCCGTCTTTGGGAAAAAGGTACAAACCGCAAATTAGATAAAGACCTTTTCCGCCGTGATCTCGGTGGATTAACAGAAGCATATACTGAAATTTATAAACGACTTGGAGGAACAATCTAATGTATAAAGTTAAAGTTTACGTCACACTTCGCGAAAGTGTATTGGATCCACAGGGGAAAGCAGTACAGCAGTCTTTATCAAGCCTTGGTTATAATGGTGTAGAAGATGTACGTATTGGAAAATACATGGAACTTCAGTTTGACGACACAGTAACAGATGTAGAGGGAACTGTGAAAGAAGTTTGCGAAAAGCTATTGTCTAACCCGGTTATTGAAGATTACAGATATGAAATCGAGGAGAGTGCGAAACAGTGAAATTTGCAGTCATCGTATTTCCAGGGTCCAACTGTGATGTGGACATGTATCATGCAGTAAAAGATGAGCTTGGTGAGCAAGTGGATTTAGTGTGGCACGACGCCGACAACCTTGATCAATATGACGGGATTTTAATTCCAGGCGGCTTCTCGTACGGCGATTACCTTCGTTCAGGCGCGATTGCACATATGTCAGTTGTCATGAATGCCATTAAAAAAGCGGCTGAGGCAGGCAAGCCTGTTCTGGGTGTATGCAATGGATTCCAAATTTTGCTTGAGTCTGGACTTCTCCCAGGTGCGATGCTTCGCAATAAAAACTTGAAATTCATTTGCCGGACAGTTGAGCTGTCGGTTGAGAATAATGAAACAATGTTTACGTCTTCGTACGAAAAAGGCGATAAAATCCAGGTTCCGATTGCACATGGTGAAGGCAACTACTATTGTGACGACGAAACGCTGGCGAAATTAAAAGAAAACAATCAAATTGTATTCACGTATGCGAGCGATGTGAATGGCAGTCTTTCTGACATTGCAGGCATTACAAACGAAAAAGGTAACGTACTCGGCATGATGCCGCATCCGGAGCGTGCTGTTGACGATCTTCTTGGCAGCGCAGACGGACTTAAACTTTTCCAATCAATTGTGAAACACTGGAGGGACTCTCATGTCGTTAACGCTTGAACCAAACGCGCAACAAATTAAAGATGAAAAGCTGTACCGTACGATGGGCTTGACGGACGAAGAATTCGATAAAGCAACAGAAATTATTGGACGTATGCCAAATTATACAGAGACAGGTCTTTTCTCGGTTATGTGGTCTGAACACTGTAGTTATAAAAACTCAAAGCCAGTTCTTCGCAAATTCCCAGTTGAAGGCGAGCACGTTCTTCAAGGGCCAGGTGAAGGCGCAGGAATCGTTGACATTGGTGACGGTCAAGCGGTCGTATTTAAAATTGAAAGCCATAATCACCCGTCTGCAATTGAACCGTATCAAGGTGCAGCAACAGGTGTAGGTGGTATTATCCGCGACGTTTTTTCAATGGGTGCACGTCCGGTTGCAATTTTAAACTCGCTTCGTTTCGGTGAGCTTGAAACGGCACGTGTGAAATATTTGTTTGAAGAAGTGGTTGCCGGTATTGCTGGATATGGCAACTGTATCGGTATTCCGACAGTTGGCGGCGAAATCGGATTTGATCCATCTTATGAAGGCAATCCACTTGTAAATGCAATGTGTGTCGGCTTAATTGCTCATGAAGATATTCAAAAAGGGCAGGCAAAAGGCGTTGGGAACACGGTCATGTACGTTGGTGCGAAAACAGGACGCGATGGTATTCATGGAGCAACATTTGCCTCTGAAGAACTAAGCGAAAGCTCTGAGGAAAAACGCCCGGCTGTTCAAGTAGGCGATCCATTTATGGAAAAATTGCTTCTTGAAGCTTGTCTCGAGCTTATTAATAATGATGCCCTCGTGGGTATTCAAGATATGGGTGCAGCAGGTCTCACAAGTTCTTCCGCTGAAATGGCATCCAAATCTGGTTCAGGTATGGAAATGAATCTTGATTTGATCCCGCAGCGTGAAACAGGCATGACACCATACGAAATGATGTTATCCGAATCACAGGAACGCATGCTTATCGTGGTAGAAAAAGGACGCGAAAAAGAAATCGAAGACTTATTTGCCAAATATGATCTTGAAGCGGCGTCGGTCGGCGTTGTCACAGACGACAAAATGCTCCGTCTTCTTCATAAAGGCGAAGTGGCAGCAGAAGTACCGGTAGATGCATTAGCAGAAGATGCACCGGTTTACTATAAACCATCAGCTGAACCGCAATACTTCCGTGACTTCCAAGCAATGGAATCAACAACACCGAATGTAACGGATTACAAAGAAACACTTGTAAGCCTTTTGAAGCAGCCGACTATAGCGAGCAAAGAGTGGGTATATGATCAATACGATTATCAAGTACGGACAAATACAGTTGTCGCACCAGGTTCTGACGCAGCGGTCATCCGTCTGCGCGGCACAAATAAAGCTCTTGCCATGACAACAGACTGTAACTCCCGCTATATTTACCTTGACCCGAAAACAGGTGGCAAAATTGCGGTTGCAGAAGCAGCGCGTAACATCGTTTGTTCAGGTGCAAAACCACTAGCCATTACAGATGGATTGAACTATGGAAGCCCTGAAAATCCGGGTGTATTCTGGCAGCTTGAAGAATCAGCTGACGGCATCAGTGAAGCATGTCTGGCGCTTGAGTCACCGGTTATCGGTGGAAACGTCTCTTTATATAACGAAACGAATGGCACAGCGATTTATCCAACACCAGTTATTGGTATGGTAGGATTAATTGAACATACAGATCATATTACAACACAATCAGTCAAACAAGCGGACGATCTCGTTTATGTCATCGGTGATGCTCTAAATGAATTTGGCGGCAGTGAATTGCAGAAAATGACGAATGGCGGCGAAATTTTCGGTCAAGCACCAGCGATTGATTTAACAGTTGAAAAAGCGCGTCAAGATGCCGTTCTTTCAGCCATTAAATCAGGTCTCGTTCAATCTGCTCACGATATTTCAGAAGGTGGATTCGCAGTAGCTCTTGTTGAAAAAGCATTTGGCACAAATCTTGGTGTAAATGTATCACTTGAAGGCGAGGCAACGGCAGTATTGTTTGCAGAAACACAATCCCGTTTTGTCGTCACAGTGAAAGCAGAAAACAAAGAAGCATTTGAAGCAGCGGTACAAGATGCAAAACAAATCGGTAAAGTAACAGCACAGCCAGTTGTGTCCATTCGTGTCAATGGAGAAGAAGTGGTACAGGCATCCGTCAAGAATCTTGAGGACGCCTGGAAAGGAGCTATTCCATGCTTGCTGAACTCAGAGGCTTAAATGAAGAGTGTGGCGTTTTCGGTATCTTCGGTCATGAAAATGCATCACAAATCACATATTATGGTCTTCAAAGCCTGCAGCACCGCGGACAAGAAGGGGCGGGCGTCGTCATGAGTGACGGCGAACACCTTCGCGGTCATAAAGGGGAAGGACTTGTCACCGAAATTTTTAACCAGGATATTGTCAACGGATTGACAGGGTCGAGTGCGATTGGCCACGTTCGGTATAAAACAGCAGGCGGGGGTGGATATGAAAATGTTCAACCGTTTCTCTTCCATTTCCAAACAGGCAGTTTTGCACTTGCGCATAACGGAAATCTGATCAATGCAACTTCTTTAAAGAGTGAGCTTGAAGCGCAGGGCAGTATTTTTCAAACGACATCCGACACGGAAGTGCTGGCTCATTTAATTCGACGAAGCGGTCTCGGTTCGATGAAAGATCGGTTGAAAACAGCGTTATCAATGTTAAAAGGTGCGTATGCGTTTCTCGTGATGACAGAAAATGAGATGCATATAGCACTCGATCCGCAGGGAATGCGTCCTCTTTCAATCGGGAAGCTAGGCGATGCGTATGTCGTTGCATCTGAAACGTGTGCATTTGATATTGTCGGTGCTGAATTTGTACGAGATGTAAAACCAGGAGAATTGATTACGATCAATGAAGATGGTCTTCACTCTGAACAGTTTGCTTTTGCTACAAACAGTGCGATTTGTACGATGGAATATGTGTATTTCTCCCGTCCGGACAGCGATATTCATAACATTAATGTTCATAGCGCTCGGAAACGTCTCGGTAAAATGCTGGCGAAAGAAGTAAACATTGAAGCGGACGTCGTTACAGGTGTACCGGATTCCAGTATTTCAGCAGCCATTGGTTTCGCAGAAGCAACAGGCATTCCGTACGAAATGGGCCTCATTAAAAACCGTTATGTCGGCCGGACGTTCATTCAGCCGTCTCAATCGCTTCGTGAGCAAGGGGTGAAGATGAAACTTTCTCCTGTGCGAGGGGTTGTTGAAGGAAAACGGGTCATTATGGTCGATGATTCAATTGTGCGTGGAACGACAAGCAGACGAATTGTAACCATGCTAAAAGATGCAGGTGCGAAAGAAGTACATGTATGCATTAGTTCACCGCCGATTAAGCATCCTTGTTTCTACGGGATTGATACATCGAAAAGTGAAGAATTAATTGCAGCACATTATTCAACAGAAGAATTGCGCGAATTAATCGGGGCGGATTCATTAACCTATTTGAGTCCAGAAGGCACAATAGAAGCGATTGGCCATGAACAGACAAACGGTCAGTGTGGACAATGTATGGCTTGTTTTACAGGTATCTATCCGACTGAAATTTATCCGGATACGGAACACCCCATTACCAAATGCTAATGCACCGGATTAAATAAGGAGGAACAATAATGGCAAAGTCGTATGAAGCAGCAGGCGTGAACATTGAAGCCGGATACGAAGCGGTAGAACGGATGAAAAAGCATGTGGAACGTACGAAACGGGCCGGCGTCATGGGTGCGCTCGGCAGTTTCGGCGGCATGTTTGACCTGTCTTCTTTAAATCTAAAAGAGCCGGTTCTCGTTTCCGGAACAGACGGAGTTGGCACAAAGCTGAAACTAGCGTTTATGATGGATAAACATGATACGATTGGCGTGGACTGCGTCGCGATGTGCGTCAACGATGTTGTCGTACAAGGAGCAGAACCGCTCTTTTTTCTTGATTACATCGCGTGTGGAAAAGCGGTGCCGGAAAAAATTGAGCAAATCGTTCAAGGTGTAGCGGATGGCTGTGAGCAGGCTGGTTGTGCGCTTATCGGTGGAGAAACAGCAGAAATGCCCGGTCTATATGAAGAAGAAGAATATGATATGGCTGGTTTTACAGTCGGTGCTGTTGAAAAGAGCAAAGTAATTACTGGTGAAGATGTAAAAGAAGGCGACGTTTTAATAGGTCTTGCATCAAGTGGTATTCACAGTAACGGCTACTCACTCGTGCGCAAAATCTTCTTCGAAAAGCATAACCTCGCCGTTGACGCAAAAGTAGACGGTTTGTCTGTTCCGCTTGGAGAAGCATTAATTGAACCGACACGTATTTACGTAAAGCCTGTTCTTTCTGTATTAAAAGAGGCAAAAGTGAACGGCATGGCGCATATTACCGGCGGTGGATTCGTCGAAAATATTCCGCGTGCATTACCGGATGGACTTGGGGCATCAATCGAAGCAGGTTCATGGCCGGTTCCGGATATCTTCAACGTTCTTGAAACGTATGGGGAACTTGACCGCGAGGAAATGTATAACATTTTCAACATGGGTATTGGCTTCGTCTTAATTGTCTCGCAGGAAGAAGAAACAAACGTAAAATCATTGCTTAATGCAGCCGGTGAAACTGCGTACACAATCGGACGTGTTACGGGCGGCGAAGGAGTTACAGTTCAATGACGAAAATAGCGTTATTTGCTTCCGGAAGCGGCAGTAACGTGCAAGCGATCGCAGAAGCGGTGCAAGCGGGATCTGTACCGGCTGAAATCGTCTTAATCGTCTGTGATAAACCGGAAGCATTCGTGTTAGAGCGTGCTGACAAATTAGGCATTCCAACATTTGCTTTTTTGCCGCGAGAGTATGAATCAAAAGAAGCATTTGAAACAGACATCGTATCCCGTCTCCGCGCTGCGGGGGCGGAGTATGTCTTTTTGGCTGGCTATATGCGGCTTATTGGCCCAACGTTACTAGAAGCGTATCGAAATAGAATCGTCAATATTCATCCATCATTGCTACCGGCTTTTCCAGGCAAAGACGCGATTGGACAGGCATTTGATGCAGGTGTAAAAATTTCCGGTGTGACTGTTCATTTCGTTGATGAAGGAATGGATACAGGACCGATTATTGACCAAGAATGTGTTCGGGTCGATTCCGGCATGACGCGTGATGATTTACAAAAAGCGATTCAACGAATAGAGCACAGTCTTTACCCGAGCGTCATAACAAATCTTTTGAATGGAAATAGGGAGGATTACAACCGATGACAAAACGCGCATTGATCAGCGTATCAGATAAAAGCGGTGTAGCAGAATTTGCGAGAGAAATTGCAGCGCTTGGCTACGAAATTGTTTCGACAGGCGGAACGAAGAAAATGCTTTCTGAAGCGGGAGTACCGGTAAAAGGTGTAACGGATGTAACGGGATTTCCAGAAATTTTAGAAGGACGTGTGAAAACACTTAATCCGTATATTCACGGAGGCTTGCTTGCGAAACACGGCGAACCTGATCATCAAAAGCAGCTAGAAGAGCATAATATTCAGCCGATTGATATCGTCTGCGTTAATTTGTATCCATTCCAGCAAACGATCGCAAAACCGGAAGTTACAACTGAAGATGCGATTGAAAACATCGACATTGGCGGCCCGGCGATGTTGCGCGCGTCTGCAAAAAATCATGAATACGTAACAGTGATCGTCGATTCAAGTGATTACGATGAAGTACTTGCTGAACTGAAAGGCGATGGGCAAACAACGCTTGAAACACGCCGTAAATTGGCAGCGAAAGTATTCCGTCATACAGCCGCATACGATGCGATGATTGCCGGCTTCATGACCGATCTTACAGGAGTTGAAAACCCGGAAAAATTAACGGTGACTTATGAGCTGAAGCAATCACTTCGTTACGGAGAAAACCCACATCAAAAAGCAGCGTTTTATGCACAGCCGCTTGGTTCTTCCTTCTCTGTTGCCCGTGCAGAACAGCTTCACGGCAAAGAGCTTTCTTATAACAACATTCGTGACACTGATGCAGCGCTTCAAATCGTCAAAGAATTTAATGAGCCAGCAGCGGTTGCAGTGAAACATATGAATCCATGTGGCGTTGGCGCAGGTTCGACAATTGAAGAAGCGTATTCACGCGCATACGAAGCAGATCCTACGTCTATTTTTGGTGGCATTGTGGCACTCAATCGTCCTGTTTCAAAAGAGCTTGCTGAAAAACTGCATGAAATTTTTCTTGAAATTATCGTTGCTCCTTCATTTGATCAAGAAGCAATCGATGTTTTATCGAAAAAGAAAAACATTCGCCTGTTAACACTTGATTTTGCGAACGGCAAAAAAGGTGAGAAAGTGCTGACATCTGTTGAAGGTGGACTTCTTTCTCAAGACCTTGACGAATTGTCACTTGCAGATGCAGATGTAAAAGTAGCAACGAAACGGGAACCGACAGAAGAAGAGTGGACAGCACTTAAACTTGGCTGGAAAGTCGTGAAACATGTGAAATCAAACG
This sequence comes from Bacillus sp. 37MA, assembly GCF_000372765.1. Classification (NCBI taxonomy): domain Bacteria; kingdom Bacillati; phylum Bacillota; class Bacilli; order Caryophanales; family Bacillaceae; genus Bacillus; species Bacillus sp. 37MA. Next base: position 3,585,285 of record NZ_KB889752.1, read on the forward strand.
CGATTGTCGTCACAGACGATAAAATGACACTTGGTGTCGGTGCTGGTCAAATGAACCGTGTCGGTGCTGCAAAAATTGCGCTTGAGCAAGCGGGTGAAAAAGCAAAAGGCGCCGCTCTTGCATCAGATGCATTCTTCCCGATGGATGATACAGTCGAAGCAGCAGCAAAAGCCGGTATTACAGCGATCATTCAGCCAGGTGGATCGATTAAAGATGAAGATTCAATTAAAAAAGCCGATGAATATGGCATTGCGATGGTCTTAACGGGCATCAGACATTTTAAACATTAATAGGGGGATACTTCATATGAACGTACTCGTAGTCGGACGGGGCGGGCGGGAGCACGCAATCTGTAAAAAGGCTGCGGAAAGCCCGCTGGTTGAGAATGTATTTTGCGCGCCGGGCAATGCTGGAATTAGCCGTGATGCACACATTGTTGATATTGATGAAATGAACTTTAAAGACATTGCGTCTTTTGCGAAAGAACAGAAAGTTGGTCTTGTAATCGTTGGTCCGGAAAACCCGCTTGAAGCCGGGATTACTGATTACTTGAAAAAAGAAGGGTTAAACGTATTTGGCCCGAATCAAAATGCAGCCATTTTAGAAGGAAGCAAATCGTTTTCTAAAATGATGATGGAAAAGTACAACATTCCAACAGCTCGTTATCAGTCTTTTGAAGACTATGATGCAGCAAAAGCGTACATTGAGCAAGAGGGTGCACCGATTGTATTAAAAGCAGACGGTCTTGCTGCGGGTAAAGGTGTAACAGTAGCGATGACGCTTGACGAAGCACTCACATCTCTTGAAGACATGATGCTTGATAAAAAGTTTGGCGATGCGTCTGCACGTGTTGTCGTTGAGCAATATTTGCAAGGAGAAGAATATTCACTGATGGCTTTTGTTCACGGTGAAAATGTTTATCCGATGGAAGCCGCACAAGATCATAAGCGTGCGTTTGATAACGATGAAGGCCCGAATACAGGCGGCATGGGTGCATATTCGCCAGTACCGCATATTTCGCAGGCGATTAATGATCAATCGGTTGAAGAAATCATTCGTCCGATCGCAAAAGGCATGGTTCAGGAAGGACGCTCCTTTACAGGTATCATTTTTGCCGGTCTTATGCTGACGGAAGAGGGCCCGAAAACGATTGAATTTAACGCTCGTTTCGGTGATCCGGAAACGCAGGTTGTGCTGCCACGTCTTGAAAATGACCTAATACAGGTTATGCTCGATGTATTAGATGGAAAAGATCCCGAGCTATCGTGGAAAGACGAATCTGTTTTAGGTATTGTTCTTGCTGCCAAAGGCTATCCAGAAGCATACGAAAAAGGCAATGAAGTGAAAGGACTTGATAACATTGAGTCTGCATCTGTTATTCACGCCGGCACGTATACAGAAGGAGACGGCGTTATCCGTGCAAATGGAGGACGTGTCCTGCTTGTGACGGGAAGCGGAGCGAATCCGACTGAAGCACAGAAAAAAGCATATGTAAAAATGAAAAACATTGATACTGAAAATTTCTTTTATCGCAGCGATATCGGCAGCCGTGCCATTTCGAAAGCGGGATTGTAAAAAGAGTAACTGTCTCATTTGAGGCAGTTTTTTTTGTGAATTCGGGACTTTATTAAAAGAGGATTTTAATAAAATGTCCCAATTAACAACGATATGCAAGTTTCTTGCCAAAGTGTCAAATATTCTTCACACTTTCAGCTTTTCCTTAGTGCGTTAACATGTGATATATGATAAGATGATGGCAATCACACGTTTTGAAAGCGATGTCATTTTGAGAGGAAAGATTGTCATGTCTGATTTAAAACATAGATGGAAAAATAAACAGCTGCGTGAACAGGTCGCAGTTCTTAATCTCGAAAAAGCACCAACACTTGTTTTGCAAAATGCCCGTTACTTGCATTCAACGTTAAAACGATGGATGAGCGGAAACATTTGGATATATGAAAATCGTATTGTCTATATCGGAGATGAAATGCCGGCGTCAGCTGATGAAGTTTTCGACTGTACTGGAAAAACGATTGTACCGGGGTATATAGAGCCGCACGTTCATCCATTTATGCTATATAACCCGAAGACGTTTGCTGAATATGCTGCTAAACGCGGAACGACGACACTCATTAATGATAACTTAATGATGCTGTTGACACTTGAAGAAAAGAAAGCGTTTTCTTTAATTGATGAACTGAACCGACAGCCGGTGTCGATGTACTGGTGGTGCCGGTATGATGCACAGACGGAGCCTGATAATGAAGATGATATTTTTGCAAACGGCGCGATTAATTCGTGGCTTGAGCATGATAGTGTCATTCAAGGCGGTGAATTAACAGGGTGGCCGAAGCTTTTAGACGGCGATGATATGATGTTGTACTGGATGCAGGAAACGAGAGGAATGAAAAAACGAATTGAAGGCCATTTCCCGGGTGCTTCTGAAAAAACATTGACGAAAATGACGCTGTTCGGTGCAGACGGCGATCATGAATCAATGAGTGGAGAAGATGTACGTAAGCGACTCATGAATGGAATGATGGTGACGCTCCGCCATTCATCGATTCGTCCGGATCTTGAAAAATTGTTGACGGAAATGAAAGAAATGGATCTCGATCAATATGATATGATGATGTTCACAACAGATGGATCGTCACCATCGTTTTATGAAGATGGCGTTATTGATAAAATGATCAAAATCGCCATCGACTACGGTGTTCCGCCGATCGATGCATATCATATAGCGTCCTATAATGCGGCTCGCTACTATCGGATGGAGCATCTGCACGGCATGATTGCACCGGGACGGGTGGCGAGTGTTAATATTTTAACAGATGAATTTCATCCGAATCCGGAAGCGGTTCTGTCAAATGGAATCTGGGTCAAAAAAAGCGGAATGGATACATCTTCTTTCCCTGATGTTCAATGGCAGCAGTTCGGTCATACGAAAATGCGCTTTGATTGGGAATTGAGTGAGGATGATTTGCAGTTTTCAATGCCATTCGGAATTGAAATGGTCAATAATGTTATTACGAAACCGTGTCATGTAATGAAAGATGTGGTAGGCGAGAATTTCTATATGGAGGAAGATCAAAATTATCTGGTGCTCCTCGATTATGAAGGTAAATGGCGTGTAAACACGACGATTAAAGGCTTTGCGACGAATGTGCAAGGGTTTGCTTCTTCTTTTTCAAGTACTGAGGATATCGTTTTAATTGGAACAGTAAAAGAGGAAATGCATCGGGCGTTTGAACGGATGCAAGAGATTGGCGGCGGCATTGTGCTTACAGAAAACGGAAAAATTCTTCATGAAATTCCACTTCCATTGTCCGGCATTATGTCCGATCAGCCATTTGAGACAGTTGTTGAGCAAGAACTGAAATTGAAAGAATTGCTGTTACAGCGCGGATATCAATTTAATGACCCAATTTATACATTATTATTTTTAACATCGACTCATCTTCCATATATTCGGATTACATCGCAGGGCATGTATGACGTTATGAAAAAAACGGTACTCTTTCCGACAATAATGCGTTAAAATGGTAAAGTAAAAACTGTTTTTGGAGTGTCGATATGAAAAAAAAATGGATTGCATTGGCAGCTGCATCTATATTACTTAGCGGCTGTGCAAGTTCACGGTCTGTCAATAATAGTGAACGAAATGAAATAAATCCGCTTACCGGTGTAGAATCGGCGGATACGGATCGGCGCGCGGTGGCAGTCGTCATCAGCAATTCTACAGAAGCCCGTCCACAGACGGGGTTAGAAGATGCAGATATTGTATATGAAATGCTGGCAGAAGGTAATATTACTCGATTTCTGGCCATTTATCAAAGTGAGTATCCTGAATTTGCCGGTCCAGTTCGCAGCGCACGTGACTATTTTGTTGAAATTGCCATGGGCTACGATGCACTATTTTTAGCGCATGGGTACAGCCCTGAAGCGAAAGAAATGTTATCTGACGGGAAAGTCGATCAACTAAACGGTATTCAGCACGATGGCGATGTCTTTAAACGTGATGCATCTAGACAGGCGCCTCACAATTCATATGTATATTTCGATAAAGCGTTAGATAGGGCGAAAGAGAAAGATTACAACATGGATTCTTCTCCAGCACGACTGTCTTTTTTAACAAAGAATGAGGAAGAATCATTGAATGGAGAGCCTGCTTCGAACGTCGTTGTTCATTCATCGAAAAACGAATCATTTGATGCCACATATGAGTATGATAAAGAATCGGAATCGTATCATCGTACAATAGGCGGTGTAGAGATAAAGGCTGACAATATTTTCGTCATCGAAGCGGACCATCGTGTCGTTGATGCAGCGGGCCGGCTTGATATTAATCTTACATCTGGCGGTGATGCCTTTTTAATTCAAAAAGGCATCAAGAATATGGTCAAGTGGCAAAATAAAAATGGACAGATTGTGCCGTATAAAGAAAGCGGTGCTGCCCTGAAAAAAGGACAAACGTGGATTCACGTTGTACCTGCCTCAAGAGGGCTGAATAGTACAGTTGATGTGGAAAATGAAGGTGAAGGGAATGGAAGTTGATTATGCAGATAGATAAACTGCGTGGAAAAGCACTCGACCAGCTGTTTCAAGCGGTTCTCTCGCTTCGTGATATGGAAGAATGTTATCGCTTTTTTGACGATTTGTGCACGGTTAATGAAATTCAATCGCTTGCACAACGTTTAGAAGTAGCACGCATGCTTCAAGAAGGAAGAACGTATCATAAAATCGAAACCGAAACCGGCGCCTCAACGGCCACCATTTCACGCGTGAAACGTTGTTTGAACTATGGCAATGACGGATATGAATTCGTGTTAAAACGTGTTCATGAAAAAGAATAATGACAAAGCTGTCTCTTTTCGGAGAGACGGCTTTTTTATAGGTAAAAAAGGGATGAATGTTCACGAAAAACGAGATTACGTCCCTCTAAAGAGAATTTGTTCACGAGAAATGAGATTTACTTACGAAGGCGAACTCTGCTTTTCGATGTTATAATATTAAGTTGTAACTGAATGATTGGAGGTTTCTACGCATGTATGATGTTTGTGAGTGGCGGCATGTGTTTAAATTAGACCCGAATAAAGAGATTGATGATGAGTTGCTTGAACGCGTATGCGAGTCTGGGACTGATGCGGTTGTTGTCGGCGGTTCGGACGGAGTGACGCTTGAAAATGTACTTGATTTAATGGTGCGCGTGCGTCGTTACCCTGTGCCTTGTGTACTGGAAGTGTCATCAATTGAGATGGTGACGCCGGGCTTTGATTTATATTTTATTCCAACTGTCTTAAACAGTACGGATTCCAACTGGATTACTGGGCTTCATTATGAAGCGATGAAAGAATATGGCGAACTGATGAATCCAGACGAACTTATTGTTGAAGGATATTGCATTGCCAATCTAGACAGCAAAGCGGCGAAATTAACAGGAGTTCAAACAAAACTGGATGCAGAAGATGTTGCCGCATATGCCCGCATGACCGGCCATTTATTGAAGCTGCCGGTATTTTATTTGGAATATAGTGGTGTGTATGGTGATATAGCAGCTGTTCAAAAGGCGGCAAATATTTTGCGCGATTCAGACACGACATTTATATATGGTGGGGGAATCCGAACGGCAGAGCAGGCGAAAGAAGTCGGACAGTATGCCGATGTCATCGTCGTCGGCAACGCAATTTACGATTTTCCAGAAGAATCATTAAAAACCGTCGCAGCGGTTAAAAAATAGTGTATAATAAAGAACGAATGTTCTGAATGGTGGTGGCAGTATGCAATTTTTAACAGATCGATTATTAAAAGGTTTAAATCCAGAACAGCAGGAAGCCGTTAAAACGACAGAAGGACCGCTTTTAATTATGGCGGGTGCCGGCTCAGGTAAAACACGCGTCCTGACACATAGGATTGCGTACTTAATTGTCGAAAAAGAAGTGAATCCATATAATATTCTTGCGCTGACATTTACAAATAAAGCTGCACGCGAAATGAAAGATCGTATTGGAGCGCTGCTCGGTGGTGTATCAGAAGAGATCTGGATGTCAACGTTCCACTCGATGTGCGTACGTATTTTGCGTCGTGATATTGACCGAATCGGCTACAGCCGGAATTTTACGATTTTAGATACAGCGGATCAATTATCGGTGTTGAAAAGTATTTTAAAAGACTTGAACATTGACCCGAAAAAATTTGATCCGCGCGCTTTGCTAGGGGCGATCAGTTCGTCGAAAAATGTGCTTATTGACGCAGCTTCTTTTGCGAAACAGCAAGGTGGATATCAAGATAAAGTAACGTCTGACGTATATGCAGAATATGAAAAGCGTTTGAAGAAAAACCAAGCGCTTGATTTTGACGATTTAATTATGTTGACGATCCGTCTGTTTGAGCGCGTGCCGGAAGTACTTGAGTTTTATCAGCGGAAATTTCAATATATTCATGTCGATGAGTATCAGGATACCAATAAATCCCAATACACACTTGTGAAATTACTAGCGAGCCGTTTTCAAAATTTATGCGTCGTCGGTGACAGTGATCAGAGTATATATCGCTGGCGTGGTGCGGATATTGCCAATATTTTATCGTTTGAAAAAGATTATCCCCACGCGAAAGCTATTTTTCTCGAGCAAAACTATCGTTCAACGAAACGGATTTTGCAGGCAGCGAATGAAGTGATTGAAAACAATTCAAATCGGAAGCCGAAGAAGCTCTGGACAGAAAATTCAGATGGCAAAAAAATCGCTTATTTTCGTGCAGACAGTGAGCGAACGGAAGCAGAATTTGTTGCTGGAAAAATAAAAGAAATATGTTCGACAGGAAGGGAATTGTCCGAATTTGCAGTTCTGTACCGGACGAATGCTCAGTCACGTCTTATTGAAGAAACGCTTATGAAGTCGAATATTGACTACACAATCGTCGGCGGCATTAAGTTCTATGACCGAAAAGAGATTAAAGACTTACTTGGATATTTGCGTCTTATTGCGAATCCGGATGATGATATTAGCCTTTCACGTGTCATTAATGTACCGAAGCGGGGGCTCGGCTCGACGTCGCTTGATAAAATTGCCCGCTATGCGCAAGAGCATGATATTTCGATGTATAAGGCCCTTTCGGAAGTGGATTTTATTGGGCTTAGCGGAAAAGCGGCGAATGCGGCTGCCGGTTTTCGTGACATTATTAACATTTACACACAGCAGCAAGAGTATTTGTCGGTTTCGGAGCTTGTAGAACAAGTTATTGACCGTACAGGCTACGTGGATATGTTAGCGGCTGAGAAAACAATTGAATCACAGACGAGAATTGAGAACATTGAAGAATTTTTGTCTGTTACAAAAGCGTTTGAAGAATCAAGCGAAGATAAAACGCTCGTTGCTTTTTTAACGGATCTCGCACTCGTCGCAGATATAGACAAGCTTGGAAAAGAAGAAGAATCAACGGAATCTGTTGTGCTTATGACGCTTCATTCCGCGAAAGGACTTGAATTTCCAATCGTCTTTTTAATCGGTATGGAGGAAGGCGTCTTCCCACATAGCCGCTCAATAATGGATGATGAAGAAATGGAAGAAGAAAGAAGACTAGCATATGTTGGGATTACACGAGCCGAAAATGAGCTGTACATGACGAACGCCGAAATGCGGACGTTGTATGGCCGGACAAATATGAATCCGGTATCCCGCTTTATTAGTGAAATTCCGGAAGAGCTGCTTGAATCTGAAAACCCAAAACAGCAGGCGAAAAAACCAGCTGTATTTGGACAGAAGAGCCGTCCTGTTATGCGTCCGCAAACAAATGCGGCTGCTCAGCTGAACTGGAAAGTGGGCGATAAAGCAATACATAAAAAGTGGGGAACAGGTACCGTCGTGGCAGTGAAAGGAAGCGGCGACAGTACAGAACTTGATATTGCATTCCCAAGTCCAACGGGTATTAAACGGCTTCTAGCTCAATTTGCACCAATCGAAAAAGCGTAATAGAAAGGACGACGAATATGGATGTAAAAGCGGCTGAACAGCGTGTGCAGGAACTTCATGATACGTTAAATAAATATAGCTACGAGTATTATGTAATCGATCAACCGTCCGTTCCCGATTCGGAATATGACCGGCTTTTAAATGAGTTGTCCAATATTGAATCCATGTACCCGCAGTTGCAAACACCGGATTCACCTACGCAGCGTGTAGGTGGTGCAGTGCTTGATGTGTTTCGGAAAGTGCGTCATGATGTGCCGATGTTAAGTCTTGGCAATGCATTCGATGAAGCAGACCTGCGTGATTTTGACCGGCGTGTCAGCCAATCGATTGGTGATGTACCTTATTCATACGTGTGTGAATTGAAAATTGATGGTCTTGCGGTGGCGCTGAAATATGAGGATGGCTTGTTTATGCAAGGAGCGACGCGCGGCGATGGGACAACGGGTGAAGACATTACGGCGAATTTAAAAACGATTCACTCCATCCCGCTCCGTCTGAAAAAGCCGTTTACGATAGAAGTACGCGGTGAAGCGTTCATGCCGAAGCAGTCGTTTATCGCACTTAATTGCATTCGAGATGAACGCGGGGAGGAACCATTCGCTAATCCGCGCAACGCAGCAGCAGGATCACTGCGCCAGCTCGACCCGCGTATTGCAGCCAAACGCAACTTGGACATTTTTCTTTACAGTATTGGAAACCCGGAAGCGATCGGTGCGGAATCTCATAGTGAAGGGCTTGATATGTTAGATTCACTTGGCTTTAAAACAAATAAAGAGCGTCAAGTATGTAAAACGATTGAAGATGTTATTAACTATGTGAAAAAACAGTCGGAAAAGCGGGCGAAGCTGCCCTATGAAATTGATGGGATTGTCGTCAAAGTGAATTCACTCAGCCAACAGGACGAGCTCGGTTTTACGGCGAAAAGTCCCCGCTGGGCAATCGCTTATAAATTTCCAGCTGAAGAAGTCGTTACAAAGTTGACTGGTATCGTGTTAAGCGTCGGAAGAACAGGTGTTGTGACGCCGACTGCGGTACTGCAGCCGGTACGTGTTGCTGGAACGACAGTTGGACGCGCATCGCTTCATAACGAAGATTTAATTCGAGAAAAAGACATTCGTATAGGCGATATGGTTGTTGTGAAAAAAGCAGGCGACATTATTCCAGAAGTCGTCAGTGTTTTGTTAGATCGCCGTACAGGTGAAGAAGAGGAATTTCACATGCCGGCTGAATGTCCGGAATGCGGCAGTGAACTCGTCCGGCTAGAAGAAGAAGTGGCACTTCGTTGTATCAATCCACAATGCCCAGCGCAAATACGTGAAGGTATGAATCATTTTGTTGCGCGTAACGCAATGAATATTGACGGTTTAGGTGAAAAAGTCATTGCTCAGCTTTATCGTGAAAAACTAATTAAAGATGTCGCAGATTTATATTCTCTAGAAAAAGAGGCTCTCACTCAACTTGAACGGATGGGCGAGAAGTCAGCTGATAATTTATTGGCAGCAATCGAATTATCAAAACAAAATTCACTTGAACGATTATTGTTCGGACTTGGAATCCGCCATGTTGGAGCCAAAGCAGCGAAAACGCTCGCAATGGAATTTGGCACAATTGACCGACTAAAAGAAGCATCTGAAGAAGATCTGACAGCGATTCATGAAATCGGCAGTAAAATGGCTGATGCGATCGTTCTGTATTTTGAACAGCCAGAAGTAGCCGGATTAATCGAGAAATTGAAGACAGCCGGTGTTAACATGACGTATGATGGACCGATGCGCGTTCAAGTGGCAGAAGGGGATTCACCGTTTGCAGGAAAGACTGTCGTCTTGACAGGCAAGCTTGAGCAGCTTACAAGAAACGAAGCGAAAGAGCGGATTGAAGCGCTTGGTGGTAATATTGCAGGAAGCGTCAGCAAAAAAACAGACATTGTCATCGCCGGTGCAGAAGCTGGTTCAAAGCTTGAAAAAGCGGAAAAATTCGGTGTGGATGTCTGGAACGAACAACAATTAATGGATGAACTTACAAAATAAGAGGTGGCTTTTTTGAAGAAAAAATGGGTTCTCACAGCAGTATCCGCTATGCTGCTCGTAACAGGATGTGCACCGGCTTTGCAAAATAAAGATGAAGTGACACAGGGAAATGGTGAAGAGCAGACAGCAATTATTCCGAGCTATCAAATTTCAGAAAACTTTTACCGAACGATAGTTCCTTTTGAGGAGGGAAAGGCGCGCGGGATGATTGTATCTAATTTGAATACTCGCTATGATATCGTTGAATTTGAAACGGGGTTAATGAGGATTGCACAAGAAAACTTTTCACCGGAGACGCATTTCTTTCGAGATGGACAGACGCTTGAAGCGGATGTTGTTCGATCGTGGCTGAGCCGCAAGTATACAGATGCTCAGCTGGCAGAAAAAGAAATGACAGCAGAAGAGAATCTGGGATTGAATCCGATTGATACTGGTGAAGGCTCTGTGGATGAACGAAATGAACGGGCACCGATTTATTTGGCACACATTATGGAGCAAAATTATTTAACAAAAAAAGAAGATAATTCATTGCAGTTGGATGGGGTTGTCATCGGCCTTGCGCTAAATTCGGTTCACTATTATCAAAAAGAACAATATGGTGCAGAGTATGAATTTACGATTCCAGATGAAACGATTGAAGAAGAAGGAAAGAAAATTGCCGCGCAAGTTGCCGCGCGTCTTCGGGCGATGGATAAAACAAAAAATGTGCCAGTGACGATTGCTTTATTTCAACAGGCACCGAAAAACTCGGTTACAGCAGGCAATTTTATTGCCTATACACATCTGGATGCAGGTGAAACAGAAACGAATGATTGGAAAAATATTAACGAAGAATATGTCCTGTTTCCGTCGACTGCAGCAGAAGAAGCACATCGAGAAGACGCGACATACTTTTTGAACTTTAAGCAGGATATGGAGAAATATTTTGATAACTTTAATGGCGTTATCGGCCGTGCGCTTTACAGCGGTGGTGAATTGTCCAGTTTGAAAATTGAAATTCCAATTCAGTTTTATGGCAAGGCAGAAGCAATTGGATTTACACAGTTTGTGACAGGACTTGTCATGGATCATTTCCCGGCGTATATACCAATCGAAGTAAGCATTACGTCAATGAACGGAACGGAAGCGCTCATCGTCAAAGAAGCCAATGCAGAGGAACCTTATGTGCATATTTATGAATAAGAAGAATAGCCTGATTTGGACATTATCGTCAAATCGGGCCTTTTATTTCCTCATATAAAAAATTATATGAGAGCAATTTTTAAAATACAATAATAAAAAAGAAGATGAAGGGATAGTGTGTATGGACGAGATCGTATTATTAGCTCTAGGCTTAACATTGTTTGCCGGATTGGCAACAGGTATTGGCAGTGCGCTGGCTTTTTTTACATCGCGTACAAACACGAAGTTTCTTGCCTGGTCACTTGGATTTTCAGCAGGTGTCATGATTTACGTATCAATGGTCGAAATATTTGTGAAAGCAAAAGGTGCATTAGTTGAGGAACACGGAGAATCAGCCGGTTACTGGTGGACAGTTATCGGCTTTTTTAGCGGTATGGTCATCATTGCGCTTATTGATCGATTCATTCCATCCGTTGGGAATCCCCATAATGTTAAAACGGTGGAAGAATTTCACACGGAACCGACACATGATGAGTATGTACGCTTGAAAAAGATGGGGATCTTTACAGCAATTGCAATTGCGATTCATAATTTTCCGGAAGGGATTGCGACGTTCGCTTCGACCATACAGGACCCGAACCTTGGCATTGCCATTGCAGTCGCTGTTGCGATTCATAATATCCCCGAAGGCATTGCGGTTGCCGTTCCTCTTTACTTTGCAACAGGCGACCGGAAAAAAGCATTTAAGTGGTCCTTTTTATCGGGACTTTCTGAACCGATCGGTGCCCTCTTTGCTTGGCTCATCTTAATGCCTTATTTAACGGATACGATGTTTGGGATGATATTCGCTGGTGTAGCGGGGATTATGGTGTTCATTTCTCTTGATGAATTGCTGCCGGCTGCACAAAAATACGATCAGACGCATCTTGCTATTTATGGCGTCGTCTCGGGAATGTTCGTCATGGCATTAAGCTTGCTGCTCTTAATGTAAAAAAGAAAAACATCTCAAAAGCTGATCACACCGGCAATTGGGATGTTTTTTATATGTAACGAATTGTTAAGCTAAGTACAACAGTTTCTGCACAAACGCTTCATGCGCGGTCTGCTGTTACACGTATTTTCATTGACCAATTAATAATTAAATAGAGAACGGTATACGTGAAAGTTTGATTTAATTAAAAAATAAAAAATTAAATACTACTTGACACATCGGATTAATTAGAATATCTTAAGTACATAGATATTAACAACAGTTTTTTTGCAGCAGATGCACGAACTACACAAGTCATTAAGAAACAAAATCAAATAAAAAGATGCCGATCAGTCAACTGAAGGCCCCAACCTCTAAACCATAGAGGGCTGGGGCCTTTTTGTTTAAAAAATGTTTGGAGGAGAAAAAATGTTAAGTAGTGTAAAAAATAAAACGTGGCTATTACTCGTATCATTCATTCTTTTACTTATATTGAGTGCTTGCAACACTGAAACTTCAAATGAAGAAGCAGATCAGGCAAAAGAAGACGGGCAAAAAACGATTCAAATTGGTTATCAAAAATTTGGTACGTTGAATTTCTTAAAAGCACAAGAAACGCTTGAAAAGGAATTAGAACCAAAAGGTTTCACTGTTACATGGACTGAGTTTCCAGGTGGTCCACAATTACTTGAAGCATTAAATGTAGGCAGTTTAGACTTTGGTCATACAGGGGAAGCTCCACCGATATTCGCTCAAGCAGCCGATGCTCCATTAATTTATTTTGCGAATGAGCCAAAAAATCCAAAGGGAGAAGCCATTATTGTACCAAAAGATTCTCCTATTCAAAGTGTTGCTGATTTAAAAGGTAAAAAAATCGCTTTAAATAAAGGATCGAATGTACATTATTTGTTAGTAAAAGCGCTAGAAGCAAATGGACTTAAATATGAAGATGTTGAGACGTCCTTCTTACCTCCATCAGATGCAAGAGCAGCTTTTGAAAAAGGAGTTGTTGACGCTTGGGTGATTTGGGATCCGTTTTTAGCAGAAGCTGAAAGAAAGACAGGAGCTCGTATCTTAGTGGATGGAACAAATTTAGTTAATAATAGAGAATTCTTTTTAGCCTCAAAGGAATTTGCAGAAGAGAATCCGGAAGTTTTAGACATTATTTATAATGAAATTGATAAGGCAGAAACGTGGGTATCTGAAAATAAAAATGAAGCAGCAGAATTTTTAGCTCCCCAAATTGGGATGGATAAGGAAACGTTAGATATTGTACTTGAGCGAAGAACATACGGAATTGAAAAGATAACGGATGAAGTAATAAATGATCAACAAGCCATTGCTGATCAATTTTATAAACTTCAGTTAATACCTAAAGAAATTAAGACAAGTGATGCAACATTAGAAACGAATTAATCTGTATGTATATCAGAAATTAAACAATTAAAGGAGCGAGGAAAATGAACGTATTTTGGTTTATACCGACACATGGGGATTCACGTTATTTAGGCGTTACAACAGGAGGAAGAGCTGTTAATTTACCTTATTTAAAACAAGTGGCACAAGCAGTGGATAGTTTAGGATTTACGGGAGCTTTATTGCCGACAGGAAGATCTTGCGAAGATGCTTGGGTAGTGGCTTCCTCTTTAATACCGGTAACTTCACGAATGAAATTTCTTGTGGCTGTAAGACCAGGTATTACTTCGCCATCACAAGCTGCGAGAATGGCTGCCACTTTCGATCGATTATCCAATGGACGATTATTAATTAATGTCGTAACAGGCGGTGATCCTGTTGAGTTAGCAGGGGACGGATTACATTATTCTCACAAGGAGAGATATGAGCTAACAGATGAGTTTTTAACAATCTGGAGAGAGTTGTTAGAGACAGGGGAATCAACTCTAAAAGGGAAATATTTAGACGTGCAAGATGCCAAACAATTATATCCGCCTATTCAAAAACCATACCCGCCATTGTACTTTGGCGGATCTTCAGATATCGGTCATGAAATTGCCGCTGATCACGTAGATGTTTATTTAACATGGGGGGAGCCACCTGCACAAGTTAAAGAAAAAATTGAGAAAGTGAGAGCGTTAGCAGCTGAAAGAGGTAGAACGGTTAAATTTGGCATTCGTCTTCATGTCATTGTCCGAGAAACAGAACAAGAAGCTTGGGATGCTGCTAATGATTTAATTAAGTATGTAGACGACGATTTAATTGCTGCCTCTCATAAAGCTTTATCGAGATATGATTCAGTTGGTCAAAAAAGAATGTCCGAACTTCATAATGGAAGTAAAGAAAATTTAGAAATTAGTCCAAATTTATGGGCAGGTGTAGGTCTTGTTCGAGGGGGTGCTGGTACGGCTCTTGTAGGAGACCCAGAAACAGTAGCTAAACGAATGAAGGAATATGAAGATATCGGTATCGAAACATTTATTTTATCCGGTTATCCACATTTGGAAGAGGCCTATCGTGTATCAGAATTGTTATTCCCGTATCTAGAATTAAATCAAGGTGTAACAGTGGATCGATCTGAGAATCCCAATATTGTCAGCCCGTTTGGAGAAATTGTTGCAAATGGACTTTTACCTAAAAATTTAAAAGCAACGAGGTAACAAAAATGAAATTTAAACGACTTTTACCGTGGATTGTCCCAATTGTTTTGCTTGGATCATGGCAGTTATTTTCTTCCATTGGATGGATATCTAATAGAGTGTTACCAAACCCAATCGATATTTTTACCGCTGCTGTTGAGTTAACGAAAAGCGGCCAATTAGCAGCGGACGTTTGGATCAGTACACAAAGAGCATTTTGGGGGTTTGTTGTAGGTGGAGGTATAGGTTTTCTACTAGGATTGGCAAACGGTTTGTCCAAAACGGCAGAGAGTTTACTTGATTCCTCCATACAAATGATCCGTAATATACCCCATTTAGCTTTAATTCCAATCGTTATTTTATGGTTCGGAATAGAAGAAGAAGCAAAATTATTTTTAGTTGCTTTAGGTACCTTCTTCCCGATTTATTTGAATACGTTTCATGGGATCCGTTCAGTTGATAAATCTTTAATTGAGATGGCGAGTGTATATGGGCTAAAAGGCTTCTCTTTATTTTCAAATATTATTTTCCCCGCAGCATTACCATCAATACTCGTTGGTGTGCGCTATGCATTAGGGATTACATGGGTGACGTTAATAGTGGCTGAAACTATTGCATCGAATTCTGGCATTGGCTATATGGCTATGAATGCAAGGGAATTTATGCAATTAGATGTTGTTGTATTAAGTATCATTTTGTATGCTTTGTTAGGAAAAATGTCTGATTTAACAGCAAAATTAGTAGAAAAACGATTTTTAAAATGGCATCCAAGTTATCAAAAATAAAATGGAGGTGAAGAGTATGGCAAAGGATCATACAAATGAACATATATTGCACCTTGATAACATTGGTAAATCTTTTGATGGTAAAGAAGTGTTAAAGAAAATAGACTTACAAGTGAACAAAGGGGACTTCATTGCTGTTGTCGGAAAGAGTGGCTGCGGGAAGAGTACATTATTAAGAATCATTGCTGGATTAGAGGAGATAAGTTCTGGCAGTCTGTTAGTTGATGGAACAGAATTAAAAGGCAGAAATCAGATGGCAAAAATGATGTTCCAGGACGGAAGACTGCTTCCTTGGAAAAAAGTTGCTGATAATGTCGGCTTAGGTTTGAAATCAGAAGAGAAGAAACAAATACCGACTATATTAAAGCAAGTGGGTCTAGCCGAACGTGCTAACGTTTGGCCAGCTGTCTTATCTGGTGGTCAGAAACAAAGAGTAGCCCTTGCTAGAGCGCTCATCCATGATCCCGAGCTGCTCTTATTAGATGAACCATTAGGCGCCCTCGATGCATTAACGCGGATGGAGATGCATGAATTAATTGAGGATTTGTGGAAAGAAAAACAATTCACTGCGATATTAGTTACTCATGATGTTGAAGAAGCTGTTGCGTTAGCAAATAGAGTGATCTTAATTGAAGAGGGAGAAATTGTGATGGATTTGCCAGTTCATTTACCATATCCACGCCAAAGAGATAACCCTTTATTTTCATCACTAGTCAGCCAAATATTAAATAAGATTATGGGTAAAAAACGAAAAGTAGAAGCTAATTTAAAAACATTAGCGAAGACATCTTCCTCTGCAGGTGTGCGCAGAGCGTAGCTAACGACAAGAGGAAGATAAATGAATTGGCTTCGGAGACGGAACCGCCTTGAATTTCAAGGCGGTTTTTCTTTTTCTCTGAACAATTATGAATGAAGGATGAAATCATGGTAAAATAAAGTTTGTGCAAACAAAAGAATGCCGATACTTTTTTACGGAGGTGGATTACATTGACGCGAATTTCTGAAGAGCAAGTACGACACGTAGCGCATCTGGCGCGACTGGCAGTAACGGATGAAGAAGTGCATAAATTTACAGAACAACTCGATGCGATTATTACATTCGCCGAGCAGTTAAATGAACTTGATACATCAAACGTTAAACCAACGTCACACGTTTTAGATATGAAAAATGTGCTTCGAGAAGACAAATCAGCACCAGGACTTGATCGCGAAGACGTATTGAAAAATGCACCGGATCAGCAGGACGGACAAATCCGTGTACCGTCTATTATCGAATAAGGAGGAGAGAGTGTGTCATTATTTGATCATAAACTGAACGAGATTCAGTCGATGTTACATAAAAAAGAAATCACTATACCAGACCTCGTTGACGAATCGTTTAAACGAATCGCAGCGGTAGACGGAGATGTGAAAGCATTTTTAACGCTTGATGAAGAAAATGCCCGGAATCAAGCGAAAGAATTGCAGGAATCGGGAAAAACCGGTATTTTAAACGGCGTGCCGATCGGTGTGAAAGATAACATCGTTACAAAAGGGCTCCGCACAACAGCAGCGAGCCAGATTCTTCACAATTTTGACCCGATTTATGATGCGACGGTTGTGAATAAACTGCGCGAAGCAGGCACAATCACAGTCGGTAAATTAAACATGGATGAATTTGCGATGGGGTCTTCGACGGAAAACTCAAGCTTCCAAAAAACACGTAATCCATGGAATCTAGACCGTGTGCCCGGTGGTTCATCCGGTGGTTCTGCTGCATCTGTTGCAGCAGGTGAAGTACCGTTTTCACTCGGTTCCGATACAGGCGGATCGATTCGTCAGCCGGCTTCATTTTGCGGTGTTGTTGGCATGAAGCCGACGTATGGCCGTGTGTCTCGCTTCGGCTTAATCGCATTTGCGTCATCGCTTGATCAGATTGGTCCGATTACACGCAGCGTAGAAGATAATGCGCACTTGCTTGAAGCGATTGTCGGCGTCGATCCGTACGATACGACTTCAGCAAATGTAGCAGGTGAATCTTTTGCGAAAAACTTAACTGGAGATGTGAAAGGGCTGCGCATTGCAGTGCCGAAAGAGTATCTCGGTGAAGGAGTTTCAGAAGAAGTGAAGCAGTCTGTGTTAGCTGCTTTGAAAGTGCTAGAAGGACAAGGTGCTAGTTGGGAAGAAGTGTCGCTTCCACATTCAAAATACGGTGTCGCGACATACTATTTACTCGCATCATCTGAAGCATCGTCCAACCTTGCCCGTTTTGACGGAATCCGTTACGGCTACCGTGCCGAAAATGCGGAAAACTTAATTGAATTATACAAAAAAACACGGGCAGAAGGCTTTGGCGATGAAGTAAAGCGCCGGATTATGCTCGGGACATTTGCATTAAGTTCTGGCTATTACGATGCGTATTATAAAAAAGCGCAGCAAGTGCGTACGCTTATTAAAAAAGACTTTGAAGATGTCTTTGAAAACTATGATGTCATCATTGGACCGACAACGCCGACACCGGCCTTTAAAATCGGTGAAATCATTGATGATCCACTCACGATGTATGCGAATGATATTTTGACGATTCCGGTGAACTTAGCAGGCGTACCGGGTATTTCGGTTCCATGCGGATTTTCTGATGGGATGCCGCTCGGTCTGCAAATTATCGGCCGTCATTTTGATGAAAAAACGGTTTACCGCGTCGCACATGCGTACGAGCAGGCAACTGATTTTCATAAAGAAAAACCAGAGTTGTAAAGGAGGGTACAAGGTGGAATTTGAAACAGTCATCGGACTTGAAGTCCACGTTGAATTAAAAACGAATTCAAAGATCTTTTCATCGGCACCGGCCCATTTTGGCGCGGAACCGAATACAAATACAACTGTCATTGACCTCGGCTACCCGGGCGTTTTGCCAGTTATGAATGAAACAGCTGTTGAATATGCGATGAAAGCTGCAATGGCGATCAATTGTGAAATTGCTGAAGAAGCCATCTGGGACCGAAAAAACTATTTTTATCCCGATAATCCGAAAGCGTATCAAGTCTCGCAAAATGACAAACCAATCGGTGAACATGGCTGGGTTGAAATTGAAGTGAACGGCGAAACGAAACGAATCGGCATTACGCGTCTTCATTTAGAAGAAGATGCCGGGAAACTGACGCATGCAGGCAAGCACTCTTTATGCGATTATAACCGTCAAGGCACGCCGCTTGTTGAGATCGTATCTGAGCCGGATATTCGTTCACCGGAAGAAGCATATGCGTTTTTGGAAAAATTAAAAGCGATCATTCAATATACAGAAGTATCAGATTGTAAAATGGAAGAAGGATCGCTTCGCTGTGATGCGAACATTTCCATTCGTCCGTATGGGCAGAAAGAATTTGGTACGAGAACGGAATTGAAAAATTTAAACTCATTCAACTTTGTCCGTAAAGGGCTCGAATATGAAGAGAAACGTCAAGCTGAAGTTGTCTCATCAGGCGGAAAAGTCGATCAAGAAACACGCCGATTTGATGAATCGACAGGCAAAACACTGCTCATGCGTGTGAAAGAAGGATCAGACGATTACCGTTACTTCCCAGAACCAGATCTTCTTCCGGTATACATTGACGATGAGTGGAAAGAACGCGTTCGCTCGACTATTCCAGAGCTTCCAGATGCACGCAAAAAGCGGTATATGGATGAACTTGGACTCCCTGCGCACGATGCGAATGTACTTACCATGTCAAAAGAAATTGCGGATTTCTTTGAAGCGACAGTGGCAGCAGGTGCCGGTGCAAAACTGGCATCCAACTGGTTAATGGGGGAAGTGCCTGCGTATTTGAATGCGGAAGGCAAAGAGCTCGCTGAAACAAAATTAATGCCTGATAATCTGGCGGGTATGATTTCACTGCTTGAAAAAGGAACGATTTCATCCAAAATTGCCAAGACCGTTTTCAAAGAACTGATTGAAAACGGCGGTGATGCTGAAGCGATTGTGAAAGAAAAAGGATTGGTTCAAATTTCAGATGAATCAGCTCTTTTGAAGTTCGTCAACGATGCGCTTGATGCGAACCCGCAGTCGATCGCGGACTTTAAAGACGGCAAGAAAAAAGCAATAGGCTTCCTTGTCGGCCAAATTATGAAAGCGTCAAAAGGACAGGCAAATCCGCAGGCAATCAACAAATTGCTTGCAGAAGAAATTGCCAAGCGATAATGTATAGACGACCGCCGGCTATGTGCCGGCGGTTTTTGTTTTGATTTGTATGATAACGAATGATCACATTTGCATGACAAATGAAAAAAGGCTGTCGGTTAATTTTTAAATGTAAAACGGGGAAGTGGTCAGAAGTTAGTGTAAGTGATCAGAAAGTGTTATAAGTGGTCAGAAATGACTATAAATGGATCAAAATGATGGGATTTAACTTGCGGTTTTATGGATGTTTCACTCTTTTACACGTTACAAGTAAACTTATTAACATGTACCAGCCGTTTTTTATTTTAATACCAACTTGACTTATCGGAAAAGATGTATTAAATTATATATAACCAATAAAAACAATCGGATTTAAAAAAAGGAGGAAATGATGATGAGAGAAGAGTATGCAGTCATGCCAGGAGCAGAGTCATTTTATCTTGAAGGAAATGACATTGGAATTGTGCTTTCACACGGATTTATTGGCACACCACAAAGTGTCCGTGACGTAGCAGAAGCGCTGAATGAACGCGGATTCTCTGTTATTGCGCCGCGTTTAAAAGGACATGGGACACATCAAGAAGATATGGAACGCTGCACACATGAAGATTGGTATGAAAGCTACTCTCGCGCGTATCGTTTTCTTAAAAAACGCAATAAACGTATTTTCTTAATGGGGCAGTCGATGGGCGGCACGCTGACACTGCAATTTGCGGCCGAGCATCATGATATTGAAGGCATCATTACGATCAATGCCGCACTTACACTCCCGTCACTTGAGTATTTACGGCATGATCCCGCACCGCGTTTTATTGAAGAAGGCGCACCGGATATTAAAAAAGAAAATGTACATGAAATTACGTATGAGGAAGCACCGGTTCAATCCATTCGCGAACTGCAAAAGCTCATGGGTCTTGTACCGGCACTTTTACATCGAATACATGTACCAGCATTATGCATCAAATCAGCTAAGGACAATGTCGTGCCACCTGAAAATACATCGTTTATTTATCAGTCCATTTCATCACGTAAGAAACAAATTGTGACGTTGCCGAATTCATATCACGTTGCAACGATGGATCACGATCAGCATACAATCGTCAGCGCTGTCGCTGATTTCGTCCTCGATCAAATCCGTTCTAAAGCAGTAGGATAAATAAAAAAGCTGTCCGGAAGACTCCTTGAATTAGGAGTCTTGATGGACAGCTTTTTCTTGTAATACAGTTGCAATCGCGTCAACTGCTTTTTCCATTTCTCTATCTGTGACGTTAAGCGGCGGAAGAAGGCGCAATACGTGTGTTCCCGCTGTTAAAATGAGCAGTCCTTGTTCGCGTGCTTTTGTCACAAACGGGCCTGCTTCTTCAGTCAACTCGATGCCGACCATAAGGCCTTTTCCTTTTAATTGTTTAACGAAATTAACGCCGGAAAGAGCTTTTGTTAATAATACATTCAACTTATCACCTTTTGCGGTTACATCAGCTAAAAAAGAATCATTGAAAATCGTGTTTAATGTTTCTTTTGCAGCGGCGAGGGCAACAGGGTTACCTCCGAATGTCGAGCCATGTGAACCGGCTGAAAATGCTTCAGCGAGCGCGGCTTTTCCAACGATGGCACCAAGCGGAAAGCCGTTCGCAATCCCTTTGGCAACAGAAATAATATCCGGATCAAGACCAATATGCTGGAACGCAAACGCTTTGCCAGTCCGGCCGATGCCGGTTTGAATTTCATCAATGATCACAAGAGAACCATTTGCATGAGCCAGCTTTTCAATTTCAAGCAAAAAGTCTGCGTCACCTGAATTGATGCCGCCTTCACCTTGGATGACTTCAAACATAACTGCTGCTGTATTTGAATCAAGCGCTGTCTTCAACGCCTCAATGTCGTTCATTTTCACATATTCAAAAGATTCAAGCATCGGGCCAAAGCCTGTTTTAATTTTATCTTGTCCGGTTGCCGCCATCGTCGCAAATGTCCGTCCATGGAATGAATCGATAAACGTAATAATTTTTGTGCGGCCTGTTGATTTGCGAGCGAGTTTGATTGCGGCTTCATTTGCTTCCGCGCCGCTATTGCTGAAAAAGACAAGATCTAGTCCGGATGCATCAGTTAATTGCTTTGCGACATCTTCCTGTAATTCACTTTGAAATAAATTCGACGTATGCCAAAATTTTTCAAGCTGTTTTTCCACTGCTTTTTTTACATTGTCGGGTGTATGTCCAAGATTACACACACTAATGCCAGACGTGAAATCAAGGTATTCTTTTCCATCTTTTGCAGTAAGATAAGCGCCTTTCGCTTTTACAGGTGTTACATCCCAGCGCGCATATGTAGGGAATAAATGACTCAAATTGTCTCCTCCTCTTTATTAAACTGTGTGCCATGCCACTGGCCATCTTCGTAAAATGTTTTTTTACCTGACACGATGTGTACATGTTCACAGCTTTCAAGTGCTTTTAGGGCGGTTTGAACTTTCGGAATCATGCCGCCGCTTATCACACCTGATTCAATTAGCTTCTTCGTTTCTGCACCTGTTAGAACTGGTACAAGCTGGCCATCGTTCAATACACCGTCTACATCTGTTACCATGAGCAAGTGATCTGCGGAAAGTGCGCGGGCTGCAGCACCGGCTGCGTGATCAGCGTTAACATTCAACACTGTACCGTTCGGCCCTTTCGCAATTGGTGTTAAAACAGGAAGAAGTCCCGCCTTTAAAATTATTTCTAAAACAGTTTGATTGACGGATGTTACGTCACCGACAAAACCGAGATCTTCCTTGTTGATGAAATCAGCATTAAGAATACCTTGGTCACTTGACTGTAAACCAATTGCCGCAATGCCATGTGCTTCTAGTAAGCGGACGAGCTTCCGGTTCATACTGCCAGACAAGACGAGTTCCGCCGCTTCGAGTACGTCTTGTGAAGTTACACGAAGACCGTTTTTAAACTCGCTTTTCACATTCATATTTTCTAACATGGCGTTAATTTCTGGACCACCGCCGTGAACAAATACGATTTTGTATCCGTCTGCCAGCAGTGAGGTCATGCTTGAAAAAAAGCTGTCCGATAGCTCTTTTAACACACTGCCGCCGCATTTTACAACGACTGTTTTCATACAAATCATCCTTTCATTACGGATACATTGGGAAGCCTTTGAGTCCCGATGTTTCGTCAAAATTAAACATCAAATTCGCATTTTGAATGGCCTGACCAGCCGCACCTTTAACGAGGTTGTCGATGACCGAGACGATCACTAAACGATTGGTACGCGTGTCGACGTCAACAGAAATGTCACAGAAGTTCGAGCCAGCAACTTCTTTAATGCCAGGGAATTGCTTTGAAGGACGAACGCGCACGAATGGATCATTTTTGTATGTTTCAACGTATAGTGCGTACACTTCTTCGGTTGTCATAACACTTGTGAGCGGGGCATACGTTGTCGCCATAATCCCACGAGATACTGGAAGTAGATGAGTCGAGAATGTAATTGGTGCTGTGTCTTTATTCCACCACGTTAATTGCTGTTCGATCTCCGGAATGTGCTGGTGCTCGTTCACTTTATAAATGCGGAAGTTGTCGTTCATTTCTGCGAAGTGAACGAGTGGTGATAGTCCACGTCCAGCACCGGATACACCTGACTTTGCATCAATAATAATATTTTTCATATCGATCAAATTATTTTTCACTACGGGTGCAAGTCCTAACAGTGCCGCTGTTGGAAAGCATCCTGGGTTTGAGAGTACTTTCGCTGTTTTCACATTTTCACGGTTCCATTCTGTCAATCCGTATACTGCATCTGCAATAAATGCTTTGTCAGCAGGCTCTTTTTTGTACCACTTTTTATAATCATCTGTTTCTTTCAGGCGAAGATCACCGGATAAATCAACGACTTTTGCATGACCGCCGGCAAGTTGAGGTGCAAGTCCGGAAGCAACGCCTGATGGAACCGCTAAAAAGACAACATCCGACGTTTCTTTAATGGTGTCTGGATCAATCTTTGTCAGTGGAAGCGGGCAAACTTCTGCTAAGTGTGGATAATCTTCTGTTACGGAAACATTTTCTTTGCTCGATGAATAAATTGCATGTAATTCAAAATCAGGATGATTGGATAAAAGACGTATAAGTTCAATGCCACCATAGCCGGAAGCGCCGATAACTGATGCTTTCATATGAAAACTCCTTTGAATTTTTATTTATAATTATTCATAAATATTAATATCTATTCTTCTATTATAAAATTGCTGTCTCTTTAAATCAACCGATTTTGTCAAATGAGTGGTTTTTGTGCATAATGGAGTCAGAGAATGGCTAGAAAATCAGCAACGGAGGGGAAAAATGGATTTAAATAACTGGTTTGAGAAAGGGTTAACACCCGAACAATATATAGAACAAATGTCGAAGAATCAGGAAAATTTGCTTTACGTATTGAAAAAATTTCATCTGTCCGGTGATGAAGCCTCACTTATGAATAAACTGAGAGAAGCAAATTGGCGTGCCATTGTCATTACCGAAGATTGGTGTGGCGATGCGATGATGAATGTGCCGATTTTGCTGACACTCGCAAAAGCTGCTGATATGGATGTTCGGCTGCTTCATCGTGATGAGAATTTGGAATTGATCGATCAATATTTAACGAACGGTACGTCTCGTTCTATTCCTATCATCATTTTCATCAATGAAGAAGGTGAAGAGCAGGCTGTATGGGGTCCACGTGCGCCAGCTGTGCAGGAGATGGTAACGAATTATCGATCGTCTTTGCCGCCGCGCGAACACGCCGACTTTGACGAAAAAAGCAGTGAAATGATAAGCAAGCTGACAGAAGCGTACCGGATAGATGAGACGCTTTGGCAGGAAGTGTATAGTAGTTTGAAGACGACGATTGCGGAACGATTATATTAATAGAAGAAAGACTGGGATAAAGATGACAAAAAAAGCACGAATTATTTACAATCCAACTTCTGGCCGTGAGGTGTTCCGCAAGCATTTGCCGGAAACACTTGAAAAGTTAGAGCGTGCAGGTTATGAAACATCTGCTCATGCGACAACGGGTGAAGGCGATGCGACAAAAGCGGCGCGTCTCGCGGCTGAACGAGGTTTTGATACGGTCATTGCGGCCGGCGGTGACGGTACACTAAATGAAGTTGTGAACGGGCTTGCTGGACACGACTATCGTCCAAAATTCGGTGTTCTTCCGATGGGAACGACAAATGATTTCGCACGTGCATTGCATATTCCGCGTGATATTCAAGGCGCAGTGGATGTTATTACAGCGGCTGAAACCATTCCTGTTGATATCGGCCGGATGAATGATCGGTTTTTTATTAATATTGCCGGCGGCGGCCGCTTGACGGAACTGACATATGAAGTACCAAGCAAGTTAAAAACAATGCTTGGGCAGCTGGCGTATTATTTAAAAGGGATTGAAATGCTCCCATCTATTAAACCGACCGATGTGACGATCGAATATGACGGACAAGTGTTTGAAGGGGAATCTCTTCTTTTTTTAATCGGTTTAACAAACTCAGTCGGCGGCTTTGAAAAGTTGGCACCAGATTCGTCTGTCAATGATGGGCTGTTCACATTGCTCATTTTGAAAAAAACGAATCTGGCCGAGTTTATTCGTATAGTCAGCCTTGCGCTGCGGGGGGAACATTTAAATGATCCTCACGTCATTTACACGAAAGCAAAGCATATTACCGTTCATTCAAGTGATAAGATGCTTGTGAATTTGGACGGTGAACTTGGTGGAGAAATTCCAGCGGAGTTTGAAAATTTATATCGCCATCTCGATGTATTCGCACCTGTAGAAAAATTGCGGCCACAGGATCGGATTTATTAATCATTAACTGTTTCGAAAATCAGTCTCTCTGATTTTTGAAACAGTTTTTTTATTTATTAAAAAACTTTTGTTTCCTGAAATGTATGGTATGATAAATTTAATTACCTGGGTAATTAATTTAGGGGGGAATTATGAATACACATCAATTATTTCATACGATTCACCAGTTATCGCGTGAATTGGCGAAGCAGGCGAATCATACACTACAGCCGTTCGGTCTTTATACGGCGCAGTGGTCCGTACTGTTTGTATTAAAGGAAAAAGGAAAAATGACTCAAAAAGAGCTGTGTGATTATCTTGCCGTAGAGGCTCCGCCAATGACAAGAACGATCCAGCGTTTAATGAAACAAGGATATGTGAAGCAGGTGACGGGAGAAGACCGCCGCGCCAAAATTATTGAGATGACGGAACAGTCAAAAGCTGCATATCCGGAGTGGGAAGCGGCCGTTCTTCAAATGAATGATCGTCTGCTTATGGGAGTATCCGATGAACAGCGAGAGTATATGCAGCAATTATTGTCATCTTATTTAATGAATGTGAAAGAGAATTCACAGAAGGGGACGCTACATGAATAAAGCAAAATTATGGACAAAAGATTTTATAAGTGTATCGACAGGGAATTTTTTCTTGTTTATGACGTTTTACTTTTTACTCGTGACGCTCCCTGTCTACATTTTGCAAGGGCAAGGCGGAACAGAAGCACAGGCCGGCCTTGTCACAACAGTTTTTTTAATAGCGGCGATTTTGATCCGTCCTTTTGCCGGTCAATGGATTGGAATGTTCGGACGAAAAAAAGTGTTCGTCACGTCGCTGTTTCTTTATCTTGTTACGATGATTTTGTATTTAGTTGCGACAAACTTTAATGTGCTGCTTGCCCTGCGTTTTTTTCAGGGAATTAGTTTCGGGATGGCGACAACAGCGGCAGGTGCGATCGTCGCGAATATTATACCCCATTCAAGGCGCGGAGAAGGAATGGGCTATTTTGTCTTATCGAACAATCTGGCGATGGCGATCGGGCCGTTTGCTGGTTTGACGCTATTTAACGGTTGGGGCATGACCGCCGCCTATATCGCCTGCATCGTTATTTCTGTTATAGCACTAATCATCGGGTTAAGTTTGGCGGCAGATCATTCAGGTTCTGCCCGTTTCGGTTCCATGTTTCGTTTAAAATTGCATCCGGAACATTTATTTGAAAAGTCGGCACTGCCGATTGCTTTGACAGGCGCTTTTTTCTCAGTGGGATATGCGTCCATATTATCGTTCGTACCAGTATATGCAGGGGAGCTGAATATCGGCGGAATTGCTAGTTATTTCTTTATCGTGTACGCGGTGCTGCTTGTGCTTTCTCGTCCATTCACAGGACGCTGGTTTGACCAGTATGGTGAGAATATCATCGTTATCCCATCGATTGTCTTATTTGCGGCCGGTCTCATCGTGCTTAGTCTGGCGAATGGAGCTGTTCTTTATTTCGTAGCAGCCGGTATGATTGGCATCGGCTGGGGAACCTTGTTTCCGAGCTTTCAAACGATTGCGATTGCTAGGGCACGGCCTGAACGAAAAGCAACGGCGACCGCCACTTTTCTCTCTTTTTATGATTTCGGCATTGGCGTGGGGGCAGTCGTGATTGGCGCCGCTGTAGCTGGTATGGGGTTTAAAGCGATGTATGCATCACTCGCTGTGTATGTACTTATCGGCATACTCGTTTATATGACAGCGGCGAAAACAAAGAAGGAAAAAACATCGGTTCCCGAATTAAATGAACAGTAAAAAATCTCAAAAACCAGTGCATACTGGTTTTTGAGATTTTTTGTTTATCTTGAAAGGCGCTAAAAATTTAAAAAAGGGTGCTGGTTTGCTACACTTATGAAAAATAAAGTTGGAAGAAGGCGTACGTATGAGTCGTGTTTTATCATTATTAAAACCGTATCGACTGTCGATGGCGGCAGCGTGGGGGCTCATGCTTTTAGAGCTGGCAGTCGAGCTAGTGATGCCGATTTTAATAGCGAAAATGATTGATGACGGGATCATTGCCGGCAATCTTGATATGGTAATCCGGTGGGGTGTGATCATGATCGGGCTGTCCCTCTTCTCGTTTGCAGCAGGTATAACGAATTCATTTATTGCTGCCCGCATCGGTCAAAACTACGGATTTGATATCCGGAAAAAACTTTTTGAAAAAGTGCAATCTTTTTCATTTGCTCAATACGGTCATTTTGACACGTCCACGCTCATTACTCGAATGACCAATGATGTAACACAGCTGCAAAATGCTGTCTTTATGAGCTTACGTATTATGCTACGTGCACCGCTCATGATTGTTTTTGGCACAACCATGGCGCTATACGTTCATTTTGGATTGTCACTTGTGTTGGTGATTGCAGTACCAGTGATGCTCGTTTTCATGATGTTTATGATGAGACGCGGTGCCAGCATGTTCGAACGCGTTCAAAAAAGATTAGATAAAGTGAACAGTGTCATGCGTGAAAACTTAACTGGTATTCGTTTAATTAAAGCATTCGTCCGGAGCGATCATGAAAAGTCGCGCTTTCAGAAATCGAGTAAGGCACTCATGGATGAAACGATTCGCGTGATCCGTACGTTTGAAAGCATCGTGCCGCTTTTGCTGCTCGTCATGAACGGTGCTCTCCTCCTCATTTTATGGTTGGGCTTTGTCGAAATGCAAAATGGGACAGTGACAACTGGTGAAATTGTTGCCATCATTAACTATGCGGCCCGAATTATCATTTCACTGTCGATCTTCACATTTATTACGATTGCATTTGCACGCGGGAAAGCCTCAGCAGGTCGGATTGATGAAGTGCTGAACGTCGAACAGGAAAAGCTGAATTGGGTGACGGAAACGTATCCGAAAGATGGCGATCTTACACTGAAGAATGTGTTCTTTACCTATCCAGGTGGAACTGCACCCGTTTTAAAAGACTTATCGATGACGGTGAAGCGGGGAGAAATGGCGGCGATTTTAGGTGGAACAGGATCGGGGAAATCGGCGTTACTATCCCTTATTCCACGTTTATATGAACCGGATTCAGGGATCATCTCGATCGGCGGATGTGATATTAGCCAAATGAAAATGGATTCGCTTCGCCGGGAAATTGGTTTTGTTCCACAGGAGTCGCATCTGTTTACCGGTTCAATTTTTGATAACATTCGTTGGGGGAAAAAAAACGCAACGGAAAAAGAAATCGTTGAGGCAGCACGTAAAGCGCAAATCCATGAAACAGTAGCGGCATTGCCAGATGGCTATCATACGATGATCGGTCAAAAAGGTGTTACGTTATCTGGCGGGCAAAAGCAGCGTTTATCGATTGCCCGTGCACTCATTCGAAAGCCGGATATTTTACTGTTAGATGATAGTACAAGTGCTCTTGATGTGAAAACGGAAGTAGCGTTAATTGATGCGATTACGGAAGAAAAATGTACGATTATAATTGTTACACAAAAAATATCAACGGCAGAGCAGGCGGACCGTATTTTTATGATTGAAGATGGACAAGTGGCTATGTCGGGCACGCACAAAGAGCTATCTAGTCAAAATGGATTGTATAAACGCCTCATGGAGTCGCAAGGCAGAAAGGAAAACATACATGAACAGACACGGGGCTAATCCACAACCGAAGCCAAAAATTCAAAATATGTCCGGCACATTGAGACGTATCACTGGTTATTTATTAAAGAGAAAAGGAAAGCTCATCTTAACGATTGTTACGGTGGCGCTCAGTTCTGTTTTAGCACTAGCAGGTCCATTTTTAATCGGCGTTGCCATTGATAATTATATAGCGTCAGGAGATGAAGATGGTCTCTTATGGCTTCTTGGGGGACTTGCGCTCGTCTATGTGAGCTATTCGGGGGTCCTATTTTTGCAAAACTACTGGATGGCCGATATTGCGCAAAAAACGGTGTATGAACTGCGTGATGATTTATTTCAGCATTTTCACAAGTTACCGATCGCCTTTTTTGACAAACGCCGTCACGGTGAATTAATGAGCCGCGTGACGAATGATATCGAAAATATAAGCAGCACGCTTAACAGTTCGATCATTCAAATTGCATCGGGCATTTTGACGCTTGCTGGTTCCATTGTCGTGATGCTGTATTTAAGCCCGATTTTGACTGTCGTCACATTGCTGATTATTCCGCTCATGTTTGGCGGGATGAAGTGGATAACAAAACGGACGGGCCCGAAATTTAAAGAACAGCAGCGGCATCTCGGTGATTTGAATGGCTTTATTGAAGAAGCGATTTCAAGTCGTCATATTGTAAAAATGTTTTCACGTGAAGATGAAATGATCGCGGACTTTATGGGGAGAAATGAGCAGTTGAGAGAAGCTGGCTACTTAGCGCAGGCGTATTCCGGATTTATTCCAAAATTGATGAACGTCTTAAACAATACAAGTTTCGCATTCATTGCGCTCGCTGGGGGGATTTTGGCGCTGAATGGCCAGGCATCGGTCGGAACGATTGTGATTTTCACTGAATATGCCCGCCAGTTTACGCGGCCGCTCAATGATCTTGCGAATCAATATAATACGATGTTATCGGCTGTTGCGGGAGCGGAGCGCGTGTTTGATATTATCGACACAGAAGAAACAGTCGATGGGAAGACAGGTACTCGCCATAACATTTTAGGCGAAGTTATATTCAAAGATGTGTCATTCTCGTATGAAAAAGGAAAAGAGACACTTTCTGGTGTCACATTCAGTGCTTCAAAGGGAGAAACAATCGCGCTTATTGGGCCGACCGGATCAGGTAAAACAACGATTATGAACTTGCTGGCAAGATTTTATGAACCGGATAGCGGTGCGATTGTATTTGACGGTGTCGATAGCCGGAACATTTCTGGTGCGAGTTTGCGTGGACAGATGGGATTTGTTTTGCAGGACACGGTGTTGTTTGAAGAAACGGTCATGGAAAATATCCGCTATGGCCGCCTTAATGCGACAGATGAAGAAGTTGTCGAAGCTGCACGGCTCGCCAATGCCCATTCATTTATTATGAAAATGCCAGATGGCTACGCAGCAAAATTGAGTCAAGAAGGTTCGGGTATTAGTCAGGGACAGAGGCAGCTGATCGCGATTGCTCGGGCGATGTTAGCCGATCCAGTTATTTTGATTTTGGACGAAGCGACGAGCAGCATCGACACAATTACCGAGCTGCATATTCAAGAAGCGCTTGGAAGGTTAATGGAAGGACGCACAAGTTTTGTAATTGCGCATCGATTGAATACCGTTCGTCGCGCTGATCAAGTCATTCGATTACGTGCCGGCCGAATTGAGGCAATGGGTACATATGAAGATGTAGTGGAACATCACGGATAAGCGAAGCGGTCAGAAAAGCAAATAAGTGCTTATAAAAAAGGCATCGCCATCAAATAGCGATGCCTTTTTCGTATGATTAAAGATCCAGTATTTGCGGGGACTGGCCTTTTTTGTTCATTAATTGAATTTGATCCGGCTTAATTTGCAAAATAAGCAAATTTGGATCTTCTGGGCCATCAAACCAAGGCTCGAGATGTTCATTCCATACTTTTTCCTTCAAGTTTTCATCGTCAGACTCGACAACTTTTCCTTCCACTTCCACATATGTGTCGCCTATTCCTTCACCTTCATAACCAAGCAAAATATGTGTATACGGATTTTGTTTGATATCTTCCGTTTTGTGCATATCTTTGCTTGTCACCGTATAAAGAGTCAAATCATCATTGAAAAAGGTCATATAACGCGAGCGTGGCTTGTTATCATGAATGGTCGCCATCGTTCCGATCCGACTTTCCTGTAAAAGTGTTAAAACCTGCTTTTTCAGTTCGTTTTGATTCATCATGTTCATCTCCTATTTGTTTCGCGTCTCATATTACTATTCCTTTACCGGCTTTTTTTAAACATCACTTATTATGAGTAAAGATATTGAAAAGCATCTTTCTTTTATCGTATTGATTTATGATAAGATTACGTTGAAAGGCGGTGCTGCGAGATTGATTTTTATCAGTTTTTTTGTCGCTCTCACTTGCATCATAGGGAGTGTTATTGGATTGACGTCAAACCCAGTTGGAAACGAGCGACTCATTTTGATCAGTTGGTTCAGTTTTGGCCTCATTTTATTTATTTATACGATTTACTGGTACAAGAAACGACGCAAAAAAGGAAAAGATGATGATTACTCATATTGCGACTGCCCAACGCCGACTATAAGCAAGAAAACATTCGACTGCGACAACGATGGGGACTGTGACTGCGGTCCGGACTGTCCGTCATGAAGGAGTTTTTTACGCTGCAGTTCATGCCGTGCCACCGCCGCCCAGAACGGTCACTTATTGTGTGCGGCAGGCAGTTTCCAATCTGTTATAGATGTATGTTTTTATTAATCGGCTTATTTTTAGCTGTTCCGATGGCCTTCTTCCCACCAATTCTGTCTTTTATCCCGTCATTTTTAATGGCGATCGCATTGAACATTCCGATGCTGCTGGATGGATTCACACAAAAACGGCAGTTTCGCACAAGCAATAATTTGCTCCGTGTTATTACTGGCTTTTCAGCAGGATTCGGGCTGGCGCAATTTGCAGTAAGTGCGGCGAATATAGGTGCAGAGCTGATTTTAAAATGGTTTTAAATAAGTATCATATCCATGCAGAGCGATAAGTATGAAAAACTGGAGCTGCTGTTGAAAGAAGCGGCGCATCA
Source organism: Bacillus sp. 37MA (assembly GCF_000372765.1). Classification (NCBI taxonomy): domain Bacteria; kingdom Bacillati; phylum Bacillota; class Bacilli; order Caryophanales; family Bacillaceae; genus Bacillus; species Bacillus sp. 37MA. The sequence continues at coordinate 3,617,439 of NZ_KB889752.1, forward strand.
ATGTAAGATGAAGGATATCGTTTTTCAAGTAAACGATTCTCTGCCTGGTCTTAATGTGAACCGGCAGACAAGCTTAATAAATGAGGGGGAGTAATTGTGGCAAAGATTCAAGCCCCGGTAAAAATAAAAGACGTGTTGTACGTCACGTTTACCGATTTAACGCATGAAGGAAAAGCAGTGGCGAAAATAGATGGCTACCCGCTGTTCGTTGAAGGTGCGTTGCCGGACGAAACCGGTGAAATTGAAGTGACGAAACTGAATAAAGGATACGGATTTGCGAAATTGCTCCGCCTTGATAAAACAGTGCCTGAACGCGTGAAGCCTCCATGTTCTGTATATGATGAGTGCGGCGGCTGCCAGCTTCAGCATATGACGTATGAAGGGCAGCTTAAGATGAAATATAACCAGGTGAGAAATGTGATGGACCGGATTGCAAAACTGCCGGACGTGCCAGTTCATCCAGTGCTTGGCATGGAAGGGCCATGGCGCTACCGGAACAAAGCACAGGTTCCAGTCGGCATGAACGGCGGCCGCATTGTCGCCGGTTTTTACAAAAAACGCAGCCACGAGATTATTGATATGACTGAATGTCTTATTCAGCATGAACAAAGTGATGAACTCATTCAAAAAGTGAAAGATGTGTGTGCAGCGAACGGTGTCATGCCGTATGATGAACAGCAGCATAAAGGTGTGCTTCGGCATGTGATGGCGCGGATCGGCTACACAACAGGGGAAATGATGGTGGTGCTCGTCACGCGTACAGCTGAACTGCCAAATAAAGATGCGATCATTAAAGGCATCCGTGACGCGATTCCAGGTATTACATCTATTGTACAAAACGTTAATCCTGATAAAACGAATGTCATTTTTGGAAATCAAACGCGCACATTGTGGGGCGAAGATGTGATTTATGATCTAATCGGCGATGTGAAATTTGCCATTTCTGCCCGTTCATTTTATCAGGTAAATCCGGTGCAGACGGAAGTACTCTACGGAAAAGCGCTTGAATTTGCAGAATTGACAGGTGATGAAATTGTCATTGACGCTTATTGCGGCATCGGTACGATTTCCCTTTTTCTCGCCAAAAAAGCAAAAGAAGTATATGGCGTCGAAATTGTGCCGCAAGCGATTGAAGATGCGAAGAAAAATGCAGCGTTAAATGGCATTACAAATGCGCAGTTTAAAGCAGGGAAAGCAGAAGAAGTGATCCCGGCCTGGCATAAACAAGGTATCCGGCCGGACGTCATTGTCGTCGATCCGCCGCGCAAAGGCTGCGACGATGCGTTACTGCAGACGATTTTGGAGATGAAACCAAAAAAAGTTGTTTATGTATCCTGTAACCCGGGAACACTTGCACGGGACTTGCGGGTACTCGAAGACGGTGGATATAAAACAAGAGAAGTGCAGCCGGTCGATATGTTTCCGCAAACGACGCATATTGAGGCGGTAGTGAAATTGGTTTTGAAGTTGTAGATAACTAATAAAAACTCCCGAAACACAATAACAAGGAAAACTAATTTTCCACTCGATGGATTAACTTATTCGGGAAGGGAAAATTGAATCCTTTTCTTCCAAGTTCACAGAGGTACTGCTTACTAGCAGTGACCTCTCTTTGTCTTGCATAAAATATGGCAGGTTGAGTAGTTACGCTTAAACAAATAACAAAATGGTCTATGCCTTAAGACTAATTTTGCTTTAAGTGATACTATCGAGTCACTCAAAAAAATTAATAATTATACATTGCGTTTGTTATTTTTACTTCCATTATCACGTAAATATAATTAATTGTATCAAATTAAAACTTTATTAGGAACAAATTGTTGAATGTAAATAAAAAATGGATTTTTCCTTTTCCTCATTAAATACATTTCATAATACGACTAGCAAAAAATTCTATATTCATAATAGTAAATGGATCTTTAGGGACGGTGAGTATTGAATGGAAAGTATCCATCAAATATTAGATGTGATTCATTTATCATCCCAGAAAGATATTTTAGCCACTATTATTGATGTTCAAGGATCGGCTTATCGCAAGGAAGGGACTTCGATGCTATTTAAAGAGGATGGCACTCGAGTGGGCTTACTAAGTGCCGGCTGCATTGAAGATGATCTCGCAGAAAGAGTAAAGGATTTGTTCAATGATGGACTGTCGCAAACGATTGTTTTTGACATGAGAGCAGAAGATGACCTCTCGTGGGGACAGGGGGCGGGATGTAACGGTGTTCTTCGAGTCTTGCTTGAACCGGTTGGTCATCGTCTACGCTCACACCTTCATACCCTTGAAACATACCTTGAAGCCGGAAAGTCTGTAGTTATTATGAAAAAATTAACACATGATTATAGCGTCACGGATTATATTTTTTTAACAGAAGACCATCAGCTATTTGGTGAGTGGCAAGGAAGTATTCCTGCTAGGATTAAATGCCTTTTAGATTCACGTCCCCCCATTGTAAAGAGCGGAATTATATACATGGAAGAACTTTCTGCTCCCGTTTATCTTCATCATTATCAACCAAAATCACGCTTAATTATTTTTGGAGCAGGTCAAGATGCGATCCCGCTCGTCCAATTTGCCTCTAAAGCTGGATTTTCTGTACTTGTTTCAGATTGGCGCCCTGCATTATGTAACAAAGACAATTTTCCAAGTGCAACGGAATGTATTGTCGACTTTCCTGTCGCTGCGATTAAACAAATTCACTTCCGTCCGGATGACCATGTCATCGTTTTGACGCATAACTTTAAGCGAGATCAAGAGCTGCTTCAATTATTAGCTAATGAAAAGTTAGGCTATTTAGGGGTCCTTGGCTCTCGGGCCCGGACCCTACGGTTATTAAGTAATGGGGAAGATCTAGGTAACATTCGAACTCCTGTTGGATTGCATATTGGTGCAGAAGGACCTGAAGAAATTGCCATCAGCATTGTGGCTGACTTAATTAGAGTAAAGAGGCTGCAAAAGAATTCCAAGATGGATGCTATGCGATGAAGATGCAAGACTCAAAAATTGTTGGGATCTACCTAGCAGCAGGTAAAAGTAGTCGAATGGGCGAGAATAAGCTATTGCTTCCGTTAAAAAATACGACGCTTGGTAGCCTGGCTTTGAATACAGCTTTAACAACGAATCTTGACCATATAGTAGTCGTTACAAAAGAGGAAGATCCGTTAGATTGGTTGGATTATATCTTTTTTACTTCTTTGTTTGTCAAACGATGGACGCATGTTACGTGTGCTGAAGCAAAAGAGGGGCAGGCTTACTCACTTCGCCGTGGATTGCAAGAAGTGAATGCGATGAAAGCGGAGGCGGCGTTAGTCTTTTTGGCAGACCAACCATTTGTTACAGTCAGAATCATGAATAATCTTATAGCACGGTATCGAACTATTTTAAATGAAGGAAGAGAAAGAGATTTTGTCGCGGCTAGCTTTGAAGGAATTGTAAGGCCACCGATTTTATTCTCTCGCAACATGTTCCCGGCCTTAGAGAAGTTAGAAGGGGACATGGGAGCTAGAAAGCTAATTCGAAAATCTTTTATAGGTAATGGTGACACCATTGAATATGAAGATGAAAGGGCTTTCATCGACATTGATACACGAGAAGAGTATGAGCAAGTAAAGGAGGGGATCCCTTATAAGTGACCACTGAAAAGGAGAACTCATCATTAGCATCGAGTGTGATCTGGACACCTACAACGATCCAAGAAGCATTGGCAAAGAAAAAGGAGTTTGGAGCTGACGCTTGCTTTATATCTGGAGGGACCCTTCTGCAACTACAGTGTGAAAATGGAAATAAAGTACCGAAACATCTTATTAGCTTGCAACTTATTCAAAAGATGCAAGGGATTGAAGTAGAACGTGATCATGATTGCAAAGTGCTATCGATAGGAGCACTCTCTACTTTAGCTACTTGTCAAAACCATTCTTTAGTGACGATGGAAAGGAAGCTATTGTCTGAAGCCGTAAAACATATAGCCGCACCGGCCGTACGTAACCAGGCAACGATTGGTGGGAATATAGCTGGTCGTAGTGGAGATGTTATTCCTGCTCTTCTCGTGATGGATGCAGAAGTCAGTCTTTGTAATAAGGTTTCTAGTCTAAAGAAAAGTGTATGGAGTTGGTTAAAAGATAAAGAAGATCAACAGGATGATTTGCTAACACAGGTTCATCTTCCCATCAATGAACAGGAGAGAAATATGCATTATTTTTATAAAAAAATCGGACGTAGAGAGGCATTTACAGCTGCGATTGTTACGGTTGCTGGCTCTATGTCCTTGAATGAGTTAGGGGAATTGGACCATGTTAGGCTTGCAGTTGGAGGTGGAGATAATCTGCCGCACCGGCTTGAAGCTACGGAACGTTTATTCAAAGGGGAGAAGTTATCAACAGTAACTTGGAAGGAAGTATATTCATCAATATTAAAAGAATTCTTACCAACCACAGATGCTTTTTTGTCTGCTGATTATCGAAAAAAAGTAGCAGCACATATCATTATTTCAGAGCTTCAAGAACTAGTATTTCCATCGCTTAAATGAAGGGAGCCTGTGCTATGAAGTTTAATGTTTCGGAACGGGAAGGGCGTGTCCGGCCAGATGGAATGGCAAAAGTGACAGGTGACTTAAAGTATTTAACGGATTTGGCGTTCCCAAACATGTTACATGGAAAAATATTAAGAAGCTCATATCCACACGCAAACATTGTTTCAATTAAAACAGAGCGAGCAGAGCAATTGCCTGGTGTAGCAGTAGTTATTACACATAAAGATGTACCAGGGATGAATCGATTTGGAATTATTTTTCCAGACCAACCAGTATTTTGTGAAGATAAAGTGCGATATGTAGGAGATGCCATTGCAGCTGTTGCAGCAGAATCGGAAGCCATTGCCTATGAGGCGCTAGCGTTAATTGAAGTCGTATATGAAGAGCTTCCAGTCATTGATGACCCCAAAAAAGCATTAGCAAAAGATGCACCGAAGCTACATCTAAGTGGGAATATTCTTCACCGTGCAACATTCAAAAATGGAGATGTAAGTAAAGCCTTTGATGATTGTTTTACTGTCGTGGAAGAAACGTACGAGTTACCAAGACAAATGCATGCCTATCTAGAAACTGAGGGAGGGGTAATTGTCCCAAAGGAGGATGGGAGTATTACTGTGTATGCCGGAACACAGCATGGCTTTAAAGATCGCTTTCAGCTCGCTCGTATTCTGGCAAAACCAGAACATGAGATACGAATTATTTCCAGTCCGATGGGTGGATCCTTTGGTGGGAAGGATGAATTAAATATTCAACCGTATGGGGCCATACTCGCTTTAGTAACAGGACGTCCGGTAAAGGTTCATCATACTAGAAAAGAATCGGTTTGGGCCGGATTAAAAAGACATCCCATGAGAATTACCATGAAAACTGGTGCCAGTAAGACGGGGAAGATTGTTGCACATGAAGTACAGATTATCGCAGATACAGGTGCATATGCAACACTAGGTCCAGCCGTTTTAGATTTTGCAGTAGAGCATGCTTCAGGACCATATATCATTCCCAATATCGATATAGAAGGGCTATCTGTTTTTACGAATAATGGTGTTTCGGGAGAGTTTAGGGGATTTGGTGGAAATCAAATAACCTTTGCGCTTGAAGGACAAATCAATCGTCTAGCTGAAGCACTTGGGATAGATCCAATTGAACTAAGAAGGAAAAATATACGGAAGGCCACAGACAAAGGACCTTTAGGACAACGAATTGCACCTTCAAATGGGGCATTAGAAGTGCTCGAAAGTATAAATACTTTATGTATGAAGCAAAAAGAAAAACAAAAACAAGAGCCTTGTTCAAAATGGAAGCGTAAGGGAACGGGAATGGCACTTGCTATGCACGGAGGTGGGCTTGGCTTTGGGCGTTTAGATAGCACTGGTGGACGGCTAGCTTTAAATCATGAAGGAAAAATTGAAATTGCCTTTGGTTTTGAGGAATGCGGACAAGGATTATTAGCTGTTATTGAAAATATAGTCATTAAGGAAATTGGTTGTTCTCAAAATGATCTAAAAATCGTGATAGGCGATACGGCACTCGTTCCTGTTTCAGGCTCATCTACAGCTTCTCGAGGTACGAGTATGGTATGGCAATCTGTGCAAAGAATGAAGGAACCTTTTACACAAAAGATTTGTAAAAGAGTATCACAACTTCTAAGTATTCCTGAAAATGAATTGATTCTTGGAGAAAACGGACTTTGGAGGGTGAACGGTAAGCACCCGTGTATGACCTATAAACAACTGGCACAGGAAATGAAGGATGGAAGTCCTCTTGTTGTATATACGAATTTTCATTTTCCTACTACGCCTGATGCGGTGATTGGTGGTCATTATTTATATACCTTTGGGGGTGTAAAAGTAGAGGTTGAAGTGGATCTTCTCACTGGAAAAGTAAAGGTTACGGACCTAGATCATGTAATCGCTGCAGGCCCCGTTATCAGTCCAAATGGGTATCGTGGTCAAATAGAAGGTGGAGGTGTCATGTCTTTAGGTTACACATTAATGGAAGAAGCCAAGATGGAAGGCGGCAGATATGTAACGGAAAATTTTGATACCTACCTGATCCCGAGTATAGCTGATATTCCCTTTCATACGAATGTTCAAGCGATCGAAGCTTTATATAAAGATGACTCCCATGGCCCAAGAGGAGTTGGAGAAATTGGAACGATTGCGATCACTCCAGCCATTGTGAACGCCATTCACGATGCAACTGGCCATTGGGTCCAACATTTGCCGGTTTCATCTGAAGAAATTTTAGAGGCGGTTGAAGTAAGGAGGATGCTTGAATGGACTTGAATAAAGCAGATCATGTAGTTTCAAAGATGAAAGAGGAGTTCACACTTTCTTTCCTTGTTAATGGACAAAAGCATGAATTGCCGGTTCAAGCTTCTGCTCGTCTTGTTGATATTTTACGAGAGAAAGTGAACTTAACAGGCACAAAAGTTTCGTGTGGAATTGGTCGTTGTGGGGCATGTTCTGTTTTATTAGATGGACAGCTCGTCAATGCTTGCTTAGTAATGGCGTATCAAGTAAATGGGAAATCCGTCCTAACCATCGAGGGGGTAGGAACAGATGGCAATAGAAATATTCAAGAAGCCTTTTTACACGAGGGTGGATTTCAATGTGGTTATTGTACATCAGGAATGATTATGGCAGTAAAGGCACTTGTTGATGCGGTACCTAATCCGACAGAAGAAGATATTAAAGAGGCACTTTCAGGTAATCTTTGTCGTTGTACAGGATATGGAGGAATTATTAGAGCTGTCCAACGTTTAGCTAATGGGAATGCATGATATAAACACAGTCAAAAAAGATAGGCGATATGAGAGGCATATTTTGAGCGGATTAACTACACATATTTTAGATTTAACACATGGAAAACCAGCCTCAATTTTGTGATCGAGAATGTGTCTGACATAGAGAAAAACAAGAAGAAGGAGTGATCAGATATAACGGGGTATTCATTATTCATAAGATAGGTGATCAGATGAGAAAAAAAGTGATTATCTTGGGTGGTGGAGTTGCTGGGATGAGTGCTGCACATGAATTAATCGAACGAGGCTACGATGTCACGGTATACGAAGCTAAATCGATTTCCGGTGGAAAAGCTCGGTCAGTACCTGTTCCGGGCTCTGGAATAAACGGGAGAAAAGAACTACCTGGCGAACATGGTTTCCGTTTTTTTCCTAAATTTTATAACCATATTATCGATACGATGAAAAGAATTCCGTTTGAAGGAAATAACACCGTTTATGCTAATTTAGTTGAAGCTACAAAAATGGGAATTGCTCGTTTTAATGAACCTCTTGTGCCCTTCGTTTTAGGATTTCCAAAGTCAATGGTCGATCTTAAAATAAATATAAAAGCTCTATTTGAGACAAATTGGGGCCTATCTGAACATGAACTTGAATTTTTAGTTGAAAGAGTATGGCAAGTAATGACCAGCTGCAAAGAAAGACGAATGGATGAATATGAAAGAATAAGCTGGTGGGACTATCTGGATGGTGACCGTCAATCAGAGGACTTTCAAAAAATGTTTACAGGAATAACAAGGTCTCTAGTTGCAGCAAATGCAAGAGAAGCCAGCATGAAAACGATTGGCAACGTTCTTTCCCAAATTATTTTAGATTGTATTTTACCGGGATCCGAGAATGACAGGCTTTTGAACGGACCGACAAATGAAGTTTGGATTGATCCGTGGCTGAACTATTTAAGAAAAAAGGGAGTACGTTATTTTACTAATGCTGAGTGTATTAATATTCAAAGTGATCAAGAAACGATTGTCAGTATGACAATAAAACACCATAGCCGAATTTTAACTGTTAAGGGGGATTATTTTCTTTCCGCATTGCCTGTAGAAGCTATGGGAAAATTAATCTCACGTGAAATGATTGAAGCTGATCCAACTTTGGAAGGAATCAAAAAATTAAGTAAAAGCTTAGGCTGGATGAATGGTATTCAATTTTTTTTAAAACGAGATATTCCGATCATTCATGGTCACATAATATGTCAAGATACTCCTTGGGCTTTGACGATTGTATCCCAAAAGCAATTTTGGCCTTCGATTGATCTCAAGGAATATGGAGATGGTACTGTCAAAGGAATTCTTTCAGTTTGTATATCTGAGTGGCATATCCCGGGAATCGTATATGAAAAAAAAGCTTCAGAATGCACACTAGAAGAGATTAAAAACGAAGTTTGGACACAGCTTAAAAAAAGTTTTAATGCAGAGAAAACTGTTCTTCAAGACGACGATTTTCATTCTTGGTTTTTAGACCCGGATATGATTTTTGATGATACCAAAAAAATCAATATTTCTCCTTTATTGGTTAATAAAGTATATACTTGGGAGTTAAGACCTTATGCATATACAAGAATTAAGAACTTTTTTCTGGCATCTGATTATGTTCGAACGAACACGGATTTAGCCACTATGGAAGGCGCAAACGAGGCTGCCCGCCGTGCTGTTAATTGCATCATTGATGTTTCGGGATCAAAAGCACCTAAATGTAAAATATGGGAAATGTTTGATTGTGAATTGCTGATACCATGGCACATTCACGATTTTCGACGTTATCAGAAAGGACTTCCCTGGAATGGAAAATGTTCACACATAAGAAGGATGATCTCAATGATTCGGCATATTTCGTTATATTATTTGAAGAAGCCCTTATGAATCAGTTATTACTCCATTATGGAGTTAAAAATTAAACCGTTAGAATTTCTCTAACGGTTTAATTGTGATTCCATCTGCGGGGACAAACAGATCAGTATTTCTAACTCACGTCATAATAAGTGCGGTCCCTTGACCAAAAAGGGGAATAATGTCTTCAATCAGAACGAACCATTGCCCAACATACTGTAAAATATCAGCGAATTGATCATTATTCCCGTATCCTATCCGATTTATTTTAGTTACTATACATTATGTAGATTTGCGTTGAATGTCATCGGATTGGCATATAAGAGATAGAAGGAAATTAACGTCTTTATGCCAAAATAATGTATAATAGAAAAGACAGGAAAAGGGGGCATTTTTATGGGGGAATTAGCGATAAAAGAGCAAGTACTTCTTGCGTATTATGTGCAGTACTATTTGGAAAACAAGCCGGATGTGATGTATGAATTACATGAGCGAATGAGCGAGAACATGGCACCGGCAGTATATGAAATTGCGATGAATGATTTGTTTGATAAAGGGCTCGTCAATGGTCTTGAAAAAATTCGTCGTTACGATGAGACAGACGGGAACATTATCAAACCGATGATTACGAACGAAGGCGTTATATATATTAACAATGTACTTGGCATTCAGCCGTATGCGAGTGATGGCAGCAAGCTGAAATATGTGAAAAACACTCTCATAACAAGCAATCTTGAGTTGACGATTCCAATCATTGCAAAATACATTGAAGAGTCTGTGAAAGAGTAACCGTCTTTTTATAGGCGGTTTTTTTGATGGTTTTAATGCTAAAAGGTAAGGAGAAACGAAAGAAAAGAGGAAAAGAAACGTGAAGCGATTTACATATATGATAGCGGTCATGATGAGCAGTCTTCTTTTTTTATCAGCTTGTACGGAACAAGATGTCACTGATTTACTTGAAGTGACCGATGATGTGCTGACAGCGATTGAAAAGGAACAGAGCCAAGAGGGATCAAATAAAGTGGACGAAGAAGAGTCAGTTAATGAATCAACAAATATATTAAAGTCAAAAGGCACGATTGATCCTATCCCAGCCAAACTTGTCAGACCGGTGGATGGCGATACGGCAGTGTTTGCATTTGATGCGGACAATGATGGGAAAGCGGAAGAATTTAGTGCCCGCTTTTTGTTAGTTGATACGCCTGAGACGAGGCATCCAAAGCTCGGGAAACAGCCGTTAGGCGACGAGGCGAAAGAGCGGACGGCACAATTGCTTAAGCAAGGGGAAATTACGCTTGAATTTGATGTCGGCCAGCGTTTGGACAAGTATAGTCGAATACTCGTTTATGTGTATGTAGATGGGAAAAGCGTGCAAGAAACGCTTCTTGAAGAAGGAATGGCAAGGGTTGCATACGTGTATCCACCGAATACACGCTACCTGGATGAATTTGAAGCAAAACAGAAAATTGCTAAAAACAAAGGCATAGGTGTCTGGTCAATTGACAATTATGTAACGGATCGAGGCTTTAATTCGGATTAATCATGGAGGGAAAAGGAACGCCTATTACTCTTCGGTTACCTGAGCTGATCTTTCCAAAAAGTGAACAAGCGTCAGAAGCCTTGTAACAAAATAGGAGAGACTATAGAAATAAGCAACATATATAGGGAAATGTGAGAAAAAGAATGTATAACAAGAGCTCATCTGTCAGTTGAATACAGATGGGTTTTTGTTATACACATATAGCTTCGGTTCATTTACATCATCCAGAATAAACGCATCTTTTTTGATTTTTCGCAGCTGATTGTACATTGAAAAGTCACCGGCCGCGCCGCCAATTAAAAAGGCGGCGACAATCATCAGGACAGAGTTGTTTAGCCATATACCGATGACAAATGGCAGCATGCCCGTCATCCAGAACGGCAGCAGCAATGCTTTTTTCATTGCCTTGTTCACAATCACTTTTTTCGTACCGGCGTACGCAATACCGAGTTCGCGGTTAATACCATATACGAGGTCGCTTCTTTTGCATTTCCCCCAGATCATAAAGCCGATCAAATGAAACACTTCATGTAAAATAATCAGTGCGGTATATAAAATGGCCAATAAAAAGAAATTCCAGAATGAAATTTCAAATCCGCTTTTTATATGAAAGAAAGCCATCAAAACAGCACCAAGGACAATCGATGCAACTGTAATGATAAGTGCCTGAATGTGTATTTTTTTTATATTAAATGTAACGGTATGATCCGGTTCATGCGGCAAATTCATGTCAACAACATCTCCTATGGAAACAAAGTTAAATACCATTATTGTGGCTTTTGCAATACACACTGAATGACATGGCTTGTGCCCTGATGCAGCCGGCCTTCGTTTCGTTCTGCTTCGCCAGTAAAAAAGTGTTTACTATACCAGCCGTCAAATTCTTTCATTATTTGAGTAGGTGTGCATAACATGTCGATGGCCCGGGGTCCGCCGGATTTGAAACGAAGCTGGTCCGTTGTAAATAATTCAGCAATGTACAGGCCACCCGGTTTAATTGCTTTTTTAATGCCTTTCATTGTTCGGTTAAAAATCGGCTCAGGAAAGTGTCCGAACACGTGAATGATGGCATCCCATTTGTTTTCTGGCCATTCAACGTCGGCGAGATCACGCAGTTCCATGTTTACAACGACACCTTTTTCTATTGCAAGTTTCTCCGTTTTATCGATGCCGGACTGTGCATAATCCCATGTGTTAACTATGAATTTCTCACCGGCTAGGAAAACGGCGTTTCGACCTTCACCTTCAGCAATTGAAAGAACTTGACCACCTTTTTTAATGAATGGAGCGGCAGTTCGGATAAATTCATTTGGTTCTTTTCCATATACATATTCATTTACTTTAAAGCGCTCATGCCACATATTCATTTGTGATCGCCTTCTTTACTTTCGTTTCTTTTTTCGTCACGAAATTCAGCATTTAAATATAATTCAGCTTCTTTCACAATAGATGGTGAGCAGTAACGGGTGACTTCTTTTAAAAAATCATTGTCATGTTCAAATTCAACTATTTTTTCTGATCCATCTGGCCATTTCAAACGAAGCCGGTCCCTTGCGATTGAAAACGTTCCGCCGCCTGTAATGCCAGCGATCACCGGAGCTTGTGTAAAAGTCGATCGCTCATCGTGGTGAATCGTCTCCTTCATTTTCGTTAATTCGCTCCAGTTCACAGGCTCAGGAGAAAACCCATAGCGTACGATCCATTCATCGTTTACGAGCTGTTCCATTGCTAATGTGCCTTTTTCTGTTGTAACCATCTGGAATCTGAATGTCCCGGCTGGAGATGATACAGATTCACCGTCCAATAAAAGTGGGGAGAGCGGCAGCCGGTTACCGAAGCCACTCTCAACAAGATGAAGGTGTCCATCTTGTTTCAGCAACACGGTCGCATGCGTATGATCAATTGCCCAAACCCCTTCATTTTTCACTGTGCCAGTCGTGAGTTGTACGTCAAAACCAAGCTCTTTCAACGTTAAAAATAACAGAGCATTCAGTTCATAACATAGACCCCCACGCTGATTATCGATTAGTTTCTCTTTCAGGAATTCTGGTGTGATTTCCTGTTCATATCTATTTAAAACATCTAGGTTTTCAAAAGGAAAAAGTTCCGCAAACCGTTTTAAGATAAATGAAAGATCATGTCCTGCAAATTGTTTGAAAAACGAATTCATGTTGCTTCAATCCTTTCAAATTATTACTTATATGTTAAAATTATAGCACAGAGACCTACTTGGAGGGGATATTATGAAAGCAGTCGTTCACGAAGGACAAGCAGGAATAGCAGGGCTTACATACCGTGAGATGGAAGAAGGGTTGCCATCTTCAGGGGAAGTGAGGGTGAAATTAAAAGCAGCCGGATTAAACCATCGCGACCTGTTCGTTTTGCATCGGCATAAAGAAAACGAGCCGCCGCTCATTATTGGATCAGACGGGGCGGGTATCATTGACGCGGTTGGTGAAGGGGTGACGTCTGTCCAAGTGGGCGATGAAGTCATCATTAACCCGGGCCTTGGGTGGAAGGAAAACAGCGATGCGCCGCCGGAAGGATTTGAAATTGTCGGCTTGCCGTTTCATGGCACATTTGCGGAATCGATCGTTATTCCAGCTGAAAATGCTGTTTTAAAACCGGCGCATCTGTCATGGGAAGAAGCGGGAGTATTATCACTTGCAGCACTGACAGCATACCGTGCACTATTTACTCGCGGCCAGGTAAAAGAAGGCATGAATGTCCTCATTCCAGGTATCGGCAGTGGTGTGGCAACATTCCTTTTACAATTTGCAAAAGCAGCAGGCGCTCGCGTTTTTGTCACGTCCCGTTCAGAAGCAAAACGGCAAAAAGCAATCGAACTTGGTGCGGACAAAGCGATCGATTCAGAAAGTGACTGGGCAGAAGCACTAAACAATCAAAAAATGGATCTCGTTATCGAATGCGTCGGTGCAGCGACATTCAGTAAATCGCTCAATCAACTTCGTAAAGGTGGTACAATTGTTACGTTCGGTGCTTCAGCAGGCGACGAAGTAACGTTTAACCTGCGTGCATTCTTTTACGGTCAGTTCAATATGCTTGGTTCGACGATGGGCAGTGGGGAAGAGCTTGAGGAAATGATACAATTGATCGAACAGTACAAGTTACATCCGATTGTTGACCAAGTGTATCCGCTTGATCAATTTGAGCAGGCATTTACACGCATAGACAAAGCAGAGCAGTTAGGGAAAATTGTATTTGCCATTGAATAAACTACTTTAATGTGATAAAACTACTAATAAGGTTAAATTAAATAGGAATCACCGCTGGGGGTGCTCATAATGGAGCTGAGAGAGGCGAACTGCTTTAACCCTTATAACTTGAACCGGATAATGCCGGCGTAGGGAAGAGGTGTCTTGAACCGTTGTATCACTCCATTATAACGTCATCACATCCGTTTCTTCCCTGCGAAGAGACGGATTTTTTGCGTTACGGAAAGGAGTACAACATGGAAAAAATTCAAAAACTACATAATGAAATCGATGAACGGAAAGATGAACTTATCGATCTACTAAAAACATTGATATCGTTTAAAACACCGGCACCGCCTGCGAGAAACACAAGTGAGGCACAGCAATTCATGGCCGACTTTCTTGAAAAAAGAGCGTTCAAGATTGATAAATGGGATGTGTATCCGAACGATCCTAATGTTGTTGGAACGCTAAAAGGCACGGACAGCGGAAACTATCAAAGTCTGATTATTAACGGCCATATAGATGTAGCGGAAGTAAGCCCCGATGAGAAATGGGAAACCGATCCGTTCACACCTATTGTGAAAAATGGTACGGTTATCGGACGGGGTGCTGCTGATATGAAAGGGGGCCTTGCTGGTGCCCTATTTGCTATTCAGCTGCTGCATGAAGCGGGTATTCAACTCCCTGGTGATCTAACGTTTCAGTCGGTTATTGGCGAAGAAGTCGGTGAAGCGGGCACGCTTGAATGCTGCAAACGCGGCTATATGGCTGATTTTGCGCTCGTCGTTGATACGAGTGACCTACATATTCAAGGGCAGGGTGGCGTCATTACCGGCTGGATTACGCTAAAAAGTGAGCAGACGTTTCACGATGCGACGCGCCGGCAAATGATTCACGCCGGCGGCAAGTTGATGGGTGCTAGTGCGATTGAAAAAATGACAAAAGTTATCAATGGTTTGCAAGAATTGGAGCGTCATTGGGCAGTCATGAAAAGCTATCCGGGCTTTCCGCCTGGCACGACGACAATCAATCCGGCGGTTATTGAAGGGGGAAGGCATGCGGCATTTATCGCTGATGAGTGCCGTCTCTGGATTACTGTTCATTTTTATCCGGATGAAACGCATGAACAAGTTGCAAAAGAAGTGGAAGACTATATTCGTAACATAGCGAAAGGCGATCTTTGGATGCAGGAAAACCCGCCGATTTTTGAATGGGGAGGTACATCCATGATTGAAGAACGTGGTGAAATATTCCCGTCGTTTGAAGTTGATCCTAATCATTCGGCTGTTCAATCACTTATTCAATCACATGTGTCTGTATTCGACGAAAAACCAGTTGTTGATGTGTCACCATCTGTCACAGACGGCGGCTGGCTCGGTTCATCGGGTATACCGACAGCGATTTATGGACCTGGCCATTTGCGTCATGCCCATGCGGTGAACGAGCAGCTTGCCATTAACGAACTCGTCGACTATACGAAAGTAATGATTCAATTTATTTATGATTGGACGAATAAGGAAAAGGAGGAAAAAGTCAATGAAATTCAGTGAACAATTACATGGAAAATTACTACCGATATGGCGTCAAAATCACGATCATCCTTTCGTGAAAGGAATAGCAGACGGTACGCTTGACCCGGAAAAGTTCCGTTTTTACATGGTGCAGGACTATTTGTATTTAATTCAATATGCGAAAGTGTTCGCACTCGGTGCGGTCAAAGCGGATGATCTTCAGACAATGGGCAAATTCGCGGCGCTCCTGGACGGAACATTAAACGAAGAAATGTCACTTCATCGGCAATACGCGGCCCGATTCGGCATATCAGAAGAAGAGTTAGAGACTGCCAAACCGTCGCCCATTACACTCGCATACACACATTATATGCTGCACGCGGCCCAGAACGGTACACTTGCAGAGGTGATTGCAGCTGTTCTCCCTTGTGCATGGAGTTACTGGGAAATCGGCAAAGAACTGCATAGGGTCCCCGGAGCTGCTGATCATGAGCTGTACGGCGAATGGATCAATATGTATGCATCAGAGGAATTTGGCCAGATGGCACAATGGTGCATCGATCTTTTAGATGAGCACACAGTTGGCAAGTCAGAAGCGGAACTCGCGAAACTGGAAGAAATCTTTTTAAACACAACCCGTTTTGAATACATGTTCTGGGACATGGCATACAACGGAGTAATGTGGCCTGGCGATGTGTAAACCGGTGCTCGAATTCCGGGACGTGTCGTTCTCATACGGCAGCCAAAAACCGATTCTTGATCATCTCGACATGACCATTTACGACCGCGAATTCATTACGATCATCGGTGCAAGTGGCTCTGGGAAAAGTACGATGTTCCGTCTCATCACCGGGCTTGAAATTCAAAGCGAAGGTACGGTCTTGATCAACGGTGAAAACCATCAAAACCGTCATGGCAAAGTCGGCTATATGCCACAGCAAGATTTATTAATGCCATGGCGGACAGTAATGGACAACGCTGCCCTGCCGTTAGAACTTAGCGGCATTAGCAAAAAAGACGCCCAAAAACACATTTTGCCGCTCCTGGATGAGTTTGGTTTAACCGGCGTTGAAAACAAATTCCCTGGTGAATTGTCCGGTGGAATGAAACAGCGCGTCTCGTTTTTACGCTCAATCTTAACAGGATCAAATGTCCTGTTACTTGACGAACCGTTTAGCGCACTCGATGCGATTACGCGGCTGTCGATGCAGGAGTGGCTTTTAGAACAGTGGGGAAAACGTGAAAAAACGATTTTGTTCATCACGCATGATGTGAATGAAGCACTCTTTTTATCAGACCGCATTTTCGTGTTTCAAGAAGCACCGGTGCACAAGTTACAAGAAGTCGTCGTACCGCTCGGCCGTCCACGGTCACTACGGGATTTAAATGATCCGGCTGTTTTGAAATGGAAAGATGAATTAATTGAACAGCTGCGAGGAGGAGTGACCCTATGAAACAATATCTCCCGGCAGCTGGTCTTATCGTCTTCCTATTACTCATTTGGGAAGCGGTCGCTCGTTCAATTAATTTACTGTTCATTTTGCCGTCGCCATCAGGGGTCGCCTTGAAGCTATGGGAACTGAAAGAAGTGTTGTTATTTGACCATTTGCCGTCGACACTTGCAATCATTTTAATCGGTCTTGCGATTTCGATTGTGCTTGGCGTAGGGCTCGCCGTCTGGATGAATATGAGTAAAATCGCGGAACGCGCATTTTACCCGATTATTATTTCGTCGCAAATGATACCGACGATTGCAATCGCGCCCATTTTTATTATGTGGTTTGGCTATTCAATCTGGAGCAAAGTTGTCGTCACCGTTCTAATTACATTTTTTCCGATTACCGTCAGCACGTTTGACGGGTTGAAATCGAGCAGTAAAGAGTTAAGAGAATTGCTTTTGGCGATGGGTGCGGGGAAAAAAGAGATATTCTTTAAACTGCAAGTTCCATCCGCAAAACCGTATTTTTATTCGGGATTAAAAGTGGCCGTCACGCTTAGTGTGATCGGGGCAGCAATCGGTGAATGGCTTGGCGCACAAGCAGGGTTAGGCTATTTCAGCCGAAGAATGATGACGCAGTTTGACGGAGCAGCCGTATTTGCGCCGATTGTCTTATTATCAGCTGTCGGCATTGTGCTGTTTGTCATTGTGAAAGTACTTGAACATAAATCGTTAAAATGGAGGAAAACAGAATGAAAAAGTGGATGAAACCAGCAGCCGTGATGATGGCAGCGATGATGCTTACAGCCTGTGGCGGTAACACAGAGGAAGAAACAAAAACATCAGGCGGAGGTGAGGAAAAGCTGAAAGATGTCAGCATTATGCTTGACTGGTATCCGAATGCGGTGCACAGCTTTTTGTACGTCGCCGATGAAAAAGGGTATTTTAAAGAAGAAGGCATTGATCTAGATATTCAATTTCCAGCCAACCCGACTGATCCAATTAATTTAGCGGCATCTGGACAAGTGACGCTCGGCATTACATATCAGCCGGATGTGATTGTGGCACGGACAGAACAAGGAGTCGGTGTGAAGTCAGTTGGTGCCATTGTACGCGAGCCGCTCAATCGTGTTGTGTCGCTTGAGGAAAGCAATATCAAATCACCAAAAGATTTGGAAGGAAAAACAGTTGGCTATACTGGCATTCCGCTGAATGAGTCAATCGTGCAGACGATGGTGAAAGAAGACGGCGGCGATCCGTCGAAAGTGGAATTGATTGACATCGGTTTTGAACTCAACTCAACACTTATCAGCAAAAAAGCGGACGCCGTTGTCGGTGCGTACATTAACCATGAAGTGCCGCTGCTTGAATTTGAAGGGTATCCGACAGCGAACTTTGATTTAACAGAATACGGTGTGCCGTCATTTTATGAATTAATTGCCGTGACAAGTGATAAAACGTGGGAAGAAGAACCTGAGTTAATTGAAGCATTCTGGCGTGCAGCCGAAAAAGGATTTGATGACATGAAAGCAAATCCCGACGAAGCATTGAAAATTTTAATGGACAATCAGGAAAAAGAGAATTTCCCGCTGGAAGAAAAAGTTGAACGGGAAAGTATGAAGATATTGTTGCCGATGATGACATCAGATAAAGGATTCGGTTATCAGGAAGAAAAGCCGTGGGTCGATACAGCGAACTGGATGAAAGAAAGTGGATTGATTAAAAAAGATCCAAATGTAGAAGAACTATTCGTCAACATGCCAGAATAAAGTCTTTTTTCCGAAAGATTTCTCTTGTATAATGAAAATTGTTCGAAATTTTTTCGATGAGAGGGATGGCAAAATGGAACGCATTTATACAGGTAAAACGAAAGATGTATTTAAATTGGAAGATGGCAATTTTTTATTAAAATTTAAAGATGATGTGACAGGCGAAAATGGTGTCTTTGACCCAGGTGCGAATACGGTTGGTTTGACAATTGAAGGTGCCGGACAAGCAGGTCTTCGTTTGACAAAATTCTTTTTTGAAAAGTTACAAGAAAAGGGCATTCCTACACATTATATCGATGCGAACATTGAAGAAGCGACGATGACAGTCAAGCCGGCGAACGTGTTTGGCAAGGGACTTGAAGTCATTTGCCGCTACCGTGCAGTGGGCAGCTTTCTCCGCCGCTACGGTGCATACGCAACAGATGGACAGGAACTGGATGCGTTCGTAGAAGTAACGATTAAAGATGACGAGCGTGAAGATCCGCCGATTACAAGCGATGCACTTGATATGCTCGGTATTTTGACGAAAGAAGAATATGCTGTGTTAAAAGAGCAGACACAAAAAATTGGCGCCGTTGTGAAAGAGGAAATGGCGAAAAAAGGGCTTGATTTGTATGATATTAAATTCGAATTTGGCCGTGAGCAAGGAACAGGCACTATCCTTTTAATCGATGAAATTTCCGGTGGAAACATGCGTGCATACAAAGCTGGAGAATATATTGAGCCACTCAAACTTGAGCAATTAATGCTTGCTGGCAAATAAAAAACAAACTACCTGAAAAAACGACTTTTCAGGTAGTTTGTTTATTTTTTTGGGTACAATAGACAATTAAGAACGATTGTAAAGGGGGGAGATGTATGTTAACAAATGATCTCGATTTTCGTCTTGAACCGAGGCTGATTGAACTGTATGAGGAACATAAAAAGCGTTCGGCAAAAATCGATTGGGGTTACCATGAATTTTTACCTTGGGATAAGGCACAGGATTTTCGCCGTGTGCCTTGGGATGCAAGCCAAGTCACATTGCCGCCAAGCATCGTTACAGCCATTGAAACCGCCCTTCTGACAGAAGTAAACTTACCGTGGTTTACATCGCATTTGGCGCAAACATTTAGGGGATCGCTGTCAATTATAAAAGATTTTGTTCATACGTGGACAGCAGAAGAAGATCAGCATTCTAATTTACTCGAAACGTATTTGCTCATTACACGCAGCGTAGATCCGAGCCGTTTGCATGAGCTTCATAAGATGACCGTGGAAAATGGCTGGAGCCCGGATTTCCATACGCCGTTTGAAACGATGGTGTATACATCTATGCAGGAACTTGCGACGATGGTGTTTTACAACAATGTCTCGAAAGAAGCAAACAAACATGATCTGGATCTAGGCCGTCTTTTACGTCGTCTAGCAAAAGATGAAACACTGCATTATGCGTTTTACCGTGACGTTATCAAGTTCCATTTGCAGCTTGAACCGAACTACTGTTACCATCTCGGACATGTTATTAAAAACTTTCAGATGCCTGGGGCCGTCATGCCGGACTTTGAAGACCGGATGGCGATTATTGCAAAAGAAGCGAACTATGGACCGCTCGAATATTTTGACCAAGTACTGGATGTCATCATTGATTATTGGGACATTGAAAACTTACGCCCGATTGCACCGGAAGCGGAAAAAGAACGTCTCGATATTTTGAAATATCATGCACGGATGAAACGTGTGAAAGAACGATTCCAGCGTCAGCAAAAATAACAATGTATGATGATCCTGCCTTTAAGGGCGGGATTTTCGATCGGTATGACTATTGTAATTGTCATTCATCTATTTAAAATTCAGTTTCCGATCTAGTCATTTTCGTAAGCGCAGTTTTTTAAGCCGCGTTTTTTGGGTTATGGTAGAATGGAATGGATGAGATATGGAAGGGGGATTTCCGATGATTGGAAACTGGATGGACGATGTACAGAAAACGCGGCGAGCGCTCCGGTCAAATTTACTCGAAACGGTACTCAATGAATTTGACGCGCGTATTATCGGATTAAATCATGAAAAACGAAAGCATAAATATAGACAGATGACGGAAAATCCATTTCGTTTTTTCCGGGGAAGTGCATACTTATTTTATTATGATGTGACGAAAATCCCATTTTCTTTTCATACACCAGATGATAAACCGACCTGGATTCAAGGAGATATGCACGTTGAAAATTTCGGTGCGTTTCAAAATAGCGAAGGCGATCTTGTATATGATGCGAACGACTTTGACGAAGGCTATTTGGGCTCATATGTATACGATTTGCTGCGCATGACTGTGAGTATTGCCTTGTACTGCGAGCAGTATGGTTTTGACAATGCGGAAGAAAGAATGCATGTGTTTCTCGAATCGTATTACAAACAGTTGAACATGTTTGTAAAAGGAAAAGAAGACCCTGTCACCTTTTTTTACACAACGAAGAATACAAAAGGACCGATCCGCAAAGTATTAAAAAAGTTGGAGAAGCGTGATTCAGCACGTCTTCTGAAGCGATGGACTGTACCGGAAGACGCTACACGTGTGTTTGAATTGTCTTCAGAATTTGTACAGGTGACACAGAAAGAACGAGAAAAAATCGAAGCTGTCTGGCCGGAGTATATTGATAGCCTAGACGCGGAAGACCGAAAAAAAAGCGCATTTTATGCAATCAAGCATATTGTCCGCAAACATGGTTCTGGTACCGCCTCGATTGGACTTGACCGCTATTATATTTTAATAGAAGGGAAACAGGACTGTGATCAGCAAATGGATGATATTATTTTGGAAATGAAAGAAGTGCGCGCGCCTGTCCCGGCTTATTTTGTGCCATATAATGAAGAATTCTGGGCGAAATACAGCCACCAAGGAGAACGTGTTGTGACGACACAAAAAGCGATGCATCATCATGATGATCCGCTGCTAGGATATGTGACGATTGATAACCGGCATTTTTATGTGCGTGAACGGTCGCCGTATAAAAAACGGGTGAAGTCGGAAGATATTGAAAACGAGAAGGAATTTGATCAAGTACTTGATGTGTACGGCGGCATTGCGGCCAAAATACATGCGCGCGCAGATGCCGATGTTGAAGATGCGCTGCTTTCTTATCATAGTGAAGAAGAAATTTTAAACGCGATTGGAGACGATTACGATGCATTTGCCGCACAACTCGTCTTTTTATCAAAAGCCTACAAAGAACAAGTCAAACAGGATTATGTATTGTTCTGTGGCTGGCTTAATTATAAGTTTACTTAATTAAGAAAAAACTGTCCGCTTACAGACAGTTTTTTCGTAGGAAATTCTTTTTTAGCGTAAACAAAATACATACATTTATTTAGGCGAAAACTTTTAATCCAACGACAGACATAATGATTATTGTAATAAAAGCTAAACGTTTTGCATCACGAGGTTCGTTGTAAATAAGCATGCCGATCATTGTACTGCCAACTGTCCCAATTCCGGTCCATACTGCATAAGCTGTCCCCATTGGAATCGCGGTCATCGCAATCGATAAAAAAAGAAGGCTTAAACTGAAACCGCCGATAAGAACGACCCATGACAACACACTTTTTCGTACGTTTATCATTGACATGCCGGTTACACCGGCTACTTCAAACAGCCCAGCAAGAATTAATAGAGACCACATCATGAGACAGACACATCCTTTTCTGCCTTTTCATCGTTTTCAGCCGTCACGACTTTTAATCCGATAATGCCGAGGACGAGTACAGTAATTAATGCAATTTTGATCCAGCTGACTGGTTCACCAAACATCGTCATTTCAAAAATGACCGCGCCGGCACTGCCAATCCCGACAAATACGGCGTATACGGTCGTTGTAGGCAGTTGTTTTGAGCAATAAATGAGCAGCCAAAAACTGGCCGTTAACGCGATGATTGTCAATACCCATTCAATAAAACTATCAGCATACTTCAGTCCGGCAACCCAGCCAACTTCGGTAAAGCCCGCAAGTAAGACAAGAAACCATTTATTAGTCATATTCATTTTATCCTTTCTTAATACTGTTCCAAAAAAAGCGCCACGATACGTCAAGGCGTTTTTCTGTGCGTTCACGGCTTCCATAACAGAGTTCAACTAAAATACTATCAAGAATAATCGTATACATCGCTGCTGTGTCGGCAATGTCAATCTTTCGAATGGTGCCCGTTTTGATTCCTTCTTGCAAAATTCCTCTTGATTTTTCTTCCAATGCATCTAAATAATCATAAAACCGTTTTAAAATATCCTCTTTTAAATGATCTGGCGGGAAAAAAGAACTCGTAATTAAAAAGCGAAATAAAGCATCATTAGCGTACCGTTTTACATAATTGTTGAGAAATTCAAAAAGCGAAGAGTATTCATGTAAAATACGCCATTCAGCTGCAAAAGCATCGTCAATAAGTGTTGAAAACAAATGTTCTTTGCTCTTAAAATGAGCATAAATAGACGGTTTTTTAATTCCAACTTGTTCACTGATTTGTGCAAGTGATGTTCCCGCATATCCATGTTCCGCAAATAGAGCTGCCGCTTCTATTTTAATCTTATCAGCACTCAAAAAAACACCTTCCTACCGTTCGTTAGTTTTAACATAGCACCATTTGTTAAAAAAAGCAAATAAAAAACCGCATAATGCGGTTTTTTTTAAGTAGTATATTCACCATTAATTTTCACATAATCATACGACAAATCACAGCCCCATACGGTCGAAGTTCCTGGGCCGTCGCCGAGTGAAATTCGGATTAACACTTCATTGTTTTTTAAATACTCTTCCAATTCAGCACGTTTATCTTCCGTAGGTGCTCCGTCTTTAAACACGTAAACATCCGCAAATGAAACAGACACAGCTTCTGTATTCACTTTGTCTGTCGAGTTGCCGATCGTCGACATAATGCGGCCCCAGTTCGGATCTTCACCGAAAATCGCTGTTTTCACAAGCGGTGAATTAATAATTGATTTGCCAATTTTTTTCGCTATAACGTCATCATCGGCCCCAGTCACTTGCACTTCAACTAATTTCGTTGCGCCTTCACCATCGCGTGCAATTTCTTTCGCAAGATCGATGCATAGATCTGTTAAAACAGACTCAAATTCCACGAGGTCTACGTCTCCAGCGAGTCCATTCGCCATGATTACAACGGTATCACTCGTGCTCGTATCGCCATCGACTGATACGCTATTAAACGAAACATCGACTGCACGCTTCAGCATTTTTTGCAAATGAGTGGGTTCAATTGCGGCATCGGTCAAAATATAGCTGAGCATCGTCGCCATATTCGGTTCAATCATGCCAGATCCTTTTGCCATCGCGGAAATGGTTATACCGCCAACTTGTCTCGTGCGAAATTTCGGATATGTATCCGTCGTCATAATCGCTTTAGCTGACTGTTCAAGCCCATCTTCAGTCAACTGATTTTTCAGCCCAGGAATGGCTGTCAATATTTTCTCAACCGGGAGCGGTACACCGATGATCCCTGTTGAAGAAGGGAGGACGTCATTTGAATGAATGGCCAGTTCTTGTGCAACAGCTGCCGTTACTTTTCGCGCATCTTCAAGCCCTTTTTTACCCGTTGCCACGTTGGCATTTTTGCTGTTGACAGCAATCGCCTGCAAATATCCATCCGCGACACTTTCTTTGCCGATTACAATCGGTGCCCCGCAAAACTGATTTTTTGTGAACATAGCAGCTGCTGAAGCCCGAACATCTGAAAATAAAATTGTAAAATCAAGTGTATTATCTTTAATGCCCGCATTGACCGAGCACGATTTAAAGCCTTTTGGAAAGGTATTCAAATAAAATCCTCCTAGTAACAATATAGTGGTTTTATTATACAACGTAACATTGATATACGGGAAGAGTATTTGAATATTTATTCAAATAAAATGAATAACAGTCTTGACATATGTGAGAAAGTGAGTAAAATATAAAGATAACATAAGGAAAGAAAGGGTGAGAAATCATGATCGAAGTACGCAAAGCGGTGCTGGCTGACGTGGAGCAAGTATTTGAACTCGTGAATCAATATGCAAATGAAGGGCTGATGCTGCCACGAACGTATGAGTCGCTCGTGTTGAATTTACAGGCGATATTTGTCGCGGAAGAGGAGGGTGAGATCCTCGGAATCGCTAGCCTTGCGATACTTGGCCATGATCTCGCCGAAATTCGTTCGCTCGGTGTAACGGAAAAAGCAAAAGGACGCGGCATTGGAAAAATGCTCGTCAAACGAGTTGTCGAAGAAACGAAAAAAATCGGTATACCAAAACTTATTTCGCTTACGTATCAAGTTGTCTTTTTTGAAAAATGCGGTTTTGAAATCATTCAAAAAACAGAAATGCCGCAAAAAGTATGGACGGATTGCATTCATTGTCCGAAGTTTCCAAGCTGTGATGAAATTGCGATGGCAATTAAAACAGCATAGTAACTAAGAACGGTTGTCTCACATTTGAGACAGCCTATTTTTTTTTGTAGGCCGGTCGTTTTTTTTTGAAAATCGGGTATAAGTAAAGTTAGACAGTTTTCATATGCAGATGACAGGAGAGAAGAAAATGGAACGTAATCGTACAATGATGCAGTTTTTTGAATGGCAGCTGCCAGCGGATCAAAAGCATTGGAGGCGCCTTAAGGAACGAGCAAAGGAATTAAAAGAAGCAGGCATTGGTGCTGTATGGGTGCCGCCTGTAACAAAAGGGCAGTCTGACAAAGATACCGGATACGGTGTGTACGATTTTTATGATCTCGGTGAATTTGATCAAAAAGGAACAATTGCAACGAAATACGGAAGGAAAGAAGAGCTTGAACAGGCAATTAAAGCATGTCACGATGAAGGTATACTTGTGTACATCGACGTTGTCATGAACCATAAAGCAGGTGCGGATGACAAAGAAACATTCAAAGTCATTGAAGTGGATCAGAAAGACCGGAAAAAAATTATTTCAGAAAAGCCATTTGATATTGAAGGCTGGACGAAATTTACGTTTCCCGGACGAAAAGGCAAATATTCTGATTTTGAATGGACTTTTGAACATTTTAACGGCACGGATTATAATGCAAAAGAAGACCGGACCGGTATTTTTCGCATTGAAGGCGAGCATAAAAAGTGGAATGAAAATGTCGATGATGAATTTGGCAATTATGACTACTTAATGTTTGCGAACATTGATTATAACCACCCGAAAGTGCGTGAAGAAATGATCCGATGGGGTAAGTGGATGGCTAAAACGCTTAATTGTGACGGCTACCGCTTGGATGCCATTAAACATATTGATTATGAATTTATTGATCAATTTACGAAAGAAGTACAGGATGAGCGAGGCAAGGATTTCTTTTTCGTCGGCGAGTTTTGGGTACCAGAACTGGATGATTGTGAACATATGATTAAAGAAGCAGACGGCCGTATTCATTTGTTTGACGTACCGCTTAAATATAATCTATACGGTGCCTCACAGCAAGGTGCTAAGTATGATTTGCGGGAAATATTCAAGGGAACGATCGTTGAAACCTATCCTCAAAACGCGGTCACATTCGTTGATAACCATGATACGCAGCCGAATGAATCGTTGGAATCCTTTTTAGCCGACTGGTTTAAACAAAGCGCTTATGCACTGACACTGCTTCGTAAAGATGGCTACCCATGTGTATTTTATGGGGATTACTATGGTATTGGCGGCGAGAAACCGATCAAAGGTAAAAAAGAAGCGATCGATCCATTATTATATAGTCGATTACATAAAGCATATGGGGATCAAGAAGACTATTTTGACCATCCAAATACAATCGGCTGGGTGC
This sequence comes from Bacillus sp. 37MA, assembly GCF_000372765.1. Classification (NCBI taxonomy): domain Bacteria; kingdom Bacillati; phylum Bacillota; class Bacilli; order Caryophanales; family Bacillaceae; genus Bacillus; species Bacillus sp. 37MA. The sequence goes on from NZ_KB889752.1 coordinate 3,643,869, forward strand.
GGCGCGGCGTTGAAGAAATCGAACGTTCAGGCTGCGCTGTTGTCATTAATAACAGCGAGGAAGGCGGTCAAAAAAGAATGTTTGTCGGTGAAGAACGTGCCGGAGAAAAATGGGTTGATTTCGTGAAAACGCGTGAAGACATTATTGAAATTGATGAAGGTGGCTGGGCAACATTCCCGGTTAATGCAGGCGGCGTTTCTGTCTGGGGACTACCAGAGAAAGATGTCGAATAAAGTTGACACAAAAAAAAGTGCATGATAGAATCTTCGTAATCATTAAAAAGAATATATACTCTTATAAAGAGCGGCGGAGGGACTGGCCCTATGAAGCCCGGCAACCATCAGAAATGAAAGGTGCTAATTCCAGCAAAGCATGATCGCTTTGGGAAATGAGAGGTTTATGATGAAATAAACTTCCTGTTTTCGAGTAGGAAGTTTTTTAATTTAATACAAGCATATGGTGAAATGCAGCAGTTCAGCATTTCTTAAAAGGGAAGTCCGGTGAAAGTCCGGTACGGTCGCGCCACTGTAATGGGGAGTTTTTCATAAAACCACTGTTTCATTTGAAATGGGAAGGAATGAAAAACGCTGAACCAGAGTCAGGAGACCTGCCATATGTACGCACTTTTTATGCTCTACGCGTTATAGAGAGGAGTGGTCGAAAATGATGAATGCCGCGATGTATGATGATCTCAATCCCGGTTGATTTATATTCTGCTCTCTTTCTGTTACAGAAAGAGAGCTTTTTTATGGAAATCACCATAATTTGAGGGAAATCATCTTACAGGAGTGAAGAAAATGAACAGTTATTTAACGTCAGTATCGGGATACCCGCGCATTGGAGAAAAAAGAGAATGGAAACGGTCTATTGAAAAATACTGGTCCGGTGAAACGAAACAAACGGATTTTTTGCAGGAAATGAAAGAACTTCGCCTTGGCTATTTACGCATCCAGAAAGAAAAAGGAATCGACATGATTCCGGTCGGAGACTTTAGTTTTTATGATCATGTCCTTGATACGGCTTCGATGTTTGGCCTTGTACCGGAACGTTTTGAATACGATGGAGGCAGTGTATCGCTTGATCTATATTTTCAAATGGCACGCGGGTCAAAACAAGCTGTAGCTATGGAAATGACCAAATGGTTTAATACAAACTATCACTATATCGTTCCGGAATTAAACAAATGCACGCCATTGCTTGTGCATAATCGTCCGCTTGACCTGTTTTTAGAAGCAAAAAATGAAGCGGGTATTACAGGGAAGCCTGTGGTCATTAGCCCGTTCACATTTGTGAAGCTAGGAAAGGGCTATACGCCAGAAGAATTTGGATCCACTGTTTATGCGCTGCTGCCGCATTATGAAACGGTCATTCGTGAGTTAAGTGAAGCAGGTGCTGATTGGATTCAAATTGACGATCCATCGCTACAATTCACGCTGACAGAAGAAGAAAAAGAAATTGTTACAAATGTATACGATGCTCTTTCAAAAGCGAAAGGAACGAGTCGCCTTCTTATTCAGACGTATTTTGATTCAATCGATGACTACACGTTTGTCACGTCACTTCCAGTTGACGGGTTCGGGCTTGATTTTGTTCATGATCGGGGAGAAAATGCATCAAGCATTGAAGAAAAGGGGTTTCCGGAAGAAAAAGTTCTTTTTGCCGGTGTGATTAACGGACGAAATATTTGGAGAGCGGATGTGCGTGAACAGTGGGAGCTGCTAAAATCACTTACAGCCCATACGAGTGAAGAACGTCTAATCATACAGCCATCATGCAGCCTTTTGCACGTGCCGGTTACGACAGAATCGGAAGCGAAAATGCCTGAATTTCTAAAAGAGGGACTCGCGTTTGCGAACGAAAAGCTGGATGAACTTCAATTATTGCAATCAGCGCTTCGTGAAAAAGAATTGCTGAATTATGTAGCACCTGTTATTCCAGGAAGAGATAGTGTTCACGTTCAAAAAGAAGTGAAGCAAGCGGAACTTGATACAGGAGACAGGTCACGTCCATTTGCTGAACGACAAGTATTACAGCGTGAAAAGTTCCAGCTGCCTTTATTACCGACAACGACGATTGGAAGTTTCCCACAAACAACAGAAGTAAGGAAAAAACGTCAGCAATGGCGTAAAAATGAACTATCAGCAGCTGATTATGCGTCGTTTATCAAACAGGAAATGAAAAAGTGGATTGACATTCAAGAAAAGCTGGATCTCGATGTTCTCGTTCACGGTGAATTTGAACGGACGGACATGGTTGAATTTTTTGGTGAAAAGCTGAAAGGTTTTTATTTTACACAGTTTGCCTGGGTGCAGTCGTACGGCTCGCGTTGTGTAAAGCCGCCGGTTATTTACGGGGATGTTGATTTTATTAATGAGCTGACAGTAAAAGAAACCGTATATGCACAGTCTTTGACAAGCCGTCCTGTAAAAGGAATGCTGACAGGGCCGGTGACGATTTTTAACTGGTCATTCGTTCGTGAAGATGTGCCAAAGGCGACCGTGATGAATCAAATTGCGCTTGCTCTTCGGAAAGAAGTAAAAGCACTTGAAACACAGGGCATCCATATGATTCAAGTGGATGAACCGGCGATCCGAGAAGGGCTTCCGTTGAAAAAACGAAATGAGCAAGAGTATCTTAATTACGCGGTCAAGGCATTTAAGTTATCTGTCTCAACGGTGGAGCCAGACACGCAAATTCACACGCATATGTGCTATTCTGATTTTGAAAAGATCATTGACAGCATTTCTGCGATGGATGCGGACGTTATTTCAATTGAAACGTCAAGAAGCCATGGCGAGTTGATCAGCGCATTTGAAAGCTACCATTATGATAAAGAAATCGGGCTTGGTGTCTATGACATTCACAGTCCGCGGGTGCCGATGAAAGAAGAAATAATTCAAAACATCAGTCGTGCGTTACGCGTACTTGATCCGAAGCAATTTTGGGTCAATCCGGATTGTGGACTGAAGACACGTAAAGAAGAAGAAACAATCGCTGCCTTAAAGGTGATGGTCGAAGCGGCAAAAGAAGTGCGTGAACAAATAAAAGCCAGCGTTTAATGAAAAAGGTTCCTGCATTCGCAGGAACCTTTTAGCCTGCAGACAAAAGCTTCATTTTGAAAGCGATTGTCTGTAGTTTCCTTTTAAGCGGTTAATTTTAAGCCAACGGCAGAGATTAAAATAACGGCAATGCATAGTATTCTTGTCCAATCTCTTGATTCACCAAATAAACACATTCCTAGTACGGCAGAACCAACGGTGCCAATACCTGTCCAAATCGCATAAGCCATTCCCATCGGGATTTCTTTCATTGCATAAGATAACATCAGAAAGCTCAACCCAAAGGAAAGAATCATGTAATAAAGAGCATACTTTTGTTTTTCGCCTAACTTTTTAACATTTAATACTCCTATTACTTCAAAACATCCTGCTGCTACTAATGCTAACCAAGACACTAGGCAACCTCCTCCTGTTTTTTAAATTCTGATGAGTCTTCCCTACTGCTTAACACTTTCAATCCGACAACGCCACCTAGCAGCGTAGCAATAAGCAAAATTTTAACCGGACTAAAAGGTTCTCCAAACACGACCATTTCAACTAAAACGGTACCAGCTGTTCCTATTCCAGCAAAAACTGCATACAGTGTCCCTACTGGTAAACTTCTTGAAGCAATCGTTAGCAAAAAGAAACTAACAGTGATAGTAATAACTGTCATCAACAATTCGAAAGCGTTACTCGAATGCTTTAAACCAGAGACCCACAAAATCTCTAACGCTCCTCCTAAAAAGACAAATAGCCAATTTCGGTTCATCTTATTTCCCCTTTCTTTTAATTAAATTGAATTCATGTTTTCTTAAATAAGGCTTTCCCTATTCAGAATATTCCCCCTTATAAAACTATTACTTTATATATAATGCAAGTTTTGTGCCAAAACCTCCCCCTATAAAACAGTGCTAGATTAATTACAAAAATTCATTTTTGTAATTTTAATTCAATAGTAAAATCGCTATACTAGCCTTAATCGTATTTATAAATAAGGAGATGCAGAAAATGAAGAAAAATTACTCTAGATCATTCTCCTCATTAATATTAGCTAAACAGAAAGCTCAAGCTTTTAAATCAATGCTACTGTCCATTTACGATGAAGTTATGATTACCGACCCTAACGGAATTATTATAGAAAGGGCGGGAGAAGTTAAGGGGTTATGGGAAGCTTATCAAGATAAGATCATCGGCAAAAATCTGTTTGAACTTGAAACAACCACGTTTTTCGGTGAACCTTCGATACAAACCTTATTGAATCAACATAAGACGTCCATTATTCAAACTTCCTGGCATGGAAAAAAAATACTGGTGACAAGTTACCAACTGAATTCTAGTAATACTGGGAATTTAATAATGTGGGGAATCAAAAACATTACAGAAAACAATTCCCTTGATATGGAAGATTCAGAAGGGAAAGACACTGGTCCTATTAAATCAAAAAATCTCTCAACCCCTCTTGTCGTTCACAGTCAAAAAATGTTAGATGTACTCCACATGGCTGAAATGGTTTCCGATGTTCCATCAACCGTCCTTTTACTGGGAGAATCGGGAGTAGGAAAAGAAATGATTGCCAAAGCCATTCATGAGATGGGGCATAGAAGAGCACAGCCATTTATAGCGATTAACTGTGGGGCTATTCCTGAAAATTTATTAGAAAGTGAATTGTTCGGATATGAGGGAGGGGCATTTAGTGGGGCAAGAAAGACCGGAGCTTCCGGCAAGTTTGAACTCGCTAATCACGGGATCCTCTTTCTAGATGAAGTTGCCGAACTGCCTCTCAACCTACAAGTGAAGTTACTGCGGGCTCTCCAGGAAAGAGAAATCACACCGTTAGGAGGCTCCAAGCCAATAAAACTGAACATTCAAGTGATTGCTGCTACTAATAAATCACTTGAAAAAATGGTCGAAAGCGGAGAATTTAGAGAGGATCTTTATTATCGTTTAAATGTGGTTCCTATAGAAATTCCTCCATTAAGAGAGAGAGTGGAGGATATCCCTTATTTAATTTATCATTTCGTTCAAAAATATAATCAATTATATAACAGAAACGTTCAAATCTTGCCTGATGCCATTGAAATCCTTTCTATTTATAATTGGACCGGAAATGTTAGGCATTTGGAGAATGTTATTGAGCGTATTGTTGTTACTAGCAGACATCCCGCAGTAGACGCCATTGCTGTTCAAAAGAGTTTACCAAGGAAGACAGAAACGATAAAAGAGCCACCCGTATTCAAGCACATTATGCCCTTACAAGAGGCGATTGATCTTGTTGAAGAGCAATTAATCAATATGGCGATGGAGCAATATAAATCAGTCAAACTTGCTGCTAAAGTGCTCGAGGTAAGTCAGCCAACAATGAGTAGAAAATATAAAAAAATCCGTGAAAAAATACAGCAGGCAAATCTTTCACCATCTAATAAGAGGAGAATTCTCGAAGAACAATTGGATAAACAATTACGTTCCATAGCAATTGTTACTGCCGCCATTATTCATCCTGAAGAAGTTATCCAATTGGAAAAAAATATTTCTCCTTCAAATCCTGCCTATCAGAAATTACAAAAAAAATTCACAATGATCCGAGAACAAGAGGGAAGCATAGAGTGGATGTACATCTTTAAATTTATAGACAGTAAAAGTATGCTCCATCTTGTAGCCGACGAGGATTTTGTAATAAAACCTGGAGAACTCTATAAAGGACCGCCTGAGATGATGGATGTCGCGTGTGCAGCGATGAAGGGAAAAGTGGGAGTAACACCATTGTATCAAGACATTTACGGAGAATGGAAAACTAGTTTCGCTCCTATATTTGATCAAACTGGAAACGTCATTGCCCTAATCGGATATGAATACAGCAAATCATATGTCAACTCTGAAATTAAAAGATTAGGGAAAACATTAAACATTATCATATAGACACTGATGTTATTTCAATTGAAACGTCAAGAAGCCATGGCGAGTTGATCAGCGCATTTGAAAGCTACCATTATGATAAAGAAATCGGGCTTGGTGTCTATGATATTCACAGCCCGCGGGTGCCGATGAAAGAAGAAATAATTCAAAACATCAGTCGTGCATTACGCGTACTTGATCCGAAGCAATTTTAGGTCAATCCGGATTGTGGACTGAAGACACGTAAAGAAGAAGAAACAATCGCTGCCTTAAAGGTGATGGTCGAAGCGGCAAAAGAAGTGCGTCAACAATTAACTGCCATCGTTTAATGAAAAAAGGTTCCTGCGTCGGCAGGAACCTTTTTCTTATAATTTAAATGAACTTTTCAATGAAACGATGCGGTTAAAGACTGGTTTACTCGGCTCCGAATGTTTCGGGTCTACATTAAAGTAGCCGTGACGGAAAAATTGCAGCTTTTCCTGCGCTTCAATGTTTTCTAGATTCGGCTCAATAAAGCCGTTGATCACTTCAAGCGAATTTGCATTAACATAATCCAAAAACGTTTTGTCTTCTGATTCAGCCATTTCTTCATCGAGAATGAGTGGTTCGTATAAACGGAATTCAGCTGGCAGTGCATGCGAGGCATCTACCCAATGAATCGTGCCTTTCACTTTACGGCCTGTGAAGCCAGATCCGCTTTTCGTATCCGGATCGTATGTGCAGTGAATTTCTGTTACATGGCCATCTGCATCTTTAATGACGTCTTCACATTTAACAAAATAAGCATGCTTTAAGCGAACTTCATTGCCAGGGAAGAGACGGAAATATTTTTTCGGTGGCTCTTCCATAAAGTCTTCCTGCTCAATATAAATTTCACGAGAAAAAGGAATCTTTCGTGTACCCATCTCGGGATTTTCAGGATTCACTTCTGCATCAAGCCATTCGACTTGTCCTTCCGGATAGTTCGTAATGACAAGCTTCAATGGACGAAGCACGCCCATCGTGCGTGGTGCTTTCAGCTTTAAATCTTCCCGAACGAAATGATCAAGCATTGCTGAATCAACCGTACCGGACCCTTTTGAGACTCCTGTTTCTTTCACAAAGTCACGGATTGCCTCTGCTGTAAAACCACGGCGGCGCATGCCAGAAATTGTTGGTAAGCGCGGATCATCCCAGCCGTCCACAAACTCACCATCGACAAGCTGCTTCAGCTTTCTCTTACTCATAACCGTATTCGTAATATTTAAACGGCCAAACTCAATTTGTTGCGGCTGGGTGTCCATTTCGCATTCACGCACAACCCACTCATAAAGAGGACGGTGGTCTTCAAATTCAGTCGTACAAAGAGAATGTGTCACACTTTCAATGGCATCTTCGAGCGGATGAGCGAAATCGTACATCGGATAAATACACCACGCATCTCCCGTATTATGATGAGACGTATGAGAAACGCGGTATAGGACTGGGTCACGCAAATTTAAATTTGGCGACGTCATATCGATTTTCGCACGGAGCACTTTGCTGCCGTCCTCAAATTCACCATTCTTCATCCGGTCAAATAAATCAAGGTTTTCTTCTTTTGTGCGGCTGCGGTGCGGGCTTTCTTTGCCTGGCTCTGTCAATGTGCCACGGTATTCGCGAATTTCGTCCGCTGTTAAATCGTCGACATACGCAAGTCCCTTTTGAACAAGTAAGACAGCACGTTTATACATTTCACCGAAATAATTTGATGCAAAGCGGAGTTCGTCCCACTCATAGCCAAGCCACGATACATCTTCTTTAATTGAATCAACGTACTCTTGGTCTTCTTTCAGCGGGTTTGTATCATCAAACCGTAAATTTGTTTTTCCGTTAAAATCGTCGGCAAGACCAAAGTTAATAACGATTGATTTTGCGTGCCCGATATGAAGGTAACCGTTTGGTTCGGGTGGAAAGCGAGTAATTACGTTATCGTGCCGTCCTGATTCCATATCTTGTTTAATAATCGTTCTGATAAAGTTGGATGATTGTTCCAAATTGAGACCAGCCTTTCTTTGTTAAAGTCATGTATGTTTATTATATTTCACTGACAGCGCGAAAGAAAGGCTTCGACATTAATCTTTCATTTGTGCAGTAAGTTTGTCAAATCGTTCTGTCGTTTCTTTCGCTGGTTTTGTCATTAGACTGACAATGACAATGGCTAGAAGTGACACAGCAAAACCGGGAATAATTTCATACAACGTGTCAGATAAATGGAGCACATTCGACCAAATAATAATCGTTGCAGCACCAGTCACCATACCGGCAAGCGCCCCCCATTTTGTCATGCGTTTCCAGTACAAGCTCAGTAAAATGACCGGACCAAATGCGGCACCGAAGCCTGCCCATGCATAACTGACTAGTTTTAAAATCGTATCATTTTGTTCCCAGGCAAGTGCAAGTCCAATGATAGAAATGATCAACACAGAGAGACGGCCTAAAAAGACGAGCTCTTTATCAGAAGCATCACGGCGGAAAAACGTTTTATACAAGTCTTCTGTCAGTGAACTAGACGTAACAAGAAGTTGTGATGAAATCGTACTCATGACGGCTGCTAAAATCGCCGATAATACAAAGCCTGTAATGATCGGATGGAACAAAATTTCACCTAATGCGATAAAAATGGTTTCGCTGTTTTCAAGCACTAATCCATTCATCGAGTAATAGGCAATACCGAGAAATCCAGTAAACAATGCACCCAACGTAGAGAAAATCATCCAGCCCATGCCAATCCGGCGAGCTGTTTTTATATCTTTTCGAGACGTGATCGCCATAAACCGGACGATAATGTGCGGCTGGCCGAAGTAGCCAAGTCCCCATGCGAATAGGGAAACAATACCAAGAATACTTTGACCTTGAAAAATGTCGAGTAATTTGGGATCAATGGATCGTACTTCTGATACAGCTGTTCCAAGACCGCCAATTTCAATCAATGCGACAATCGGCACAAGAACTAATGCTGTTACCATAATGATTCCCTGAACAAAATCCGTCCAGCTGACTGCTAAAAAGCCGCCAAATAATGTATACGCCACGACTATGCCTGTGACGACAAATAAACCAATGCGATAATCCATGTCGAACGTTGTATTAAATAATACCCCACCGGACACCATACCGGATGACACGTAAAACGTGAAGAAAATCAAAATAACGAGCCCAGAAATAAGGCGGAGCATTTTAGAGCTATCATCAAACCGGTTTTCTAAAAAGCCGGGAATGGTAATCGAATCATTCGCAATTTCGGTATATGTGCGCAGTCGTGGGGCAACGAATAGCCAGTTTGCCCACGCACCAAGGGTTAAGCCGAATACAATCCAGGATGAGCTAATCCCTGTTAAAAACATTGCGCCAGGCAGTCCCATTAATAACCAGCTGCTCATATCAGATGCGCCGGCAGACAGTGCCGTTACTGCTGGACCGAGCCCGCGTCCCCCAAGCATGTAATCTGTTAAATTGGACGTTTTCTTATACGCTAACCATCCAATGAGCAACATGACTGCCATGTAAATGACAATTGAAACAATCAGTAAATAATCCATCAAGACATCCTTTCGTTTTTAAAGCGTAACGGTATCCATTATAACGAAAATAATTTCTTTGTAAAAAAACAGGAGCATCTGATCAGTGTCAGATGCTCCATCGCTCCCATTATATCAAGTGTTCGCCGTTTTTTTACTTTTTGTTGAATCAACAGCTGTCTTTGCGAAAAACTTCGCATTTTCAGGAATTTGCTTCGTTTCATTTATGGTCAATGTAACCGCCTGCTTTGCATAATCTACATCGGCTATAAGCTGCTCTTGATGAACTTTCAATTCATCTGTTTCAGACTTAATTTTATCTGCTTCAGTTTGAATGCGTGTTTGTACCGCTTTTAACTGATCGATTTTCGGCTTCATTGATTTGAATGTGCCAAGGGCCGAAATACCGAAATAAATAAGTGCCCCTACCATAATTGCAAGACTGATCCAGCCGATCCATTCCATACCAAAAACCTCCATTGAAATCTGTGCTTTTTACTACTTTACCCTAAATCGGGGCAATTGTAACAGTAAAATGTTGAAAAAACACTGGGAGCGGATTAATCGAGTGTGAAAAAGGTAAAATGAAAGAGAGAGGTGACGTTGAATGAGACAGGTGAATGAAGAATTACCGAGTGAAATGAACAATTATAAGCCGATAGGTAATGGTTTTTTTGAACAGCCAACGCTTACATTGGCACGAAACTTACTCGGCTGTCTGCTCGTGAAAGAAATGGACGAGGGGATCGCATCCGGTTTTATTGTTGAAACAGAAGCGTACTGTGGGCCGCTTGACAAGGCAGCACATAGTTTTAATAATCGACGGACGAAGCGGACGGAAGTGATGTTTGCAGAAGCCGGGAACGTATATACGTATTTGATGCATACGCATTGCTTAGTGAATGTTGTAAGTGGGGCAGTCGATACGCCAGAAGCTGTGCTCATTCGCGCGGTGGAACCATATGAGGGCATTGATCTTATGTTTGAACGGAGAGGCGACACGACGATGAAAAATTTGACGAGCGGGCCAGGGAAGTTGACGAAAGCACTTGGTATTAACATGACCGATTACGGTAGACGCTTTGATGAACCGCCGATTTACATTGCATCGGGATTTACGCCGAATGATATTTCGATAGGTCCACGCATCGGCATTCCGAATAGCGAGGAAGCGAAAGACTACCCGTGGCGCTTCTGGGTGACGGGAAATGCGTACGTATCGCGTTGAATGTAACAAAGCAGCAAAGGCAGCACAAGGCTGCCTTTATCCTGGAAATTTCTTTTCACTCGACGATGAATCTTTCGTATGGTGTTTATTTTTTTCATCGAACTGCTGGAATTTCAAATCTTCAAGCGGAATGGAATCTACGGTTTGTTCTTCTTTAAACTTATCATATATGCTTTCTTTGTCTGTTTCGAGCTGGTCAGGGTTATCCATTTTTCCTTGATCACGTTTTTTCTCCAATTTTTTCACCTCAAAAGGAATCATAATCTTTATACTAACCTTAATTTGTCATTGTTAAACATGTGAAAACAATGGATAATGAAAAAAACGAGAAGGAGCCTTTATGTCAAATCAACCAACATTTTTATCATCATTACAGCCATTTTTGCAGGAAGCATGGCAAAAAGCGGAGTTTAAGCAGTCAATGCCAGTGCAGGAAGAAGCGATTCCATTGCTGCTTGAAGGACACGATGTAATCGCGGAATCACCTACAGGAACAGGAAAGACACTTGCGTATGTATTGCCAATGCTAAACAAAATTGATCCGAAACGCCAACAAGTCCAGGCGGTCGTCATGGCGTCATCACGGGAACTGATCATGCAAATTCAAGAAGAAATCCGCACATTTGGCGGGGGAGTGATCACGTCAGCTGGCATGATCGGCGGGGCGAACATTAAGCGTCAGACTGATCGATTAAAAAAACCGCCCCATATCGTATGTGGGACACCGGGTCGATTACTTGAACTCATCCAAATGAAAAAACTCAAAATGCATGAAGTCAAACTTATTGTATTAGATGAGGGAGATGAACTTTTCACAACTGCGCTAGCCGACCCAGTTCAATCCATTATTAAAGCATCGCTGAAAGACCGTCAGCTTGCTCTGTTCTCTGCGACATTGCCAGCGGCGGCAGAGAAAAAAGCGAAAGAAGTCATGAACGATCCGGAAATGGTGAAAATTTCAAAAGAAAGTTTGCCGGAAGAAGGAAATGTCCGCCATTTGTATTTCACATGTGAGTGGAAAGAAAAACAGCAAATGATTGAAAAAGTGATGCGCACGTTTGAACCGGAGCGGATACTTGCGTTCATTAAAGACATTACAGACGTCAATGTGATGTCAGAAAAGCTTGCGTATAAAGGCGTGAAAAATGGCGTACTGCACAGTGAACTTAGAAAAGAAGAGCGTGTCAAAGCAATTCGTGAATTCCGAAATGGCAAAGCACCACTATTATTTGCGACAGATGTCGCGGCTCGCGGACTCGATGTGAAAGGGCTCACTCACGTTTTGCATTTTGAAGCGCCGCACAATTCGCGTGAATATACGCACCGCTCCGGACGAACGGGACGTGCGGGAGGAGACGGAACGATTATCACACTTATTACGAGTGAGTTTCAGGAAAAAGAATTGAAGAAAATTGCCAGACAAATCGGCATTGAACTTGAAAAATATGAATTTTATAAAGGGAAAGCTGTCCCTGCAAAATAAACAAGGAACGTGCTAGCTTTAGCACGTTCCTTGTTTATTATTTACTTAGTCGTATCATAAAATCATGTAATTTATCCAACGTGATGATGTTTTGATTGCATTTTTGACTATCCAGACAAATATAGTTCCCTCTGTTAATAAAAGTACCATTTCCAGATACTTTTGCTTCTGACATAAACATACCGACTTCTTCATGACCATTGCACAGCGCACAAATTCCTTTTAGGTTTGAACGGGTAAAGGTGCCATACAGTCCGATAAGCTTCATGTGATGCGGAGCGACAATGTATTGTTTATTGGAGCCATTGTCATGCCAACCCAAATAAGAAATTTCTTTCCGTTCCTTGTCTTCTAATACAGGAACCTTTAATTTTTTTGCTTTTGGGAATAATTTTTTTATCGATTGTTCTGTTACGGCTTTAAACGGAATCACATACGGTTTTAATTGTAGCAGAAACGTTTCAGCATCCGCTTTTTCTTTAATTGTCACAATGGAGGCTATTAATTGTTCTTGCTCATCGGTCGTGTCCTCAAACAAATGGTATACTTTTTCTTCAGCGAGCGATTTGAGTGCTTTCAGAACATCTATATCGTTGCCGCTCGCGTGTCCGTTAATTAAAATCTTTGTTTGAGCTTTAATAAAGTTATACTGGTCACATCTTATAAAAGGATCTATTTTAATCACTCCCAATCATATTGCTCAGTTACTTTTTTTACTTTAACAGATGAATAAATATTGCGATATGGAGAAGATGATTAAGAAACAAAATCTACATAAAAAAACACTGATCATCTATTTACAAGATCATCAGTGCGGTCATTTTTGTTTCTCTTTATTTAGAATACACAATTTTTTTGATTGTTTCGACTGAGAGGAAATGGTCTTCAGCTAATTGATTCATCGTCGTACCGCTTTTAAAGTCCTTTTTAATGGCTTTATTTCGGTCGTCAATGAACTTTCTTTCGCCAGAACGTGTACCCCATTTTTGATAAGCTGTTTTAGGCTTAGGAATATAAATCGTTTCACCTTGAACATACTTTTGAATTTCTGCTATCAGCTGTTCGGGTAAAACAGTCGTTGCTTTTACATATTTCATTTCTGCCAGCCCCTTATTTTTGTTGAAAATGAAAATAAGGTGCAAAGCCAATGATATTAGAAATGATCTATGCTTATTTGGGCGATTTTAGATAAACGTTCACCCCATGCAAAGTATCGCCTTTCCAATATCAGGCTTTGCATGAGACGCTGCAGATTGTGGCAAACCAGTCACATTTACCATTCTTCCACCTCCTTAAAGCGTTTATGACGTAAACGCTTTTTAAATCCCATTTATTGTACAATAAATGAAACTTTACTGCATCTTGTTGCTTTTCAACAACTCTATGTCAAGACGGAATGATGTATCGAATTCGATTACATCGCCTGTTTTTAGAGCGATCGGTGTTTTAAAAAGAGGACCGTCATACACAAATGTATGAAACTCGCCATTTTCGCCCAATGGACAGCAATCCGTTTTTAAAATATCCTCTGCGAATGACTCATCTAACACTCGGCCAAGAAACGTAGCATCCATCATATCGCGCCGCACACGAATGATCATTGCTTTATAGCCAGTATCTATAAATCGCTCCAGCATCCGTGCACTTTCTGATTTTTTGCTTTGGAGTGGAAATATGGATTTAACACCGGCTGCTGCTGCCGTTTTTTCTCCCCATTCAATATGACCATCGAGATAAATATCACCAAACGCGATGCCAACAAGCGTAAATTTATCTTTCAACCGTTTCAAATCAGCAATAAAATCATCTGTATAATGATTGTATCGGCATCGAATAAAGTGAACCGGGATATTAAGTGACTTACTTTGTGCTTCGATCAATTCCATTTTTTCATCATGTCCGAATGTGCGGCCTGTTTCAATCGGTGCTGTCGTGATGAGACAGACAACATCTATACCCTGATTTCTTAACAAGTGAAGCGCCATCGTGCAGTCTTTGCCGCCGCTCCACGACAATGCATACCGTTTTTTCATCATCAAAATACCTTCGTCGTCCATGATTCGCCGTTCCAAATGTCTGTCACAATGTCTTGATAAAATTCAGGTTCATGTGAAATAAGGAGGATGCTTCCTTTAAAGGCCTTCAGCGCTCGCTTCAACTCTTCTTTTGCATCGACGTCAAGGTGATTGGTCGGCTCATCGAGAACGAGAACGTTGGACTCCTGATTAATTAATTTACACAGACGAACTTTTGCTTTTTCACCGCCGCTTAACACAGCAACTTTACTTTCAATATGTTTCGTCGTTAATCCACATTTAGCAAGTGATGAACGAATTTCATATTGCGTAAATGATGGGAATTCGGTCCACATTTCTTCAATACATGTGTTGTTGTTACTCGTTTTAATTTCTTGCTGGAAGTAGCCGATCAAAAGGTTTTCACCGCGTTCTACTTGGCCAGAAACCGGGGTGATTTCACCGAGCAGACTTTTCAGAAGCGTCGTTTTCCCGATCCCATTTGCACCGGTTAGAGCAATTTTTTGTCCGCGATCCATGCGCAAGTTCAGTGGGCTAGAAAGTGGCTCATCATATCCAATCACAAGGTCGCGTGCTTCAAAAATAAGTTTACTTGGTGTCCGTCCTTCTTTAAAACGGAATTCCGGTTTCGGGCGTTCAGACGCCAATTCAATAACATCCATTTTATCAAGTTTTTTCTGGCGGGACATCGCCATATTACTCGTTGAAGCACGCGCTTTATTACGGGCAACGAAATCTTTTAAGCCGGCAATTTCCTGCTGTTGCTTTTTAAATGCTGCTTCAAGTTGTTGTTTTTTCATTTCATGTACTCTCAAAAATTCATCATACGTACTGGCGTAGCGATTCAGTTCTTGATTTTCCATATGATAAATTAAATTGACGACACTATTTAAAAATGGAACATCGTGCGAAATGAGCACAAAGGCATTTTCATATTCTTGTAAGTAACGCTTCAGCCATACAATGTGCTGTTCGTCCAAATAGTTTGTCGGCTCATCCAAAAGTAAAATGTCCGGCTTTTCAAGGAGTAACTTTGCGAGCAATACTTTCGTCCGCTGTCCACCGCTCAAGTCATGAACATCACGATCAAGGCCAATGTCATCGAGACCGAGACCACGCGCTGTTTCTTCAATTTTTGCATCGATAATGTAAAAGTCATTATTTGTAAGAATGTCTTGCATCGTACCCGTTTCTTCAAGCAATGTCTCCAGTTCTTCTGGTGAAACATCTCCCATTTTCCCAAACAGTTCATTCATTTCCGTTTCGATATCAAACAAATATTGAAACGCCGTCCGGAGCACGTCGCGAACTGTCATGCCTTGCATTAATACTGCATGCTGATCAAGATAGCCGACACGGACATTTTTCGACCATTCAACTTTACCTTCATCCGGCTGCAATTCGCCGGTAATAATGTTCATAAACGTTGATTTGCCTTCACCATTCGCGCCGATAAGGCCGATATGTTCACCCTTTAATAGGCGGAAAGAAACATCATTAAAAATTACACGGTCGCCGAAACCATGGCTTAAGCGGCTTACTGATAAAATACTCATTGTTGTCAAAAACCTCGCGTTCTTTTTCTTATTATTATATCATTTTGCTTAAAAAAGCGGAGGAAAACTGGTGAACGGCGAGTAGTCAATGTAAAATAGGTTTTATAAGGAAAATCAGGAGGGATTCTTTTGAAAGAACGGGCATATAACAAGAAAATAGAGAACACCAATTTCCATTGGAATTTAGACGAGGGTCTATTTCAATTTGATGATGAGGACGTTGTTTTATTTTGGACAAAGTCAGAACTAAAAACGTTCATCGACACGATTGAAGAAGTGACAGGTGTCGAATCTGTCCGGGTAGTACTTGAGACAGCAGGTTACCGGTCAGGGAAAATTATGAGCAGCTTCTATGCAAAGGACGGTAAGAGTATGCGAGAAGTGCTTGAATCGTTGCCTAATGTTTACACCGCTACGGGTTGGGGAGCAATGGAGTACAAAAGCCTCTGTTTAGAAGAACGGCGTGCTACACTATCCATTCGTAATGATTGGGAAAGTAAAGTCGTTCAAGCACAGGGAAAGCAAGAGCCTGGCACCTTTATCGGTGGTCATTGGGCGGGTATCTTTACGGGGCTGTTTGGAGAGACAATGTGGTATAAAATTACCGATTATACTATATCTGAAGCCGGTTCGTATAAAGAAATCGAACTGTTCCCGTCTCCAGTGACACCGAATGAAAACATTCGTGAGTACATTCAGTCGCAGGAGCAGCAGACGATTGTGCAGCTGGAAGCGATGGTGGAAAATCGGACGATAGAACTGAAAACGATGATTCGTGAATTGTCTTCACCTGTTATTCCCGTTCTGGACGGTATTCTCGTTACACCGATTATGGGCCGGTTTGATCAAGAACGGTCCGATGACTTAATTGAAAAAGTATTGCAAGCTATTGTGGATCATAAAGCAAAAATGCTTATTTTAGATGTCACGGGTATTAATGCGATGGACTCCCTTATTCTAAGTACACTTGAAAAATTGACGCAATCCATCCAATTAATCGGTGCGGTACCGATGGTTGCAGGTATTTCTCCGGAACTCGGTATGGAAATGGCGTCAAAAGGCATTTATTTAAAAGATTTAAAGTGTTTTGCAACACTGAAACACGCTGTTCATTATGCGAATGCACTTGATGGAATGCATATTATTAAGAAAGAAGATGAATCACTTTAAAAAGATGTCAAGAGTTTGTTATGATAAATAAAAATACGGGTATAGAAATACAAGTTATTTTTTACCCCGGGAGGTGAGGGGAAAAAACAGCTTGTCTGTTTTTTCCACATTTTGATATTAGTCAATATATTGTTATTTGCCCTGCTCATCGTGCTGACCGGCTTTTTCGTTGCAACGGAATTTGCCATCATCCGCGTGCGTCCGTCGCGTATTAATCAGCTCGTTGAAGAAGGGAACAAGCGGGCAATTGCAGCACAAAAAGTAACATCAAACCTAGATGAATACTTGTCCGCCTGTCAGCTTGGTATCACGATTACAGCACTCGGACTCGGGTGGCTCGGGGAACCGACCATCGAGAAAATTTTGCATCCGGTGTTTGAACGGTTTGAACTCGCATCATCTGTTTCAAGTGTTTTATCATTTTTTATCGCCTTTTCCCTTGTGACGTTTTTACACGTTGTTGTCGGGGAACTGGCACCGAAAACAGTCGCGATTCAAAAAGCGGAATGGGTCACATTAACATTCTCGCCGATCATCATTGTTTTTGATAAAATCATGTACCCAGTCATTAAATTGTTGAACGGTTCAGCTCGTGGCTTAGTCGGTCTTTTTGGCTTGAAACAGGCGTCTGAACACGAAATGGCACACTCTGAAGAAGAGCTGCGCATCATTTTGTCGGAAAGTTTTAAAAGTGGTGAAATTAATCAGTCTGAATATAAATATGTCGATCGTATTTTTGAATTTGACGAGCGTGTGGCTAAAGAAATTATGGTACCACGTACGGATATGATCACATTGTCAAAAGATTTAACATGGGATGAAATTACATCGATCATTCAGATTGAAAAATATACGCGTTATCCAGTCGATGATGGTGATAAAGATAACATTCTCGGTATGGTCAACATGAAAGAACTACTATCATATTATTTAAACCGTGACAGCGATCGGAGTCGGCCGCTTGAAGAGTTTGTAAAGCCGGTCATTCGTGTGATTGAAACGATTCCGATTCATGATTTGCTGTTAAAAATGCAAAAAGAGCGCATTCATATGGCAGTTTTAATGGATGAATATGGCGGTACGTCAGGACTTGTAACCGTTGAAGATATTTTAGAAGAAATTGTGGGTGAAATTCGCGATGAATTTGATGCGGATGAAAAGCCAGAAATACAAAAACTGGGAGAAAAACATTATCTCCTGAATGCACGTGTATTAATTTCAGAAGTAAATGACTTGCTTGGTACTCATTTGTCGGATGAAGAAGTCGATACGTTAGGCGGCTGGGCGCTCACAGAAAACATTGATGTGAAGCTCGGTGATTCGATTGAGCAGGACGGATATGAATTTATTATCCGCGACGCCGACGGCCACCACATTCATGCTATTGAAGCGAAAAAAGTGAAAGCAAAACCGGAAGAACAACTGGTAAATGAATAAACGAAAAAGAGCCGCGATGTTTCGTGGCTCTTTTTTATTAGGACGGCAACATAGCGTTCCTATATGTGGATAATGCTAATAATTAAATATGAGAAACCGCCATAAAGCGGTATTAAACGTTAAATTGTCCGACAATCTCATTCAGTTCCCGAGCCACTTTACTCATTTCGGTCGAGCGATCGGCGACTTCTTCAATAGCTGAAGAGGTTTGTTGGGCAGCAGCTGATACATTAACAGTCGTTACTTCAATTTCACGAATCGATTCGGCTAGGTGTGTAATCAATTCAACGATGCGGTCCGATTTGGCTGCTTCTTCATTGGTCAAAGTGGACACTTCGCTAATTTCTTCAGCTGTGTTTGAGACGGCTGTCAGAATATCTGTAAGCGACTGAGATGTAAATTGAACCGTTTTGTTACCTTCTTCAACGAGGTTAGTGCTTTCGTTCATAGACACGACGACGTGCTGAATGTTGCCCGTAATATCTTTGACTAATTTTTCAACTTGTAATACTTCTTCGTTCGATTGTTCCGCAAGCTTGCGTACTTCTTCTGCGACAACGGCAAATCCTTTTCCATGATCACCAGCGCGGGCCGCTTCGATAGAGGCGTTCAGCGCAAGCAAATTTGTTTGTCCGGCAATACCAGCAATTGTGCCAGCGATACGATTAATTTTCGCAGTAGATTCGTTCAATTGTTGAATGGTCTGTCCGGTTTCGATGGAAGACGTTCTAATTTTGTTCATATCACGGCTAATGTCATCCACACGGCTGCGGCCTTCTTCTGCAGTCGCTATCGTCTTTTTCGAGTTATCAACACTCGTATCTGCTTTTTGTTTCGCGGTTTGAATTAAGCTTGCAAGCTCATCTAAAATATAGGTAGATTGTTCAGCGTTCATCGTGCCGTCCGAAATAGAGGATGCGACTTCACCCATGTTAGAAGATACTTGCTGAACAGATACTTTCATTTCATTCAAAGATTCGGCTGTTTCAAATGAGTTGCGTGTTAATTGATCGGATGTTGTTTTCAGCGTACCAATCATATGTTTCAAATTAGCGGCCATTAAGTTTAATGTGCGGGCAAGATCGCCAATTTCATCGTTGCTTTTATTATGTGTGTTTTCAACTGACAAATTGCCATCTGCAATTTCTTTTGCCTGTGTAATGAGCGCTGAAATCGGCTTTGTTTTGCGACGGATAAGTATAATCGTCACAATGGACGCCAAAATCATCGGAATTAAACTGATTAAAATACCATCTTTCACTACACCCCATGTCCGATCGGCTACAATCGAAGCATCAAAATCAATGACGCTGACCGCGACAATTTCATTATTCAAATAGATCGGAGCATAGCCGGATAAGCGATCCATGCCATCATATTCGTAAATTTCTGAGTATGTCGGGTGGCCCATTTCAACTAACATATCGATCGCTTCCTGATCAATATAAAAAGAATCGCCCGGTTCGAAGCCTTTTTTACGTAAATGATCATCGAGTGCTAGCAGTTTTCCATCAAAATCGACAATATATTGTGTCTCGAATATGGATTTATGTTCTGTCGTCCAATTTAGCTGTAAGCCGACCTTATTCATCGCTTTTCGATCACCAGATAAAATGGATTCTATGTCTTCCGGTGCGATTAAACCGGTTGTAATATTGGCACATCCATACGCTTCAATACCTGCTGCTTCATATAACTTATCGTATGCCGTTTTATATGTAGCGACAGATGTAATAAGAAGCATCGTAATAATAATGCCAATAATAATTGTTCCAAGCTGCCATGTGACTGTTTTTCTCATGTGAATCCTCCTTGTTGAAAACGTTATCATTTTACAGTTATACCATAAAAACAGGGAAGAAAGATACAGGATATGTGAAAATTTTGACAATGAAAAAAGCCCACAGACGTAACCATCATCTGTGAGCACTTTAGAATATTTAATCAACGGTTTTCGAGAGAGTGCATTGTTTACTTTTAAAAGAGTATAAAGCCATTATTCTAACGTTTCTAAAATCGCATCGCCATTTTCAGCAACACGGACAATCGCATGTGTTTTTTCTTCCCATTCGGCACCCGAGTTTTCGGGGATAAAGAAATGCTCAATACCGAGTGTCAACGTTCCAGCACGGGCTTTTCCTTTCATCTTCAATCCCTCTCCTGTTCCGGCATGTGCAAAGCTCGATGCTGTATAGACGGGAATGATTTTACCGTTATAATCAATCGTTTCGGCTGATTTCTCCAGCAAAACATTTACTTTTCCATCTGGGAGAGTAGACGTATCCTCATAGTAATGTTCACGATAGTTTGTCTGGATTTCATAGTTCAATTGTACATAATCTCCCTGAAGCATCGAACGTGGATCAATCGGTGCAAGTTCAAGTGCGACTATTTCCCCATTTTGAAGGAGCTGCTCTTTTTGCCAAGCAGTGAATAATAAGAAACCAGATTGAATAGCGATAACAGCCACAAATGCGCCGATACTCCATTTCTGCACTTCAACAGCTACGGTATGCTTTCGTCCCCACACATACCAGATGGCAAAAAAGATTACGCTAATAAGAAAGAATGTAAGTGATTTGTGGAGAAGAAGCCATGCGTATTCGTAATATTTCCAGATGATGAAACCGATAAATGCCGCCCAGGCTGCCCACCGGTAAAATCTCGTTTCAAGAATTGGACGGAATAAATGCCAGCAAATATACGCCAGAAAGACGAGATGAAGCAATAATGAGTCCCAGCCTTCTTCTGTTAAAGAGTAAAGCATAAATGTGATCGATAGCCAGAAAGCGGCAAGTCCGACCGGCTGCTCTTTTAAGATAAAAAACAAACAGGCATTCAAAACACCAGCGGCGAATAAAACCCACGTGCTTACTGAAAAGTCTACTCCATTTACCATAAGCAACTGGAATATCCCGTATAAAAGGGCACTGTTAGCGGCGAGATAGTACAAAATGGCTTCTTTTTTCTTAAATAAAAGAATTGTTAATACGATAAACGGTACTACGATTAAAAATGCCGGCCACGTTGTCCCCGATGTAAATCTAACAAACAAGAAAGCGAAGACAAGTCCAGTAATTTGCAATGTCATCCGAACAACAAGCCAAGAATCTTTTCGAACGGCAAGCCCTGAACCGATACAAAGAACAGAAAGAAAGAGAAAGCTGTTTGACATGTCTCCACTGAAACCAAAGATGAGTGCAATAAAGGAACTAAGTGACGAAACAGCAATAATTGTCCCAATAAATGCGAGAACGCCGGTTAATAGCGATATGGTATAGCGACTCCATTTCCGGTCGCTCGTTTCAGAAGATGTTTTTAGTTTTCTTAAAACGAAAATGCTGAAGGCGAACAGGATAAATAACATTGGGAGCCCTGCGTAAAAAATGTATTCTCCCATAATGCTGAACCATATATAAAAGACGTTCCACACGACATAGAGGCCGAAAAATAACAGATGGACCGCAAGTTCAAACGGGTGATGCTTACGTACTTTCATAAAGGATTTCCAGAAAAAAATGATAAACGCAATGTATAGTACGTGAAGCAGCATAAATATAAAGGTGTATTCCACATCATCTGTAAATAAGTCATAAATGGAATGTGGAATGAGTAAATAAAGTGCACAGTATTGCGACACAATGAGTGATAAAAAAGACAACTTTTGTTCGTGCATTTTCAACCAGAAAAAATAAATTCCAATATGCAGAGCGATCAATCCGCTATACAAAAGGAGCTGCTCGCCTGTTGTATACGTCACAAACGTTCCGGTTGGGTACAATTTCATCCATAGTGTCAATTCAAATAATAAGAAAGACAGCCAGTAAAGCGGACGATAGCGTGTAAGCAACGCTAAAATGATGGTCGGTATGAGTGTAACGATGAAAAGTACATACGAATCTGCATGTGAATTGTACATTTGTCCGACGAGCGCGACGGCCACAGCAAACGCAATGACTGATAAAAACAACCACCAGTTGCCAAGGTAAGGAAATGTTTTGCTTCGTCTGTAAACGAGTGCTGCACCGGCACAAAACAGCAATACAGCAAGACTTAAGCCAATTTTCATCGGACGGTCAAATTCTGGCCAGTTCGATGCGAAAAAATAAACGATAGCTGTAATGAAAAAAATAAGACCGAGTAAATACGGAATATCCCCCCGCTTTTGTGCAATCATAAGAAACCCCCCGTTCCTGTTGTGTAAATCATACTACAAATAATCTCAATAAATCCTTTTCTTTGTACTTCACTTCCCGTTTTAATCTATGTTATAACACTTGTCCTTTTTCGTGATGTTATTTCAGGATAACAAAGTGACGTATCGTATAATAAACGAAAGCAGCAAGCAGAAAGGATTGTTCGAATGAGTAAAACAGTTATACTGGCAGAAAAGCCATCTGTTGCCCGCGACATTGCCCGAGTCCTCGGATGCAGCAAAAAAGGGAATGGGGTTTTTAGAAGGAAATCAATATATTGTTACGTGGGCACTTGGGCATCTTGTGAAGCACGCGGATCCGGACGGCTACGGAGATCAGTATAAAACGTAGAATATCGCTACTTCCCGCTTATGCCATCCCAATTAAAAACGGTCGTGATCCGTCAGACGAGCAAGCAATTCCATGCAGTGAAAGCACAGTTGACAAGAAAAGACGTGAGCACGATCGTCATCGTAACAGACTGCGACTTATCTCGATGAAAATTAGTGCTCTTAAATCCTAAAAACCTTTCTGTCCTTGATTTAACAATAATATCTCTAGTTTTTTTATTGTACATAAATAAAAATAGATAGAATTGTCTTTGATGATGCTTTTTATGTTCTTATTTGGCTAATTGGAGCTGTGATACTATTTAAGGTTCTAGTACAAATAATTGGAGAAATATAAAAAGGCGAAAAGTTTCTTAGTAGAATCTGGTCTTAAGCAGCAAATCCAAATAGTTGATGGATGAACTTCACTTGATTTTGGAAAGAATGGCTAGGTTAGAAAATAGCAAAAGCCATGGACTTTTCTCGGCTTTTTTTTTGTATAAATTTTTCAGGGTTGTTTAAACTGTTGTAGTGCCAATGAATTGAACCTTAAAGTCATTTGAAAATTCAGCATTGTGCCGTTTTTTATAATTATAGTAAAAGGGAGGATATTACATGAGCACTCAAGAAACATTGAAGCAAGTGGGTCATCCATTAGAGCCGCTTACAGCAGATGAAATTACGAAAGCAGTTGCAATTGCAAGAAAAGAAAAAGGACTAACGGATGCAGCTCGTTTTGAGCAAGTTGGTTTGTATGAGCCTGAAAAATCAGTTGTGTTAAATTACAAAGAAGGAGACCATATTGTACGTGAAGCTTTCATGATCGTTTTAGATACGTCAGATAGCCAAACGTATGAAGTTGTTATCTCTCTTACTAATGAAAAAGTTGTTTCATGGACACATATCCCAGGCGTTCAACCTTCATTCCTTTTTGAAGAGTATTCTGAACTTGAAGAAACAGTGAAAAACCATCCTGACTTCCATAAAGCGCTTGCAAAACGTGGCATTACAGATCCAAGCCTAGTTATGGTCGATCCTTGGTCTGTTGGTTACTTCGGTATTGAAGAAGATGAAGGAAAACGTCTTGCAAAGGCACTATGCTTCGTTAGAAAATTTGAAGGCGATAATGCGTATGCATATCCACTTTCAGGTCTACTGCCTGTTGTCGATTTAAGCACAATGAAAATTGTACGCATTGAGGACTACGGAGTAAGACCGATTGCGCCAACAGCTGCACCATATAAACCAGAGCAATCTAAAGATATCCAAGTACGGACAGATTTAAAACCGTTAGAAATCACACAACCAGAAGGCCCAAGCTATGAAATTAATGGACATAACATTAAATGGCAAAAATGGGATATTCGAATTGGTTACACAGCACGCGAAGGTCTTGTTCTTAACACAGTAGATTATCATGATAAAGGGGTAAAACGCCCAATCCTATACCGTGCGGCTTTATCTGAAATGGTTGTTCCTTACGGAGATACAGATCCGGCTCATGACTGGCAATGTGCGTTTGATGCTGGTGAATACGGAATCGGCCAATTAGCTAACTCATTGGAGCGCGGTTGTGACTGTGTCGGTCATATCGACTACTTCGATGCCGTTATGGCAACAGGTAATGGTGATATTCATAGAATTAAAAATGCGATTTGTCTTCATGAAGAAGATTACGGAATTGCATGGAAACATACGGATTGGAGAACAGATGATGTAGAAGTACGCCGTTCACGTCGTTTAGTAATTTCATTCTTCACGACAGTAGCGAACTATGACTACGGATTCTTCTGGTACTTCTATACAGATGGTAAAATTGAACATGAAGCAAAATTAACAGGTATC
The DNA here is from genome assembly GCF_000372765.1 of Bacillus sp. 37MA. Lineage (NCBI taxonomy): Bacteria > Bacillati > Bacillota > Bacilli > Caryophanales > Bacillaceae > Bacillus > Bacillus sp. 37MA. The sequence continues at coordinate 3,668,621 of NZ_KB889752.1, forward strand.
TTGAATGTTAGTGTGCTTGAAGAAGGCCAAAATCCGAAGTACGGATCATTGGTTGCACCACAAATTGGCGCACCAATCCACCAACATATCTTTAACTACCGTATTGATGTAAATATCGACGGACAACAGAACTCTGTTCAAGAATTGAACACGGTAGCATCAAAACCTGATTTTGCAACTAATAAACAATTAAATGCTTTCTATCCGGAAGTAACAACATTCCAAACGGAACTAGAAGCGCAACGTAACATGAATCAAGAAACAGCAAGAGCATGGAAGATCATTAACCCTAACAAGAAAAACTTTGTAGGTGAGCCAGTAGGTTTTGAACTTGTACCTGGTGAAAATGCAAGAATTTTCTTACATGATGAATCAAGTATCGTGAAACGTGCAGGATTTATTAAAAAACATTTACACGTTACAAAATTTGATCGTAATCAAATGTATGCTTCTGGGAAATACCCGAACCAAGGTAAAGGCGAAAATACGCTAAATCATTGGGTAAAAGAGAACCGCAATATTGAAAATGAAGATATTGTTGTTTGGTATAATATGGCCGTTCATCATATTGTACGTCCTGAAGACTGGCCAGTAATGCCAACTCATTATATCGGATTCATGTTGAAACCGCATGGTTTCTATGATGGAAATCCAGCGTTGGATCTTCCACGTCCAGCAGCAATCAAAGGCGCTAGCTGCCACTAATAACTAAAAGCAATTAACCCCTTGAATGTTATTAATTCGAAGGGGTTAATTTTAATTAATCAAATTTCAATCCTTTTAATGCTTCTGCTAGTGCATTGTTTAAAGGCTCTTCTTGTTTCTCTTGTTGTTTTAAATATTTCTGCACAGAACGTTTATCCACTTTTCCGCCAGATTCTTTCTTACGTCTTGCTTCAAAGGCAGATAATTTCTCGCGATATCCACATTTACATGCGAAAATTTGACCTGCACCTTCACCGCGAAGTTCCATTTTCTTTTTGCATTGAGGGCAGCGAGCGTTTGTGATGCGTGCGACATTTTTGCGGTGACCACATTCACGATCTTGGCATACAAGCATTTTGCCTTTTTTTCCGTTTACTTCAAGCATTGGTTTTCCACAGTCCGGACAAGATTTCGTTGAAATATTGTCATGTTTGTATTTCTTATCACTCGCTTTAATGTCAGCAACGATTTTTTTTGTATAATTTTTCATTTCGGAAATAAATACTTCTTTTTTCAGTTTTCCATTTGCAATAGCTTCAAGCTTTTGCTCCCATTCAGCTGTTAACATAGGGGATTTTAATTCTTCTGGAACTAGATCAAGTAGCTGACGCCCTTTTGACGTAATATGAATATCTTTACCACGTTTTTCAATTAAGAACGAGTTGAATAACTTTTCAATAATGTCAGCACGCGTTGCCACAGTACCCAATCCACCGGTTGATTTTAACGTTGCTGCAAGCTGTTTGTTCTGTGTGTCCATGTACTTTGTAGGGTTTTCCATTGCCGAAAGTAATGTCGCCTCATTAAAGCGTGCAGGAGGCTTTGTTTGACCTGAGGTTTGCATAATTAATTTTACATCTAATTTATCGCCTTGTTCGATGCTAGGTAAAATTTGTTCTTTCAAGTCATTTTCTGTGTCGTCATCCTCAAATCGATTTTCGTATGCTTCTTTCCAACCATTCGATAAAATGGTTTTCCCTCTAGCAACAAAGTTCTCATTACCGATTTTCGCACGAAGTGTTAATTGTTCATATTCAAACGCTGGGAGTAACACAGCTAAAAACCGTTTAACTACTAAGTCATAAATTTTTCGCTCTTTATCTGTAAAAGCTGAAAAATTCACATAATCTTCTGTTGGGATAATAGCGTGGTGATCTGACACTTTACTGTCATCGACAAATGATTTAGAAGCTTTTATAGGCTTGCTTAAGATCTTGTTAGTCAAAGAACGATATTCTCCAGCTCCGCAAGCTTTAAGACGCTCTGAAAGCGTTCCTACGATGTCTGAAGAGATATAGCGTGAATCTGTGCGAGGGTATGTTAATACTTTGTGCTGCTCATACAGTTTTTGCATAATATTTAACGTTTCTTTTGCTGAGTAGCCAAAAATCTTATTCGCATCACGTTGTAGCTCTGTTAAATCATAAAGGCTAGGTGCAAATGATTTTTTCTTCTTTTTATCAATTTCTGTAACTACTGCATCAAGATTTCCAAGCTTTTTTACAATGGTATCGATTTTTTCTTTTTCGAAACTACGGCTATTGCCTTTTGCGTCTTGCCATGTCAGCTTTAAATTCTCTGATGTCTGTGCTTCAATGCCATAATAAGTCTGTGCTTTGAAATGCTTAATTTCTTCTTCACGTTGGGCAATAATCGCAACTGTTGGTGTCTGCACACGTCCACAGTTTAACTGCGCGTTAAAACGTGTTGTTAGAGCACGTGTTGCATTTAATCCGATATACCAGTCTGCTTCAGATCGTGCCACGGCCGATGAATATAAATTGTCGTAGGCTTTTCCAGGTTTCAGGTTTGCGAAGCCGTCTTTTATTGCTTTATCAGTTACAGATGAAATCCATAAACGCTTAATCGGTTTATTTATTTTTGCTTTTTCAATAATCCAGCGTGCGACTAATTCTCCCTCTCTCCCTGCATCAGTAGCCACAATTATTTCGTTAACATCACTTCGAACGAGCTGACTTTTAACGGAATTAAATTGTTTTCCAGTTTGCTTCATTACAACTAATTTCATGCGTTCTGGAAGCATTGGAAGATCTTCTAAATTCCATGTTTTGTATTTATTATCGTAAGCCTCTGGATCTGCCAGCGTAACTAAATGTCCTAATGCCCACGTAACGATGTATTTATCACCCTCTAAAAATCCATTTCCTTTTTTCGTACACTTCAATACATTTGCAATATCGCGTGCAACTGAGGGTTTCTCGGCGATTACTACACTTTTTGCCATTTCTTCGAACTCCTTTACTGACTATGTACCGTCTAATATACCATAGTTTTAAGTTGGTAAATGTGAAGATGCTTGCTATTTAGCAGACATATTTGTCTTTTATTTTTTGTTTTGATATAAGCAGTCTTATAATAAGTAAAGGTTGTTTTATCAATGAAATTAGATAGTAATAATCACTCAGTATTCTTATTTTATTTTCACCTTGTATTAGTCGTGAAAGACAGAAGAAATGTATTTGATGATGAATTGTCAGACTATGCAAAGGAGATGTTTGTGAGGTTGTCGGCAAACGGCTTGTACGCTAGGATCGCGAATGCGGTTATCGGAAGCAATTGGCCCGTTTGACGAATGCTCGCTGCCCGAATTGTCATAAAAAGATGGAAATGCGCGGCGAAGGGGAAGGAAAGCTATTCTTCTGTAAGCGCGGCTATCGAGAAAAACTGTAGGCGTTTGAAAAGGGTAAGCAAAAAAGCGGAAATGCAGCAAACAAACGTGATGTGAATCAATACTTGAAAAAGCAGCAAAAGGATGAACCGATTAACACAGCACTTGCCGATGCTTTGAAAAATTTAAAATTATAATGAGCAAAAACCGTTCCTAATTATTATCAAAAAATAATAATTAGGAACGGTTGTTTTTTTTCGGGAAAGGTGCCTATAATTATTATAATGTCTAGCTAAGGACGCTCTTGGTTCGAGGACCTCGCGATGTGAGTTATGAAGGCAGTACGATTAACGTCGTACTTTTAGTCTTCGTGTTATCCAAATGTGTATTTCCAATGAACAGGTGTCTTCGCTTATATTTAATGAAAATGTAAACCAGGGGGGAAACTAAATGCCAATTAACATACCATATCAGCTACCGGCACGTGAGGTTCTTGAAAAAGAGAATATTTTCATTATGGACGCGGATCGTGCTCGGATGCAGGATATCCGCCCGCTCAATATCCTTATTTTGAACTTAATGCCGGAAAAAGAAAAAACGGAAGCTCATTTGCTGCGATTGCTCGGCAATACACCGCTGCAAGTAAATGTTTCGTTTTTATATACAGCGACATATGAGTCAAAAAACGTAAGCAAATCACATCTTGAGCAATTTTATACGACACTAGAAGAAGTGAAAAGCCGCCGCTACGATGGACTGATTATTACAGGCGCACCGGTTGAGCTGATGGATTTTGAAAAGGTTAACTATTGGCCGGAATTACAGGATATTATGAATTGGGCAAAAACAAATGTCACATCGACATTGCATATTTGCTGGGGTGCCCAGGCAGCGTTGTATCATCATTACGGCATTGATAAATATGAACTACCGGGTAAATGTTCTGGTATATATAAACATACGATTACTGACCCGACTATTAAATTGTTACGCGGTTTTGACGACGAGTTTTATTCGCCGGTATCGCGTTATACAGATGTGAGTCAGGAAGCGATCGAAGCAAATGAAGACTTGGTTTTGCTCGCATCGTCACCGGAAGCCGGACCGCTTCTCATGATGTCAAAAGACGCACGAAACATTATGATCACTGGCCATTTGGAGTATGACGCGACTACGCTCGCAGAAGAATATGAGAGAGACTGTGCCAAAGGTATCGATATCGCGATGCCAGAAAACTACTTTCCAGATAACGACGCATCAAAACGCCCACTAAACAAATGGCGCTCGCACGCGCATTTGCTCTACTACAACTGGCTTAACTACTATGTCTATCAGGAGACGCCGTACGAGTGGAAATGAAAGGGTAAGACCCGAAAACCTGTCCATAGCTGATGGATAGGTTTTTTGACGTACAGGATGTACTAACAAAGGTGTTGCGACAGACGTCGCGTTTATAGCCTTTGATCTATCGATATGGGTGGTCATGAAATGAGATGAATGGTCAGAAATCGGTATGGGTGATCATCATTCAATAAGAAAAGCGCCACCGACACTGATCGGGGCGCTCAACAATTAATAAAATGACTCGAGTCTGTCTTCGAATACCGGAATGCGGCTCCGAATTTCGTCAATCGCATCAAAGTCAATTTCACCAATCAGCATTTCTTCCTCTTTACCTGCTTCTGCAATCACTTCGCCCCACGGCCCAACAATGATCGAATGTCCGGCGAATTGATTATCTGGATCAGAGCCTACACGGTTGCACGCAACGACATACGCCTGGTTTTCAATTGCTCGGGCAATTAACAATGTGCGCCAATGATCGACACGAGCGAGGGGCCACTCTGCCGGTACAAACAACACACGTGCGCCATTTAAGACGTGCTTTCGGAACCACTCTGGGAACCGAATGTCATAGCAAATAAATCCGGCCATTTTTTCGCCGTCCAATTCAAACAGTCCGTCCGTATCACCCGCAGCCAAATACTTTTCTTCGTTCATCAAACGGAACAAATGCAATTTGCTATACTCTTTTACGACCTCACCGTGATGATTCACAATGATCATCGTGTTTTTCACGCCGTCATCCGTGTCATTTGCAATCGAACCGCCAACGATATGCATTCTATATTTTTTCGCTGCATCAGACAAAAATGCTTTTGTCCGCGAAGCACCGGTATCAGCGATCTCATCAAGCCGCGTTAAGTCGTAACCAGTCGTCCATAACTCGGGCAAGACCGCGAGTTCACACCCTGCTTCATGTGCTTTTTTCAAATAGTCTGCCGCGCGTTTATAATTCAAATCTGGATTACCAAAGGCGATGTCTATCTGTAAACAAGCTATTTTCATTTCCCTAGCCTCCGCTTCTTTTTGAAAATTGTATCATGGTTGACAGAGAAAATGAAACGTGCCATAATCCATCTTACATAATAAACGGACAATTTAATACATCTTATCAAGAGCAGGTGGAGGGACAAGCCCGATGACACCCGGCAACCGACCTATTTTTAGGCACGGTGCTAAATCTTGCAGTTACGGCTGAGAGATAAGAGGAATACATAGACGAATCCCTCTTCCATATTCTCAGGAAGAGGGATTTTTATATTTTAAAAGGGAGGGCTTGCCATAGCAGTCGCAGAAAAAATAAAACAGGAAAAAGAGTTGAAAATCACATTAGGCAATTTATACAATACTATTCAACCGCAACAAGGAGAGCGAATCATGGTTATCGGCGGCTCAGAAACATTAACGGCGCGATGTTCAGATGCCGGTGCGATTGTCCTGCCCGTAGCTATCTTTTCACAAATAAAGCAAAATGAATTTGATACAGTCGCGGCTCCGCTGTCGATTCACGGATATGCAGAAGGAGCACAGTGGACGGCACAGGCATACGATGTGCTCAAGGTAGGCGGCCGTTTCGTCGTCGATTTCGCCGAAGCAAGCTCACTTCCACCCGCTTCCGACTTTCCATACGCGGAAACACTCCCAGGCTACTGGGAGCGTTTGAAAGCGGTCGGCTTTACGACGATTTTATTTCAGCAGCTGACGGCTCAGAACGCGCGTGAAGCTGTTTTAAATGGTTGGACGGAACTCATGATAGCTGAATTTCCTGTTATTGTTAACCGCTTCATTGCTGTAAAATAACCATTCCCAAACAAGTGCCGCCCGTATTATGATGAATGTAGAACATTGTGAAAGGTGGCACCACGTGAACATTTTTTACCGTAAAACAACCTACAATAAAGATCAATTTTTCACTCAATATACAGTACTGACGAAAAATGAACCGCATCATGCCTTGCTTGAAAGCGGACGCGGAGGACGCTATAGCTTTGCAGGAATGAAGCCATCGGCTATTGCGACGTCTACAACTGAAGGACTTCTTTTGCAAGAAAAAGGGCAAGAGAAGCTGTTTAAAGGGAACCCGCTTCATATGTTGATCCAGCTTTTAAACGAGCGAAACATATCGAAACGGGATGATCTCCCAGACTTTCAAGGCGGTGCGGTGGGCTGGATCAGTTACGATTATGTCCGGTTCATTGAAGTGCTCCCTAGGGTAGCGAAGCAAGACATTGACCTTCCCGATGTACAGTTTTTGCTGTTTGATGAATGGGCGGCATTCGATCATGAAACGAACGAATTATTTGTCATGAAAATGGGTGAAACGGATGAGGGACTGGATGAATTATTCGCTAGTTGGCTTGATTTGGCTGAACCAACCAATAATTGGTCGCAAGCTAAATCGAAAGGCAGTACGGACGTATCGTTTCCAGAAGAGCTGTTTAAACATGCTGTTGAGCAAGTGCGTGAATACATTGCGGCAGGAGATGTATTCCAAGTCAATTTATCAGTGCGCCGGTCGAAAGCACTCGATGTGCCGCCGCTTGCCGTTTATGCAAAGCTGCGTGAATTGAATCCATCGCCGTATATGGCGTACATTCAAACACCTGATTTTCAAATTGTGTCAGGATCGCCGGAATTGCTCGTGAAAAAAAATGGTACTAAGCTCTCGACACGCCCAATTGCTGGAACACGCTCTCGCGGAAAAGATGATATGGAAGATGAGCAGCTTGCAGCAGAACTGATCAACAATGAAAAAGAGCGGGCGGAACATGTGATGCTTGTCGATTTAGAGCGAAATGATCTCGGCCGTGTGTCCCGGTATGGCACGGTTGAAGTAAATGAATTTATGGTCATTGAAAAATACTCACATGTGATGCACATCGTCTCAAACGTGCGCGGCGAACTCGCTGAAGGTAAAACGAATGCGGATGTCATCGACGCAGTCTTCCCTGGTGGCACGATTACCGGTGCACCTAAAGTGAGGACGATGGAAATTATTGAAGAGCTTGAACCAGTGCAACGGGGTATTTACACAGGATCGATCGGCTGGATTGGCTATAACGGCGATATGGAGCTGAATATTGTCATCCGGACGATGCTTGCGGCAAACGGATATGGCTATGTGCAGGCAGGAGCCGGCATTGTCATTGATTCTAAACCGGAATACGAGTATAAAGAGTCGCTTAAAAAAGCAGCGGCAATGTTAAAAGCGATGGAACTAGCGGAGGATGCACAATGATTTTCATGATCGATAATTACGATTCATTTACATACAATCTTGTACAATATCTCGGTGAACTTGGCCATGAACTCGTCGTGCGTCGCAATGATGAAGTGACAACCGATCAAATTGCCGGCATGAATCCGGATTTTGTTATGATATCTCCTGGACCATGCACGCCAGACGAGGCGGGCATCAGCATGGAAGCGGTTGAGAAATTCGCCGGCAAGATTCCGTTGTTTGGCGTTTGTCTTGGTCAGCAGTCGATTGCGCAGGCGTTCGGCGGTGATGTCATTCGCGCGGAACGGCTTATGCACGGGAAAACGTCTCCCGTTTTTCATGACGGCCAAACAGTATTTAAAAATTTACCAAACCCATTTCGGGCGACGCGCTATCATTCGCTCATAGTCAAAAAAGAAACGTTACCGGATTGCTTCGACGTATCTGCATGGACGGAAGAAGGTGAAATTATGGCGATCCGTCATAAAGAATTTGCCGTTGAAGCCGTTCAGTTTCACCCCGAATCAATCATGACCGAATGCGGGAAAGAGATGCTGCAAAATTTCATATCCACATATGGAGGCGCGTTATGTACACGTACGTAAATGGGGAAATCATTAAAAACGAAGATGTCCGTATTTCTCCGTATGATCACGGCTTTTTATACGGAATCGGTGTTTTTGAAACGTTCCGTACATATAATGGCAGACCGTTTTTATTGGATGAACATCTTATCCGGCTGAATGAAAGCTTGACGGAATTAAATATTGATCTGCAATTGAATCGAAGCAATGTTGAAAAAATATTATCGATGCTTTTTGACGCCAATGGATGGGAAAATGCTTATATTCGATTGAACGTTTCAGCGGGTGACGGTGAAGTTGGGTTACAGACAACGCCCTATCGAAATCCGAATATGATCGTCTTTCAAAAACCACTTACTGGGACAGAATCTCTTGCTGAAAAAAAAGGTGAATGGTTAACACTGCGCCGGAACAGTCCAGAAGGCCGTTATCGTCTGAAGTCGCATCATTATTTAAATAATATGTTTGGTAAGCGTGAGGTTGGAAATGATCCTAAAGTTGAAGGGATATTTTTGACGGAAAACGGTTATATAGCAGAAGGGGTTGTGTCGAATATTTTTTGGACGCAACAAAACACGCTATATACACCAGCGCGTGAGACTGGTATCCTGGCCGGTGTGACACGGCGATTTGTCATGAAAATAGCGCGGGAAGCCGGTATGAATGTAGAAGAAGGATTGTACCATCCGGAAGATGTTTATGCAGCTGATGAAGCATTTGTCACGAATTCTATTCAAGAAATTGTGCCGTTGTCTGCACTCGGAAATACAACATTTCCAGGTGCAGAAGGGGCGGCCGTAAAAGCATTATTTATACGGTACCGGGAGGCTGTTCGTCTATGACGAGCAGCACTTTTTCTTTTGCGAACTCCCTGTGATAGTTCTCTGCGTCTTCTTCAGATAACCCAAATTTAATTAATGAATCTTTCACCGGTTTTTCCCGTAAAAACATCGATTTTATTTTCTCTTTCATCGATGGACCGGCTGTTTCGACGCTTGCTTTTGTCCGGTTTTGAATCGTCAAATAAATATCCGCATCTTTCGTAAGAACTGTCATTTGCGCCGGATCGAAACCTTCCACTTTCAAATCTTCTATTTTACGAATGACGTCAATTTCACTGTCAAATAACCCAATGACTTGTTTCATCCTGTTTCCCCCTGCAAAAAATTTGTTTTCTTTTCTTTTCCCATAATATTGGATGTAGAAACAGGATAGGAAAATAATTTTAAGAGTATGTTCTGTTCCTTTCAAATAAAAAAACCTGTCCATAATAGACAGGCGGTCACATTACAATTTTTGTTCATATGATGAATCTTGGTTGAAATAGCTGTCATTATTGTCCGGAAATTTATCAATCCGGTTCGAGTCACTGAAATCAAATGAGTCACGGAGAAAATAAACGAAAAAGAATCCAACGACCATAATAATCAGAAAAAGAATAATTACTGTTAAGGGACCCACTATAAACGCCTCCATTCTTTATCGTTACTAAACATGTTCCACTTTTTCATAGATAATAAACATATAATTTTTATATAAAGCTGAATTTTCTGAAAAAATAACCTTTCTCTTTTTTCATGTATAATGAAACATGACGGAAAACATACATATGAACGTATCTGGGTGAAGCTGCGAATAGCGGTTTCTTAAAAGGGAAGCTGGTGAAATTCCAGCGCGGTCCCCGCCACTGTAAATGGGAGTAAAAGACACGATGTCACTGTGTAAACACACGGGAAGACGTTTTTTACGATGACTATGAGCCAGGAGACCTGCCTTGGAACGATGCACCGACAACCTGCGCGGATAGGTGGTGTGACGGACGGGTCTGACTGTCTTTCATACACCTCTATCACGTAGAGGTGTTTTTTATTTTCCGAAAAAAGGGGGAATTATTGATGAAAAAATCATGGCTGGCATTAGGAATATCAGCGGCATTGCTTGCAGGCTGCGGTGCGGAAGAAGAGGCACCTACTAAAGAAAATACGGAAACAAAGACAGAAGAAACAGCTGGATTTCCTGTTATAGTAACAGGGGCGGACGGTAATGAAGTCGAAATTGAAGCGGCACCAAAACGCATTGTCACATTAGCACCAAGCAATACGGAGATCGTGTACGAATTAGGTCTTGGTGAAGAAATCGTTGGTGTATCGGATAATGATACATATCCGGAAGATGTACAAACGAAAGAAAAAGTCGGCGGCATGGAGTTTAACGTCGAAAAAATTATTAGCCTTGAGCCGGATCTTGTTTTGGCGCATGATTCTGCCGGTGCCGCTTCTGAAACAGGTGTTCAGCAGCTTCGCGAGGCAGGCATCGATGTCCTTGTCATTAATAACGCGGATAGCATCGCTGAAATGTACAATTCGTTTGAATTAATTGGAGAAGCAACCGGGACAGCAGCAGAAGCTGAAACGGAAGTAAAAGAATTAAAAGCGGATTTTGCGGCGCTTGAAGAAAAAGCCGCTTCTATTAAAGAAGAAGACGTGAAAAGTGTCTTTTTTGAAGTTGATCCAACACTTTATACAGCGGGAAAAGGCACATATCTAAATGAAATTTTTGAGCTGATCAACGTTGAAAACACAATGGCAGATCAAGAAGGATGGCCGCAAGTAACGGAAGAAGCGGTAATTGAAAAAAATCCAGATGTTATTTTACTGAATTACGGCTCTTATGTGGAAAACGCGGTTGATGGCGTGTTGACGCGCGAAGGCTGGGATAACGTGAATGCAGTGAAAAATAAAGAAGTCATTGAAGTGAATGCGGATATTACGAGCCGGACAGGCCCTCGTCTTGCAGAAGGAGCTGAATCTATTGCGGAAGCGGTCTACCCGGACGTTTTTGCCCAATAAAAAAACGGCGTACGCTTTTGCATTGTTGTTTCTCATTGGAGCCATCTTTATAGGAACGGCAGTTGGAACGATACATGTCCCGTTTCGACACATTGCTGCGATTTTAGCGCATCATTTATTCGGAACGGGGCTGTCAATGGACGCATCCATTGACAATATCGTCTGGAAAATCCGGTTCCCTCGTGTGGTGCTTGCTGGTTTAATTGGGGCTTCACTGGCGATTGCGGGAGCCGCTTTTCAAGGATTGCTCCGTAATCCGCTGGCTGATCCGTATACACTTGGTGTTTCTTCTGGGGCATCAGTTGGTGCGGTGCTTGTGCTGTTTTTTCATGTCTCGATTCCATTTCTCGGCGGATTTACGCTGCCGGTTGTCAGTGTGGCAGCAGCTATTTTAACGATCTTTTGTGTGCTTTTGTTTGCGCAGACGATTGAGCGGTCAATGAAGCTTGAAACGATTATTTTAACAGGCATTATTTTCAGCTCGTTTTTTGGTTCGTTTATTTCATTGATGATTGCGCTCACTGGCGAAGAGCTGCGGCAGATTATCAACTGGCTACTTGGCAGTGTTTCAATGCGCGGGTGGCCGTATGTGCAGCTTATGACACCATTTTTTATCGGCGGCGCGCTGCTTCTCATGTATATGGCACCAGAATTAAATGCGATGTCATTTGGCGAAGAAAAAGCGAAATATCTCGGTGTGAATGTTCAGCGAAAAAAAATGATGGTTCTTATTGCGGGTTCCGTCTTAACAGGTGCGGCAGTTGCAGTGTCTGGCACGATCGGTTTTGTCGGTCTTGTCGTTCCACATTTTGTCCGTATTCTTATCGGGCCTGATCACCGGCACCTGCTGCCACTTTCAATGATTACCGGTGCAGGATTTTTAATCATGGCTGATTTAACCGCTCGTACGATTATTTCACCGACTGAGCTTCCGATTGGCGTCATTACGTCACTGATCGGGGCACCGGTATTTGCACTTATTTTACTAAACAAAAAACGAAAAGGAGGCGTCGCGTGATGTTGCAAGTGAACGAGCTTTCAGGAGGATACGGAAGCGGGCTTATTGTCCGCGGCGTATCCTTTTCTGTTAAACAGGGAGAACTGTTCGGCATTCTTGGGCCGAACGGGAGCGGGAAAACAACCTTGCTGAATATGATCAGTGGGTTAATAAAAACGGCATCCGGCACGATTGTTGTGAAAGAAAAGCCGCTTTCAACTTATGCACCGAAAGAATTGGCGCGCGTCGTTGCGGTGCTTCCGCAAATCACGTCGAGCCAGTATGCCTATACAGTGAAAGAAACGGTATCGCTCGGCCGATATGCGCATCAAACCGGATTTTTTAAATCGTGGACCGATGAAGATGAAACGGCTGTGCAGGAAGCGATGAATCAAACGGGAACGTCTTTATTTGCAGACAAACAGCTTTCTGCATTGTCCGGCGGCGAAAGGCAGCGCGTCTTTCTTGCGCAGGCGCTGGCACAGGAACCGGAAATATTACTGCTTGATGAACCAACCAATCATCTCGATTTATCGTTTCAAAAAGACTTGCTTGATTTATTAAAACAAATGACATCGAATGGACTCACTGTCATTTCGATTTTTCATGATTTAAACCTTGCGTCGCTTTACTGTGATAGGCTTTTACTGATGAAAAACGGTGCGGTGCATACAATAGGTACAGCAGCTGACATTATGAAAGAACAGCACATTCATGACGTGTACAATACGGATGTGCAAAAACAGCCGCATCCGGAAGTGCCAAAGCCGCAAATGAGTTTGCTGCCTGCGCCGTCGAACGTGCAACCGGTTGAAATTGGAGAAGAATTATTGGAGTGGCACAGTGACTACATTTCGATCCATCCGCCCGTGCCATTAAAAACATTATCATCCGGCGTCATTGGAGCTGGTTGGGGATGGCGCAGTGCGTTTGTAAATCGGCACGTCGATAAAAACTACAATATGGATAACTTTGAAGAAGAAGCAGCGAATTATTTTCATGAACGCGGTTTTGACTTAAATGAAACGGTCGGCATGATGACAGCGGTGAAAATGGATGATGCGGCGTATCGACGCGAAGTTCGGGATGACGTATCCGTATTCGTCGTCGCTACAGCAGGTGTCGGCAATGCCGTAGATGTTACGAGGCCGCGTGCAAGCTGGAAAGAAAAGAACAAACCTGGCACAATCAATATTTGGGTATTTGCGAACGGTAAGCTATCTGAAGAAGCTTTTGTGCAAGGGCTCATGACCGCGACCGAAGCGAAGGCGAAAGCACTTGCCGATGCGGGCGTTCGTGATCCCGAAACTGGCACAATCGCAACCGGTACATCAACCGACAGTATGCTGATTGCTGCTACACAGCGAGGCGCGTACCAGCAATTTGCTGGATCGATCACACCGCTTGGCATTGCGATCGGCTGTGCAGTGTATAAAAGCGTAACAGAAGCACTGGAAAAAAGCAGCCGCAGAAAGGCAATGCTATGATAATCCATGCTCTGGCCATCATTGCTGCACTTATTCTTGATCGTCTGATCGGTGATCCAAAAAATGCCCCCCATCCGGTTAAATGGTTCGGGCATTTAATTACGCTGCTAGATATAAAATGGAACAAAGGCGCATACCGCTTTGAAAAAGGAATCGCGATGCTCATCGTCGTTCTTGTCGTCACGGCAAGCGCTTCGATGGCTCTCTTATATGTCGCATCACGGGTACATCCAGGCGCCCAGATCATGATCGAAGCTATCATGATCTGGGCCTCGATTGCCCCGCGCAGTTTAAAAGAAGCAGGTATGGACGTTTATAGGCCACTTATGGATGGAGATATGAACGAAGCACGCCGTAAACTGTCGTGGATTGTCGGGCGTGATACGGATACCCTCGATGAAGGTGAAATCACACGCGGTGCAGTTGAAACGATTGCCGAAAATACGTCAGATGGTGTCATCGCCCCATTATTTTGGGCGATGATCGGTGGTGGACCGGCGGCGCTTTTATATAGAGCAGTCAACACGTGTGACTCAATGGTCGGCTACCGGAATGATACATATGAACAATTCGGTAAAGCGGCGGCACGTTTTGATGATATCGTTAACTATATTCCCGCCCGGCTGACGGCTTTTTTGCTCGTTGTCGCAGCAGACAAACGGGCAGACATTCGCCGCTGCGCCTGGCATATAGTCGTGCGCGATGCGAAAAAACATCCGTCGCCAAACAGCGGCTGGTGTGAAGCCGCGGTGGCCGGCCTTTTACAAATTGAACTAGGCGGCTTAAATACGTACAAAGGCATCGTCTCAGATCGCGCCCGAATGGGAGAAGCAATCCATGAGCGCCGTGCTGAACACATTTTGGAAGCCGCTACATTAATGGAACGGGCCACATACTTATTCGTGGCTATGTTTCTAGCAGGAGTGTTTATTTATGAATTTGCCATCGCACGGAGCGAATCCGTCCCATTTATATAAAGCATCAGGCGTTGCTGAACCGGGGAATGTTCTTGACTTTAGTGTGAATACAAATCCGTTCGGTCCGCCGAGCTGGCTAAAAGAAAAATGGCCAGCTCTTTTACATACAATCGAAGACTACCCAGACCCGACAGGACAAAAAGCTGTCGCGGCCATCGCAGAACAATTCACCGTCTCACATGACCAGATTTTACTCGGAAATGGTGCAGCAGAAATTATTCATTTCATTGCTCGGCACGCAGCCGGCCAAAAAGCGGTCATCTGTACACCGGCTTTCTCTGAATATGAAGACGCGTGTGAGGCTTACAAATGTCCGATTGAATTCGTCCCCATATCTATTGACAATTGGCAGTTGCCAGTCAATGAACTCATCGAAAAAGCAGTTGATGCCGCTGTATTATTTTTATGTACACCGAACAACCCGACAGGCCAGTCTTTTCATGAGAAGGACATTCTCTCGCTACTTGAAAAAACGAGACAGTCAAATGCTATGATCGTTATAGATGAAGCATTTTACGATTTTGCAAGCGACGATTCGCTTGCGAAATACGTGAATGAATTCTCGCATCTTGCTGTTATGCACTCATTAACAAAAATGTATGCGATCGCGGGTCTACGTATAGGCTATGTCATTGCTTCTGAAACGATTATCCGTCAGTTGAAAAACTATCGTCCGCATTGGAATGTCAATGCGATCGCTCTGCAGGTAGCGGAATCCATTGCCCGTGATCATCACCATGCTTCTAAAACAAGGACAATGATTGACGGTGAACGAAATAGAATGAAAGAACAGCTCGAAAGGATCGGTTATCTCGTCTTGCCCTCTTCCGTTAACTTTTATTTGTTAAAAGATCCAGAGCTGGATGATCAAAAACCGCTTCTTCACTTTTTAATGGAACACGGTATCGTTCTTCGGCATACAGAAAACTTCTACGGATTAAACGGAAAGTGGCTTAGAGCCGCCGTGAAAAAAGAGCAGGATAATAACCGGCTGATCGATGCGCTCATAGAATGGAGGAACAAATGTTA
The DNA here is from genome assembly GCF_000372765.1 of Bacillus sp. 37MA. Classification (NCBI taxonomy): domain Bacteria; kingdom Bacillati; phylum Bacillota; class Bacilli; order Caryophanales; family Bacillaceae; genus Bacillus; species Bacillus sp. 37MA. The sequence goes on from NZ_KB889752.1 coordinate 3,684,442, forward strand.
ATCTTTATTTCTGGCGGTGTCCGGAGCGGAAAAAGCGGCATTTCCGAACAGATTGCGATTCGTCACATTCATCCAGAAGGGCGTCTATTGTACGTTGCTTGTGGGTCTAGGACGGATGCAGAAATGGATGAACGCATTTTTCATCACCGCGAGCGTCGGGCAAATTCCGGTTACACGTGGTCAACGATTGAACAGTCTGTTGATATTGGGGACATTCCTATTGAACCGAAAGATACGGTGCTCATTGACTGCGTAACGACGCTTCTTGCCGGTGAATATTTTCGGGAAGATAAAGCAGCGTTTGAAGCGGGCGTCAGGATTACGGATGGCATTCTTAACATTCATAAAAGAGCCAAAACGGTCGTAGTCGTTTCGAATGAGCTGTCGTATGAAACGCCGGCGACCGATTTAACGGCTGATTATATGAAAATGCTTGGGATGATTCACCAGAAGATTGTGAAAGAAAGTGATCTGGCAGTGCTTGTCGAACATGGCATTCCTGTTGTGAAGAAAGGGGTGGTGACGTGCGCGGTGTCATGATTCAAGGAACGTCGTCGGATGCAGGGAAAAGTTTTATTGCGACAGCGCTTTGTCGTCTTCTTATCCAAAAAGGTTACAGGCCGGTGCCGTTTAAACCACAAAATGTATCAAACAATTCATATGTAACGGCGGACGGAAAGGAAATTGGCCGGGCACAAGGACTTCAGGCAGAAGCAGCAGGCTTGGAAGCGAAGCCGTGCATGAATCCACTCTTGTTAAAGCCGTCGGGAAATGGAGCATCTGAAATTGTCTTGTTCGGTGAAAGGCTCGAAGTCATGTCGGGGATGGCGTACCGGACGGATTATTACGACCGGGCGATTGCGGCGATCAAGCAGGGGCTGCAGGAAGTAAGTGAACTCGGCGATATAGTCGTCATTGAAGGTGCCGGAAGCCCGGTTGAGATGAATTTGAAAAAACGGGAAGTCGTTAATATGAAAATGGCGGAACTGGCTGATGTCCCGGTAATACTGACCGCCGATATTGACCGTGGCGGACTGTTTGCATCAATCGTTGGCACACTTACGTTGTTAGAAGAACATGAACGTGCACGTGTAAAAGGGATTATCGTTAACCGGTTTCACGGCGATGCACGCTTCTTTGAAGACGGGAAAACGTGGCTTGAAAAGTACACCGGCATTCCAGTGCTGGCGGTGCTGCCGTTTTTGCCGGGGCATACGCTTGATGGCGAAGATTCATTGTCGATCCGGGATATAAGACGGAATAGCGCAGCAATTGATATCGCTGTCATCCGTCTGCCGTACATTTCAAATGGAAGCGATATTGAACCGTTTGCATTTGAAGACGATGTGAATGTACGCTGGGTACAGTCAGCTCATTCGTTCGGATCGCCGGATGCTGTTATTATTCCGGGGACGAAAAGTGCATTCGCTGATCTTGCCTTTCTAAAAGAAACGGGTCTTGATGAGAGAATTGTTTCTTTTGCAAAGGGGGGTGGTGTTGTTATCGGACTGTGCGGCGGATTTCAATTGATGGGCCAAACACTTTCTGATCCGGACGGCACTGATACAGGTGAAACGGGTTCGGTAGCATATGGCATGGGGATCATTCCGGCTCATACGATTTTTAAAAGTGAAAAAACAGTCGTTCGAACAGAAGGAATAGCACGCGGCATCCCGCTATCCGGCTATGAAATTCATTTTGGTGAAACGAAGGTATGCGGCGAACCGTTTATGGTGTGCACAGATTATGAAGAAGGCTATAGATCAACGGACGGGAAAGTGAGCGGCACGTATTTGCACCATTTATTTTATAATGATCTATTTCGGGCAGACTGGCTAAATCAGATCCGCCGAGCAAAAGGATTGACAGAACGCGCGCCGCTGGATATGAATAGAGATCAAACGTATGATGTGATTGCTGAACATCTTGATCGTCATCTTGACTGGCCAATGTTTGAAGCCATTTTGGATGGCCTCCCCTTATGAAAGCCTATTTATATGCAGCTGGCATTATTATTCAATTTTTTTCGGTACTGCCTCTTCATAAAACGCTGCCGATGGAGAAAGCGGAACTGCGGGCAGTACTTCACTTGTTTCCGGTGCTTGGTCTTGCGAAAGGCATTCTTTATGCCGGCGCATTCTGGGTGATTCTTGAATGGAACCTCCCGTTTTCAGCACTGGCTGTGGCATTTATCGTCTGGCTTTTGCCGATCGCATTTACAGGAGGCCTTCATCTTGACGGCTGGATGGACTGGGCAGATGCGCATTTTTCGTTTCGCGACAAAGATCGTCGACTGACCATTTTAAACGATCCACGCGCTGGTGCATTCGGTGTTCTCGCGCTTGTTCTGCTATTATCGGCAAAGTTTTTATTCATTTATGAAACGGTTGCAGCAGGGAGTGGCAATGCGATGTTCGTACTGCTCATTCCATTTTTGGCACAGCTATTGACAGGTTTGTTTTTACAATACGTGCCACCTGCAAAAGAAGAAGGACTTGCATATTTTTTCCGAAAAGGTCATTCGAAGTCGCTTCCATATATATATGCGGCTTTTATAATAGCCGCAGGAAGCATTTATAGTATGTCTCCGTTATTCTGGATAATGCTTGGCTGTTCGGGATTGTATTTCGTCTTGATTAAGAGAGGCATGCAAAAAGAATTTGGTGGTGTGACGGGTGATTTGCTCGGTGCCGCACAGGAAGGAGCGGAACTCTTGTTATGGATGATCGTGTGGTTATCGGTCTGTTTCGCCACGGTGTGACATACGCAAATGTAAATAAACAATTTTGCGGATGGACCGATGTGAGTGTGACAGAGGAAGGATTAATGGCATTACGTGGAATGCAAGTACCTGACTATGACTGGATCGTATCCAGTGATTTGACGAGATGTGTGCAGACAGCTAGTGCTTTTTGGAGTCAGACTCCGAATCAAAAAAAGGGGTTCAGAGAATTCCATTTCGGAGAATGGGAGAACAAGACGCACGCGGAGCTGAAACATATTCCGGTTTATCGAGACTGGCTCAACGATTATACGATTCAAGTGCCAGGTGGAGATTCATATGTTGCATTTGCGGAGCGGGTTGAAGAGGAATTTCAGCAGGTTCTTACGGAAATGGCGGAGCAGAATATTCATCGGACGGCGATCGTGACGCATGGTGGTGTCATTCGTCATTTACTTTCGGTGTTTGCGCCGGAAGAAAAGTCATTTTCGGACTGGACGTCGGATAACGGACAAGGATATGAATTATCCGGTTCTCTTTCCGCGATGAGGAGGGGTGAGCGATGCATCTCGTTACAGGCGGTGCCTTCAATGGAAAAAAACAATGGGTAAAAGAGTATTATAGGTTAGATAAAGTAGATCATCAATGGCATTCGTTTTATGAAGAAAAGCAAGTGCCTGATTTTACAGAAGATATCGTTGTATTAGAAGGCATCGAACGATATGTCAGAATGCTTCTTGAAAAAGCGGAGACTGCGTTTGAAGCGCGCGCAATGTTTAAAAAGGATCTTGATCATTGGAAAAAAGAAAAACGAGATGTTGTGTTAATTGGGACGGATATGATGAAAGGTATTGTGCCGATGAATGCTTTTGATCGACACTGGCGTGATGCAACAGGATGGTGTTTTCAGGATGCAGCAGCGGCGTCAAGCCGGGTAGACACGGTTTGGTACGGCATTGCCGAAATGATAAAGGGGGAAAAAAGATGAGATTGTATACAAGAACAGGTGATAAAGGCGAAACGAGTATTATTGGTGGGCGCGTCGGAAAAGATAATTTGCGCGTGGAAGCATACGGGACAGTTGATGAACTGAATTCAGTTGTGGGTATGGCCATAACGGAGCTTGATCCGGCAAAATTTAAAGACATTTTAGCAGATCTGGAAACGATTCAGCATGAGCTGTTTGACTGCGGCGGCGACCTTGCGACAGTAAACGGAAAGCGTGGATTTAAGTTGCAGCAAGAATCGATTGATGAGATGGAAAAGAAAATCGATGTGTATATCACGGAGGCGCCGGAATTAGAGCGGTTTATTTTACCGGGCGGTTCAAAAGGATCAGCGGTGACTCATTTGGCACGTACGGTTACGCGACGGGCAGAGCGGCTTGTAGTGGGCTTAATGCGTCAGGAAGACGATATTCATCCGGTGACGCTTAAGTATTTGAACCGGCTGTCTGATTATTTCTTTGCGATTGCCCGCGTCATTAATTTCCGAGAAGGCGTGAAAGATGTGGAATATGTGCGCAGTGCGAAAGTGTTCCGCGGAGGCAAGAGGAAGGAAGAAAAAGAATGAATGCGAAAAAAATAAGCTGGCTCGCTCTGTTTGTTGCCTTATCAGTTGTTGGTGGGATGATCAAAGTGCCAGCACCGATTTCGAGCGTGGCGCTTGATTCGTTTCCCGCATTAGTCGCGGCGGTTTTACTTGGCCCTGTCGCCGGAGCTTTAGTCGGTGCATTTGGTCATCTCGTCTCGGCGTTAATCGGCGGCCTTCCAATGGGGCCGCTTCATTTGCTTATTGCCATTGAAATGGCGGCGATTGTGTGGCTGTTCGGTCAATTGTATGTGGCCGTTCGAAAATGGGCGGCGATTGTGACATTCATCCTTTTGAATGGATTTGTTTTACCGGCTCCGTTTATTTTGCTTATGGGGATGCCGTTCTATATTGGAGCAGTGCCGGGCATTACGATGGCGGCGATTTTTAATACGATGATCGCAGCGATATTAATTCCCCGCATTGTGCTGGCATTTGAAAAGCGGTTTGGCCGTCTGAATGCGTGATGTCATTCAAACGAATGGGCTGATCATCGCCGCGGACAATAGCGGGGCTATCGGTGGTAAGCGGAATGATCTCGTTCGTGTTCCATATGAGACCGTTGGTTATTTTTCTGCGCGTGTTGCACTAATGGAGTGCGTCGCAGCCGGCGGCGAACCGTTTGCGGCGATCATTCATAATTTTTCTGGGGACGATGCGTGGCCGTTATTATGCGACGGTATTAAACAGGCGGCAGTAGAAATTGGCTATACGCTTGAATTGACTGGCAGTACCGAGTCAAATTTTGTCATGAATCAATCCGCAACAGGTGTCGTCATCATAGGCAGGCATGTACGGAATATCGATCAATTTGACCGGAATGCGGTTCGGTACGGTGTTATCGGTAAACCGCTCGTCGGTTCAGAAGTGTTGGAAAATCCAGATGATGTTGCTTCTCTAGCTGTTTTTAAAAAAATCAATTCTATGTCAGGTGTTGAATCGGTTGTACCAGTTGGATCAAAAGGAATTCGCTATGAATTGGAACAATTAGCGGAGAGACCTCTTACATGCGAATTGGATTTAGAAAAATCATCCGGCCCGGCGACGTGTTTTATCATTGCCGTAAAGGAAGTGGCGATGAAAGCAGTGGAACAGGCAGCGGGAGTCGTTTACTGGTGTACGATATAAAATGGAGTCTTCGACAGAATACTGTCGGAGGCTTTTTATTGTCCGATAAAAAGGATAAGAAGGAAGATGAGTAATCAAAACAGTGTTCCCCTTTTTGATATATAATAGTAATATAGTAATGGTACTATTGTTGGTTAATGTAGTATATTGTCGGATAGTGTGGAGAGAGGGGGTTTTGATGTTCAGTCCGTATTAAATTCATTTCGTGATCATGTTGTGATCGTAAATAAAGAAGGGATCATTGTAGCTGTTAATGAAGAATGGGAAGTCTTTGCAAAAGGAGTGAATGAGGTGGAACCATCCATTCAAACTAAAGGAGAAACAATTGAGGCCGCGGTGAATAAGGCATTGGCACTTCTCGGCGCTACGATCAATGAGGTCAATGTAACTGTGCTGTCAAGCCCTGCTAAAAGTTTGTTCGGGTTAAGAAAACGTCCCGCAGAAGTGCTTGTAATCAAAAAGGCTGTCCCTTTAATAGAAATGGAACAGAAGAAACCGTTTAATATAGATGAATCGATTGATTTGCCTCTCGATGATCGAGAAGATGAACAGCATTTGAAGCGGGATCAGTCTAATACAGATGAACAGGTCCTTTTGAAAAAGGAAGGGCCTTGTGTGTATGTACAAAATGGGCGTGTCCTCGTGCATTCGGAGGGGGATCGTTATCCGTTTATTGAGCCAGCAGATAACGTGCGGGTGATTGTCAATGGGCGGCAAATTGAAGAGCGGACAACTGTGACGCCGCTTGATAATATTTTAGTGCATGTAACCGATGAAGTGTCTGCGTCAAAGATGGACATCCAGCTTATTGAACAGGATATGCTGGCGGTTCTTTCATACGAGCCCGGCAAGCGGATTAATCGGTATTTGAATGATATGCAGCCGGCGTTGACGCTCCGGATTGAAGCGGAAGAGGAAGTGCTGGAGTCAAATGATATAGAAGTGAAGAAAGTGATGAAGCGACTGCAGGAGTTGAATGTAACGCATGGCATATTACGGCATACGATTATCGATGCGTGTCGAAACCCGAGCTCAAAGGATTACATTATTGCAAAAGGAACATATCCGACAGAAGGGTTAAATGGGGATGTTCACGTGCTCGTCCGTGAGCCGGATGAGATGTCATGGAATGAAGTAGAAAAGGTTGATTACCGTGAGAAAAATATATTTGTCAATGTGGAAGAAGGCGAAATGATCGCAGAAGTCATTTCATCGGTGCCAGGGATGGCGGGAACCGATTTGCTCGGGAAACCAATTTTACCGAAAGCGGTGAAAGATGTGACGGTCCGCCTCGGTAAAAATGTGATTGTGACAGATAAGAAGATCATTGCTCTAAAAGACGGGAGACCGAAATTGGAGTGGCGCGGGATGCTGTTTAAGGCAGATGTTATGGAAGAACTTGTTCATTCGAAAGATGTAGACCTCGATTCGGGTAACATTCATTTTCAAGGAGATGTGCGCGTGCTAGGAAATGTGCAGGAATCAATGACGGTTGAATCAGGCGGAAACATATTTGTAAAAGGAACGGTATCGAAAGCACATCTTGAATCGGGACATTCTGTGACAGTTAAAAGCAATGTGTTTTCTTCAACGATCAGCGCGGGTAAATCAAATATCGTCATCGATGAACTCGTCGCGCAGGCGAAAGAAATTTTGTACTATTTGGATCATATGATGCTGGCGATTAAACAGCTCATAATGGTACGTCGTGAAAAGGAAAATGCGCTTCAAGTGGGAGAGCTTCATTATGTGATCCGGTTATTGCTTGAACGTAAATATACAGATTTTCGTGGGATTTTGCTCCGGTTTGTGAAGAATGTTAATGAACATCAGCCGATTCTTGAAAAAGAATGGATGACAAGTTCAGCGCGGCTGCACAGCATGTTTATCGCGCTTTCAAAAGAGCAGATCAATAAAGTAGCGGCGATTAAAGAGTTAACAGACGAGCTGCGCCAGTTGTATGAACTGTATAGCATTCCTGTTGAACCTAGCTGTCAGTTGACCGTTCCTTATGCCATTAATAGTTCTCTATATTCAAGCGGCGATTTAGTCGTAAGCGGACAGGGAATTTACCATTGCCGTGTCCGCACAGGTAATGATGTGTTTATTCGCGGCGTGTGCAGAGGGGGTGAAATTGTCGCGGGACATAACGTAACGATTGATGAAGTAGGCTCGGAAGCAGGATCAAAAACGCGTATTCATGTGCCGGAAAACGGTATTATTAAAATGAATACGGTGTTTGAAGACACGACCATTCAGATTGGCAGCCGCGTACATACATTTGCTGTTGCGGCGTATCATGTGAATGCTCAATTGGAACAAAATGGTGTGATTTCCCTTTATTGAAACCTGCCAATTACGCAGGTTTTTTTGTGTGAAATAGAGGAACAAAAAATAAAAATGAATCCATTTAATTCATTTGGACGTATATCAGGTATAAAACTGAATGGGGGAAACCAATGATGATGAAATGGACCGCAGCAATCGGACTATCTGCTGTTATTATTCTTCTTAGTGGATGCAGTCTACTTGACGAAGCAAACAATACATTGACATACGCAACCGATATGACCGACTTTTTAAATGAAACACAGCAATTCGCAACCGATGTGCCGGCGCTGCTAGAAAGTGCTGCATCTAACCCGAACATTGTCGGAGACGTGCAGACACAGTTTGAAAGCATGCAGCAGGATATCGATTTTATACAGGAAATAGAAGTGCCTGCTGTCGCAGAAGGTATTCATGGCAAAGTGCTTGATTACAGTGTCCAGCTTGAAACGGGCATAAGTGATGCACTAGTCAAACTTGAAAATGGAGTTGTTGATCCGGCCGCTATATTTAAAAATACGGAATTACTACAAACGATTCAAGAACTTCAAGACCTCCGAATGAATATTGAGCAGCTCGGACAATAAAAAAGCCAGTTCATTCTTAAATAAATAGCGCAGGACTTCATGCTGGTTTTGTCGAATTATTATAATATTAAGAGGAAGAGGAGATAGAGATGGATAAGCTAATGCAAGATGCGAATCGATTTGTGTCGGATATAGTAGAAGGACTCGTACTAGCTCACCCAAATCAGTACGAAAAGGTAGAAGGATTAAACGTCGTTAAACGAAAAGGTGGAGCCATCGCCGGTAAGGTAGGCCTCGTTTCAGGTGGAGGTAGCGGGCATGAACCTGCACACGCTGGCTATATTGGAGACGGAATGCTTGATGCGGCTGTCTGCGGGGAAGTATTCACCTCACCAACACCGGACATGGTGCTCGAAGGAATCAAAGCAGCAGATGGAGGTGCAGGTGTACTCCTAGTCGTTAAGAATTACTCGGGCGACGTCATGAATTTCGACATGGCGAAAGATTTGGCCGAATTAGAAGGAATTCAGGTCGATACAGTGGTGGTGAATGACGATATCTCGATTAAGAACGAAGAAGATCGTCGAGGTGTCGCTGGCACGGTTTTCGTCCATAAGATTGCTGGAGCAGCAGCTGCTTCTGGAAAATCACTGGATGAGGTGAAGCAAGTAGCGGATAAAGTCATCAGCCGGGTCCGTTCAATGGGAATGGCGCTTTCTCCTTGTTATATGCCGGAAAGTGGAAAGCCGGGTTTTGAACTGTCTGACGATGAGATGTGGATCGGGATTGGGATCCACGGGGAGAAAGGCGTTGAACGAAAAGCGGTTGCTCCTGTCAAAGACATCGCAGCTCAGCTAGTTGAGCATTTGACAGCTGAGGTGACGGATAAGCGCGTTGCTGTCATGGTAAACGGTATGGGTGGGACGCCGGTCTCTGAGCTGTATCTGACTTATAAATATGTAAGTGAACTACTCGAGCAAAAAGGATATGAAATTGTCCGTCCTTATGTAGGAAATTACATGACGGCACTTGAAATGCATGGATTCTCCATCACGTTACTCCCTGTTGATGAGGAATTACTTCAATATTTAGATGCCTCGTCAAAGGCAATCGGATTTTTAGTGTGAGGTGGAATAGATGAAATTAACAGTAGAAGCATTACGCACAGCCTTGCTTGCGACAGCGGACGCAATTGAACAACAAAAGGATGAACTGACCGACTTAGACCGAGAAATTGGAGACGGTGATCACGGAATTAATATGTCTCGTGGTTTTCAAGGTGTTAAAAAGGAGCTCGAGGTACAGAATTCTCTTGCAGATCTTGGAGAATTGTCAAAACTAGTTGGAATGACGCTCATTAAGACGGTCGGTGGTGCTTCGGGTCCTTTGTATGGAACAGCATTCGTAAAGTTCGCGACAAAATGGAGCGGGATGAAGTCGGTAGAGGGAGAGGATCTGTTTGCTGGTTTTAAAGAAGCAACAGAAGGCATCAAGAGTCGTGGGAAATCACAAGCCGGTCAGAAAACGATGGTTGATATTTGGGAACCATTTACTGCATCCCTTCAAGCTGATTCGACTTTAGAAGAAGTGATTGATCAAGCGTTAGTGGATACGAAGGATCTCGTGGCAACAAAAGGGCGTGCTTCCTACTTTGGAGAAGCGACAAAGGGTGTTCAAGATCCAGGAGCCTTATCGAGTTCGATCCTCTTAAAGAACATCGTGGAGGTGCTTCATGATTAATCTGATTCTCGTCTCGCATAGTGAAAAGCTCGCAACAGGTTTAAAGGAATTGCTGGCTGAGATGGTACCATCTATTGAGATTCTGGTCGCGGCCGGATTAGAAGGTGGAAAAATCGGGACAGAAGTCTCGCGAATCGAGCAAGCTTTTTCTCAAATTTCCGATGATGCATTGATTTTGACAGATATCGGATCGGCAACGATGAATGCGGAATTGGCTCTCGAATTGTATACCGGAAAGCATACCATTCGCTTCGTCGACGTTCCTCTCGTGGAAGGATCGTTTCTAGCAGCAGTCTTAAGTGGACAAGGCCAACAGATCGATCAGATTGTGACAGAGCTTGAGCAGGAATATTTATCAAAAGAAAAAACGAATTAATAAGCAAAGCTCACCTCCAAGTCAACGATTTGGAGGTGAGCTTATTTGCCGTCTGAGCGTATCTTTCAATAGGTTTTCCGCTTGAATAAATCATAAATATTAAAATTGGAATAACCATCATATAATTAAGAAAAATAATGAAGGAGTGGATGAAGTGGGGTTTTTGGATGGATTGATGGGGAATGCTTCAGAAGTTGATAATGAAGATATGAAAAAGGAATTCGGAGAGGTTCTGGCAACAAATGAAAAGGTAGAAAAATCGTACAAACTGATTCGAGATCTATTTATTTTCACGAACCGACGGCTGATCTTAGTTGATAAGCAGGGGATGACAGGAAAGAAAGTGGAAATTCAGTCTTTGCCATATAAAAGTATTACCCGCTTTAGTGTTGAAACGGCGGGAAGTTTTGATCTGGATGCAGAGCTGCAAATTTGGATTACAGGTGATACGGTACCGATTAAGAAACAGTTTAATAAAAGTTTAAATATTTATGAAGTGCAAAGAGTACTAGCTGATTATGTCTTAACATAATTTGTAGGTGTCATATATAAATGAAAGATCAGTCTTCTTAAACACGAGAAGACTGATCTTTTTGCACTAATTCCCTATCATAACACGTATACATAAACACTTAAAAAGTGAGCAAGACTGCCAAGCAGGATGAAGATGTGAAAGATTTCGTGAAAGCCCATTTGTTTGAACTGCAGCCACTTCGGTTTTAATCCGTAAATGATGCCGCCGATTGTGTACAGAACGCCGCCCACTACAAGCAGCACGAGTCCAGCTGATTCCATATTTGATGCGAGCGGAGAGAATATGAAAATCGCCATCCAGCCCATGACAATGTAGAGAGCTGTTGACAACCACCTCGGACAGTTAAACCAGACCATTTTAAAGATAACGCCGAACACCGCAATGGCTGAAACGATGCAAAACAGCGTCCATCCGGTCGTATTATTCAAACTGATTAAACAAAAAGGTGTATAGGAACCGGCAATTAAAATAAAGATCATGGAATGATCAAGCCGTCTGAAAAAGGCAATGACGGTATCTCTTGCAATAACAGAATGATAGGCAGCGGATGCTGAGTATAAAAGAATTAAACTGACGCCGAAAATTGTAACAGCTGTAATAGCGGCCGCTGATTCAATAGTGAACGCTGCTTTGATAACCATTGCAATCAGTGCTGCGACTGATAAAATGGCGCCAGCTAAATGGGTAAGTGCATTAATCGGTTCTCGAATAAAAACAGTCATTCAAAATACCTCCAAAACGATATATAGTTTTTTATACTACATATTATAATATAGTTGTAACATTACATAGTCAAGTTTTACACTATATCAATATTCACCTATAATAAAGACAATATAATTATGATAAAAAAGAAGGTGTTACTATGGGGAATTTAATAGACATTTTGAATGAACTGCATCTCGAAAACCAGCTCACACCGGATGATATACCAAACATTGATCTATACATGGACCAAGTCATTCAATTATTTGAACATACATTTAATCAATCAACCCGCAATGAAGACGAAAAAGTGCTAACGAAAACGATGATTAACAACTATGCGAAAGGAAAGCTGCTTTTCCCGATTAAACAAAAAAAGTATTCTAAAGAGCATTTATTATTAATCAGTTTCATCTACCAGCTGAAAGGCACACTATCAATTAGCGATATTAAAACGACACTTGAAGGTGTAAATGAAAATATTGATGAAATCGATATTGATTCATTTTACAAAAGTTATCTCGATATTGCCGCAAACAATGTCACTCATTTTAAAGAAGATGCGATGAGCCGCATGAATGAAATTAAAGCGGATACAAATGAACTTGAACACATTTTGCATATTCTATCGCTCGTTCATATGAGCAATATGTATCGGAAAACAGCTGAAAAACTCGTTGATCAACTTATATCGACACAACATATAAAAAATATGGAGTAGGAGATGTGAGATCATGAAGCCTGGTGGAAGTGTGTGAATAGCTGCACGATGAGGATCATTGAGATTAAAAAGGAAAAAGACTATTCGAGAAGCCAGTCATTAACTGCTAAACGAATAGTCATATATTTACTTATCTAATAAAGATGCTCCAGATATACCTGGGTTGGTCATTTCATAAGGATCTAAAATTTGATTTAAATCTTCTTCAGACAAAATACTATATTGCTTGCAAAGCTCTCGGACAGACTTCCCTGAGATTATAGCTTCACGGGCAATTTTTGCTGCTGTTTCATAGCCGATATGTGGGTTAATGGCTGTAATCGTCCCGACACTCGTTTCTACATAATGTTTCATTTGCTCTTCATTTGCTTTTATACCCGAAACGCAGTAATTAGTAAAAACGTCGAATCCATTGTTCATAATACTAATTGACTGAAGCAGATTGAAAACGAGAACAGGTTCCATTACATTTAATTCAAGCTGACCGGCTTCTGATGCAAGGCAGATGGTGTTGTCGTTCCCGATTACTTGAAAGGCAATTTGATTAATGACTTCAGCCATTACGGGGTTCACTTTTCCTGGCATTATAGAAGAACCTGGTTGTCGGGCTGGTAAGTTAAGTTCATTTAACCCTGCACGTGGACCAGAGGCCATTAATCTAAGATCGGTTGCGATTTTGGACATATTCATCATGCATACTTTTAACGACGCGGATACTTCTGTGTAGACGTCTGTGTTTTGCGTTGCATCCACTAGATTTTCCGCTGCAAGGAGTGGGAAACCACTGATCATCTCTAACTGTTTGACAACGGCTAAAATGTATTGAGGGTCCGCATTTAAACCTGTTCCAACAGCTGTTGCGCCCATATTTACATCATATAAGTGCTGCCGTGATTGAGTAATGCGTTTTATATCCCGCTCGATAACACGGCAGTATGCTTCAAATTCTTGTCCGAGCCGGATTGGAACGGCATCCTGTAAGTGAGTGCGGCCCATTTTGATAACATGATCAAATTCGTTCGCCTTCTCCTTAAAAGTTTGATGCATGTATTCCATGGTTGATAGTAATTTTTTTGAAAGAGCAAGTGTTGCAATATGAATAGCGGTTGGAAAAGCATCGTTTGTTGATTGTGCCATGTTGACATGTGTATTCGGGCTCAAAAAAGCATAGTCCCCTTTTTTTCTGCCGAGTATTTCCAAGGCGCGATTTGCGATAACCTCATTTGCATTCATATTAATGGACGTGCCAGCTCCGCCTTGTATAGGGTCAACAATGAATTGGTCATGCCACTGACCATCAATAATTTCTTCAGCCGCTTGAACGATGGCTTTTTCCAAATGAGGAGGGAGGCGATCAACCTTTCTGTTGGCAATAGCTGCTGCTTTTTTGACAATTGCCATTGCTTTAATTAACTCTGCATGGATACGGTAGCCTGTAATCGGAAAATTTTCAACTGCGCGCAATGTTTGAATTCCATAGTAGGCATCAGCAGGTACTTCTTTTTCTCCTAAAAAATCTTTTTCAATTCGTCTATTCATATTTGTCATTTAGATTCTCCCAATCGTCTTTTAATAAGGTCTTTCAAAATTAATAACAAGTACTTATAGAAAAAAGAAGATCGTTAAACTAATGTATTATTATTGTACACAATTAGGTGTCAGAATAAAACTGAAGTGAAGATGAATGGATGTATGCATGTAGAAACGAATCAAACGGATTAATCGACCATTAGGAAGATAAATAAAAATACACCTCGAAAGCAAGAGCTTTTAAGGTGTATTTTTAGTCAACGTGTTTATTTTACGCTTGAAGAGCCAACTAATGATTCAGGTGTGTTACCGAGTGCGAGCAGGCTGATTTTCGCGTAGCCTATATCTTTAAACGTTGTAAATAGTTGTTTTAACACGTATATATCTGCATCCATTTTCAATGTTTTCACTTCTTTTATATATAAACGAAGGACAGATCCTTGGGATAGATTAGGCAGGCAGTTGGACGAGTCTTGATCCATAAGCAAGCAGCCCATATACTGATATTTTATTTGAAGAGCACGCGTTAAATTCATCACATGTACTATTTTTTCAAAAAGGACCGGGTAAGTATGTTCGAGATGATCCAATGCTTTTTTTGCCTTTCTTAACTCGTCAAGACTACATAAAGTAGCAATCATTTTCTATACCTCCTTTTATCGGTCCCACGGTTTTTTCAAGGTCATATATTCCGCAAGTTCTTTACTCTTCGTTCTTCTCAGCTTACGCATTTCGGCACGGTCTTTTGCCGAATTATATAGGAATTTTTCTTCTTCTGTTTCTGGAATGACGCCAGGCACTTCAACAGGGCGCTTATTTTCATCGAGTGCGACAAACGTTAGAAAAGCAGTTGCAGCAATGCGCCGGTTTCCTGTAATGAAGTCTTCCGCAATCACTTTGCAAAAGATCTCCATTGATGTGCGGCCTGTATAGGTGACGAATGATTCCAGGCAAAGTGAATCACTTTCATGAATCGCATCAAGAAAATCGATGGAATCAGTTGATGCAGTCACGCATTCTTTTACACGCGCGTGGCGTCGTGCGGATAGGCTCGCGACACTGTCGATTTTTTTCATGAGGACGCCGCCAAATAGTGTTTGATAATTATTTAAATCGCATGACAATACTTGGTCTGCATGTACAATGCGGCTTTCTCTCGTTTTAATAGCCTGTTTTGTGGCATTCATGTGTGTCGCTTCCTCCTGTAGTGGAATCTGTTACAAGTGTACTTCGACATTAAAAGGAAGTAAAATGGTTCTTTTTCATTATCAGTATAGCTTTTCTCTATGTAAATGCTTCCAAATATGAATAGTAAGTATGAAAAAACGAATCTATCTGTTTAGATTCGTTTTTGAAAATTGTGCTTTCGTAAATTGGAGCCATTCTTTGGCCGCATACGAAAGGTATTGATTTCTCCGCCAAATAATCGCCAAGTTCCAATTAATCGAAGGATTGACTACTTTAACAGCCCGAACATGATCATGCAGATGACGGCAAATGCTTTCTGGTAATAAAGAAATGCCAAGTTCGGAGGCGACCATTTCTTCAATGAACGACCACTGGGAGCTTTCGGAAATAACGTGTGGATGAAAGCCAGCCAGATTGCAGGAAGAAACAATCCGGTCATTTAAAACGAAATCTTTGTTAAATAAAATAAAGGATTCAGCTGCGAGTTCAGACAAATGGATTTCTGTTTTGTTTGCTAATGGATGAGAACGAGGAAGGATTAGCATTAAATCTTCTTCCATAAAGGAAAAATGTTCGAACACTTCATTTTTCGTTGGCATCACGATAACTCCTACATCAAGATCATTGTTTTCAACATCCTCTTCAATCTTTTTAGAACCATCTTCTAAGAGCTGAAATGTAATACCTGGATAAACTTTATGGAAGGCACCGATAATTTTTAAGAAAAAATGCGCATCAAAAACAGGCGGGAGGCCGATCCGAATATGACCTGTTTTCAGTTCCAGCAGGTTATCCAGCTCTGTTTCTAAATTGTGAAATGCTTGATCAACTAGTTTAGCCTGCTCGAGCAAAATACGTCCTGCATCGGTCAACACAATTTTTTTGCGGGATCGGTCAAACAGTTCAACACCGAGTTCCGCCTCTAAATTTTTAATCATTTTGCTGATCGTTGGCTGGGTAATAAACAAATGCTCCGCTGCTTTTGAAAAGCTGTTAAAGTTCGTCACTTCAATAAAATATTGCAAATGCTTAATGTCCATGTATGTACACCTGCTAAATGTAATTTATGTCTATTATAGTACAACTAGAAGTCCTTTTGTTTGAAACGAAAGTAATGTGTTGAGATGAAAAATGATTTTATATGTTCATGTTCAACTTGTTTTGAATCATAAGAAGTCAGGGAAATGAATGGAGAATCGAAACATTTAAGAATATTTGATAAAATAGACAGTGTATGAATACATGACATGACATGGAGGAGAACAAATGGCTTATTACGCTGCGTTGTTACATATGTTAGACCCGGAGAAAAATAAAGAAGTACGTCCGCTTCATATTGAGTATTTAGAGAAACTAGAGGAAGAAGGAAAGGTGTATGCACGAGGCCCGTTTGGTGATAATTCAGGAGGGCTTGTAGTATATGTCGCAGATTCCTACGAGGAAGCACAAACACTTGCCGAGAATGACCCCGTTGTTACTCATAAAGTACGCCGTCTTGAATTGAAAGAATGGAAAAAGAATTAATGACAGAGCCTGACAATGACGTCAGGCTTTTTTTGAAAAGAAGAATACAAAGTTGAAAAAAGGGTATAGAAAAGGTAAAGGGAGGGATTATCGTGAAAGCTGTCATTGTCCGTCGTAAGCCTGAAGATGTGCTTATGGAGAAGCTAGATAAAGCCCGGATGTTAGATGAAGGCGGATCATTTTCTATCGGAAACTACGATGTGTGCGACATGGAAGCGGAAAGAGACTCCAGTTGTGAAGTGAAGGAGGAGAACGTTGTTGACGATAAACTTACTAAAACTGCTTAACGAAAATGCCTGACTCAAGTGTTCAAAGAGTCAGGCATTTTTTGTTTGTTGTTTAAAATTGCATATTAAGGAATCACGAACAGCACAATGTACGAAGGGTGTTGATTATCGTGATAAATCGTCTGTGTCGCTATTTTTGTATCGCTGCTGTTGATCATCGTACGGCCTGTGTTCAAGTTCACATCAAAGCGGGGAAAGTTGCTCGAAGACACTTCAACTCGAATTTGATGGCCTTGCAGGAAGACATTGCTTGTCGATGAAAGGCTGATTTCATACGGTACATATTTCCCCGGGAATCATTTAATGTGTCTGCCGGGAAAATTGCTTTAAGATGCGGCGGCTTCTATGTGGCGTTGTAAGAATATCCTTTTGCAGGATTTCCTGCAAATTTTATTTACACTAATCCATGATCCGGATAAAAAAGTCTAAACATGCTACAGTAAATAAAACGGTTAAATGGAGGCATTCATTATGTTGTTTATTGATAATCAAGGAATTACAGATCCGTATATGAATTTGGCTAAGGTACGCAAAGACAAAATTGAATCAAAAGGGATTAAATCCATTCGGAGTCGTGTAGCGAACATATCTGATTTGTTATAAAAAAAAATGACGATTGAGGAATTTCGTCAGTTTGTGCTGACGAATATTTTTGAAGGAGAAGAAAATATTAAAGAATACAAATTGACCGATAATGACTGGCAGACGATCCATTCCATTTCAAAAGATCGGTATCAAAACTGGGATTGGAATTATGGAAAATCACCCGTATTTAATATTCAGCGTTCACATCGCTTCCCGATAGGCTTAATTGATGTTCGTTTAAATGTGAAAAAAGGCTTGATTGAGCATGTACACATTTACGGTGACTTTTTCGGAGCGGGTGATGTACATGAAGTTGAAACAGCACTTAAAGAGGCTAAACATGAAAAAGAAGCGATCGAAAAGGCACTGCAGTCGCTTGAAATGAAGCACTATTTTGGTCAGGTAACACTAGATGAAATGGTGAAGTTGATTTATTAACCATTAAAACAGTTCCGAAAGCGATGCTTCCGGAACTGTTTTTTAGCTGGAGAAATAAGAAAGTAATCCATTATAAATGCCGTTTGCGGCAAGTTGTTGATAGGATTCCGTTACAATCAATGATTCTTCATATGTGTTTGTTAAATAGCCAAGTTCAAGCAAAATAGCTGGCTGATTGTTTTCGCGTAAAACGAAATAGTCGCCATGCCGCATGCCACGGTTTTTGGAAGAAATGGAGTTAGCCAATCCATTATTAATACTGTTTGCGAGCTGTTTCTGATTTTGATGGTAGTAATACGTTGTAAAGCCAGCTGCACTTTTTTCATGAGACCCGTCGTAATGAATGCTAATAAACGCATCAGCATCGTGATAATGGGCATGATTTGTACGAGATGGAAGCGGAACGTATGTATCGGTCGATCTCGTCATCACAACGGTGGCCCCATCTTGTTGAAGTTTTTTAGCCAAACGTTCAGCTGTTTGTAACGTTATATTTTTTTCAATTGTTCCTTGTACGCCTGTTGTCCCATCGTCTATTCCGCCATGTCCAGGGTCAAGAACGATTACTTTTCCATTTAGACTGTTCGAATCCCTTGTTGCTGAATTTGTATCATTGGAAGAAGAAACTATCCAGCTGGCGACATACGCCTCGTTTCCATTTACTAAGCTGATTTTGTACCATTCGCCTTCTCGTCTTGTAAGTGGATAACGTTCTCCCGGTGATCCTTGTGCAATAACAGATGAAGACGTGGATGGGCTTGTCCGAATATTTGTACCTTCATTTAGAATAACGACAAAATCACCTGTTGATGCTGTACTTTGTGATGACTGTGTATGAACAAATTGGCTGCTTACCCATGCCGTTTCATTTTGATAAAGAATCTGAACCCATCCATTCGTGGTGGATGTGATACTAACTTGATCACCGTTGTTTACTTTTCCGATAATAGAAGCCGATAAGGAAGGGGTATCCCTTATATTTACATGATCCGCTGTAATGGTGCCAGTTTGACTGGATGACGCTAGACTATCGGATGCTGGTGAATCGCTGGCACCTTTTGTGACGATATAACTTGCTACCCACCCTTTTTTCCCATCAGAGAGTTGAATTTGATACCAATCATATTTTTCCTTCAGCACTTGGAATTGCTCGTTTCGTTTTGCGCTGCTGATGACACTCGCTGTCATAGCAGGCTCACTGCGTACATTTGCACTGTCTACGCCAATTTGAATAATGTCTGATTCTGCAGAAGAATGTCTCTCCTCCAAAAAAATAAAAATGAGTAAAGCCGTAAAAAAAAGTACTAATCTCTTCTTTTCCATAATCCACCTCCTAAGGATAAATTCAACTTTATTTTAGCATCATTAAATGTTCTATACATCCGCATAAATAATGATTCAATAAATTGAGCAAATGGTCTGAATTAGTCGAAAATTGAGGTTTATTTCTAAAAAAAGAGATGTATTCAAGGAAAGAACGTACACAATTTAAGGTTCATATATGTAAATTAGAATGATGTCGAATTGGTTCCAAAGCAGGTGACCGTGGCCCAACGTTAATGGAGGATTTCCACTTTAGAGAAAAAATGACCCATTTCGACCACGAGCGTATTCCAGAGCGTGTCGTTCATGCACGCGGATACGCGGCGCATGGTTATTTTGAATTATATGAATCAATGAAAGAATATACAAAGGCAGGATTCTTACAGGATCCATCTGTCAAAACACCCGTTTTTGTGCGTTTTTCGACAGTGGCTGGATCACGCGGTTCTGCTGAAACGGTGCGTGATGTGCGTGGTTTCGCGACGAAATTTTACACGGAAGAAGGAAATTATGACTTAGTTGGAAACAATATGCCCGTTTTTTTCATCCAGGACGAGATTAAGTTCCCGGATCTTATTCACGCGGTCAAGCCCGAGCCGCATAATGAAATGCCACAGGCAGCTTGCCGTTCTTGCGGGCAACGGTTTTAATGGAAAAGATGTTAGCAAAATCATGAAGGAATTTGAAAAAGCGGGTACGCGTCCAGAGATCGTCAGCGATAAGCAAGGCTTTGTCAAAGGGGATGATGGTACGGAAATGGAAGTGTCACACACATTCTTGACGGCGGATTCCGTATTATTTGATGCAGTGTATGCAGCAGGTGGTTTGAGTACAGACATGAAAGCGAAGAAAGAGGCTGTTTATTTTATTAATGAAGCATTCGGCCACTTTAAAACAGTCGGTGCTTCGCATGATGGAATAGATTTGATTGCAGATTTGCCTGCCGATACGGGTGTTATGACAGAAGCGAGTCCGTCAAAAGATTTTGCGGATACATTTTTGAACGCGCTCGCTGAACATCGCCACTGGAATCGACAAGTGTAAAAACAAAAAAGTGAAATTGGAAGAGTAATGAAAAAGAAGCGGCCTTTAGAGGACCGCTTCTTTTTCATATCCATCGATAACGAGGTCTAGTTTGCCTGTAGTCGGGTCAATGACAAGGCCGTGTACGGGAATGTCTGCAACCATAAGCGGATGAGATTTTACCATGTTTACGCTATGGGTTACACTTTCTTCTACGCTACTGAAACCTTCGAGCCACTGATCGACATCAATACCGGCATGACGAAGCGTATCGATTACTTCCTGTTGAACACCGCGCGCGCTCATTGCCTCGAACATCGCACTGCTTGAAAGAGAGCTCATGCCGCAGTCGTGGTGACCGATGATTAACACTTCATCTGCCTGTAGCTGATAGACAGCAACGAGCAGGCTGCGCATAATGGAACCAAATGGATGATTGACGATGGCCCCGGCGTTACGGACAATTTTCACATCACCGTTTTTAAAATTCATCGCTTCTGTGACAAGCTCAACAAGGCGTGTATCCATGCACGTTAAAATGACGACGCGCTTATTTGGAAATTTCGTTGTTGTAAATTTTTCAAACTCTTTGTTTTCTACAAACGTTTCGTTAAACGATAAAATGTCTTTTAATAATGTCACGAATGCTTTCTCCTTTCGACCTGTTATTATTATTGTGAACCATTTCATAATTTTTTGTCAAATCATTTTTAGTGCATTTGTGATGTTTTCTTTTAGCGTTTCAATCGGGACAAAACGCGCCATACGGAACAATTCTTTTCCATGGATAAAGAAGATGATGGCTGGTGCGGAGAAAACCGTCAATTGACCAGCTATCTCAGGTGTTGCTGCTGTATCTGCACGGATCATTGTAACAGCCGAGAATTCAGTTATTAATGATTCAACTTGAGGCAGAAGGGCATGGCACACCGAACAGCTGGGACTGGATATATAAAGTAAAATCGCTTCGTTTGATGAAAGAACGTCTGAAAATTCCGCGTATGATGATATCATGTACATTATTGCCGCTCCTTTATCTCATTGTAAATGATGTCTGCTATAATGAAAAGAAATGGGCTTTTTTGAAGGAGGATTCTGGCATGGCTGGACGAAGAGAAGACGAATTGAAAGACATTACACTGCTTGGCAACCAGGGCACAAAATATGTATTTGACTATGACCCATCTGTCCTTGAGACATTTGATAATAAGCACCAAAACCGTGATTATTTCGTGAAGTTTAACTGTCCGGAATTTACATCGCTTTGTCCAATGACAGGGCAGCCTGATTTCGCGACGATTTACATTAGTTACATTCCCGATGTGAAAATGGTTGAAAGCAAAGCGTTAAAGCTCTATTTATTCAGTTTCCGCAACCACGGCGATTTTCATGAGGACTGCATGAACATTATTTTAAACGACCTCGTGGAACTGATGAATCCCCGCTATATTGAAGTATGGGGAAAATTCACACCGCGTGGCGGCATATCCATTGACCCGTATACGAATTACGGGCGTCCAGGGACGAAGTATGAGAAGATGGCAGATTACCGTATGATGAACCATGATCTATATCCCGAAACGGTAGATAATCGATGATTGGCGGAAATACGAGCTTGGTCACACGAAATTGGCTGAAATGTGACCAGTAAAACGGCGGAAATCAAAAAGAACGTGATCGAAAATGTGATCAAATGATTCAGAAAATAGCAGGATGTGACCAACAGCATTATGCGTTAAAAAGAGGTATCTCCAGATGGAGGTATCTCTTATTTATTGGAAAACTTTATTTAATTTTAGGCTCTGTTAAAGAATATTGTTGATTTTCTTGTTAAATTAAAGGGGTAGATTAGTGGAATATAGGGAATTTGAAGACTGGAATTTTCCCTTGAACAAACAAGCCTGTATTTCTGATAGGATGGTTATGAGAAACCGATAAAATTTAAAGAATGGATAGTCCAAATGAAAAAGAAATTAAAACCTTTTTTTATAGCGACAGTCGTTATCATCGTTTTATTTATGGCAGGGAGATATATATTGGATTTATTATTTGGAGATATGTGTGGGAATGAAATTGTTCAAGAAGTTTCTTCTCCAAACGGTAAAAAAGTGGCTCATATTTTCAATAGAGATTGTGGAGCAACAACGGGCGTATCGTGGCAATTATCTATCATTGATAAGGATGATGAACTTCCAAATAAATCGGGAAATACATTCGTCTCGGATCAAGAGTTCAAAATTAATTGGATTAGCGACAAGAAACTACTTGTAAATTACAAAAAATCATCAAAAACGTATGAAATGGACAAAAGTGTGAGCTGGACTAAGATTGAGTACGTGGTAAATTAAAACGTATCAAAGAAAGTGGTGAATTAAATGGTGAAAATTGATGACGAAACTGCGTGGGAAGATAACCAGTTGGATTTTTGGTTCTGTGGATGTGAAATAAAACCATTAAGTATGTATTTTATAGACGGCGAATATCGTAAAACCTTATCTGACTTTTGGAATAGTTACAATCGCTATCCACTTAAAGTCATTCATACTCTTGCAAATGAAACAGACGACTTGAAAGATAATGAAAAGTGGAATTATTTCCAGATTGATATTATTCATTCCATTGATGAACTGGCTGAAATGCTAAATGATATAGGTTGGAAACTAGGTGAAGAGAAATTTTTCATTACCAACTCTACCTCAGATATTAAATTTGAAATAATTGAAGAAGAGACATTAATGGGTAAAGAACAATCACAATATCCTATTTTCGACTTAAGTATTGGAGAATCTTTAACGGACACTACCCTTCATGGACGAGCATTTGTATTAGGCACTAATGATGCTGCATTAAATACGAAGGAAAAGGTAAAAGAGTTGATTGATAAAGTCAAATAACATTATGGGTTCAATAAACATTGTAGAATTTCTTATTCAGTCGGTGAGAGACTTTGCTAAAACAATGGAATATAGAATAAAAAATTCGGATTTGAAGGGGTTAAAATACAATGGAATGTTTGTGTGAACAAAACGTAACCGACGAATTAAAAATTGAGGGAGATATGGGGGGTGACCCTATATGGTGTAATAAATGTGGTTGCAACCTTGATATAGACGAAGCTCCGATTTCAGAGGAATTAAAAGAGGAACTTTGGAATTGGATGGCAAGATATGGCGAATGGATTGACTGGGATCAAGATGAGCTGCTGCCTAATGGAATCGAACTTGAAGAAGAGCGTAATAAACAGGGAATGAAATTAACTGAAAAAGTAAAAAAGGAACTGGAGGGAACATACAAAGTTAGATTTTCACCTTCCACATCAGCAAGAAGCTATGTGAACAGGGAATAGGGAGTTTGGTGAGCTGACTATACCTTATTTTAGGAACAGAGTTTGCATGAGAAACGTTTCTCTTTTGACACATCAATTAGCTTGGAGGTATTTAAAATGGACAAAGTTTTTGTCTTAGACGGTAATAATTTTTTCGATTTTAAAAGTCTTTGTAAGGAATTTTCGAATGTCGTCCTCTCTGGAAGATATGAGTGAGATGGAAATCTTGATGCTTTTAATGATATTTTGTATGGTGGCTATGGCGATATAGGTTTTGAAGAAAAATGTACAATTATTTGGGAAAATTCAACCAAATCTAAGAGTGATTTAGGGTATAAAGAAACAATTATTAAACTTAATGAAATACTTCAACATTGCTATCCAAGCAATAAAATAGTCGTAATGAAAGAAATCAATCAAGCTAAAAGAAATGAAGGTCCCACCATATTTGATAAGATAATTGAAATTATTCAAGAGCACCAACATATCACGTTGATTTTAGAATAATCACTTGTTCAAATGGAGGGCGTATTAATGACCAAATGATCAAAGTGCTTTCTGAAAAGCAGTATATGCACCTTTATCCTTGCAATCAGTTTCATTTCTTATACGTGCAAATGTCTTAGCGGCACGATTAAAACCTTCTCAATAAACAGGGTTTTTGCGTGTGTTCTGTGTGTGAATAAAATCTCAATTTTATCCTGCTTTATGGACTCTTTTATCTCTTCTGTTCAGTCACTTATTGAACTTAAGCACCTGTTAGTTGAAGAAACAACAGCTTTCAATCAATGTTAAAGAAACCAAAGTAAATAAGGGCAATTGCACCGATTACTGCTACTAAAGTAAAAAGTCTATTAATATTATTTCCCCCTAACAGCTTTCAATTAATACAGTATTCTATTCTGTTGCTGCTATCATTATGTACTGCTCCTTCAACTTCAACTAAGTTATTCATTAAAAGGAGTCATTTTACGACCCGATAAATTAGAGCAGCCCCTTGTCTTGAACACTCTTCGCAAGGCTTCGTTGACTAATTCACTTTTATTTCCTTGTTCTCAATAGCCAAGGCAGCTATAAAGAACTCAGCTTTGCACATAGGTTACTTTCACAACGATGCAGATTAACATTAACACCTTGTATTCGTCGTCCTACTCAAAGGCAGCAATGCAAACTTAACCAAAAATTTACAATATTAATATTCATCCCTTGTTACAATAAAAATGATAGAAGAAAGGGGAGAACATTCATGTCAGCAGAAAACACAGTCTCAAACAGAAGCACACACCTTTTCGTTGATCCATTCATCGACATTCATTTATTAATGACAGGCGATAAGGATGTTATTGAGGGACTGGATGCTCAAGTTAGTGCGATCAAAATGTTGATAGGGAACATGGATTTCGAAACTGAATACAATGACGACCCAGAAGCTAGCCAAAAAGGATACCTTTCTGTTTTAGACGAGATCGGCAGGTTGCTGAAGACTCGCATGGACGTTTTCCCGAAAGAGCAGCGTAATATTGAAGTTGTTCGTAGCTTTTTGAATGCGATGTTGTTGAGTAGAATTTATGAGCAGGAATCGTATCAAGGAATTTTGGATCAAGACAGACTGGATGATGGAGAAGATGGAAAACAGCCGATTTTGATTTTTAGACCAGAATGAAAAAGTGATAGAACATTCAGGTTAAAATATATCTGCATAAAATACACAACCTTGGTCATTCTTATGATCGAGGTTTTTCTATTGAAACGGCTAGTTCGGGATGTAGCAAAGCTGCAACGGATTTTAAATCATTCTCATCCACCCATCACACTGAACTATAATGGAGTGTTTCCAGTATGGGGCCAGCCAACGAAATGGAAATTTTGTACGTTAAGCACTTATTCCCAATAAGGTACAAGTACTCTAATTTTAGTACTTTCTTATTGGGAATGAGTTTTGGTGCTAATATAGGCAGGATTTGAAGTATGAACAGTTGGTCCAAATAAAGCACCGAAACTGTTCTTGTTCAACTAAAGGGGCAGTTTAGTTAAGCAATAACTCAACATAGACATAGGTAAAGAAATTAATTTTCTTATACCTTTCTTTAAAATATATATTACTTTATTAGGTATAAATGGTCTATATTCTATTTATACCTAATAAAATAATGTATAGGTAAAGGAGGGCAATACTTGAAAGTTGATAAGGAAATATTACGAGGATATATCGATACAATTATATTAAGCTTGCTTTACCATAATGATATGTATGGCTATGATTTGAGCAGAGAAGTTAAGAAACAAAGTCAGAATTCATTCGAAATAAAAGAAGGGACGTTATATCTCTCATTTAAACGTCTTGAGAAAAATGGGTATGTTATAAGCTATTGGCAAGAAGGGAGTGCAGCTGCGAGGAGGAAATATTATCATCTCACGAATGCTGGACGAGCGTACCTTAGCCATAAAAAAGTGGAATGGCTGTTCATGAAACAATTAATAGATCAATTTTTAGAAGGAGTTGAATAACATGACTTTAAGTAGGGATACAGAAAAAAAAATTAATCAATTTGTAAAGAAAAATACAGAGTTAAACGCAACAGATAATGAGGAACTAACGTACTTTGAAAAACTTGTCCTACATGCTAATAAAACATTAGGAGAAGCGAAGAAGACTGCAGCCAAATTTAAATGGACATCGCAAAAGAACCAAGAAGCGCAGGAAGATTTAATAAGCTATATGACCGACTATATTCAGGATTTGGTTGTAGAAGGTGGTATATCCGAGACCGATGCTTTTGAAAAGGCAAAAGGAACTTTTGCCGTCGAAAACCCAGAAAATCCATTGTTGGATAGTAACGCCAAATGGTTGCATCATTTCGAACCAAATGTTGAGGAAGCAATCGGTTTATATTATGCTGCGTTCATGTTTATTGGTTTAACATTGGGTGCATTGTTGGGTGTTATTTTGCAGATGGTTGTTTTAAAAGAGGAGATCGGTTTATTGTTCTTTATTGTTACTGGAATTGGATTGATGTTAGGTCTTGCACTTGGATTGTTGAAAAATGCAAAAATTAGCCTGAATCGAAACTGTTTATGATAATTAAAAAGGTAATACTCTATTGCTTCTTAAGATAACGGGGCTTTAGTTGAACAAGGATAGATAAGAAAAGTCGATTTCCTGTACGTTAAGGAATCGACTTTTTTTAGTATCTATTAGTCATGTGCGGATTAAGTTTAATGTTCCTTGTGACACTGAATATCGGTGCGGTTGTTGGAGCAATCATTGGAGGACAGCTTGCAGATAAGTTCGGATCTAGAAAAGTGCTCGTCGCCTTTTTAATAATTGCGTTTGCTGCACTTACTCACATACTAAAATTAGTAGGAGGTGTTCCAAAAGTCAGTGATCACTGACTTTTGGAACACCCCTATTTTGCTTGTATCATATAGAAACGGTACATGCCAAAAGCGGCGATGGATAAGAGGATGCCGAGTATATAAGGCAAGCCGATGGCGAGTGAGAAGAGCCAGCCGCCTAAAGGAGGCCCGATAATTCTTCCGAGTGAATCGAAAGAAGAGAGCATCCCGGTTGCACTGCCGTGTCCATTAGTTGAAACTTTTGTAATTAACGCTGATACGCTTGGGCGGATGAAGCCGTTTCCGATGCCAAAGATAGTTAGGAAAATAGCGGCAGTCGCAAAGCTATTGACGAATAAAATAAGTCCGAATCCAATAGCTGAAATAAGGATGCCGAGTTGAATCGTAAGCCCTTCGCCATACTTCTTCGTCAGCCTGCCGACTAAACCACCTTGCACGATTGCACCAGCAAGGCCCATAATCATGAAAATGTAGCCGAGTTCAACGATCCCTATCTCCGCTTTTTGTGCTGCGTAATACGCAAACGTCGCTTCTAAGCCGGCCAGAGAGAGAGAAACAAATAATTGAAGGAAAAAAAGAATCGAAATGGGTCCGCTAAATGCTTGCATTAGCGATGTTTTTTTCGTACTTTGCTGTCCTCTTTTTTCAATAGGCAGTGATTCCTTTAAGAAAAACAAAACGATTAAAAATGTTAAAATGGAGGATGCACCCGCAAGATAAAAAGGAACAGATAAACTTGATTTTGAAAAAATACCGCCGATCGCCGGTCCGAAAATAAACCCGAGCCCGATTGCTGCACCGATGACGCCCATTCCTTTTCCGCGGTCTTCTGGCGTCGTGATGTCCGCCACATACGCCATAACGGCTGGCATATTTGCAGAAGATAAAAAGCCCCCGATTATTCTTGCTGCAAACAGCATCCAAAGTGCAGAAGAAACCGCCATTAAGAAAAATGAAATGGCAAGTCCAAAAATACCGATCAGAATAAGCGATTTTCGCCCGATTCGATCGGATAGACGTCCCCACATAGGTGCAAATAAAAGCTGCATGACGGAGTATGCTGCCATGAGAAGGCCAAGCTGTGCAGGAGAAGCACCGATATTCTCAGCGTAAAATGGCAAAACGGGAATGATAATGCCAAAGCCGACCATGACGAGAAACATGACGGCAAATAAAATAGACAATGATTTCTTCGTTTCCAACGTGATATTCACTCCAATACCGGAAAAGGTTATATACTAATAAAAGTGTACCATACTAGAGTCGTATAGATGCAAGGGTGATGAATCATGATTTGTATATGGAAACAGTCGATAATCATTGTTATACTGTATTCATCAAAAATATGCCTAGGAGGATTTAATATGACTGAATCGAATCAAACGAACCAAACGGAAACACCGAAGAAGAAAATGACGCTGCAAGAAGCGATGAAGCAAAAGCTTGAAGAGAAAAAAGCGCAGGCAGCAGGTGGCAAGCAATTAGGACACGCAGCACAAACAACGAAAAAAATGAAAAGTCAGCAAACAAAAAAGGTAAGTAATTCACGTAGAAAAATGGGTGTATAAGGAACAGGGGAAATGAGAAAAATTAGGAATTATGAAGTGGATATGCTATACTGATTATACCATTATCTATACTTGCTTTCATGTTACCCCCCTATTCAATTATTGAGTAGGGGGGTTCTTATTATTATCAAAGAAATAAAAAAAGACTCTCATGTGAGAGTCTGTAAATATATGTTAGTTTAAATTATGCTTTTTGTACGTTAGTTGCTTGTGGTCCACGTTGGCCATCTTCAACTTCGAAAGTCACTGCTTGACCTTCGTCTAATGATTTGTAGCCTTCACCTTGAATAGCAGAGAAATGAACGAATACGTCGTCTCCTGCTTCGCGTTCGATGAAACCAAAACCTTTTTCTGCATTAAACCATTTTACTTTACCTTGTTCCATGTGTATTTCCTCCTCGTGCGCCATGCACATATCGTGTTACTATCCTTGCTCAAATCATCCAAACGGAAAGTTATCGTAACGAACAAAAATAATTCTTTTTTAGAATAACAGAAATTGTCATGTATTGCAAGAGCAGGCAAAATAAAAGTTTTGAAAAAGAAGGATGGATAATCAAAATGTCTATACTGACTATATGAAATGGTGATTGCCGCTCGTGATACACTAAAATAATAATAATGTGAAAAGGAGAGCTCGTGATGGGAAGAAAAAGAGCCTTTACAGAAGAAGAGCTGCTTGATAAGGCGGAAATGCTCATTATTCAACACGGTTATAGCGGCTTCCATTTAAAGCTGTTAGCCAGTCATTTGCCGGGCGCGCGCAGTACAATTTATCAATATTATGCGAATAAAGAAGAAATAGCCGCAGCCTGTATGAAGAGGGCAATGGTGCGGGCACTTATAAAGGCGGGATACGTAGATGAAACGGATCCAATTGAAGCACTGAAGCAGCTGCTTCGCGTATACATGGAAGAGGCTGATCTTCATTATTTTCTCGGGGATGCGCGTAAAATTGATGTATCACAGTCAAAAAAAGCGGAGCAAAATGTCGGGGAAGTGCTGGCGATGCTCAAGCATTTGCGCGGACAGCTTGATTTATTGTTCGATCGAGCGCAGAAACAGGGTACAATTCGATCAGATTTGCCTATTTCGGTAATGGCGGGACTGTTTTTTCAGCTTATTAACACGCCAAATACATTGCAGCTGCCGCCTCATGAGTGGGCGGACTATTTATTTACATTATGGTATGAGGGAAGCGGAGCATATTGATGCTCCTTTTTTTACAATTTTAATTTGACACAAGTGTCTAAAATGAATTTAAATGGAGATAGATCTTATTTTTTAGGGGGGAGACTATAATGAAAAAAACATTCTGGCCATTAACAGATTGGGTCGCAACGAAAAAAGGGACATGGATTGTTTTAGCGTTCTGGCTTATCGCTATTGTGCTGCTAAGCATATTGGCTCCGAGTGCGAATGATTACAAGTCCAATTCATTCGATTCTTTGCCGAAAGATGCAGCATCGATTGAAGCGGCAAAAAAAGTAGAAGAGTATTTCCCTGATGACGGTGGAGTTCCTGCGATTATTGTCTTTAATAGTGAAGAAGGGAAGGTAGAGGCGGAAGGCATTTCAAAGGCACTCACTGCGATTGAAAAAGAAGTGGATGGACTAACAAGTACGGTGCCATTTGCCCAGCTCCCGCCGCCTACACAGGCTGAATTTTTATCAGAAGATGGTTCTGCGGCAGCTATCCCTTTTGTTTTTCAAGAAGGATTCGACAGCAGTGATTTTGAACCGCGTATTGATGCGATGACATCGATTGCGATTCAAGAATCCGGTCAAGAGGTGTATATTACAGGACCTGCAGGTATTGCGACGGATACAACTGCTTTATTTTCACGTGCGGATGTTGTGCTAATATTATCAACGGTCGGTCTTATTCTAATCCTCTTGATCATCATTTATCGTTCCCCGCTATTAGCTGTTATTCCCCTTTTAGCCTCTGGTTTTGTGTATGCGGTGACAGATCGGATTCTTGGGCTTTACGGAGCAGCTGGACTTGAAATGAGTAGCCAGTCTTTATCAATTATGACTATTTTATTATTTGCGGCAGTAACAGATTATTCATTGTTTGTGCTAGCTCGTTTTAGAGAAGAGCTGAAGCATCACGAAAGCAAGTATGACGCGATGAAGTATGCAATGCGTGAAACAGGAGAGCCTGTTTTTTTCTCAGGTGGAACTGTACTTGCAGCTATGCTTATGCTCTTTTTCGCGGCCATCCGTGATTATCAAAGTTTCGCGCCGTTATTTGCGACCGCAATGGGTGTCATTATGATTGCATCTATTACACTTGTGCCAGCCTTATTTACATTGTTTGGCCGAGGATCATTCTGGCCGAAAGTACCGAAAGTTGGAGTGGAAACGGAGAAGGAAAACGGTCTTTGGCACCGTATTGCCCGTTTTGTAACGAATAAGCCGGCATTGTCAGGCGGTATTGTCCTATTGTTTTTAATGATCTCATCGTTAAATGTATTCAACGTAAAATATGAATTTGATACGCTAAAATCATTTCCTGATGATATGCCGTCCCTTATTGGATATAACATAATTGACGAGAAATTTTCAGTGGGGGATTTGTCACCGACGACTGTTATTGTCGAAGGAACGGGTAATGCAGATGTCGTCACGGATGTTTTAACACAGCAGGACGGCGTGCAATCAGCGAAGCTTGTGGCGTCTACTGGGGCCGGAGATGCGCATGAGATAACCATTGCGTTTGAAACGAATCCGTACGATGCAGCATCCCTCGATACGCTAGCCGATTTACGTGCGAATGAAGCGGAGATATTGGAAGTAGCTGGTGGAGAGGGAGATTTATATTTCGCTGGTGAAACGGCAGAAAAACTGGATGATCGCGAATTGAACAACCGTGATTTACTAGTGATCGTATCAATTGAAATTGTGCTGTTGTTCGTGATGCTTATTGTGCTCACACGCTCATGGAAAATGCCGCTTTATATGGTCGGGACGATTGTGCTGTCGTTTTTATCAGCACTAGGTCTCGGATTGTTTTTAGTGGATCTTCTATTCGGTATCGGGGCAATTAGCACTCGTGTTCCACTTTATTCATTCGTATTTTTAGTGGCGCTTGGGGTTGACTACAATATCATTCTTGTTTCACGTTACATGGAAGAACGCGAGAAACATCCATTGAAGAAAGCAGTTGAAATTGCGGTGGCGAAAACAGGCGGTGTTATTTCATCCGCGGGTATTATTTTAGCCGCGACATTCGCTGTGTTAATGACGCAGCCGATTGAAATATTATTTGTTTTCGGATTTATTGTCGCAGTAGGGATATTGCTTGATACCTTTTTTGTGCGAGGACTCTTACTGCCGGCATTCATTTTGTTTTTTGAAAGGAAAAAGTAACAGATGATGGCGGGAATTGGCTGAAGTTTCTCCGGTGTTCTGCTTTTAAGATAAGAATCCCGCCGTGAGTGCTCACGGCGGGATTCTTTTTATTATACGTTGAAATAGCGTGCATCCGGGTGCGCGAAGACAATCGCTGATACCGATGCTTCTGGTTCCATCATGTAGCCTTCTGTCAAGTTGACACCGACTTCTTCTGGTTTCAACAAGCCGAACAATTTTTCTTGGTCTTCAAGGTTCGGACAGGCAGGGTAGCCAAATGAGAAACGCTGTCCCTGATACTTCGCCGCGAAACGATCTCGCATTGTGAAATCGATTGGATCAGGGAAGCCCCATTGGTCACGCATTTCCTGATGAATACGCTCTGCAAAACCTTCAGCCAGTTCCAGTGCGGTTGACTGGAGCGCATGGCTATCGAGGAATTTACCTTCATCGCGAAGCTTCATTGCTGCATTACGAACACCGAAGCCAGCAGTTACAACGAAGAATCCGACGTAATCCATTTCGCCGCTTTCAACAGGTTTTAAATAATCAGCGAGACAGAGAAATGGTTCTTTCATTTGACGCGGGAATGTAAATCGCTCAATTTCCGTTTTCGAATCGGCTGGATCGTAAATGATAACATCATCCCCTTGGGACTGAGCAGGGAAGAATTGATAGACAGCAGCCGTTTTCAACCCGCCGTCATTTAAGAAGCCTGTTACCGTTTCGTGAAGCTGGATCGCTTTTTCATTTTGCTCAGCTAACAAATTTTTCACATTCCCTTTCATGCCGAGATGATGGCCGATCAATGTCTGCATATTCACATATGGCTTTAAATGGGCGATAGAGTAATCCGGCAAAACACGGCGGCGTGTATCACGCGGCACGAGAACAGGAGCATCTTCACGAACCGTTTTGACCGGTTTCGGTGCCACAGCGACAGCCTGCTCTTTCCGCTCATCACGGTACGCTTCAATTTCTTTCCGTTTTTCTTTTTTAACTTCCAGATCCTGAAGAAGTACCACTTTTTGTTCATCATTTTGCAGACGATTTGCAATGTCAAGACCATCCATCGCATCTTTTGCATAAAGAACGGGACCTTCATATTGAGGGGAAATTTTCGTTTCTGTGAATCGCCGTGACAATGCAGCGCCGCCAACGAGAATAGGCACGTTAATATCAGCATCTTTAAAATCTTGTGCAGTGATGACCATTTGCTGGGCTGATTTAACGAGCAATCCAGACAATCCGACCATATCTGGTTTTTCTTTCCTGATGACTTCAATTAATTTTGCCGGTGTTACTTTAATGCCGACATCAATGACTTTGAAACCGTTGTTGCTCAAAATAATATCAACCAAGTTTTTCCCGATATCATGCACGTCGCCTTTGACAGTAGCGAGAATCACTTTTCCTTTACCGGAATCGTCTTCTTTTTTCTCCATAAACTGCTCAAGGTAAGAAACTGACGCTTTCATCACTTCGGCGCTCTGCAGCACTTCAGCAACGATTAGCTGGTTGTCATTGAACAGCCGGCCAACTTCAGCCATCCCTTTCATGAGCGGCCCATTAATAATATCGAGTGGTTCGTCATATAGATCACGTGCTGCTTCAAGATCGGGAAGAAGGCCTTCTTTCGTTCCTTCGACAACATAGTAGCTTAAGCGCTCCGGCACCGTTTTTGGAAGATCCGCTTCTTTTACTTCTTTTTTCCTACCACGGTAAAAGTTAGTAAAGTCAGCGAGCGTGTCATCCGTCGTTGTAAACAACAAGTCGTTCGCCATTTTGATTTCTGCTTCTGGAATTGATGCGTAACGCTCCAATTTTTCCGTGTTGACGATTGCATAGTCAAGTCCAGCCTGCGTACAGTGGTACAAATACACAGCATTCAATACTTCACGGCCGACAGGAGGAAGGCCGAATGAGACGTTACTGACTCCGAGAACGGTTAAACAATTCGGCAGTTTTTCTTTAATAAGGCGAATGCCTTCAATCGTTTCAACAGCAGAACCGATATATTGCTCATCACCAGTGCCGACAGGGAAGACGAGCGGATCGAAAATGATATCTTCCGGTGCAAGTCCCCATTTATGAACGAGCAAGTCATGTGAACGAATAGCAATTTCAAGTTTCCTTTCGCGCGTAACCGCCATCCCAACTTCATCGATTGTGCCGACAACAACGGCTGCCCCGTACTGTTTTACAAGCGGCATAACAGCATCGAACCGTTCTTCACCATCTTCTAAGTTAATGGAGTTAATAATGGCTTTCCCCTGCGAAAACTTTAAGGATTCTTCAATGACTTTCTCGTCCGTTGAGTCAATGACAAGCGGTACTTTTACCTTTTTGACGACTTCTTTCATAAAATTAGTCATATCTTCTAGTTCTTCACGGTCCGGGTTTGCGAGACAAATATCAATAACGTGTGCGCCGCCTTTTACTTGTGCGCGGGCAATTTCAGCTGCTTCTTCAAATTTGCCTTCCACAATCAACCGTTTAAATTTACGTGAACCGATCACATTCGTACGTTCACCGATGAAAAGAGGACGCATGGAATCATCATATAAAAGCGGCTCAATACCGGAAACGGCGTGGCCATGAGGATTCTCAGGAGTTGTACGCGGCGCTTTATCTTTTACTACTTCGCGCATGACACGAATATGTTCCGGTGTCGTGCCGCAGCAGCCGCCCACAATATTTAACCAGCCTTTATCGGCAAATGCTCCGAGCTTTTTGGATAACGATTCAGGTGATTCGTGATAATTACCTTCTTCATCCGGAAGACCGGCATTCGGGTAACAACTTACATAGCTTGTTGCCAGATCAGAGAGAGAACGGATGTGGTCGGTCATAAACTCTGGACCTGTCGCACAGTTCAATCCAACTGACAAAGGTTTAATATGTTCAATTGAAATGTAGAACGCTTCAATATTTTGTCCGGCAAGTGTTGTGCCCATCGGCTCAATTGTGCCAGAAATCATGACTGGCAATTCTTTTCCGGCTGCGTCAAACGCCCGTCTAATCCCAAGAGTGCCTGCTTTTACATTCAGCATATCTTGACTTGTTTCCATTAAAATCAGGTCAGAACCGCCTTCAATAAGTGCTTTCGCCTGTAATTCAAAGTTATCGACGAGTTCGTCAAATGTAATGCCTCCTGTAACGGACAACGTCTTCGTCGTTGGTCCAATGGCACCGGCAACGAATCGCGGCCATTCTGGTGTCGAAAATTCATCGACGACCTTGCGGGCAATTTCAACAGCACGTAAGTTAATTTCATACGCTTTATCGCCAAGATCGTATTCATTTAGTACGACAGGCGTTCCGCCAAATGTATTTGTTGCAATAATATCTGCACCCGCTTCTAAGTATTCACGGTGAATACGTTCAAGCACTTCCGGTTTTGTTAAATTCAAGTTCTCGTTACAGCCATCGTATTCTTCCCCACCGAAATCTTCCGGCGTTAAATTGGCGTTTTGCAGCATTGTTCCCATTGCTCCATCAATCAGGAGTATTCTCTTTTGAAGTTCTTTCTCAATTTGATGAGTCTGCATGAACAATCCCTCTCTCTTTTAGTGCATCCAGTTCATTTATATAATGAATTAATTCCATAGACATATCATAACGTAAAAACGGCGTAATAATGTATATTCCGTTAAAAATTTGTGTTGCTGTATCAAGCAGTTCTTTCGCAATCTGTATACCTTCTTTGGCAGCACGCTCTTGATCATCACCGCATGCACGCATTCTCTCAAGTGTCTC
The DNA here is from genome assembly GCF_000372765.1 of Bacillus sp. 37MA. Taxonomy (NCBI): domain Bacteria; kingdom Bacillati; phylum Bacillota; class Bacilli; order Caryophanales; family Bacillaceae; genus Bacillus; species Bacillus sp. 37MA. The sequence continues at coordinate 3,720,077 of NZ_KB889752.1, forward strand.
ATCTGATAATTTAATACCGGGCACTTCATGGTGCAGAAATTCCGCATTGCGCATACTTGTTAATGGCATAATTCCGATGAATATAGGTGTTGATAAATGTTTTGTGGCTTCATATACGTCAACAATTTTTTCTTTCGTAAATACAGGCTGTGTAATAAAATAATCCGCACCGCATTCAATTTTTTTCTCCAATCTTGTCACGGCTCTTTCAAGAACACGGACGTTTGGATTGAACGCCGCCGCAACGGAAAAATTAGCTTTCTTTTTGAGCGGTTTACCAGAAAATGAAATCCCATCATTCAACTGTTTAATAAGCTGAATGAGTTCAGGGCTTGATACGTCATAGACATCTGTCGCACCTGGGAAGTCGCCTATTTTTGTTGGATCCCCCGTAATCGCAAGCACGTCATGAAGACCGAGCGCGTCAAGCCCCATTAAATGAGACTGCAGACCGATTAAATTGTGGTCACGGCACGTAATATGGACAAGTGAGCGGACATCATGTTGTAATTTTAATGTTGCACCCATCGCCATATTGCTGATCCGTGGAGAAGCAAGCGAGTTGTCTGCCATTGTGACGGCATCAACACCTGCGTCATACAATTTATTCGCACCTTCAATGAATTTTTCTGTGAGCAATGTTTTTGGTGTATCAAGTTCAACGATCACAGTTCGCTCCGTTTTCGCTTTTTCACAAATCGATACATCTGTGCTAGGCTTTGCTTCTTGAATGACAATCGGTTTTTTCGTTTTTACCTTTTTCTCCGTTAAAGGAGGAAGACCGACCAGCCGTTTTTTGGCTGCTTCTATATGTTTCGGCGTCGTACCGCAGCATCCGCCAATTAACCGGACGCCTTCGTTTCTTAAAAGGACGGCAGCACGGCCAAAATAATCCGCTTCTGATTCATAAACGATCCGGCCGTCTTCCACATCAAGAAGACTTGCATTGGGAGACGCGGATAGGAATGCTTTTTCAGGCAGTGTTACGCCTTCAAACGCTTGAATCGTATGGAAAGGGCCGAGACGACAGTTAACGCCAACAACATCAGCGCCAATTCCTTCAAGACGGTGCAATGCCTCATTTAAGGATAATCCATTTTGCAAAACACCAGGCTCATGCATGGAAACTTGAGCAATAATTGGAACATCACTCATTTCGCGTAAAACCTTTACAGATTCAGACAATTCTTCAAAATCGTAATATGTTTCAAATAAAATACCATCAGGGTCACCAGAGAGAAGACTTTCTGCTTGTTCACGGACCGAGGCGATAATTTCTGCATTTGTTGCGGTGCTTTTGCGGATCCCGCGAATACCTCCGATTGTACCGAGAACGAACTGTCCACCTGGTGCAGCAGCCTTTTTGGCAATCTCGATCGCCGCTGCATTCAATTCACGTGATCGGTTTTCAATGCCATAACGGGCAAGCTTAATCGCATTGGCCCCATACGTATTCGTTTGAATAACATCAGCACCTGCTGCAATGTAGTCTTTATGAATTTTTTCAATGATTTCGGGCTTTTCTGTATTTAATTCTTCATAGCAAAAGTCAATGCCATGTGAATATAAAAGCGTGCCCATCGCTCCATCAGCGGTAAGCACGTCTGTTTTGAGCCTGTCAAGTAATGTCATATTGTAAACGTCCTCTCTATATTTGAACTGAAAAAAGCCTTCCTAAATGCAAGAAGGCTTTTCAACATGTATGTGTTGTCCGTTCCTTCTCATCTTCCAGACTTAAATTTAGTAGTCTGCTGGATTTAGCACCTGACCTGTCTCGGCTGGTTGCTGAAGCGTCCGTGGGCCAGTACCCTCAGCTTCTCTTGATAAGAATAGGCTATTAAATTATATGAATAATTAAAATTATCATATCGTGTCGTATCGGTTCAGTCAAGAACAATTTTCACTGTATAGACGGGTGAATCGACGTTTTTCGAATGATCAGCCAAGTAATAAAAAAACAAATAACGCCAAGGAAAAACAAGATAACAAAATCCATCAAGATGGCATTGCTAGAATCACTGAAAAGAAATGATCCGATTTTTGTTTGAATAGAAGCGTTCATCAATATCAGACCACAAAAAGCTAAAAACGAAAGACCAATCGTTTTGCCGAATCGAAAGAAGATTGCTCCGATTAAAAATGCTGTGGCGAGACAAAAGAAAGAGAGTAACATGTCAACAACCGTTGCGGTCAAAAAAGAAGGGGATGTTGACAGTAAATCTGATAATCTGAAAAAGTGAACGGTTTTCAAATTCAAAAGGTCTTTTGTCACCAGGATGGCCAATTCCACTAAAATCGTGTGAATAACTGCCATTATAATCGAAGTAACGAGAAACGAAAGCCCGATACCGGCTAAAAACTGATTGCGGGTGGCGCCGCGTTGTATACAGTACGACATGCTGTCTTTTACGGCAATAAATCCGGTAATCGTCAAATAAGCGAATAACGCAATCGATGTGCCGCCCATATACACTTCGCCGTCGGTAAACGAATAAGCAGAGATAATGGAAAGCAGCACGGTGCTGCCGAGAATGATCCAAAACACACTGGCTGCTTTTTTCGTTCCAGTCCATTCGTAGTGAATAACCGCTTTTATATTGTTCATCATTTTTTACCTCCTGTGCGAGAATCGGTTAAGTGAACCATTAGCTCTTGAATCGGAATTGAATCTGTGTCAAGACGGTACAGTTCCGCTTCATGGCGGTTCCATTCAGAACCATATACGTAAGCTGTTATGCGTCCGGCAAATTCTTTACGATGGATGGGTGCTTTTCCATTCAAGTATTCTGTCACATCTTTTTTCGTCCCGGTAATCGAAAAGCTCATCGAACGTAATGTTTCCACGTCTTGATGAAGAAGAAGGGCCCCCTTATGAATGATAAACACATCTTCAAATAATTTTGCTGCTTCATCAATGAGATGGGTAGAGAGGATGAACAGACGTGGCTGGCGTTCGTATTCTTCTATTAATAAATCATAAAAACGGCTGCGCGCGGCGGCATCGAGTCCGATGTATGGTTCATCGAAAATCGTCACTGGTGAATAGCTGGCCAGTCCAACCGTAATGCCGAGCCCCGACTCCATTCCTTTGGACAAGCTTTTTACTTTTTTGGATTTTTTTAAATGAAAGAGTTCAAGGAGTTCTTCTGCCCGCTTTTGATCCCAATTTGGATAAAAGAGGGATGCAGACTTTAATGTTTCTCTAATCGCAAAATCTTTTTTGAAATTTCCGCTTTCATTGATCAGACAGACATTGTTTGGCTGTGCGAATGGTGATGATCCATTTACAACGATTGATCCATTATCCGGAAAAATGCAGCCGGCCATCATATTAAGTGCCGTTGTTTTACCGGCTCCGTTTCGACCGAGCAGTCCAACAATTTTGGGTCCGTTCATTGTGAAAGATAGGCTGTTTAATGCTGTCTGTGATCCGAATTTTTTCCTCACGTTATCGAATTGAACGTTCATGACGAGTGTCCTCCTTTTTTAATCATCGATTCAAGTTCTTCCTGGGAAATATCCAGCTTGGTTGCTTCATTGATAAGCGGTACGATGTAGGTCTCATAAAACTGTGTTTTCCGTTTTCCGGCTACTTGCTCTTTTGCTCCGTCTGATACAAACATGCCAATCCCCCTTTTTTTAAATAAAATGCCTTCATCAACGAGCCGATTAATGCCTTTGGCGGCCGTTGCCGGATTGATTTGATAATGCGCTGCAAATTCATTCGTGGATGGAACGCGGCTACCTTCCGGAAATGTATTGTCTAAAATGCCACTTTCCAGCTCTTCAGCAATTTGAATGAAAATCGGTTTTGAATCGTCCAGTTTTGCACTCAATGGATCCCCCCCCTTATCTTGTTAATTGGTTAATTACTTATGTAACTAACTATATGAGTGATGCTCATTTTTGTCAACTGTAAAAAGGAAAATGTATTTACGGGCCAGCAAACTCAGAGGTATACTTGCCTACAGAAAAACCTGAGATAGAGGAGAGAGAAGTGGGGATGAAAAGATTCGGTTATTCCTTTTTAGTATTGTTAGGTGCCTGCAGTTATGGGGTGCATGGACCGATCATAAAAATGGCTTCAAATGCAGGTTACAGTTCCTCAGACATTGTTAGCGCGCAGTATTTAACAGGCGTGCTTTTTTTAGCTGCAGCATGGCTGTTTATGCCCAAAAGAAACATGTCAATCAAACAGTGGGGAGAATTGCTGAGTACGGGAGTTCTATTAAGTGTAACCGGCTTATTTTATGCGATTTCGATCGCAGATTTGTCTGCATCTGCTGCAGTCATTCTGCTTTTTCAATTTGTTTGGATGGGCATTGTTATTGAATCTATTCATATGCGTACGTTACCAAAAGGCAGCACAGTGATATCGGTTGTTTTGATCTGGACTGGAACACTTTTAGCTGCACGGTCTGGGTCCGGTGAGGCCATCGAATGGTTTTCTCATCCCGTTGGTGTTTTATGCGGATTATTAAGCGGATTAACCTTTGCGCTATTTATATTCCTCAGCGGTCGCTCAGGAAAAGGTGTGCCGGCTGTACAGCGGAGTCTGTTCATGTCAATTGGGGGCTTAATTGTTATTTTGATAATGAATTCCCCGTCTTTTCTGATTGATGGGACATTTACAGGCGGACTGTGGCAATATGGACTGTTGAGTGGACTTTTTGGAGCTGTTCTTCCAGTGCTGTTTTTTGCAGCGGGTACGCCACAAATTGGATCAGGAACAGCAACGATATGTGGCGCGGCAGAACTGCCGGCTGCCGTTGTTGCAGCGTGGCTGTTCGTCGGAGAACAGGCTACAACTGTTCAAACCGTAGGCATATTGATTATCTTAATAGCCATTATGCTGCCGCAATGGAAACCGAAGCGAGCGGCATACAGATAAAAAGCAGCCTGACATGTTTGATTCATAAAACATGTCAGGCTGCTTTTATTAACTTAGGATGTAACTTTTTGTAATTTTTTCAATACGTGAAGGGAGCGACCGGTACCGATTGCCACCGATTCAAGTGGATTCGGTGCAAGATGAACAGGGACGATAATTTCTTGTGAAAGCCATTCTTGAAGACCATTTAGCAAAGCACCGCCGCCGCTAAGTACGACGCCGCGGTCAACAATATCGCCGCTTAATTCAGGAGGAGACGATTCAAGTGTGACGCGGATTGTTTCTAAAATGGACAGCAACGATTCGCGAAGTGCTTTTTGAATTTCATAAGAGCTGACGGGAACTGTTTTCGGTAGTCCTGTGACGAGGTCGCGTCCGCGCACATCCATTTTCACTTCAGTATGTTTGATTGGCGCATAGCCGATCTTTATTTTGACATTTTCAGCTGTTCTTTCACCAATTAACAGATTGTATGCTTTACGAATATATTGAACGATATCCTCATCTAACTTATCACCGGCAAGACGAATTGAATTACACGAGACAACACCGCCGTATGAAATGATGGCAACTTCTGTCGTACCGCCGCCAATATCGACGATTAAGTTGGCGATCGGTTCTTCTACAGGCAGGTCAGCTCCGATTGCTGCGGCAATCGGCTCTTCAATTAAATGAACGGTTTTTGCACCGCTTGATTTAATTGCATCTTGAATAGCGCGCCGTTCAACACTTGTAGCGCCAGACGGTGTGCAGACGACGACGGTCGGCTTACGAATCGAAAAACCGGCTGCCTTGCCTGCTTTTTTCATTAATTCTTTTAACATTTCGGACGTGATGTCAAAGTCAGCAATGACACCATCTTTCATTGGACGTACGGCAGTAATTCGTCCCGGTGTTTTCCCAATCATTTCTTTTGCATCTGTGCCGACTGCAAGCACTTTTTTCGTGTTCACATCAATGGCAACAACGGATGGTTCATTTAAAATAATCCCTTTATCTTTACTGTAAACGAGCAAGTTCGCTGTTCCCAGGTCGATTCCAATTTCTACTTGACCTAACATATAATCCATTCCTCCAAACGGCGTTTTTTTGCCTGGGCTCATTATAAATAAGAAAAAGAACGGGTGTACATGGGACGAAAAGATGAACCTTGCAATGTTACAGGTATGACAAAGATAAAGGTTGTCCTTTCAACAAAAAGGGAAGCTTCTGTTACCAAAACTTAAATTTTGTCATGATCAAGATCAGACTATTGGCTTATTCGATGAAAGAAATGATTAAGCGAGAAAAAATTAATGAGAAAAGGTTGTATTTTAATTCTTTATAGTGTATAAATATAAGTATAGATAAAAGGTGACGACACGTCGGGGTGACTTTCATGATGACGATGGAACAAATCAAGGAGCAGAATATGCGGGGCAGAGATATGCTCAAGCTGCTCGACTTCAGTATTGAAGAAGTGCAGGCGCTCGTTTTGCTTGCTCATGATATGAAGAAAAAGAAAGAAAACTATACGGATGCCCTAAAAGGACAAATTTTAGGGATGATTTTCGAAAAGCATTCAACGAGAACGCGTGTTTCGTTTGAGGCAGCAATGCTTCAATTAGGCGGCCACGGCATGTTTTTAAGCTCAGATAACTTGCAAGTTGGACGTGGTGAAACGATTGAAGATACAGGAAAAGTGCTTTCTGGTTATCTTGATGGCATTATGATTCGTACACACGGACATGACCGTATTGAAATGCTCGCAGATGCTGCATCAATCCCGGTTATTAACGGACTGACAGACTTGTATCATCCGTGCCAGGCACTTGCTGACTTACTCACTGTATATGAATTTAAAGGCGGATTTAAAGGCTATAAAATGGTCTATATTGGCGATGGCAACAACGTAGCGCATTCATTGATGATTGGTGCGGTTATGATGGGAATGGACTTTACGTTATCGGCTCCGAAAGGGTACGAAGCGGATGCGGATATCATTCAAAAGTCAAAAGAAATTGCAGCGCAAACAGGTGCAGTACTTGAATTTACAGAAGATCCGGTTCTCGCTGTCAAAGGTGCTGATTTCATCTATACGGACGTCTGGACAAGTATGGGACAGGAAGAAGAGACTGCGCTGCGTTTGAAAGCATTTGGACCGTACCAAGTAAATGAAACATTGTTTGCGGAGGCGAACGAAGGATGTAAATTTATGCATTGTCTGCCAGCACATCGCGGTGAAGAAGTATCTGCAGGTGTGATGGATGGCGATTCGTCTGTTGTATTCCAGCAGGCTGAAAATCGGATGCATGCACAAAAAGCTGTTTTATATAGTTTAATGAAAAAATAAAAAACCTTGTTCAGTCGTTATTGGAGAATGACTGGACGCTATACAGTACTTAACTTCAGCCGTTATTGGAGAATGGCTGATCCTATTAAATATTCAAGCATTCAGCCGCCATAGAAGGGCGCTGAATGCTTTTTTTATATGCAAAAAAGGATAAGAATGCTTAATAAAATAGAGACGATGATTAGAGCGACAAGCGGTTTAACAGCGCGTGTTTTTATCTGGCGCAAATCAACAGACATGCCAAGTGCACACATTGCCATCCCCATTAAAAAAGTACCTCCAGATGCAATAAGGTCTGTTTTATCAGTAGATAAAAATCCTTTTTCTGTTCCAATTGTACCGAGCGCGGAAACGATTAAAAACCCAATTAAAAAATAAGGAAATGGTGCGCTTTGCTGCGTGCCGTTTTTCTTTTTGACGAAAAATAAAAGAATGAGACAAAACGGGAACAATAGCAGAACACGGCTTAATTTGGATAAAAGCGCTGCTGCCATGGCATCAGTACCGCCTGCTGCGCCAGCAAGTGCCGCGTGAGCAATTTCATGAAGTGTAAAGCCTGACCAGAGACCGTACTGTTTAGCCGTTAAACCAATGATAGGCGATATCACTGGATATAAGAGCGCGAAAATGGTGCCAAGAAATGCGATCATGCCGACAGACAATGCTGTATCTTCTTCTTTAGCAGCGATTATCGGTGCTGCTGCTGCAATAGCCGCTGCGCCGCAAATGCCCGTACCGGCTCCGAGTAACAGAGCAAGTTTCGGTTCAATGTTCAGCCAGCGTCCGGTAATGACCATGGCTACTGACGCAAATACAACAGATAAAGCCGCTTGAAATAGCAAAGGGAGTCCCTCGGAGGCAACGACGACAACATTTAATCGGATGCCATATAAAATAATAGCAAATCGTAAAATCGTTTTCCCGGTAAATGTGATGCCTGCACGCCATTGTTCTGGATACCCGATTGCATTCCGATACAATACTGCAAGTAAGATCGAAAGTGCTAGTGGGCTTGCATATCCGATGACTGGTATATTCGCTGCGGCGAAAGATATACCGGTGATCAGGGTCGTGAACGCAATTCCATTCACAAGTTCTTTTTGTTTCGGTATCTGTATAGATAATACAGCTTCTTTCATTATAACTCGCCCCTTTTCTCTTCATTTCATGTTAAAATAAAAAAGATAGAAAAGATAATTAATGATAATTATTTAATTGATAAGTAATCACTTATGATGGTGGGCGAAAATGGAGCAAAAACTAAAAGTATTTTTAACTGTAGTCAAACATATGAACTTTTCACGGGCAGCGGAAGAGCTGTTTATTACGCAACCAGCAGTCAGTCAGTATGTAAAATCGCTGGAAGATGAACTAGGTATAAAGCTTATTGACCGAACGAATAAAAAGATTCGTCTGACAAAAGCAGGTAGCCTTGTTGCCTACTATGGAGGCGAGATTTCTACACTGAATGAGAAGATGAAGCAGGCAGTAGAAGATTTGGCTGGTGAAGTGAAAGGAAAGCTTGCAGTTGGGGCAAGTTATTCATTCGGTGAGTATATTTTGCCACATATTGTTGCTGACTTTTTAGAAAAATTTCCATCCGTTGACCCTTTTATATCCATCGGCAATACGCATGAAATTGCTGAAAAAGTCATTCGCGATGAAATTGATCTTGGTGTCGTTGAAGGAACCATTTCGTCTAGTAAGTTAGTCGCTGAAAAAATTGCCACTGATCGTATGTTTGTTATTAAAGGAAAAAAAGAACATGTTGAAAAGCGTGTCCATCTAAATGAAGAAACATGGATTGTACGTGAGCAAGGATCGGGTACGCGAGAAGCATTTGAATGGTTTGCGGAGAAAAACGGCATTCAACCGGCAAAAATTTTAGAATTCGGCAGTACACAAATCATTAAAGAAGCAGTGGAAGCTGGGCTTGGCGTCGCCCTTTTATCGGAGTGGACGATTCGCAATGAACTGGAACTCGAAAAATTGAAAATCGTCGGCGGGGGCAGCCTTTATTATGAGCGGAATTTTTATGCGATTATCCGGGATGCACCGTTTATGACAAAAACAGCTGAAACATTTTTGCACTTTTTACGAAGAGATTAGCATATTGCTGGTCTTTTTTATGGAATGGTCAGAAAGTAGGCGAAATGGTCGGAAAGTACAGGTGACTAAACTAAAAATACCCCGCTCAAAAATAAGGAAGCGGGGGCAGCCCATTTAAATCAAGGTAGTTTTGTTTCACCCATTAAGAAACGATCTGTTTCACGTGCTGCTTCGCGTCCTTCGTGGATCGCCCATACAACGAGACTTTGTCCACGGCGCATATCGCCGGCAGCAAAAATGCCTTCTTCGTTCGTGTTATATTTTCCGTATTTCGCAAGTACTGTATTACGGGCTGTCGTATCGACACCAAAGTGATTCGCTAGCGGCATATCAGTTCCGCTGAAACCGATTGCGATTAGCACAAGCTCCACAGGCCATACTTGTTCGCTGCCTTGAATTTCAGTCATTGTGTAGCTGCCGTCTTCAAGGTATGTTTTTTCCATGTGGACAGTATGAAGCTCTTTTAATTTACCATGTTCATCTGCAACGAATTTCTTCGTTGAGATTAAGTATTCACGTGGATCTTCGCCGTATACAGCCGCTGCTTCTGCATACGCATAATCAAGCGTGAATGTATTCGGGTACTGTGGCCATGGGTTGTTTCCTTTACGGGCGACAGTCTGACGTTCATGTTTACCGAACTGAACGACACTTTTCGCTCCTTGACGAATCGCCGTCGCAACACAATCGGCACCTGTATCACCGCCGCCGATAACGATGACGTTTTTGCCTTCTGCAGAAATGATATTTTCATCCGTTTGATCAAGAAGCCCTTTAATGCTTTTCGTCAAATATTCCATTGCGAGGTAAATGCCGTCAGCTTCGCGCCCCTCGATTACGATGTCGCGGTGTGTCTGTGCACCAGCACATAAAATGACCGCATCATATTCTTCTTTTAACTGTTCTTTTGTAATATCTTTGCCAATCGTTGTATTCACAACAAATTCAATGCCTTCGTTTTTCAATAAATTTACGCGGCGTTCGACTGCTTCTTTTTCAAGTTTCATGGAAGGAATTCCGTACATTAAGAGACCACCGATACGGTCATCACGTTCAAAAACTGTGACAAGATGACCCGCTTTGTTTAATTGGTCTGCAGCTGCCAGTCCTGCAGGGCCTGAACCAACAACGGCAACGTGTTTTCCTGTGCGGCGTTTTGGCGGGTTTGGCACGATCCATCCTTCTTCAAACCCTTTGTCGATAATCGCTTTTTCAATCGATTTAATCGCAACAGCCGGGTCGTTGATCGCGACTGTACAAGACCCTTCACAAGGAGCCGGACAAACGCGGCCCGTGAATTCGGGGAAGTTATTTGTTTTCACGAGACGGTCAAGCGCCTCTTTCCATCGTCCGCGGTAGACAAGGTCGTTCCATTCTGGAATGAGGTTGTAAAGCGGGCAGCCAGACGGCGTTCCTCCAATCATCTGTCCTGTATGGCAGAAGGGAGTCCCGCAGTCCATGCAGCGGGCTCCTTGAATGCTTAATTCTTTTTCGGGAAGGACTGTCGTATATTCTTTCCAATCTTTGACGCGCTCGACGGGATTCCGTCCTGGAGCGGTTTTACGGTCATATTCGATAAAGCCAGTTGCTTTCCCCATTGAGTCATTCTCCTTTCTTACACATTTTCAATAACAGGCACTTTTTTCTCCGAAAATGCTGCGTATTTTGCTTCAGATTGCTGTAAACCTTGTTCTTCAAAATAAGAAATGGCTTTCATCATGTCTTTATATTCGTGAGGGATCACACGGATAAAGTGTTTTTTTTCTGATTCCCAATTTTCTAAAATCGAAGTGGCAAGCGGGCTTCCTGTCCACTGGACATGGCTTGCAATTAACGCCTTTACTGCTGCTTCTTCCTGTGCATTTTCGAGTGACTCTGTTAAGACCATTTCACGATTAATCAAACGTTCTTGCTTCTCGCGGTTTGGTGCATATAAGTAGGCAATACCACCTGACATACCGGCCGCAAAGTTACGGCCTGTTTCGCCGAGAATGACAACGCGCCCACCAGTCATGTACTCACATCCATGATCGGTAATCCCTTCAACGACGATATTCGCGCCGCTGTTCCGGACAGCAAAACGTGTGCCGGCACGGCCGTTAATAAAGGCTTCCCCATTTGTTGCTCCGTATAAGTTTACATTTCCGCAAATCGCCTGTTCATGCGGTACAAGGTTCAGATCACGATGAGGACGGACGATTAAGCGGCCGCCTGATAAGCCTTTACCAAAATAATCATTCGCGTCGCCATTTACAGTGAACGTCAATCCCTTAGGAAGAAAAGCACCAAAGCTTTGACCAGCAGAGCCATTAAATGTGAATTGAACAGTGTTGTCTGGAAGACCTTCTGCGCCGTACGCATTCGTGACGGCAGAGCCCGTAATCGTACCCGCAGCACGGTCTGTATTGATAATGTCAAATTCACCACATACGACTTGTTTATTTTCAAGAGCAGGTCGGATCGCCTCTAATAGAAGTTGGCGGTCCATTGTACGCTCTAATTTATAGTCTTGATCTTTCGTTTTGAACTGTTTTTGACCCGTTTTGAGCGGCGTCATATATAAAAGAGGGAACAGGTCCAGGTATTTTGCTTTCCAGTGCGATTCTTTGCGTGCATGCGGCTTCAGTACTTGTTTTTGCCCAATCATTTCATTAATTGTTCGGAAACCGAGTTCCGCCATAATTTCGCGCATTTCACGCCCAACAAATGTTAAATAGTTGACGACGTGTTCCGGCTCGCCCATGAACTTTTTGCGAAGCTCTGGATTTTGTGTCGCTACACCAACCGGACATGTATCCATATGGCAGACGCGCATCATCACGCAGCCGAGAATGACGAGCGGTGCTGTCGCAAAGCCGAACTCTTCTGCACCGAGTAACGCTGCGATGACGACATCGCGGCCATTCATTAATTTCCCGTCTGTTTCGAGCGTTACCTTTTCACGCAAACCGTTCATAAGAAGCGTTTGGTGTGTTTCAGCTAGGCCAATTTCCCACGGGATACCGGCATGTTTAATACTTGTTTTCGGTGATGCACCCGTTCCGCCTTCGTAACCGCTGATGAGAATAACATCGGCTAACCCTTTCGCTACACCAGCAGCAATTGTCCCGACACCGGATTTCGCGACGAGCTTAACGTTAATGCGCGCTTCTTGATTGGCATTTTTTAAGTCGTATATAAGCTGTGCTAAATCTTCAATCGAATAAATGTCATGGTGAGGAGGAGGAGAGATCAAGCCTACTCCAGGCGTTGAACCACGTGTTTCCGCAATCCACGGATACACTTTTTTACCTGGAAGGTGACCGCCTTCACCCGGTTTCGCTCCTTGCGCCATTTTAATTTGAATTTCATTTGCTGTATTTAAATATTCGCTTGTGACACCAAATCGACCTGATGCGACCTGCTTGATGGCACTGCTTCTCATATCACCATTTTCATCCGGATGGTAGCGGACTGGATCTTCGCCACCTTCACCACTATTACTTTTGCCGCCAAGCCGGTTTAATGCAATCGCAAGTGATTCATGCGCTTCTTTACTGATTGAACCGTATGACATTGCACCAGATTTGAACCGTTTGAAGATATCTTCGAGCGGTTCAACTTCTTCCAGCGGAATGGATGGCCGAGCTGTGAAATCAAGGTCCAATAGACCGCGAAGGAACATAATATTTTCTTCGTTAGCCATTTCGGAAAATTCTTTATACAACTCATAATTGTTCGTTCTTGCTGCGTGCTGAAGCATATGAATTGTTTTCGGATTGAACGCATGTTTTTCACCGGTGCGTCTCCACTGGAATTCACCACTTGAATCGAGCGTCGGATCGTTAAATTCACTTTTGCCATATGCATCGTGATGACGGGCAAGTGTTTCCTTTAAAATAACATCTAGTGTAATGCCGCCAAGCGCTGTCGTTGTGCCGGTAAAATATGTTTCGATGACATCATGACCGATACCGACCGCTTCGAAAATTTGGGAGCCGCGGTAACTTTGTACGGTCGAGATGCCCATTTTTGCCATGACTTTAATGATGCCGCTCGTTGCTGCATAGCAATAATTTTTCTCTGCTTCCTCAGTGGAAAGGTAGGTAATCGTTCCGTCTGTAATCATTGCACGGATCGACGCAATCCCTAAATATGGATAAATGGCATCAGCCCCGTAGCCGATCAAGCAGCAAAATTGATGAACGTCGCGTGCTTCCCCTGTATCTAGTACGATGCTTACATTTGTGCGGCGTCCTGTTTGAATTAAATGTTGGTGTAGGCCGCTTATAGCAAGCAATGCCGGTATTGCTGCTTTTTTATTTGTTACACCGCGGTCTGACAAAATAATGATTGATGCGCCGTTATCGATTGCTGCATCTGCTTCGATGAATAAGCGAGCCATCGTCTGTGAAAGTGCTTTTTGTTCTTTAATATTGAAAAGAAGGGACAGTGTTGCTGTTTTGAAAGCAATTTCTTTGTTAAAGGCAATTTTATTCCATTCTTTTTCACTAAGAATCGGCGTTTCTAGTCGTATACGGCGGCTGTTTCGTGCTGACGGAGCCAGAATATTTCCTTCATCGCCGAGGAGAGTCATCGCAGAGACTACATTATTTTCGCGAATTGCATCAATTGGCGGGTTCGTTACTTGCGCGAACAGTTGCTTGAAGTAGTTGTATAATAGCTGCGGTCGTTCAGATAAAACAGCAAGCGGCGCATCATAGCCCATTGAACCAATTGGATCTGTTTTTTCAACTGCCATCGGTGCGATTTGTTTTGTTAATTCATCATACGTATAACCAAATATTTTTTGAAGATTCAGAATTTCATCCTCGCTATACACTTCCTGTAATCCGGCTCTTTCTTCCAAATCTGAAATGTGTATTAAATTTTCATTTAGCCATTCACGGTAAGGTTCAGCTGTCGTAATTTCCTGTTTAATTTCCGCGTCAGATACGATCCGGCCTTTTTCTAAATCGACAAGTAGCATCTCACCGGCACTGACCGTTTCTTTCTTCACGATTCGTTTTTCATCGACTTCGATTGTACCCACTTCAGAAGAGTAAATAATATGATCATCATCCGTTACATAATAACGTGCGGGGCGCAATCCATTTCGGTCTAAGATAGTCCCGATTTGGCGGCCGTCTGTAAATGAGATCGATGTTGGACCGTCCCAAGGTTCCATTAAGCAGCTATGATATTCGTAGAAGGCAAGTTTCGGATCGACGATGTGAGGATCGCGGTCCCAAGGTTCTGGAATTAACATCATCGCCGCATGGGGAAGGGAGCGTCCAGACAATGTTAAAAATTCAATTGCGTTATCGAGCATAGCAGAGTCGCTTCCGTTCGTATCGATAACCGGCAAAAGCTGTTCGTATTGATGGCCGAAATGTTTTGAGTAACCAGCTTTCTCGCGTGACTGCATCCAGCTAACATTGCCGCGGTTTGTATTAATTTCGCCGTTGTGGATTAAGTAGCGGTATGGATGCGCGCGTTCCCAGCTCGGGAATGTATTTGTACTGAAGCGAGAGTGTACGAGCGAGAAAGCAGATTGGTAGTCTTCTTTAGAGAGGTCAATGTAATATTGATCGATTTGCTCGGGTGTTAACATTCCTTTATAAATAATCGTTCTTGTTGAGAGGCTTGGAATGTAAAATGAACCTTTAACATCGGAGTTGTTCCTAACTTCATTTTCAATTCGTTTTCTCATAATATATAGCGCGCGTTCAAATTCTTTTTCTGTTTCGTGCTTTTTGCTTTTTTCAACAAACAATTGCATGACATAAGGAGCGATTGCCAGTGCTTCCGGTCCCGCCGCTTCTTGGTTAACGGGAACATCGCGCCATCCGAGCAGTTTTAATCCTTCTTCGTGAAGAATGAGTTCAGTCTCCAATTGAATGTGTTCGCGCTGTTTTTTATTTTTGGGCAAAAAGAACATACCCACTGCATAATGGAAAGGAGCAGGTAAATTAATGTTCAGTATTTCACATTCTTTGCGGAAAAAATTATCGCAAATTTGCAGCATAATTCCCGCACCATCACCCGTTGTTCCATTCAAGTTACCGCCGCGATGCTCAAGACGGCAAAGCATATGAATACCATCCTGGACAATTTTGTGGGAAGGACGCCCTTTTATATTGGCAATAAAACCGATGCCGCATGCATCGTGTTCATTAGAAGGATTGTATAAGCCTTGTTTTTCTGGATAACCGTAAAGATTCATGTCGTACACCTCCAGGATTTAAATCGTTTTCTCTGTTAATATTTATTGTAAAGATGATAAATGATACAATCAATATATTATTAACGAGTTTTCAATCTCATAATGAGATGGATTGGAGGAGGGAAGCAAATATGGAGATGCGCCAAATTAAATATTTTATGGAAGTTGCAAAAGAAGAACATGTCACAGAAGCGGCCCATCGCCTTCATGTCGCTCAATCTGCTGTCAGCCGGCAAATCGCAAAATTAGAAGATGAACTTGGCGTAGAACTGTTTTTACGTGAAGGGAGAAGTGTTCGCCTGACGCATGCGGGTAAGATTTTTTTGCAGTATGTTGAAACGGCGATGGATGCGATGGATAAAGCGGTGCAGGCGGTTAATGATTATTTAAATCCGGAAGCGGGCAAAATTCGGCTCGGTTTTCCGAACTCGTTGGCAACGAAAACGTTACCTCGTGTGATTTCAGCGTTTCGCAGTCAATATTTGGATGTCGGATTTGATTTTAATCAAGGATCAAACCGTGAACTGCGGGAACTTGTTCAAAAAGGAGAAATTGATCTGGCATTCGTTTCGCCCGTTCCAGAACCGTCACCGGAAATTGAAACACACATCTTTTTCTCGGAACATATGCGTGCGCTTATTCCGACGCATCATCGCCTGTCGAAACAGGAATCACTCAATTTGCGTGATTTAATGGATGACCAGTTCGTTCTGTTCCGTACCGGTTATGATATGCGTGCTCTCGTCATTGATGCGTGCCGTCAAGTGAATTTTGAGCCGGCAGTTGCATTTGAAAGCGATGACGTTTATACGATTAAAGGGCTTGTGGAAGCAGGGCTTGGTGTGAGTCTGCTTCCGGAAACACTGCTTATTGATCATACACCGATGGGTACGGTGAGTATCCCAATCAGTGTGCCGCGCGTGACGAGAACAGTGGGGGTGATTATTACAAAAGCAAGACCGTTGCCGCCATCTGAAAAATTATTTTATGATTTTTTAATTAAATATTACAATCGCCTAAATGAATTCAGCTTTTAATTAAGAAAGGACACCGGTATTTAATTAGCTGGTGTCCTTTCTTAATTCATGCCCAGTTTCCATTGCGGAAAACGAGTTCACGTGAGCCATCTTGCTTAATGCCATCGATATCATATTGGCAGAATCGATCATGAAATCAACATGTGTAATGCTTGTATTAAGGGCGTTTTACTCTAGTTGTTGTGACCACTGTGTGACCAGATAAATAACAGTAAAATCAACCTAAACAGTAAATACAGTTCCCTTACAATCGGCTTTCCTTAAACATAAAGGAAGGCTTATTTGATTTTTGCGATATACAATGACTTGTCTTAAAGAATAATGCATCTCCTTTTAGTCAATAACAAGAAAAAGGAGTTGATAAAATTGTTCAACATAAAAAGAAGGGACATGACGAAAATGAGATTTGGAGTGACGTATCAAACATCAGAACGAGTGGGGAGTTTGTATATGCCTGTTGGACCAGATCGATACGAAGTTGTGAAAATAGCTAGCGGTATTGGGAAAGTAGCGGATGAATTAATAAAAAAGGAAATAGGGATTAAAGTGGCAAGTAATCCTGAAAGTGTTTATATATATGCAATCGAGGTACTACAACCATAGAGTTAACAGAATCGTACATAAAAACTCTTCATGCTACCTCTCTTGAAAGGCGGCAAGAGAATTATTGTTGGAAATAATGTGAGTCATCTTTATGATTTAGACTCGTACAGTAATCCCTTTTTTTCTACTTGTTTTACCAATTCTTGGGCGTAAGGAATATGAGGATCAATGGTAAAACGAACTGGTTTTTGTCCTAACTCAATTATTTCATCCAATGAGGAAAACTCTAAAAATTCCCGCTTGTATCCTTCTGATTGTAATGCTTTCGCTATAATTACATCAAAATCATCCACAATTTCAGGAGAACATTCATTTACTTTTATGAAGTGCTGCATCAAATCTTCCCATTGTTCCTTTGTCGAAACTAATTCAGTCCGTATGATATGCTGGAATGAATGACACTTTTTGCAAATGAGTTGTATATCAATCAAATTGCAAATCTTATTTAAAAAATCGTATTCCTCTATTTCATGCAAGTGAAGATGTCTTATTTCTGTATCATTTTCAGGTGTCCAGCCACAAATAGAACACTTTTTTCCTTGCTGTTCTAATATCAAAGGACGAATTTTCTTTCTCCAAAGGTGGTCTGTAACAGTTTTTCTTACTGTGTATCCGTGAAAAAGCGGAGGTTTAGCAGAAGGTAGCAGTTTAAAGTCTGTTATGTTCAATTCCTCTATTTTTTTCTTTCTACTTGTTTTTGCCGCTCCCTTTATTCCCACAAAATCACCTACCTTTTATTTGAAAATCCTTTTAAACCATGATTTTTTCTTTTCTTCTTTCTCACTCGTTTGAGTAGAAAGTAATGATTTCTTTGCTTCTTGACTTGCACGTAACGATGCCATGAGTTGTTCGTCTCTACGATTTACACTATCTTTAATGTATTTGCGTTGAGCATCGAATTTTTCGGATTGTGTTTCAAGCAAATTTAAAAGAATTTCGTTAAAATCCTTTTGTTTGGCAGATGCTTGCTTCTGTTCTTTGAGTGCCGCTTTAATATTTGAAACAACTTCGCTCATATCAGCACTTACTATCTCACCCGATTCGCTCACAACATCAACGGTCATTGGGATACTAGATGAAGTTAGTAACTTGTCCACGTCTTTATTCGTTTTGCCCTGCTTATACAACTCGCAAATTTTAGTTAATACGTCATAGCAATCTTCGTGTAGTTGATAGGTTCCGTGTTCTTTCTTCATTCTTAATAAATGCTTATGCATTGACATGTATCTTTTCAATGTTTCTTGGGGGATATTTGTTTTTTCACTCATTTCTACTACTGTGATCCATTCGCTCATACGCTCACCTCGACGTTATTGTCACTCACCCATCTTAATAAAGTCAGTGTTGGCAGTCAATTGCTATGCAACACTCATTAGCATATCCATTCAAGACAATCACTAAACTCACTATAAGGTGATTGTGCATACGAAAGGACCTCCTATTAGAAAAATATAAAGCACTTTAAAAGCGAATTTGGAGCGTCTGGTGACGTTTTAGAGGGTATGTAGAATGGTTGCTAATCATTTTTGAGGTGTTCGAAAAAGATAAAAATCAGCAGGTTACTTATATTTATTCACTATATAATTATATAGAAATAACTTCTTGGGGATTTCCAAGAGTATTCTCTTGTGATTGCTACTTTCAAATCCATGTTCCTTTACCAAAAAGAAGTAATGACGAGATAACCGTTTGGGATACTGAGCAGGTTGAACACTTCATGACATATTCAAAGAAACATAGATTTTATACGGTCTATTTAATTGCAGTATTAACAGGTATGAGAAAAGGTGAGATATTAGGTTTGCGATGGAAAGACATTGGTTTTGAAGAAAAAATCCTTTATATCAGACAAATTTATGACCTCAAAGCAGTTCAAAGTTGGGGCTAAAACCAGTGCCGGTGTACGTTCTATTCATATTCTTGAATTGTTGATAGAACAATTGAAAAAGGAGAGAAAGATTGTCATTGCACATAAGCTTAAGCAAGACTCATATAGGATTGCCTCCAATTCGCTTTCACGATTTGAGACATACACATGTAACGATGTTAATTAAGCAGAACGTAAATGTAAAGGTTATATCAGAGAGGGTTGGACACACCTCTATTCAAATTACGCTAAATAAATATAGCCAGCCACGTGCTACCTAGTATGCAGAAACACGTGGCTGATGAATTAGATAAATTGTTTGAAGCTAAGGAAATGTGACAATTTCTGTGACCAATAAAGAATTAAGGAGCTGAAAACGTCTATAAATAAAGTCCTTTCTTAATTCATGCCCAGTTTCCATTGCGGAAAACGGGTTCACGTGAGCCATCTTGCTTAATGCCATCGATATTCATATCAGCAGAACCGATCATGAAATCAACATGTGTAATACTTGTATTAAGGCCGTTTTTCTCTAGTTCTTCCTGTGCCATTGCTTTGCCGCCTTCAATACAAAACGCGTATGAGCTGCCGATTGCCAAATGATTCGATGCATTTTCATCAAATAATGTATTAAAGAATAAAATACCGGCGTTCGAAATAGGGGAATCGTGCGGAACGAGTGCGACTTCGCCTAAATAATGAGCGCCCTCATCTGTTTCAATAAGCTGCCGTAAAACATCTTCCCCTTCGTCTGCTGTCACATTGACAATGCGTCCTTTTTCAAACGTAACCGTAAATCCATTAATAATATTTCCAGCGTAGCTAAGCGGTTTCGTCGCTTTTACATACCCGTTTACGCCTGTTTTAATCGGTACGGTAAACACTTCTTCTGTCGGCATGTTAGCCATAAATGAATGACCCTGTTCACTGATACTACCGGCACCGACCCATAAATGATTATCAGGCAGATCAATCGTTAAATCTGTTCCTGGTGCAGTGTAGTGAAGCGTTTTGAAATGCTTTTCATTTAATACGGCGACTTTTTCACAAAGACGGGCGTCATGTTCCTTCCATGACTGTACCGGATCCGCATGATCAGCGCGAACCGATTTGAAAATGGCTTCCCATAGGGCGGGAATACGCTTTTCTTCAGGCAGATCAGCAAATACTTTATCTGCCCATTCTTTTGACGGAGCAGCAACGACTGTCCAACTCACTTTGTCAGATTGAATGTATTCACGGTATTTTTTCATCGCGGTACCAGCTGTTTTTTGATATGCAGCAATCCGCTTTGAATCAACGTCTTTCAATAAATCAGGACTTGAAGAAATAATAGACATAAAAGCAGCGCCTTCTTCAGCGAGTGTTTCCATCATTAGCTTATTCCACGCCGGGAATTCATTAAATGCCTCATCAGGAGCAAGAGTATACTTTAAACGGGAAACGGTGTCGTCACTCCAGTCAACATATACGTGTTTTGCGCCCGCTTCATATGCTTTTTGAACGATAAGACGGACCAGTTCAGCGGCATCGAGTGTCGCACGTACAACAAGTGATTGACCGGGTTGTACATTGACGCCGGTTGTTACGGATAGTTGTGCATATTTTTCAAGCTGTTCATGAAAAGTAGTCATGTGAAATTCTCCTTTATATTAGGTAGTGATTTCATTGTAACAAAAAGAACGCATCATTGTTTGAATGACGCGTCAGGGTTCAATAGTGTGCGGAGCATGTCTTTATTCGTTATTAAGTCGGCGAGCGTATAGCGGTCTAGCACCGCAAGATACGCCTGCAACGCTTCAAATAAAACGTGTTTCAGCCCACAGACAGGAGTGATAACACAGCTGTTTTTTTCTTCGGAAAAGCATTCCACAATGTGAAAATCATCTTCCGTTTTCCGGACGACAGCACCGATGTTGATTTTTGCTGGCTTCATCGCCAGCCGGATGCCGCCGTTGCGCCCGCGCAGCGTTTCAATGTAGCCAAGTTTGCCGAGTTCATGAATCACTTTCATTAAGTGGTTTTTAGAAATATTGTAGGCTTCGGCAATATCTTTTATATTGGACAACTTATCTTCATTATACGAACCAAGATAAATTAAAACACGCAGCGAGTAGTCTGTATATAATGTTAATTTCATATTCTCACCTATCCTATCTATTTATTATGTCACGGGTAACGATCGAGTGCAATTGTGAACAATTTTTAAAAGATGTATTTAATATATTGCTTTTTTTGTGTTGTTCCAGTATAAATAAGATATAAATAAAATACATCTTTAAAAGATGAATCGGAGGGAACTATCGTGCTATCACAAAAAACAATTGACATCGTCAAATCAACTGCTCCTATTTTAGAAACACATGGTGTTGACATTACAACTTATTTTTATAAAACAATGTTTGAAGCACACCCTGAACTATTAAATATTTTTAACCATGCAAATCAATCACAAGGCCGTCAGCAGACAGCTCTTGCAAATACAGTATACGCAGCAGCTCAGTATATCGATCAGCTTGAAGTGCTTCTTCCGACAGTGAAGCAAATTGCCCAAAAGCATCGCAGTTTGACCGTGAAACCAGAACATTATCCAATCGTTGGTGAATATTTATTAAAAGCGATTAAAGGAGTGCTTGGTGATGCAGCAACAGATGAAATCATCGGTGCATGGGGCGAAGCGTATGGCGTGATCGCGCAAGTGTTTATTGATATTGAAAAAGAAATGTATGTAGAAGCAGCCGAGAAGTCAGGTGGATGGGAAGATTTTAAAGAATTTATCGTTGAAAAGAAAGTAACGGAAAGTTCACTTATTACATCTTTTTATTTAAAAGCAAAAGATGGCGTATCTGTTCCATGGTATTTGCCAGGGCAGTACATTACAGTCCGTTTATCAATTCCTGGCCAAAAACATTTATTGAACCGTCAATATAGTTTGTCTCAAGCACCGGGAAGCGATTCTTTCCGCATTTCTGTCAAACGGGAAGCAGATCATAATCCACAGGGAAAAGTATCAAATTACCTTCACGATCGATTAAATGTGGGAGATACGATAGAAGCAAGCGCACCTGCTGGCGATTTCTATTTAGAAAAAGGAGAGCAGCCAGTCGCATTAATTTCAGGCGGTGTTGGGATTACTCCGATGATGGCGATGCTTGGCTCAATTGCAGAAAATGAGCCAAATCGCAAAACAGTATTCGTTCATGCAGCGCGTAATAAAGATGCACATGCATTTGGCGAAGAAGCAGCAGCGCTCGTTGAAAAGTTAAACGATGGAAAAATGTACATTGCCTATGAAGCGAAAAAAGATGAATCGGAAGTGTGCGACATTACGGGGTATGTAAGCCGAGACTTTTTACAGCAGGTCATTGAATCAAACAGCGTATGCTACATATGCGGACCGATTTCATTTATGCGTGCGGTCGTCAGTCATTTGACAGCGCTAGGCTTCAGCAAAAACAATATAAAATACGAATTTTTCGGACCGGCACTGGCTTTGGAGGCGTAAAATAAAAAGCGGGGGATCTTATAGGGATTCCCCGCTTTTTTGTTTTATGATCTGTATTCTTTTTGTTCGTAGCGCGCATCGAGTACTTCCGCTCGTTCGGGTCTGCTAATAAAATAGCCTTGTATAAAATCGCAGCCAAGCTCTTTCAAAACGTTCAGCTGTTCTTCCTTTTCGACACCTTCTGCAATGATAGTGAGACCAAACAATTTGGCAAGTTGGATGATCATTTTCACAAGTGCTTTATCTTCATAAGAGGTATGTACATCGTCGATAAATGATTTGTCGATTTTTAATATATGAATGGGCAGCATTTTTAAATATGTCAGAGAGGAGACGCCGGTCCCGAAATCATCGAGTGAAATAGAAACGCCTTCTTTTTTCAAAGCATCAATAACATTGAGCGCATTATCAAACTGTTGCATAATTGATGTTTCGGTGATTTCTAGTTCGAGATGTCTAGCGTTAAGATTATGTGTCTGCAATGTGTGCTTGACAATTTCAATTAGACGGTCTGATAAAAACATCGGTGCCGATATATTAACAGCAATACGTTCAATTAGATGATGATCACATTGCCATATTTTCATCTGACGACATGCTTCGTTTAAAATCCAATTTGTTAAATCAAAAATAAAGCCATTTTTCTCAGCGATTGGAATGAATTTCGAGGGTGAAACGAAGCCGTGCACTGGGCTTTCCCAGCGGACTAGCACTTCAGCGGAGTCAATTTTTCCAGTATGAAGATTGAATTTTGGCTGGTAGCATAAATAAAATTCTCCATTTTCAAGTGCACTTCGAAAACTCATAGCAATGTGCCGTTCCATGTCCTGATTATGGAAATTAGAATTATACACAACAATCTCGTTTTTACCGTTATTCTTCACGTGATGAAGAGCCCGCTCAGCGTTTAAGATTAAAATATTGCAACTAGACCCGTGTTCCGGTGCCAGTGCGACTCCGGCTGAAAACGTGATAGGGGTAGGTTCACCAAATGCATGAAATGACTTCAGATACGAGTTAAATTGTTTTGTTAACAAAGTACGGATTTCTTGATGACTGAACGTGCCAGGAATAGCAACGGCAAATTTATTTCCTTCAATACGGGCTGCAATGCTATTTTCCGTTATTGCTTTTTTAAATCTTGATGCAAATTCAATAATTAGCTTATTGCCACTCTCATATCCATAGGTTTCATTTATCCATTTAAAATTGTCAATATCGATAATGACTACGGCAATCGGCAAATTTAACGGCGTTGTCCGTGCATGAACAAATCGTTCAAGGCTGCGCCGGTTAGGCAGGTTTGTTAAATCATCTGTATAGGCGAGTTGCATCGCTGTTCTCCGGTCCAGAAAAGAAAGGATTGTAATAAACAGGAAAATCATAATAGCAGGCAATAAAATAAGCACAACTAACATATCTGACGAAGATTGATTTTGCTCCGGGATGACAAATCCTTCTGGTACATAAAAATCAGCCGAATACATGCCTATGTAGTGCATGCCGCTGAGTGCGGTGCCCATTAAAAGTGATGCGATGATTTTTAGTCGAACATCGCGCTTCTGGGTAAAATAATAAAAGAAACGAATCGCCGCATATGAGGCCGCAATGGCAGTGGATATCGCTAAAAAACGATAAAAGGGATTATAGATTATATCACTATCGATTATGATAGACATCATGCCTATATAGTGCATTAAGACACTACCGAAACTGATAGTAATTGAAGCAGCGCTGAAAGTCCACCAGCGTCTACTTGTTTTATAAAGGATATAAAAAGCAGCGTATGCTGCTAAAATAGCGGGAATCATCGATATAATCGTTAAAGAGATGTTGTACTGAATCGGAATTGAAAAAGCCATCATGCTGACAAAATGCAATGTCCAAATGGTCAATCCCATGGATAGTGCGGCTGTTATGAGCCATATATTCGTTCTCCCACGGATGATTGAATGAACGATTCGTTCATTCATCGTTAATGTTACATAGGACCCGATGACGGCAATCAAGATTGATAGAGCAACGATGTCATATTCATAAAATTCCGGTAAAGTTATCATAGGTAAATTGGCCTCGTTCGGTATAGTTATTTCATTTTAACAGAAGAATGTAAAATGATGAATAGGATTTTGTTAAGTTTATATTTTGACATAAAAGTATGAATTTCATTCGTAGAGCATTCTCTTTTTCGTCAAGAACGTGTAGAATAATGGTTAAATATAGTCGAGAAATAGACTGATAGAAATAGGATGGAGATAAAGTATGGATAAAGCATCGCTCGTGGGAGTCCTATTAGGGCTTGTTGCAGTAGGTGTCGGAATGTTTATGAAAGGGGTAAGTCCTCTAGTACTTATTAACCCGGCAGCTATTTTGATTATTATTTTAGGGACTATCGCCGCGGTAACCATTGCGTTTCCTGGATCAGAGTTAAAGAGAGTACCGAAACTATTTGGTATTTTGTTTAAAGAACAAAAACTGATGACTATACAGGAAGTCATTTATCTATTTACAGGGTGGGCGGAACTTGCACGTAAAGAAGGACTTCTTTCACTGGAATCAAAAATGAACGAAATTGACGATGATTTTTTGAAAAATGGGCTTAGTTTAGCTGTTGATGGACAAAGCGCGGACTATATTCGTG
Source organism: Bacillus sp. 37MA (assembly GCF_000372765.1). Lineage (NCBI taxonomy): Bacteria > Bacillati > Bacillota > Bacilli > Caryophanales > Bacillaceae > Bacillus > Bacillus sp. 37MA. The sequence goes on from NZ_KB889752.1 coordinate 3,745,267, forward strand.
ACGTCCTCAGTGAAGAAATAGCTGCCATGGAAGACCGTCACCTTGCAGGCGCAGCTATTTTTTCACAAGCAGGAATGTATGCCCCAACACTCGGTGTACTCGGCGCTGTAGTAGGATTGATTTCTGCACTTGGAAATATGAGCGATACCGTGGCACTCGGGCATGCCATTTCAGCGGCTTTCGTGGCCACTTTGCTAGGGATTTTTACAGGTTACGTGTTCTGGCACCCATTTTCAAATAAATTAAAACGAAAATCAATACTAGAAGCAAAAGTAAAAGAAATAATGATTGAAGGTATTTTGTCGATTCTTGAAGGAGAAGCACCACGTGTTCTGGAGCAAAAACTTGCTTCTTATTTGCCGGCGGATGAGAAGAAAAAATTATTGAACTCATCAGGAGGAGAAGATGGATATGGTGAAACGTAAAAAGAAAAAACATGACGACCATATTGATGAATCCTGGCTTCTCCCGTATTCTGATTTATTAACGCTTCTTCTGGCTCTTTTTGTCGTCCTATTCGCGAGCAGCTCCATTGATGCTCAAAAATTCCAGGCTATTTCGTCTGCCTTCAATAATGAGCTGCAAGGTGGAAGCGGCGTACTTGATTACGAAAGTCCGATAGAGAATGATTCCATGTCAGAAGTGGAAACGGAGCGCCAGCAACTAAACGGGCTTGAAAAAGAAGATCGCGAAGAATTGATTGAAATGCAAGAGAAAATGACACAATATATTAATGAAAATAATCTGCAAGATAAAGTGGAGACTGCATTAAATGGGGAAGGGCTGCTGCTGCGTATTCGCGATAACGTGCTTTTTAATTCAGGCGCAGCAGAAATTCAACCAGAACAGATTGTCAGTGCGCAGGAAATTTCAGAACTGCTCGTCATGGACATTCCGCGCAGCATCATTATTAGCGGACATACAGATAATGTACCAATTAAAACAGCTATGTTCGATTCAAACTGGGAACTTAGCGCCATGCGTGCCGTAAACTTTATGAAAGAGATTTTAAAAAATGAGAAACTGGACCCACGCCTTTTTAGCGCGAAAGGATATGGCGAATATCAGCCGATCGCTTCAAACGATTCCATATCGGGACGTGCGCAAAACCGGCGTGTCGAAATTTTAATATTGCCTCAAGGACAGACAGATCAATCTGTACCGGAAGCAACAGAATGACAGAGCGACATTTCGCGCTGTCCTTTTTTGTTTAAAGAAAAAGAAGGCGGGTAAACTTTAAACTGTAAAACAAAAGCAAACGTTGAAAAGAAGTCGTTGTATGTCAGAATCAGCTGGTGACAAGCCGCACGCCAGATGACATTCCAGCATTTAACCGTGAATCACTTAAATTACTAGCTGAATAATAAAGAAAAGAGGAGAAGGAGCTGTCCCTAGTCGGTGATCATTGACTAGGGACAGCTCCTTTGTTTTTTATTTACGTAAATTGCCAAGTTCTTCGGCGATCGCTTGCATTTCATTCGGGCTGAATGAATTTTTACGAGCGACGAGTTCATAAATATCTTTTAAATCTTCATAAGAAGAACTGATAAAGTGTTCCGCGCTGATCGCGCCAGTATTGACCATACGGAGTTTTTTTGTAATTTCATTGACCATATACTGAATGTTTTCTGTTGACTTTACACTTAAGTCCACTGTTATGTCACCTTTTTCATTTTTTATAATCATTCCATGATTTTTTTATCTTGTCAATAAGATAAAAAGCCCCTAGCAAATATAGCGCGTTTTTTATTAAGCAGCGCGTTTTTCTTTTTGAATCTTTTTGAGAATTTGACGTGTTTCAGCAACGACAACACCCGATAGTCCGAGAAGACCAATTAAATTTGGTAAAGCCATTAAACCATTCATAATATCTGAGAACGTCCAGACAAGATCAAGGCTTGTCACAGCACCAATGAATACAGCGAGAACGAACACGATCCGATAATACTTTACGATTTCTTTACTGAATAAGTAAGTGAAACACTTTTCTCCATAATATGACCAGCCGATAATCGTCGCTGAAGCGAAGAACAAGAGTCCAATGGCTACGATATATGAACCGGCAGAGCCAAGGAATATATTAAATGAAGCTGTTGTGAGTTCGCTTCCTTCAAGTCCGGAATCGTACTGACCAGCAAGGACAATTGTCAGTCCTGTAATTGAACAGAGGACGATCGTATCAATAAAGACTTGTGTCATCGAAACGAGTGCCTGGCGGGCTGGCATATCCGTTTTTGCAGCTGCCGCCGCAATGGAAGCAGAACCGAGCCCGGCTTCATTTGAGAATACACCACGTGCGACACCGTAACGAATGACAGTACCGATCGCGCCGCCAGCCACTGCTTCTCCAGTAAACGCATCTGTCAAAATAAGTACTATAGCAGCAGGAATTTCTGTCATATTTATGAACAACACGATCAAACCGGCAATCACATAAAATGCAGCCATGAATGGGACGAAAAAGGCTGCAACGCGTCCAATGCTTTTAATGCCGCCAAGCAGTACAAGTGCACTGAAGATTGTTAAGACAATACCTGTAATCCAGGTAGGTACGTCAAATGTAGATTTCACAACACTCGCAACCGAGTTTGCCTGCACAAGGTTTCCGATTCCAAAAGCGGCAATGGCACCGAATAAAGCGAACAAGACACCAAGCCATTTTTGATTGAGACCACGTTCGAGATAATACATCGGTCCCCCGGACATTTCGCCATCTTCGTCCTGCACACGGTATTTAACAGCAAGAACAGCTTCCGCATATTTCGTTGCCATCCCAAAAAATGCGCTTATCCACATCCAGAACAATGCGCCCGGACCACCGATTAAGATAGCTGTCGCGACACCGACGATATTTCCGGTTCCAATTGTCGCTGCAAGTGCAGTCATTAACGCTTGAAAGTGTGAAATATCGCCTTCAGAATTCTTGTCCTGATTTTTACTAAACGCAAGCTTCAATGAATATGGAAGAAGACGAATTTGAAGAAAACCAATCCGAAAAGTGAGATAAATTCCTGTACCAACAATAAAAATTAAAAGCGGCGGTCCCCAGATAAATGAGCTGATGCTTCTAAGTAGTTCTAATAATCCATCATGATCCATAAAAATCCACCTCATTAGATAGACTATTCTGAAAAAATAGATACACTTTAAATAAAAATTAATTTCGATGACTTTGTGTTTCGAATTTCAACAAAAGGGGAAAAGCTTCAACAGTAAAAAGGAAAATAGATTGTATCAGCCGAATACATGTTGTATTGAGATAAAGAAAGGATGAATATTTAATGGGAAAAAGTAAATTTTTTGTCAGTGTAGCAGTAGGCGCAGCAGTCGGAGGTGTCATCGCACTTCTAGACCGGAATACGCGTAATGAAATGTCTTCGTGGGCACAGTATTTAGTTGCGCTTGCGAAAGATCCGGAGCAGTTAACGGCATCATCACGGGAGTTGATCGACCGTGCAACGACAACAGCTCAAAAAATTAATGAAGATGTGGCATTTATTAAAGATAAAGTGGATAATTTGAAAGAATTGACACCGGAAGTGAAAGAGCTTGTCAATGAAACAAAAACAACCTTTCTACCGCAAGGACAAAATCCGGCGGCTTCTGCTGACAGCGAGCAATCGCCGTCATAATATCGGAGGGAAGCAGTTTTGGCAGAACATACAGAGAAAAAAACAGAACTTCGGATCTTCTTTAAGCATTTAGTAAGGAGAATTAAAGTATCTGATGTGCCGGGCGTTGGAGCACAAATGGCGTATTTTTTTCTGCTCTCCATATTCCCGCTCCTGCTCTTTATGGTGACGCTGCTTGGGTACTTGCCGATTGATCCGGATGAAATCTTTAATATTATTAAAGATTTTGCTCCAGCGGATTCATTGAGTATGATTCAAGATACGATTCAAGAAGTGACAACTTATCAAAATGGCGGCCTGTTGTCTGTCGGTATTCTCGGGACTATTTGGTCCGCTTCCAATGCGATGAATGCCGTTATTAAAGGGCTGAACTATGCGTATGACGTGAAGGAAACACGCGCGTTTTATCACGCACGTGGCTTGTCTATTTTGCTCACATTCGCGTTTATTTTTATTATTGCGGTGATGCTTATTTTGCTCGTGTTCGGTCAGCAAATTGGCGCATTCGCGTTTGAATTTCTTGGTATGGGTGAGCAGTTTGTCATCATCTGGACATGGATCAGGTTCTTGTCCCCTCCTATTGTCTTATTCTTTGTGTTTGTCGGTCTTTATTACTTGTCCCCGAACTTAAAGGTAAAATGCGTGACTGTTTTTCCAGGAGCAATATTTGCTGCACTCGGTTGGATTATTGTATCGCTTGGCTTTTCATTTTATGTCAACAATTTTGGTAATTACTCTGCTACATATGGAAGTATTGGGGGCGTCATTATCTTAATGATCTGGCTGTATTTATCGGCGATGATCATTTTAGTCGGTGGTGAAATTAATGCGCTGCGCAACGATCAAAAACGAGGAATGGTCTAAAATAAAAACCCGCTTGAGCGAGAAGCTCAAACGGGGTTTTTTTTATGTTCGTTTTAAAAGGCGCAGGCCATTTAAAATAACGAGGATTGTGCTGCCTTCATGTCCAAGAACGCCGAATGGCAAATCAAGCACTTGAAAGAAGTTTGAGATGATTAATAACGAGATTACTGAAATAGAGAAGATCACATTTTGTTTCACAATTCGTTGCATTTTGCGGGATAGCTTAATAGCTTCGGCAATTTTCGGTAAATCATTTTTCATTAAGACAACATCAGCTGTCTCAAGCGCCACGTCAGATCCTTCACCCATCGCAATCCCGACAGATGCTGTTGCCAGTGCTGGCGCATCGTTGATTCCGTCACCAACCATTGCAACCGTACCGTATTTTTCAAGCAAGTTTTTCACATGATTTACTTTATGCTCCGGTAAACATTGGGCAATATAAGAGCCAAGTGCTGTTTCAGCAGCGATCGCTTTTGCTGTTTTTTCGCTATCCCCGGTTAACATAATGGTGAAAATACCTTCATCCTGCAATATTTTCAGCGCCTGCTTCGTTTCATCACGAATGATATCTTTTAGTGCAATGACAGCCGCTATACCCTCATGATCGGCTACAAAAATCGTCGTTTTACCATCCTCAGCAAACGCTAATGACGCACCGTTTGCGAATGCATCAGCTTCTTCTTTTCCGACAAAAGCTGCTTTCCCGATTTTCCATTCTTTTTGATCAATCGTGCCTTTTACTCCCCATCCGGCGACGTCTTCAAGATGATCAGGAGGAGAAAATGGAATCTGTTCATTTTGCACGTAACGAACGACAGCGCGAGCAAGCGGATGATTTGACCGGCTTTCGATGGAAGCGGACACTTTCAATAAAGAATCATGGTTTAATCCTTTGCGGATGATAATGTCTGTTACTTCCGGTTTACCACGTGTTAATGTACCTGTTTTATCAAACGCAATCGCTTTTACATGACTCAGATTCTCCAGATGGGCTCCGCCTTTAAATAGAATCCCGCTGCGGGCACCGCTAGAAATAGCCGACAATGTCGCCGGCATAATCGATGCGACGAGTGCACATGGTGATGCGACAACAAGCAGTACCATCGCTCGGTAAAATGTCTCTGTCCAGCTCCAGCCAAGAAAGAAATGGGGAAGAAACATCATGACAGCGACCACAATCAATACCACTTTTACATATGTGCCTTCAAATTTTTCAATGAACTGCTGGGAAGGTGATTTTTCACTTTGCGCCGATTGAACGAGATCAATAATTTTTTGAAATAACGTTTCATCAGACCTTTTTGTTACTTCAATGTAAACAGAACCGGTCATATTCACTGTACCGGCAAACACATCAGTGCCTGCTTCTTTTGATACTGGAATCGACTCACCGGTAATTGCAGTTTCATCAATCGTCGTATGTCCTTTAGTTAGGACACCATCTGCCGGTACACGTTCACCCGGCTTGACGACGATCATATCACCGCGTGTCAATTCAGACACATGCACTTTTTCTTCTATGCCATCACGGACGAGCAACGCTGTGTCAGGCTGAATATCCATTAACGCTGATATTTCTCGCTGGCTTTTATTTAACGTATACGTTTCAAGCGCCCCGCTGACGGCGAAAATAAAAATTAAAATGGCGCCTTCTGTCCAGTATCCGATTGCAGCGGAACCAGCCGCTGCTAAAATCATCAGCATTTCCACATTTAATTCTTTATTTTTAATCGTTTCTTCAATGCCTTCTTTTGCTTTTGCAAAACCGCCAATGACAAATGCCGATAAATAGGCAACAACAGACATCGCTTCTACTCCATTTTGATCAAGTATCCAGCCGGTAAGAATAAGCACACCGCTGAACAGGGCAGCGATTAATTCGAGATGCGGTTTCAATTTATCGAACAGGCTGGTTTGAAGCGGAGCATTCTCAGTGTAAGTAGACATCTTGTTTCCTCCTTTTGTAATTGAGAATGAAGATCAACTTCAGAAAACACGTTTATCATTAAAAACCTTTAATGATAAGGCATATCAATTAGAATAGATTCATTTTTACTTTATAATTATTATAATGTAAATTGATTATATCATATAAATTATACGATGCAAGCAATTTTAGTTGGCGCAATTGCGTCGATTGGATAGAATAAAAATGAAAAAGGAGTGTTTAATATGGAATTTAAAATGAAAGAAAGTGGATTTACCGCTGAATTCCCTTATGGAAAACTTGATATTTCAGGAGACGAGGAGCACGGGTTTCGTCCATACCAGCTGCTAGTATCATCTGTAGCCGTTTGCAGCGGTGGTGTTTTACGCAAAATTTTTGCAAAGCAGCGTATTGAGATCGAGGATATTACAATTCAAACAGACGTAAAGCGTAATCCTGATAAAGCAGATCGAGTAGAAAAAATTTCAGTTCATTTCATTATTAAAGGGACAGGGTTGAAAGAAGATAAAGTAAAAAAAGCGCTCGCATTAACACGGAAAAACTGTTCAATGGTCCAATCCGTTATCCCAGCGATTGAAGTGGAAGAAACATTCGAGATAAAATAATGGTTTTTTTGTGTAAGAAAAGTAAATGGTGGGTAATGATAGATGGATAGGCTACTTACTTTGATTCATGGAGAGTGAGATTATGGGGAAAATATTTGCTGCATTGATTGTGGTCGGTGTGCCGCTCACGATTGCGGGGTCACTTCTGCACTGGCCAAGTGTCGCCATGTTTATTATTTGTAGTGCAACAGTTATTGCGCTATCGAGCTACATGGGTCGGGCGACAGAAAGTTTAGCAATTGTTGTCGGACCGCGTATTGGCGGACTATTAAATGCAACATTTGGAAATGCGGTTGAACTTATTATTTCTATTTTTGCGTTAAAAGCAGGGCTGGTCGGAGTTGTACTTGCTTCATTGACTGGTTCCGTGCTTGGAAACTTGCTTCTTGTTGCCGGGTTATCCTTTTTCTTGGGCGGCTTGAAATTTAAGAGACAGACGTTCAGTGTACATGATGCACGGCACAATTCAGCCTTGCTTATATTTGCGGTTGTTGTCGCATTTGTCATCCCAGAAATTTTTTCAGTAACGATGAATGAAACAAAAACATTAAATTTAAGTATTGGGATTTCAGTAGTCCTGATCGTTTTATATCTCGCAGGGTTATTTTTTAAACTTGTTACGCATCGTGGTGTGTATGCGGCGCTTGAAGGAGACACGGGCACAGCGCACGAAGAAGTGCCAGAGTGGGGCAAAAAAAAAGCAATTGGTATTTTGCTTTTGGCGACTGCTGCCGTTGCATACGTAGCGGAAAGTCTTGTCCATACGTTTGCAGCAGTCGGGGAACAGTTCGGCTGGTCAGAGCTTTTCATTGGGGTCATTATCGTCGCGATTGTCGGAAATGCAGCTGAGCATGCATCGGCGATTTTAATGGCAATGAAAAATAAAATGGATGTGGCAGTTGAAATTGCGGTCGGATCTACGCTACAAGTCGCAATGTTTGTAGCACCAGTTCTTGTCTTAATTTCACTTTTATTCCCGACACCTATGCCGCTTTTATTTACGATTCCAGAGCTTGTTTCAATGATTACAGCCGTTTTTCTCGCGGTCAGTATTTCAAATGATGGGGAAACAAATTGGTTTGAGGGGTTGACACTCCTCGCTGCATACTTCATCATGGGAATCGGTTTTTACTTGTTGTAAAAGAAGGGAAGATACTCATTTGGAGCCTATCAATGATAAAGAAACACAAGTTGTGTATTTAAAAAAACGATTGAATATTTTCATGGAAGTGCTGGATTCGATTGATCCAGAAGAAACGGAAGTGGAAGATATTGACCGCTTAATTGGGATGATCAATGACATTGAATTGAAATGTGAACAATTCCGTATACGCGGGTAAATAAGGAACGCCTCAAAACTGGTCCGGTTTTGAGGCGTTTTTGTATGAATGGTCAAAAATGTAATTGAGTGGTCAGAAAACAAGATGAGTGGTTAAAAATGTGATTGAGTAATCAGAAATCAATCACTTAATAGCACCTTCACTATTACTATGATATCCAGTTGCAATGAAGGTTTTTACATGACTTACAAGTCTTGCTAATAAAGGCATTGCGACAGAATAATGCGTACGTAGCCTTCGATTTTGTGAAAAAAGAGGTGGCTGAATTTTCTTTTAAACGTGTCGGAGGAGCGATATAATAGAAATATTGTTAACATTTTAAAACATAAGAATTCTTGAGGAGGAACTAAAGTGAATCACGAACAGTTACAGCAAAGTATGTATACGTTGATTGTGGAAACATCAACAAATCTTCCAAAAGATGTCCGACGTGCGGTGAAAGCGGCAAAAGAACGTGAAAATGCAGGCACGCGTGCGGCAATGAGTCTGGATACGATTACAACGAATATTAAAATGGCAGATGATAATATTTCACCAATCTGTCAGGATACGGGCATGCCGACGTTCAAAATTAAAACACCGGTGGGTGTAAACCAGATTCAAATTCAAAAAGCGATTTATGCGGCAATGGAGCAGGCAACGAAAGACGGAAAACTTCGTCCAAACTCGGTTGATTCATTAAATGGTTCAAACAGTGGGAATAACCTTGGCCTAGGGACTCCAGTTATTAAGTTTGAACAATGGGAAGAAGATTATATCGATGCACGTCTTATTTTAAAAGGCGGCGGCTGTGAAAACAAAAACATTCAATACAGCTTGCCATGCGAACTTGAAGGAATCGGCAAAGCAGGACGTGACCTTGACGGTATCCGAAAATGCATTATGCACTCCGTTTATCAGGCACAGGGGCAAGGCTGTTCAGCTGGATTCATAGGTGTTGGCATCGGTGGCGATCGTTCCTCAGGCTATGATCTAGCGAAAACACAGCTGTTCCGCGGTGTGGATGATGTGAATGAAAATGAAGACTTGCGCAAACTAGAAGAATACGTGATGACGCATGCGAATGAGCTTGGCATCGGTACAATGGGATTTGGCGGCGAAACGACTTTGCTTGGCTGTAAAGTGGGTGTTATGAACCGTCTGCCTGCGAGCTTTTTTGTATCTGTTGCATATAACTGCTGGGCGTATCGCCGTCTCGGTGTATCCGTTAATGCGGAAACAGGTGAAATTAACGAATGGTATTATCAGGACGGGGAAGACGTATCATTTGATACAGCACAAAAAGAAGAGCAGGAAGTAAAATCGGAAAGCCGTGTTGTCACATTACAGGCACCGATTACAGAAGAACAGATTCGCGATCTTAAAGTTGGCGATGTCGTGAAAATTAACGGCATGATGTACACAGGACGCGACGCAATACATAAATATTTAAGCACAAATGATTCACCTGTTGATTTGAATGGGCAAGTGATTTATCATTGTGGACCGGTTATGCTGAAAGACGCAGAAGGACAGTGGCATGTGAAAGCAGCAGGCCCGACAACGTCGATCCGTGAAGAGCCTTATCAAGGTGACATTATGAAACGATTCGGCATCCGTGCAGTTATTGGCAAAGGGGGCATGGGTCCGAAAACGTTGAAAGCACTTGGCGAGCACGGTGGTGTTTATTTGAACGCAATCGGCGGCGCGGCGCAATATTATGCGGACTGCATTAAAGGCGTAGAAGGTGTCGACTTAATGAACTTCGGTATTCCAGAAGCGATGTGGCACCTGCGCGTTGAAGGATTTACAGCTGTTGTCACAATGGATTCACACGGCAACAGTCTTCATGAAGAAGTCGATAAATCTTCACTTGAAAAATTGGCGAAATTTAAAGAACCCGTATTCGCTTAACATGGAAGTCCCGGCTACGCGCCGGGGCTTTTTTGTATACGGGTGTGAACAAATACCTTTTCCTGTGATAACTTTCCACGCATTCACTATCTCTATTCCGTGCATCATATAGAAAAAAGGTGGTGATGTAATGCGGCAAATGATTTTCTTTCTCCTATTTATGTTTATGTTGCCAGTTATTGTCGTATCATCAGAAGCGATTCACTGGGGATTTCAGAAAGGAATGGATGGGAAGCAGGCAGAGGCCGGAAAAAACTTGGATGACATATTGGCGAAATACGATTCTTTTTACAAAGGAAGCCCGGATGAAAAAGTTCTCTACTTAACGTTTGATAATGGATATGAAAATGGGCATACGAAAACGATTCTGGATACACTCAAAAAAGAAAAAGTGCCTGCTGCTTTTTTTATAACAGGCCATTACGTTGAAAGCGCACCTGATTTAATCAAGCGAATGGTAAAAGAAGGTCATATCGTCGGCAACCATTCTTGGCATCATTACGATTTAACGTCAGTGCCCAACAGTACATTGATTGAAGAGTTGAAGCTGGTCGAAAAAGAAGTAGCACGGATGACAAAGCAAAAAAAGACAAAATACGTTCGACCACCGCGTGGAATTTTTTCTGAAAATGTATTGAAAACGGCGCAAAAAGAAGGGTATACGCACGTCATGTGGTCAGTTGCTTACGTGGATTGGTATGCAGATCAGCCAAAAGGAAAAAAGTATGCATATGATGAAATCATGAAGCAAATTCATCCCGGTGCGGTTATATTGCTTCATAGCGTGTCTAAAGATAATGCGGAAGCATTGCCTGATGTTATTCGTGATTTAAAGAAACAGGGATACAAGTTTCGATCACTTGATGAACTAGCCGGTGCACGATGACCGGCTTTTTCCTATTCTTTTGATTGCACCCCGTCTGTGATAAAGTATCAAAGAGGTGAAAAACATGAATAATCAAACAGAAATGAAAACGGGGCAAACGTTCCCGCTTACAATAAAACGTCTTGGCATTAACGGAGAAGGCGTCGGCTATTTTAAACGAAAAGCCATTTTCGTACCGGGAGCTTTGCCAGGCGAAGAAATTACTGCAGAAGCGACAAAAGTCATGCCAAAGTTTACAGAAGCACGTATTAAAAAGCTGCGTAAAAAATCGGCACATCGCGTCACGCCTCCTTGTCCGGTCTATGATCAGTGCGGCGGCTGTCAATTGCAGCATCTTGATTACAGCGCACAGCTTGATGAAAAGAAAGCGATTCTTGTACAGGCATTTGAGCGGTACACATCATTGAATATTGCCGATTTGAAAATAAACGATACGATCGGGATGAATGATCCGTGGCGTTACCGCAATAAAGCTCAGTTTCAAACAGGTGTTCATAAAGGAAAAGTGATTGCGGGTTTATACAGTCCGAATTCGAACAAACTCGTTGATATTCCGAAATGTATCGTTCAACACAATGTCATTGATGAAACGATTCAAATGGCTAAACAGCTTATGAACGATTTATCGATTCCGGTCTACAGCGTAAAACAAAAACAAGGTGTAAAAACGATCGTTGTGCGGGCTGGAATTGAAACAGGCGACGTACAGGCAGCAATTGTCACAGGAGATAAAACATTCCCGAAAGCTGTTCTTTTTGCAGAAGAATTAATGAAGCGTACGTCGGCAGTGAAGTCCGTTGTACATAACGTGAACCCGGGTAATACACATCTTGTCTTCGGTGACGTCACAAAAACGATTGCCGGAAGCGATACGATTGCTGAAAAATTAGGTGAGTTTGAATACGACTTATCAGCTCGTGCCTTTTTCCAGCTCAACCCAGTACAAACTGTCAAACTGTATGACGAAGTGAAAAAAGCAGCGAATGTTTCTAAGACGGATAAAATTGCGGATGCGTATTGTGGTTCGGGGACAATCGGTCTCTGGATCGGTCGGGAGGCATCGGAAGTGCGTGGTATGGATACGATAGCCGAGTCGATTGTAGATGCCCGTGCGAATGCGAAAAAGTATGGAGTGAAAGCAACGTACGAAACCGGTCCGGCCGAAAAGTGGCTGCCAAAGTGGAAGCAGCAAGGCTGGGTGCCGGATGTGTTAGTGACGGATCCACCGCGAACAGGCCTTGATCGTAAACTTATTCAAACGATTAAAGATGTGAAGCCAAAAACATTTATTTATGTCTCTTGTAACCCGTCTACACTCGCCAAAGATCTTGCGGAACTCGGCAGCGTATATAAAATTGAATGCATTCAACCAGTTGACATGTTCCCGCAGACGGCTCACGTTGAAGCAGTTGTCACGTTAAAAAGGAAATAATGATTCACGTGATTAACCTTTTTCATTCTTGCGGGTATTGATATTAAGATCGTCAGCCCAGCAGTCTAATATTAATTTATGAAAAGCAGTGAATAGGAAAAATGTGGATAACAATGGTGTGAATTTTCTGAGTTTTCCCCACAACTAACAGGCTTATCCACAGGTTATGCATAAGAATATCCACAATTTTGACGAAAACTGTCATTAATATAATAGCTATTCTGATTTCTGTCCACATTATCCACAAAATTCGGAAGTTATTTGTGCACAGGAAGAATGAAGGTTTAACTATAGTTTCAAATTAAAAAGAACTGTTTCATAAGTCGCTGAAACAGTTCTTTATCGTCTATTGAAGGCAATATGAGGATCTATTTATGTACGCTTCCTTTGTAAAGATCATCGAGCGCTCCCCTAACGAGTGGGAATTTAAATTGAAAGCCTGATTGCAACAATTTTTCTGGCAGTACTTTTTGACCGTCTAAAATCAAGGTACTCATTTCGCCGAGTCCTGCTTTTAGTGCTAGAGCAGGAATGAATAACCAGTGTGGCCGGCTAAGCACTTTCGCGAGTGTTTTGCCGAGGTCGTTCATATGGACTGGATTTGGAGCGGTCACATTAAGTGGTCCTTGCAAGGACTCATTTTCTCCAGCAAAACGAATAGCACGGACGACGTCATTTACATGAATCCATGACATCCATTGGTGACCAGTCCCGATTTTTCCACCTACAAAGAGCTTATAAGGCATGGCCATTCTTGGTAGTGCACCATCTTCTGTCCCTAAAATGATGCCGAATCTTGTTAAAACGGTACGGATACCAGCTTTGTCTGCTTGAATCGCTTCTTCTTCCCACATATTAACGGTATGCGCTAGAAACCCTTGCCCTAAGGCAGGTGATGTTTCTTTAAATGTTTCAGTATCGGCAATCGGATAAATGCCGATTGCGCTTGCATTGATGAGGACGGCTGGTTTTTTTGGCAATGACGTCATAATACGGATAATTTCTCTCGTCGATATCATTCGGCTATCCAAAATGCGTTTTTTTCGTTCATCTGTCCAGCGACCGCTGTTAAGTGATTCACCGGCGAGGTTAATAAATATGTCAATCCCATGCAGCTCATTTTCAGGTTCAGCACCATCTGACAGCCATCTTACGTAATGAATGTGGTCTCTTTCTTTCTTATTGTCCGTGTTTCGCGTTAAAATATAAACATCGTATCCATTTTGAATGAGTTCTGCAGTCAATTTTTTGCCGATGAATCCCGTGCCGCCTGCAATAGCTGCTTTCATTATGAACCCTCCGTTTCTTATATTCTTATATTACCTGATTCAGAAGGAAACAAACAAAACAAATGTGCTGGGGGGAGTATATATGCCTAAAATCACGAAAATATCTGTTCAGCAAAAACGGACAGACCGCTATAATATAGAAGTTGATGGAGATTATGCGTTTAGTATCGACGAAGCAGTGTTAATGGAATTTAATCTTCGAAAAGGAAGCGAAATAACGAAAGCAGAAGTTGAAGAAATTCAAATTCGTGATGGTGTTCGAAAAGGATTGAATGCCGCCATTAACTATTTATCGATCCGCATGCGCTCCGAAAAAGAAGTACTCGATTATTTGAAGAGAAAAGAAGTGGAGCAGGATGCGGCTGAAGAAATTTTATCGCGTCTTCGCTTAATGAGTTATCTGAATGATGAACAGTTTGCGGACGCTTTTGTTAAAACGCAAATTCAAACGACTGATAAAGGTCCTTATCTCATTCGGCGTGAATTGAAAGAGAAAGGGATCAATGAAGAAATAGCATCAAATGCAATGGAACAGTTTACAGAAGAAGAACAAATTGAAAAAGCGACGAAGCTTTATGAAAAACAGCTAAAAAAATATAAAAGAGACTCGGCTTTTTTGCAAAAGAAAAAGGCTGAAGAACAAGTGATGACGAAAGGGTATTCTACTTCGATTATGAAACAAGCGGCATTCGCGACTTCGCCGGATGAGGAGCAAGAAATGGAAGCGCTTATGCATCAGGCGGAAAAAGCCCACCGCCGCTATCAATCATATAAGCCATCAGAGTACAAACAAAAAATGAAGATGGCTTTATACCGAAAAGGCTTTGATTTTTCGGCGATTGATCAAGCGATTGAAAAGCTGCAAGAAGAATAATGTTATCTGGATTTAGAAAGGAAGTTATTTAGATGGAAAATGAAAAACGATATAGCGAAATGGTAGAAGTTGAATTAAAACAAGAAATTGCGCGTTTAAGAGAAAAAGCACGAAAGGCAGAGCAATTGGGCATTGTGAATGAGTTCGCCGTTTATGAACGGCGTGCGACAATGGCGCAGGCGTATTTGTTGAATCCTGATGAATTTAAGCCGGGCAAACTGTATGAATTAAAAACGGATCCAGGTCAGTATTTTAAAGTGGAATATATGAATGGTGTCTTTGCATGGGGTTACCGCATGAGTGGCGATGGAAAAGAAGAAGGCATCCCGATTTCATTATTAAATAAATAAAAGGAGTGAATTATACATGGAAGAAATATTTCGAAAATTAACAGAGCGGCTGCTTGATACAAACAGCCGTTTGTCTGCTGCCCGTGCCCGCACATGGGTCGAACTTCTTTGGGAAGACTTTGAGACGACGTATGCGAAGGCGGGTTATGATTATAAAGGGAAAGAAGCGACCGAAAAAGTCGTCACGCAGTGGATCGACAATTACGGTCCTAAGCTACATGAGTTTGTAGCGCGCAATCCAAAATATAAGCATCTGCTTGATGGTTCAGGCGACGTGACATATTAATTTTGATCGAATTGTGGAAATGTGAGCTTTTTACGAAGTTTTTCTTCACTGAAAATCCAGCCGGTATAAGAACCGATAATTTTATAGTCAAAGTCGAGCTGTACGATGGCAACGAACGGATAATAGCCGTTGTTCCGATAGCGTAGATCGATAAACTTCACCTCATAACAGTCGTTATATTCGGCGACTTCCCACCGATAAACAGGTGAAAAGTGAAGAAATGCGTCGAGATTGGCATCCTTTTTTGCTGCTTCAAATAAAACCGATTCGGGCACTGGAACCCGCTTATATTTGTCGAGAATGGTTACGGAACGGCGGTAGCCTCGAGCAACATAAAAGTGTTCAAGCGATTTAACAGCAATACGCCATTGGTTAAAGCGGATCGTCGGTGCAATAATAATTTCCTCCGCATCTGGAATAAGACGGCGCACTGCATTCCGAACGGCGCTTTGCATTTGAAAGCGTAAAATATAATAACCGATTAAGATCGCATAAATGACCATAAACGTGTAGCCGGGATGAAGACCGAATGCCCATAAGAACAAGCCGATTATATGCATCGTAAAAATGAATGGGTCAAATGTGTTAATGACTCCGAGCGCGACCCAACGTGGTGAAAATGGTCTAAGTGCCTGTGTTCCGTACGCATTAAAAATATCCACAAACACGTGTAAAAAGACGGCAATTTGTGACCAGAGCCATAAGTGAAGTACATTGACGTCTGGAAAAATGAAAAACAATACACCAGTAATTAAAAGCGGCCAGAGCACCACAGCGGGAACAGAATGTGTCGCACCGCGGTGATTGCGAATGTAAACGGCATTATTACGAAGTTTTAAAAGTGTATCTATGTCAGGTGCCTGTGACCCAATAACTGCTGCTGTCATGACTGCATACTTTGTGGCGGGATCAGCAGTGACGATCGGGTCAAGCGTGGCAATTCCACAGAGCGCAAAACCCATGACGATATGAGTACCTGTATCCAAAAAGGCAGCCTCCTTTACTCTGAAAAAATGTATACACATGTTATTCCCAATTGTTAGTCTATTGTAACATGTCGAAAAGCGAGGGACATTCAATATGTCAGAAAACCGTGCAATACAAAAGATGAATATTACCAAATTTCAACAAGATCTCGTCAATTGGTATGAAGCAGAGAAACGAGATCTTCCATGGCGGCATGAACGCGACCCATATAAGATATGGGTATCTGAAATTATGTTGCAGCAAACTCGGGTTGATACAGTCATTCCATATTTTAACCGGTTTATGGAACAGTTTCCGACAATCGATGCACTTGCCGGAGCAGATGAAGAAGATGTCATGAAAGCATGGGAAGGTCTCGGTTATTATTCCCGTGTTCGCAATTTGCAGTCTGCGGTAAAAGAAGTAGCTGAGAGCTATGGTGGCATTGTGCCGGAAAAGAAAGAAGACTTTTTATCATTAAAAGGTGTTGGCCCTTATACAGGAGGGGCTGTTCTAAGCATTGCCTACGGACTTCCGGAGCCGGCAGTGGACGGCAATGTTATGCGTGTCATCTCAAGACTGCTCACCATTTGGGATGATATTGCGAAACCATCAACACGTAAAATTTTTGAGCGTGCTGTTGAAGAGTTAATGTACAAAGAAAATCCATCTTCATTCAACCAAGCATTAATGGAACTGGGTGCGATTATTTGTACACCGACATCGCCGTCCTGTCTCTTATGCCCGGTACAAAACCATTGCCAGGCATTTGAAGAAGGTGTGCAACGAGAACTGCCAGTTAAAACGAAAAAGAAATCAGATAAAAAAGTTCACATGGGAGCGGTCGTTTTGACGACAAACGATGGTCGTATATTAATCGAAAAACGACCGGAGTCAGGACTTCTCGCTAATTTGTGGCAATTTCCGAACATGGAATTGCCAGCTGGAACGAACCCACGACGTATACTCGAATCATTTATAGAAACGGAGTATGGTGTGAAAGCGAAAGTGAATACGGAGAAAGCCACGGAAATTACACATGTGTTTTCCCATTTAACGTGGAATATTGATGTGTATACAGGGATTATTGAAGGCGAAGTTGAAAAAAAACGGTCGAAGTTCGTTAAAGAAGAAGAAGTGGAATCATTTGCTTTTTCAGTATCACATCAAAAAATATGGAAGTATGTGAAAGGACAGGGATGATGAAAACAGCACTAGTAACGGGATCCAGCCGTGGCATTGGCAAAGCAATTGCGATTGCACTGGCAAAACAAGGCTATGATATTGTCGTCAATTATGCGCGAAGTAAAACGGCGGCAGAAGAAACAGCGAAAGAAATTGAAGCGCTGGGCCGTCGTGCCTTAGTCATTAAAGCGAATGTCGGCGATGTCGAGAAAATCAAAGGAATGTTTGAAACGATCGAGCAGGAATTTGGCCGTTTGGACATATTTATTAATAACGCAGCATCAGGTGTTCAACGTCCAATTATGGAACTGGAAGAAAAACATTGGGACTGGACGATGGATATTAACAGTAAAGCGCTTTTATTTTGTGCAAAAGAAGCCGCAAAGATGATGGGAAAAAGCGGTGGTGGTTCAATTGTCAGCATCAGCTCACTTGGTGCGATCCGTTATTTGAAAAATTACACAGCGGTTGGGGTGTCAAAAGCAGCGGTCGAAGCGTTGACACGTTATTTATCGGTTGAACTTTCGCAACAAAATATTGTAGTCAATGCTGTATCTGGTGGTGCCATTGATACGGAAGCGCTGATGCATTTTCCGAACCGTGACGATATTTTAGAAGATGCCAAACAAAATACACCGGCGGGTCGAATTGTCGAAATGGATGATATTGTGCAGACGGTATTGTTTTTAATTTCACCAGGGGCATTTATGATTCGGGGCCAGACCATTATTGTCGATGGAGGCCGCTCATTGCTTGTTTAAATTTTCAAGAATAATTTTTAGCCAATACGGTCAAGATAGTCAATATGTGGAGAAAAAAACATGATGACAAAATAACCGTAAAGGTGGAAACATAATGAATAATAACTGTAACAAAACAAAAGCCGGTACGAACATTAACCATGTGAAAAAACAAAATACAGCATCGAATGTAAATCAGAACTACTCTGCAGAATTTGCATCTGAAATTACACAGCAGTCGGGGCGTTCAAAGCAGCATTACTCTGCAGAATTTCCACCTGTAATTACACAGCGTTCGGGGCATTCAAATCAGAACTACTCTGCAGAATTTGCATCTGAAATTACACAGCAGTCGGGGCGTTCAAAGCAGCATTACTCTGCAGAATTTCCACCTGTAATTACACAGCGTTCGGGGCATTCAAATCAGAACTACTCTGCAGAATTTGCATCTGAAATTACACAGCAGTCGGGGCGTCCAAAGCAGCATT
>NZ_KB889753.1:0-6647 GCF_000372765.1 Bacillus sp. 37MA
GCTCCTTTAGATCCGCTCGACTTGCATGTATTAGGCACGCCGCCAGCGTTCGTCCTGAGCCAGGATCAAACTCTCCAAAAAGTGTTTGACTTGCTCATAAATAAAACATGTTAAAAATTAACTTTGGCGTTTATTTTGTTCAGTTTTCAAAGATCAATTTCAATCGCCGTTATCAACGACAGCTAATTAATCATACCATTTAACATTTCAGAAGTCAATAGTATTTTTCGTTAATTACTATTCCCAGAAAGTATCTATTCCACAGGAAATTCCCTTCCATTATACTAAAGTCGCTATAATATAGCAGCGGACAACCAATATAACATCTTTTAAGACACTAGGTCAATAATATTTGATAAAAGTATTATTTAACAATAATCTTTATTCATTTCAAGAGAAAATTTCTTGGAATTCACTTAAATAAGCAACGTTTATTACTATATCATGCATTTAAATAAATAGTCAATAAAAATTTAAAGTCATTTAATTCGCTTGCCATATAAATCACTTGTCATTCTAACTTCTTGAACTACCCGCCACTTATGAAAGAAAATCACTTTCGTTGAAGTCGGGGATTCCTAAGTACGGAAACCTATCGGTTTCTAATTGATTAGGCTAACCCCACAGTTCCTGCGGTTAGAAGTCTTATGGCTTCGTTCATTAGATTGATTCCTGCGTTAATATCACGATGATGATGGGTTTGACAAGATGGGCAATCCCATTCACGCAAGTTGAGATTTTTAACGTCTTTGTTTTGATAGCCACAGCAAGAACATAATTGACTGGAAGCAAAGGTTTTGGATACAGGAATCACTTGTTTTCCATACCACTTTGCTTTGTACTCAAGCATTGTTCTGAATTGCGACCACGATACTTCACTGATGGCTTTTGCCAATTTGTGATTTTTTAGCATATTGCTCACTTGCAAATCTTCAATACCGATTACATCGTGGTTTTTGATGATTTCAGTAGAGATTTTATGCAAGTAATCATTTCTAGCATTCGTGATTCTTTCGTGCATACGAGCTACCTTAATGCGTTGTTTATGCCAATTAGAACCACCTTTTTCACGTCTTGAAAGAATGCGTTGTTCTTTCGCTAACGTCTTCCCTAATGTGCGGAAGAAGGTAGGATTACGATAGATAGAGCCATCTGAAAGAATGGCAAAGTCTTTTAATCCTACATCCACCCCACAAGAACGGTTGGTTTTTGGCCATTCATATACCTCTGTCTCAACAAGAACAGAAACAAAGTATTTGCCACTTGGATTTCGTCTAACAGTAGCGTTCAGAATACGTCCATTCACTTCACGACTTTTAGCAAAACGAACGAGACCGAGTTTCGGTAATTTGATTTTGCTGCCTACAATCGCAATATTCCCGTTTGTATGTTTGGTCGTGTAGGACTGAACATTGTTTTTTTTGCTTTTGAAACAGGGCGCTTCGTTTTGTTTCTTAAAAAAACGAGCATAAGCACCTGCAAGGTTTTTTAAAGAGGATTGAATGGCAATACTGTCCACTTCTTTTAACCACAACAACTCTTTTTTGAGTTTGGTTAGTTGAGCTGAACAGGTATTATAGGTTAATCCTTTTCCTGTTTCCTTGTAAGCATTGTTCCATTCCGAAAGGAAGTGATTGAAGACAAAGCGAGAACAACCAATGGTTTTGGCAATCAGGACTTCTTGTTTATTGTTTGGAAAGATTCGGAATTTGTAAGCTTTGTTTACAAGCATTGCTTTTCACCTCACTTTATACCCTGGTTTTTGATGTATTTTTTACAAGTTCAATAGGTGGACCTCCTGTCGTAAGAAGGCAAACTCAGAAATAGGGGTATCAATGACTTTCCTTTGATATTTCACAACCGAAACAAGATGATAATACATTTAGAATACTGAATGGTTATGACTGTCTACTTTCATTGTTACATCAGTCCTTTTACTCACTAGGACTGATTATATCCTATTCTAAAAAAGAAACATCTTTAGGCTATCGCCTAACCGAAATTCATCTCTCCCTTCCCGTTAGGCTACACCCTTCACACGCTTGAAGAGGGAGTCTTCTTTCGGAAAACGATAAAATTAATGACTAATCCATCATCAGAGGGAATGGGCATTATACCTCTTATACAATGAATTCCCAAAAATATACATGTATAAACCTAGAGTAAAGGGAAATCCATAAAAGTTCTCTTATTTCTCTTGATAAAGCATTTGCCTGTCTGGCAAATACTCCTTTTTTAACGTGTTTCTTCTATTATATATATCTCCCTAATGTGCCATCATCCCATTTATGAATCGCGTGTTGTTCTCTGTCCATAATACGCTGTAAATAAATCATTGTCGTGTTAATATTTTCATGCCCCAACGCCTTCATAATCGCAAAAATATCCACTTTATTGAGATACGAAATAATGGCAAAGCTATGGCGAAATACGTGTGCGGTGATTCTTGTCTGTCGTGCATGAACAAATGGAAGTTCCACTTTTTTAAATACTCTTTGTAAATAATGTGCCAAGCCATCCGGTGAAAACGCCCGACCTGTACTTGTCAGAAACAGTGGCTCATCACTTGTATTCGGAAATTTTTCCGGAATAAAGCGGGCTTCGCGATAAAGGATAATGCTGTCCATTACTTTTGGTTTGAGCGGAATCTCACGTACTTTGTTCCCTTTCCCTGTAACTTTTAAATAGTAATTTCCGAGTATGCTATCATACTTCACATCAGATAGTTTTAATTTGCAAAGTTCTTCATTCCTCATACCGGTTGCGACCAGAACATGAATAATCGAAAAGACAATATACTGCTGGCGCCCATCAAAATAATCGAGCAGCTGTATCACTTCACCTGGTCCGAGGTCGCGATTGGGCCTGTCATCTGTTCTTACTGTTGCCGCCAATAGTCCTTCATGGATGGGCTTTTCAATGTAGCCGCTCCGATGTAGAAACATGAAAAAGCTTTTCCAAATCACTGTTTTACGATCCAGCGTGGCAACTGAATACTGGCCGCGCTTTTTCACGTGAGGACTCTCTTCCGCCACCCATCTTTGATATCGGCGCATATGCCGTTCCCCCATGCTTTTAAATAATGATCCTTCGACAATATCAAGGTCCAAATTAATTTCACCCGAATATTCCAGTAGCTGCCGTATCATCATACGCAGCTCTTTTTCATATTCCACAATCGTACGCATGGATCGATTAGCCAATTCATTTAAATTTGTATCCCGATACAAATAGTAATGAAGCATTTCTTTGTCATTAAAGTAAACAAAAATGGGCTTCCCTTCTTTTTCAGCCCGATCTTTTTTTTCATGGAGATCTAACACAACTTGCTGCGGATTTTCCGGAAAAAGTAATGATAATTCGTTTTTACTTATTAATTCGCCCAAGTTTATTTCCTCCTTAAAAAAACATTTAATTATTTAAAATAGATGTACTCATTATAACTTTTTCTTTATAAGATAAAAATTAAATTTTATTAGATCTTTTAAATAAAATGATTTTTGACTTTAATAATAAACATTAACGTCAAAAAATCATTGCTTTGTTGATTTATTTATATTATTTAATTTTTAAATCATTTTTATATTAATAACTATTATTTTAATGATTTATTTTTGTTATATAATAGAATATGTACTATGATATATACAAAATAAATATTTATTATTTTTTAAAAAAAATTCCCTCGCTTAAAAAAGCATAATAAAAAGTCATTGTATAAAATATTAGATATCAATTAACAGAAAGGAATACTGAAGATGAATAAGCCAGATTACTACACAACAAAAGAAGCGGCCGCTATTTTAGATAAAGCGACCGCGACCATTCATAAATATATCCGCGACGGAAAATTGACACCTATTGAAGACCATTGGGGTGGACATCGCGGCAAGCTGTTTAAAAAAGAAGCAGTTGAGAAGTTAAAAGAAGAACTAGCGGATGATATGCCCGGAATGACGATGAGTGAATCGGCTGACTATCTAAAGATCACACGATCTATTTTGCAATCATACTTAGATGAACATCTAATTCCCTTTCAAAAACAAACATGGAGAAATAAAAGTGTAACCTTTATCCAAAGATTGGATCTCGATACTTTTAAAACAGCATATCGGGATCGACTATTAGATGACCGACTGAAGCAGCGCACATTTTATGATCGGAAAAACAAACAGGCTTTTTATCAGCGCTTTTCATCTCCTTCTATTAATGAAGCACGTCTAATCCGCTATGATTCAGGCAAATGGGGCTTTTTTATTCCTTTGACAGGACTGGAGATGGGATACGAGGAAGGCATTTTTAAACATGAGTTAACCTCGGATTATGAGGTTTCATTCGGAAAACGAACAGGCACACCTGGATACGCGAAAATAAGCCTACCGCTACACTATTCTCTCACTAGGAAATTCATCGATGTTCTATACAAACAATGCGCTATTTCTAACCTCTATATGGAGATTCACGAGGATAAGCAAAAGCTCACTATTTATATGAAAGACGCTGTTTTAACAGATACAGAATCAGCAGAATCAATCGGCCATCTTCTTGAAAATAACATAGAAGATGGATATATAACCGCAAATCATCAGCACATCAGAATTGAATCTAGCGAAAAAAACTTATCCATTCACCTTCCTTACGAAATTAAAAAGAAGATTAAAGAACTAGCGGATGAGCAAGGTACAAGTATGCAGGTAATCAGCAGCCAGATTATTGAAAATTATTTTTCACAACAAAACAAAGAAGAAGTAGATCCCGTTCAATCAGAAAATACTGGACAGAACTATTCATTATAAAAAAACTCGACAACGTTGAGATGCCAGTTTACAGGATATCATTTATGAAAATGTCTATTATGATAAGGCGCACTTATTAAAGGCCATTGGGCTTCACTGTAGGAAATTCAATAAACAAGCAGAAAAGTCCCTAACGTTTGTTGAATTTTTTATACCCAATTTCTAATGCTTCACTTATTTTTCTCGTCTTTCATCACTGGAATTCTTTCGTAAAACAATAAAACTCCCGTCATCAACATTCAGACGACGGGAGATCATTCTTATTTTCACCCTTACATTAAGTTTTGATCAAAAATTCACTCATATATTCAAACTGCTTTTTTTGACGTTCAGTTAACTTATCCGCGACATAATTTTTTATTAATTCATCTAGAATAGCGTACGTCTTCGTTTCATCCATAAACTTTCCTAATACATTTATTTTTATATGCAATTCTGCAGGAACTTTAATAGATTTCACAGCATTATTTTTTCCTACAACTGCTCTTTTTACTACTTTTTCCTCATCGGACGCCGCATCCATATTTTTAATTTCTTTTGGGTGTTTACCAGGAACTGCAATGTCAGCTGTTTTTAGTTTCATCTCCTGCTCTTTTGAAGAGGGTTCCTGATACTTAAATGGATCTTTCGTTTGGTTAAATTGGATAGGCTCTGGTCTTGGTATTCCGTTTTGCTTTTTATTCTTGGTTTTAATTAAAGGACCTTTAATATTTTCGCTATTACTCACCTACTGCCCCCTCCTCTTCATAATGCTTCATATTTTCAAGTCGTTCGATGTTTTTCAACATTTCCTCCACTACTTTAATAAAGGTCTGGTGGGCTCTCTTATCATGCTGATCTTGATTTGCAATACCCGTTATATCCCATGCTTTTAAACGTTCAAGATGCTTTACGTAATTCTCATATACATTATCTTCACCGAATATTTCTTGCGCTCTCATAACTGTAGACTGATCTACGCGACCTCCTGCCCGCAACAACACTGGCAGAACACCGACTACTTGAATATCCGCATCGTATTCATCTGCCATAAATTGCAGATAAGATACATATGTTTCTGCTCCTTCAAGAGATAACTCCTGTGCCTGAAGGATAATCAAAACGTAATCAGCTGCCATCATTGCATTATCCGAATAGTCACTAATCGTTGGAGGTACATCAATAAAAATGTAATCATATTTATTTTTTATTGGCTCCAACAGTTTTTTCAAATATGTAATTTGATCAATGTCTTTTTTAAATTTAGAATATAAGAATTTAGGCAAATTTTTAAAAGTCACGTGGGCTGGAATCAAATCTAAATTCTCATGCATTTTTACTATTGTGTTCGATAAATCTCCATTTTTGAATCCTTCAAATATGGTAGCATTTATGTCTCCTATACCAGAGGATCGAGCCACAATGGTAGTCGCGTTAGCTTGCGGATCCATATCGATTAAAAGGACCTTTTTGTTAAATTCATAAGCAAGTTCCCATGAAGCCATGACAGCCACTTTTGTTTTACCTACGCCACCTTTAAAGTTTCCAACTACAATTGTTTTAGCAGCCATCTCGTTTCTCCTCTTTATGTGTATTTTCAAACACATTTCCACCTAACAATTTTCCACTTTTGTATATTTCAGATTTTAACATAAGTAGAACTATGTTTAAATCATTATTTGTAATGGTTTTTAAGCCTTTTTTATAAATACAGCCTTAAATATACCCATTTTGAATTTGTAACATAAATGTAATATTTGAGGTTTTTTGAATAAACTTTCTCGCACAGGTGGAAATTTCTACTTTTCCACTTCTGTTAAGTTAGCCAACTTTCTCGCACAGGTGGAAATTTCTACTTTTCCACTTCTGTTA
>NZ_KB889753.1:6747-19738 GCF_000372765.1 Bacillus sp. 37MA
TGGAAATTTCTACTTTTCCACTTCTGTTAAGTTAGCCAACTTTCTCGCACAAGTGGAAATTTCTACTTTTGTTAATATTAGATCCTCTTTTTCCCTCTTTAAAGCGTTTTACAAGATAAAAAAATTGTTGTATGTTGGTAACAGAAATAAAAAAAGCTGTTCCGCAACTTCAAGATAGTCGCTGGGAACAGCCTATAAATACTATATAGTTAAAAAATTCAATGCTTCTCTATAATATAAAATCATTCAATTACCATTCAATTACCATTAAATCACAAAAAACAAAATAGAAAAGGCAAAAGCGCGTTAAACAGGTGTTGGTCGCACCTGTTTAACCGTCCACCGTGATAGCGCCACGGTAAACACCTGCTTTCACCAAGATACTTGTTTATGTCTGTATTATAGGACAAATAAACAGTTTATTCAATGGGGAAGTATATCCTTTTTGAAAGCAATTAAAAAGGCGTGTTTACCGTAACCACCGGTAAATACGTCTTTTTTGTTGTTTTAAAAGGAGAGATACTGTATGTCTGGATATAAAATTTTGTCCCATAATGAATTTCAAAAGTTACAATATCATAAACCTTACGCAGTCAATCATGCGCAGCAACAAGAAGTAAAATTAACACTCTTAAATCCGATCATAGCGGCTTACGGTGATAAATTTTATCGTTTAAAAAAAGGTACTCAACAATCCATTGAGATGATCTGCTGGTTCAGTGCTGAAAAAGGATTCTGCTTTGCAAGTGATGATTATTTTGCGAAACGCTTTAACGTTACAGATAAAACGATCCGTAATATCTTTAAACAGCTTCGCGATTATGGTCTCGTTTACACAGTATACCGCCGCTCATCTACTCAAAACGGGCTTGGAGCACCTATTCATCTATTTATAAAACATCCGTATTTTAAACAATGGACAGAGCTTCTTCAATTGGCCGATTTCCAACCTAATTTCCAACCTGAAAATACGGAAATCCCTTATGAGAGTAAGGATGATAAGCTAGAAAAAGATTCTACCAAGTATTTATCTTTTAATAAAAAGCTTTTAAAGATCTTACGTAAGAACATCCGTCTAGATGAAACATTTACACCCAAAAATGTCCCAAAAAGATTCGTTGAAGCAATAATACCTTTTATTTCAGAAGCAAAAGAGATTTATATGCTTTGGAAAAAAGCCTTAATGACGTATAAACAATCCAATCTTGCTGACCCCATTGAATTTTACGTGGATATTACGATAGATGCATTCAAACAGACTGTATTTGCCTATAAACAGAGAAAAATCAAAAAAGACTTCAATGGCTATTTTTATGGAACACTTATGAATATGTTTACTTATCAAAAAAGGAAAGAATCTTTAATTAGTCATCCTTATTTTTATAATTGGCTCGAGAATAAGGAAAATGAAGCTATCAAGCAAGAAGATAGTGCTGAAAACTGGCAACTTGAAGTGGCAGCATTAGTAGCAAAAGAGGAAATACCTTATTAAGTATAATAGTTTGTATGTTAAATCTTGCATTATATGCATAATTCACATATATATATTTTTTTGATTTAACGCGTTATATCCAATTGTTCTTTATCTTAGACAGCCTGTATTTCTGCTTAATGAGTTCTTTCTGTCTGGAAAAAATGCGCTTTGCTTGGCTAATTTCTCTTCCAGTGAACAAAATGGCTGCACGTTTTGTTTACGTTGCTACCTGACAAAATATCAAAATATCTCAAGACTAAATCAATCCCAACGGCAGTGTTTATTTTGGCCAACATTTTACTCCCCGTTTCACAAACAGAGTGACAAAATAGTTACCTGCCGGCTTCCAATGTGCTGTAGCGGAAAGAATACATCCTTTCATGTTACAGCTTTTTACAAAGCGTAACCAGCCTACTTTTAGGCAGTTTCATTTTGCCTCCAACGATGGTTACCTTAGACAGTTGGTTTTTCATTTCAATGCTTATTTATCATGTAGGGCTGCACGTTATTTCGTTTCCTTTTGAATCGCGGTACATCATTCTATTTCTTTAAAAAAAGTATTCAAACGAATCAGCCAGATGCCGGTAGAGATTGATCCATACAAGATCAGTTTTTCTCTTGCTTCAAATATTGCTCCAGGGCTTCTTCGATCATGATGTAGATGTTCTTCTCCTGCATGAGCGATTGCAGTTTTAGCTCTTTGTGAAGGTCCGTTCTGATATCGAATGATACGCGTTTTCTTTCCACTTTTCTTTCTTCCTTTCTTGTTTGTTTCGTTTCTATCTTTATTTCTTCATTTGAAGAAACGTTGTTTTCTTCTTTTTCCACTGTTTCAGCTAACGCTTGTGCCGGCGTAATGACGCTTTGCTGGCGTTTTAAGTTCTTAATTTCGTTGATCTTGGACACGGCTAATCAGCTCCTTATAAAAATGATTGTATTGATCAAGTCCTGCTTTCAGTTCGGCGTTGTCCGTGAATCCATACAAGGACAGCCTGCCGACAGGCGCTTTTCTTGTGATGATCGTTTTGAAGACATCATCCGGATAATCTTCCGCGATCAGTTCATTAAAGGCTTTTGCATCGCTGCGCCGCACATCGTTCATCGTCCGGAGAATCCCAATCATTTTTGTATCCCGGCTGCCAAAGCTGTTTGCGCCTTCAATCGAACTCATGAAGTTTGGAACAGCCGAATAGCACCAGTTTGAACATTCGAACATGACGACTACATACTCGCTTGCACAAAGCGCATTGGTTGTTTGTTCACTTAAGGATGGCGGGGTATCAATGATAATAAAATCATAGTCATCGCGGACTTGATTCAGCAATTCATCTAAAATGAGGCTTGGGTTTCCGTTGAAAGGCACATGATCCCCTTGATAGGTTTTCCCGGTGTAGATCCAGCGTGCGAAAGTCGCAAGGAAGTTGTTTGCCGGAAGCAGATCCCATTGTTCGCTGACGGGCTGCAGATACGATTTCACATCCGTTTGCTGCATCGCTTCGAGCACCGATTTCCCTATAAACTCATTGGAGGGCTGTTCGGATAACAGTTCCGTTAGATTACCTTGTGAATCCATGTCAATGGAAAGAACACGAAAACCGTCTTGGTGAAGCAAATAGGAAAGGATTCCGGCCGTTGTGGACTTTCCACAGCCACCTTTTTGAATTCCAAATGTAATGGTAATGGCCAATTTTTTATCCACCTATCTTTCTTCCAACGTTGTTTTCTTCTTTCGTTGGTTTATTACTTTATTCTTCATTTTGTGTTGAAAACCTTTTTTTTCTAGGCCAAAGTGTAAAATAAAGACAGCAGTGCAATATTAAAATTGTAAACCAAGCCCATTGTATTATCTTCTAGGGTCCCTTATTATGTCCGTTATAAAAGAAGAGGAGACTATGGATAGTTATGTATCTGTTTAGGAGAATATAATGTGAATTTAGCACAAAGTGTTTAATTCACATTATATTTACACTTAAAAACTATTGTACTTAGGAAGAGGATATCTATCGAAGTGAGCAGCGATAAGTAAATTAAGAATAGTTTGCAAATTAAGTATTGATATAGGTCAATTATTAGATTATAATCGATAACGATTATCATTATTGATTATAAAGGAGGAACAATATGTCTGTATTTACATACTCATCTGCAAGAAAATCTTCATTTTCTTTGCTAGCGCTTATTTTATCCATGTTGATGCTTTTAGCTGGCTGTGGAAGCCAGTCATCAAAAGGAACATCTAGTGAAGGTGGCGGAGAAGCGGAACCAAAAGCGGAAACAGAAAGTTCGCGAGAAATCACCCATGCGATGGGAACGACAACCATTGAAGGGACACCAAAGAAAGTTGTTACGTTATACCAAGGAGCAACAGATGCCGCTGTGGAAATGGGCGTTAAGCCAGTTGGTGTGGTTGAATCATGGCTGGAACAGCCGATTTATAACTACCTGAAAGAAGATTTAGATGGCGTCCAAATTGTTGGACAGGAAACACAGCCGAATTTAGAAGAAATCGCAAAGTTGGAGCCGGATTTAATTATTGCGTCGAAATTGCGCCACGAAGAAATTTACGAGCAATTGTCTCAAATTGCGCCAACTGTTGTACATGAAACGGTATTTGATTTTAAAGGAACAGTTGAAATGATGGGCGAAGCGATGAACCAGGAAGAAAAAGCTAACGAGCTTCTTTCTGCATGGGACAGCCGTGTTGTTGACTTTCAAGGGAAAATCCAAGAAAAAATGGGCGACCAGTGGCCGCTTCACGTATCTGTTCTCAACTTTAGAGAAGACCATGCCCGCATTTATGTAACAGGTTTTGCCGGTTCTATTTTAAGTGAACTTGGTTTTGCCGGTCCTAAAAATATTACGGATAAAAGTCTGGATGTTGTTAAGCTGACGGACAAAGAAAGCATTTCTCAAATGAACGCGGACGTCTTTTATGTGTTTATGGAAGACAATGAAGCTGTGAAGAAAACACATGATGAATGGACGAACCATCCATTATGGAAAAACCTCGATGCTGTAAAAGCTAATCAAGTGTATACAGTGGATGAAATCATTTGGAATATGGGCGGCGGAATCAGAGCGGCTAACTTAATGTTGGATGATATTTATGACAGATTTGAATTAGAAAAATAATCATGTAAGCACAGGGATAGGAGGAGGAGTATATTCTTTCTCCTATTTTTGTATATCTTTTTTATGTTCGCTTTGTACAGAGTATGAGATCACACAAAGATTGAAAGAAGGATTGATATGGAGCATTTACTTTCTCGTCCATCTTTGAAAATAGGCGGATTATTTGTTTGCGTTTTTTTATTTGTTGTTTCCTTCATGCTGAGCATGGCGCTTGGCCAGACAACGATTCCACTGCAGACAACCTTCGATGCCTTATTCAACTATGACGAGTCCAACACGGAACATATTATCATTACAACATCCCGAACGACGAGAGCAATTATAGCGTCTGTCATTGGTGCCAATCTTGCCATAGCGGGTGCTCTTATGCAGGCGTTAACGAGAAATCCATTGGCTGCTCCTGATATTTTTGGTATTAATGCCGGTGCGCTCTTTTTTATCGTTTTTTCTGCTACTTTTTTTTCTGTTAACTCATTGGTTAGTTATATGTGGATCGCTTTTTTAGGAGCAGCCGTTGCTGGGGTACTCGTTTTCTTCCTTGGTTCGGTCGGAAGAGATGGATTAACCCCTATTAAAATCGTATTGGCCGGGTCGGCGATAACGGCTCTTTTTGTTTCGTTTACGCAGGGCTTACTAGTGATTGATGAACAGGCCATACAAAGTATTTTATTTTGGCTGGCGGGATCGGTTGCGGGACGCAGTATGGATATGCTGCTGCCTGTATTGCCATTTATGCTGGGTGCCGGTTTTCTTACTTTTTTTTTAGGACGGCCTATTAATATTTTGATGTCTGGTGATGACGTGGCGAAAGGCCTTGGGCAACGGACGGTTTTCGTGAAGGTCATGATTGGGGTTATTGTGGTGGTGCTAGCTGGCGGATCAGTAGCTGTAGCCGGCTCTATCGGATTTATTGGCTTAATTGTACCGCATATGGTTCGGGGTCTCGTAGGTCCTGATTACCGATGGGTCATTCCCTTTAGTGCTTTAATTGGAGCCATTCTGTTGTTATTAGCTGATATAGCAGCAAGGTTTGTGATTATGCCGCAGGAAATGCCCATTGGAGTGATGACTGCTGTAATAGGTGCTCCATTTTTTGTTTATATTGCACGCAGGGGGTTATCGAAAAATGACTAGTTTTCTCACAGTAAGAACGAAATCGGGCTCTCTTTCATTCCAAACGTATAAAAAAACATGGAGGATCATTCTGCTTCTCAGTTTATTATCATTGGTACTTTTCATGCTTAGTTTATCAGTGGGAAGCAGTTTTATCGCTCCCCACGCGGTGATCAAACAGTTACTCGGCTATGGGAATGGCGAGTATGACTTTGTCCTGAATACGTTGAGGCTGCCTAGAGTATTGCTTGCTTTTATGGTTGGAGCGGCGCTTGCCGTATCCGGATTGATTTTGCAGGGAGTGATCAGAAATCCCCTCGCTTCCCCGGATATTATCGGGATCACAAGCGGGGCGTCCGTTGGTGCCATCGTCTTTATTGTTTATTTAATGGGGGTAGTAAGCCTGACGTGGCTTCCTGCAGCCGCAATCGGAGGAGCAGCTATTTCAGCCATCATTATTTATGGACTATCATGGAAAAAAGGCGTCACGCCAATTCGCCTTGTACTGATGGGAATTGGCATCGCCGCCATCATGAAAGCTTTTGTCACGATGATGCTTGTAATGAGTGAAGCAGCTGTAACGACTAAATCTTACCTTTGGTTGACAGGCAGCTTGTATGGTGCGAATTGGATAGACGTTTATTCGATGCTGCCATGGTTTCTTCTTTTTATTCCTATTACACTTTTATTTTCCAGGACTGTTAATGTAGCCGAATTGGGTGACGATGTAGCTATGGGTCTTGGTGTAAAAGTGGAATTGCAACGTCTTTTGCTTCTTTTTATCAGTGTTGTGCTGGCCGGGTCTGCGGTAGCATTTGCAGGTGGAATCGAGTTTGTCGGGTTAATCGCACCTCACATTGGCAGAATGATTGCCGGACGTTCGTTTGGCGGATTAGTCCCTATATCTGCCCTAATTGGCGGAATCATTGTCATGCTGGCTGATATGGCAGCGAGGACAGCCTTTCTACCGCTTGATATCCCAGCAGGCGTTTTTACAGCGGGGATTGGGGCACCGTTTTTTATTTATTTGTTGTATAGAAACCGAAATAAGTGAAGAAATGACATAGATTGTAAAGAAGGGACTGAAACGATGAGTGTGTTAGAAGCACAGTCTTTAACTCTGAGTTATGGAGAAAATTATATTATCGAAAATCTTGACCTGAAAATACCTGAAGGAAAAATAACCGTTTTAGTCGGGGCGAATGGCTGCGGAAAATCAACTCTATTGCGATCACTTGCCCGTCTTTTAAAGCCAAAGTCAGGGGGTATTTTATTGGAGGGTGATCTGGTAGGAAGTTTATCAACAAAAGAGGTCGCAAAACGTCTTGCCATTCTTCCTCAAGGCCCGATCGCACCAGAGGGTCTTACGGTTTTGCAACTGATTAAGCAAGGAAGATATCCCCATCAAAGCTGGTTAAAGCAATGGTCGAAAGAGGATGAAAAAATTGTTCAACAAGCCCTTGAAGCGACCCGTATGCAGGAATTTCCTGAAAGAGCGGTTGACTCATTATCTGGCGGACAAAGACAAAGAGCGTGGATTGCGATGACACTGGCACAGAAAACCAATATTATTTTGCTGGATGAACCGACCACATATTTAGACATGACCCATCAAATAGAGATTTTGGACCTTTTGTTTGATCTGAATGAACAGGAAAATCGCACGGTTGTTATGGTTCTGCAT
Organism: Bacillus sp. 37MA; assembly: GCF_000372765.1. Lineage (NCBI taxonomy): Bacteria > Bacillati > Bacillota > Bacilli > Caryophanales > Bacillaceae > Bacillus > Bacillus sp. 37MA. Next base: position 14,151 of record NZ_KB889753.1, read on the forward strand.
GATTTAAACCTGGCTTGTCGATATGCGCATCATATTGTGGCAATTCGCGATAAAAAAATATACGCACACGGGAAACCAGAAGATATCGTAAACACTGGTATGGTAAGAGATGTATTTCAAATGAATTGCGACATCACGGAAGACCCTTTATTTGGTACTCCGATGTGTATTCCACATGGAAAAGGCAGACAGATTAATAAAAAGAAGCACCAGAGTATTTTATTGTAAATTATAGAATGGGGGTGGATATGCATGAGCCAGGTGATGATGATTGAGTTAAAACCACCCAGTGTATCAGTCGTAGTATCCATGATTTCGAGAAGATATGCTTGGGGTCCTACCAACAAAACGCGGAAAACATACGCTAAGAGAATTTTGGAATGAAAAAGCCGATTTTCCCTACGCTAAGAGAGTAACATCAGGAAATTACGGGTTTACAACGGTAAGGAAATCCAAATATAAAAAAAGCCTAATTTCTCGCTTTTAACACCGAGGAATTAGGCTTTAGTTACTTCATTAAAGCGCCCTTTTGTTGAATAACTAATATGCTTTTATTAGTTGGTATTGGGGAAGATCAAAGACTGTAAAAACCGGTAAGCAGTTATTGAGCATTAGCACCATTACTTGAATAAATATCCCTATTTAGTAAATATCCAAATTACAAATATAGCAATAGCAATTACAGCCTAAATAATGGATTGTCTATATTCTTTCAATAGGCTGTGTTAAAGTATACGGTGGTTTTTTTACTAATGAAGGAGGAATTTAAAATTTATTTACACAATATTAATTGATTGAATTGTTCTACTGTTTCAAAGTAATATTTAGACTCCATTTTCATCCTCTCCTTGATTTCAGGAATACTGTGGGACCATCCAGCAGCCGCGAAATCTACGTTACAACTTTTTGCCATCTCCATTCCAGGTTTAAGGTCATCTAACATAAGTGCTTCATTTTCTTGAAGATTAAAACGTTCTAATATTTGTTTTATTGGGTAAGGATGTGGCTTTCTCTGATGTTCAGGAAGTTCCCATCCAAAGATTTCATCTGGTGAAAATCCACAATGGATAGAGTAATCTCTTTCGATTCGGCTTCTCTCAGAATGAGAAACAACTGTCACAATTCCACCTTGTTTTTTAAATTCTTGGATTGTTTCAGGAAACATCTCATAAAAATCTGGTACAGTTGATTCGGTATACTTTTTCCATACTTCTTGCTGATGTTGAAGTTCAATGTCTGTAAATTTAATGATGTCTTTACATAAAGAAAAGAACCCTGGATTGAAACAGTATCCAACAAACTCATCAAGTGTAATAGACCTATTTGGTCGTAGTTTTTTAAGGGCTTCAACAAAGGATGGATAATGTATTTCAGGTGTACTTTTTACCGCAGTATCGTCATGGTCTAAGATTAAGCATTTATATTTTAAAGTCATTATATCCCCCTATAAACTCGTAAAATCCCATACATTATAACATACTAAAATAATCTATTATCCTAGTATTAAGGCGGATTTTTCTTTAGTTATTAAAATCAACAATTGCCTATAACAGAGCCTTTCAATTAAAACCCCCCTGAAAAATTAGAAACCTTCTTAGGTTAGTTTGAGTACAAATCTTCACAATCTCTTCTAAACTGTAACAAAGATATCCAATTTTCTTTAAAGGTGTTTGCCGTAATATGGCCCGATTGTTGAACAAAATTAAAAAAGCCATTTAATTCATTAGTTATGGATAAATCACCATAAACGACTGTTTTTGGATATGGTAAGTGAACTTCTCTAAAAACCTCAAAAACTACTTAAATACATAACCAAAAATATAACCAAAATCTAAATACCAATATATTTATCTCTACCCCCTTTTTGGTATAGTCAAGGCATTAATAAGGGGGGATTCTTGTTGAAATTTGGATATGCACGTGTCAGTACACAAGATCAGTTATTATCGTTACAACTTGATGCATTGGCTCACTACGGAGTGGACCAGACTTTTGAAGAAAAAGAATCAGGTAAGAAAAAAAACCGACCTCAGTTAGATGACCTTCTTAAAGTTTTACGTAAAGGCGACACGGTGGTTGTCTATAAATTAGATCGTATCAGTCGTAGTACCAAACATTTAATTGAGCTTATGGAACATTTTGAATCAAAGGGTATTCAATTTGTGTCCATTCAAGACAAGATTGACACGACAACTGCTATGGGACGTTTCTTTTTCAGAATGTTGGCCAGCATAGCAGAATTAGAACGAGATATCATCAGTGAACGAACGAAAGATGGATTGACGGCTGCTAGATCTAGGGGAAGAAAAGGAGGCAGACCAAAGGTTGATTTAAAGAAAATAGAACTTGCTATAAAAATGTATGAAAGCAAGGATTACTCTTTATCTCAAATTAAGACGGCAACAGGGATTGGAGCGACAACGTTATATCGTTATCTAGAAAAGAAAAAGATATCTAGCGAGGAGGTGTAGTATGAGAGGGAAAGAATTACTAACAGAAGATCAAAGAATAGAATTTGTACGAATTCCAGCTGATATGAGCGAAAGTGAGCTAGAAACTTACTATACTTTTTCACAATGTGACCTTGAAATTATTAAACGACATAGAAGAGATCATAATCGTTTAGGATTTGCTGTTCAATTATGTGTTTTACGCTATCCTGGATGGTCCCTTTCAGATGTTGGCTCTATTCCAGATTACATAATCGAATACATAGCTAGACAGATAAATGTTAATCCTAATTCATTTTCTTTATACGCCCAACGATACCCAACTAAACATGAGCATATGGAAGAAATCCTTCAAGTTTATGGTTATCAGAATTTCTCCTTAGGGAATTATCGCAAGGCAGTTCAGTTTCTTTTGAATCATGCCCTGCAAAATGGAAATTCAATGTATCTTCTTCGTACAGTACAAGAAGAACTACGTAATCAGAAAATTATTCTCCCTGGTATGACTACTATAGAGAGGCTTGTTTGGGAAACTCGTCAACGAGCAGAGGAAAGGATTTTTAAATCATTAACTTGTACTCTTTCCAAATGGCAAAAACGAAAATTAGATAAACTTATAGATCCCTTTGTAGACAATAGAAAAACCCCTTTAGCATGGCTTAGGGAACTTCCCGGCCAATCTTCACCTGAGGCCTTTTTAAAAGTAATACAGCGCTTAGAATATCTTCGAGATTTAAAATTAGAAATAAATACAGAACAAATCCACCCCAATCGGTTACTTCAATTATCTCGTATTGGAGCAAGGTATGAACCACACTCATTTCGAAGGTTTAAAGAAAAGAAGAAATATGCAATTCTTGTTGCCTATCTAGTAACACTAAGCCAAGATCTAATTGACCAAGCAATTGAAATTCATGATCGACAAATGATGATTTTACAATCAAAAGGCCGCAAAACACAAGAAGAAATGCAAAAAGAAAATGGAAAAGCAGTGAATGAAAAAGTCGTGCATTTTGCAGATATTGGTGCTGCACTTATTCAAGCACGAAATGAAGGGCTTGATCCATTTAATGCTATTGAAATGATTATGCCGTGGGATAAAATTGTTTCTTCTGTCGAAGAGGCACAAAAATTAGCCCGACCGATGGATTACGATTATCTAGATTTGTTAGAAAATCGTTTTTCTTACCTAAGAAAATATACTCCTACATTTCTTAAATCTTTTGAATTTCGTTCTACACAAGGTACAGAGCCATTATTGCAAGCCTTGAAGACGCTAAATGAAATGAATGAATCTGGTAAAAGGAAAATCCCAAATGATGCCCCGGTAGATTTTATTCCTAAACGTTGGAAGAAGCATGTTTATGGTGAAGATGGAATAATTAATCGACACTATTATGAGATGGCTGCACTTACAGAGTTAAAAAATCATATTCGATCAGGCGATATATCTGTAGTCGGTAGTAGACTTCATAAAGATTTTGAAGAGTATCTTGTTCCTAAAGAAGAATGGACATCAACTCGTCTCACAGAAACTAAACTAGCCGTTCGTTCATCAGCAGATGAATATCTTGAGGAAAGAAAAAAATCACTAGCTCAACGCCTTACATGGGTTTCGAATAATCTTGATTCTCTGGAAGGAGTAAATATCGAAAAGGCTAAGATCCGAGTGGACCGTTTGGAGAAGAATACACCTGAAGAAGCGAGAGCTTTTAGCCTGTCTTTATATAATATGTTGCCGAGAATAAAGCTCACTGATCTTTTAATGGAGGTAGCACACTGGACAGGATTTGACGAAATGTTGATACATGCCTCAACCAATCGTCCACCAAAGGGAGAGGAAAAAGTAGTTCTCATGGCTGCTCTCATGGCAATGGGAACTAACATAGGACTTACTAAAATGGCAGAAGCTACACCAGGAGTTACCTATCATCAAATGGCTAATGCAGCGCAGTGGCGTTTATTCGATGATGCTATAAGTCGTGCACAAGCGACATTAGTGAATTTTCAACATAAGCTTAAACTAGCTTCATATTGGGGAGATGGAAGTACCTCTTCTTCTGATGGAATGCGTGTACAGGTTGGTGTTTCATCGTTACATGCCGATGCCAATCCAAACTATGGGTCTGGAAAAGGAGCAACCATTTATCGATTTACTAGTGATCAATTTTCAAGTTTTTATACGAAAGTCATTAATACCAATGCTCGTGATGCTGTACACGTTATTGATGGATTACTTCATCATGAGACAGATTTAAATATTGAAGAGCATTTTACAGACACAGCTGGCTATGCCGACTCAGTATTTGGATTGAGTCATTTACTAGGATTTCGTTTTGCACCAAGGCTACGTGATTTAGCTGACTCTAAGCTCTTCACCATCCAAACGCCAAATGAATTCCCCAAACTAGAAAATATACTCCGTGGCCGTATTAATACTAAAATTATTCAAGAGAATTTCGATGACGTATTGCGTGTAGCTCATTCTATTCGAGAAGGAAAAGTGTCCGGTTCACTAATCATGGGGAAATTAGGGTCATATGCGAGACAAAATAAACTTGCAACTGCGTTACGAGAAATGGGGAGAATCGAAAAAACCATTTTTATTTTGGATTACATATCTAACGAAACACTACGCCGTCGAATTCAACGTGGACTAAATAAGGGGGAAGCCATGAATGGGTTAGCGCGAGCCTTATTCTTTGGAAAACGGGGTGAGTTACGTGAACGAGGAATACAAGACCAATTACAACGGGCAAGTGCTTTAAACATTATCTTTCGTTAGGATTAAGCCGTTTTTTTGCTCGATTAGCCGGGTAAGCTGTTTGCGATAATCCATTTCATCACCTTTTTTTACATTTATGCTTTGATTATAATTAATTAGAGTATAAATGTAAAAAGGCGCCTGCTTTAAAGATCAAATTTGCACCGCAATCATACGATTTACTTTTTTATCTCTATTTTTGTTTTTCTGTGTCTAAAATTTATCAAAATTGGATGGAAAAGAGTATTTTATCCAACAATGATGATTTTAAATTTTTGTTCAATATATGGTATTTGGCAACAACCTTTATTGTTTTCTCGTGGATCAGACTTAATCACACGGAGACAATCTAAATTTTATATTTAACCACCGTT
>NZ_KB889753.1:19838-25864 GCF_000372765.1 Bacillus sp. 37MA
AAACCAGATACAAAAAAAGAGTGCAGCCACTTATTGGCTAGACTCTTTTTCTTTCCTTCAAACTGGCTTGTAATTCAGCAACTTTTCTTTCAAATTCTGCTTGTTCTTCTGGCGTTTTAGATGGGGTTTTTTCATCTTCAAGCGCCCATGATGGCATACGTTCAACTCGGATTCCTCCACTTTCAAGCAATTCATTAAAGCCAAATTCTCCACTTGAATTGTATCTCTCAACTGTTCGAGAGATGACTTCAATTCCTTTATAAACCGTATAAATGATCATCAGAATGAATAGGGCATTGATGACAAATATAGGTGTATCTGGGTAAGCAATGGTGACCAGCAATTCTCCAAAAGGGCGCAATATGCCTGCGGCTGTATACACAAAATAGAGAATATACAAGAAGGCAATTATTTTTCTTAAAACGGATCCTAGTAAAGTTTGCATATATTCCGTGGGCGGAAGACCCGGATAGTAGCGGTAAAGGCCGTAATGAATGAAAAATAAGCAAAAACCGCCGGCCATTGCGATGAGAATAGCCAGCCAGGCGCCTTGTTTCGCTTCACTGGCAAGCGGAAGAACCAAGGCACTGCCAAGTTCAAATAAAAGGATGAGTGTGAATAGCTGATAGGCACTAATTTTCGCTTTTTCCATAAAGTAATCACTTCCCTTCGTATAAGAGCATCAACCTTTACGTCGACTTCTAATTCAGCAAACGCGCAATTATCCCACTTTTCTTCCGGTTTTTTCTATACTTTTGGATCGGTACGGTGCACGACTTCGCCAAACCCAAAAATGTCCGATTTTCGTAAAGGGATTTCATGATGAGTCCTCTTGCATTGTTCTTCAATTACATATTGAACGGCTTCAATTGCTCTTTTTCCCCTTTTACTCCTCGCCAATACTTCTAGGGAACATAGTTGAATTCCCACGGTTTGAACTTTCCAGGATAAGTGTTTTCAATTACCCCTATAAAATTCATCCATAGCAGCAGGTCGCAAACGGTTATTCCAAAGGATGTCAGCTTTGACCTTTCGTGGAATTTCCTCTTCAGGAATTCCTAAGCACTCTTCAATAAGGTAACGTGTTAGAAAGGCTAAATATTTCTTACCCTATGACAATGACGAATAAATGATAAAAGTTATCTTATTCTTTCTATGCTGCTTTTTTTCTGTTTTTAAAAAAAGCTATGATAAGAAGAAGAGCAGGTACGACGACTTGAAGCGGAAGAAGAACGTACAGCGGGATAATTTTCAGCCTTTCTTGAATATGTTCTGGATAATTACTTGCAATGGCCATGGACATAAGTAAAACGACCATGCCCATCGGATACGCAAGATGGGAAGGGTGTTTCACATGAAATAAATGAGACACTGCCATCACTGCCGCATAGAAATGTATACTTACCTTTAAAAAAATGCCGATGATGGCAAAAAGGATAAAATAAATATCCAAACGCTCCAAAAACTCGGCCATTTCAATCCTCTGCATCGTAGTTAAAAGAGGAAATTGCGAACGGGCAGTAAGGCCGACGCCAAGAGTACTTATGTTAACCGCCATGATAAGGGCCAATGCCACGCCACTAATGCCCATTGCCCATAATCCGGTGCGTTTCACTTTTTCACGTTCATTGACATAAGGGAAAATCATCGTAAATACGATGAATTCTCCAAATGGGATGTACAATGTTTGTGTGAAAGCGGTTTTGATCACTGGAGAAAGCCCTTCTTTCAGTACCGGTTTTAAGTTAGCGATGTCCATATTCCCTGAAAGGATAATTAAAAGGAAGCCGCTGGCGGCAAGCAGAAACATTAATACAAACAACAATTCACCTGTTCGGGATAGAACTTCAATACCTTTATAAACCGTATAAACAACCACCAGAAGGAGCAGGGCATTGAGGACAAACAAAGGCGTTGCCGGGTAAGCAATAACGCCCAGCATTTCCCCGAAATCGCGCAAGATTCTTGCCGCCATATACACAAAATAGAGGACATAAAGGAAGGCGATTATTCTTCCTAAAACGGACCCTAGTATCCTTTGTACATATTCTGTCAGCGGAATATCGGGATAGTAGCGGTAAATGCCGTAATACATGAAAAACAGGCAAAAACCGCCGGCCATTCCGATGAGAACCGCCAGCCAGGCGTCCTGTTTCGCAACGCTGCCAAGCGACACTATAGCAGTACCAAGTTCAAATAAAAGAATGAGTGTGAACAACTGGTAGGCACTGATTTTTGCTTTTTCCATCACGTGATCACTTCTCTTCCTTTTTTAATGTTGTATGAAGTGAGTTGTTTGTTAATCCCGTGCGGCGTATAAGCGCATTAACCTTTACATCGACTTCTAATTCAGCAAATGTGCGGTCATTCCAATCCATTTCTAGCTTCTTCCACACTTTTGGATCGGTACGGTCTACGATTTCGCCAAATCCAAAAATGTCCGATTTGTTTTTTTGCGCTTGCTGGACCGCTTTTTCAATTTCATCCTTGATTTCTTTTCCCAGTTCTTTTTCGATCTTTTCGATGACGAGCGGGTCCGTCAGATCCACCGGCACTTTTACTTCCGCAATGTCTCCTTCTGCCCGAGTGGAAATCAATATTTTAGGCCTCCCTTTTGTGATGGTCGCAGAGACCTTCGTTTGTTGACGCGTGACGTTATAGGCAATGGCCTTTTTTTCTTTTTCCCAGCGAATGCTTGTCGTCGTATTTTTGATTTTATCCAGTGTCCACAGCGTTCCCCGTGCGGTTTCCCCGTGTATCCAGTCAATCAGCTTTCCTTCTTTAAAAACCGCCAATCCATCCGCCTTGGGAGTTGCTTCAGGTTTGGATGATTGAATGCTTTCCATCTTTTTCCCTTGTTCTGGATCTCCTTTTAACGTGAAACCAGCAAGGACCGGTTCTTTCCCAGTAGATGCGAGGAGATTAATTAAATCATGAACATCGACATTTAGAGTTTCACCTAGCATTTCTTCTGTTACTTCCAATGTTTTGGCGATTTTAACAGAAGGTATTTTATCCAGGCCCGTCAATGTTGTAAGTAAATGGCGTGCTTTTGTATCCTTCGCGATGACGACCTTCGTTGTCGTCCGGAATTGAATGTCGCGTTCAAGCTCATCCATGACGGGCGGGAGCCCTTCTTCTTTGGCCAGCTCGTCGCTGATGACGACCAGTTCTGTATGGGCATAATAAGGCCGGCGGGAGATCTCTTGGGTGATAAGGGCGTTCATATCACTCAGGTTGTGCCCCGTGACTGAATAAACAATAGTGGGTGGAGAAGATTGCCCGCCTCCGCCCTGAAGTCCGCCGGCTACGTTTCCTGGATTGACAACTTGTAATGTCGCCACATATTTTCCTTCCTCGTTTACATCAAGAGCATAGGCGGAGACAAAGGCAAGTTCGGTGATTTCTCTTTTGCCCCAGCAGCCTGAAAGGAACAAAACGATTATTGTCAGCAAAAAAAGAAAAACCCATTTACGATTCATGCTCATCCCCTTTTTTCATGTCTATCATAACCATTTCACGGGCTGCGGCTTCTGCGGCTTCTGATTTTCGCCTTGGCGAATCATATTGTCGCCCGCAATTAACCGCGGTCTTTCGTTCATCGCCCATAATGGTCTTCGGAAAATCGTATCGCCCATATCAGCCGAAATGAATGGGGCAAACGGGGCCATATACGGAATCCCGAATGAACGCAGGCTGCACAGATGAACAATCATCACAATGAAAACGAGAATTAAACCGTAAAATCCAGATGTTGCCGCGCTGATGATAAAAGCAAATCGAATCAAACGGGCTGCAATGGCCATCCCATAAGCCGGCGTCGCAAAATTGGCGATGGCGGTAATCGCGACGACAATGACCATGGCCGGCGAGATAATCCCTGCCTGCACGGCCGCTTGTCCGATAACGAGAGCACCGACGATCGAGACGGTCGACCCGATCGCTTTTGGCAGACGAATCCCCGCTTCACGTAAAACTTCAAAGGTTATTTCCATCAAGAGAGCTTCGACCACGGCTGGAAAAGGCACCGCTTCTCTTTGTGCCGCAATCACAAAGACCAGTGTTGTCGGGATCATCTCTTGATGGAACGTCGTTGCGGCTACATATAAAGCCGGTCCTAGAAGAGAAATAAAGAAAATCGCAATTCGCAAAAAGCGAAGGGCACTTGCTATATCCAAACGGGAACTGTAGTCCTCAACAGTCTGGGAAAATTCAATGAAAAGAGCAGGGGCCGTCAGCACAAATGGCGTACCGTTGACAAAAATAGCGATCCTTCCTTCAAGAAGTTTGCCTGCGACCATATCCGGCCTTTCCGTGTGATTAATTGTCGGAAAAGTCGTCTTTGTCTGGTCTTCAATCAATTGTTCAATATAGCCCGATTCAAGGATGCCGTCCATGCTAATTCTTTTTAATCGTGTCCGTATTTCTTTGACGATGTCCTCTTTCGCTATGCCGTTTAAATACATAATGGACACGTCTGTTTTCGTCACTTCTCCGACTGTCATCGACTCCGTCCGTAAATCCGGACTTTTAATAATCCGGCGAATTATGGCGATGTTTGTTTCATTGGATTCCGTAAATCCTTCTTTTGATCCACGGACCGATACATGTGTAGTCGGCTCTTGAATGGAGCGTTTTTCCCCTCCCTGTGTACCGGCTGTCAGCGCTTCAGTGATTCCATCAATCAGAATGATCGTATTGCCCGCCAGTAAGGAGTCGACGACTTCCTCCAGGTTACGCATCGATTGGACTTGACCGAGAGGAATGCCCTCATTCGTGATCAGGTTTATAATATCTTGTAGAGGAAGTTTTTCATGTAACTGGCTGTTCTTCATGATCGACTCAATGAATAAATCGTTCACAGCTTGACTGTCCACGAGTCCTTTTACAAAAAGAACAGCTGCGTCCATTTTTGCATGATCGCCGATTTTGACTTTTCGAATGACAATATCCGGGCTGTTTCCTGTTATTCGTTTAATATCATCCAGATTTTTGGAGAGAGAACGGTCCATCGTGGCAGAAGGCTTATTTGCATATATCTCTTCTTTTCGCTGCTGTTGATTTCCTCTGTTTCTCTTTTGCTTGAAGAATGAAAGCATCGTATTACATTACCTATCTTTCTTTTTTTCTACATTCTGTCCGAGTACTTCCCGGTCTATACCTATTGGTTGTTTGAACAGGCAGGGAAAGGGCACACTAAATGATAGGGAGCGTGATATAAATGAAAAACCTAGCCATTGCGATATTCACACTAATTTGTTTAATTCCATTTTCACTGAGGATCGATATCATGAGGGACCTTAATATGGAAGGCGCGATTCGAAATACAACGAAACCTTTTTACGTCATGGAAATAGCGGAACGGATTGTTTTTTGGGGGCTAATATCGATGCTGCTGGTGCGACCAATTCTTAATTTTCAACATAAAAAAAAGGGAAGATAACTAAAAAAGGAACTAGTTTAAAAACAAGTCTTCTTGATAATAAAGGCGGGATTATAATAATGGAAAAGAGTATTTTACCCAACAATGATGATTTTAAATTTTTGTTCAATATATGGTATTTGGCAACAACCTTTATTGTTTTCTCGTGGATCAGACTTAATCACACGGAGACAATCTAAATTTTATATTTAACCACCGTTTTATAGACAAAAGAGACAGCCCCCTTAGATCAATGTTTAAGGGGGCTTAAAATGCTTATTTCTGTCTATTTACTCGTCCATACTTATTTTTACATAAAACGTATAAAACGACGGTGCATCAAAGACGAGCAGACTAGCGAAAAAAGTTGCCTTTTTACAAGGCTTCTTTGTCGTGTCTATTTTTCTAGCGCTTGTCAAATTCGATGCAAGAATCATTACATCGCTAGCCGTTTACGTTTTTAGCTTGGCGGGCATGTGGTAGGACCCCATTAAAGACATTGTTTCATTGAGCCTTGACCAAAAATTCTTATAAGATGGTATGTAAAACAGAAAACGGCAACCTCTGAAAAGGCTACCGTTTTCTCACACAATACTAATAACCA
>NZ_KB889753.1:25964-43932 GCF_000372765.1 Bacillus sp. 37MA
TGACGATTATTGGATATACCATAATAATATCAAGATGCAATTTTAACTTCAAGCTATTATATTCATTACTCTTTAATGAACCTTTCTAATAATGTGGCAGCTTGCTGAACAGCTTTATTGTTCGGCCAAGTACCATGCTTTTTATTCATTCGTGTAGATCGTCAAACCAGATACAAAAAAAGAGTGCAGCCACTTATTGGCTAGACTCTTTTTCTTTCCTTCAAACTGGCTTGTAATTCAGCAACTTTTCTTTCAAATTCTGCTTGTTCTTCTGGCGTTTTAGATGGGGGTTTTTCATCTTCAAGCGCCCATGATGGCATACGTTCAACTCGGATTCCTCCACTTTCAAGCAATTCCTTAAAGTCAAATTCTCCACTTGAATTGTATCTCTCAACAGCTTTTTGAATTTGAGAAATAATAAATCCTGCCGGTGAGTTTATTTCGTCTGAGCGTTTTTGGAGATAAGTTTTCAAAGTTCCTAAATGGTAGGTTACAAGTCTTTGTTTATTCTCTACATCCTGCATTTCTTCAAGAGCTTTAGCAGCATTTTTATAAAACTCGATGTTAAAATCTCCAAAACTAGCATTTCTAATTAATTGTTCGTAAGTAGAAGGCTCTGTCGGCTGTTTTTCTTCTTTTGCTTGCATTGGCTTGTCAAAGATAGAAAATTCGATAGAATTAGTCTTTCTGCCCTTTTTAATCTCTTTAAATTCGACAACCATATCTGAAAACTCATTAATTTCTTTTAAAGCCGGTTCTAAAACTCTCTGTTTAAAGTGCGTATACCGTTCTAATTTAAATATCTTTACTTCTTTACCATCTACTTCTTCAATGCCTACAACCGGTACTCCTAGCATTTCTTTTAGATTCACGAGATCAAATTGCTTTGTTTTAACTTTGCGCCATTGTTGCAAGAGAAAATATAATCGCGCTGAATATTTACACTTAAAATCCATGAGTGTTCCCAAAGAAACTGATACAAAGTTGCTAGTCAAATTCGCAACAAACGGTAGTAAATTAGGTGATAACTGGATTTTAATGATGCCTTGACTGCCAACATACTGGCAGCGAATAATCCATTGTATATAATCAAAATCTTCGCAGCGAATAATCCATTGTGTATGATCAAAATCTTCTTCTTCACGTGAAGTAGCGTTTACATCACGAACATCAATTAACTTTTTCATAAAATTAGCACAGATTTTTTTAAGAGTACGATAAGATACTTCTTTAACTCCGGTAAGTTCTCCAAATTCTTTTATCGACATTTCATAAAGTGGCGCTTCATTTAAGTAATTAGTGATTTGCTTATTGCCATGCTTATCTAAAATGAAATTGCCTTTATCATCTTTTAAAAATTCTGGCGCTGGCAAATTACTAATAACCGTGTAAAGTATTCTTTGCTCTTGGCATGTTAGTGTTTGGTCAAAAGTCGCTTTAACAAGATTACGGTGCATAGTAACCTTAAAGTTTCTGTTGCATTTCAAGGTTTGGGTGTTCCTATTATCCATGATAAAATCCTCCGACATTGCAGTTAGTATTGTGTGTAGGTAAAGTATAAAAAAAAATTTTGTAAAATACAACACAACTTATAGATACTTGTGTCTTTTAACCACAATAATCAAAGACACTCATAATAAATAAGTGTGTCTTTTCACAGTATTTTTATGTCTTTTCACGGTACTTTTGTGTCTTTTCACAGTATTTTTGTGTCTTTTCAATTTTTTTTCACGGTATTTTTGTGTCTTTTCACGGTATTTTTGTGTCTTTTAAATCCTGAATCCCTTGTGGCGCTAGGCTTCATTCAATCTTACAACAAGGTATAACAAGATTTTGTTTATAACAAGATATATAACATTTATAACAGCAGGGTTACGCTTTTTTGTTTGACTAAATAAATTACATTTTTAAAACCAGTTAAAAACAAAGGTCGGTTACTTGAAAAAGTTGAAGTACCATTTCAGATTTTACGCAAAAAAAGGCAAGTGCATTATATACACTCGCTTAAAACTGCTTTACAAAAATCTGGTTCCTATGTTACTTCATAATTTTGAATAATAAAATCGAATATGGCATTTACAACTACGGTAACAAGATAAACAACAAACCCGATAAGTGGAAAACGGAATTAAGAGAAATAGGTGGTCAGTTAGTAAACGAGGTCTTAGAAAAAGTGAAGGAAGGATTATAATGAAGAAATTAAAGGATACTTTAAAAAGTAATGCTGAAATCAGTGAGCAAGTAAAGTTTAAAACGACTGAGGAAGATACAGCATCAAGACGTATCTTCCCAGAAGATCACAAGACACTTAAAAGGTTAGCGTTTGAAATGGATAAAACAATTATAGAAGTATTAAATGATGTATTAAAACATGCCCAATCGAAGAAATTTAGTGTAGATAGATATAACAAGTATGAAAGGTTTAGAAGTCCTATTAAAAATCATAAATCTGTACGGATACCAAATGAGATGAGCGATTTTGTAAAGGAACATTCAAAATGGGAGAGGGCAAGTTTATAGGTGCTCAATCGAGTACAGGTGTTGCAATTGCGGATATGTTACAGTTGACCAATGTTTGGGACAAATTGGTCAACTGTAACATATCTCTAAAAGAATAACAAAGTATAGATCCATATTTTTGAACGGAAGTTAGTAGTTTTATTATACTAACTAACCCTGATAGTAGTGATATTGTTCCGAGTGTTTAGAGTTACCGGAATCCGAATGGCGGTTTTTTAATTATTGGCATGATACTTGCATCTACTATGATTGAAAACATTTATAGAGGGTGAATGATTGGAGCAAATTATAAAATTCGAAAGGTGGCATATATGTTCATACTACAATTAGTCATTATTTTACTTGCAACAAAAATTGCCGGTCAATTAAGTATTCGATTAGGGCAACCGTCTGTGTTAGGTAAAATTATTATTGGTATTATTTTAGGGCCTGCACTGTTTGGATGGGTACATGATACAGAAATTGTCAGTGTTTTTAGTGAAATCGGTGTTTTACTTTTAATGTTTTTAGCTGGCTTAGAAACAAATTTGAAAGACTTAAATCAAAATAAAAAAGCAGCCATACTCGTTGCTGTTGGCGGTATCATTGCGCCTATTCTTTTAGGTTATATGGGGGCACAAATTTATGATTTATCAAATGCAGAATCAATTTTTATAGGTTTATTATTAGCCGCAACTTCGGTTAGTATCTCTGTTCAAACTTTAAGAGAGCTTGGCTGGTTGAATACGAAGGAAGGATCTGCATTATTAGGAGCCGCAGTATTAGATGATATTATTGTTGTCATTCTGGTTGCCATTGCAATGAGCTTCTTTGCAGGATCTGACACGAATCTTGCTTTGCTCATTGGAAAGAAAATTTTGTTCTTTGTCATTATTATTTTAGCTTCTAAATGGTTGGTACCTAAATTTATTGGAGTATTTTCAAAGTTCAAAGTAACCGAGACTATTTTAAGTGCAGGATTAATTATATGTTTTGGTTTTGCATATGTTGCAGAATCGCTTGGTGTTGCTGGGATTATAGGCACGTTTTTTGCAGGAATTGCAATTGCTCAAACTAAATTTAAGGAAGAAATCGAGCATAAAGTGGAACCTATTGCCAATGGACTTTTTGTTCCGTTCTTCTTCGTTAGTATTGGATTAGCTGTTTCGTTTGATGGAATCGGTAACCAAGTAGGATTTATTGTTATTTTTTCGGTGATCGCAATATTGTCGAAGTTTATTGGTTCAGGTATTGGTGCCCGGTTATCAGGATTTAATACAAAATCTTCAATGGGTATCGGCGCTGGGATGATTTCAAGGGGAGAGGTTGCCTTAATCTTAGCTGCAATGGGATTAGAGAGTGGTTTGTTGCCTGCTCAATATTACACTGCGATGATTATTGTTGTCATTTTGACCACACTTGTTACACCTCCGTTATTAAAAATGTTTTTTGGCACTCGATACGAACAAGTTGACAGGAGAATATCGTAAATTTTGTTATTGTATATCGTAATAAAGGCTGTAACTCCTTCGATGATGGAATAGTTTTTTAAATCTAATATGAAAATGGAATCAAAAGTAAGTTGTCTACCCGGGAGGAGACCTAATGAAAACCGTTGATCAATATAGTACATTATCAATTCAAATTGAGGATTTGAGGAAAGAAATGGTTTTTAATGGCATGCAATACGGTTTAACATCCCCAAAAGTTATTAAATTAAGCCAGGATCTAGATGTGCTTCTAAACAGAGTCTCTACATCAGAGAATCTAGATTGCATTTGAAACTTTTAGGAAAAGATATAGTTTTAAAAGATATGCATAATAAAGTATTAGGATATTGACTTCTAGTTATATAACCATAAATCTCCCTTTTTTAAATGTAGTCGATCCATTAAGCTAGTATAAGAATTCGTTGTAAAGAATATTAACCCTCGTAACTCTATTAAGAGTCTTCGAGGGTTTGGTTAACTTTAGGGAATTATCCTATAATTCAGGGTTTATTCCCTAAATCTATTTACATTTCTAATCTTCAATTTGGTGATATTATCCTTTTCGTAGTTTGAATGGAGTACTCCTTAAGTTTTCGATACAGGGTTGTACGGGAAATACCTATATAGTCGGCTGTTTTTGAAACGTTGCCATCAAATTTCATTAACATTTCAATATAAAATTGTCGCTCTTTTTCATTTTTTTCTTGTTTAATAGTCTGAATGTCACTAATGGAAGTATCAACTTCTACTAGAAAATCTTGGTCATTATATTTAGATGAAGATGTATGTTGGATAATCTCTTTAGGCAAATGTTCTGGTGATATAAACGGAGAATTTTCCGCAAGATAAAAAGCTCGTTCTATCACATTGTTTAGTTCTCGGATATTACCAGGCCAATTGTACTTTCTTAAAATATTCAAGGTTTCAATGGACAGCTTTTTTTCTATACTACCCGTCTCAGCACTGAGTTTTGTCAAATAATATCTACTCAATTCTACAATGTCTTCCCCTCTGTTACGCAGGGGCATTAATTCAATCGTAAACACATTTAAACGATAATAGAGATCACTTCGAAAAGAGCCTTTAAAAGCGATTTCCTGAAATAATTCTTTATTTGTTGCTGCGATAATACGAACATCCACTGGAATAGGTTTATGTCCTCCAACACGTACTATCTCATTCTCTTGTAATGCCCTTAATAAAGTTGCCTGAATTTCAAAAGGCATATCCCCTATTTCATCCAAAAAAAGTGTGCCGCCGTTTGCAATTTCAAATTTTCCTGGAGTTCCTCCTTTTTTAGCTCCTGTAAATGCACCGTCTACATATCCAAACAGTTCAGAATTGATGAGTTCTTTGGAAATAGAAGCGCAGTTTAAAGCAACAAAAGGTTTGTTTTTTCGAGAACTTTCGTTATGGATGGCCCGGGCAAATAACTCTTTTCCAGTCCCGCTTTCCCCAAGTACAAGAACATTCGCATTTGTTTTAGCAGCCGTTCGAGCGAGCTTAGCTGTATGAAGAAAAGCTTCATTTGAACCGACTAACATATTTGTGGTTAAGTCCTCTTTTTTGTCCAAATATAGACGTTTTTTTGGACTGGTGAGAGGTTTGAAATATATAAAGTGCATGGAATTTTTAAAGGATATTTTTATTTCATAGACCTCACCTTCAGCTTCACGCATGATAGTCCGAACGGTATCTTCCTGCTCTTCGTTAAGAGCTGTTAATATGGAGGTGACTAAATCCTGCTTACGTTTGAATAGCTCAACAGCTAGTTGATTTTGAAATTGAATTTTACCGTCTTTTATAACGATTAAACCGTTTGTTAGTTCTTCAGATATCCCATGAAGTACGCCGGATATTTTACAATGTTCATCTTCCATCTCCTCAATTTTGCCACTTAGATTGATAATGTTAGCAATGCTATTGAGCATAAGGTTAGCAGATTCTGCAGCTTCATCTGGAATGCATACACCTAATACACCTCTGCGATCACCAAGGTTCCCTATCATGGGGAAACCGGCAATAATCCAATTTTCTGTATTTGTATTGTCATTTTCCTGTGTTACTTCATATGAATTTTGCCTTTTTTGTAAGGCGAGACCAATTCCGCTTTTAGCTAACGGTCCATTGTGACAATTATCTCCAGTTACTAATTTTTTTAGAGGAAACTCAGATGAACTGTTGTTATTAAAAATTTCCAAAAGCATTCCACTTTCATCAAAATATCCAAAAGAGAAAGGTATTGCAGAGAGAGTTTTTTGCAATCTAGTGATAAGTGGCTTATGTTGTTTCATTTTACGTTTTAATGAATCATTATTTATTCGATCATTCCGATTAGATTCGAACTTTTGTTTTGGAAGTGGATGCTCAAAATATGGAAAGGGTTCAATTGGACGTACGGATTCCCATAAAATATCAAATCGACCGAACTCATTAGCTTTTCCAATTCGGGAGTTTAACCATAAATGTTGGCTGTTATTATCATATATTATTTTTCCTTGTGGAGCTTCAAGTGAAAGCCCAGACAAAGCATTACGAAGCGATTCAGTAGAAAAAGTATTGATTTTCTCTAAAGCTTTTGCTAATAAAAAAACACTATTATAAGTATTTTCCATGACAGAACTAACTGTGTCAGTACCAAAAGCTTGTTGGTATTCAGATACAAACTTTTTGTTTCTCTCATTGTCGATGGAACTAAAATAGGGAAAACAAGAGTAATGTTCAATCCCACTATATTTATTCATAGCCTCAATTTCTGTTTCAGCTATAAGTGTGCTAGCAATTGGATGATTGAATCCATTTTTTTCGTACTGCTGGTGAAAACTTATTCCGTCTTCCCCTGTTAAAGTAGAAAAGACAATATCCGGTTTTATTCTGCGAATATCATTTAAAGGTTTACTAAAGTTCTTGTCCCCTAATTGCATATAGTGTTCACCGTGGATAACTCCCTCATTAGCTTCAGCAAACATCCGAATATAGCGGTTCGTTTCTCGAGGGTTACTATGGTCAGAACCAAGTAAATAAAAAGATTTGCCGACATTTTGAATTAACCAAGGAACAAAATCTAATAGCTGCTGGTTCGGTAACGATCCACAATAAACAACATTTGGGTGTTGTTCCGATCCTTCGTAAAAGGTGGGATAGAACAGAAGGACATTGTGTTTTTCGATAACAGGGATCACTTTTTTTCTGCATCCAGTAGTATAAAGACCGATAATTGCTATTACTTCATCCGATACGATAAGCTTTTCAGCTTTCTGTGCAGCAATGAAAGGATCGGACCTAATATCCTCTACAATGGGTATTAGAATTTTCCCATTGATCCCTCCACGGTCGTTAATTTGTTGGATTGCCAATAAACATGCTTGATAAAGACCTCGCTCAGTAACACTTATTATACCGGTTAACGAAAATAGAATCCCAATTTTTAACTTATCTTGACTCATACAATTAGCTCCTTTCTATTACAAAACAAAAGTGTCCAATGTATGTTACAGTTGTTCAATTTTTAGGGAAAATTGAACAACTGTAACACGTCTCTAAGAGGATAACAGAGTATAGAATCATAATTTGAATGGAAGTTAGTAATTTTATTATACTAAATAATCTTAAAAATAGTGGTACCATTCCGAATATTTAGATTTATCTGAATCCAAATGGCGTTTTTTAAATTGTTGGCACGGTACTTGCATCTATTATGAATGAAAACATTTATTGGGGGTGAAGGAACTCTAAACAACAAGGGAGGGCATGAAGTATATAAAACTCAATTAGCTGGAAACCATTAAAATACTTTTTAAGAAAAGGGGATATGCCAATGAACAAAAGTGTGGAGTCTAATAAACAAGTTCTAAATCATGTCATTAATTTAGAACGTTGCATGGAAACATTCAAGGTCAGTAACAAAGTGGGTCAAACAGCTGAAACAGGTGTCCAAAGACTAGCATTAACAAAAGAAGATAAAATTATGCGAGATATATTTATTAATTGGTTAGAAAAAGAGGGATTTGATGTTCGATCGGATGATTTCGGTAACATTTGGCTAAATAACCCTGATAATAGTGATATTATTCGGAGTATTTAGATTTATCGGAACCCGAATGGCGGTTTTTTAATTATTGGCATGGTACTTGCATCTATTATTATGAATGAAAACATTTAGAGAGGGTGAATGAACTTTAAACAAAAAGTAAGAGGCGTGAAGTATGTAAAACTTGATTATTTGGAAATCATCATAATATTTTTAAAAAGGGGGATTTGACAATGAACAAAAGTGTGGAGTCTAATAAACAGGTTCTAAATCATGTTATTAATTTGGAACGTCTTATGGAAACATTCGAGGTCAGTAACAAAGTGGGTCAAATAGATGAAACAGGTGTCCGAAGATTAGCGTTAACAAAAGAAGATAAAATTATGCGGGATATGTTTACGATTTGGTTAGAAAAAGCAGGACTAGAAGTTCGAGTGGATGATTTCGGTAACATTTACGGCCGTAGAGAAGGGTTAAGAAATGATCTTGCACCGGTCATGACAGGATCACATCTGGATACTCAGCCATATGGCGGCAGATATGATGGTATACTGGGCGTCTTAAGTGGTTTAGAAGCCATTAGAGCCTTAAATGATAATAATGTAGAAACATTACGCCCAATTGAAGTGGTCGTTTGGACCAATGAAGAAGGAAATAGATTTGCTCCACCGACCCCATCAGGGTCGGGAGGGATGACTGACAATTTTACAAAAGAAGAAATCTATGAAAGCATCGATGCGGATGGACATACTTTTAGAGAAGAGTTAGAAAAAATAGGATACTTAGGGGACATGATAAATCGTCCAGAAGAAATTCATAGTTATGTAGAACTTCATATAGAACAAGCACCTGTATTGGACCGAGAAAACATATCTATTGGGATAGTAAACGGAGATAGAGGATTCAATATAATTGAAGTTACTGTAAAAGGGGAAACAGGCCACTCTTCCGGACCACCAATGGAAGTGAGAAAAGATGCTCTGCTTAAAGCATCTGAAGTTATTGTAACTATTCATGAAATCATAAAAGAACATAAGAGTGCAATGATCACTATAGGGAAAATGAATGTAGCCCCTGGGCACAATTCGCATATTCCTGACAATGTTAATTTTATTGTACAAATTGCACATGACGAAGAAATTGTTCTAAACCATATAATTGAAACGATCAAAGATACATCGACTGTTCTCGTTGAAAAGGATGGCTTGGAAATTGAATTGGATGTACGTGTAGCATTCCCAAGAGCTCATTTTTCTGAAAGAATAGTGAAAGAAATTGAAGCAGTAACGCAGGATTTTGGTTATTCAACTTTACACATGCTAAGTGGTGGCGGTCATGATGCAAATAATATAGCAAGTATTGCTCCGACTGCGATGATCTTTATACCTTGTAAAGACGGTATAAGCCATAATGTGAAGGAATTTGCCTCGGAAGAAGAAATTGAAAAAGGTGCGAATGTGTTATTAAATACAGTACTTAACCTTGCACAACAAGAAGACAACTTGGAATAAGAAGAGAAAAAGTGTCGGGTAGTGACAACTATGGACAGATGGGAGGCCTGAAAGTGTCAGGTACTCCCTGTTAATTAGAATAGGCCACTGATGCTCGCCCGATTAGCAAAGGAGGATGAGTACCGTATGGAATCAGTAATTACTAGAAACTTAAGTGATACAACAAAAGAAAGGAATGATGTCACTTTGACACAGGAGAAAGCAAAAAATGGGGGACATTTAAGAGTAGGTTTGGAATGGGAAGTGGATATCATAGACCCACCGTCTTCTTTTGGCGGATGGAATACCGGAAGAGTAGTTCAGCAAATTTTTGAGAGCCTGGTAGAAGATGATCTGGAAAATGAAACAGAACCCTATACGAAAATCATCCCTGCTCTAGCTGAAAATTACGAAGTATCTCAAGACGGTATAGAATATACGTTTTATCTTAGAAAGGGCGTCAAATTCCATGACGGCAGCCCTTTAACTGCAGATGTAGTAAAGTACAACCTTGAAAGAATTTGGAATAAGGATGCGCCACATTATTACCCGGTCGCCGCGGATTTAAACCAGACAGTAGCACAAGTTTTAAAAGAAATCGAAGTCGTTGATAGTCATACAGTAAAGTTGATATTGAAAGAACCCTTTGCTGAGTTTTTAAGATATATGACACAGGAGGATGGACCAGGTTCCATTGTGTATGTCAGCCCTGAAGCAATTGAAAAATACGGTAACGATGGAGTTGCTGATAAGGCTCCAGGGACGGGTCCCTTCAAGCTGAAAGAGCGATTTGAAACTGAATTCGGAAGTGCTGTTACCGTAGAAAAGAATCCTGACTATTGGGGTGGAACACCATACTTGGACACTATTACTTTCATGCCAATTCCGGATTCTAAGGACAGGGTTGCAGCTTTGGAAACGGGAAAAATTGATCTCGTATATGGGCCAGATTCTTTAAAGATTGAGGAACTCAGGGAAAAAGATTTTGTAGTCAAAGAAGGGCCAATTCCATATCTTTGGTATATTCCATTCAATACGCGAGAGAAACCATTTAGTGACGTAAGGGTGAGAAGAGCAGTTGCCCATGCGTTCGATCGTAAGGGATTATGCAAGGAAGTGTTTGACGGAAATATCAGCGCTGCATCAGGCTTATTTCCCCCAGCTAGTCCGTCATATGAATCAGATTTTCCTGAGTACTATCCATACGATCCTGAGAAGGCCATTGAACTTCTTACTGAGGCCGGTTATCCGAATGGATTTGAATTCAAGCTGATGACATGTAAAGAAGGATCCGGGCAACTAGTTCCTGTTGAAATTTGTGAATGGTTTAAGAAAGACTTGGCCAAAGTAGGCATACATTTGGAGATCCTTTACTCAGATGACTGGGTCTCTTACTGCAATGAATGGAGATTAGGTATACCAGAGAATGTCGGAGCCTCACAGATGAGTTGGGGTATGTCCTGTGATTACTGGTTGGAGTATATGACTCATTCGAAGAATATTTCACCAAAAGGCTTCAATGTTGGCTACTACAGCAATCCAGAGATCGACAGGCTGCTGGATTTAGCTCGTACTGAGATGAGAGACGAACGACGTATTGAACTATACCGGATTATTCACAGGCTAATGATGGAAGATTGTCCTTTCCTGCCTGTTGCGAATGTAAAAGCAGGGGCTGTTGTACACCATAAACGCGTCAAAAATTTTAAATACCCGCCACAGGTCTGGCACGATTTCAAAAGAGTGTGGATAGAATCCGTTTAGACATTGGTTTTTTTTATCGACGAGAAATCTAGCAGCATTCTGTATATAAACGGTTGGTTAAGCGCAGAATGCCTCGTGTTTCTTTACAAAATAAAAAAGTGTTCAATATATGTTACAGTTGACCAATTTTAGGGACAAAATGGACAACTGTAACACATCTCTAAAAGAATAACAAAGTATAAATTCACATTTTTGAACGGAAGTTAGTAGTTTTATTATGCTAAATAATCCTGATAATAGTGATAATATTCGGAATGTTTAGATTTATAGGAATCCAAATGGCGGTTTTTTAATTGTTGGCACGGTACTTGCATCTATTATTATGAATGAAAACGTTTACAGGGGGTGAACGAACTTAAACGAAAAGTAAGAGGCATGAAATATGGAAAGTTCAATTAGCTGGAAACCATCACTATATTTTTTAAGAAAAGGAGATTTGTCAATGAGCAAAAGTGTGGAGTCTAATAAACAGGTGATGAATCATGTTATTAATTTAGAACGTCTGATGGAAACATTCGAGGTTAGTAACAAAGTTGGTCAAATTGATGAAACAGGTGTCCGAAGATTAGCCTTAACAAAAGAAGATAAAATTATGCGGGATATGTTTACTATTTGGTTAGAAAAAGCAGGACTTGAAGTTCGAGTGGATGATTTCGGTAACATTTACGGTCGTAGAGAAGGGTTAAGAAATGATCTTGCACCTGTAATGACAGGATCACATCTAGATACCCAGCCATATGGTGGCAGATATGATGGTATACTTGGTGTCTTAAGTGGTTTAGAAGCCATTAGAGCCTTAAACGATAATAATATCGAAACATTACGCCCAATTGAAGTTGTCGTATGGACAAATGAAGAAGGAAATAGATTTGCTCCGCCGACCCCATCGGGATCGGGAGGGATGACTAACAATTTTTCAAAAGAAGAAATTTATGAAAGCGTTGACATGGATGGACATACTTTTAGAGAAGAGCTGGAGAAAATCGGATACTTAGGGGAACTGACAAACCGTCCAAAGGAGATTCATAGTTATGTAGAACTTCATATAGAACAAGCACCTGTCTTGGATCAGGAAAATATATCGATTGGGATCGTAAACGGAGACAGGGGATTCAATATAATTGAAGTTACTGTAAAAGGGGAAACAGGTCACTCTTCCGGCCCCCCAATGGAAGTGAGAAAAGATGCTCTGCTCAAAGCATCCGAAGTGATTGTAAATATTCATGAAATCATCAAAGAACATAAGAGTGCAATGATCACTATCGGGAAAATGAATGTAGCCCCTGGGCACAATTCGCATATTCCTGACAATGTTAATTTTATTGTACAAATTGCACATGACGAAGAACATGTTCTAAACCATATCATTGAAACAATCAAAGATACATCGACTGCTCTTGTTGAAAAGGATGGTTTGGAAATTGAATTGGATGTACGTGTGGCATTCCCAAGAGCTCATTTTTCCGAAAGAATAGTGAACGAAATTGAAGCAGTAACGCAGGATTTTGGTTATTCAACTTTAAATATGCTAAGTGGCGGCGGTCATGATGCAAATAATATAGCAAGCATTGCTCCGACTGCGATGATCTTTATCCCTTGTAAAGACGGTATAAGCCATAATGTGAAGGAATTTTCCTCGGAAGAAGAAATTGAAAAAGGGGCGAATGTGTTATTAAATACAGTTCTTAACCTTGCACAAAAAGAAGACAACTTGGAATAAGAAGAGAAAAGGTGTCAGGTAAAGCGCAAAGGTAAACTTTCGCTATGGGAGGATAACCAAAAATATCGTCATAACGATAATATAATGAGAACAAATATCCTAGGGTCCTAAAAACACCTTGAAACATATGGAAATGCAAACAATTTTTAAAAGGGCATACGTGCAGAATTTTGAATGTCGCGTTTTTAAAAACTAAAGCAGCGGCAGGGCAGATGGTCATTTTGAGCTGGTTCCAGTCGTCTTTTTGGCTTTCATACCAGGCGTCTATGTGTTGGCAGAGCATAATCCCGTGAATACGCATGTACCACATTATTGTAGAGCGATGTCGACCGGCTTCCATCGTTCTTCCCACGTTTGTTTGTCCCGTTCGCTTGAGGTGCGGCGTTTGTAGATGTCTTTCCACGCTTGGAAATCTCGTAGTGTTTTGGGAAACAAACGCAGGTTGTCGCTAGATTTCGTATGATAGGTTCAGCTGTATTTCACATCTGAACCTCCGGAAGACGGCGTGCAACGCCACTTCCGAAGGTTTTGGGGATTTGTCAAAGCCATTTGGTTTTCATGTAATTGATGTTGGAACAAATGGGATTGCCTCCGGGATAAAATCGAATATCCATAATTGTCTTAATATTCGATTTACTTGGTTGTTTAAATCGATGAAAGGCTCCTACCAGAGGTAGGAGGATTGCAAAATGGATGCGCCGAGGAATCTCTTGCCGCATCTGCCTCGGCGAATGCCGAGAGACTATTGAAAGTCGTGGCGGAAGATCTAAGAAGATGAGTAAAAAAACAATCGTATTGGAGAAAATCAATTAAATGGGGGTAGGTTACATTAATGAAAAATTTTAAAGCTTCCTCTGAACATGATCTTTATAATAGAGACTTAAAGCCTTTAGATGATAGCGAGAAACAAGTAAAGCCACTTGGGTATGGAGTAATATGGTTTGGTATAGCATTACAACTCGGAGCTTTTGTTAGTTATTCTCCCTTGGTTTACCAACTTACTATAGGTCAGTTTATGATAGCTATACTCCTTGGATCAGCAATACTGATATCGCTTAGCTTCATTGCTAAAGATATTGGCATAAAACATGGTTTGAGTTTTGCAGTTTCGGTTTCAGCTGCATTTGGATATCGTGGTGGCCAAATTGTCAATTTCATACGACTCATTCCAGCTATTTTCTTTACTACTATAAACACTTATATAGGAGCAGCTGCCTTAAATGAAATTTTCAAAATCGTATTTGGAGTAGATATGTTTGCTCTTAGCTTTGCTGTGAATGTAGCTCTTTTAATTTTGGTAACGGTTAAAAAAATGAAGGGGATCGAACTGTTTATGAAAATTATCACCCCTTTATTGGTTATTGTAGGTATATATTTATTTTGGGAAGTTCTCCATACTTACAATATATCTTTTTTTGAAATGTTCAGCATGGGAAATATACAAGGAGAAAATCCTTCCATAGGAACCTATATTATGGCTACCTCAGTGATAGTAGGTGCTTATGTTAATGTAGCATTGGGCATGAATGATTTATCTAAGGATAATAAAAATTATAGTGACAGTAATAAATGGTTTCAAGCCAACAAGAGATATATTTTCCCTATGATAATTGCTGTCGTACCGGCTTTTTTGTTTAATTCACTTTTAGGAAGTTTAGTTATAGTCGCCACTGGTGCTGACGGTGCTGATATTATATCTGCTATTTCGGTAATGGTTACAGAAAGGTCAATAGCTTTGGGAATATTACTAAATGTGTTTATTATAGTGGCGCAAGTTTCTACGAGTGTTGCTGCCAACATGTTACCTGGGGCATATGCTCTCTCAAGTTTTTTCCCGAAAAAAGTTAGTTATACTTCAGGGCTATATATATTTGCTTTGGCCGTGATTGTTTTTATTCCCTTGACCCTTGGAGATCAAATACAAACAATAATCGCTTTATTTAGCGCTACATTAGCTCCAGCATTAGCTATCATTGGAGTCGATTATTATATATTCAGAAAAAGGAATATAGACATTGATGCTCTTTTTAATTCTAGAGGGAAATACCGATACTCTAAAGGAATTAATATTGTAGCTGCAGCTGTTTTTATAATAACAACCTTGATTGGGTTCCTATTCTTTCAGGACCTAAGCCTTTATTTCACAGCACCCGTAGCAGCGGTTCTTTATTACATTGGCGGTAAGATATTCAATAAAAAATATCCATATATGGTAGAGTCTGATAGTGGTTACAAGGAAACTAATCCTGTGCCGATAAATAAAGAACATTCTAGCTAACAAGGATTTAAGGGATCGTCATGCTTTTCCCGGTTGTTTTCTTAGGGACATTTTGGAAACGCGCCAACAAGGAAGGGGCAATTATAGCTGTTACCATTGGAACAGTGGTTGCTATGTATTGTGAGATCGCTGAGCCGTGGTTTGTTGTTGAATACGGATAGAGAGGCGGTATGTATGGATTGTTGATTTCATTCGCGATTATGATTACGGCCGGATATCTAAAGCCTGTAGAAAAGCACGTGGATGGTCTTTGGAATGATATTGCGATAGCAAGAGGAAAAAGCCAGGGGCAAAAAACAAGAACCGATAAAACAGGATAAGATAGTGAGACAGCATGAGATGGGAATCCGATAAGATTTTAGAGAAATGACTAATGTTTTAAATACCTTGAGTGCAATATTATAGGCAACACTATTTGTGAAACCGCTTTCCTGTAACCTGATGATTCTGTGACTTAATTCGCAGAATCAGCAAGTTACGGGGACGGTTCGCAAGATGTTTGATAATCCAACTGTGGATAAATAAACTTTGCCAATAAATATACGAAGGGAATTACCAGCATGAGAGAAATTGATGGAAGAGATGATATTTGTTAAGGACGAGGATTGTGCGAAAGTGTTATTAAGTCCATTACTTAACCTTGCACAAAAGGAAGACAACTTGGAGTAAGAAGAGAAAAAGTACCGGGTAGTGACAACTATGAACAGCATAAAGAGCGGTTGACCTGATAAGACATTAAAGAAGTATTCCCCATCAATTAGTCGTTGAGGCGAATACTTCTTTTATATAGAAAAACGGCTCTATACTAAATGTGGTGGTTGATCCTATCAGATCAAGGGATAAAAAAGATATAAAAGTATGTAAAGTAAAGAGGTGCAGGTTTGGATTTATCTACAATAAAAAAAGAATGGCTTGGCAATAGCAATATAAAAAACAATGTTTTATCTGGAATGGTCGTAACCTTTGCCATTCTTCCAGAAGCAATTGCCTTTTCCATTATTGCTGGAGTAGATCCTATGGTTGGTCTATATACTGCTTTTTGTCTCACAGTAGTTATTGCCTTTGTAGGTGGCAGACCTGGAATGATATCTTCAGCTGCAGGTTCGACGGCATTGTTAATGACTACGCTTGTTGCTGACCATGGACTGGAATATTTATTAGCAGCTACAATATTAACCGGAATTATTCAATTACTTATGGGTGTACTAAAAGTAGCTAAGTTTATGAAATACATACCTCGTTCGGTGATGGCTGGTTTTGTCAATGCATTGGCAATCTTAATTTTTGCTGCACAGTTACCGCATTTCGCAGGTGAATCTTGGCCGATGTATGCACTGGTAGCAGGAACATTAGCAATTATTTATCTGCTTCCACGATTCTCTAAAGCAATCCCAGCTCCCTTAATTGCTATTCTCGTTATTTCACTTATTGCCGTATTTACTAGTGTGGACACTCGTACCGTGGGTGATATGGGTGAATTAACTCAGACATTACCTGTATTTTTATTTCCCGATATTCCGTTATCACTGGAGACACTTATGATTATTTTCCCTTATTCCTTAGCGCTTGCTATAGTGGGACTTTTAGAATCCTTTTTGACTGCTCAAATTGTTGACGATATGACGAATACGGACAGTAACAAAAATAGAGAAGCGAAAGGACAAGGGACTGCAAACATCATCGCCGGTTTTTTTGGCGGTATGGCGGGCTGTGCTTTAATTGGACAATCCGTTACTAATGTAAAATCGGGTGGTAGAGGTAGATTATCTACATTAACTGCCGGCGTCTTTACGATAGTTTTAATTGTGTTATTAAATGACCTGCTTGTTCAAATCCCAATGGCGGCTTTGGTTGGTTTGATGTTTATGATTTCCTTTAATACATTTGATTGGAGCTCTTTAAAATCACTTCATTTAATCTCAAAAACGGATGCAACGGTTATGATCGTTACTGTTTTTACAGTCGTTATTACGCATGACTTATCAAAAGGGGTACTAGTAGGGGTTATATTAAGTGCAATATTTTTCGTTGCAAAAGCTTCCAAAATACGGGTTACTTCTTTTGTAATAATGGAAGGAAAAAAGAAAATATACCATGTGGAAGGCCAATTGTTTTTCGCGTCTGTGTCTGACTTTGTGTCTGCTTTTCAGTTTAAACAAAATATTCATGAAGTTGATTTAGATTTAAGTGCAGCACAAATATGGGATGATTCAGCTGTAGGAGCTATTGATAAAATCGTTTTGAAATTTAATGAAAATGGTATTAAAGTTAACATTATTGGTTTAAATGAAAACAGTTCAACACTGATTAAAAAAGAGCTGTTTACGATAAAACAGATCGAAAATTAGTGAATCATTAATATGGGCTCTATACTAAGTGTGGTGGTACCTGCGGTACAACTTGAGCTTTCGTAATGTGATGGAGGTGATGGAAGAACGGGGCTTATCGATGGCTCATAACGATTATGCGTAGAATTCATCAATATAGCCCGGAATTAGATGAAAGAGTACGGCGTCATCTTCGACCAACAAATGACTCTTGGAGAGTCGACAAAACGTATATCAAAGTAAAAGGTCAATGGATATACTTATATCGTGCGGTGGACTCCAAAGGAAACACGATTGATTTTTGTCTTAGTAAAGCAAGAGACAAACAAGCTGCAAAGTGCTTCTTTAAGAAAGCTTTGCAGTCTTTTCA
>NZ_KB889753.1:44032-90313 GCF_000372765.1 Bacillus sp. 37MA
CATGTTTCTAAACCTCTTGTCATAACAGTAGACAAGAATCCAACCTATCCTGTAGCAATTAAAGAGTTAAAAGAAGAAAAACGTATGCCGGAAGGCATACAAATAAGACAAGTTAGATATCTTAATAATATAGTAGAACAAGATCACCGTTTCATTAAGAAACGTGTGTGCTCTATGTTGGGATTCAAGTCGTATAAAACAGTCACTTATATATGGAGTGGCATTGAAGCGATGCATATGATAAAAAAAGGCAAGTTCACCAAGGAGTGAAGTCTGCCCAAAATGAAGTTAAATTCGTACGTAAGCTGTTCGGGATAGCATCATAACTCGCAAGTTAGTGGGTAATATAGGTTCTATCTTTTTATCAAATTATTTTCGCACCAGAACCTTTTGATCTCTGTCTCAGAAGTGGGGGTCAGTCCCTCCAGAACATGGCATTCCAATTAAAATACTAAGAATTGCATACCCCAATGTGTTCACCGTATTTCACCCCTTGCAGCGACGGAAAAACTCGCCTATCTGAACAAAAGCGAAAGAAGTCCATCTTTAATTGCTAGATTGTACATGTAGTACAAGCCAAACAATACACTGATTACACCTGAGATCATCGTAAACAATGAATTCATTTCTTTTTTAGAAGAACTAAACACGAATGGAATACCAATTAGTGTTGTAAAAAGGAGCATCCCTGCTACCGTACCTGCTCCAAAAATAAGAATGTATGCTGCACCCTGCCAAACGCTATTTACTGTGCTCATCGTCAATAAAACCATCGCAGCACTTCCAGCCAGTCCATGCACGAGACCGATGAGAGATGACTTAATAAAATAATGTTTATCTCCATACTGGCTATGATTCCGATGGATATGACGTTGATTTTTATTCGCTGCCAAAACGTTGACTGTGCCTAAGTAGACAAGCATGACACCGACTAAAAATTCGAGTGACATGGATACTTTGTCTGGAAAGCTATTTTTCATTAAAATAAGGGTAAGCCCAATCAAAAACAAAGTAGCCGTGTGACCAATTCCCCAAAAAACACCTGCTAAAGCAGACTGCGATATTTTTTTACTTCTACTGGCAATTGTTGAAACGGCAATAATATGATCTGGCTCAATCGCATGTTTAATGCCCAGTATGAACCCCAGTGATAAAATTGAAAACAATGTGACATCCATCTTAAAACCCCTTCTATCTTCGATTTAATCAGCATTTTTGCACATCAAAATTTTTGTCTGATTAATACTTTCTTAAGGTAACTGGGTGACGGTCATACCATTCTTTGCGGAGGAACGCGCTGCAAGCAGCCGTAAGTTCTTCAATTTTTTGTGTGGAATGAGCCAATATACGCACTGTAAAGCCGCCTTCTGTCAAAAGGGACAGTCCTGCTTTGCACTCGCCTAAATCTTTTTCGATTACATTATACAAACGTTGAAGAACGTCCTCATTTACTTTTTCACTAATCACAATCATAGAACCTAAATGAGTATATCCTTCCATATAACCGATCCCGTCCACACCGGCTTCAATGGGCTGGAGTTTTAAATGATCAAATAAAATCAATTTTTCATCTAAATAAATTTCATTTTTCAGCTGAAGTAAATCATACTGAAACCACTCTCCGTCCGGAGACCAGCCCGGTGTTACAATGTCACTGTAAAAAAGAGTAGCTCCACGTTCCATCTGAATGATCGTATTTTGCTTATACTTGGCATTACGATAGGCGATAAGCGGATCAGGAATGTATTCAAGCACACTACCTTTTTTCAAGACGATTTCATTCTCTTGAAGAACGGGCGTATGCGGTGTTCTGTACACTTTTGTCGCAGACTGTGTCGTCAAGATCAGCTCAGCCCGCTCCTCAAGCATAATTTCCATCCGGTAGCGGTCTCCATCCACGTATCCGCCCCCTGGATTAATGAGAAAATAACAAGCTTGTCCGCTATCATCAAAGTAATGGGGACGCAGCATTTTAAATGCGCCTTGGAAATACACTTGTTTCGTTACCGTCTTATCCCGTTTCTTCTCCATGCTCAGACGCAAAACGCCTGTCCATTTATCCATCTTAATTCAACCCGGCGAGTAAAGCGTTTTGTTTAATCCAGCCAATGACCTCATCCAAACCTGTATTGTCCTGCAAGTTCGTGAAAATAAATGGCTTTTCGCCTCGGAACACTTTCGTATCAGCAGCCATGACATCCAAATTCGCATGCACGTATGGAGCAAGATCGATTTTGTTAATGATGAAAAGATCTGATTTGATCATTCCTTGTCCGCCTTTGCGCGGAATTTTCTCTCCCTGGGCCACATCAATAATGTAGATGGAAAAATCAACAAGTTCAGGGCTGAATGTAGCCGCCAAATTATCGCCGCCGCTCTCCACAAAGATCAAGTCCAAATCAGGATGGCGTTTTTTCAACTCTTCAATCGCCGCACTATTCATTGACGTATCCTCACGAATCGCTGTATGAGGACAGCCGCCTGTTTCAACGCCAATAATTCGGTCATCAGGCAAAACACCATTGTTCATTAAGTATTTAGCATCTTCCTTCGTGTAAATATCGTTCGTAATCGCCGCCATGCTAATATCATCCTGCATGTGACGCGTTAATTTTTCGACAAGCATTGTTTTACCGGCTCCAACCGGGCCGCCTACACCAATTTTAATCGGTTCCATATTAAAAGCACGTCCTTTCATTATTAAGACATAAAAATACGGATATGTACCCGTTCATGTTTCATTTGAGAAATTTCCAATCCTGGGGCCACAGCTCCAAAGTCAGCGATGTCCATTGTCCTGATTTGTTCGACCGCTTTTGTAATCCACTGTTGAATGTCCCGTAAAATAAACTGTCCGGCTGTCTGACCGAGTGGTATACCGCGTACTGCGTTTTGGGTCAGACTCGATATAGACGAATAAAGATACGTGGATAAAATGACGTTCTCCGGCACATTTAACTGATGAGCAATCATGGTAAATACAATAGCAGGATGACCAAATGCCTCTCCGTTCGCTGTTTTTTCTTTATACAGAGACAGCAAAGAAGCTGGATAAAGATCATTTCCGATGGTCAACATGCGCTCACCGATCTTATGTGTACCCTCTCTCGTTTCTCTCGGAAGAGCTTGTACCGTTATTTTCCGGTCAAGCGCCCAGATCGCCTCTGCATCATTTTGTTCAAGTGCTTCATAAGCAAGACGGCAAGCGATCCCGTCTGTATAAACGAGTTGCCCTGATACATACATCCGCAGCCACTCTGAAAAACTATCTTTATCGTGTACTTTGTTTTCCTGTATGTAAGTTTCCAAACCGAACGAGTGACTAAACGCTCCTGTCGGCAAGTTGGAATCACATAGCTGAAATAAAGACAGCAAATAGTTATCCATGACTGTGTCCTATATGCCGGAATGCTTTTTTCACTTTTCGTTTTTCACGCACATATGGGATACCAAGCTCCTCAAGCAGTTCTTCGACAAGATAATCATATTGAACGAGCATCTGATCCTCTTCAAATTGGGCAGGCAAATGACGGTTGCCAAGCTGATGAGCAATCGTCCCCATCTCATTCATATTTCGCGGTTGAATAGCGATAACGTCGTCCGGAAATACTTCAATCAAAATGATGTTCTTTTCATCCATGTACAACACGTCGCCTGCATTTAACTCACGGGATTCACTTAAACGAATGCCAAGCTCACGGCCATGATCCGTTTTGACGCGCTGAATGCGTTTTACTAAGTCACTGCTTTCTAAATACACTTTTTCTTTATGCGTACGAGCAACAAGCTCCGGATCAAGCTCGTCAACATGTCCCACAATTTTCTCAATAATCATCTTTTCACCTCAAAATAAGAAATAACGTTGTCCCATTGGTACGACGTCTACCGGGTCACACGTAATATGTTCGCCATCCACACGTACTTCATACGTTTCTGGATCGACCGTAATTTCTGGTGTTGCATCGTTCAATTTCATGTCTTTTTTCGTCAGTGATCGAATGCTGTGTACAGGAAGGACTGTTTTTTGAAGTCCCAGTTTTTCATGAACGCCGCCTTCATATGCGGCTTTTGAGACAAATGTAATAGAGGCCTTATATGTTGCTTTTCCCATTGTCCCGTACATTGGACGATACAAAACGGGCTGAGGCGTCGGGATGGATGCATTGGCATCGCCCATTAAACTATAGACCGCCTGACCGCCTTTTAAAATCATGTTCGGTTTTACACCAAAAAACTTCGGCTCCCATAGTACAAGATCGGCAAATTTTCCAACTTCAATCGAACCGACATACTCGGAAATTCCGTGTGCGATGGCTGGATTGATTGTATATTTCGCAACGTAACGTTTTACACGATTGTTATCGCCAACGCCATTGTCATTTTCAAATTTGCCCCGCTGTTTTTTCATTTTATCTGCTGTTTGCCATGTCCGCAAAACAACTTCTCCAATACGGCCCATCGCCTGTGAGTCAGAGCTCGTAATACTAAACACGCCCATATCCTGCAAAATATCTTCCGCCGCAATCGTTTCTCCCCGAATCCGTGAATCGGCAAATGCCACATCTTCCGGAATATCCGGATTTAAGTGATGACACACCATCAACATATCAAGGTGTTCATCAATCGTATTTACCGTGTACGGGAGCGTCGGGTTTGTCGAAGCAGGAAGCACATTCGGATAGCCGGCCAGTTTAATAATATCCGGTGCATGACCGCCGCCGGCTCCTTCTGTATGGTACGTATGAATAAGACGGCCTTTAAATGCAGCCGCTGTATCTTCCGCAAAACCGCCTTCATTCAATGTATCGGAATGGAGTGCGACTTGAACATCATATTCATCAGCGACTTTTAAAGACAAATCAATTGATGAGCGTGTTGCGCCCCAGTCTTCATGAACCTTCAGCCCAATCACACCAGCGCGAACTTGCTCTGCAAGCGGCTCTTCTGCACCGGCGTGCCCTTTCCCTAAGAAACCGACATTAATCGGCAACCCTTCTGCCGCTTCAAGCATGCGGTGAATATTCCACTCGCCCGGTGTAACCGTCGTTGCTTTTGACCCTTCTGCTGGTCCTGTTCCGCCACCGATCAGCGTTGTCAATCCAGCAGTTAGAGCGGTTTCTACTTGAGCTGGATTAATGAAATGAACATGTGTGTCAATTCCACCTGCTGTCAAAATTTTTCCTTCCCCAGCAATAATTTCAGTGGATGCGCCGATCACGATATCGACACCATCCATCAAAAGCGGATTTCCCGCTTTTCCAATCGCAAAAATTTTGCCATCACGAACAGCTACGTCCGCTTTGTAAATACCTGTGTAATCCAACACAATGACACTTGTGATCACAAGATCCGGAACGTTATCGGCACGAACGGCGAGCGGGTGACTGCCCATTCCATCACGAATCACTTTACCGCCGCCAAAAACGACTTCATCTCCATATTGCGTATAATCTTTTTCAATTTCAATGAATAAATCTGTATCCGCTAGACGAACGGCATCGCCTGTCGTTGGACCGTACATATCAGAATATTGTTTTCTTGTCATTCGAAAACTCATATATATTACCTCCGGTCTAATGATCCATCTGTTTTATTATTCAATCCATATACCCGTCTTTCACCTGTGAACGCGACCAATTGTATTTCTTTTTTATCACCTGGCTCAAAACGAACAGCTGCACCCGCTGGAATATTTAAGCGAAATCCAAAGGCCGCCTCTCGATCAAATTCAAGACTTTCGTTAATTTCATAAAAATGAAAATGGGATCCTACCTGCACAGGACGGTCTCCTTTATTCAAAACGGAAATCTTTTTCGTTTTCTGTCCTTCATTGCAAACAATATCGTCTGACTTTAAAATGTATTCTCCAGGTATCATGTCAAAAATCCTCTCCCTTATCGTATCGGCACATGGACAGTCACAAGTTTTACACCGTCTGGAAACGTCGCTTCTACTTGCACATTATCAATCATTTCTGCCACGCCTTCCATGACATCGTCTGCCGTTAAAATTGTCGCCCCATACTCCATTAACTCGGCAACCGTTTTGCCATCACGAGCTCCTTCTAAAATTTCATACGTAATCAATGCAACCGCTTCCGGGTGATTCAGCTTCAGTCCTCGATCTTTCCGGCGCCTTGCCAGATCCGCTGCCACAACAATTAACAATTTTTCTTGTTCCCTTGGCAACAAATGCATGTAAACTCCCTCATTTCTTACTAATTTTTTTGATTTCTTCCAGCTAAATGATATATGACAAGCGCACATATATCAATTTTTACATATTGATATTTTAACTTTTTGCAGAATATTTATTATTAAACTAGGGAATTACTCAAGAAGAATATTTCTAAGAGGGGGGACATAATGTCTTTTGAAAACGAACTAGAAAAGTTTGGGTTAGAACCTATATTTGAGGATCGACTTTATGAACGTTACGAATTCACAGTCAAAGTTCAAGGAGATGAATTTAAAGGTCATTTTCACAATGATGAAATTCAATGGCTTCAACCAAAGCCGAGGCAAATGATCGGTGATGATAAAACAGATACTTTAGAAAAAAGTATCTATAAGCTGATGAAAGAACATAGTACAACTAGTAGTGTTAAAGACGTCGAACTCACTCCAGCATTTGAGGGAAAATTGCATGAACGTCAACAATTTACCATTCAAATTCAAGGCAAAGAATACAAAGGCTTTGTCCATGAAGGGGAAATACAATGGTTCCATCCTCATCCCCATCAAGAGTTTAAAGATGAACACGTCCAGGCAATTGAAGCAGAGATTCATGAAAAAGCAGTCGATCAAGAAAAAGAATAAAAAAGGAAACGATAAAGTAGTAGCATAGTGATCGAGTTCCCATAAGCGGGTCGATGAAAGATATACCTTTATCATCGCATACCACGGAGGGGGCTTTTGGGTATTTATTAATGAATAATACTTTTTAAATTAGATTAAAATGATATGAAAGTTAGAGCCTCTACTTATTTAGAAAATGCTCCTTTTTTAACGTGTTTCTTCTATTATATATGCTGTTAAAGGGGGTAGCGTCAGGATTTTGACAATTTACAACGTTAAGATAAAAAACGCATAATATCAAGAATTATTAAGCTTATATCAATAAGATAAACCTCTTAGTACAATAAAAAGGGTAAGCCGATTAACTTTTGGCTTACCCTATTACTCTTTAAATCGTTGATTTAAGCAAACGTAGGTTCTGGCAATCTATGCGCTACATAAACCGCTGTCCCATCGCTCTCACCATGGAAAGTAACCGTTGTACCCGGATTGATGATAACAACATCGCCTGCTTCTGCTGTAAAGCTGTTTCCTTGATCATCACTTAAAACAAATTTACCAGTGACAACTGTTTTCATTTCTAAGAAATCATATTTAAAATCGAAACCTTTTTCAGCTTCTTGCATTGCGTATAATCCTACTGTTGCTGCATTTTCGTTTGCAGTAATCGGAATATCAAGGATTTGGCTTTTAACTTCTGGAATCCCTAATATTGTATTTAATTCTTTCGTTTCATAACTTCCTGCTTTAATTAATTGTAAACCTGGTTTTTGACTTAAGTAAGTATAATTATCTTTAGTTGCTGCTCTGCTCATTTTTTCCACTCCTTGTTTTTTTTTCATTTGTTTGTTAGATTTCATGTATCTTGTTTTCTAGATATATATCTTACGCTTTATTATAGATTGAATTTTCAAAAAAGGAAGTACGCACTTTTATATCACATAGTATCTAAAAGCTCACTTATTTCCATAAAAATGTCATATAAAAAAATCGTCTTTTTCATCCCAAAATTCTCTTATAATATCCGCGTTTTGTCGGCAGAATCCCTTTTAGCCGTTCTTCATTCTTCTTTCAACTTTTTGCTAACCATACAAATCACATGTTCGCCATTACTATTATTTCTCTAACCATTATTCTCATTTCGTATACCTTAGTTTCTAGATAAATACCTAAAAAAATTATTGGTTTTGCAAAGGGAGACCCAATTTCTTTAATAAAGAAATCATAGTTTGCTTTTCATCCTTATTCAATTCCTCGAAAATTTTTTGAATCGTTTTTTTATGCTTAGGAAATATGTCTTCGATTAATTGCTTTCCTTCGTCTGTAATTTCAACATAAATGACCCGACGATCCTCAGAACAATGTTTACGGCACAATAGTCGTTTTTCTTCCAATTTATCAATGACATACGTCGTGCTCCCACTTTTCAGTAAGATCCTTTTTCCAATTTGTTGCATCGGTTGATCACCTTTATGAAATAAAAACTCTAAAACAGCAAATTCTGTTGGATTTAATCCATGGTTTCTAATATCTTCTTTAATTTTTTCTTCCACCGAGTGATTAGCTCTAGTTAGAACAATAAATAATTTTAGAGCCAATTCCTCATCAAGATCTTGATTCAACCGATTCATCTTCACCAAATCCTTAATTTTTATGTCTCGAATTCATATATCTCATTTTTTTTTTATATATTAAACATCAATAGTTCATTTGTCAATTCCTCAATTTTTTTTTAGGTAAGGAACAGCAAGAGTCCTTCCCCCTAGTTCCATCTCTTTTTCATCGAGATAATAACCTGATGGATTGTAATAGTTTTGAACTAAACGATACTCACCCGGGAGCCGGAATGACAAGCCTTATTTTCAGTTTCCAATACAACATAATTGCTATTATGTTGCATTTGGTTTTTATATTTCACTTTCTTGAACTAACGTACCCGTTAGTCAACGATGCTATATATCGCAACACCACAGATGATGGAATATTTTCCGTTCTTCTATGAGAGGTCAAGAAGAAAATCATCAATCTTTATTGTGAGTTGTATCCTTCTGTAATTGGCCAATAATGTCTCCTAATAATACACATGTACCCATCTATTCAGAGTACGCTCCACAGAGTAGCCCTACAAGGCTTCCACAACATAATTACATTTATCGTTCATAAACTTAATCAGTTGATCTTAACAGTGGGGAGGTTTTCCATTCTTATGCCTGAAAAGATAAAGCTGCAAAAATTCGTGGATGAACTACCTATTCCAAACACGTTATCTCCCAAGATGCGAAGTAATAATAGTTCATATTACGAAGTGACCATGAAGGAGTTTTCTCAGAAGCTACACAGGGACCTCGCACCAACCCGTTTATGGGGGTATGAAGGAATATTTCCGGGTCCTACGTTCGAAGTGATGAAAAATGAAAGAGTGTTTGTTAAATGGATTAATGATCTGCCCAATAAGCACTTTCTTCCCGTTGATACAACCATTCATGGTTCCGAAATAACTCTTCCAGAGGGTAGAACCGTTGTACATTTACACGGAGGAAGAACGCCTGCTCATAGTGATGGCTACCCCGAAGCGTGGTTTACGAGAAATTTTCAACAAACGGGACCTTTATTTGAACGAGAGGTTTATACGTATCCAAACATTGAGCGAGCCACAACGTTATGGTATCACGACCACACGATAGGTATTACAAGATTGAACATCTACGCGGGACTCGCGGGATTCTATCTCATTCGCGACATGCATGAACAATCCCTTAATCTTCCGAAAGGAAAATATGAAATCCCACTTTTAATTGTGGATCGCTCGTTCAACCCAGACGGATCACTTTACTACCCTAGCAAACCGGATCAAAACGATGTAGGTCTTCCTCATCCTTCTCTTGTCCCTCCTTTTGATGCGGATACGATTCTGGTAAATGGGAAGGTTTATCCATTTCTGGACGTTGAACCAAGAAAATACCGATTTCGAATTTTAAACGCATCCAATAGTCGAATCCTTACATTAAAAATGGACTCCAATCAGCCTTTTTATCAAATTGGCACGGATGGCGGCTTTCTTGAGACAACGGTAAAAATAAATGAATTTATACTTACGAGTGCCGAGCGTGTAGATGTGATAATTGATTTTTCTCAATACTACGGCCAAACTATTATTCTCAAAAATATCACCAAGAGTGCATCCTCCGAAACAACAGATGTCATGCAATTCAGAGTAACCGTTCCGTTAAGAAGTACAGATACCAGCTCCCTTCCTTTTTATTTTGGGGAAATCAAACGACTTCCCAGAAGTATGGCAAAGAGAACAAGAGATTTAACACTCGTCAGAATCAAGGATCAATATGGTCGATCCTTGAATTTATTAGATGGTAAAATGTGGATAGATAGAATATCCGAAAGAATTGAAGTAGATACGGTTGAAATTTGGCGGATCATCAATATAATCGATGATGATCCTCACCCCATCCATCTCCATTTGGTTGACTTTCAAATTCTTGATCGCCAGCCTTTTGATGTTTCTCATTTTCAAAAAACCGGAAACCTTATTTTTACGGGACCTCCTATTCCTCCTGATCCCTATGAAACAGGATTAAAAGATACGGTTCGGACTCCGTTTGGTTACGTTACATCCATCATAGCCCGTTTTGGACCCTTCACCGGGCGTTATGTGTGGCACTGTCACATGCTAGAACATGAAGATCACGAAATGATGCGCCCCATTGAGGTGTTTAAAGCACAGGACAGGAGAAAAAGGTGAGGGGTAAAAGATAACAATAGGTAGCTTACCTTGATAAAAGAACAATGATAAGAGAGCCATTGGCTCTCTTCAGGTTGTCGACAAAGTCGGCATCCATTTTTAATTTTAAAAACACCCTCAATAATAGCTGCTCATAATGATTAATTATGAGCGGCTAAAAAAACGCCCCAGATTCTAAAGATCTGGGACGTTTTCAATACAACATAATTATATTTTTGTTGCATTGGGAAGCGAAGGGTTAATTTAACTCACCTATAAACCATATCTCTCCGCCAAAAATGTCATCATCAACCAATTCAAAATCCTTTATTTCTTCCTTTATCCCCTTTACTTCTAACCCATCTGGAATGGTTAAGCCCCATTCTTTTGATAAGTTACGATTCTCATCTAAAGCAATCCATCTTGTATAATCGTCTTCTCTATAAAAAGATAACCCCTCATCATTTTTTGCAGAAAAAATCTCAATTTTCGTTGACCACCAATAATGAGAATCAATCATTAACATTACTCTTGTATCCTTATAATGCGCGGGCTTCTTCTCAATAAGATGTTTTGTCCTGTTTATCAAAAATTGTAAGCATTTTTTACGAACATTAAATGGAGTTTTCGTTGAACTAATCCATTCCGACCCTAGGTTAGGAAGATGTAATTCCCAATAACCATTAGATAAATCTTCAGGGAAATCCCTGGTTAATTCATTTAATTCCTCCGTAAATTGGCGAATTCTTCTTTTTAATCCCCTAATCTTTTTTTTGCTACCCATTTTTAGACGCTCCTAATTTAAACTAGGTATGAAAACAATACCCTTCGTTTGTAGTTTATCATTGTTCAACTACACTGCCCCGCTAGTTCAATAAGACGCATTACAAAAATCTCCTTGTGATTGCACTCAAATCGAAAAAACGCCCCAAATTCTAAAGATCCGGGGCGTTCTCAATACAACATAATTGCATTTATGTTGCATTTCTTTTCTTTAAATTAGGGCACTCGGATTTTTAAAAAATAAGAAATTGTTAAATGACTTGTAAAAACATAAAGCATTTTTTTAATTAAAGGTATATCTAAGATTTCCAAGGCACATAATATATAAAAAAATGAACATAATTTTGTTTGATTTTTTGTTCATTTTTTTGTACAATAGGAGGTGAACACACATGAAAGAGGAAATTCGAAAGGGGAAAACAAACGTGGAAAAGCTTCTAGAAAAGCCTTTTACCCTTAAAAACACAATGCCGGCAAGTAAATTAAGAGAAATTTCGCAAAGGAAATTAAAGGAGATGATTGATGAAAATGAAGTAATGGGACTTATCATTAAAGATGAAATGTCAATTACGATGATGGGAATGAAGGAATTTGAAGAGTTAAGACAATATGTAGAAAATTTAGAACAATTATTAGATGAAGCTCTAATGGTAAAAGAGCTTGGCGAGAATTTCTTCAATACGTCAAAAGAACAATTTATAAAGCTTCCTGAAAACATGTCAGCAAGTGAATACAGAGAGTGGAGAAAAGGAATGAGAAAATAAATGAGCAAACAAAAATACGAATCAGAATTTCACCCTAAATTTTTTGATACCCTTGATGATGCAACAGACCATATGACAGAAGAAGAATTTTCGATGTTTTATGAACTATTTGAGCACGAACGTAAAATTTTAGAAAAGAATCCATACAACAATTCAAGGGAATGCAAGTACGGGATTCTTCGTGAAAAAGGATTCCGTACTATGACATTCCATTCCAAGTTACCAAAGAATGGTACAGGAGATATGCGAATTATATTCGAAGTTAATGAAGAGACAAAAATTGTTTTTTATTTTGCTGTAGGTAAACGGATAAATGAAAGACCAAGACCAGCAGACGATATTTATTCCAAAGCAGAAAATATGCTAAAAGAAAGCCAATGGAATAACAACTAGAACATATATACATAAACAAATACATACATAGAAAAGGCTGAGAAACTTTTTAAAGGGTTCTCAGTCTTTTCATTTTACTTTAGCTAACTCATCCATTAGCCATTCATACAGCGCCTCCTCGTCTTTCTTTTAAACCACCTTAACATAAATTAGTAAATAAAAAGCTCTGGAATTTGCTCCAGAGCTTTTCAATGCAACATAATTCTCTTTATGTTGTATTTAGAATATGTATGTATTTTTCTGGATTGGGTAATTTTACTAAGGTAGTCTGTTTAGTCAATCATGCATGTCTCTCTAGATATCTGTTCATAGCCCGGACCACCTGGCTTAAAGGAGGATTGAAGCCCAGTGTATTCTATTACGATCATCGCATTTATAATCCCTTGAATTTTTGGTATTCTGCATCTTCATCCACGGGATAAAAAGCTTATTCCTTTAATTGGCCCATTTGCTTCAGTCAATGCTTTTCTTGTAAATGAATTAGGAGTACAGTTCGGTTTTTGGCATGTTTATCTTTTCAATAACGCTAACACCTTACCTGCTATCCCTGTTAATTTAGGCCTGTATCCGATTTTGGGCTGCTATCTGATTTTTTTCATAAAGAAAAGCAATCATCCCTATCTCATCGTTTTTCTGATGACATTATTCACGACACTTACCGAAGCCATATTCGTTCTAATGGGAATAGTGGTATATGGGAACGGATGGAACATCTTTTGGACGTTCATTTCTTACCTTGTTCCTTATCTCTTTGATTATTGGTTTTACCTCTATCTGAAAAAAATAAAAGCAATGGAATAAAAACACCTATCTTTTGAACGTCATTTGTTCACCTTCTAAAAGGAGCTTGATAGCTTTTTTTAGAAGGTGAATTTCTTTCAATATTTCTTCTTTAATCCTGATCTCTTTACAACGCTCATAATCGCTATGTAAACGACTGAGCTCATGACTGAAAATAAGTCGGTCTTTATCGTCACTCATGGCGATGGGTACCTTCCTACTTCTGCAACCCGGCTATCCTAGTCACTTGACCTTAGATCCGTGGCTTTGCGCCCTACTCTTTCGAGTAGTTTGCCTTTGATTTTTAGTTATTCATCATTGTATTTTGTTTGGATTTCCAATAAAAAAATAATAATGACATTTTTTAATTTATAATTTAATCTTGAATTCTATTGATTATCATAATAATGAAATATAAGAAATGGCAAACTACTCGAATGAGTAGGATGCAAAGTTTCAGGTCTAAGGTCAAGTGACTAGGATAGCTGAGCTGCCTCATAAACCGTGGAGGGCACTATGGAAAAACCAAGTATACCAGATGATGTTTTGCTACAAGCATATAATGACGCTATAAAACTAGAACTACCTGAAGATTTCATTCACCTACTTGAAATCGAAATAAAAATCAGGGGATTAGTTTCTATAGGTAACCTAACCACCTAGCCAGATTCAGTAAAAATGAGAAGTTAATCAATTTTATTCTTGCGGCCAACAAATCCCT
Organism: Bacillus sp. 37MA; assembly: GCF_000372765.1. Lineage (NCBI taxonomy): Bacteria > Bacillati > Bacillota > Bacilli > Caryophanales > Bacillaceae > Bacillus > Bacillus sp. 37MA. The sequence goes on from NZ_KB889753.1 coordinate 58,007, forward strand.
TAAATTAATACGAGGGATTTTCCCTTTATATACCCCTATTTTTTCTTTTTGAACCAATTGAAAATTGACTTTTTCTCCTGTTCTTTTTCGGTTGATTCCGTAATCTCAATGCGTTTTTCTTCGATCTTCTGGTTCATACTCTGCATCAGCATCCGATCGCGCTGCTCAATGGCATTGTTCATTTTCAACTCCAGAGCTTCCAGTATTGCTTCCCGTTCTTTCTCCATTGCCTTTGTTACTGCCGATTCTACGATGGATTCCAAATCACGCTTGGATAACGTTACATTCTCATTATTTTCTGATGTATCGAGAATAACGCCTAGCGTTTTTTCTGCGTTTTTTCGCTCGATGAACTCTGATGCAATAGACTTTGTTGCATTTTCCATCGATTGGCCTTTTTCTAAAATCATTTTACATTCTGATAACGAATGAATATCGCGTTCATAATAAATACGCTGACCTTTGCTATTGCGTTCAAATGTGTATCCGTGCTTTTCAAGTTCAAGGGACCAACGTCTTAATGTATTAGGGTTTATGTTTAAGTGAATTGCTACCTCTTTTGATAATGTTCCATACTCAGCTGCGTTTTCCATGCGTTCATTCAACTCTTAATGCTCATTCTACACAGGTAACGATCAATCCGTAAGTCCCCATTCCATTTAAAATTTCTTAGTTAGATAGGAACAGGTACGGAAGATAGAGTAGATAAGATTTAGCAAAAATAAATTAAATCTAAAAGTGCAGAGAAAAGAATCGGTTTTTTTATTTTTTGAAATTAAAAACGGGGGAAAAATGAGCAGCAATAGAAAAACAGAGGTCAACACCGTGTCATCATGGAAAAAATTACAGGTCTACACCATATCAACAGTCCCTCATTTTGAGTCAACAGTGAGTCAACACTTGAAAGGTTTTCTTGTACCCATTGTTTTGTCAGGCTTTGCCTGACCCCACATCATCGGTGGGGACAAAAACTCCTTATGCTCATGCTAACTCTTTAAACCAGACCATCGAATCTAAAGGTCGATAACGTCTAAACATAAGTAACCAAAAAATAATTCAAACGCGAGCAAACAAAAAAGGAAAATTGGATACGAATTTTAAATTTTTAAATCAGAAAATAACTTTTAATCGAAAGAAAATTCAACCGTTTCATTTTTGAAACGGTCTGTTTTTATTTATTGATACCCATTTAAAAATGATCATCAGCAAAAGGTAGTTTTAAAAAAAGTTCATGAAATTTTTATTCGACTCTTAAAGAATTATTTATTCGAAAGCACACAGGACCGTTTCAAAATTGAATCGGTTTGATCAATCAATTTTTTCTGGCACTTCATTTTTTGATTTTCTTTTTCAGCAAATCATTTAAATTGAAGTGGAGAAAATAAAACAACTCACATTTTTATTCTTAGTAAAGATCCTCAAAGAAAACTTCTTATCATTCCGAACGACGAAAAAATCATGAGGGGTGATGCAAAACATGAACAACTAAGAATCAAAAAAATGGCGAACCTTTACTCTTCAATCATCGACTCTAAAAATAAATTCATGCGTTTAATGGAATCATTGAATAGTGTCATCAGCAACATATTTTTTTCAATCATGTTCTGTAAATGCAATTCTCGATTTGTTTCTTCACGATAGAAAGCCAAGGTTTCTATTTGATTTTTTAAAAATTCTTGTCTTGAAATACCTTGCTTCTTAGCCACTTCATCCATTTTTTAAATTTCAACCGGATCAAGATTTCGAATCATAATATCCATTTCGTCAGTCCTCTTTCAAATTGGATAACCCAATAATGATAATGATATGAGCATAAGGGGTTTTTGCTATCACATGGGTGATAGGTCAGGCAAAGCCTGACAAAACCGTGATATCACGAAAGTAGCGAAAATGTCCCCACCATGTCCCCCTTTTTTCGAGTTATGTCCCGACTACGTCCCCACCACGCCCTTCCCATGTCCCCACTACGTCCCCCTATTTTTTCTCAGCTTTGCACACGTTTTTAAATTTATCTTGCTGATTTTTATGGCTGTATGATGTTTAAATATTGATTATGTTTTAATAGCCTTGTTCAATTACTGCCGACCAACATAGACAGTCGATAAGCTTCAACAAGGTTAAAAAGGGACACTCTTTTTTTGTTTTCGACAGATAAAATCCCCGAAAAAACGATGAAAAATAGAACGTTTCCACAGCAATTTGGAAAAAGAGACAGCAAACAACCGGCATCTTTTTTAAAAAAATGAACGTGTTTTAGCGTATGTCATGCTGTCTTTCACGAAGAATTGCTTCTAGTTTTGCTTTTTCTGCGAGAAATAGTTCGTCATGATCGATGTCCAATTCGAGTTGTTCCTTGCCTTGCTTTTGCTGCACAAATCATTCCGGTAGTTGTTCTGTACGAATAGATTTTTTATGCGTTATAAAAACAGGATACTCTTAACACTTTCTGTTCTTTGTTCGGATACAAGTAAAACCGGTACCCCTTGTTGGTCAGCATCGACTAAGATGCATTTTCAATATATAGAGAATGTTCATAGCAAAACGTGTAGCAAAACTCAGTAAATTTCCTGCTGGTTTAATAAAGGAATGAAAACTACATCTCAAGTTTTTCAGAAGCTGTATATAAGTTGACAAGTTCCGTTAGACAATTTTTTTCAATCCCTCATGCTTTAACCTGTGCAAAGATATCTTCTGAATTCATTTATAATGTCTTCAAAATAGGTAATCTTCCAATCTTTCTTAAAAAATTTGAATAATAATAGGTTTAAAATTGCTATTATCATGAGCACTAATATTGATTACCAAGTCAAAATTAGTAAAGACATTAAGATCAACGTTGAAATTTAATTTCATATGAATATTGTTGCTTACTCTCTAATATCTTAGATATATTAGTATTTTTTTAAAATAAGAAAATGATTTAGTAAAACAGTCTTATTCCTTCCTTATTAGAATTAGTCATATCTATTTTCACCTAAAAGCTATTCAACGAGATTGTTGGTTAAAGTCTTGGGAACAATATATGATTTTAAACACAATTTAATCCTTCTTTAAAGGGATTGGGGGCAATAAAGACGATGGATAATAATAAAATTGATAATGAAACTAGCAACAATCATGATATTCATGTAAATAGTAGTCTTAATGACATTCTTGACTCAGTTACGAATAAACCAAAGGCCATAAAAAAGGAAAAATTAGTGCTTATATAGATGAAGATGTTGCTCAGAAATTAGATGGGTTTGGAAAATACATAGCAAAGGGGCTAGGTTGGAGCTGATCAACAAATTTTTAAAGAGCATTTTAAAATGACTATCCATTTTTTGTTTAAAAAAATTAACAAAAGGCTATACCTGTTAATAATATTTATCGAATATAACGAATGGAGACAATTAAATGCCCTACTTAACAGTCAATGGATATGGAACGTTTGAAATTGAAAAAGGAAAAAAGCTCGTATTAGCACTAGAAGACAGCGGCGTTAACATTCTTCACAGATGTGGAGGTAAAGCGAGATGTACAACCTGTCGAGTAGAAATATTAGAAGGGGACTATTGTGAACCAACTAATACAGAAAGCCATGCATTTTTAGAAAAAGGGATTATTGACGATAACTTGCGTTTATCCTGTCAAATCCGTGTGGACGGAGACATAAATGTTCGCCCCATTATGACAGTGGAAAATTCCAGTATAGGCGTAGGACCAAGACCAATAAATTAATACTACTCCCTGTCTCTTTGACGCTCCTATAGCTATAGTGGTTGTATTGTCCTATCGAAGCTGATTCATCTATTTATCAAAGCAAAATGCACCTTTAATAGAATTTCTAAGCAACAAATCTGTATTATCGTGTGCTTTAAGAAATTGATAAAAAACGCCTGAAATTAGGTCCTAAGCCACAAGTTTGAAGGCGTAGTTCATCAGAATGAATAAAGAGGAACAGAGTAGAATAGAATGAAGCATAATAGAGTAGGCTTCTTTCAATCTTTAAGCTCCATGTTTACTGATCGTATAAAATAAACTGTCTATGGCCATCTTTACTATAAAGAATAATTTTTTATAAAAAGGAGCGATGATGAGTGAAACAGCGTCAAGATGCTTGGTCTAAAGAAGATGATCTATTGCTTGCTGAAACTGTATTACGGCATGTTCGTGAAGGAAGCACACAGCTAAATGCGTTTGAAGAAGTTGGGGACCAACTAAACAGAACTTCTGCAGCTTGCGGTTTTCGATGGAATGCGGTCGTGCGGCAGCAATACGAGAAGGCGCTGGATTTAGCTAAAAAACAACGAAAACAACGCAATCGTCTGCTTAAGACGGAACAAAAGAAAGAAAAGGAAGAGTTATATAAGATACCAGAGCTGACTGAAACAGTAACTGCACAATCTATTCGACTTCATCAAGATCAAACACCGCTCACAATCGACGAAGTGATTAGTTTTTTACGTAGTATGGACGCAACGTATGATATAAAGAAAGAGAATGACAAGCTGCGCAGTGAGTTAGAAACAGTAAAAAATGAAAAGATTGTTTTGGAAAAGAAGCTATGTCATCTTGAAAAATCGGCCTTAACCATGCAAGAAGACTATGAAACAATGATGAAAATTATGAATCGCGCACGCAAACTCGTTGTATTAGATGATGATGATTCACCACGTGCAACTTTTAAAATGGAGAGCAATGGAAATCTAGAAAAAATAGCTGAATAAAAGCGCTTAACAAGTGTTCATAGTAAACTCTTTTTTCTTTCCCTGCACTTTTTAACAACTTTCTGAAGGAAGACCCCCCATCCACAAGGAATATGAAGGGCATAGCTCGATGAGTAGGATGGGGATGAATTTTGAGTAGGAGTTAGCCTAAATTTGTAATACAATATACGTGTATAGATTGCTCTTTGAAAAAAATGATTCTTTTATACAATCAAGTGCTACGAATAAATGAAAGCGTTTCCAAATATAGAGATTATTGATCATTGCTCCAAGAAGTCTCAATGGAAAATAGGAGATTATTCATAGTGATGGATAAGTCCTTGTTTTAACTAGTACAGCCAAATAAAGAATTGACAGGTGACATAAAGTAAATATAGGAAGGAGCCAGTAACATGTTGAAAAATGGAGATTGGATTATTACTCAGATCGATAATTATCACGTGATTGGTTTTATTGAGAATATTTCTGTAGCACGCAATGAAGTGTTTATCACAAAAGTAGCGAATTATGTTGATGGTGTGACGCAATCGATAAAACCAACACCGAGACTATTTACCGTAGATCGTGTTGAAAAATTCAATTTAACACTTGAAAAAGAAGATTGGGATTGTTTGATTGATCTGGCCATTCAGACCGGTGACGAGAAATGGTTCGATCAACTAGCTGAGAGAATGTTGCTCGATGTACAAGAAAAAATAAAAACACCGTCAACTCCCTCTAAACCTAATAGCTTTTAAAGTAAGAGCTTGTAAATGGTTTGCTAGTACATGATTCGTCATGCTCGGTAAGAAAAAAGCATTACAAAAAATCCGCTTTGATCAATTTTTAAGATAAAAGCGGATTTTTTATTTCTATTCTCATGCAATTTTATACGGAATACGGATCAGCTGGCCATATCATTTATCATTATGCTCGATGACCTTCTGGAAGAGCATGGTCTGTCAGTCGATACTTATGAAACTTATCAAGTGGTGGAAAAACAATGAATTGATATTTTCCAAAATTCATCTGCTTACTATAGTGAATAGTACAAAGGGGTAAAAGAACACTACTCAGATACTAAGTGGAAAGAGAATGTTCGTGAGTGGGCATCCACTAATCTATTTAATCAATCAGAAGCATCTTATATTTTGTAAGGTATGTGCAAGTCATAGAAAACAAAAACAGTCTGATCGTCGAAAATTAACGGATCAGATTGTTTTTTAAGGGAACTTGCTCAATCGTTTTTTCCAACATTAATACTTCGTTGATTCTCTTCCGTCAAGAGTTTCATATCAGGACCCAACCCGACATCGGAAATCACGCTCTTTCGTGTTCTCTCTTTGCTTGCCTCATCAGCATAAGCGTGCATCGAGCTTACATAAGTGGATGGGCCAAGTAAGCCAAGCAGCGTATCACGCTCTTTCATCCATTCTCGGAGAAGATGGGCAATCTCACTCTCCTTCACCTCACCGGCAAGTATCATCCGCTGGGCGTTTGCCAGTACTTTCTCATACGTCTGAATCGCGCCGTAAATAAATTCGTCGGACTTTCCTTCCATTTTTAAATACTTCTTGTCCTTTTTCATCTGTGAGCACCTCTTTTTTGTAGAGTGGAAAAGAAATAAATCGCCCCATAAGCTGAAGGCTTTTTATCTTTTGGTATAGTACTGCTGTTTATTTATAAGTCAGCACGGGTTTAAAAGTGCCTTAGTTAGATTATGGCCATAAACCAAGCAAATCTTACAATTTAAACAGATATATGTCGGAATTTGATGATCGATAATTCTTTATTTGTAAGCGCTTTCTGTTTATAATAATAGTGGGTTGGATGGCACGTGTGGCCGTCACGGTATCGAGCGTAGGCGGGGCTCATACTATGTTATTAGGTAGACCAGTGATGTTCTGATTTCTATTTCAGTAGTAAGATTTGTTCAGCTACTGGCGGAAAAAGTTCGTCCATCTTCACATATTCTATCGAGCGATTAGAACATGTGAAGATGGATGAGCGCTCCATAGATACTTAATAAGCATATAAAATATTTTTAAAAAGGAGCAAACAAAATGAATATTAAAGATGGTTTAATATGTTCTACTTGTAGAAAGCGGATTTTAGAAAAAGATTTGGTCGCTTGGACTGAGAAAAACGATGTTGTGCACCTCATATGTGATACCATCCAAATAAGAGAAGGTGTAAAATTTATGGGGCGAGCAGAAAAGCTAAAAGAACAAATAGCCTTACATGAGAATATCGCATAATCATAAAAACTCCCTTGTGGAGCTTTTTTTATTTACTAAAAAAGAACAATTATGGTCTTTCTTTGACCCTTTCCCAGTGCCCAATTATGTAAAATAAGCAAAAAAGCGATATAGCGGTTATCAATGTTCTTGTCACGGAATAAATTAATGACAAAGAGTTAATAAGAGAACAAATCGAGTGATTAAAATTACACTGCCGAGCGCTTTCAATGATCAAGTACGGATGGAAACGAAATAGAATTTCAAAAAAAGAAAACTAACTTTGAAAAAAATTTCTATTCTAGAAAGCTTCAAATGACCATGAACTTTTTGAAATAAAAAGATATTCCAATACTAACTGAATGGATAAAATTCTCGTAGCTCCTGGATACAGCTGCAAAGAGGGCGACATTCCGTATGGGTGAGCAATTCATAAAAATGAAAGCGTTTCCATAAAAGATTGTTATTGTTGTTAGCGGAATTGAGTGTGTTTTATTTTTAGGTAATTTAAGAGACAACGTACAGATAGGGAGTTTGCTGATTGGACTTCACTGTTTAAAGCAGGGAAATTTCTATTTAAGCAATTGGAAAATAATTCATCTAAGGGGCAAACTTGTCGTCGATAAATAGACAAATGATGTACTAGGTATTCATATAATCACAGTAGGCTCACTTCATGGGGAGTGACTAAAATGATTCATTCACACTCTTCCTTATCAGAAATGTTCGGGGAAGATGGACTTTCGTTGAAAAAGTCGTTATTCATTCATAAATCCTCACATTAAAAACGCGGGAGGTCTTAGTATGGGAGACTCACGTACTAGTCAAGTCGAAAACAAGCATAAAAAACTTGGGCTGTCAGATGAGCAAGTTCTAAGCATGTATCAAGATATGCTTTTAGTACGAAAAATTGATGAACGGACGTGGATTTTAAATCGAGCTGGAAAGATTCCTTTTGTACTTTCTTGTCAAGGACAGGAAGCAGCACAAATTGGAGCAGCCTATGCCCTCGATAAAAACAAAGACTACTTATGCCCCTATTACCGTGACGCGGGCGTTGTCATTGTCTTTGGAATGACGGCAAAGGATTTAATGCTTAGTTCGTTTGCTAGAGCAGAAGATCCAAATAGCGGCGGTCGTCAAATGCCAGGGCATTTTGGTGGGAAAAAGTACCGGATTTTATCGGGGTCAAGTCCAGTAACGACCCAAGTTCCACATGCAGTTGGTCTGGCTCTGGCAGGAAGGTTAGAAGGAAAAGACCTTGTAACTTTCGTTTCTTTTGGAGAAGGATCAAGCAATCAAGGAGACTTTCATGAAGGGGCCAATTTTGCTGGTGTCCACAAGCTTCCTGTTATCTTTTTCTGCGAAAACAATAAATATGCGATTTCAGTGCCTTACTCAAAACAAGTCGCATGTAACAGCATCGCTGATCGAGCTTTAGGTTATGGTTTCCCCGGCGTCAGTGTAGATGGAAGTGACGTTCTTGAAGTATACAAAGTGACAAAAGAGGCAGCCGATAGAGCAAGAAGAGGTGAAGGACCTACGTTGATTGAGGCTCGTTGCTTTCGCTATATGCCGCATTCCTCAGATGACGATGACCGGACATACCGACCAGAAGGAGAAGTAGCTGAAGAGAAGAAGCAAGATCCCATTCACCAATTCAATCATTACTTAAAAGAAGTTGGCGTGTTAAACGAAGAAAAAGAAAAAGAGATTCTCGAATGGGTAACCAAAGAAATCGATGAAGCGACTGAATATGCTGAAAACGCACCGTCTCCAGCACCAGAAGATACATTAAAGCACATATATGCAGAATAGGAGGCATAACCAATGACAATCATTTCTTATATTGAGGCCATCAATCAGGCCATGCGTGAAGAGATGGCACGTGACCATAAAGTCTTTGTACTGGGAGAAGATGTTGGATTAAAAGGAGGCGTCTTTAAGGCAACACAGGGTCTGTATGAAGAGTTTGGAGAAGCACGAGTCATGGACACCCCCCTTGCCGAATCAGCGATTGCCGGTGTAGCAATAGGCGCAGCAGCATATGGATTGAGGCCGATCGCTGAAATGCAGTTTGCCGATTTTATTATGCCGGCCGTCAATCAAATTGTCAGTGAAGCCGCCAAAATGAGATACCGTTCGAACGGAGACTGGAACTGTCCGCTCGTGATTCGTGCTCCCTATGGTGGAGGCGTTCACGGGGGGCTTTATCATTCCCAATGCGTTGAAGCGATGTTTTGTAATATTCCAGGTTTAAAAGTGGTCACACCGTCAACACCCTATGATGCAAAAGGATTATTGATATCAGCTATTCGTGATGAAGATCCTGTCTTGTTTTTTGAACATAAACGTTGTTACCGGTTCATTAAAGGAGAAGTACCAGACATAGAATACACTGTTCCAATCGGAAAGGCGGATGTGAAAAGAGAGGGCGAGGACATTACAGTCATTACGTACGGACTCACGTTGCACTTTGCTCTACAAGCCGCCGATAAATTGGAGAAAGACGGGTACAGTGCTCATATTTTAGATTTGCGAACTCTTTATCCACTGGATAAAGAATCGATTGTGCAAGCGGCCCGCAAAACGGGCAAAGTTTTAATCGTTCATGAAGATAACAAAGAAGGCGGTGTTGGAGGAGAAGTAGCGGGTATTATTGCGGAAGAGTGTTTATATGAGCTTGATGCACCTGTGAAGCGACTTTGCGGTCCTGATGTCCCGGCTACTCCTTATAACGGAGTAATGGAAAAATTCTTCATGCTAAATCCGGATAAAGTATACAAGGCAATGGCAGAATTAGCCGCATTTTAAATAGATTGAGGTGGGGATCATAGTGGAGAAGTTAATCATGCCCCAGCTTGGGGAAAGTGTAACGGAAGGCACTGTGTCCAAATGGTTAGTCAGTATAGGAGATACTATTAAAAAATATGAACCGGTTTGTGAAGTGACGACTGACAAAGTGACGGCAGAAGTGCCCTCCTCTTTTAACGGAACCATTTTGGAAATTGTAGCAGAAGAGGGTGAGACCATTCCAGTAGGGGGATTAATTTGTTACATTCTTTCTGAAGATGCAGGCCGTACACTTAAGGCACCTGCACCTGACTCCGTCCAACAAACTGAACATTCAAGTCATTTAGCTATTCCTATGGATGACAAACAACGCTATTCACCTGCTGTTTTAAGACTGGCACAAGAACATAATGTAGACCTTTCTACTATCAATGGAACAGGAAATGGCGGACGTATTACTAGAAAAGACATCTTGCACGCAGTGACGATCAAACAGCAAACAGTGGCTCCAGCCGTTCCAGAACCCTCCAATATTCCTTTCTCAAAACCAACAGTTAATGAAAAGAAGAAACGAACAGGAGAAACACATATAGAAAAAGAATTCCAACAGTATAAAGAAGACCAAAGGGTTCCAATTACGGCCATTCGAAAAGCAATTGCTAGACGTATGGTAACAAGTAAACATGAAGCCCCGCATGCATGGTTCACGATCGAATGTGATGTGACAAATCTTGTCCGCTATCGTAATCAGGTAAAAGATGAATTTAAGCAAAAAGAAAACATGAACCTTACCTACTTACCTTTTTTTATTAAGTCAGTAGTCGAATCATTAAAAGAATTCCCCATTCTCAATTCACAATGGACCGATGAAGAAATTATCATCAAAAAAGCGATCAATATCTCAATCGCTGTTGCAACAGATCGTGCGCTATTTGTCCCAGTTATCAAAGATGCCGATCACAAAAGCATTTTTGGTCTCGGAAAAGAAGTCGATAAAATGGCGAAGAAAACGCGAGATGGGAAGTTAACAGTGGAAGATATGTCTGGCGGTACGTTTACTGTTAACAATACAGGCTCTTTCGGCTCCGTGCTATCTAACCCGATTATAAACCATCCACAAGCAGCTATTTTAAGCATTGAAGCGATTGTAAAGCGTCCAGTCGTTATCAATGATATGATCGCCATCCGGGATATGATGAACATTTGTCTATCCTTTGATCATCGGATTATAGATGGGTTGGTTAGTGGGCGTTTTCTTCAAGCGGTTAAAAACAAAATTGAAGCTTACGGTTCTGAAACAACTATTTATTAACTACCCCATGTCTTTTATTTACTCTTATTCCATCATCATTATAAAAAAAAATTTTTGATACCTTTAAAAAGGATAAAAACCATCTTTTTTTATCCTTTTTTCTCTCTTAGATTAAAAACTATTCATGTTTTGTAGAGTCTACGTCTACATAAAAAATTAAAAGGTGAAACTGAGGTTTTTGAAAAAAGGAAACGTAAAGAATGATCATTCACATATATTTGACAAAATAAAAAGGTGGGGAAATACAATGAATTTTCAAGTATCAGAAGAGCACGAAATGATCCGAAAGATGGTACGGGATTTTGCAAAAAAGGAGGTAGCACCAACAGCGGATGAACGGGATGAAGAAGAACGCTTTGATATGGAGATTTTTCGTCAGATGGCGGAGCTTGGTTTAACAGGTATTCCTTGGCCTGAAGAGTATGGAGGTATTGGCAGTGATTATATCTCTTACTGCATAGCGGTGGAAGAATTGTCCCGTGTGTGCGCCTCAACAGGGGTAACACTCTCTGCACATACTTCATTAGCAGGATGGCCTGTCTTCAAATTTGGAACAGAGGAACAAAAACAAAAATATTTAAAACCGATGGCACAAGGAGAAAAAATCGGTGCCTACGGATTAACTGAACCTGGTTCAGGTTCAGATGCAGGTGGTATGAAAACAACTGCCCGATTAGAGGGTAACGATTATATCTTAAATGGATCCAAAATCTTTATTACAAATGGCGGTATTGCGGATACGTATATTGTTTTTGCTTTGACAGATCCTTCCTCTGGAAAATATGGTATAACCTCTTTTATCGTCGAAAAAGATTTTCCTGGCTTTTCTGTCGGAAAAAAAGAAAGGAAACTGGGTATTCGCTCCTCCCCAACGACAGAGATTATATTTGAAGATTGCCGTGTCCCTAAAGAAAATATTTTAGGCAAAGAAGGAGAAGGATTCAAAATAGCTATGATGACACTTGATGGTGGACGAAACGGCATTGCGGCTCAAGCTGTCGGAATTGCCCAAGGCGCAATGGATACCGCCATTTGGTATGCAAAAGAACGGAAGCAATTTGGTAAGTCTATTGCTGTAAATCAAGGTATTTCTTTTAAGCTGGCTGATATGGCAATAGCAATTGAAGCTTCCCGTCTTTTAACCTATCAGGCTGCTTGGCTGGAATCTAATGGTTTTCCGTATGGAAAAGCGTCCGCTATGTCAAAACTGTTGGCCGGTGATACAGCGATGAAAGTAACAACAGAAGCGGTTCAAATATTGGGCGGTTACGGTTATACAAAAGATTATCCGGTAGAGCGCTATATGCGTGATGCAAAGATCACACAAATTTATGAAGGTACACAAGAAATTCAACGATTGGTGATTGCAGGGTACCTTATAAAGGACTAATAAAAGGATGAAGTGAGGCGAGATAGCGTTTGAAAACACAAATTTTAAGACCAAAGCATCATGTTCGCTTTATAACAGCGGCATCCCTATTTGACGGCCATGATGCGGCCATTAATATTATGCGGCGTATTCTCCAAGCTTCAGGCGTGGAAGTGATTCATTTAGGTCACAACCGCTCCGTGGACGAAGTCGTGAATGCCGCCATTCAGGAAGATGTACAAGGGATTGCTATAAGTACCTATCAGGGTGGACACATAGAATATTTGAAATATATGTATGATTTGCTTCGAGAAAAAGGAGCCGGTCACATCAAAATTTTTGCAGGAGGTGGTGGTGTCATCATTCCAGCTGAGATAAAGGAATTGATGGATTATGGCATTGCTAAAATCTTTTCACCGGATGATGGCCGGGAACTTGGAATGCAAGGCATGATTAACCATATGATTCGGGAAACCGATTATCCAACGCCGAAACATATGGATCAAGGGATGACTCAGTTACAAGAAAAACATTGGGGTTCAATCGCACAATTAATTACGATTGCTGAAGAAAATCAAGTGATGAATAAGACGAAGAATTCCATTTCTTTAAAAGAAAGGCTGGCAGAAGTTCCAAATGTACCACCCGTCTTAGGGATAACAGGAACTGGAGGGGCAGGGAAAAGCTCATTAACTGATGAATTGGTGAGACGTTATCTTAGGCAATTCCCAGATCGCTCCATTGCAATTATCTGCGTGGATCCTTCTAAGATGAAAACAGGAGGGGCATTACTCGGAGACCGTATTCGCATGAATGCGATTAACGATCCACGTGTTTACATGCGAAGTCTAGCAACTCGGGGATCCAATACAGAATTAAGTCTTGCCACAAAGGAAGCCATCGATGTAGTCAAAGTAGCTGGCTATGATTTCGTCATTATTGAAACAAGTGGAATCGGACAAGGGGCTTCTGGCATTGTTGATTTATGTGATATATCCATGTATGTAATGACAAGCGAATTTGGTGCGACCACCCAGCTTGAAAAAATCGATATGATTGATTTCGCTGATCTAATTGTCATTAACAAATTTGAACGCCGTGGATCTGAAGATGCGCTGCGTGATGTTCGTAAGCAATTTCAGAGAAGCCGTCAGTTATTTGAACTTCCGGATGTGGATTTGCCGGTATTCGGAACCATTGCCAGCCAGTTTAATGACCTAGGAACCAACATACTCTTTGCTAATTTAATGAAGGTGGTCGAGGAGAAAACAAATAGCAGTTGGCCAACAGACTATGACACTGAATTTAAAAAAGTGACAAAACAAAACCTTGTTATCCCACCTGACAGAACAGCTTATTTAAGTGAAATTGTCCAAACGGTTTATCAATATCAGCAATTTTTAGAAGAACAAGTGGATTTGATCCGAAAACGATTTCAATTGCGAGGAACAAAAGCACTTATGGAAAAGGACAATGGACAAATAATTTCTCAGGAAGAAGCTCAAGCTTTTATGGACAAGCTAGATGACATGATTGCTGATTATGAAGAGAGAATTCATCCAGAATGCAAAAAAATGGTGGATGAATGGTCAAAAATCCGTGAGATCTACCAACAAAATCAACTCGTTACGAATGTTCGCGGGAAAGAAATTATCACGGAATTATATACAGAATCACTAGCTGGAAATAAAATTCCACGCGTCAGTGTTCCAAAGTTTGAAGATCCTGGAGAAATTCTCCGCTGGCTAATGAAAGAAAATCTACCGGGAACTTTTCCATATACAGCCGGTGTGTTTCCATTTAAACGTACCAACGAGGACCCCAAACGTCAGTTTGCCGGGGAAGGGACACCCGATCGAACTAATCGACGCTTTCATTACCTCTGCCAAAACGATGAGGCAAAACGATTATCTACCGCTTTTGACAGTGTCACGTTATATGGTCACGATCCAGATTATCGACCTGATATTTATGGGAAGATCGGAAACAGCGGCGTAAATATATGTACAGTGGATGATATGAAAAAGCTCTATAAAGGATTTGATCTTTGTCATCCATCCACAAGTGTATCTATGACTATAAATGGACCAGCACCTATTATATTAGCTATGTTCATGAATGCGGCTATTGATCAGCAGGTTGAAAAGTTTACAGAGAGAAATGGAAGACAGCCATACAAAAAAGAATTTGAGCAGATCAAGGAGTGGACGATGCAAACGGTGCGCGGCACCGTGCAAGCCGATATTCTAAAAGAAGACCAAGGTCAGAATACTTGCATCTTTTCTACCGAGTTTGCACTCAAAATGATGGGAGATATTCAGCAGTATTTCATTGATCATAAAATACGCAACTACTATTCTGTCAGTATTAGCGGGTATCACATCGCTGAAGCAGGAGCAAACCCGATTTCTCAATTGGCCTTTACGCTCGCGAATGGCTTCACTTTTGTGGAGTATTACTTAAGTCGCGGAATGAATATTGATGATTTTGCACCGAATCTTTCCTTCTTTTTCAGTAACGGGTTAGATCCTGAATATACAGTCATGGGGCGTGTCGCACGTCGAATTTGGTCCACTGTTATCAAAAATAAGTATGGTGGGAATGAACGAAGCCAAAAGCTTAAATACCATATCCAAACATCAGGCCGCTCCCTTCATGCACAAGAAATGGACTTCAATGATATCCGTACGACGCTGCAAGCATTGATTGCGATTAATGACAACTGTAACTCTTTGCATACGAACGCCTATGATGAAGCCATCACAACACCGACAGAAAATTCCGTACGCCGGGCCATGGCCATTCAAATGATCATCAATAAAGAATTCGGAATCGTGAAGAATGAAAACCCGCTGCAAGGGGCTTTTATTATTGATGAGCTGACCGATCTTGTCGAAAAAGCGGTATTAGCTGAATTCACGCGTATCCATGATCGGGGGGGCGTACTTGGTGCAATGGAAACACAATATCAACGCGGAAAAATCCAGGAAGAATCGCTTTATTATGAACATAAAAAACACTCTGGAGAATTGCCGATTATCGGAGTCAATACTTTCATCAATCCAAATGCGGATGATAACGCATACAAAATTGAATTAGCGCGTTCAACAGAAGAAGAAAAACAAACCCAGATCCGCCATCTGAATGATTTCTGGTCTCGACATAAAGAGGAAGCACCAAAAGCACTGAATCGACTAAAGCAAGTAGCTCTACAACACGGCAATATTTTTGAAGAACTAATGGAATGTGTAAAAGTAGCATCCCTTGGCCAAATTACATCAGCTCTATATGATGTTGGTGGACAATATCGGCGGAATATGTAACTTAAAACTTAGCCTTAAGATATTAAACAAGAATTAAATGAAAGTAGCTTTTGAGCTACCCCTATTTAATATGAAGTTCTTCTTTTGATTAATTGGACAACCTGGTTGACATCTTGAATGGAAGACACTTAAATAGTAAATAGAACGTACCTATTCGTTCGTTAAGAAAATCAACATTGACACTCCCACGGCTAAAGCCGCAAGCCCTTCACCTTGCGGTGAGACGGGTGGGATTCTGAAGTGCGAACGCGTTCCCAGTCCATTTCTGTTTAGAACTCGCCTTCAGTTAGGGGCGGTGTCATCAGCCCATCCTGCTGCGTTATCTATGCCTTCGGACATAGATGTACGTTACAGGCGGTCCTGCTGTTACCACAGGACTAGATTAAGCTGCTTGCTTGTGTTTCTTTTTTGAAAGGCCGCTGATGGCTTTTGAAATATTAATGGCCGCATTCGCATCAGCATGAAGTTTATACTGACATTTGACACACACAAACGTGTGTCTTTTTCGATTCTTTTTGTCTACATGGCCACATTTACATGTTTGAGAGGTATGATGTGGATTCACATATTCAACTTGAACCCCTGCCATTTTTGCTTTGTATTCAATAAACTGTTGAAGCTGATAATGTGCCCAAGAGTGCAGATTTCTACCTGCATCTTTTTTTGATTTGGCTTTACGGCGAATACCTGTCAAATCTTCCATTCGAATGCAGCGAACACCGTTCTCTGCAGCGAAACGAACGATTTGCCGGCTTATTTTATGGTTCAGATTTTTCATCCATTGGGATTCTTTATTTTTAGAGGCTTTAATAACAGAAAGAAGCTTATTTCTTCCTAAGATTTTTCTCCTTGAAGAAAATGTTCTTCGAATAAAAGCAGCCTCGTTACCTTTGAAAAACAATGAATTTGTCCCTATTGAAGCAACAGCTAAATAATTTAGCCCTACATCTACACCCATCACTTTAGAAGAAGAGGAAACAACCTTCGGTTCAAAGGAAACCGCCACAGACATATACCATTTCCCTTTTTTCTCATAAAGCTTGCCGGCACCTAATTTTGCTTCGCCGGACAATACTTTATCAAGCCAATGCTGCTGATAGAGCTCTGCCACAACGGGAACACCGACCCGTTTCTCTAATGTAGGAAAAGAGAGTTTGTATAAGCCGTTTTCCTTTTCAACTTTTAATTTTTGGTTGTTAAAGGTACACCAGAAACGGCGAAAGGTTTTTGCTTTTTGATTCTTCTTTTGTGACTTCACTTCCCGGATGGTTTGGTTGACAATGGCCGAAGGCAATTTGTCCGCAGAAAAAAGTTTGTAGACCTTCGAAGTGGCTTTTGAAAGTTCATCATACTGAAGAAGCCAATTGGAAAAGCCGGTGTTTAATTCGGTCATTTTGCCGTATATCTGTTCTTTTGCATGGGTTGGCTTCATTAGTTCCAGCTTTAAAGAAATTGTTTCCACTTCATTCCTCCTTTCCAGAAAATTAGGTTGTATCAAGTATATCAAACAAGCGTTCTATATACAAGAGAGATAAACTAAAAGAAAAAAATCGAACCTTTGACATGCCTGAAGACATGCCCGGTTCGACCTCGCTATCATCCCACACCTGAAGGAGTGGGCTTTCCCGCTCGTAAGGTCTGTAAGAATTCATAAAAATGGACAAAATCATAAGTATTTACTAATGGTTTGTATAAATAAAACCAACTTGACTTATGGGAATAATATAGCTACGATAAATCTAATCATTTTTGTACTGAGAAGTGAATGGCGAGAATTGTTGAAGTCAGTCAATTATAAATAAAATGACGTACAATAAATTTATATTCTTTTGTGAGGTGGATATCGATTGCAACTTCAGGTAATAAATAGTCCTTTTAATCAGGAGCAGGCAGAGCTCCTTAACCGCATTCTGCCGACCTTGACAGAATCACAAAAAGTCTGGCTGAGCGGTTATCTAGCTGCATCCCAGTCTACTTCCATTCCAGGAACGCCAGAAGCACCGGTGGCAGAACTTCCTGCGGGGAACACCGAACAGACAATCTCAAAAGAAGTGACCATTCTTTACGGATCACAGACGGGCAACGCGCAGGGGCTTGCGAATAATGCGGGCAAGACGCTTGAAGGGCGTGGCTTTCAAGTAACTATCTCATCCATGAGCGATTTTAAACCTAATAATTTGAAGAAAGTCCAAAACTTGCTTATTATCGTAAGCACACATGGAGAAGGCGATCCTCCAGATAACGCGCTGTCATTCCATGAGTTTCTTCATGGCAGACGGGCACCGAAACTAGACGATCTCCGCTTTTCCGTTTTATCGCTTGGTGACAGTTCATATGAATTTTTCTGCGAAACAGGAAAACAATTCGATAAGCGTCTTGAAGAGCTTGGCGGCGAACGTATTACATCGCGTGTCGACTGTGACCTTGACTTCGATGAACCGGCAGCGGAATGGGTTGAAAGTGTCCTAAATGGTTTAAGTGAAGCACAGGTGGCAGGAAGCGCAGCTGCTCCGGCAGCAGGAACAGCCACAGCTGGCGAAACGATTTATTCGAGAACAAATCCGTTTTATGCAGAAGTACTCGAAAACTTGAATTTGAACGGCCGCGGCTCAAATAAAGAAACACGCCATCTTGAAATTTCGCTTGAAGGCTCCGGTCTTACTTATCAGCCTGGCGATGCGCTTGGCATTTACCCACAAAACGATCCGGAACTTGTCAACGAGCTTATTCAAGCATTGAATTCGAATCCGGATGAAACCATAACGATTAATAAACAAGGTGATATTCGTTCATTGCGGGAGGCATTTACATCGCATTATGAAATTACCGTTCTAACAAAACCGCTTTTGGAAAAAATTGCTCAACTGACTAATATCGATGAATTGCATGAATTAATCAGTTCTGGCAATGAAGATAAACTGAAAGATTATATTGAAGGACGCGATTTGCTTGATGTTGTCAAAGACTTCGGTCCGTTTGGCATATCTTCGCAGGAGTTTTCGGATCTTTTACGTAAAATGCCGGCACGTCTTTACTCGATTGCAAGCAGCTTAACGTCGAATCCAGATGAAGTCCATGTGACAATCGGCGCGGTCCGCTATACTACACATGGACGCGATCGGAATGGCGTCTGCTCCGTTTTATGTGCAGATCGTCTTGAGCCAGGTGACACATTGCCGGTTTACATTCAGCATAACCAAAACTTCAAACTGCCGGAAAATCCGGACACGCCGATTATTATGGTTGGACCGGGAACGGGTATTGCGCCGTTCCGTTCCTTTATGCAAGAGCGTGAAGAAAGCGGTACAGAAGGAAAGTCATGGTTATTCTTTGGCGACCAGCACTTTGTGACCGATTTCTTATATCAAACAGAATGGCAAAAATGGTTGAAAGACGGCGTGCTGACCAAAATGGATGTCGCATTCTCACGTGATACAGATGAAAAAGTGTACGTTCAGCACCGTATGCTTGAACACAGCAAAGAATTGTTCGAGTGGCTTGAACAAGGCGCGTCACTCTATGTCTGTGGCGATGAGAAATACATGGCACATGACGTTCAAAACACGTTGATCGATATTATTGAAAAAGAAGGCAATATGAGTCGTGAAAAAGCGGAAGCGTATGTTGCCGATATGCAGCAGCAAAAACGTTACCAGCGTGATGTGTACTGATTTTGGATTGAAAGGAGAGAATCAATATGGTGAAGAACACACTATTAAAAGCGCCGGAAGGCCCTCCAAGTGATGTTGAGGATATTAAAGAAAAAAGCAACTATTTGCGCGGCACACTGAAAGAAGTGATGCTGGATCGGATCAGCGCTGGAATTCCAGACGATGACAATCGTCTGATGAAACATCACGGCAGCTATTTGCAGGATGACCGGGACTTCCGCAACGAGCGTCAAAAGCAAAAATTGGAACCCGCGTATCAGTTCATGCTGCGTGTCCGTATGCCAGGCGGTGTGGCACAGCCTGCTCAGTGGCTTGTCATGGACGATCTTGCCCAAAAATACGGCAACGGTACCTTAAAATTGACAACACGTCAGACGTTTCAAATGCATGGTATTTTAAAATGGAATATGAAAAAAACCATTCAGGAAATCCATGCATCTATGCTGGATACGATTGCGGCGTGCGGCGATGTGAATCGTAACGTTATGTGTATCTCGAATCCAGATGAATCAGAGATCCATTCTGAAGTGTATGAATGGTCAAAAAAATTGAGTGATTATCTATTACCTCGGACAAGAGCGTATCATGAAATTTGGCTGGATGAAGAAAAAGTAGTAGGTACACCGGAAGTAGAAGAAGTGGAACCAATGTACGGACCGCTTTACTTGCCGCGTAAGTTTAAGATCGGTATCGCCGTTCCGCCATCGAATGACATTGATGTTTTTTCACAAGATCTTGGCTTCATTGCGGTTGTGGAAGATGGCAAGCTTGTCGGTTTTAATATAGCGATCGGCGGCGGCATGGGCATGTCACACGGTGATACAGCAACATATCCGCAGCTCTCCAAAGTAATCGGCTTTTGTACGCCAGACCAAATTCTTGATGTGGCGGAAAAAGTCATTACGATTCAGCGCGATTACGGAAATCGTTCCGTCCGCAAAAATGCCCGGTTCAAGTACACCGTTGACCGCCTCGGGCTGGAAACGGTAAAGGCTGAACTGGAAAGCCGTCTTGGCTGGAGCCTGGATGAAGCGAAACCGTATCATTTCGACAATAACGGTGACCGTTATGGCTGGGTAAAAGGTATTCAAGGTAAATGGCATTTTACGCTGTTTGTCGAAGGAGGCCGCGTTGCGGATGTTGATGATTACAAGTTGATGACCGGTTTACGCGAAATCGCTAAAATCCATACTGGTGATATTCGTCTGACGGCCAATCAAAATCTGATCATTGCCAACGTATCTAGTCAGAAAAAGAAAAAAATTAGCGAACTGATCGAACAATACGGCTTGACGGATGGCAAGTATTACTCAGCACTACGACGCAGTTCAATCGCATGTGTTGCTCTTCCAACATGTGGATTAGCGATGGCAGAAGCAGAACGTTATTTGCCGGTTTTACTTGATAAGATCGATGCCATTGTCGATGAAAACGGCCTGCGGGACAAAGAAATTACCATTCGTATGACTGGATGTCCGAACGGGTGTGCCCGTCATGCACTCGGAGAAATTGGTTTTATCGGCAAAGCACCTGGCAAATACAACATGTATCTCGGTGCAGCCTTTGACGGCAGCCGCTTAAGCAAAATGCACCGTGAAAACATCGGTGAAGAAGAAATTTTGAACGAACTGCGTGTGATTCTTCCACGCTATGCGAAAGAACGGCAAGAAGGCGAACACTTCGGTGACTTTGTCATCCGCGCCGGCATCATCAAAGCAACGACAGACGGCACGAATTTTCATGCTTAAATTAAAGAAAGCCTAATAATTTGCTACCATCTTTAAACTATTAAACTTTATAACTTGAAAAAGTGTATAGTATAAATGAATGTTAAAGAACCATTGCAGTTGAATTAGAAGAGGCAGGGACCGCTCAAGGTACCCTGCTTTTTTATAGTCAAAATATTGACTTCAATCCATTCGTACGTTTAGAATGAGCATGAGTACATAATTCATTAAAAGGGGATTGTTGTCTATGCTAACAATTATGTCAAAGATTGTTGTTGCTTACGATGGATCTGAATTAGGTAAAAAAGCATTGGCAAGAGCTATAAATCTAGCAAAACAAGATGAAAAAATTGTATTAAATGTGATCACAGTTGTGGATAGACCTGTAGCGCCCGTTTATTACGGTGCAGCTGATGCAACGCATGAAGCTAATCTCGAAGCGGCAAAGGAAATGATGATTGAAGTAGAACAAGAATTGAAAGCGGTTCCAAACGAGACAAAAACATTTATTATAGAAGGAAACCCTGCTCCAGTGATTGTAGATTTTGTACAACAATCTGATGCTGATCTTATCGTAATGGGCAGCCGGGGACTAAGTGGATTAAAAGAGATGTTCTTAGGCAGTGTTAGCCATCATGTAGTGCAAAAAATCACGTGCCCAGTATTTATTGTTAAATAAATTTTAAAAAACTGATTTGTTCTTCTTGTAATCAGAAAGTAATCAACTTCTTTTGATCAGTTAAATTCAAAAGGGTTGTCTTTAGTCAGTGAAAACTGACTAGAGACAACCCAACTATTATAATGTAAATTTTCCTTCTAAATCATCAAATCCCTGATCACTATCTTTTCTTATTTCGAACGTCGAGCCATCATGAGAAAACACACTGACTTCATAATTATTACCATCGAAAGTTCCTTTTACATCGTAGATAAATCCGATGTATTGATCTCCTTCTCCCGGTAAAAACTCTTTCTCAATAAAATGAACCTCTTGATAACCAAATTCTCCGTTTAATAACTCATTTGTAATTTCTTCTACCGAATACATTTAACCATTCCTTTCTTTTTGAAATTTTTCACTATAATTGAAATTTTATTTTCATTTTAATTTCGTTTGTTCAATGACAATTCCATGCTTGCATGTTTTTGTAAGTTCTTTTTTGGAACGGATTATTTATCCAATTAGGATGATTATATTGTCTTATATAAGTAGCGTTTAATCAAAGTGAATGTAAGCGAAAACATTGGCCATGTAAGCGAGAAGCATGGCCCTTTTTCTCACTAATTCACTTCTTTTCATAAAATATCGACCCGTTTTAAAATTGTGAAAGTACCAGAGCACCAGTTTTAGGTAACAAAGAAATGGGTGTTATAGTAAGGCAAAGGTGGACTCTCTATTAACGATTATTTACATATATATAGTCGGAATTAATAAAAAATGACTAAAACAAGTCCTTATTGGGGACAGTTCATTAGTAAAATAACCAGCTCTTAATTCATGATAATTTTTCTGAAATAAGTATGATTCATCCATAAAGCTGATTAGCTTTTTATATTTTTGATGCATATCCGATCATCAAAATGCACAAAAGAGTAGAAAGTTTGACATTTTTTGATTTTTCCCCTCTGATTAAGTTATCGAAATAGCCTCAAACCCAACTATTATAAAAAACCTGTTTTTTTCGACATTTTTCGGGTAAAATAGACTGGTTATTCATATAAAAAACAGGGGGCCTTTTAGATGTTTAAAAATAAAAAAGATAAATTTTCTATTCTGCTTGAATCCATTTCTTTAAATTTAAAAGAAGGAGCTTATTATTTCGCAGACTATAAATTGAAAAATGCCAGTGATTTAAAAATATTTTCGGAAGAAATGAAAAGATTTGAAACTCAAGGTGATGAGTATATTCATCAAACCATTAAAGAATTAAATAATTCATTTATTACACCGATTGAGCGGGAAGATATTTTAGCGCTGGCGATGAGTATGGATGATGTATTGGATGGGTTAGAAGAAACAGCAGCTATTTTCGAAATGTATTCTGTGATGCAAGCAGATGAATATATGCTAAAGTTTGTTGATGCGATTCGATCATGCACGGATGAAATTGTAAAAGCAATTGAATTGTTGTCTACAAAAAAATTACAAAATATTCGTACGCATGCAATTAAAATTAAAGATTATGAAACCATTTGTGATGGGGTCTTACGTCAGTCCATTAAACATATTTTCACTATTGAAAAAGATCCGATCCGGTTAATTAAAATTAAAGAAATTTATGAGAATCTTGAAGAAATTGCAGACTCATGCCAAGACGTTGCAAATACGCTGGAAACCATTATCATGAAAAATGCGTAAGGAGTATTAGACAATGGATACTTTACTTATAATCACTATTCTTATTGTTTTTTTCGCTCTTGCTTTCGATTTCATCAATGGTTTTCATGACACAGCAAATTCGATTGCAACAGCCGTTTCAACGAAAGCACTCACGCCACGCCGTGCCATTATGCTTGCTGCGGTCATGAACTTCGTCGGCGCATTGACATTTACAGGAGTTGCGAAAACCATCACTAAAGATATTGTCGATCCCTTTATGCTTGAAAATGGATCGATCGTCATTTTAGCTGCTTTACTTGCCGCAATTTTTTGGAACTTGCTAACATGGTATTATGGCATTCCAAGTAGTTCATCGCATGCACTGATCGGGTCAATTGCCGGGGCTGCGATTGCATCTGCGGGATTTCAAGCACTCAATTACAGTGGTTTCTTCAAAATTTTACAGGCATTGATTCTTTCTCCTCTACTTGCATTTGCAGTTGGATTTATCATGTATAGCCTGTTCAAAATCATTTTTAAAAACAATAATCTATCGAAAACGAATCGGAATTTTCGTTCATTTCAAATTTTCACGGCTGCCCTACAGTCCTATACACACGGTACAAATGATGCACAAAAAGCGATGGGTATCATAACCTTGGCGCTGATCGCGAACAATTATCAACAAACCACTGATATCCAGTTGTGGGTACAAGTTTCCTGTGCGCTAGCTATGGGGCTCGGAACATCGATCGGCGGCTGGAAAATTATTAAAACAGTTGGCGGTAAAATTATGAAAATTCGTCCGGTTAACGGTGTGGCAGCTGATTTATCATCTGCTTTGATTATTTTCACAGCTACACTGATTCATTTGCCGGTTAGTACGACTCATGTGATCTCTTCTTCTATTCTCGGTGTCGGTACTTCACACCGGGTAAAAGGCGTGAAATGGGATACAGCACAGCGTATGCTTATCACATGGGTGATTACACTTCCTATTTCTGCGACAGTTGCAGCGATGTTTTACTATATTTTGATGCTATTCTTTTAAGGAGCTGCCTCATAAGCTCTCCAAATGAAGAAAAAGGGAGCGTCCCAAAAGTCAGAGAAAACTGACTTTTGGGACGCTCCCTTTTTGTAAAAAACAAATAATCCGTTCTTATATCCGTTTATGATATCAGAAGCTACTAGCACTGAAATGGCGGGGGAATAGCTGTATTCTTTTCTCACATCGGTAAACGATACATTCTCTTCACTCGTTGGACCAAGTTCACGTGATTTCTGAACCAATTGTACAAATTCTCCACTTGTGATTTCTTTGTTTGTATCAAATGTTTCTCCATATAATCCCTGAAGGATCCCTTTTTCGACTAAGTCATTTAATTCATCTGCAAACCAACTTGTTTGGTCATCGTTGTATATAGAAGCTGCTAGTAATTTTAACGGTTCAACAAAGGAACAAATTCGAATAAGGAATTCTGAAGCCAGTTTCCAGTATCGCTGATATCTTTTGGATAAGATTTTAAACGATGCGGGTCGTATTCAGCAACTGGATAAGACGTTTCTACATGATAGGCATTTCGTGTGACATATTCAAATGCATCTCGAAATCCAGGTCCACCATGACCAGATAAAATATGGATATCTCCTCTCTCTGGACTATTTTCTTTATACAATTCTCTAAGCGCTACCTGCAAAGAGCGAAAACCGATAGCAACAGCCATAAGTGCCCGGTTTCCATGGTACTTTTAATATCCTCAAAACTAATTTCTAATAATTTACTTCCATCGTTAATATGTATGACTGACATTGCTTAACCTCCGTAGAATCATAGTCTTTTTAAGATAAGTTCGTTATATCAACACCGGTAACAATTATCAAAATCAATTATTATATTAATTTCTCATATTTCTTTGTCTTATCTCATCATTAAGTAAGGTTATAAAATAAAAAAATGAATTTATTCATTTTTTTATAATGGAACGACAAGAGAGATATGTAGAAAAAAAGAAACATTTTTGGAAGATAGTAAGACTTTTTTAAATTTCAAAAATTCTTTTGATAGATGATTTTATATATGGAAAAGCCCTCTGAATAGGCTAAAAGAAACATTTTTCACTTCTTTTCTAATTTTTTGTGACAAATTCGTAAAAATATTTTGAACTTTCTGTGAACTTGTAGTATGATAACTTTACAAACTACTTATGAGGTGATTAATATGGATCAAGTATTGATGAAGCGTTTAAATAAACAAGGACTTATTTTTGCGGCGGTCCATACAGTATTTTTCTTAAACCTCGCAATCGAGTTCATTGTATCTTCTTAATTTTAAAATAAACGTCGGTTCACTGCTCAGTGCAGTGGCCTTTTTTATTTTGTATATGCAATTGCCGAACTGTAATGGGCTAGGTCTCTACATAATGAAGATAAAAGAACACTTGGCTTTTGGCGTTATCATATTTATTTAATTTCTGAAAATATCTAAATATTGAAGGCTGTTTTAAATTTAAAATTGACTGTCAACTATGTCGAACGGGATGAGGATTACCAAATAATTTTGTCAAAGGCCAAAAAACTTCTTCTAGATGAATTTTATTTGTATCATGTCACCATTCAAATTGACAAAGAAGGCGAGGGGGATTGCTTATCAAATGATCTTTACAATTAAAAGACTAAAGATGGGGCTCAAATACTTTCACAACGCGCCTGATGATCGCATCAAAAACTGCAGCAGAGAGATTCTGCTGCAGTAAGTTCACTCATTAATAGCCGGAGTCCTCGGATGTAAGATTGTCCAGCATCGTATGATCGTGCCGCTGTAACGGTTTTTCTGCTGGACCTTCAATGACTTCTCCGGTATATGAGAACCTAGAGCCGTGGCATGGGCAATCCCAGGTCCGATCACCATTGTTCCATTCAACTTCACATCCTATGTGAGTGCAGGTTGTATCCACAATATGTAGTTTCCCTCCATCATCTTTATAGGCCCCTTTTCTGTGCCCTTTGATAGTAATAACTGCACCCTCGCCGTTAGATAAGTCATTTGCATTTTTAGCAGGCAATTCAAGTTTTCCTTTAATTAAATGGGCGGCAACATTAGCGTTCTCTACTAAGAAATTTTTCAAACTTGGATGCGCATAGAACCGCGATGGTGTATACAAATTTTGATAGGCATTTTTTTTGTCTAAAATCATATCCCGAAATAATAGAGCAGCGGTCGTTCCGTTTGTCATTCCCCATTTTCTGTAACCAGTAGCAATCAAGATATTTGGTTGACCAGCAGTTATCTCCCCAATATAGGGGATTTTGTCAATTGTAATCAAGTCTTGGGCAGACCAACGGTAGACGATATCATTGACCCCAAAAACTTGTTCACTAAAGGTCTCTAAAGCTTTGTAATGTTCCATCGTGTCTTTTCCCTGACCGGTCTTATGACCTTCACCGCCAATAAGCACCATTTCTTCTCCGTTAACCATTGCAGAACGAAGGGAACGCGTTGGCTGATCAGCACTAATGTACATCCCTCCCGGAAAAGACTTCTTTGTTTTCACGGCAAGGATATAGGAACGATCTGCGTGCATTCTTGTAGAGTAAAAACCTAGTCCCTCATAAAATGGAAAATGCGAACAGGAAAGAACATGGCTGCCGGTGACACGTGAGCCTTTACGGGTAAGAACGGTTGGCTGCTCGCCAGTTTCAACATTCACTGCCGTCGTATGTTCAAAGATGAGTCCGCCTTTTTCCTTGATGATTTGAATGAGGTGGGTCAAATATTTAATCGGATGAAACTGTGCCTGGTTTTTCATGACAAGTGCATTTTTTATATCGATATCAAAGGGTATGTGATCAACTAGCTCGCCATCAATACCAAGCCTTTCATAGGCCTTCTTTTCTATTTCAAGCTTGCTTGCGTACTGCTCAGTGGTCGCATATATGTAAGCATCTTGTATGCTAAAATCACAATTAATCTGATGCTGATCCACGGTTTTTTTGATAAAGCTTAACGCTTCCATATTGGCTTCATAATACAATCTGGCTTTGCTTTTCCCCATAGTTTGAATGAATTCATCGTATATTATGTCATGCTGGGCCGTAATTTTTGCAGTTGTGTGCCCCGTTGTACCGTTCAATAATTTCCCTGCTTCTAAAACAGCGACCTTCAACCCTTCATTTGCTAAAAGATAAGCAGATGTGATTCCGGTAATACCGCCTCCTACAATAACAACGTCCACATGAATATCTTTATCTAAACGAGGAAATTCTGGCAAATCAATAAAGTCTCTCCAATAGGGCTTAGGGACCTGTGGTAACTTTCCTTCTGATCGATCATTATGGGTCACAATAAATCCTCCATTTTATACTATGATAACAGTAGGATTTCCATTGACCAGAGAACTATACATAGCCCATAAACAAGAGTCTCAAATAGTTTTAAGTTTTCTACTAAGTATATTATATTGCGTAAAAAGACCTCAGGTTTTTCTGAAAAATATAGCATGACGATTTTGTATTTTATGACTGAATAAGAGTAAGGTAGTATCAGTTTACAAATGGCTTTTCTGAAGTTGATTTTGGAGAGAAGATATCGCGGGTGAAAAGTTATACGTGCTAAAAAAGAAGAACAACAACCAGTCACATGAAAAGACATGAATATTCCAAAACCATTAATTTATTCTTAAATAAAGGAGCCTGCTTTTGATCAATCTTTTTCAAAAGCAGGCTCCTTTACCAGAACAACATCACCACTTCAGCTTATTCACTCACCTGAAATATACGCCCAAAAAACCCCTTTTTTCTATTATTCACTTCAGCTTTTCGGGCTTCTTGTGATGCTTTAAGTGATTCAAGCAGCATTTGGTCCCGTTTAATGAGAGAATCTTTGATGTATTGCTGCTGTTCGTCTAGTTTCGTGACCAACGCCTGATTGAATTGCTGTTGCAGTTCCAGACGATCTACAATTGTTTTTAAATCCTCACGAATGTCATTAGAGACTACATGGACTGATTCAGGCTGGACCCGTGTCTCACCATTGGAAAAGTAATAATCAATTTGTTTAATCGAATAATTCTGATCACGGTTTAGCTGGCGGATCAATATTAACTTTTCTAATGCCGGTTGATCAAAGTAGTGATAGCCATTTTCGCCTTGTATGGTAGGAATATGAGATTTTAATTCTCTCATCCAATTCCGAACAACACCAGGACTTTCCTGAATATGTTTCGCGGCTTCTTTGACGGTTAAGCGTAAATCATCAAGGTTTTCAGTACGTTGGTCTTCCGTTTGATTCATCGTTTGATTCATGTTTTCAATCATCCTTTCAAGATAAGTTTCAATGACTGTGTCTGATAAAGAAACCTAATACAACGCTCTTCAAAGGTGTATGATCGTTTTTTTCAAGTTTTCGAGCAGGTTTTTTCGCTTATGTGTAAAGTTCGGTGTGTTCAAGGGAATGTCCTTTGACGAATATTGTTGCATTTTTTCTTTTTTCTGAATGTACAAACCCATCTTTCGAGCAAATAAAACTGTTAAGTAATCAATGGTTGGACACCGACTTTTATGAGTTTTAATATGATACTTATTATTATTTTTAATTAAAAAGGTATCCATTTATCGAGGTGTTTAACATGAAATTTTTAGATAAAATGGAGAAATTTATCGTTTTGTCTGAATGTAACTCTTTCACGGAAACTGCAAAAAGGTTGTATTGTTCTTAGCCTGCGATCAGTCACCATATTCGTTACTTGGAAGACATGCTTAGTTTGCAGCTTTTTCATCGCAAGGGAAAGTCAGTTCAGTTAACAAAACAGAGAGAAATTTTTTGGGAGTATGCTAAAAGCAGGTAAAGGGGCTGACAGAAGAAGTAGCTATGAAAATAAACAAGATAGATGAGAAAGAATAAACTCTCTCTATCTACGTAAGCAACTATAATACAGAATAAGAAATTAAAGGATACTTAGCCGTAGCAGATCAGGTACGGGAAAGCAACTTGTCCATTATTCAAAAATTACAAAAACTAGGGATTGAAAAAACCGTCATGTTAACGCGTGATAACCAAGCGACGGGACAATCGATCGGCACCTAATTAGTATTAAGTGAAGTAAAGGCCGAATTAATGCTGCAAGCTATTAGATCGCTCAGGGAACAATACGGAAAAGTAGTGATGGTACCGGTACAGCTTTAGAAACAGCCGATATTACCTTAATGGCTGATGACCTGGAGAAACTTCCATATACGATCGTTCTGAGCCGCAAAACACTCAATGAAAATGAATAAACAACGTCTAATACATGTGCTGTCATTTTAGCTATTTTAACTGTCCCAATAATATCAAAGGTTTAAACATTTCAGATGCTTAAACCTTTTTAAAATTCCAATTGAACATTAATCTAACCTTCAAAACCTGCCTGAATACCTTAATGAAACGGATCACATATCCTCGAAAGAGCTTCATATTGGCTTCCTTGAAATATATAAACGAAATTTATCTTTCTAAATATTACACGATTGCCTATGTGATCTTGTTTTATTATAGTTTGTTTTTGCTTTATAGAACCAATCCTTCTGAAAAAAGAAATAAGCTGCCAAAATTCGATAAAGAAGTTAGCTTAAATACACTAAGCTGTAAACTTAGATGAAAACCTTGATAAGGTATACATAACAGTCAATGAAGCTGCTAAATATATTCATGAAAATCCTGATATTGTATGAGGAGAATTAAGTAGATTGGGATCAGAATGATTTGATTAAACAAATTGATTATTACTTTGCCATCGGAGGAGAAACAGATCAAACCTGAACCTATGCATAAAATCTCTGATAACATTTATTCAGATAAACGGATATCCCTGCTTTAGTTGAGGAGGAAGCGACTGAAAATAATATAGGCTGGTATGAAGGTGATGGAACTAAGCTGTCTAATGGGAGCTATTTAGATTATTTGGTGCAGGATGCCTACTGGGGTATTTGTTCCCGTTTGAGTAGAAACGTTCTAGCGGTGATTACTACGTATCTGGTATCTAGGCGAAGTAAAGTTGTTTTTCAATGGCCTTTTACGACCTTGGCTTGACCACTTGGTTATGCTGTATTAAATTATGTATCAGAAGACAAGTTTCAAATTCGAACTCGCCGCCTGGGCAAACTAGGTTCTACCCCTGAACTACTTCCGTTTAAAATGGCTGGGCTAGCTGGATTCGAACCAGCGCGTGACGGAGTCAAAGTCCGTTGCCTTACCGCTTGGCTATAGCCCAATAAAAATTAAAAATATGGGGCGATCGAGGGGAATCGAACCCCCGAGTGTCGGAGCCACAATCCGATGCGTTCACCACTTCGCCACGACCGCCATTATATTGTTCAATTAATTGGCAGGGGCAGTAGGAATCGAACCCACACTGGAGGTTTTGGAGACCTCTGTTCTACCGTTAAACTATGCCCCTTTAGATGGTGGAGGGGGGCAGATTCGAACTGCCGAACCCGAAGGAGCGGATTTACAGTCCGCCGCGTTTAGCCACTTCGCTACCCCTCCATGTAAAGGACTGCTAGGAAAACTGGTTTCGGTTAGAGAACTTGCCCTCACCTAGCCTACACAGTCTAATTCAGTTGCTCTATCAATCATCACTGATCTATTGCAAGAATAAAATGGGCCTGAATGGACTCGAACCATCGACCTCACGCTTATCAGGCGTGCGCTCTAACCAGCTGAGCTACAGGCCCATTATGTATAAATGGAGCGGGTGATGGGAATCGAACCCACGACATCAGCTTGGAAGGCTGAGGTTTTACCATTAAACTACACCCGCTAAAAGATAAAAAAACCAGACTTGGTGTCTGATCAAAATAGAACCTACAACCCAATTAATTAACTACTTCGCCATAGCTGCCATAATTAAAATGGTGGCTCAGGACGGAATCGAACCGCCGACACAAGGATTTTCAGTCCTTTGCTCTACCAACTGAGCTACTAAGCCATTTAAAAATGGCGGTCCGGACGGGACTCGAACCCGCGACCTCCTGCGTGACAGGCAGGCATTCTAACCAACTGAACTACCGGACCAACGATTGCGGGGGCAGGATTTGAACCTGCGACCTTCGGGTTATGAGCCCGACGAGCTACCGAGCTGCTCCACCCCGCGATAATAATAATATAAAAATGGAGGAGGGAAGGGGATTCGAACCCCTGCGGGATTTGACTCCCCTGTCGGTTTTCAAGACCGATCCCTTCAGCCAGACTTGGGTATCCCTCCATAAGATAAACGATTCGAGCGATAGACTAGAACTTATAACTAGGTGGATTATGAATCCATATGTTCTAACTAGTACCCCTGTAAAGTAAATAATTGGTGGAGCCTAGCGGGATCGAACCGCTGACCTCCTGCGTGCAAAGCAGGCGCTCTCCCAGCTGAGCTAAGGCCCCATTTAGTTATATTAAATAAAAGATCGGGAAGACAGGATTCGAACCTGCGACCCCTTGGTCCCAAACCAAGTGCTCTACCAAGCTGAGCTACTTCCCGATGTTAAAAATGATTTTTTTCAAACATGTATTGTCGCACTCAAGAAATGTATTATCCCTAAATTTTTGAAAATCAGCCAAATTCTCTATCAAAATTAGGCTATGTTCACAGCTATTCACTTTTCTTAATAATAAATGGTGCCGAGAACCGGAATCGAACCGGTACGGTAGTCACCTACCGCAGGATTTTAAGTCCTGTGCGTCTGCCAGTTCCGCCACCCCGGCACATCATTCAATTATTGGAGCGGAAGACGGGATTCGAACCCGCGACCCCCACCTTGGCAAGGTGATGTTCTACCACTGAACTACTTCCGCAAAGTGCGGGTGAAGGGACTTGAACCCCCACGCCTCGCGGCGCCAG
>NZ_KB889753.1:90413-91522 GCF_000372765.1 Bacillus sp. 37MA
CTTCCGCAAAGTGCGGGTGAAGGGACTTGAACCCCCACGCCTCGCGGCGCCAGATCCTAAGTCTGGTGCGTCTGCCAATTCCGCCACACCCGCAATATAAAATGGTGAGCCATGAAGGATTCGAACCTTCGACCCTCTGATTAAAAGTCAGATGCTCTACCAACTGAGCTAATGGCTCTTAAAAGTGTTGCCAGTAAAAGGACTTAAACCCTCAACCTACTGATTACCAGTCAGTTACTCTACATCACCATTTAAAAGGTATCGATGATGAAGATGAAGATGTATAAAATGGATGACCCCTACGGGATTCGAACCCGTGTTACCGCCGTGAAAGGGCGGTGTCTTAACCGCTTGACCAAGGGGCCATGCTATTATGTATAAGTAAGTATGCTCTCTGCTAATAGAAAGCAGGGTATCGAATCTTCGAGACATATCATTAACTGTCTACAAAAATTTCTAATCGTGCCCCCTTAACGTCTCAGAAAGTTCTTGAAAAATGGCTCCGCAGGCAAGACTCGAACTTGCGACCGATCGGTTAACAGCCGATTGCTCTACCACTGAGCTACTGCGGAATAGTGTATAAGCTGATAATCTAAAAGACTTTTCAACTAATTAGTATGTCTCTTGATAAATTATCTTCTTTGTTTATCAATAAACGACAACTATAAAAGTATATCATTTTTATAATGTATAATCAACACACTTTTCATAATATATTGACAAAAAAAAGAACAGTGAAAACTGTTCTTTTTGCCGCCTGGCGGCGTCCTGCTCTCACAGGGGGAAACCCCCAACTACCATCGGCGCTGAAGAGCTTAACTGCCGTGTTCGGGATGGGAACGGGTGTGACCTCTTCGCTAATGCCACCAGACTGTATAAAATAGAAAAGAATTATTCCTTCAAAACTAGATATTATTCGTATAAGTAACCGACAAACCACGCCATATGGTTGATTCTTGTTTTCCAGCGTCAGACGCTCGAGAGCGTCTGCGCTTTTATTGGTTAAGTCCTCGATCGATTAGTATTCGTCAGCTCCATGTGTCGCCACACTTCCACCCCGAACCTATCTACCTCGTCATCTTCAAGGGATCTTACTTACTTACGTAATG
>NZ_KB889754.1:0-9993 GCF_000372765.1 Bacillus sp. 37MA
ATTCAGCCAATGGGCTCATTGTTTGAGCAAAGCCTCTTGTTATTTTATGATTCCATCATTCTTCGTTTCATGGAGAAAAAAGGAATGGATTCAGACAAAATGTACGGACGTCACGCGAATCTGGAGTAGGTATATCAGATCGATCAAGTTCTTGGTAACACCTATCAAAAGATTCGACTTTTGACTTGAAATTTCTTAAAACTCTCATATTCAGAAAAGGATGCCTTTAAAGACAATACTTAATTGACTTTAAAGCATCTTTTTTTGTTTTTTTCATTGTTTGTATATTTGCCACCCGAAAAATGTATGAAATAGCATTTATAATTACGCGTTTAGCCGTATATTTCCTCATTAGAAAAGTTGCTTGACATCGAGCCTCTACTGATATGATCATCTGCAAAGAACTGCGTCTTATGGGTTTTGCAGGCCGGTCAGCTATATACCGGTCTCTCCATATCAAGCTGTGATTATGCAAGATTTTATGTATATTGTTAAATGCCAAACACTACATTTTTTACATACCCTAAACATTGATTACCCCTTTAATGTCGGCTCTTTATATATAAACATGTGTGTTGAGAAATATTAAAAATAGAAATGAACGGCTCAATTATCTATAAAAAATGAAGAACTGTCTTTTTTAAATACTCATTTGGAAGAGATCGCGATATAGGACGCATTAGTTAGAGGAAACAGAATAGAAGCTAATAAAAAAGTGAACATGGTAGATTAGGAATAGAGTGGAGGTAATAAAGCACTTTATGTAGACATAATGGAATGAGTTTCTAAGCAGAATACGCTTGGCTTATAATGCCTACTTATACAATTTTTTTATACTTGGCACTGTATAGAAGAACCCTTTCTACACAAATAAACCGATTCTTTTTTTTTACTTTTGAGAACCAGTTGGTCGGTCACTTTGATAATTTGGGTTTGTTAAAATCAATTTTATCCGTCCTAACTTTTTATACATTTAATATTCATTAAAGCCATTTTATTTTGTGTAAATTACGATGCCGTTTTCCCAGGCTTTTGTAAATTCTTTACCGTACATTCTCATTGCATCTGTGATAGATGTAATTACTTTATTCATTTAAGTAATCTCCTTCCTAATTGGTATGTCTTAATTATCATATCTTTGTAGCTTTTTGGCAAAGTCAATGAAAACGGCAACATAACCCGTGTAAACGATAACAATGGGTATGAAAACGAAACCATCTCTGTTTTTCTCAATATTTCATTACTTTTCTCGTTTTTTCTTTAGTTTTCATATTTTTCAATTTTTATCGAATCAATTTCAAAAATGACTTATCTTAAAAATGCTTTTAGGTTCTAGAAAACATTCAACTTTCTTTCTCTTAATCAGGAAGTGTTCCGTCAAAATGACACGATATCACTAATACGCAGCCCGGAATTGATGCTAAAGATAAAAGGAGAGTAATCCTGAATTGACGTTCAGATCTGTTTCGGATCCCAAATAAGCTCCCCACTGTTTGACCCTGCTTGGCTGCCATGTGAAAATTCCCTTTGAATAAACAGTAAAGAACCGATCAGCGAAAGTGAACGGTTCAAATTGATTATTCTCTTGAATTGACAAACTTATTATCTTTGCTCAAATTAGTATAATTTTCAAACAATTTAAAGGAGCGTAATTCCTGCTTTTTAGTATCATTCCGTATTTAACTTCATCCCATCCTCCATGCCTATGTATTGAATTTTCTTTGTACGCAATAAAAAGAACAGATTTTCACTTCCGTTCATGGTATAGGCCCCACCTACGCCAGATACCTTGACAGCCACGCGTGCCATCCTACCCCGTACTACATTTTTTATTGCGACTTTGTTTTTATACCCTACACCAACAAAATGTAAACGCTTACTTAAAATTTCATACTAAAATATTTTTATGAGAATAGCCCGTACCCGTTTGATATAAGCTTTTCTCATTCCCGTATTGGGGAATTGTGGAGAAGATCTGCTTAATCTTGATTAGCAGCCCATCCCACCTACTTAATATTCAGGGACTAACCACTCAATATAACGACGAATGAAGTTTCCTTCGTCCATAAAGTAAATGGTACTTATATTATTTATTTACCCCATCTTAACAAGATAAAACCTTTTTTCAAAAAAAACATCCTAATCTTTTTAATAACGTACTATCCGAAAGAATTCTCCTTCCTCAAGCGTGTGAAGGGCGATAGCCCAACGGTAGGTGGGAGATGAATTTCGGTTTGGCGTAGCCAAAAAGCACTTGATTTTGCTTTTTATTTTTTTGTCCTGGTATAATCAGTCTTATAAACAATAAAGGTTGGTATATCAATGAAATTAGATAGTAATAATCATTCAGTGTTCTTGCTGTATTATCACCTTGTATTAGTTGTGAAATACAGAAGAAAAGTATTTGATGATACCATATCTGACTATGCAAAAGATATGTTTGTAAGACTTTCAGAAAGCTACAATATAACGTTAGTCGAATGGAATCACGATGCTGACCATGTACATATCTTGTTCAAGGCACATCCCAATACAGAAATGACAAAGTTTATTAATGCGTATAAAAGTGCGAGTTCTCGATTAATAAAGAGAGACTTTTCACAAGTGAAAAAGAAACTTTGGAAAGAAATGTTTTGGTCAAGAAGTTTTTGTTTGATAACTACTGGTGGTTCGCCAATAGAAGTAGTAAAGAAATATATTGAAAATCAAGGTGAAAAGTGAGGTGAAATGATATGGCTAAGCATAATAAAGCATATAAATTCCGTTTGTACCCAACAGAAGAACAGGCATATCTTATGCGCAAAACTTTTGGTTGTGTGCGATTTGTCTATAATAAAATGTTAGCTGAACGCAAAGAAATGTATGAGAAATACAAGGACAATAAGGAAGAACTGAAGAAACAAAAACTTCCTACTCCAGCAAAATACAAAGCAGAGTTCGAATGGCTGAAAGAAGTTGATTCGTTAGCTTTAGCAAACGCTCAACTAAACTTGCAAACGGCATACAAAAATTTCTTTAGCCGTCAAAATGATTTCCCTGCATTCAAATGTAAAAAGGATAGAAAATCGTACACAACAAATAGGGTCAATGGAAATATTATGTTGTTTAATGGTCATATCAAATTACCGAAACTTAAAATGGTTCGTATCAAACAACATAGAGAGATACCACAAGACCATATCATCAAGTCATGCACTATTTCTATGACACCAACTGGTAAGTACTATGTGTCTATCTTGACTGAATACGAAAAAGAAATCGTTCAAAAGGAAGTGGAAACTGTTGTTGGATTAGACTTTGCAATGGTTGAATTGTACGTTAGTAGTGAGGATGAGAAAGCCAATTATCCCCGTTTCTATCGTCAAATGTTAGACCAATTAGCAAAGGCACAACGAGTATTAGCAAGACGTGTGAAAGGTTCTCAACGTTGGAATAAACAACGGATTCATGTAGCTAAGTGGCATGAAAAGGTTGCAAATCTACGTAAGAACTTCCTTCACCACAAGTCTAAAGAATTAGCTACTAACTTTGATGTTGTAGCAATAGAAGACTTGAATATGAAGGGGATGTCTCAAGCACTTAACTTTGGTAAAAGTGTTGCTGATAATGGTTGGGGTATGTTCACAACCTTTTTAGCCTACAAACTACAAGAACAAGGAAAACAACTTGTGAAAATAGATAAGTGGTTTCCTTCTACAAAGACTTGTAGTAATTGTGGAAATACAAAGGATATCCCTATGTCTGAACGTACTTATGAGTGTTCTTGTGGACTAAAAATAGGTCGTGACCATAACTCGGCAATCAATATCAAAAATGAAGCAATACGCTTATTAGCGTTAGCATAAATAATACAAAAACCTTTGGAACAAGGGAGTTAGCTCGGCAGTCTTAGACTAATTCGTTAGCTATCAAAAGTAACGACTAACCGAGAAGCCCCTACTTCAATTAAGCTCGTAAGAGCTAATAAGTGGTGGGTAGTTCACAAAGGAAGAACGTCTTAAATCCAGTAAGTAGCTTTCATTACTGGATTTACAAAACCTGTATTTCTGTACTCCTGTATTTCTGTATAGCTGTATAATAATTTTTTTCATTATATTAATCATCGATGTATTTTTTCACGGCTGCTTCAACAACCTCAGTCATTGTTATCCCGTTTAAGGCTGCATATAATTTTAATTTTTTATGAAGCTCGATATCCAATTCGTAAGTTGCTTTTTTTTTCATTCCTGTATTTACAGTTTCCTGTGTTACTGTATTGCTGGATATGGCACTTAACACATCTTCTTTCTTTTTTGTGGTGGGTGTTTCCTCTTCGCTTAACAGTCCCGCAAATTTAGCCTTTTTCGACACGTTCAATCAACTCCTCCACAAAATGGGTGTATTCAGTTAATGCTTTTCGATCTGTTTTTGTTCGATCTGATATCCCTGTAATTGTAAATTCTTTTATTCTTGCTTGCCTTTTCACAACGCTGCTAAAAACAAGTTCTTCATAATCATCACGGACTTTTCTTAAAATAGATTGATCCAAAGAAGCACGTGAGTTTAATAAAACAGATAAAATTCCGGCTAATTTCAATTTTGGATTATACGCTTCTTTCACAAGCTGACATGTTTCTAAATAATCATCTAGAGCGTGAAATGCAAATGGATCGGTTTGGAGCATTGTGACAGTGTAATCGCTTGCCGTAAGCCCCAAAAGAGTTTGTTCAGCTAAGGCCGGTGGGAGATCAATCAAAATATAATCATATTCATTTTGAATGCTCTCAAGAGACAGTTTGAGCAAATGGAGACGCTGCTTTTCTTTGGATGAAGCCACGAGGCCAGGTATCTTTGAAGCATCATCGTTCGCTGCTATTACATGGAGAGTATCTGTAACTACAGTAATACAGTTATCTGTATTTACAGCTTTTAATACATCATAAATTGTTTTTTCAAAACTACTCTTCCTTTTACCTGTGAGCATTCTTGTTAAGTTTCCTTGACCATCAAGATCAACAGCAAGAACTCTCTTTGTCTTAGATAAAATAAACGCTGTAATAGCTGTTGTAGTCGTTTTACCAACGCCGCCTTTTTGCAATCCGAAAGAAATTAATATAGCCATGCGATCCCTCCTTTTAAATGTAAAACTGTAAATACAGTTTACTGTATAGCTATTTGTATTGCAAACTTATTGTCTATAGATTTGCTTTTCCTCTAACGCAAGTATTTTGGGTTTTGGTGTATCGTCCTGTTAGAAAAAATAGCGAAGTCTTTCAAGCAAATATCTATACGATGAGAAAAATTTGTTTGAGGGAGTTCTCTCACTTCTGTCTCAACGAGAACGGACATCAAATGTCTTCTACTAATCGGATTGCGTCTAACAGTGGCGTTCAGTGTTTCACGACTTTTTATGAATTTAACAAAATCAAGTTTTAGTAAATTGATTTTGTTTCTTGAAGAATCATGAATTTGAATTAGTTAGGTTTCTCACTTGTGCTAAGTGAGCAGAACACAAATGGTATGATTCACCCCTTACTTGTATTCTTATAGGTGTTATTCCACTTGGTAAGAAAATGATTAGCCATGAATGGAGAACAACAAATCGTTTTTATAATTAAAATTTCTTTTTCTTTATTTGGATAAATGCGAAATTTGTATGGGTTATCCAAAAGAATTGTTAAAATGTCTTGATGATTTAGGATGCGATCTTTTATATATCGAAGTTTTATCAGCAAGTAGGCGTTAGATTGAAGTGGTTTGTTATAAGAAAGTGAAATAATTTTTAATTTGTTCTTCACACGTCTCTTTTGTGTGTTTTACAATAACTTGTTTTATCTTGTTTTATCTTGTTTTATCTTGTTTTCGGAGGCTGAAAAGTCAGTAGTACCAAGGGTTCATCGATCTTAAGTATAACAAAAATGGTGCTAGCCATAACAAAAATGGTGCTAGCCATAACAAAAATGGTGCTAGCCATAACAAAAATGGTGCTATAACTATAACAAAAATGGTTTTAACTATAACAAATTTGGTTTGAAGATAACAAAAATGGTGCCAAGTATAACAAATTTGGTTCTTAGGGAAATCATAAAAAACTTTAACTATAACAAAAAACTCTTTTGTTATAGTTAAAGTTTTGTCATAATTAGATCCAGTGAAAGGAGAGGATCTTTGTTGCTTACTACTGCAACAGAAGTTATTGAACCGCATCCTAATAATCTTGTGACAAAATCTAATTTGCTTATTGAAGCGAATTATAAACTTGGTGTCGTGGAACAAAAAATCATCTTATGTTTGGCCAGTAATATCAGTCCTGCCGATTCGGATTTTAAAACCTATACCTTGCCTATCAAAGAATTTACTAATCTGTTAGGATTAAAAGGAACACCTAAATACACAGAATTAAGACAGATTACGAAAGAATTAATGCAAAAAGTATTTGAAGTACGAATTGATAGGAAAGTCATTCAAGTTTCTTGGTTAAGCTATGTTGCTTATAATGAGACTGAAGGAGCAATAGATATAAGGTTCGATCCCTTTTTGCGTCCGTATTTATTAGAATTAAAAAAGGAATTTACGAGCTATAAGCTTGAAAATATCATAAAATTGAAAAGTTCTTATTCGATTCGGATATATGAACTCTTAAAACAATATGAAAAGTTACAAGAAAGAACATTCCAGCTAACGAGTTTACGGAAAATGCTTGGAGCTGAAGAGATATATCCTGCCTACGGAAATTTTAAACAACGGGTACTAGTACCAGCGCAGAAAGAATTAAAGATGAAAACGGATATTTCCTTTGAAATTGAAGAAGTGAAAAAAGGACGTAAAGTTGAGAAAATCAAATTCCTTATATTTTCTACAAGGAACCATAAGTCCAAGCAATTGGATTTATTTCATGAAAATTTAGAAGAATTTAAGTTACCTAATTCTTTTTCTGAGACTGTAAAAAAGCTCGGATTAAACGTAGGAATACAACTAACAGATGAAATGATTAATTCTTGGGAGAAACATGGACAGGATACTGTGATTGATCTGTTAGAGAAAATGCAGTATAGAAGAGACATAGAAAATCCAGTTGGCTACATCATAAAAGTTTTAAACACGCCTGGTGCCAATGAGATAACATCAGAAAACGGGGATATTGTAGCTCATCTAGTTTCTGAATTCAGACAATCAAAAGAACACTTACCTGATTGGCTAGTGAAAAGGAAATCTATCGAAGAGATAAAAACGTGGATGACAATAGATCAAGAACAAGCCAATCAAAAATTTGAAGACATTAAAAATGAATTAT
The DNA here is from genome assembly GCF_000372765.1 of Bacillus sp. 37MA. Classification (NCBI taxonomy): domain Bacteria; kingdom Bacillati; phylum Bacillota; class Bacilli; order Caryophanales; family Bacillaceae; genus Bacillus; species Bacillus sp. 37MA. The sequence goes on from NZ_KB889754.1 coordinate 7,274, forward strand.
ATGAAATCCTTCAGATTGAGGAGCTAAAGAACAGCGAGCGTTCAGACGAGGAAATGGAAGAAGAAAAAAGGATACTTTTAAAGAGGATACATAGTTTGTAAAAGTAAATATAACGTTTTTGGTTATTTCATTTTTCTGTCTCGATAAATAAAGACGGTGCAATACGACAAACAAACATTGCAAATATGGCTTTATATATATATTGGTTTCATTGCCAATACTCTAATGAATATAGCTTTTTTGGTATGTAAAAACGGGGCTGTCTCTAGTCAATATTCACTGACTAGGGACGGCCCCGTTTATGTTTGTGATGATTAGATGGAATTCTTAGTAGTTATGCAGCTTATCTAATATTTTATGGATTGGTGCTGAGATCTAAATCTTCATAACATCCTCTATACAACTACATTTATCTCTTCCATTTCTAAGAAAGTAAATCAATATTTACAAGCTGTTTCTATTACTACAGACATCACTCCGTTTTAGAATATACAAAAGACTGATGATTTTTGATTATCTAGTGCAAGGACAAAAACAAAATGAGTATGCACACTAAGCGTTTAACTTATGTGAAGAATATAGATTGAGAAGTTGTTTGAAATGCATTGTATACCATTGAAAGGGCGATCGAATAGGCTTGCTAATTCAAGTACGAGAATGAATAATATAATTGATTCATGTGGAAATGTTACAGTTCAACATTTCTTTCCGTTTTTTACAATGCCTTATAAGTAGATTTAGCTATTCTACATATAGAATAATAAACCTTCAATTTATTCGGTTTATATAGATAATCGAAGATCATTCAAAATGAATATCCATTATTTTTGAAAATAAGAACGGAGGAATAAAATGTTGCCCTTAGAACGAAAGCAACAAATATTAACATGGTTAGAGGAAGAAGAGACGTTACGAATTTCGGAGATAAGTAAACGATTAGATGTGTCTGTTATGACGGTTTATCGCGACTTGAAGCCATTAATTGAAGAACAAAAAGTGTTAAAAACATCAAATGGCGTGACGTATACTCCAGAAAACACTGTTGTATCTAAAAATTGTTCGTATTGCAATAAGCCTTCAAACACGAGATTTTCCGTACAGCTTATTAAATCGAACAATCGAGTCGAACATACTTGTTGTGCTCATTGTGCGCTGCTTCGGTATCAAGATATAGAACAAAAGGTTTCCCAAATCATTTGTTATGACTTTTTAAAAGAGACAACGATCAGTGCCAAGATCGCGACTTTCTTATTTAATTCAGATCTACAACTTAATCACTGCCAGCCACAAGTGCTTATTTTTGAATCTATGAAGCAAGCAAAGCAATTTCAATTAGGATTTGGCGGCGACATATATCAATTCGAAGGAGCCGTTGATAAAGTGAACGAGGTCATGAAAGGCAAAGGTTGTAATAAATCTATTATTTAGAAAAACGATCTTTATCATCATAATCATTATGGACATGTTCAAGCCACTAGTAGGACTATTGATAAGTATTGTTCTCCTGCTGGACCGGAATGTTTTTGCAAAGATCAAACCAATACAAGAATGGCTAGGTTAGAAAATAGCAAACTATCGGTGGTGCCAATGAATTGAACGTTAAAATTACTTTAAAAGTCAGAATTGTTCCGTTTTTTACAATTAATGAAATAAAGACTCAGATAATATTTAGTTAAATCAACGGTTCCTTGCTAAATCAGTCAACAAAGGGTAGTTTTAAATAGGGGCTGGAGATTAACGATTCATTGGGGATTACTAAATTAGTTATGTGCATTAGGAGCTACAAATAGATAAAAGGGAGGATATTACATGAGCACTCAAGAAACATTGAAGCAAGTGGGTCATCCATTAGAGCCGCTTACAGCAGATGAAATTACGAAAGCGGTTGCAATTGCAAGAAAAGAACAAGGACTAACAGATGCAGCTCGTTTTGAGCAAGTTGGTTTGTATGAGCCTGAAAAATCAGTTGTATTAAATTTCAAAGAAGGAGATGCAGTTGTACGTGAAGCTTTCATGATCGTTTTAGATACGTCAGATAGCCAAACGTATGAAGGTGTTATCTCTCTTACTGATGAAAAAGTTGTTTCATGGACACATGTTCCAGGCGTTCAACCTTCATTCCTTTTTGAAGAATATTCTGAACTTGAAGCAACAGTGAAAAACCATCCTGACTTCCATAAAGCGCTTGCAAAACGTGGCATTACAGATCCAAGCCTAGTTATGGTTGATCCTTGGTCTGTTGGTAACTTCGGTATTCAAGAAGATGAAGGAAAACGTCTTGCAAAGGCACTTTGCTTCGTTAGAAAATTTGAAGGCGATAATGCGTATGCATATCCTCTTTCAGGTCTACTACCTGTCGTTGATTTAAGCACAATGGAAATTGTACGCATTGAGGATCACGGAGTAAGACCGATTGCGCCAACAGCTGCACCATATAAACCTGAGCAATCTGACGCTATCCAAGTACGGACAGATTTAAAACCATTAGAAATCACACAACCAGAAGGCCCTAGCTATGAAATTAACGGACATAACATTAAATGGCAAAAATGGGATATTCGAATTGGTTACACAGCACGCGAAGGTCTTGTTCTTAATACAGTAGATTATCATGATAAAGGGGTAAAACGCCCAATCCTATACCGTGCGGCTTTATCTGAAATGGTTGTTCCTTACGGAGATACAGATCCGGCTCATGACTGGCAATGTGCGTTTGATGC
>NZ_KB889754.1:10093-18386 GCF_000372765.1 Bacillus sp. 37MA
TGCAACTAATAAACAATTAAATGCTTTCTATCCGGAAGTAACAACATTCCAAACGGAACTAGAAGCGCAACGTAACATGAATCAAGAAACAGCAAGAGCATGGAAGATCATTAACCCTAACAAGAAAAACTTTGTAGGTGAGCCAGTAGGTTTTGAACTTGTACCTGGTGAAAATGCAAGAATTTTCTTACATGATGAATCAAGTATCGTGAAACGTGCAGGATTTATTAAAAATCATTTACACGTTACAAAATTTGATCGTGATCAAATGTATGCTTCTGGTAAATACCCGAACCAAGGGGAATGGAACGGAAGCACGCTTAATAATTGGGTAAAAGAGAACCGCAACATTGAAAATGAAGATATTGTTGTTTGGTATAATATGGCTGTTCATCACGTTGTACGTCCTGAAGACTGGCCAGTAATGCCAACTCATTACATCGGATTCATGTTGAAACCGCATGGTTTCTATGATGGAAATCCAGCGTTGGATCTTCCACGTCCAGCAGCAATCAAAGGCGCTAGCTGCCATTAATAACTAAAAAAAGTTGTTTGAAAAGGGAATTGATTACAATTCCCTTTTCACCTTCTTATATACAGGAAAAACATGTTACTATACAGAAAATGAACAGACATGTTACTATACGGGAAGTGAACAAGCATGTTACTGGTTATTAGCACTCTATTAGTCTTGCTCTATACGAGTGTTTGTTTACTAAAAATACATCAAATTCGAAATAATTTAAAGAACATGACAGGCATGATGATCGTCATGGTATTGTGTATGGGAAGCAGCCTAACTATCGGCATAATTGTCGGAATTTTCTATACAAGTGATTTAGCTCACTCTACTATGATTGCCATGACATTCAGTCTGATTGTCGGATATTTAGCCGGAAAGCCTATTAACCTATTAGCCATTGGAGAAGGAATGGCTGGGGGAATAATGGGTGGGATGATGGGCGCAATGCTTGGGGATATGTTACCACTAGGCAATTATACAGCGATGCTCATTTATATGGATATTCTCTTTATTGTAAGTATTTTGTTCATTGTGACAATGATGAATGCGGAATTGAAGAAAGATAAAGAAAATTTGACATTTAAACCTCGAACTTATCCATGGATTATTACAACCATTATTTCAGCTATTTTAATTTTTGCTTTTTCTAACATGGAAGCGGATACAATTGAATCTCATCAAGACCAAACAGATCAACACGAACAAGATCAACACGAACACCATCACTGATTTAGGAGGGAAATTTATGGCCGCACAAAAAGAAGGAGATGTACTAGAAAGTACAGACTCACCAGCAGTATTAAAAAAGGAAATGACGTGGAAGGATGCGTTTTGGCTCGCTAGCGGTGTGCCAGCCTTAGTATTATTTTCAATTGGAGCTATTGCGGCTACAGTAGGAAATCTTTCTTGGTTAGTTTGGACAGTATCGATTCTGATTGGGTTAACTCAGGCTTTCCTATTTGCCGAAATTGCAGGTATGTATCCGAACAAATCTGGTGGAGCATCCGTATATGGCGCGATGGCGTGGGTGAAATATTCGAAAGTATTATCTGCCATCTCCATTTGGAGTAACTGGATTGCTTGGACACCGGTATTAGCATTAGGAACAAAATTAGCTTCAGGCTTCGTTTTAACGACATTTTTCCCAAATGCTGCCATCACTACTTGGGGATTTACACTGCTGGATTTAGGTTTTATCCGTCCAGATCTGACTATTCGTTTTGATTTTGCTTTTGTTTTAGCTCTTGCTTTCCTTTTTATCGTTTATGCGATCCAAAACTTAGGTGCTGTAAATGCTGCACGTATCCAAAGAATTATTGCAGTAGTCGCTCTTATACCTTTACTTATCGTTGGGCTCGTACCGTTATTTACTCAAGGTATTAATGTGGAAAATATCATTCCTAGCCTTCCGACTGGCATTTCTTGGGATGAAGCAGGGTGGACATTATTATTTGGGGGCTTGTTTTTAGCTGCTTGGTCTACTTATGCTTTTGAAACATCAATTTGTTATACGAGTGAGTTTAAAGATCCTAAGAAAGACACAGTTAAAGCAATTATGTTTTCAGGTTTATTATGTTTAGCCGTTTTCACTATTGTTCCATTCTCTTTTCAAAATGCTTTAGGACTTGCAGGATTACTTGATCCTGATATTGCAAGTGGAATGGGAGTCGGTACGGCGATGGCTCAAATGGTAGGCGGTGGTGTTGTAGTAGGAACGATTATTGTCCTATTGCTTATCCTGTCTACGATATTGTCTATCATGACTTCTATGGGTGGTTCATCCCGTACTTTATATCAAGGATCTGTGGATGGATGGCTACCAAAGTTCATGTCTAGTGTTAATAAAAACGGAGCGCCTAGTGGAGCAATGTGGACGAACTTAGTCTTCAATATCGTCTTGCTTTCTTTGTCTGACTACACATTTATCCTTGCTATTTCAAATGTAAATTATATCATATTGAACTTTTTCAATTTAAGTTCTGGATGGATCCACCGGATGGACCGTCCAAACTGGCCACGCCCATTTAAAGTGCCAAACTGGCTTATAGGAATAAATGCAGTATTAGCTTTTGTAAATGTTGCCTTCCTAGGACTTGGTGCTATCGTCTGGGGACCAGGCACGCTTGTATCCGGTTTAGTCGTTTCTTTATTCATTATTCCTGTGTTTCTTTACAGACATTATGTCACCGACAAAGGGGTATTCCCAGGAAATGCTGATTCCGATGATTTAGATAAGACGCACTATAAAAAGAAAGCAGGTATTTTGCCGTATGTGGCTGTTGCTATAGCAATTGGAGTTATCATTGTTACCAGTCAAATAGCTGTTTTTAATCCTTAATAGCAGGTTTTCATTGTGCTCATTGCATACGTGATGTCTGTAATCGGTGAAATGTCGTCGCGGATTTCTACATTGTTAAAAAGCAAAAAGTTTCTGTACGAGATAGAGATATAAATAAATAGAGTGTTTATAGAGATTCTTGGTTCCATAATTAAGAATCTCTAATTCATAGAATAAGGGTTGAAGATTTTAAGCGGTTGCTTTAAAAATTGAGCGGAAAAGGGGTTTGTAAATGAGCACAGAAAATACAGAGTTGAAAAAAGTATTGACGCCAATTCATTTATGGGGATTAGGAGTAGGGATCGTTATTTCAGGTTCTTATTTCGGATGGAATTATGGGCTTGGTGAATCAGGCTTTGTAGGAATGTTAATCGCAACTGCTATCATTGGTGTTTTGTATATGACATTATGTTTCTCACTTGCAGAATTAGCAACGATCATGCCTCATGCAGGTGGAGGTTACGCTTTTGCAAGAAGAGCCATGGGTCCATTAGGAGGCTACATTACAGGTGTTGGGGTTGCGCTGGAATTCGCGGTAGGAACAGCTGTTTTCACGTCAGGTGCAGGTTTCTATGTTAATTTCCTTATACCAGCAATCAATCCTATTGTCGCTGCAGCTGTGCTCTATGTCTTTTTCTTTGCTCTTCATATTTTAGGTGTTAAAGAATTTGCAACAGTTGAAATGATCCTTGTTACAATTGCGGTTGCTATGTTAATTGTTTTTGCCATTTATGGAGTCCCTCATGTTCAGACTGAAAAATTGTTTGGTGGAGAACTTATTCCAGGAGGAATTGCAGGTATTTGGGCAGCTCTTCCTTACGCAATGTGGCTATATATTTGTATGGAAATGTTACCGATGTTAGCAGAAGAATGTCGTAATCCGGTTAAGGATTTACCTAGAGGGATTATGGCTGCCATTATTACTCTTATCATTCTCGCTTTCCTTGTTGTAACAGTCACTGTCGGTCTTGGAGGAGCTGCAGGTACGTCTACAGTAGAAAATCCACTCTCCTATGCCATTTCTCACGGTATTAGTGAAAATTTATGGTTAGTTGATGGACTGGCTATCGTTGGGTTGTTCGGGATGCTTTCAAGTTTGGCAGGTGCAATCTTAGCTTATTCTCGCCAAGTCTTCTCTTTGTCAAGATCAGGTTATTTACCTAGTTTCTTATCGCGCTTGCATAAAACGCGCCGTACACCTTATATGGCGGTTGTTGTTCCAGGAGCAATCGGTTTCGTCTTTGTTCTGATGTTTGATCCAAATAAATTAATTTTAATAGCTACATTTGGGGCATTGGTTTCTTACATTATGATGAATATTTCACTCATTATGCTACGTAAAAAAGAGCCTAATCTTGCACGCCCTTATAAAGCACCATTTTATCCTGTAGCACCTATCGTATGTATTATTCTGAGCTCACTAGCTTTGCTTTCAACCATTTTCGGTAATATTACGTTCTTCTTTATCAATATAGCTATTTTTGCTGTAGCGATTGCTTATTACTTTGTCTGGGCGAGACATCGTATCAACGCAGATGCACCAGAAGAACAATTTGCGAATATGTCACAAGAAGAAATCGAAAAACAGAATATATCTGTATAACTAGTCTATATAAAGAATCAATAGTATTTAATTTTAAATACTATTGATTTTTTTATGATGACGATTATTAATAGCTACATTTGGGCATTGGTTTCTTACAATATGATGAATATTTCACTCGTTTTTGATTCTAGCATTCTTAAATGACATTTACTCGCTCTAGTTCCTTAAGTTTTGTCGCATATCGAATGCGACAAAACTGGTTCTAACACGAAATGCTGCGTAAAAAAGAACCTAATCTTGCACGCCCTTATAAAGCACCATTTTATCCTGTAGCGATTGGTTATTACTACATCGTATCAACGCAGATGCACCAGAAGAAATGAGTAAAGAGAATATATCTATATAACTAATCTATATAAAGAATCAATATTATTTAATATTAAATACTATTGATTTTTTTATGATAACTGTTAATATTAAAGGTAGTCTAAAAATTACGATAATTCTGCGATGAGGTGAATCTAATTGAGTACGAATAATAACAAACTGACAACCAATTGGGGTGCTCCAGTTGGCGACAATCAAAATTCTATCACAGCCGGTTCGCGTGGACCTACTTTGATTCAAGATGTACATCTTTTAGAAAAATTGGCGCATTTCAATAGAGAACGTGTTCCTGAACGCGTTGTACATGCGAAAGGTGCGGGTGCACACGGTTATTTTGAAGTAACAAACGATCTTTCTCAATACACAAAAGCGAACTTTTTATCAGAAGTCGGAAAACGTACACCTATGTTTATTCGTTTCTCAACAGTAGCTGGTGAGCTAGGATCTTCAGATACAGTACGTGACCCGCGTGGTTTTGCTGTGAAGTTTTATACAGAAGAAGGGAATTACGATATTGTTGGGAACAACACACCTGTATTCTTTATTCGTGATGCGATTAAATTCCCTGATTTCATTCATACACAAAAACGTCATCCACAAACTCATTTGAAAAATCCAAATGCTGTATGGGATTTCTGGTCATTATCTCCTGAGTCTTTACATCAAATAACGACTTTAATGTCTGACCGTGGTATTCCAGCATCATTACGTACGATGAATGGCTACGGAAGCCATACATTTAAGTGGGTAAATGAAAAAGGCGAAGGTGTTTGGGTGAAATATCACTTTAAAACAGAGCAAGGCGTACAAAACATGGATGCCAATGTAGCTGCACAACTTGCAGGTGAAAATCCAGATTATCATACAGAAGAGTTGTTCCATGCCATTGAGAGCGGTAACTTCCCTGCGTGGAAACTATCTGTTCAAATTATGCCACTTGAAGATGCGAACACATACAAATGGGATCCGTTTGATGTGACAAAAGTTTGGTCGCAAAAAGATTATCCATTAATCGAATTAGGCCGGATGGTGCTTGATCGTAATCCTGAAAACTATTTTGCAGAAGTGGAACAAGCAACATTCTCACCAGGCTCATTCGTACCGGGTGTTGAAGCATCTCCGGATAAAATGCTGCAAGGTCGTTTATTTGCTTATAATGATGCACATCGTTATCGTGTTGGTGCAAACCATCAAGCGCTTCCAATTAACCGACCAGTTAATGAAGTGAATAATAACCAACGTGACGGGCAAATGCGCTTTGATAAAAATGGCGGCAGTTCTTCCGTCTATTACGAACCAAATAGCCTTGGTGGTGCAACAGAATCACCTGCAGACAATGTAACGCCATTTGAAGTGTCTGGTGAGGCTGGTACGCATGCGTACAGTCATGACGACCACTACACACAAGCCGGTGATCTATATCGTCTTATGAGTGAAGAGGAACGCGCTCGTTTAGTTGCGACTATTGCAGGGGCAATGGCTCCAGTTGAAAGCGATGAAATTAAACTTCGCCAAATCAGTCATTTCTATAAAGCAGATCCAGAGTATGGAGAGCGTATTGCAAAAGCTCTTAATCTGCAAGTCCCAGTTCAATCTTAAATTTGATTTTATGAAATACAGTAGTTAATAAAATTCAATAAAACAACGAAAAGATCATCATTATGATGATCTTTTCTACTCTATCATAATTAATTTAAAATAAGCGTAATGAGGTGTTGAAAATGACTCAACATCGTATAAAGGAAGGTCTTAAGCTTTTAAAAAAAAACGGGTCAAGAATGACGCCCCAAAGAAAAGCGATTATGGAGTATTTAGCGAATACTAAATCCCATCCAACAGCAGATCAAATATTTAATTCAATAAAAGATAAGTTTCCGAATCTTCCACATACTACTGTGTACAATAACTTGAAATGTTTAAAAAAGTACGGAATTATTAATGAACTTACTTATGGACAAGCATCAAGTCGTTATGAATGGGCGACCGCTTTTCATTACCATGTAGTATGTGATTCGTGCGGACAGTTACATGATTTTCACTATCCTAAGTTAGAAGCAGTAGAGCAGTATGTTGAGAAAAAATCACGATTCAATGTAACCCAACATTTATTTGAGATTCATGGAACTTGTTTGGACTGTAAAAATGAAAACGTTTCCTTTAAAGAGAGCTAGCCAAACTTGATTTCACCCATATTCCAACCTTAACACCCTGTACTTTTATTAAGACAGGGTTTTTGTGTATGTCAGTTAGAATATAGTAAATGATGTTCACCGTTTTAAGCGACAGCAAAGCAGCTGTATAGATTTGTGCGCTGGCTGACTATTCTCATCAACTACCGTCTGCACAGGTGGTCGAACATCTTTTGTTTGATGAAACATAGGTTTCACTGACAGTATGGATATTTTATTTGTAAGTACGCACTTTTTTATATATAGTGTAAAAATCATACTGTTACGTATGCTATATGCTTAATAGGGAGGAATAACGAATGAGCCATATTCGTGAAAAGTCGTTTAATTGTGAAAAAGAATTGACACTGTCTATTATCGGTGGAAAATGGAAGATGTTAATTATATGGCACTTGGGAAAAGAAGGGACAAAGAGATTCGGTGAATTGAAATCTCTCATACCCGCCATCACGCAAAGAATGCTTGTGAGTCAGCTTCGCGAGTTAGAAGAAGATCTCATTGTTTATCGAGAAGTGTATCCTGTCGTTCCGCCCAAGGTCGAATACTCACTTACTGAACGAGGACATACGCTCATTCCCATCCTCGAGTCCATGTATATATGGGGGAAAGAATATACAGAAAGTATTTTGGAGCAAAAAACAGAAAGAACGGCTCTGTTAAACACCAAAAACTGAAGGCGTTTCAAAATATGATCCTAAATAACAATTAGATACATCTTTCATCTGGATTATGTAGCCGTTATGATGAATGATGTTGTCGGGAGAAAGCACAATATTTTACACTTTAGAATCCTCCTTGATATATCTAAGGTAAATATCAGGTTGACAATAAGTCTTGAATTTTTTTAAAAATGGACTAATTCCATATTCTAATAGTATATTTTTCGACACTATATGATAGTAAAGTGCGTACTTTATTTTCTGAAAATTAGGATATATAATGACTGTAGTACCAATCTAATCAATCTAATCAAATTAACAAACAATTAGAAGGAGTGACATATCCATGAAATTACAATTAGCACTTGATCTAGTCAACATTCCAGAAGGTATCGCAGTCGTTAAAGAAGTAGAACAATTCGTTGATGTCGTTGAAATCGGCACACCGGTTATTATTAACGAAGGCCTTCGCGCTGTAAAAGAAATGAAAGAAGCATTCCCTAACTTAACAGTTCTTGCGGACTTGAAAGTAATGGATGCAGGCGGTTATGAAGTAATGGTAGCCTCTCAAGCAGGCGCAGGTATCGTAACGATTCTTGGCGCAACTGATGATGCAACAATCAAAGGTGCTGTAGAAGAAGCGAAAAAACA
>NZ_KB889754.1:18486-32845 GCF_000372765.1 Bacillus sp. 37MA
TGATCAACATTAAAGACCTTGCAAAACGTGCACAAGAAGTAGATGCACTTGGCGTAGATTACATCTGTGTACATACAGGTTACGATCTTCAAGCTGCAGGTGAAACACCATTTGAACAACTTAACACAATCAAAAGTGTCGTGAAAAATGCGAAAACAGCAGTAGCAGGCGGTATTAAATTGGAAACGCTTCCGGGTGTTATTGCAGCACAACCGGATCTTGTTATCGTAGGCGGCGGCATCACAGGCGCAGACGACAAAAAAGCAGTTGCGGCAGAAATGCAACAACTAATCAAAGCAACGGTTTAATCCTATGCAAACGACGGAATATACTCAAATCGTTTTGCAGGAGCTTCAAAAGACAGCGGGCCTTATTAGTGATGAGAGTGCGGAACAGCTGGTCAATGGCATTTTAAACTCTAAAAAAGTGTTCGTCGCAGGAGCCGGCCGTTCAGGCTTCATGGCGAGATGCTTTGTTATGCGTATGATGCACATGGGTCTTGATCCGTATATCGTTGGAGAAACAGTGACACCGAATTTAGAGGAAGGTGATATTTTTATCATCGGCTCTGGATCTGGTGAAACGAAAAGCCTTGTAGCGATGGCGGAAAAAGCAAAAAGCATTGGCGCGACAGTTGCTGCCGTGACAATTTTCCCGAACTCAACAATTGGCAACTTAGCTGATATCGTGATTGAAATCCCTGGTCAGGCGAAATCTGGTGCAGATACAGGAAACAAAACGATTCAGCCAATGGGCTCATTGTTTGAGCAAAGCCTCTTGTTATTTTATGATTCCATCATTCTTCGTTTCATGGAGAAAAAAGGAATGGATTCAGACAAAATGTACGGACGTCACGCGAATCTAGAGTAGTATGAAAGAAAGTTATTAATGTACCAACATCCTTTTGAGTAATGTGTAAAAGTTGAATATATAGTCAAACACACATTATATGAGGTAATATCAGTCACTCATTTTGAAAGTATTCTTTTTATTATCAAGACAAAACTTATCAATATCTTAGATCAAGGAGAAATGGTATGTCGGAGGTTATTCGGAAGTCTGTTGCGTTACTCACTACCATTGTACCAACTGAGGATAAAGAGGAGTGGAGTGCGACTGAAGTAAGCCGCCATCTTGATATCCCTATTCAAACGGTGCATAGACTGCTTTCAAGTCTTGCTGAATACGGTTTTGTATTTAAGAATAATGAAACCAAAAAGTTTCGCTTAGGTTTAACTTTGATGCAATTAGGTCTCTCGATACGGGATAATTTATCAGTTCGAAATAGTGCACTTCCGATTATGGAAAAGCTGGTGAAGAAAACTGGAGAATCCGTGTACTTAACTGTTCCTGAAGGTACTGAAGGAGTGCTTGTTGACTGTCTTAATAAGGATTTGCTTTCAAAAGAGACTGATGTGATTGGGATGAGAACCCCATTGTGTGTTGGTGCATCTAATAAAGCTATTTTGTCTCATTTAAGTAGAGATACAAAACAGCATATTATACAAACACTTATCGAGCAGGGCGAAATAAGTGATGTGAGTAAATTGGAAAACGAATTAAAACTTATTGCGAAGTGGAAGATTGCCAGCTCCGTTGGAGAAACGATCAAAGGGACTGGCAGTATAGCCGCCCCTATTTTTTCATGGGAAGGTAAAGTAGTTGCTTCCATTAGTATCGTTTGTTCGGAAACAAATTTCACAGATCATCAAGCTAAATATATGATGAGTGAAGTGAAGAAAGCTGCAGGGGTCATATCTGAAGAATTAGGATGGTTAAAATCCAGTTGAATTTTAATCACTAGACTTTTATAGAAAGTTTCAAAGAATAGGTATCCTTATTTTTCTTGATAAGAAATAGCATGTTTTCAGAAACATAGTACGACTCATAGAAAGTAAATAAAAAACTTAAACAAATAGGAGTGTCAAACATGACTAAAGTATTGAGCCAAACACCAGGAATTCAAATCTTTAAAGCAGCAGATTTAGACAAAACGTTTCCAAAGCTAGATGTAGGTACAATCCTTGGTCAACCAGGAGTAAACAGCAAAATCGTTGACGTACCGGTAACAGAAACGTCAAACCCGCTTACAATTGGCTTCTTCTCAATGTCACCAGGGGAATCATTTGATTTCTTGTATGACGTTGTAGAATATAAAGTTGTCACAAAAGGTAAATTTGTTATCCGTGACAAAGAAGGCAACAGATATGAAGCAGAAGCAGGAGATGTGATCCTCTTCTCACCAGATTTCCCAGTTGTTTTTGATGGTGAAAGTGATGGAGAAGCAATCTACTCGAAACATGCTGCTGCTCTTCCAGCATTTATGAAATAAATAAAATATAAAGAGCTATTTTAGGCAGTTTGTGTCCGATATTCATATGGGCTCAGGCTGCCTAATTTTTTTAGAAACGAATGTAACATTTTATATAGTCCCAGTCATCTTTAAATTATACGACGGAATGTGTATTAAAGTCTTTCATACTATTCACATTCTTTTTTTCGTTATATAAATAAATGCCATTGTGTTTTGTTATTGCTGCCTCTTCACAATTGCTTCTCTGTCGTTATATTATGTTTATTTATCTATTTTGTACTACCTGCTCCGGGATATCTGAGTTACTATACATAGTAAGCTAATAGGATATTGAGGCATCTCTTAAGCCACAAATCAAAAAGCTTCTGTGTAAGGACAGCACTTTATCTCCATGATTTGTGTTGAATGAGAGCGCTATCATAAAATAAAAGAATGAAGGCAGAGGGGGATTTCAATGAAAAGGAGCTTTAGCTTGATTTTCGCAATGACTCTTATTTCATCGTTTGTCTTGATAGGTTGTAGCAATTCTAGTGGCTCTATAGTACCTACTAGAGCTATCGGAACAATTAAGTTTGCTGATGCGGGCTGGGATAGTATTAGTGTACACAACGAGATCGCAAGAATTATTATTGAAGACGGATATGGTTATAAAACAGAATTAATCCCGGGATCTGAAACAGCTTCACTTTACGCGATAAGTACAGGAAGCATGGATGTTTTTATGGAGGTATGGGCGGGAAGCTACCCGGTAGAATATAAATCGGCCATTGAAAAAGGTGATATTATAGAAGCATCTGTAAACTCAGAAAGTACGCGGCAAGGCCTTTATGTTCCAACCTATGTTATTGAAGGGGATCTAGAGCGTGGTATTGAACCGATGGCTCCTGATTTGAAATCGATTCATGATTTACCTAAATATTGGGAAATTTTCGAAGATCCTGATGATCCAAATAAAGGACGTATTTACGGGGCGAATCCAGCATGGAATGCTAATAAAGTTTTTCGAGCAAAAATGAAAAACTATGGGTTATACAAAACATTCAATTATTCTGAAGCAGTTACTCATACAGCATTAAATAAATCATTTATTAATGCATATGAGAAGGGTGAGCCATGGGTAGGCTACATATGGACACCGACATGGACTGCCGGATTGTATGATATTACCGAACTGAAAGATGCGCCATACAATGAAAAAGATTGGTTAAATGGGTACCGTACGGAGTTCCCTTCACAAAGATTAACGATTGCCGTTCACAGTAAGCTACGAGAACAAGTACCAGAAGTTTTTGCGTTTCTAAGCAACTACTCTATAAGCAGTGCCATTACGACTGACTTTTTAGCTTACATGAAGAAACATGATACAACTACACATGAGGCGGCTGTATGGTTCTTAAAAGAATATGAAGAGGTATGGACAACGTGGGTTCCTAGTAATGTAAGTGAAAAAGTGAAAGCGAAGCTTCAATGAAACATTATTAGGGGAAGTCCTATTTTATCGTTTAGAAGGTTATAAATGTAAAGATTAACTTGGAAGGAGGCAAATAAAATGAACCAACAATTTCCTGTTTTAGATTCCCGCCAAAAAGAGCTGCTAAGAACACTGCTAATAGCGAACAAACCTGTTTCTTATAAAGAGCTATCTGAAATGTTTAAATTAAGTACAAGAACGATTCAAAGGGAAATAAAAGCGCTCAAATCTATCTTAGATGCCTATGAATTAAAAATAGGGAAACACATTAGAGATGGTTTTGAATTGAAAGGAACAGAGGAAGGGAAGAAAAAGTTAAAAGAACATATAGAGCAGGCCAAAACGTTATCCGCTTACTCTCCAGAAGAACGGCAGGATGGCATTACTTATGATTTATTGCTTTCTAAAGAGCCGATTAAGCAATTTGTGTTTAGTAAAAAGTACGGGATTACGGAAGGGACCGTTAGCTCTGATTTGGACAAGGTGAGTATTTGGCTTGAAAAGGGAGGGATTACACTCATTCGAACACCGGGAATTGGCGTATATATCGATGGGCAGGAAAAGCAGCGGAGAACGATGTTATCCAGGTTGCTTCACAAAGATATAATGTTTGAGGAATGGCTTGAACTTTTCCATAAAAAGACGGAAACGGAAGAAGGAGAAGTACAAAATCAGTTAGGCATGATGATTCGAAATCGTTTACTAAAGTTTGTTCAAATTCACAACATCTTGGATGTTGAACGTGTTGTACACCAAGTCTTAAAAGAGCAAATAGATATCGAATTAACGGACCGGAACTATGTAAATCTAATTGTTCATCTAATGCTTGCAGTCGAGAGAATAAAAAGTGGAGAGGTTATTCAAACATCGAATGTATCGAATTTATCTCAAGACTATGAATTTGATCGTTTAATCTATTCACTTGCAGAAAAAATTGTCGAACGACTTGAAACCGTTCTTTCTATTTCGATACCTAAAATTGAAGTGAATTATATTGCTTTACATCTATCAGGGGCTCGCCTTTCTAACGGAAAGGAAATGATGAACTATGAAAGAGAAGAATTTACTTGGATTGAATTGACACAAAGCTTTATTCGTGCAGTGGAATACTATTTAGACGAATCGTTTGAGGGTGATGAACTCCTTTTTGAAGGGTTAGTTTCCCACTTTGCTCCTGCTTTTACCCGTTTAAAATATGGACTTCAAATACATAACCCGATGCTTGAGAAAATTAAAGAAAGATATCCAGAAATTTTTTCTGCTTGTAAGAAAGCATGTGAGTTTTTAGCAAATAAAACAGGCAGCCAAATTCCAAACGATGAGGTCGGTTATTTGGCGATGCATGTTGGAGCTGCGCTTATTCGAAAGAAAGATACTTTGAAGAGCGAGTATAAAGCCATTGTTGTATGTTCTAGTGGACTTGGAACATCAACATACCTTGCTTCAAGACTACGTACTGAAATGCCGAATCTTAAAGTAGAAGCAGTTGTCTCGATGAATGAGCTTGAAGGAGGTCTGCAGGAAAAGATGGAAGTTGATATTTTGATATCGACGATAAGTCTTCCTTTTGTGAAAAATAAAAATGTCGTCATTGTAAGCCCTTTTCTCAAACAAGAGGATCTATCAAGAATTCAAAATGCCCTTTTCAAAGTGAATAAATCACAACCAATTCAAAAGACAGTACAAGATATTAATGGAAAATCACCTTCCGTCATGTCCCTTGCAAAATATGGAGAAGGGATGATCCAAATTTTGCGCAATCTAAAAGTTTATAATGATGTTTATATACGACCACCTGTTACTATTCCGAGCATTCTTAATCAGGTCAAAGATGTTAAAGAAATAAGTGATTTTGGGAAATTTTCTAAAGATCTTGAAAAACGTGAGCAGCAAGGCGGGTTTGTAATAGGTCATTTAGCGATGATTCACGCTAAGTCAGAAGGAGTAAATAACTTACTTGTTATCGTTTTTCGGATGAAAGAACCTATTTTGTGGCCTTTTGCTGAAGAAGAAGAACAGTCTATTAATACGGTACTCTTATTGGCGACACCTAAGGAGGCTCCAAAAGAGCATATAGAAATGATAAGTGAAATTAGTTCCATGTTAATAGAGGAATCGTTTGTTAACGTATTAATAGAATCTACGGCGGATTCCGTGAAAAGTTCGTTGGAGGTTGTATTATCGAAGGCATACGAAAGGAAAGCAGCGCGTTCCTTAAAGGAGATTCAAGGTAAATGAAGAAACTAGGCCAATTGTTGAGTGCCATCGTTTATCAGAATATTGCTGTCATTATAGTCGCAGGAATCATTCAAGGAATATTTGGGGTTTATGGATGGTGGTATAATGATAGAATTTTGCTCTTATTGAATCCTATTAATAACATTCTTTTGCCTATTTTATTAGGCTATACAGGTGGTCGATTAATAGGAGGGCAAAGAGGAGCTGTTATAGCATCTATTGTGACATATGGATTAATACTATCAAGCTCTGCGCCTGCCATCTTAGGTGCAATGATTATCGGACCATTGACAGGTTGGGTGGTAAAAAAGCTTGATCATGTTGTAAAAAAGAAACTACCTGGTGCCGGTTATGAATTACTCATTGGTAATGTCTTAGCTGCGATGATTGCTACTGTACTCACGATTATATGTTTTTTTTATGTTGGACAAACATTTTCTACTGTCGTGGAGTGGTTAACAAAGCTATTGGAAACTATTATTTACTCCGGTTGGCTTCCACTAACGGCAACAATTATTGAACCAGCAAAGGTCTTGTTTTTAAATAATATTATCAATTTCGGTGTATTAGGATCACTTGGGATTCAACAAGCAGAAGAGCTTGGTAAATCTATATTTTTCTTGTTAGGGGCAAATCCAGGTCCTGGGCTAGGTGTTCTTCTTGCCTGTTGGTTAAAAATGAAAGCTGAACAAAGAAAGGGAGCAAAATTAGCTGTTTTTATCCACTTTTTTGGTGGGATACAGGAAGTTTATTTCCCTTATGTTCTAATGAATCCTCTCCTTATTCTCCCACTTATATTAGGTAGTATGGTTGGGGTATTTACATTTCAAATGTTTGAGGTCGGTCTTGTAGCCATTCCATCGCCGGGCAGTATCTTCTTGTTTATAGCTCTGGCACCAAAAGAGGATATGCTATTCATCATTTTGGGTATATTATTTTCAGCTATAGCCACCTTTTTTTGCAGTATGCTTCTTTTAAAACGAGTACCAGATTCTCCTCCTTTACAGGAAAACGGTGAAGATATAAAAATTTATGGTGTAGAGAAGAGTGAAAAACCAGTCAAAAAAGAAGAGACGGACAAAGTTATTCTTCCGCCTTTGAATAAGGAAAGAGAAGAGACAGAAAATATTTCAGCATTTGCCAATATAGATAAGATTGAAAAAATCTTTTTTATTTGCGAAGCAGGAATGGGTTCAAGTGCAATGGGAGCTGCAATGTTAAAAAAGAAGCTCAAACAAGCAAATCTGACTATAGAAGTCGGAAATGCATCTATTAGTGAAATTCCTGAGTATGCAGACCTCATTATTTGTCATCAGAAGTTCCTTTCCGTTGTTCAAAAAACGGTACCAAATAAAGCCTGCTATCCTCTTAGATCTTTCACAGATATGAAAGGTTATGATGAACTGGTGGAGCGCATAAACCATTTTGTATGATATCCGTTTTCCAGAATGACGTTAAGTTCAGACATAAGTTGTTTGGCATATCATCATGCAAGTTAGCAAGTAATACAGGTGCTGTTTACTTATCAAAATCTTTTATCTTCGTGTTAGAACCAATTTTGTCGCATTCGATATGCGACAAAACTTAAGGAACTAGAGCGAGTAAATGTCATTTAAGAATGCTAGAATCAAATTAGAAAAAGAATTCAATGTTAAAACTAATATTTATATTAGTGGTATTACCTCGCTTTTCTTTATGGCCATTAAGCAAGAGAGGTAGAAAATTAGGGTTGAATACGTGGTAGAAAACTAATACTAATTATTGGAGTGGAAAAAATGAGCAGAGCAGAAACAAAAGATAATTATACGTACTTAAGTCAAAAACCAGGTTTGCAGTTAATTAAAGTTGGAAGCTATGACATGAAAGAATTAAATACAATATTAGGTATCCCAGAAGTGAAAAGTCAAATCCTTGATGTTCCAGTTACTGCAAACGATAATGCAGCAACATTAGGATTATACGCAATGCAAGAAGCTACAAAAGGTTTCGATTTTAAATATGATTTCTTAGAAATTAAAACGGTTGTTACTGGGAAATTTGTTTTAAGCGATGACCAAGGAAACAGTTTTACAGCAGAAGCAGGCGATGTTGTGATCATCAACCCTGGTACAACGGTTACTTTCCATGGTGAGAGCGATGGTACAGCGATTTATGTAGCACATAGATTGCCAGAACCTACATTTGCATAAGCGATAATTTAACTAGACTTAAAAGTCAAATTATAGACGTTCCCGTTTGCACAAATGAAAGCGCTGTGCAAACGGGTTACTTCTCTCTTTAAAAGTCGGAAAACTTTGAATAGGATTATAATTCAATGGAAATAAAGGTTGTTTTATAAAAGAAATCATTCACTTAATCATCAAACCTCAAAAAGAAAGCGCTTCATATATATGGTAAAACAAACTTAATCCGGCAAATAATAAATATATAATCTCAAGTTAAATACATGAAGCCAAATTTCCTTCCCAATCTAAAATAGAAAGATTTCATTTATGTGTTCTTATATTGTATGAAATGAAAAGGGGTTGTTAAACAATGCATACGGTCAATACCATGAGCTATCAAGATTTTGATTTTGAGGTGAATGGTCAAAAAGCGTTATTAGAAGATATTTTTCCAGGTTTCAACGAATACGACCGCATTGGGGTCGTTGTAAGAGAAGCGGGCGGCGGGATAGGCGCAAGTGCTTTGCTGATGTCAGCGCTTACACGGTTTTATGATTTTTTCCGCCCGAATCTTGGTGTCGAGCCTGGACAGCAGTTTATTTATCCGGAATTCTTTATCTTCCATGTCGGAAAAAAACATATGTCTCATTATTGGATGGACATTTGGCCTCCGCATAAAGAAGTATTGATAGAGGAGGACGATCCTGAACAAATTTTGGAAGCGATTAATGACCGCGGTATTACCCGGCTGCTCGTTGAAGACATTGATCCTTCACATCCGATTTATTTAAGAGAAACATTAAACAGTGCAAAACACCGCATTGTCAGCGCATTGGTTTATTCTCCAACTGGGCGTGTTGACAACAGTGATGTGAAGATTACGAGTTGTGAAGCAGCTGAAAAAAATGTTGTTGGCTCTATCCGGATTTCAGAAGAGCTTTCGAAAGAAGCACTGGATCAGTTGGAGGAAAGACGCGAATCGCTTAAAGTAAACGGGCGTGTTACTGAAACATACCGCCGTATTGACGTCGCAGAGGCTTTGCATATGCTGACGGAGAACACGGAACCGGGCGCAACGACACGCAGTTATTTTGCCTTGCTCGAGATGGAAGAAGAGATGGAAGTGTGATCGTACCGTCAAATAACGAAGAGGATAAATCTATCAATATATCTTTATCCTCTATTTTTATCTGATAATTCTGAATAATTAAATAATTACCAGATAAAAAGTGATTTTAGCATTGCTACTATCAACGATGTGATTACAGCAATTAAATACAAGGTGAATATATAAACTTAAGCCAAATAAAAGGAGACACTTTTATTGCTTAAGATACGACAAGGAGATGAATAACATGGCTGGAGTTCCAACTAATTTGGGTAATCAAGAAGGTCTTAGTGAAAAAGAATTAATGAAAGATGATTATTCATTAAGCAAAGTACCTCCTGAAAAAAGAACGATGGGCTTATTAAGCGTTGCAAACATCGCTTTAGGTATTTCTACAGCCATCTTCTTTTTTCAAATGGGAAGCGTCATGGCCATTCAATTTGGCGCGATGAATGCGTTAGTCTCAGGAATATATGCAGCAATTGTTGCTGGAATAATAAGTACCATTATTATTTATTTAGCCGCAAAAACTGGAATGAATGTAAACTTATTATCCAGGGGCGGAGGATTTGGCTTTATCGGCGCTTCGTTAACCTCACTCATCTATGCTTCAAACTTCATAATGTACTGTGCATTTGAAGGGATTCTCATGGTGTATGCCGTGAATGAATTTTTACCGTTTATTCCAATGTGGGTGTTAATTGTTTTCTTTGGATCTGTTGTGATTCCTTTAAACTGGTTTGGGATTAAGCAACTGGACAAAATACAAAAATGGACATTGCCGATCTTTATCGTTATGTTGGCGATCGCTTTGATTGTATCATTCAATAAAACCCCAGCCTACGCAGGGAATTTTTTAAGCTTTATGCCAGAAGGTGTTCAATTTGGCGGGACGGCTCTGCTTCTTTGCATAGGCATGCAAAATGGATTATTAGGTTTGATGGCGTTGCTTGCATCAGATTATGCAAGATTTCTTAAAAAAGATGATGTTAAAGTAGGGAAGTATATCATCGGGTTTTTCCCGCAAATCCTTTGCTTTTTCATCATGGGTCTTATTGGTATATGGTTTGGCGTTCGTATGGCCGAAGGAAATCCAGGGGTTTATATGGTTCAACTTCTAGGTATCGGAGGCGTTTTCTTTACAATTTTGACGCAGGTTCGAATTAATATTACAAACTTATATAGCGGTTCATTGTCTTTATCAAACTTTTTTGAGAACGTTTTTAAATTTAAACCAGGCAGACCGTTTTGGGTTGTCGTATCAGGCGTAGTATCTATCGCATTAATGCTCGGTGGAATCTTAGATCATTTAAGTGGTGTACTGATTGCACAAGGGATCTTTCTTATGGCATGGGCTGCCATCTTAATCAGTGATGCATTCGTTGTTAAAAAACTATTAAAGATTGGGCCTACTTATTATGAGTACCGACAATCGAATTTGTACGGATGGAATCCGGTTGGTGTTGTCGCTTTCATCGTAGCCAGTGTACTAGGTTCCATTGCAGGATTCGGATATATGGGTCCATTCTTAGAAAATACATCTGCATTCTTCTCCTTTATCATCGCGTTTGTGGTCACGATTATTATGGCCGTTGCGACAAAAGGAAAATATTATGTGAAAGAAGAAGCCACAGATGTTCCAGCTGAGGAATATATTGCATAAGTAAATGATATCAGTAGATTAGGACAAAAGCCGTCTCAAAGAGGGATCTCTTGAGGCGGCTTTTGTCATTTTGTATTGGTTATATGTAATTCCCTAAGATATCCTCTTTCCAATCGTGAATCGCATGTTGTTCCCGCTCATAAATTTTCTGCATATAGATCATCGTCGTCTCAATTTTTTCATGACCTAAACTTCTCATAATTTTGTAAATATCTACTCCCGACTTGTGGGATATAATCGCAAAGCTATGTCTAAAGACGTGAGCAGTGATTCGGTTGACTCGGCTATCTAAAAAGGGCAGATGGGTGCGTTCAATAGCTTTTCCTAAATATTGTGCCAAATAAGACGGTGAAAAAGCCTTTCCTGTACTTGTAGGAAATAGTGGCCTATGGTCTTCTTCCGAAAATCGTGTCGTCAATAATCGAGCAGCCCGGTAGCGATGAATACTATCTACTACTTTTAATTTAAGAGGAATGGAACGATTCTTATTTCCCTTTCCCGATACGGACAAGTAATATCCTCCGAATAAGCTATCATATTTAACATCAGATACTTTCAATCTACAAAGTTCCTCATTTCGCAATCCGGTCGCTACTAGTGTATGCAACAGACCAAAAATGACTGGATGATTTTCTTTCCTAAAAAAATCTAATAGCTGAATGATTTCACTAGGTCCCAAATCGCGGTTTGGCCGGTCATCCTTTCGCACGGTCGCACTCAGCAGTCCTTCATGTAGTGGTTCCTGTATATAACCTGACTGATAAAGAAAGAGGAAAAAACTTTTCCAGATGACTGTTTTACGTGCAATCGTAGCCGCTGAATAGGCACCTTTCTTTTGAACATGTGGGCTATCTTCTACTACCCATTTTTGATATCGGCGCAGATGACGTTTCTTCATACTTTTAAACAAAGAATTATTCACGATGTTTTCGAGATCCAAATTCATTTCGTTTGCGAATTTAATCAACTGGCTAATCATTATCGCTAATTCCCGTTCATACTCTCGAATCGTCCGATCACTTCGATTTTTATTTTCATCGATATTTGTCTGCCTATATAAAAAGTAATACAGCATTTCCCGGTCATCGAAATCTTCAAATGGAGGTCGTTCATTTTTTTCAGCCTGTTCTTTTATAGCTAAAAGACTTTCATATGTTTTTTTTCGATTAACTGAAAAAAGATCAAATGATTGATTTGCAACTGTCAATTGATTTATCAACGCATTCATTCCTTTATTAATTAATAATGAGTATATTTAGTTTCTTATAAATAAAATAAATATTAAAAAAATATAGAAATCATTTTATATTGTATTATATCATTATTTAAATTTTTTATATTAAAGAGATCTATATTTATCGTAACCATAAAAAAATAGTTTCTTTGTTTAGTTACCTATTACCTTTATTTTTAAAAATAAATAAAAGTAATCTACTTTTTTATTTTCAGTATTATATAATTGTTTTATTATTTATAATTTAATTGATACTTAAATATTATTCACTATAGAATAAGAAAATAAAATAAAAAAAAGATAAAATTTAATAAAGGAATAAATGATTTGAAGGAGTGATTAAATGTGGAAGATAGAAATGATTATTACACGACTAAAGAGGTAGCCGCATTACTTAACAAATCAGTGCCGACGATTTATAAATATGTAAGGGAAGGGAAACTAACGCCGTTGCCCGATCATAAGTGGCGAATGCAAAGTACTCGCTTATTTCCGAAAGACCAGGTAGAAGAACTGAAAGAAAAACAGGAAAAAAAGCTTGGCTTGACGACATCAGAAGCTGCGGACTATTTAGGTATTACCCGATCAACACTTTTTCGATTTATAAAAGAAGAAAAGATCCCCTCTATAAAAGGGACTTTGCGCGGCCGTGAAGTTTCTTATATTAATGAAGAAGATTTACAGCGGTATGCGAAGGAGAACTTCGATTATTTGGAACAAGAACGGATTAAAAAGCGGACTTTCTACGATAAGAAACAAAACATCGCTTTTTATCAACGGTTTTCATCTTCTAAGATTGAGGAAGCTCGTTTAATTTGGGATGAAAAAGGAGAATGGCAATTCCTTCTGCTTCCTTCAAGGAAAGTAGTGTCTTATAATGAAGGGATTTACAAATATGACCTTTGTCCATTTTATAGCCTGACCTATGGAAAAAATCTTACCTCACCAGGTTTCGCTAAAGTAACATTGCCTTTAAATCATCCGTTAACAATGCAATTTATAGATCTTGTTTATCAACAGTGTGATCTATCTAATGTCTATATTGATTTCAATGAAGCTTTTCCTCATGAAATGTCCGAAATGAGTCTCTTACTTAAAAATACTATTTTTGATAATACGAATGAGACAATCAGTCAATATGTAAAGATGCATCTAGTAGAAGGTTCCCTACAGATTAATAGTGAAAGTATGCGTATCGAATCCGATGAAGTAATTTTTACACTGCATATGTCAAAAATGTTGAAGGATCAAATTAAAAGATCTGCGGAAGAACAAAGAATTAGTATGCAGGAGATAGCAAATCAAATATTGATGGAGCACTTTGATCTACTAAAACGACGTGAAAACTAAAATATCGGTCTTGGAAATAAAACTGAAGTAATTTCAAGATCATACTAACGTAATGAATCCTTATCTTTTATATTGGTGAATAATTAAAGACTCTGAAAAATAGTTATATAATAGAAGAAACACGTCAAAAAAGAGCATTTGCTAAATAAGCAGATGCTCTATCAATAGAAACAAGGGAGTTTTTATAGATTTCCCTTTACTTCAGGTTTATACACGTATCTCTTCAAAAATCATTGTATATAAGAGATATAATGTCCATATTCATTGATAATAGTGCGATAGATTAGTTATTAATTTCATAATAATGAAATGATAAGTGACTTATATAGTAAATAATTTTAAAATTTTATTGACTTTATAGTTCATTAAATGATAAAATATTTTTTGTCGCTTGTTTCAATGTTTTTGAGCGAAATTTACTTTCAAAGTGAATAAAGATTATTGGCAAATAATAGTTTCGTCAAATATTTATTGACTTTATATCTTTAAAGATGTTATATTAATCATCCGCTACTACAATATAGCGGCTTTAAGTATAATAGATAAGAATCTTTAACGAATAAATATTTTCTAAGAATAGTAATTTTGAAAAATGCTATTGACTTATGAATCGTTAAATGATATGATTAGTTAGCTGTCGTTGATAACGGCGATTGAAATTGATCTTTGAAAACTGAACAAAATAAACGCCAACGTTAATTTTTAACATGTTTTATTTATGAGCAAGTCAAACACTTTTTGGAGAGTTTGATCCTGGCTCAGGACGAACGCTGGCGGCGTGCCTAATACATGCAAGTCGAGCGGATCTAAAGGAGC
>NZ_KB889754.1:32945-62027 GCF_000372765.1 Bacillus sp. 37MA
GGAAGTGTGGCGACACATGGAGCTGACGAATACTAATCGATCGAGGACTTAACCAATAAAAGCGCAGGCGCTCTCGAGCGTCTGACGCTGGAAGACAAGAATCAACCATATGGCGTGGTTTGGCGGTTACTTATACGAATAATATCTAGTTTTGAAGGAATAATTTCTTTCCATTTTATACAGTCTGGTGGCATTAGCGAAGAGGTCACACCCGTTCCCATCCCGAACACGGCAGTTAAGCTCTTCAGCGCCGATGGTAGTTGGGGGTTTCCCCCTGTGAGAGCAGGACGCCGCCAGGCAACGAGAAGAACAGCGAGAGCTGTTCTTTTTTGTTTGTCCATTAAAATGGTTATTTGTTTTATGCAAAAAGAACAGAATTTTATCCTCCTGTCATAGCAATAGCCCCGTCTACGCTGAATGCTTTGTTCTCCACCCAATATCATTATAAAAGAAAGCGCTTTCAAATTCGAAGGTTATTGTACACCAAATTCGACATATAGTCTTACATATAGTCTTATGAAAATAATTCTACTCGCTAAATTTTTCAGTTTGTGAACTACCTATCACTTATCATTTATCGGTTGCTTGAAGTGTGAGATTCTAAAATAGTAGATGCTATGGTGCGATAGTATCAAAACCGAAAATCAAAGAAAGCGCTCATGAAGAGTTTGATCTGACTCCGTCCTCCCTTGACAGGTGGATTCAGATTCAAAAGGAGCACGTTGACATAAATAAACCGATTCTCTTTTTTATTTTTGAGAATCGGTTGGTGGGTCACTTTGATAATGTTGGTTAGTTAAAATCATTTATATCCGTCCTACCCTTTTATTCATTTTTGTAAGATTCGTGTTTTCTAAAGCCCTTTTTATTTTTTGTCAACGATTGTGCCGTTTTCCCATGCTTTCGTCAATTCTTTACCGTATATTTTCATAGCTTCTGTGATCGTTGTCATAACTTTAGTCATTTGGATAATCTCCTTTCGATTTGTTGACCTGTTTTGTTATTTCCTAGAGATAAACTTTTACTTTTTCTTTTTATCAGTGTCAGCGATTGAGCCATTTTCCCACGCTTTTGTTATTTCTTTGCCGTACAATTTCATAGCGTCTTTAACAGTTGTAATAACTTTAGTCATGTAGGTAATCCCCTTCCTATTTGGTATGTCTTCATTATCGTCTCTTTAGGATTTTTTTACAAAGTCAATGAAAACGTAAACATAGCCCATGAAAACGATAACATGGGTAATGAAAACGAAATCATCTCTATTTTTCTCAGTTTTTCATTATTTATCTCTTTATTTCTTTGTTTTTCATATTTTTAATTTTTTACCTAATTAATTTCAAGCTGTTGTGATTGATTTCTATGGGGAGAAAGATGAAGAAAAGTAATATGTAAAAAAGGATGAGTGGGCAAACAAGGTGCTACAACCTTAGAGCAAAGGGAATCGTACAGAACAGTCCCTTTTATTTATAAGCTTATGGACAATCCTACAATCAAATCTAGCATTTTTTCATATTTTAATAAGAGTAAGACAGTAAAAATGAAAGGGGGAATATTACTTGGGACACCATGACAGAAAAGATAAATGTAAAAAGAAGAACGATCATCATCGAAAAGATAAATGCAAAAAGAAGAACGATCATCATCGAAAAGATAAATGCAAAAAGAAGAACGATCATCATCGAAAAGATAAATGCAAAAAGAAGAACGATCATCATCGAAAAGATAAATGTAAAAAGAAGAACAATCATCATCGAAAAGATAAATGTAAAAAAAGATAAGGGTAAAATACCTTTAAAAGAACCTATCGAGCTATTTTCATAGTTGTATTCAAAGCTCGATATTCTATAATAACGGACACTAAAGGTACAGCCGCGACAATAATGAGTTTACCAGCGTAGATTGAACCAAGTGTTTTAATTACTCCTCCAAATAAAAATTACAGCACCGTTTTTAAACACCTCCTCAGAGGGGGTGTTTTTTATGTTTAATTTGGTTTATGAAATAAATGGCATTATGTTGCACTCTCCCCCTTAGATTTGAGGGGGAGAGCTGTTCTTAACATACATTGGATTAATTATAAATAGTATGTATCGTAACCTTTAATAAAAAGGAGGGGCTTGTTTATGAGTTCAAAATCAGATCACAACAAAGATAAAAGGAAGAGTGATTGTAAACATAGGCAGGAGCAAGAAATGCAAGAACAGACACATGTGCATGAATTTGTAGCCAGCACTAAGTTAGCTGAAGAAGGGGACGATAGACATAATCATCGTTTTGCGGGGGTTACAGGTGAAGTGATCCCTAAGGGGGGTAGTCATGTACATGTACTATTCACTAATACCGATTTTTTGGATCATCATCATGAGGTCGGAATAGAAACAGGTCCTGCTATTCCTGTGGGCAATGGCAAACATGTACATTTTGTCAAAGGTAGAACTACACGAGATGATGGGCATGTCCATAAGCTTGAATTCGCTACATTAATCCAAAAACCTCTTGTGTAAATTGTAAATAAATGAAATGATTGGGTAAGATAAATAATGTTCTATCCCTAACATATTTAAATGAATCAATGAAGGTCCAATGAAACATAAAGTAAATTATGTTGTATTGAAAACTCCCCGGATTTTAAAGATCCGGGGAGTTTTTTTATTGTTCATACTTTGACTTATGTTAATTCTTCTTGAATGTAGCCACAGGAGTTTTTTATAACGTTTCTTATAGAACTAACGGGGCTGCACAAGCGTGTGGAATTGAAGGCGCGATTGGCATCCATACGATGCGCAAAACCTTTGGCTATCACTTTTATCAGCAAACAAAGGACGTGGCCATGTTGCAGCAGATCTTCGGCCATTCAGCGCTGTGACCCTTCGCTATATTGGCATTAATGATGACATGACGGACCAGGTATTAGAAACCTTTTCTTTGTAAGAGGGGTACGGCCACATGCCCATCAAGCTAACAATTTTCGGTGTCACCAAAACGAAAAAACGCCATCCTTTTCCAACGATAAGATAAAGGATGGTGTTCTTTTATGAATCTTTCGATTCGAAAAGAGCTTGTTCTCTTTTCACAAGAGCTGCAGCTTACCGAAACCGTCAGCCTGTTTTTCGATGAAGCAAAGGATATCTATCGTTTATGGGGCAAAACTCAACTAGCTTATCGTAAAAGCTCTCTAGAAGTATCTCTGGAAGAACTCCTCCCCATTGTTGTTCAGTCGTTTAAAAAAACGATCTTTGCTCAGAAGCATAACCGGATCAAAAGCTCTTTTGATGGCTATTTCTTTGGCACGCTTCGCAATCAGTTTAGATTGTTGCAGGAACAGAAAGACCAGCCTTATTTACATAAAACGGTCGGCCAAAAACAGGATACTGTTTTTATGGCGCGTAAAGAATCTATTCGTACAGAACAACTTCCGGAATGGTTTTTGAAGCAAAAGCAAGGTAAGGAACAACTAGAATTGGACACGGATCATGATGAAATGTTTCTCGCAGAAAAAGAAAAACTGGAAGCGATTCTTCATGAAAGGCAGCATGACATACGCTAACACGTTCATTTTTTTAAAAAAAGATGCCGGTTATTAGCTGTCTCTTTTTTTAAATGCTGTGAAATCGTCCTATACTTCATCGTTTTTTTCGTGGACTGTATCTGTCGAAAACAAAAAAGAGTGTCCCTTTTTAGCTTTGTTGAAGCTTGTCGACTGTCTATGTTGGTCGGCAGTAATGGAACAAGGCTATTAAAACATAATCAATATTTAAACACCATACAGCTATAAAAATCAGCAAGATACATTTAAAAACGTGTGCAAAGCTGAGAAAAAATAGGGGGACGCAGTGGGGACATGGGAAGGGCATGATGGGGACGTAGTCGGGACATGCCTCGAAAAAAGGGGGACATGGTGGGGACATTTTCGCAACTTTCGTGATATCACGGTTTTGTCAGGCTTTGCCTGACCTATCACCCATTTGATAGCAAAAACCCCTTATGCTCATATCATTATCATTATTGGGTTATCCAATTTGAAAGAGGACTGATGAAATGGATATTATGATTCGAAATCTTGATCCGGTTGCAATTAAAAAAATGGATGAGGTGGCTAAGAAGCAAGGTATTTCAAGACAAGAATTTTTAAAAAATCAAATAGAAACGATGGCTTTCTATCGTGAAGAAACAAATCGAGAAGTGCATTTACAGAACATCATTGAAAAAAATACGTTGCTGATGGCACTATTCAATGAGTCTATTGAACGCATGAATTTATTTTTAGAGTCGATGATTGAAGAGTAAAGGTTCACCATTTTTTGATTCTTAGTTGTTCATGTTTTGCATCACCCCTCATGATTTTTTCTTCGTTCGGAATGATAAGAAGTTTTCTTTGAGGATCTTTACTAAGAATAAAAATGTAAGTTGTTTTATTTTCTCCACTTCAATTTAAATGATTTGCTGAAGAAAAAAACAAAAAAATGAAGTGCCGGAAATAGTTTATTGATCAAACCGTTTTATTTTTGAAACGGTTTGATCAATAATTCTTAAATGGTCAAATGCAAATCCCATTCACTTTTTTTGAAACAATGTTTTGCTGATGATCATTTTTAATTGTGCATCAATAAATAAAAACAGACCGTTTCAAAAATGAAACGGTTGGATCTTCTTTTGAATAAAAGTTATTTTCTGATTTTAAAATTTAAAATTCGTATCCGATTTTCCTTTTTTGTTTGCTCGTGTTTGAATTATTTTTTGATTACTTATGTTTAGGCCTTATCGACCTTTAGATTGGATGGCCTGGTTTAAAGAGTTAGCATGAGCATAAGGGGTTTTTGCCCCCACCGATGGTGTGAGGTCAGGCAAAGCCTGACAAAACAATGGGTACAAGAAAACCTCTCAAGTGTTGACTCACGGTTGATTCAAACTGAGGTACTGTTGACATGGTGTAGACCTGTAAATTTTTCCATGATGACACAGCGTTGACCTTTGTTTTTCTATTGCAGCTCATTTTTTCTTCATATTTAATTTCAAAAAATAAAAATATGTTGATTCTTCTTGAATGCAGCCAGGGGAGTTTTTTATAACGTCTCTTATAGAAATAACGGGGCAGGTTAGTTCTATAAGAGAATAAGGTATCGAATCTAAAAAAGAACCTTTAATTAAAGGTCCTTTAACCAGTGTGAGAACAAACAGTAATAGGAACCAAGCTGATAAACGCAATGTATCTTATTTCAGGTTAATATAACTAGGGCGAGTATATTTATATTTAGGGCGAGATTTTCGTGGGTCCACATATCCGCCGTTTATTTGGTGTCCAATAGAGCTTACGATTACTGTTGCTGCAAAGAGAAGTATTAGCTTCTTCAATTTAACAATCTTCTTTCTATTTTTTATTTTTAAAGACTACACCCGGATATTTCTTACTTCAATAGACTTTTTAAAGATGTCGAGAAATTGTCAATAAGTATATCTGAAAACTAGGTCTATCCCTTTTTAAATGTAATTACAATACCAATACAACATAATGAATAGGAATTGGATTGCTTTTATGGCAGCAAAACAGGGACAAAACAGTGTGGAGCCGATTCGCGATCCGGAACAGATCCGGGCAATGAAAAAATATCTGTTGCATCAGTCGTACCGGAATTACTTTTGTTTACGTTTGGCATCAATTCGGGCCTACGGATCAACGATATCGTGTCACTCCGGGTCATAGACGTGAGGAATATGGAACATCTTCGAATCAAAGAAAGAAAAACGGGAAAAATCCGAAAAATTTGCATGACAGGCGCTTTAAAATAAGAAATCAAGAAATATACACACCAGATGGCCGATTCCGGCCTTCTTTTTCCTTCTAGAAAGGTAAAAGGTCCAATCGGTCGTGAAACGGTGTAGCGGATCATTAAAGGGGCTGCACGGGCGTGAGGGATTGAAGGCACGATTGGCACCCATACGATGCGCAAGACCTTTGGCTATCACTTTTATCAGCAGACAAAGGATGTGGCCATGATGCAGCAGATCTTTGGCCATACGGGCCCCTCGGCTACCCTTCGGTATATTTGCATTAATGATGACATGGTGGATCAGGTATTAGAAACCTTTTCTTTATAAGAAGTGCCCCTACCCCCGATTGAAAGAAAAGGATATAGGATTGAGAATACAGGCAGGATCAATCTTCTTGGCATCGAACTGTCTATGGCAGGAGGTGTTCCCATGAAAATCGGTGAAATACTTGAACTCACTCAAACAACGATGTCACTGGCAGAGATAGCACGGGACCAATTAACAATAGGCAAGTTACCCGCCACAAAAGCATTGAAAGTGGCAGGATGCTATTCGATTAATGGTAAAAAAGGATGGTATTATGAAGGAGACAAACGGGTTTTAGAGCAAAGTATTTATGATTTTGTAGCACCTAGCAAGCAAAAAGCTAGCTCTGTAAATCATATTACTAGCAATAATAATAGTGAAGAAACAGCTACTAGCAAGCAAATAGCGAGCAATAACAAAGTGAAAAGCGAGTACGATTCTATTGATAAGCTCTTAATACAGAATGAACGTGATAGCAAGCAGCGAGTATACAGGGGCTTTTATTGGAACACAGACATTATTGATTTTTTAGATAATGTGAAACACGGCAATAAATCGGATCTTATGAACGAAATTGTTCGTTCGGTATTGAAGGATAAAGGGCTGATATAATCGTACCCTGAAAATGAATACAGAAGGGAAGAGATGAAATGCCGCATAAGATTACCTTAACAGGCAAGCCAGTGAGTCCATTACGAGAGAAAGGGGCTTACTATACCTTCGACATGGAGGAAAGTGGATCCCCAGGACCTCCAAAGGGACTCCCGAGTAGCTCCACCATTACCTATACCGTATTTATTAATCAGAAACAGTTAAAGAAAGCCGGATTAACCGAAGATAACATCCAAACACAAAAAATTATGGTGCAAGGGGAGCCAACATTGGACGTACCAGTAGATGATTGCCCAGGTGAAATTGGGGTTACTTGCTTTCAAGTGTCCATCCTTCCTGAAAAACAAAAACAGAAAGATCCTGTTAAAGTGGAGTCGGTACCTGTGAAAGAAGAAGTAAAGGTGGAAGAGAAGCCGAAAGGACCAGAAGGAACAGAGGATTTCATTTCGCTGGAACAGATTCGTATACCTGAAGAATTTTTACATTCACGACCGAATGCTGAAAAAACGCAGCAAGTTATAGACTATGTCAAAAGGACAGGCCATTTAGATGAGCCGATCATGATTAATCGGGAGACAAAGATCCTCACAGACGGTTACAGACGCTATGTCGTGGCTAAAAAAGTGAAAATGGATGTTGTCCCTGTGGCGTATGAGAAAATAAGCGTAGAGAGCATATAGAAAAGTATGTAAATCCCGATTTATCTAGGAAACAAGGAGATAAAATCGGGATTTGTTTTTAAAAACAATGCATCCGTTAGCCATTTATACAGTACAAAAATCAGTACTGATTCTATGGTTGGGAAAGGAAGCGAGGTCAATTAAGGTACCTTAGAGGACCTAGCTTCTTTTTTACTCATTTCATCCTTTCTATATTCCTTGAATGATCCATTTTTTTTGTATTTTAGCACTGTATCCTTACCCATGACGTACAAAGAACGGGCAAAAAAAACGCCACTTTTGCTGTTGCGGATGGCTACGAGAACGCGTTCTTCCTCTTTTTCATCGTAAAAGAGCTTAATATACTCAATAGATCCTTGGCGTGGATGTAGGGAAATGTAATCGGGTGAAGAGATTATCTCTGTTAAATGATCTCCGTATTTCTCAAAATCTTCTGGGTGATCCTCCCTCATATTTATAAGGTTGGTTTCCCCTGAAAAAATGGGAGTGTTCGGTTGTATAGGCAAATTTAACGTATCGATTACAATTTCATTAATTGAACCAATTTTTTCTCGTCGTCTCATTCTTCGGTTCCCTCCTTTATCATCTTTTAAGAATGTCTTACTTCGAATTGGATGGATTGAAGGTGAAGTGATTCTAGTTACATTTGAGTCATTAAAACTACATGGACTTTTAAATACGGCAGGCATATTAAATGTTTGGATCTCCTAAAAGTATATAGACGTTCGATCAATACGTCTTGTAACAATTGGCCAATCAAAGAGAGTTCTGCGTAAGGAAGAGCAGCATGGGATTCATTCGATTGAGCAGAAACGTCATACACTGAATGCTTGTCAGAATTTTGCCGCATGGACAAAAGAAACGTATGGCATTAAGCAGCTGTTTCATTTAACGGAACAGCACTATAAAGCCTATCTGGATCATTTGAAAATGAAGGGAACCGGGGCGGGGCATCGTCGAAATGTGGAAACGGCTTTGAGGCACTTGCAAAAAGGGTTAAACGCTCGTTCTGAGCGTTTTGGGAAAGGAAAGGTTATCTTTACACCGGAAAAGCGTCTTACCGCATACAAGGAGTTAAAACGGGCGGAGAATCGCTCTTATTCGGATGAGGAGTATAAAACGATTCGAAATAACGTGCCGGATGCTGTGCGACAAGCTGTAGGATTAATGCGGGAATTGGGGCTTCGGGTAAAGGAAGCAGCAAACGTGCGTGTTGAGCATTTTGTACGGAACCAAGATGGCTGGCGGTTAAGCATCGAGAATGGGAGTGGCATCACAAAGGGTGGCCGATTCCGTGAAACGCCTGTGCCAAAAGCATTTGAACCAGAAATGGAGCGAATGCTTCATGGAAAAGACCCTGAACAGAAGGTTTTGCCGATAAAAGCAGATACGATCCGAAGGGCCGTAAATTTGGCCTGTAAAAAAGCAGACATTGCTCAGGATAGACGAGGCTGTCACGGGTTTCGTCATGCATACGCACGGGAGCGCGTAGAAACGTTGATGAAAGACCAGGGATTAAATGAAAGAGGAGATAGAATGCTGCACCGGATTCTAACGAATCGGACAGAGAGAAAACAAGCAGATTACGGGATGGTGAGTAAGGAGGACAAGAAGTTGTTTAAAAAAGTGCGAGAAGTGGTGAATACTGTGCACTCGGAGATCGGTCATGGCAAGGATCGGTGGGACTTAGCAGAGGTCTATATGAAAAGTTAAGAGTATGGACTATATTTGGGGTGGCGTCAGGAAAATTCGGATTTACAACGTTAAGAACTTTCAATTATAAAAATCCGGACTTATCTATGGAATTAAAGAGATAAGTCCAGATTTGTTTTTTACTAAAGCATTTCGTTAGTTCAAGAACTATTACATTAAAGAAATGGACTAATAATTCCATATACCCTACAATAACGCATAAAAGTCCTCCGACAAAAAACAAATCCCACTTAAAGTCATCTAATTATTCTGATTAAAGTCTCCTGTATACTCATTGTTTTAAGGAATATTATTTGAATTTAACATTATGTGCAAAATTCAAATAATATTCCTTAAAATTTATTATGCAGCAATTATCTTTAAGCGTTGAGGTTACTTACTGTATACATCCATTAGGCTACTCAAAAAAATAATAGAGGCGAGAGAAAGTTTATACAAACAACATAATCTAAACTAATATTTATATTTTTATAAGCAAACTAAGGTTTATTTGATGATAGTAACAGGTATACATAATAACAATGATATATTTTAAAGAGCTTTAAACGTTAATAAGTATAGTGATCGTTTAAAAATAAACCCATGAAAATTAAGCTGGAACAATGTATTCGTATCGTCATCTATAAAATTGAGGCTAATCGGTATTACTTCAGTTTTTGAGTTAGCAGCAAGTCAATCATCTTTTTAGATATTCACACTGTATCGCTGCTAGGTTGAAACATGAAGAAACATCGATCAGCCATATTATAAATTTTAGATTCTTTGACAACAAAATCGAAGAAATTCTAAAGATCGTAAAGTCGTTTTATGAATAATTAAGAACAGATAAAATCAGGTGTTAAGACTACATGATTCTCTGAATAATCAACCATGCGCAGCACGGCGTGATTTCTCTCTTAACACATTCTTAATGAAAAGATTTATGATTGCTGATAAAGACTTCCTATGAACTGAGTTGGAGCTAAATGAACAAACTTTTTAAATCCTTTAATAAAATGTGCTTGATCATAATACCCGTTTTCATAAACAATATCCGCTAGACTATGATGATTTTTTTCAAAAATCATGGCCAAAGAATTTTGAAATCTAACAATTTCACTAAATTGCTTTGGCGAAAAGCCGATAGACTCTTCAAATTTTTTACGTATATAACGATCTGAGTATCCGGTATCTACTGTTAAATCATTAATATTGATGTTTCCATTAGCTAAGTAAATTTGGTTAATACAATAACCTACAATATTTTGAGAATGAGGTTGAGGTGTTATCCCTTTAATAAATAATTCAAAGAGATGTATTCTATCAGCAAAGCTATTGCCTTTTAATATCTTTTCCATAAAGAAAGAATCTACAGAAATAATATCATCTAAAGGTATTTTTTTGCCTAGAAGATCCCTCATTGAACAATTTATTTTGAGAAGCCCTTGCTCAGGCTGGAATCTAACGCCAAAATATTCACAGCCTTTTTGAAAACTCAACTGCTGTTCTCTCCGCTCCATTGGACTGGTCCAGAGAAAAATAGATGGATTTTTTGGACAACAACAAAACAGCAAGTCAAAACAACCATCAGGTATAAGGGCAAATGGATTTATTGATTCCTTTTGCGTTTTAAACTGATAATATAAGGCAATATCTTTACCTATAAGACGGTTTAATGGTCGCTGCTCGATGTATTCCTCCATTTTATACTGAACTTCGGGTTGAGAAGGAAAATAAGTAAGGGCTTTCATGTTGTTTCACTCCTCTGATTCATACATATTCAATACAGTGTATACTAACTAATGCCTCAAAGCTTTTTAGTTAAATTACAAATCTATAGACACGCAGCCATGTCCACGTGAAACACATGTCAAAATGACATCCGATTCTTTCTTTTCTTCATCCGTAAGGAATACATCTCTGTGATCAACGTCACCTTCGGACACATTCACTTGACAGCTGCCACATCCGCCAACTTTACAAGAATATGGTGCATCAATACCATTTTCCAACAAAACATCTAATAAAGTTTCTCCTTCAGGAACTTGAAGGACTTTGTTGCTTTGATTCAATTTCACTTCAAAAGCATACAACGGACCAAAATCTGGCGGCGTGAAAAGTTCAAAATGAATACTGCTTTCAGGATATCCGTATGATTTTGCAGCTTCTGAAAACTCTCTTACCATTCCTTCAGTACCACAAAAATAAACGTGGGTTCCAATCGGTTGGTTCTTCATCACTTCTGTTGTCATTCTTCGATCTGTTCTCGAGAAATAGAAGTTGGTTTCGTCTGGATAAGTAGACGACAAGAATGAATGAAACGCACACAATTCTTTTGATGGAGCGGCATAGTGTAGTTCAAATGTTTTTCCCTGTTTTTTCAAACTAGACGCCATAGCAAGAAACGGCGTAATTCCAATACCTGCTGCAATAAAGACATGATGCTTAGCTCTAAAGCTAAGTGGAAAATGGTTTTTTGGATAACTAATCTCTAGTTGATCCCCTTCTTTTATATTATCATGCCAATATACAGATCCACCTTTTGAGTGTGTGTTTCGGCCGACAGCAATTTGATAGTATTCATCTTGATCTATATCATTTGTTAATGAGTAATGCCGTTCAAGTAGTTCTTTTTCACTCTGAACCCTCGTCGTAATATGAGACCCTCCGCTAAAATGCGGCAACTTAGATCCATCTGCTGCCTTTAACTGAAAACTTTTAACTGATGGGGATTCAACGTTGATTTTATCTACAATGACATCAATTATAGCAGTATTCAATTTTGTCAACTCTCCTTTCTAAACTTAGTCAACATGAATATAACCTAAGTATGCATCTAATGTTTTTGAATAGTGTTCAGAAACGTCAAGAAGGGTATTACAATGTTCACACGTTAGGTTATTACTTTTTGTTTTCTTACTGAATTTGTAGCATTTCACGCAGTATACTTTATCTTCTTTTTCACCGATTTGTTTAGTTTGAATCTCTTCGTCTGTAAAACCTGCTGCATAGGCAATTTTTTTAACATCCTGAACCATTGACCACGTTCCAGAAATAAACAGCTTTGTACCCATTAATTGTTTATCCAAGATGGATTGTATGTCTTCATCTGTAAAAGATGAGATACTTACGATGTGATCTCCATGCTTATGTTGAAGATAATCCATCACAGGATCTTTTTCTTTCGCTTTCACAAAAACATTGAATTCTATATTTTTTAATGCAAGAAAATCAATATCAGCTAAACTATCAAAAAGGGCCGATTGATCAATTAGAATCAGCATTTTTTGACAATCATGGTGAAGTTCAAAGTATGGGTCTTCCTCAACGGCCAACTTGAATTCTTGGCCTCGAAGCTGTTCCACTAATTCTGCTCTTTTTTGTTCGGGATACGCCGATGTATTAATTAAAAGGCGATATGTTCCTTCCTTTTTACCTGTTTCAACTAAATAAACAGGAAGCTCGAACGTAGTGTCGTTGCATGTAATCTGGTTCGCAATACCAATCATTTGAGTATTAGAACCTGCCAGCAATTCTACTTCTGCTACATACCCTTGATCAAATGCTCTCTCTTCTTGTATGACTCTGCCTTGGACTGTATTCAATATCCTCATCCCTTTGATTAATTTGAAGAAGTCTCTTCTATCGTGCTTTCCAAATATGCTATTAATTTATCTTTGTAGGAAAGGAAGCCTTTGTATTCGCCTATATCATCTGCCACAGTAATAAATACATTGTTTAATTGTTTCGCCCACTTCGGATTTTTAACCAATTCATCTAGTCTAATTAAATGTGTATGGATACTGAATAAAATCCCATTGCTGCGCGGAAGTCGAAAGAGTTTTTGATCTTCTACCCTGAAATAAACCAATTCTCCTGCATTTTCACTTGTTACATCATCTTTTTTTACTCCCCATTCATCAAATGCTTCAGGAGATGTATCAAGTGTTGGCTCAACAGTCACTGTCCAGTTAAATCGAGTCCATGGCTTTCCAGGCTCCATTCTCATAATAAAATTACGAATTTTCTCAGCTAAACCGGTTGTCGTAAAACGTGATGGGACTGGAAAATGGATAGACATAAAATCCATCTCGAAATCGAAATTAAGCGACCAATTGGCTGGAAAACATAATTGTCCAGCGTCTAAGAAAAGATCTCCATCTCTTTGTGCAAGATAAATCAAATCTGCTTGAACATGGCGGCCTATAAAGTCTAACGGCTCATACGGTAAAGTTGAATTATCTCCGAAAGTAAAAGATTGTTCTTCTCCAAGTATGTGATTCTGGAATGTCCACTCATTTCCGTTTTTAACAACACTGAAATAGTCAGGAAAAATGGATGCCATCTCATTCATAGTCATCTCTAAAATTTCCCATTGCGCTTCAAAAGAATGAGAAACAGATCGATACGTTTGCTCTTTTCTGCTGTCTAGAAGCTCCCTTTTCAGTTTAATTTCTTCAACATATTCAGGAGTAATATCTAGCATAATCGGTGGCTCAAGTGGTATGGAGTTATTAGAAAAATCATGAAAATCTGACTTAAATGGCCACGGAAAACGGTCTAATATAGGCTGATCTAGAACTTTCACGACTTTTACAGGGGTAGGAGTAGCTTTATCCATTCTTTTTTCCTCCTTCATAAAATATAAGTGTTTTTTAGAAAACGATAGACATTCTACAAGGAATAGATCCTTATAGAATGTCTTATCATTACATTATCAGTATATTTTTTGTAATTACAGTAGATAGTACTTTTCAAAACGTCAGCTTTAATGAAGCTGATTATTGCATAAATGCTGGAAGAGCAGCAGCATGTTTCGTGTAGATTGCTTCTCCATCACTTTCGCCATCAAATACAACTGGGAAGTCTGGTGAGAAGAGGATAACGTCTCCTGCTTCTGCTACGTAGCGGTTGCCTTCTTTGTCACGGATAACAAATTTTCCTTTTGTAACGACTTTGTATTCTACTACATCGTATAAGAAATCAAATGATTCCCCTGGTGACATTGAGAAGAAGCCGATTGTAAGTGGATTTGATGCTGTATTTACTGGTACATCAACGATTTTGCTGTTTACTCCTGGTTGGTTGATGATAGTACCTACATCTAGTTTTGGAAACAATTTGTCTAAATCTGCTGCTTTAAAGATTTGGATTCCTGGTGTTTGGCTCAATTGGTTTTTGTTTGTTTCTGTTGATTGGCTCATGTTTATTTTACACTCCTATAAGTTTAGTGTTTTATTTATTTTGTTTGTCTTACATGTAAAAGTGTTTTTTAAAATTTAAGCTGTAACTGCGTCTTTAATGAGTCGTTGCATTTCTGCCGCAACTGCTTGTTTGTCGTCTGCGCCTGTGATGCCGCCGCCTACGATAACAAGATCCGGTTGTGCTGCAATAACACCCGGAAGCGTTTCCAATTTAATACCGCCTGCTACTGCTGTTTTCGCATTTTTCACGACACTTTTGATTGTGTTAAGTTGTTCAAATGGTGTTTCACC
Organism: Bacillus sp. 37MA; assembly: GCF_000372765.1. Classification (NCBI taxonomy): domain Bacteria; kingdom Bacillati; phylum Bacillota; class Bacilli; order Caryophanales; family Bacillaceae; genus Bacillus; species Bacillus sp. 37MA. The sequence goes on from NZ_KB889754.1 coordinate 47,500, forward strand.
TGCAGCTTGAAGATCATAACCTGTATGTACACAGATGTAATCTACGCCAAGTGCGTCTACTTCTTGTGCGCGTTTTGCAAGATCTTTAATGTTGATCATGTCGATCAAGATTTCAGAACCGTGTTTTTTCGCTTCTTCTACAGCACCTTTGATTGTTGCATCATCAGTTGCGCCAAGAATCGTTACGATACCTGCGCCTGCTTGAGAGGCTACCATTACTTCATAACCGCCTGCATCCATTACTTTCAAGTCTGCAAGAACAGTCAAGTTAGGGAATGCTTCTTTCATTTCTTTTACTGCACGAAGGCCTTCGTTAATAATAACCGGTGTGCCGATTTCAACGACATCAACGAATTGTTCTACTTCTTTAACTACTGCGATACCTTCTGGAATGTTGACAAGATCAAGTGCTAATTGTAATTTCATGGATATGTCACTCCTTCTAATTTGTTTGTTAGTTTTTGATTGATATTGGTACAAGATTCATTATAAGTGCTAATCTTCAGAAAACAAAGTACGCACTTTTATAGCATATAGTGATAAAAAATATACTTTTGGATTTGAAATTAGAAAAGTAGGGAGGAGGTTTTGTGTGAAAGGGATGAAGTATTTTAAAAATACAAAAACGTATTCACATACTTATAGAGGAATAGAATTGATAAAAAAAACCGTGTGTACGAGTCGCCATTAGTGATTCCACACACGGTTATGAGGCATGTTTAATTCGGTTAATAAAACCTTTGTTAGCTTTTTTATTAAAAATAGCAACATATTTACTTTTAACAAAGTCAATAATCCCCTCTAAAGTTAATATGGTATGTGATTTTTATTTATCTGGTTTTTACCGTATTGGCCGTCTCCATATAATCTTTCCCCCAGCTATACATAGCCTCCAAAATAGGCATTAAACTTTTACCCTGATCCGTAAGCGAGTATTCAACTTTAGGCGGGACTACAGCATACACCTCACGATGCACGATAAAATTGTCTTCTAACTCGCGCAATTGACTGACAAGCATCCTGGGAGAGATACCTGGCATAAGAGATCTTAATTCATTAAAACGTTTTTTTTCTTCTTTGCCCAAGTGCCATAAAATCAGCATCTTCCATTTTCCCCCTATAACAGAAAGGGTTAATTCTTTTTCGCAGTTATAAGACTTACCACAAAGCTCTATCACTATTATCACTTCCATTTCCAAAGATAATTAATTACTTATATAACCATTTTAACCATTTTTTTAATAGGTGGATGCTTCTAGAAGGGTATTATACATTCTAAATTGAGAAGCTGTACAGGTGGAAATTGATAGATGTAGGACAAATGGTTAATTAAACATGACTGTGTAACAGTGATGCAAATCAAGTAAAGTCTGACTATTTTAGAAGGAAGGAAATGAAGTTTATAGGATAACTATTTTTAAAAATCAAATAAACTATTCGGATAAAATACAATGATCTTGCAGTAGGATACTGTATTATCACTCCCCGGTGGTGCACATCGGTTCTTTAATTATGTTTACAATTCTGTACCCGTCTCATACCACGCTAATCAATATTTTGAACAGCGTATCAATCAAGGTTATTTTTCCTTACACTGTAATTTAAGAAAAAGCCAAGGCTTTTAGGAAAAAGACACTTGGCGAATTTGTTAACATGACTAGCATGTAACAAAGAAAAAAAGTATACAATTAGAATAGGTCAGTGGACCCGTCATATGAATTTGCTGATCCAGATCCACCGCCAATAAACATGTAGGAAGGTTAAATTGTAGCTGATTTCACGCTGTTTCTAATGGCTTGAATAGCTTCAGCACGATCTTTTTGATTATAAATCGCGGAACCAGCGACAAGAACATTGGCCCCTGCTTCGACACAAAGTTTGGCTGTTTCGGGATTTACTCCACCGTCTATTTCAATTTCAACATCTAAGTTTTTCTCTGCTACAAGATCAGCAACTTCTCTGATTTTAGGTAGAACAGAGTGAATAAACGATTGCCCACCAAATCCTGGATTCACTGTCATAAGCAATACCATGTCAATATCTTCTATCACATGTTGAATGGTAGAAACAGGTGTATGTGGATTTAATACAACCCCAGCCTTTGTACCTGTTGATTTGATCAATTGAATCGTTCTGTGTAGATGAGGGCAAGCTTCTACGTGTACAGTGATAATATCGGCACCTGCTTTTGCAAATGCATCAATGTATCGATCAGGATTTTCGATCATTAAATGTACATCTAACGGTAAATCAGTAATGGGTCTAATCGCATCGACAATTAGTGGACCAATGGTAATATTTGGGACGAAATGTCCATCCATAACATCGACATGGATGTAATCAGCTCCGCCGAGTTCAACATCTTTTATGTCTTCTCCAAGCTTCGCAAAGTCAGCTGAAAGAATAGAAGGTGCAATTTTAATCATAAATGAAATCCTCCAATTTTCTTAAAAGTAAAAACATTGACTATCTTGTAAAGGCTTGCATAAAAAGCATTTACTTTAGTTATTGTGGCTTGTTTCCTCGCTGAATAGCGATGTGTTAAAATTGTACTCTAGATAGAGTACAATTATTTTACTGTGCTATACGTTTCGTATCAACTAAAAATAACTAAACCTACTAAAATTCCATTTTTACTAGATTGTAATTACATATTAGTTTTCTTTGAATCAACTCTTTTTTAGCTATCGAATTAGGAGCGTTAAAAATATTAAAAAAATTCAGAGTACTTATCCCGGTTGAACTTATGCTTACATAAATAATCAAATAAATAAACCTTATTTTCCCGAATAGTGGGATCTTTCTTTAATTCATAAAAATTAATTAAACGGAAAATCTATGTACTAAAAACACTAAACGATTGGATTTTTGAATTTTTTTTAAAAAAAATTCAAAACAGGCAGAATTCGACTTAAACCTTTAAATAAGTACTATTTCAGCTATTATTAAGTACGAATTTTCGGAAAATTGGATCAAAAGTATACTTCTTGACACTATATGTTGACAAAGTGCGTACTTACAGATGTGTAAACGACAAGATATACTATGTATGTACAGGTGGAAACTCGAGATACTATGACAGATGGAAACTCGATTTGAAAACATTGTAACTGATCGTAAGTAACACTTAAACAGGAGGTGACCTAGATGAATGATTTGAAAAAAGATATCGTTTCTGAACAAGGTATTCAAACACTAGCTATGGACTTTCTCACTGTAGCACAGAAAGCAGCTATTGCTTCTTATCCTTGGATCGGCAAAGGAAACAAGATTGAAGCAGATGGTGCTGGAACTGAAGCTATGCGCAATCAAATGAACCTTATAAACATGAGTGGCCGGATTGTTATTGGTGAAGGTGAAATGGATGAAGCGCCTATGCTTTACATTGGTGAAGAGCTTGGAACGAAGAAAGGTCCCGAAGTAGACATTGCGGTTGATCCAGTTGAAGGGACAACGATGATGTCTAAAGGACAAAATGATTCATTAACAGTCATTGCCGTTTCCACTAAAGGAAGTTTATTACATGCGCCGGATATGTATATGCATAAGATCGCGGTCGGGCCAAAAGCAAAAGGCTCTATAAACATAGACGCGTCTTTGACAGAAAACATGATATCGGTTGCTAAAGCTTTAGGTAAAGACATAAAAGATTTAACGGTAATGATACAAGATAGACCACGGCATGATCATTTGATTAAACAGGTATTTGACGCGGGAGCTCAAGTTAAGCTGTTTCCTGATAATGATGTGAATGGTGCAATCGCTACCGCAATTGATGAGATCGATGGTGATATATTGGTCGGTATGGGCGGCGCTCCAGAAGGGGTTATTGCTGCGACTGCACTGAAGTGTATGGGCGGAGATTTCCAAGGTAAACTGGCTCCTCAAGAACCAGAAGAAGTTGAACGCTGTATTAAAATGGGGATAACTGATCCTGAAAAAGCCTTAACATTAGATGACATTGTGAAATCTGAAGATTGCTTTTTTGTCGGAACAGGAATTACCGATGGCTTGTTATTAAAAGGTATTCAAAAAACAAATACTAATTTAACAAAGTCACATTCATTTGTAACAGTCAGTGGGAACCCGGAACTATACCAATTTGTTGAAGCGTACCATTCATAAAAGAAATACCATATAAAAAAGAAATACCATATAAAAAGGAGAGAATCATATGCCATTAGTATCAATGAAAGAAATGTTAATTAAAGGAAAAGAAGAAGGATATGCTGTAGGACAGTTTAATATTAATAACCTTGAGTTTACTCAAGCGATTTTACAAGCTGCACAAGAAGAAAACTCACCGGTTATTCTTGGAGTATCCGAAGGTGCTGCTAAGTACATGGGCGGTTTTAAATTAATCGTGACAATGGTAAAAGAATTGATGGAAGAATATAATGTAACAGTTCCTGTAGCTATTCATCTTGACCACGGCTCTAGCCTTGAAAAATGTGTACAAGCTATCCATGCTGGATTTACATCTGTCATGATCGATGGTTCTCATCATCCACTTGAAGAAAATATCGAACTTACTAAACGTGTTGTACAAATTGCACATGCTGTTGGTGTATCTGTTGAAGCAGAACTTGGTCGTATCGGCGGACAAGAAGATGATCTTACTGTAGATGCAGCAGATGCATTTTATGCGATCCCTTCAGAGTGTGATCAATTGGTTCGTGAAACAGGCGTAGACTGTTTTGCACCTGCATTAGGTTCTGTACATGGCCCGTATAAAGGTGAACCTAACCTTGGATTTGATCGTATGAAAGAAGTAATGGAACTAACAGGTGTACCTCTCGTACTTCATGGTGGAACAGGTATCCCAACAAAAGACATTAAAAAAGCCATTTCGCTTGGATCAGCGAAAATTAACGTAAATACAGAAAGCCAAATTTCTTCTACTCAAGCTGTTCGTGACGTGTTGAATAACGATGGTGAAGTATACGATCCACGTAAATTCCTCGGCCCAGCTCGCGATGCGATTAAAGAAACAGTTCGTGGAAAAATGCGTGAATTTGGTTCTGCAGGTAAAGCTTAATTAATAATAGTAATCTATGAAGAGATAGGGGAAAAAAGATGATTGAACAAAAAGTAAATGTAGAACAACTTTCTATTAATACGATTAGAACCCTTTCAATCGATGCAATTGAAAAAGCGAATTCCGGTCACCCGGGTATGCCAATGGGTGCTGCTCCAATGGCTCACACTCTATGGACACAGTTTATGAACTATAATCCTAGTAATCCGAATTGGTTTAACCGTGACCGTTTTACGTTATCTGCAGGTCATGGTTCAATGCTGCTATACAGCTTGCTGCATTTGACAGGCCATGATTTATCATTGGAAGAGTTAAAACAATTCCGTCAATGGGGTAGTAAAACACCAGGACATCCTGAATTCGGACATACGGCGGGTGTCGATGCTACAACTGGACCACTTGGTCAAGGTATCTCAATGGCTGTTGGGATGGCAATGGCTGAAAGACATTTAGCCACTACGTATAATGTTGATGATTTAAATGTCATTGATCATTACACATACAGCATTTGTGGTGACGGTGATCTAATGGAGGGAGTATCTGCAGAAGCAGCTTCATTAGCAGGTCACCTTCAGCTCGGACGTTTAATTGTACTATATGATTCAAATGATATTTCACTTGATGGCAAACTTAATAAGTCATTTAGTGAAAGCGTTGAGGATCGTTTTAAAGCATACGGTTGGCAAGTACTCCGTGTTGAGGACGGAAATGATACTAAAGCAGTTGCAGAAGCTTTAAGTGCAGCAAAAGCGAATGAAAACCAGCCAACTTTAATTGAGGTTAGAACAGTAATCGGTTATGGATCACCAAACAAAGGTGGTAAGTCTGATTCGCATGGTTCACCTCTAGGTAAAGACGAAATAAAACTTGTAAAAGAACAGTACGGATGGAATTATGAAGAAGACTTCTATATTCCAGAAGAGGTAAAATCATATTTTGCTGAACTTAAAGAAGCATCTGAGAAAAAAGAACAAGAGTGGAACGAATTGTTCGCTCGATACGAAAAACTTCATCCGGATGCTGCAAAAGAATTAAAGATCGCAATAAGTGGAGATCTTCCTGAAAACTGGGATGCCAATGTTCCAAATTACCGTGTAGGAGAAGACACGCTTGCTACTCGTACTTCCAGCGGTGATGTATTAAATGGTCTTGCTCAAAATATTCCTCAGTTATTTGGGGGATCAGCTGATTTATCTTCTTCAAATAAAACATACCTTAAAGGTGAATCTGATTTCAGCGCTGAAAACTATGGCGGTCGTAATATCTGGTTTGGTGTTCGTGAATTTGGAATGGGTGCTGCACTCAATGGTATGGCTCTTCACGGAGGAGTAAAAGTATTTGGAGCTACATTCTTTGTATTCTCTGATTATTTACGTCCAGCTATTCGTCTTTCAGCTTTAATGAAGGTACCGGTAACGTATGTATTTACACATGATAGTATTGCTGTAGGTGAGGATGGTCCTACGCATGAGCCAATCGAGCATTTAGCTTCTTTACGAGCAATGCCTGGACTTTCTACTATCCGTCCTGCTGAAGCAAATGAAACGGCTGCGGCTTGGAAACTTGCTCTAGAAAGTAAAGACGAACCAACAGTTCTTGTTCTTACACGCCAAGATTTACCTACACTTGTTGATGCTGAAACAGCATATGCAGGCGTTAGTAAGGGTGGATATGTCATCTCAGAAGCAAAAGGCGATGTTGAAGGCTTGTTATTAGCCGCTGGTTCTGAAGTTACTTTAGCTGTTAAAGCACAAGAAGCGTTGGCAGAAGAAGGAATTCACGTTTCTGTTGTTAGTTTGCCAAGTTGGGATCGTTTTGAAAAACAAACAGCTGAGTATAAAGAAACGGTTATTCCTAAAAATGTAACAGCACGACTTGCTATCGAAATGGGTGCATCATTAGGCTGGAATAAGTATGCTGGTAACGACGGAGACGTCTTAGCTATTGATGAATTCGGCGCTTCGGCACCTTATGACAAGATCATTGAAGCATATGGCTTTACAGTTGAAAATGTGGTTGAACGTTTTAAAAAATTACGTTAAAATTCGTTGCATTATGAGCGATTTGATTTAAGTACGAAAGGGCCAAACGATACTAACGTTTACGGCTTAGAATTCAAATTCAAATAGCTTAATAAATAAGCTGGTATGGATTTTGGGCAGACTTCACCAATAGGTGAGCCTGCCCTTTTTTAAACAAAATATTAAGTTATGTTTAAACATTTACTTATGTTAAATCCATTAGGGGCAAGCGCATAAGATTTATATAGTATGGAGGAAACTAGCGATGAAAAAAATTGCTGTATTAACGAGTGGCGGAGATGCACCAGGAATGAATACTGCTATTCGAGCAGTCGTTAGAAGAGGTATTTTTAAGGGTTTAGATGTGTATGGGGTGCAAAACGGTTATAAAGGTCTAATTGCTGGGGATTTTATTCCAATGGACTTTAAAAGTGTGGGAGATATCCTCCATCGAGGAGGTACTATTTTACAAAGTACACGATGTGATGAGTTCAGGACAGAAGAAGGCCAGAAAAAAGGCATAGAACAATTGGAGAATGCAGGGATATCTGGTTTGGTTGTCATCGGTGGAGACGGTTCTTTTCAAGGGGCAACTAAATTAAATGCTCAAGGTGTTGCTGCCATTGGGATACCAGGCACTATTGATAATGACATCTCTGGAACGGATTATACAATTGGATTCGACACCGCTGTTAATACGGCTCTGGATGCCATTGATAAAATTCGTGACACTGCGTCCTCTCATGAACGTACGTATGTAATTGAGGTTATGGGAAGAGATGCAGGAGACATTGCTTTGTGGGCAGGTATGTGTGCCGGAGCAGAGTCTATTATTATTCCAGAAGCGATAGATGACATAGAGGATGTAATTGATCGTGTTCAAAAGGGAGCTAAGCGCGGCAAAAAGCACAGTATTATTGTTGTTGCTGAAGGTGTCGGAAAAGGTGACGAAATTGGAAAAGTCATTGAAGAGAGAACAGGATTTGAAACAAAAGTTACGATCCTAGGGCATTTTCAACGAGGCGGTTCGCCTAGCGCTTACGACCGGATGATGAGTACTCAAATGGGAGCAAAAGCTGTGGATCTGCTTGTTGATGGAATAGCAGGCGTGATGGTAGGATTAAGAAATGGACAATTGGTACATACTCCATTTGAGGAAGCTTTACAGTATAAGCGTAAGCTTGATATGGCTACCTATGATCTAGCAAGAAGCCTTTCTATATAATTTAAAGACCGTTCGGCCAACTAGAGTTGAAGCAATAAAAAATATGATGAAGAGTCATGTTGTGATGGATACAATTACAGCATAAAAGGAGGAAAAAAAATGAAAGTAGCAATTGCCTCAGATCACGGGGGAGTAAATATTCGTCAAGAAATTATCGCCTTATTGGAAGAAATGAATATCGAATATGAGGATTTAGGATGTGAGTGTAGTACATCTGTTGACTATCCAGACTATGCCGTTCCAGTAGCTGAGAAAGTAGCAAGTGGTGAAGTAGATCGTGGAATTTTGATTTGTGGGACAGGTATTGGAATGAGCATTGCGGCAAACAAAGTAAAGGGAATTCGTTGTGCATTGGTGCATGATATGTTTAGCGCTAAAGCAACAAGGGAACATAATGATACCAATATGTTAGCAATGGGAGAACGTGTCATTGGTCCAGGATTAGCTCGTGCTATTGCAGAAATCTGGTTGACGACTCCATTTGAAGGCGGTAGACATGAAAATCGAGTCTGTAAAATAACAGAATATGAAAATAACCATGCATAAACCTATTCAACTATAATATAGAGGAATAGAGCAATTAAATAAATATAATCAAGCAATCAGACTGCTGAGTTAGTTATCAGCAGTCTCTGTTTATCTAAGAGTGGATCAATTGTATTTATAAAAGTATACTTTTTGACACTATGTAAAAATAAAGTGTGTACTTGTTAAGTTTATCTATATGGTTAATAATTAAAAATAATAAAGAGTATAAAGTTAGTCCTATCTATAAAAAATGATTCTATAAACAAATAAGGGGGGAAAATAGTGTATCGAAAAGAGTTTTTTGTTTTTGAACAAAATCGCCCGATTCCAGCAGTGATTCGAAATTACAACGAAGCAGACTTTAATGGGTTAATTAAGGTTCAACAGGAAAGTTTTCCCCCTCCTTTTCCCCCGGAATTATGGTGGAATGTTGAACAATTGCATAATCATATTACTTTATTTCCTGAGGGGGCCTTATGTATCGAAGTCGATGGTAGAATTGCAGGTTCAATGACTGGACTACTAGTTGATTTTGATCCTTCACACCCTGAACATACGTGGGAAGAAATAACGGATAATGGATATATTAGAAACCATAATCCGGAGGGAAACACGCTTTACGTAGTGGATATAGGGGTTAGCCCTTTATACCGTAAGTTAGGATTAGGAAAGTGGCTAATGCAATCGATGTATGAGGTTGTTGTCGAGAAAAAAATAGATCGACTTCTAGGAGGTGGACGAGTCCCTGGATATCATAAAATGGTGAATGAAATGACACCTGATGAATATCTTGAAGCTGTTGTTAAAGGAGAATTGAGTGATCCAGTCATTACTTTTTTACTTCGTTGCGGCCGTACACCAGTCAAAATGGTCAAGAATTACCTTGAAGACGAAGAATCATGCAATTATGCAGCACTTATGGAATGGAAAAATCCATTCTATTTATCAATGTAGACAGGAGAATGATAAAAAATGGAGTATTATAGAATTACGAATATAAAAGATCCTTTATTTAAACAAATGCATCAACTTATGCAAGATGTCTTTCCTCCGGAGGAAGTATTAGAATTTTCATTGTGGGAAGAACCTTTACAAGATCCTGGAATTCGCATCTTTGTGGCCGTTCATGGGGGAGAAGTAGTCGGAGCGACAGAGTATCGTTATTATGAAGACTTTAATGTTGCTATGACAGATTTTACAATTATCGGTAAAGATGGACTTGGTGTAGGTGCATTTTTAGCTAGTAAGAGATTAGATGACTTAAACTCTGTAGCTATGGACAATGGCAAGGAATTGCAAGGAATGTTTGCTGAAATTTATGATCCTTACCGCATAGGGGACCATGAATTTGGAGGCGTAAAGTCCATGAACCCTTACGTTCGCCGTGAAGTGCTATCCCATCTTGGTTACAAACGACTTGATTTTCCTTACGTTCATCCATCATGGAACAATGATGGAGAGGCCGTGACAGAATTAGATCTTTGCTTTATGCCAATGGCCAAAAATACAGATGAACTGCCTGCAGAGCTTGTTGTAAAGTTTTTAAGACGTTATTATTCTGTGTTATCGAATAAACCAAAATCATGGTTTACAATGGTTGAAGATTTAGAGAAGCAGGAAATGATAGCGCTGTCAAGGGTGTAATTCAGTGAAAATCCTCAATTGAAACGACAGAGCTGAACAAAATGGTTCATACCATTTCAATTGAATGAGTGATTTAGGCAAAAATGTCTCATTGCTTGTAAAGTATTGGAATGATTAAAAACAGAAAACAGAAAGGTTGGGGTATAATGTCAAATTATGTAGCGAAAGGTTCTATTATTTGTAAAAATTGTGGAGAGCTTATTGACACTATGCCTACAGAAAAAGTAACTGTCTATTATTCTGACTGCAAGCAAGAATCGTGTGAAAATAGCCAATCACTAGAGGAATAAGAGTAAGGTATATTTATACAATTACGAAAAAAGATCGTGCAAAAGCCGATCTTTTTTTCGTAGTTGTGTTTAACTTAACAAGCACATTATATTATATTGAAATTTCATATGATCGTGATAAATGGGTCAACTTACTTTTAAAATACAGCTCTTACACACCACTAGTGACACTGTCAGTCTTTTTTTCTACAGCATGACCGCCAAACTCATTACGAAGTGCAGCGACTACTTTACCTGTGAAAGTGTTATCGCCTTTCAAAGAAGTATAGCGGCTCATTAGACTAGCTGTAATAACCGGTGTTGCAACTTGTAAATTAAGTGCCTCTTCAATAGTCCATTTCCCTTCGCCTGAAGAGTTCATAACACCACGAATTCCATCTAGTTTCTCATCTTTAGAGAAGGCATCTTCAGTGAGTTCCATTAACCATGAACGGATTACAGAACCATTATTCCATAGTTTTGCAACAGCTTCATAATCAAAATCATATTGCGATTCTGCAAGGACTTCAAACCCTTCACCAATAGCAGCCATCATACCATATTCAATGCCGTTATGTACCATTTTAGTATAATGACCAGAACCGGCTTCTCCAGTGTAAAGATATCCGTTTTCTACTGCTGTATCACGGAAAATTGGCTCAACAATATTCCAAGCCTCTTTATCGCCACCGACCATATAGCAAGCACCGTTACGAGCTCCACTCATACCACCAGAAGTACCAGCGTCCAGGTAATAAACACCAGCGTCTTTAAAATCGTTATACCGGCGAATTGATTCTTTATAATGAGAGTTTCCTGCTTCAATAACAATATCTCCTTCTTGAAGCAAAGGTTTTACTTGTCCTAATACTTTATCTACAACTTGGTGAGGAACCATAATCCACAAAACGCGAGGAGACTCTAATTTACTTACAAGCTCTTGCAAATTAGTTGTCCCTTCAGCACCATAACTTACTAGTTCTTGAACAGCAGTTTCGTTTAAATCAAAACCCGCTACTTCATGTTTATTATCAATAAGGTTCATACCTAGATTTAAGCCCATTTTACCCAATCCGATTAAACCAATTTTCATCCTAATTGACCTCCTGTTAATAACTATATAAAAATAATTTTTAAAGCTGTATTCTCAGTTGATGGAGGAATTATTTAAGTACTATTACCACCATTTAAATCCATCCTCATCTACCAAACGGTCAGAAGCCTCTGGTCCCATTGATCCTGCTTCATAAAGGTGTAGAGGAAGGGTGTTATCCTCAAATGCTTCTAATAATGGCTGGATCCAAGCCCACGAAAGCTCAACTTCTTCCCAGTGCGCAAAGAAAGTTGCGTCACCACGTAGTGCATCATGTAAAATCTGTTCATAGGCTTCAGGAACCTGCTCCTGCTGATGATTGGCAGAAAAATCGATAGTAATTGGCTCGATTTTTCCGTTATTCAACGGGTTTTTATTGTTTAATTGTAAGGAAATCGTCTCGTTCGGGCTGATTTCAATCGTTAATAGATTTGGTGCGGTTTCTTCCAGTTGCTTTGAGTACAGCTCTTTCAATGGATTCTTGAGTTCAATAACAATACGGGTAGACTTTTCTTTCATCCGTTTACCCGTACGGATGTAGAATGGAACGTCTTGCCAAAATGGATCATCGATCCATAAACGGGCCGCCACAAAAGTATCATTCGTTGAGGTTTGCAGGATCCCGGGTTCTTCTTTGTAGCCAATGACAGGTGATCCTTGAATCGCACCTGAACGGTATTGACCACGAACGATGTGTGCAACGGCTTCTTTTTTGGAAACAGGTCGGACAGATGCCATCACTTTTGTTTTCTCTTGTTGAACCTCAGTTGAGAGGAATCGTTTAGGTAAGTGCATAGCCGTCATCATCAAAATTTGTAGCATATGATTTTGAACCATATCGCGAATGGCTCCGGCCTGATCATAATATCCGGCTCGCTCTTCGACCCCAACTGTTTCACTAGCTGTAATCTGAACGTTGGCGATAAACTGATTATTCCAAACAGCCTGTAGCAGCGGATTAGCAACTTCTAAAGTCTCCAAATTTTGGATCATTGGTTTTCCAAGATAGTGATCGATGCGATAAATTTCCTTTTCCTCAAAAGCGTTGCTTAATATGGCATTTAGCTGTTGGGCGGAGGACAAATCATGACCGAAAGGTTTTTCAATCAAAAGTCGTTTCCATCCTTTGACTGAGCCTAGTCCACTTTTAGAAATATTCGATGTAATTACGTTAATAAATTCAGGAGCTACCGACAAATAAAACATTCGATTTTCTGGAATACCTAACTCTTTTTCGCGGTTTTGAATGAGATCAAGCAACGTATCATAACCGTCGCTGTCTGTGACATCTAAGGAGCTATATTGGAAGGAACGAATAAATGTTTCCATTTCCAAATCTGAGCTACCTAATTGTCTCGAAAAGGTGCGAATTGAGGATTCCACGTGCGATTGAAAGGTGTCATTAGATAGTGCTCTCCGCCCTAGACCGATGACTGAAAATGTCCGTGGCAATTTATTATCAAGATATAAATTATAAAGAGCAGGAAAAATTTTTCTTTTTGCCAAATCGCCTGTCGCACCGAATAGAACGAAGGTCATGGAGTCCACATTCATGGTCATCTTGGCAGCGCTTTCCTCGAAAGGGCTAACTGATACACTGTTCATATAATTTCCCTCCTGTCAAGTTTATCATGTGTATAAAAGCGTAAATAATGAATTTACGCTGCATGAATCTAGCAAATTTTCATTTTAAAAGGTGTCTTTGTTTCAACATCAGTATAATATCTGAAGATTTTATTTGTAAGTACGCACTTTTTTGTTATATAGTATAGAAAAGTACACTGTTATCATGTATACTCACATCAAGGGAGGGATATAGAATGAGCCCTATTCGTGAAAAGTCGTTTAATTGTGAAAAAGAATTGACACTGTCTATTATCGGTGGAAAATGGAAGATGTTAATTATGTGGCACTTGGGAAAAGAAGGGACAAAGAGATTCGGTGAATTGAAATCTCTCATACCTGCCATCACGCAAAGAATGCTTGTGAGTCAGCTTCGCGAGTTAGAAGAAGATCTCATTGTTTATCGAGAAGTGTATCCTGTCGTTCCGCCCAAAGTCGAATACTCACTTACTGAACGAGGACATACGCTCATCCCCATTCTCGAGTCTATGTATATATGGGGGAAGGATTATACAGAAAGTATTTTGGATCAAAAAACAGAAAAAACGGCTTCTCGTTAATAGAGAGAAAATGGATTTTCTGTGCAGTAAAAAATGAAAGCGCTTCAAAGGATGATTACAAATAACGAGCAGATAAACCTTAATGGTATCTTTTTCGACACTATGTGATGACAAAGTGCGTACTTTGTTTTCTGAAAATTAGAACTTATAATAGGACTTGTACCAATCCAACTAACAAACTAAAAGGAGTGACATATCCATGAAATTACAATTAGCACTTGATCTAGTCAACATTCCAGAAGGTATCGCAGTCGTTAAAGAAGTAGAACAATTCGTTGATGTCGTTGAAATCGGCACACCGGTTATTATTAACGAAGGCCTTCGTGCAGTAAAAGAAATGAAAGAAGCATTCCCTAACTTAACAGTTCTTGCGGACTTGAAAGTAATGGATGCAGGCGGTTACGAAGTAATGGTAGCCTCTCAAGCAGGCGCAGGTATCGTAACGATTCTTGGCGCAACTGATGATGCAACAATCAAAGGTGCTGTAGAAGAAGCGAAAAAACACGGTTCTGAAATCTTGATCGACA
>NZ_KB889755.1:0-53684 GCF_000372765.1 Bacillus sp. 37MA
CCCATAATCACGACCATCACGATCACTACCGCAAGAATAATCAAGCCTATCTTTGATATAAGATCTTGCATTCTCCTTCACTCTCCTCTGTTTTATGGTGCTACTGTTGGTGGTGCATATCCGTCAATCACCGCATCAACATGGTCTGCCCCTTCGTCTCCCATGTTATTTGAACTTGCTTTGAATACTCCCATGATCACTACCATCACAATCACAACCGCAAGAATAATCAAACCTATCTTCGATATAAGATCTTGCACTCTACTTCCCCCCTCCTATTTTTATGGTTCTGTATACTGGTTAACATCTTGAATAAGTTTTTCGCCTAATTTTGCATTACTGTCCATCAATGAATTGCCATCACCAGTAGAAAGAATGTAACCAAGAACCAATGCACAAGCAAAAATGATCCAACCTAATTTAACAATTAAATCATGCAAGATGACCCTCCCCCATTTACATAAAATCATCCATATTTTTAATGTAGTCGATCCCAAATCCGACGGTTAAGAAATTTGTTGTCAATACTAAAATTGTAGTGAAGACAAGAGCAAACAATATATTAGATCTATGTTCATTTCTCTTTCTTTTCGCCGTTTCGCGTCTAGTTCGATAAATATCTTGATATGCATCTAGTTGTTGCTTCAGATCTTCAGGATTCAAGTCGTCTAATTTTAAGAACACCTGACAGATATTCTTAGCTTCTGCTGTTCCTATTGCTGTTTCAAAGTATTGAACAGCCAGGTCTTTTTCACCAAGCTGCCAGTAACTCATGAAACGGTTAAACACCTCCCTTGTATAATTCGTGTATTGCCGTACTTCTTCCAGCACTCGTTGTGAGGAAGGTGGACGGTTTTTCTTGATTAAAAAACTGTTTTTCATTTGTGCTACTGCTAAATACAGTTCATCATTATATCGTGCGCGTCGATGTACTAACGCACTATCAATCACCAATTGAAATGGCGAGCGATAACGGAAAATGTGTGTAACTGGTTTTGTGATGAAATACAAAATCAATGTTAAAATCAAAATATATACGTTGGCTTCTTTTCCTACTAAATAACCGAATAAAAAGCTAAGAGCCAATAGTAAAAGGCTAATCCAACGGACTAATTGATAATGGTATAAACTAAAGGGGATGCCTGCCTTGACCATGATTAAATGAACTTCATCACTGTCATATTGGCGTTTAATCTCCATTCTCAAACGATTCACTTTTTCAATTTGTTTCGTTATCTCTTCTTCATCTAAACCGAATGAAAAGAACATTAATAAACATCCGGCGACAAACAGACAGAGGATTAAAACAAACATTATTTTTTCCCCCTATCCAATGAAAGATTAAAAGTCATTTTTTTCATTACGGAAATTCAGAAAGGTCAGTCCTGATATTGCAACAGCAATAAGTGAATAAAAAAACATCCTAAAACCAACCTCATTAAGGAATTGATACTCTATATATTTCGCAAATGTGAAATCGGCGTATTTGAGAATCATGATGAGCCCACCGACAATAATCCCCGGTATAAACCAATAAATCATAATTGTTCCTTCAAGATTAATCTGTCTATTTTTTTCATTTACCTGATCCAATTCTGCCAAATCCTTTGATAAATCAATTAACCCTTCTGTAATGTCATCCCCTTCGTAAACAGCTGCATAGATGAGGTTAGATAAGAGTACCGCCCATTTTGTGTTAATTTTATAATTGATCCGGTTCACCACTTCACGTAATTCTTCTGCATTTCTATAATCCTTCATTTCGAGTGCAACGTTAGCCATTAAACTTTTTACATGTGGATAATTTTTCAAGCCAATAACGGTCTGATCGACAGCTTCACTGATATTCTTATGGTGTATTCGATAATTGTTTAACAGCTCATCAATCATGTACTTTCCTTCATTTGACGTTTTCACTTGCATAGCCCGTATTCTATATAAAACGAAAGCAAAAATTAGAACAGGCGTCCCTATTGTCCATAAAAGGAGTTCATTTAAAGAAGCCCCGCTTGCATGAAGGGTTGTGAACGTGATGATAGAGACAGATACTAATATAGCGATAAAACGATAGGCAGCACCTATGCTGCTTTGCCCAAACGCTATCCCTAGCAGTTGTTGAATCTTTGATATAAAAGGACCTGCTCTTTTCTTTTCAATTTTTGCCCTCTTTGATAGAAATTTTTCTTTAAAGAGCCTTATGAAATCTTCATAAAACATGAACCAAATGCCGGTAAACAAGAGACCCCATAAAACTTGTCGAATTAGTGTTTCATACCACATCATCCGTCACCCCCCAGTTGGAATAAGCAAGCTGAATGGTGATATTCTAGTTGGATCAAAGCCTTGTTCCATCGGCTTTTCTTCAGCTAACTTTTTTAATGTCTCCCTAAATACAGCAAAGGCTTCCTCATCTTCTTCTTCTCCAATCTGAACGACTCGATCACTTAGATCAAAATTGTATTCCCAATCTTTCGACTTTTTATTGTAGCGACAGATCATATTGGTACTGACAATTAGCGTTTTAAGATCCAATCGAATTTCATGGATACCTTTTAATTTCTTCTCACTACGATTTTCCGTACTAGATGCAAATTCAAAAAGGAAGTGAAAGCCCTTTGCCGCCTGTATCATATAAGCCCATTCACTTCCCCCATACGAATTGACTATTTCTTGTGCAATATCAAAACAAAAATCCTCAGCATTACCGGTATGGAACGTGCCTTTTACACGTCGTGTTCCTTTTTTCGTAATCAATACCATTTGTCGCAATGCTTTACCATCCCTTGCTTCTCCCATGATGAGGTAATCACCATCGGAACGCATAAGAGGTTTTACAATCCCATCTAAGTCCTCATTATCTGCTATCATCTGAATGATAGGAGAGACAGGCATAATGTTATGAAGAGGAATTTCAGGATCGGTTTCGAGTAATACACCTTCCAACATCTCTTTTTCATATGATTGATAGGTTGTAAGAAAAGTTGTTTTACCGCATCTGACCGGCCCCACCATATTTACATTAAAACCACATGCTACCATTGCTTTAAGCATTGGAATACTCGCTTTATCAATTGTGTTCAAGTTGGCTATATGTTCGAATTTATATTCTTTTACAACGTATTTCCGGAAAATAATCGTCGGTTGTTTCGTATTATTGTAAATTTCAATTCGTGTACCATCTGTCATGTACACTTCTTGATAGGGCTCATTTTCACGTTTTTTTGTATCTGTCATAAGTAATGCTTTTTTCAACTGTTTAAAACGATCTTCTGATAACTTTTGTGGCTGTAAGACCATTTCGCCATGTTCCATAAAATAAATACGAGGTTGAATAACTTTGCATGAAGAGCTATTCGGATTTTTAACCCATTTCTGTATTCCTGCAAGTCCCCAATTCTCATGAAAGACACCTTCTGCAAGGCTGTCATACCACGGCAGTGTTTGTATACTCGTCTTATTCTTTGATTCGAGATAAGATCTAATATGCTCCATATAGTAATCAACTTCTTCTGGATAGCCCAAAATAGCCTTTTTTTGCTTTTCCAGCCATTGATCTGTATCTTTTTGAAACTCTTCATCAAAATAGGTTCTTACTTCTTCACATAAAGAATAGAAACTGCTGAACTGTTCTTCATCATTACGATCCACCAGGATTTCCACTTTATTTTCTTCTTGCAGAAGCACTTCTGTTTTTATATCTTCTGAAGATGGGTTTCCCGTTTCATCCATTGATTGATTCATTTGTTCTATAGGATGAAGTGTCGCAACTTTCGTTTGCTCTTCCATAAACTGATGCAATTGAAATCTCAATTTTTCCCCTCCCTTACTTTTACTTTTACTTCATCACGGCAGCGAAGCGTGCAAAGGGTGATTCCTTCTTTTCTTCTCTTTCCTCAAACAGACAATTCTCTTTTTGAGCTAATAATTGTCCTATCTTAACAAGTTGATTCTTAAAGATAGGATCGAGAAGGGATAGAGGACTTCGATTATTTTCTGATTCTTCACCTAAACGAGACTTTGGTAAAACCCCAAGCACTGTTCCTCCCATAATCTCTAATTGCTCATCCACGTTTGCTATGTCATGTTCATATTTGTTTATTAGATATAACAGTTTATCCTTTTGAATTTTCAATCCCGGAGTGATAATTTGTTCCATCTTACGCTGAAACTCTGCAAACACTGATGGTTGTTCCGTAATAACTGATACGTGATGACGTGCGCTTTGTATTGCTGAAACAAATAGAGGACTATCCACATCTGTTCCAGCATCAAGTAAGATAAAATAACGTTCCTCATCATCTAGCTGCTTTAACAATTGATTCATTGCTTTAATGGAGTACATTCTTACTTTGATAATCTCACGTGGTCCCGGTATGACACTGTAACCATTTTCATTGAATTTCGCCTTTTCAATCTCTTCGGCTGGAATGTATTCATTTGTTAAATAACTCTGAAGATGGTCTAAACTTCTATCTGTTGGAGAGATAAATTCATCGTCAGGCTTCGTTGCTAAACTCAACACTAAAACTTCTTTGTTAATTTGAGGTGCTAAAACTTCTGCTAATGAATGAACAATTTGGGTAGTACCAACCTTATGATCCCCACCGAAAAATGCAATCATATTTGTTCTCCTTCCTTATAAACGTAGTTTTTATTTACTGACTGCTGCTGTAGATTCCCTATTCGCGTCCTCATCTGCTGGATCTGTATGTTCTTCAGTCTTAAAGGGATTGTCTGTGTACATAAAGATTAATTTGTGGCCAGAATTGATCTTCGCTTCAATTTTGTTAAACTCATCCAGCGTTGTAACAATTTCAACTGCTCCAATTGCAGAGCTACCATCAAGACGATCTCCTGTACTCACAGTCACTACTTCACGGTTCGCAGAATCTTTAACATAGGCCACTTTTGTTTTAAGTAGTTCTTCAAAGTTTGATGTAGCACTCGTTGTCGTCTTTGTCGTAGAAGTAGTTGGTTTATTAGTCGAACTATTTGCGTTTGTGGCTACTGACTGACTCTGAAGCTTTTTTAACAATTCCTGATCGTATAGCGCTGAATACATGATGATGTTATCACCGCGTCGTAAAGTATCTGGTATAGCTAATGTCCACTCAATAGGAATTTGAGCGATAAATTCTCCTTCCCTTAAAACCAGTCCATTTTCGGCTAAGTAGCTTTTGTCTATTTGAGCTGATTTAGGAATAAAATGATTGGCTTGTTTGCCAATTACCATATCGGGATTCTTGAGAACTCCTTCAGCAAGCTGTGTTTTCTCGACTTTCATAAAGTTCAAATCAGTTTCCTGAATTAATTGACCTTTTTTAATGGCTTCTTTTGCTACAACTACATCTTCATAGAGCAATAACTCACGTCCGCCCCCTAGTTCATACCAAGCTCCGGCTCCAGCTGAACTTACGGCTAGAATAAGCCCCACTATAGCGTTGTTTCGCCTTTTATTAACAACCTTTTTTTTCTTCGGAGTTTTCACCTGATCCTGTTCTGTTTTTTTTTTCAGCACTTTTCACCCTCCATTCCAAAATCTTATTTAGATTACCTAAAGGAATAATTATTCATCAACATAAAATTACCTAAAGTAATTTATTGTCTACATAATAACACATACAAAGGCAATGTCAAACAATATTTATATCTTTTTCCACACAAAATTAAGAATTATGTTATGACTTATGGTAATAAAGAAGTTAAACTAATAAAAAAGGAGAGTTGCGTAGAGTGAATACTTTTGGAGAAAGATTGAAGCATGTTAGAAAGGCCAAGAAGCTAAGACAAAATGAGTTAGGTCAAACATTAGGACTAACTCAGTCAACTATTTCTCAATATGAGAAAAATCAGAAAACCCCTGATATTAATACACTAAAAAAAATAGCAGATACATTAAATGTATCTGCGGAATACTTATTATTAAGAACCGATGATCCTATAAACTATACAAGGGAACACAGAGAACTAATTGAAAAAGAAAACATTACTCCATTTATAACTCCTGAAGAGTTAAAAAAGAATTATCGGTTTATGTTAGATGGAAGAGAAGCCAAACCAGAGGAAATTGAAGAAGCAATAAGGTATATCCTTATTCAACGTGAAATGAGAAAAAAAGATAATTTTGATAATTAAGATGATCTTATTTAGTTTGTTGCCTAATAGCAATATCCAGTTTTAATTGTGGCATTAGCTGAGTTAGATCAATTTCTGTACGTTGGTTTGTACTCTTTTTTACCTCATTGACGATTGGCACTATATAAGATTGATACAATTTCAAAATAAAACCCCTTTTCTTTAACAAGCCCCTTTGAATGAACTTACGTTATCTTTTCCATTGCGATCTGTTATTTTGCTTATTTTTTAAAAGTAAGCAAAATAACTTTTCATGAGATGAATAAAGACTAATAAGACATAACAAAAAACTCTCCATTTTGTAAGCCTTGACTCACAAAACGAGAGTCTGGCAACCAGACGACCATACGCTGTATTAGCGATTAGGCTCATGGCTTTGCGTCCTATCCTTTCGAATAGTTTGCCTTTTCAGATTTTTCTATCTAATGATAAATCCATTTTAAGAACATGTTTTTGGTTGAGTATCTACGTTCTATTTAATATTAAAAAAAAAAGGTTATTTAGTCAACCTTTTTACCTATTATTTTCGACATATTCCGTCAATAATCGCTCGACAAGTTCCGACAATTTTTGTCGATCATACCCCATATCGTCTTCAAGTTTGTTTAATAATCCTACTGGTACTTTTAAAAAAATTTTAACAGGATAGTCTTTTTGATAGTCATACTTTCTTTGTCTTGGCATGCAATACTCCATTCATTTAAAGAACTAACTTCGACTCCTTATTTGTTTTTTCTTTTGAGTATAGCATAGTATTAAATTATCCTTATATGTTAAAATTTAACAAATTACTAGTTTTCTACTTTATTTGCTTACATTTTTAAATTTAGGTAAAAAGATTCATGAAAAAGGATCTATAAATATTGTTATAACAATCCCTCTTTATTATGTTTTTAAAAAAGATTGATCAAAATAGGAAAACTTCGGTACTCCCAGTTGTCGAGTCATTGGAATTTTAATGATTTAGTGGAAATAATTAAGCTTTTATTTTTTAAAATATAAGTAATAAGGCCCGTAAAAATAACCTATTAAACAGATATACCTTATCACATATCTTCAGGCATTCTGAATCCATCTATCTCTACCATTTTAGTTTTTAACATACTGTTTTGGATTTTTGCTGCAAGTTCATTGAATAATGTGCGTAGGGAAATAAACAGATAGCTATCCGGTTTTTTGATTTTAGCATCTGTACGAATTTTTCTTATATTGTTTATAACAGTCAAGATGACTTCTTCAGCAATGTTTTCATTTTCAAGACTAATAAGCATGTCAAAATTCTTTTCAACAGCTCGTTTTGCTCTTAAAAGGGTATTTAACCAGACATCTGCTTGTTTAATGTCCTCAGCAAAATTAACAATCACTTCTGGAATACGTCTATTAATTCCAGAAGGATTATTCGCCAAAAATGCTTTTTTATATAAAAAGTCTTTTTCACTCTTACTGTATATTAAAAATTCATTTTTCAAGTTTGAGCGTAAAGCATGAATTTCTGTATCTATTTTTGTATCTCTTATAGTATCTGTTTTTAAAGTGTTAGAGATATTTACTTGAGTGTTAGGTACATTAATGGGTTTTAAAAGTGAAACGGTCACCGTTTTAGTTTTGAAACGGTTTGATAGATCAACGTTTTTAGAAAAAACCTTGATATAATCAACCGTTTTAATTTTGAAACGATATGGCGTAGCAGCCTTTTTCACTTCTGGTTGTTTCACTGTCGATTTTTTTGGACGACCACCTTGAACAGCAAATGTTCTCGCTGTTGAAGAATACTCAGTATCATAATCTCTAATTTTCTCAAGACCCTTTGTTTCCAGCACTTTTTTGTTTTGTGGGTAATTATAAACAATAATGTTTAGAGCCTTTTGGCCAATTTTCGCATGATCTTTCCATTCACACACGTCAATTAATCCAACATTCCAAAGTGGCTTTAAAATTGTACGATAAAAGGTAGACTTACTTACTTTGAAAATGTTTTTCGCAACGTTTTCAATAGAACGAGGTATAGTGTTTTTATTACCGTATTTCTCCATAGCGTTTGTGTCACGGTTGACGAGTGTGATTAATTTTAGCCAGCCGCAAAATGCTTTTTCGCCTAATACGTCTATCCAGTTATTCATCATAAATGGATCAGCAGCCGGATAGTGAAGGATTGGAAGGTAATGCTCTTCACGGGATCTTTTGCCTTCTGTTACGTTTACAAATGTTTGATTTGTCATAATAAAAAACCTCCATTTAAATCACCTGACGACGACACAACGGCAGAAGATTCAAATAGAGGACATATAAATGTATTTTTTCCTTTTAAAAACCATGACAATATGCTATAATACTCACATATAGGTTTGAAAAAAATAAAAAATTCTCTAATTGAAATTTCTCTGCATGGTGACTTATTTATTGGTAAGTTTGGCGACCGAACAATAAATAAGGGGACAGGGATTTTTCTTTTTTTTGTTTAATTTTGATAACTCATGAAAAGTATAACTTATTAGTTAATAACTATCAATCTAAAAAAAATTACTCTGAATTATTTTATTATAAAAAAAGAGCAACAATGTTACTCTTTTTCTTGTGCATTCTGCTCTTTTTCTTCTTGTTCTTTTTCTTGTGCTATGAGTACAGCCACAGCTTTTTGCACCATTTCAACGATTTTCATGTCGCTAAAATAAGCCAACCTTTTTAATTGTTTATAATCCTCTTCATAAATGCGAATGGTTTTGTATGTAGAATCAACCTGTTTTTTCGTAAAAGGATTTTCTCTGGTTGCTGAAAATTTACTTGTATCTATTTCTTCAAACCTTTTTTTTGCCATCATTCGTTCACCCTTTCAATAAATTCGTTCAATACTTCTTGATACATATTCAAAACAGTTTCATCATGCATGTCTTTTTCTTGAATCCCATGTTTATTAAACCGTTTAACACGCTCTCTATGCATGATTGGTTTCTCAAACAGTAGATCTCCAAATAATTTTTGTGCATCCTTTATAACCTCTATATCCACATTGCCCCGTTTTTGAACTAAGTATGGGATGACACCGAGTAATTCAATATCTATATCTACTAATAGGTCCCTTAAATAATCTTCAGTATCTTCTTTTAGGTTCTTTAAATATTTTTCAATATCTTTATTTAGGTCCTTTAAATAATCAAGAAATTTAACTGCACCAGTGTAACTTTGTTCCTGTGTTTGCATGATAAGCACCGTGAAATCAGATGCAAAAATAGCGTTATTTGTAAAATCACTGATTGTTGGTGGAACATCAATAATAATATAATCATAATTGTCTCTGATCTCATCTAAGAGGAATTTAAGGAATATAAACCTTTTTACTTTATCCTTTGTTAAGGAGTACAAATGCATTGGAAAACCAGCTAAGTCTAATTCACTTGGCAAAAGATCCAGTGTAGGTGTGATGTTTATAATGGCCTTAGAAAGATCCTGTTGTTCCATCGCTTCGTAAAGGGTGACTTTTACCTTCGATTCAATATTAAACGTTTTAAAGGTAATTTCTGTTGCGTTATATTGAGGATCGAAATCAATAAGCAGCACTTTTTTCCCTGCTTTTTGTAACAAATAAGAAAATATAACGGAAGTCGTTGTTTTTCCGACCCCACCTTTAAAGTTTGCAAAAGTAATTGTTTTAGTCATGTTAAACACTCCTTTTTTATATGGTACCATATGGGTATTGTGTTACACAAGTATTAAAGTAGAAATGTGTAATTGTATCAATGTAGATTAATCATTTCATCATTTGCTTTTAACAAAGCCAGTTTGTACCGTTTCTCTAACATTTCATCGCTAAGGGCTGATAGATCGCTATGAGGTATTTCTTCGATTAAAGCGATCCACTCAATAATCGTTTTCTTCTCATTGATCCCCATTCAGTATTCCACCTTTCATTAATTGTATCTTTGTGTAAAAATAAAATTGTGTAATTGTATAAAAATCGAAAGATTTGCAAGCTCCCGATTTTCTATATTCATTATAACACAATTACACAATTAAACAATAGAAAAAGTGCAATTGTGTAATTATATTAAGGGTGTTATAATCACACAAAGCAATTTATAATTAACATAGAAAAATAAAAACAAAAAACGTTTTTTCTATATATGATAGAAGAAAAACGTTTTTTAATCCATTTTTAAAGATCCTATATCATGTAATTTATTTTGGGAAGAACCGTTCTTCCATTTTATTTGATTCTCCTGGGATAAATTTCACTTTAACCGTTTCCCCATCATCCATATCCTCATATTTTCTCTTTATCTTCTCAAGGTCATCTAATTTAAGGCTACTGTAAGTGGTTCGAACCTTTTTAAGAGGAACTACTGATCCGAATAATTCTATCCTCATATTATCACCAGTAACTTCAGTGGCAAAATTATTAATACTATAATCCTCTTCCTCAAATGAATTAATGATACCATTAAGAGATTCTTTTATTGAAGTACTTAATGTTAAACTAGTAAATTCATTTTGAACGGGTTTTTCAGCAATAATGCTTTCAAGTACCTGTATAGCTTCGTAATCAGTATCATCTATTTTTTCAGGCAAAGTAAAAATTAAATTAAAATGCTGTTCAATTTTATATAAGCGTTCAATAAACCGGAAATCATTTTCAAATTCCTTATCCAACTCACCATACAACTTAAATCCGCTGGATTTCATGAAATCTGTTCCATTAATTAAATTTTTAAAGGATAGTGCATACTGATCGTATTTTGATAAAGCCTGCATCAGTTTAAAAAATAAAAAATTCCCTTCTACGTCCTGTTTGTATTCATCTTTGATAGTAAAACTAAACTTTGAATCCGATGCAACAGCTGATTGAGATTCTGAATGGCTTTTAAAATCACTAAAAGGAATTATTACACTTACTAACAATTTAGAATGTTCTTGTCTACTATTATCAATTTTCATAATACTTTCTTTTTTATTAAGATCGCTGACCCCCATTTCGATATAATCTACTAAGGTTATTTCTTCAGAATCATTTTTTAAGTACATTTTTAATTTTAATGGTTCTGGCAATGGTTTAGGTTTTATTACCCATTTTGCTTCTTTTATGTTGTCCTCTAAAAAAGGAGTCGGAACTTCCTCTCCATCAATCAATGCTTGTAACGCCACCACATCTATCTCAATGTCTCTTTGCTTAATAAATGCGTCATCTATCAGTTCACCAAAATTGTCAAAACCCTTTATTTGTTCTGGGGGAATAGTAAGTTTCCCTCGATATGACAATGGGAGTTTTTCAGCAACTTCTTGTGAACGAGGTTCATGCTCGACGGAAATTCGATCTCCGAAGTTACCTATTTTATAAGTGTAATGAGGATAGTATGGGTGTTGAATACTGGCATAATCTTTTACTTGTGACATTAAACTAATAACACCGTTATAATCTCCAGCTTTCCCTAGCCTAGCTATTTCATCAAAAATAGATACATTAACAGTTATTTTTGAATTTTGCACTGCTAAGTTGCCATTACCATCTTGTTTTACAGAATTTTCTGTTTTATTAAACATCCATATTATCCTCTTTTCTATTACCATTTACTGTTATATTCGATTTTTGATAAGCATTATTTTCATTTCCGTTTTGAGCAATGTTATTATTGCTTTTATCAATATTTTTGGTTTTATTTTTTTGTATAAATTTATATGCTGCTGTTCCAAATATTGCAGCAGCTACTACACTAGCAGTAACTGACCAGATAAAAGTTGATAAGTCCATTGTGTTTCACCTCCTATTACACAGTTTTTAAAAATAATTCATAGCTGTTTAAATAAACCATTTTATTTAATTATAGTATATCCCTCAGTCCATCTTTATCATTAGAGTATTTTTAAATAGACAGAGCATGTTTTGAAAAAAGATTGATCAAAACATGGTCTTTAATATCAACTGTGGTACTTTAATTTAAATCAGTTGGAACAAAAAAACAATATCCCTGTATATATCTATATATAATAGAAGAAAAACGTTTTTCAATCCATTTTTATAGATTGTGATTTTTTAATTTCAGAATAAATTGTGGATCTTGGAACCCCAGTCAGTTTTGAAATATCCACCACACTCATACCGTTTACCTCTTTTGCTTCATAGAGCCGTATAGCTCTTTGAATATTTTCTTGTGGTCTTCCTTTACGCCCCATCTTTTTTCCATTCTGTATTGCTCTTTCTCTGCCTTCACTGGTACGTGACACAATCATATCACGTTCGAATTGTGCAAAACTGCCAAGAGTGTTAAAGAGCAGCATTTGAAACGGATCGTCTTTGGAATCAGCCTGAAATGTCATATTATGATCAAGGAAGGTAATACTGACTTCCCGATCTATTAATTCACTGACAATCTTATTTAGATCTAAAATACTTCTAGCAAGACGATCAATTTTGGTTACATAAACATGATCGCCTGACCGAGCATGTTTTAAAAGAGATTCTAATTGGGTTCTGGATAAAAGGCTTTTTCCAGTTATCTTTTCAATAAATATTTCATTGTTTTTCACGCCAACAGATTGAAGCTTTTCAATCTGTGTTTCAAGATCTTGCCCTACGGTACTCACTCTTGCATATCCCAGTTTCATTCAAAACACCATCTTTCAAAAGTAGCCAAGTGTTGTAGTTTATGTTCCCCTACACTTTGTAATTATTATACATATATATGTCTAAAATACACAATATTTCAGACTCTAATTCTAGACTATATTTTAGACGTTGAAAACTATTGAATAATGCACATATGGGTATTATATTTTATGCTGTCTAGAATTTATAAATTTTAGACACTTTAAATTATACAGGTCTTTTCCTACCCTCCAAATAATTGTAAAAAAAGGTCGGATTTATTATTTGCACTCCTATAGCTAAAATTAATGTACTAAAAGTCAAAAAAATTTCATGTCTAAAACTTATAATTTATAATAAAGAGATATTCATAAACTCAACTGTTCCTTAAATCAAATATTAAGAGTGTGAAAAATGATGGAGTTAAAATGTATTACAACAAATCAGAATAATATTACTTTTCAAAAAGGGAGAGAAATTATCCACACTTTTATAGAAAGTCACTAACTTTTTAAATAAGATTATTAAGGAGAAGGAAATTTGTCTAAAAAGAAAATAATTGAGCAACAATCCTTTGGACTAAATGGGGTTAATGCGCAATCCGAAGCAATGCGAGTAGCTTTTCCAGAACCAATCAATCCCTCAGCATTAGCAGGATTGAATGCACATGCAAATGCAATGCGAGTAGCTTTTCCAGAACCAATCAATCCCTCAGTATTAGCAGGGTTGAATGCACAAGCAAATGCAATGCGAGTGGCTTTTCCAGAACCAATTGATTTCTCAGCATTAGCAGGATTGAATGCACATGCAAATGCAATGCGAGTAGCTTTTCCAGAACCAATCAATCCCTCAGTATTAGCAGGGTTGAATACACAAGCAAATGCAATGCGAGTGGCTTTTCCAGAACCAATTGATTTCTCAGCATTAGCAGGATTGAATGCACATACCGATGCATTGCGAGTAGCTTTTCCAGAACCAATCAATCCCTCAGCATTAGCAGGGTTGAATACACAAGCAAATGCAATGCGAGTGGCTTTTCCAGAACCAATTGATTTCTCAGCATTAGCAGGATTGAATGCACATGCCGATGCATTGCGAGTGGCTTTTCCAAAACCAGTAGAAGTAGTTGGTTTATCAAAATTAAGGATGCCAACCATACTAAATGATGCAACAAAAATATCATTAACTGCTAGAGCTTTAACAAAACAAGTCTCTATTTTGGGAGAGACACATACGATATCTCCCTTAGTTACTGATTTAGCAAAGGAAGCCACATGGATAAGCACAATTGAGAACCAATCAAATAGAAAGTTTTTAGAATCACCTGTTTCTTCCGCAGCTCTGGTAAGTCGGCTAAATAAACTGCCTTCCGATTTTCATTTAGTAAGAGAAGAAAAGACTAATAAACAAAATGAACAATCAGAAATGGATTTATTTATTAAAAATAAGGTTACTAATGAAAATATTTTGTTTACAAGCGCCGTATCGAGTTTCGGGGTCTTGGATGTAGTTCGTTCAATTACTGAGAACGAGGTCATAAGTTTTTATAACTATCTTGCTAAGTATCCCATGCTTGGTTTAAACGATGATGTAGGAAAAAAAATATTTGACTGGGTTAAGAAGGCAAAACTTTATGAAATTGAGGACAACACAGAACATTTTCGTGCCCGATTAAGAGCACCAGGACAAACGAGACCATATACTGAACCTGAAATGTGGGAAGCTCCATATGGTCTTTCAGGACATGGTCGGTTTAATCCTATAGGACAAGGAGTTTTATATACTAGCAGCAGGCTGGAAGGAGCAGCTGCAGAAGTGTTAAGAGGAAGTAAAGAAGAAGTGGTAGACATAATAAAATGGATTTCAAAGGAGAAAATACAGTTTTTAGATTTAGTTGATCAGGAGTGTCCTTTATTTAATTACTGTGAATTTAGTTCCACTAGCCAATCAACCATTAAGCCTGAATATCTTATTCCTAACTTTTTAGCCCAATGTTGTCGCGCAGCAAAAATTCAAGCAATAAGATTTACAAGCACTCTTTTTCCAGATGCATACAACTATGTATTCTTAGAGAACATCGAAAGAGGGTTTGAGTACATGGGTATGACAGTTGGCTATTCCGCTAATATAAATGAAAGTGTTCATATTTAATGTTTTTAAAGGTGAGATTTGTTTGATCTAAACAACTCACCTTTATTTTAAATAGAATAGAAACATTAATATCATATATAATTATGATTTTCGTTTCTTCTGCTGTTTTGTATCAACTCTTCATGCAGCCTTTTAACTGCAAATCTTAGGATGTCCGATTTTGTGACCTCTTTAAAGGAATAATCTTGCATATGTTGCATAAGTTCAAAAAGCCTTTTTTCGTCTTCTTTAGTCGCTCTAAATTGAATGCGCGGCTTTTCTTTCATTTTACCCCTCCTTAGTAATATACTGTCATACATAGTCATATATGTTATGACAGTGTATGACAGTGTATGACTAAATATTGATTTAAAAGCTAGTGACTATAGATGCTGCTAATGCTTTTTTCATGATAATCTGCTCCTTTTTATAAGAGAGGTGTTTAAAATAAAATTTATTTGAATTTAGCACATAGTTCAAAATTCAATAATAAGAGAATCATTCTAGCTATAATTTTTGTGTACTGATATAAAGTTGTTTAATTTCATATTCTGAAATGCAGTAACCTACCGTCGATTTAAATGACAGTAGGCTATTAAAGTCGTTTAATCTTTTTATAATGATTTGTTTGATCAACTTTAAAAGCTGTTGATATGGCAATCGAATAGTTCACATAGTTAATCGTGTCTATTGCTTAGTAAAAGTGTTACGAGTAAGACGAATACCCGCAATTTTTAATTTCGTTGCACGAGAGAGTGAATCTCAAGCACATTATTCTACCTTATGAACGAACTGTTGAGAATAAAATGTATTCCTCCTTATGAGTCTACTGTGCAGTATCAACGTACTGCTCAGTTAAATATTTCCCAAACTACACAAGCACACAACCAAGCAACAAACATCCCTGCTGTAAATGATTTAAAATGCATTGGCCTTCCCCCCTTTGCAAATGAAACATACTAGGACTTAATTCATTAACGTAAAATAGCAATCCATGTATAAATTAAACTTTAATCGTTCATAATGTAAATGCGGGGATACGTCACCCCTACTAAAATTGAATAGTCTTTGATTGGAACGGGATACCTAACGGCTCATCCCTTCCCTTATCATCTTATATATTACTTTTAGTAATATATAAGATGATTATAACACATATGATCTGGATAAAACATTTAATTACCACTGAAAATTATCACTTTATACAATTACACTTTAATACTTGTGTAAATGTGTTTATACTTAATAACATCTACATGTATTAAAACAAATAAAGGAAAATCAAGACTTTTTCAAAAAAATAGGGTATAATAAGAATAACAACACATAAATTAAAAAAAGACCGCTCCGATTTACGAGATCGAAACGGTCATCAATAGCAGGTTCCCATATGGGCAATCAGCAATTAAGGGAATAATCCACTAGAGCGTCGAACTCAAGGGTGGATTATTTTTTTTGGTTAAATGACAATATCGCGACAATAAGGCTTGCAAACGTTACGGCAAACATCAATGACTCGAATGTAGTCAACAGCACCACCCCCTTTCATTTGGGGATGAGCTGACCACCCTTGAGAAAACCTATGCTATTATTCTTTAATTATATCACAAATTATACATTTACACAATTACACAATATATAAATATATAAATAAATTATCAAATTCGAATACAAAAAATCAGAAGGAAAATTCGACGAAACAATAATACAATTACACATTACTACTTGTGTAATATTAGTTGAATAACATATAAAAACATCCTGCATTCAGAATAATACAGGATTTTGAACAATCTTTTTTCATATACGCAAGCTTTATTTTAAATCCAAACAAGCGGTTTTTTATCATATCAACTTAGTTTATTCGAATTTATTAAATTATCCCTTATGTCCTCCTATATGATTTGCTCTGCTTAAATACGTTCCACCTTTCATGAGATTATATGCTTTGAAAATGGCATCTTTCCCATAACGACTCCTCAACTCATCCATCACCGTATCAATCGCATGGCTTTTTTCCATCACATCTGCCGTTGTAAATAAATCAAGTTGTTCATATTCAAATTTGCGCAGTTTACCGCATGAAACATATATTTGTCGTACAGGCTGTCCCTGCCAGTGCTGTCGAAAGATCTGGATGAAATGCCTGGTTAACTCCATCGTATGGTTTGTATTCTTCGGCAGCTGCATCTGTTTATTGAATCCTCGTTCCTCAATATCACGTGAATAGGATACGGTCAGCGCAATCTTTGCAGCAGCTACACCATGTTTACGTAGCCGAGAACTAACCTCATCCACCATTTCTTTTATAACGATGGTAATTTCATTTTCTTTATAATAGTCCCTCATAAGCACTTGTCCCTTTGAGAATGACTTTTCTCCGTTTGGAAGGCTGTCCCGTTCAGATAAAATGGTGTAGTCTACGCCCCAAGAATGAAAAAATAATTGTAGACCCATAATACCAAACCGATCTTTCAGCTTATTTTTGTCTGCGTGGGCCAAATCGTAGACGCTTTCAATTCCCATCCTTTTCAGCCGTTCTTCATAGCCATAAGAAATGCCCCACATATCTGTTAGCTTTGGAATACGCCAAATCGTTTCGGGAATGTTTTCATAGCTCCAATAGGCCATCCCATTAGGTGCTTTTTTTGCTTCGTTATCAAGCGCTAATTTGGCAAGCAAGGGATTATCTCCGATTCCAATCGTTACGACCAACCTTAATTCTTTAAATATCGTTTGCTGAATTTTCCTAGCAATTTCAAACTTATCTCCATGCAATTTAGTTACAAAAGTGGTATCAATTACCATTTCATCTATCGAATAGATGTGAAGATCCTCATCGGCAACAAATCGTTTCACGATGTCCACGATCATTTTATTTACCTTCAAATACAGCCCCATTGAGGGTTCAACAATGATTAATCGAGGATCATTTCGATTGATTTCCCAGTTCCTTGAGCCTGTGGAAATACCCAATTCCTGCTTCACTCTAGGGCTTGAAGCTAAAATAACCGATCCGGGCCGTTCTTTATTTGCTACGACGATCACATACGCATGAAGCGGATGAATTCTACGGCGGACAGCTTCTATTGACGCAAAGTAAGACTTAACATCAATAAAAAGCAGATCGCGTTTAGGCAGTGTATTATAATCAATTTCCATGCTCGTCGCCCTCTTCTACAAAGCGAATAGAAACAATGTCCTTCAAACAGAACATTCCCTTTCCAATTAGTATCAGACGCCCGTTATGGCTATTCAATGACTGCACAATGCCAGTAGCTTCAATATAAGGAAGTCCAAACGTATTTACTTCGATAAAAATGGGCTTCGATTGATGATACGATTCATTCACCATTCGATTAAACTCTTCTGCCGCTTGTTCATCCAAAAAAATCGGCGTTTTTTCTGTTTCTTCCATTTTAATCATTTCCACATGTTCAGATAGTAACATGCCCTGCCATTTCAACATCTTTCGGTCATTATAGAGCATTTTGTGTCCCTCCTATGGAACAAAGGTTCTTTTTATATAGTATACAAACGTAAGTTCCTTTATTCAAGAGTATTAAGAATAAATGTTTGGTCTATATCTACTATTTTTAGTAAAACACAATTACACATAAATACAAGTAGTATTGTGTATATGTGTAATTGTGTTAATTAGATATGAATTTTGAATAACAATATCCCGCAAACCCCTATTCTGCTGTAGCTTTTGAATTAAGTTTGATAAAAAGAATGTGATAAACGTTGATTTCACGCCATATCTCAAATTTGCTTTTTGAAAAAAGATTGATTAAAATAATCGCTTCATTAATAAATTGAAGTCTGCTTTTTATAAAAAAGTTTAATCGAAATATTGTCAATAACACTGTTATATCAGTATTTTCAAAAAGTCTACCAACGTATTTCATCGCGTCTTTTTTATAACATCGTGACTTTATTTCAAAACCACATTCTTCTCCTTATTTTTTAATAATAAAAAAGATTAGCCAACTGCTTTGCAGCTGGCCGCCTTTTTTCTCTATTCTTATTCTTAATAAAGAAATATTTATTAATGAGTTTACTATGGCTAAATAGATATATCAGTTCTCTTTACAAAATTACCTTTTTCAAAGTCTTTATAAATAGGATGGTCTACTGCCTCCCACCAAAACAAAATCTTCAAATCTGAAGGTAATAGCTTTTCAATTTCCAATACTAAATTCGTACACGTTTCTAAAACAGTAGGCAAGTCTCCATACTTAGAATCAATTAATGGTAATAAGTGTGAACTGTTGTTTTCCTCAAAAGCTGAAGCATGGATGAATCTGTTTCTAGTCTTGTTTATATCTATATATTTCTTATGCAAGCTCTTAATATGAGCAATATCATCTTTATTCTGTTCTGTGCTAAATTCAGAAATTATTAATTTATCAATTATTTGGTTGTCGTCTGGCAAAGTAGACTTAATGTACCCTTGTGCCTTTTCTGATTTAAGAGGGTACTTACCTTTTTGTATATTATAAAATACATAATATAAATAAGATTCAACAAATGTGACACCTTGTATCCACGAAGAAATATATAAAGCATGTAACTCACTGTTAAGAAGTCTAACCTTCTTCGGATCTTTGTTAAAAACTTGTTCATTTATCAACGCTTCCCGTTTATCTAAAAACACTTTGTTAAAAACTTGTTCATTTATCAACGCTTCCCGTTTATCTAAAAACATATTCCATAAAGAAACTAAATCTGCATATGTAATAAAGTCCGGAAATGACGGTACAAGACCAGCTTTTAGATCAAATTCAATCCAATGATGGTAACTCATATTAGGATTAGAATTTTTTTGAATACGTGAAAATAATGATTTTAAATCCATTACATGGTCTAAATCTTCAAATTTTAATAAATAACGAGTCTCCTTTAACTTATAATCAATAGCTTTTCTCATTAATTCTATTATTGTATCTTCTGTTTTTTTGGTACTTGGATTTTTCACAAAAATATTTTTTAATGAACTTTGAACAAGTTCATCTACCCTTTGCAACTGTTCGTCAAGCAAGAAACCTTTAGGATTATTTAATATGTCTTTACAAAAATTCATATTAATTAAGAATTCCTTTTGCTTCTTTTGTTCATCTCCAATCATTAAAGATGTAACAAACATGCCTACCAAGCAATTTCTATATATTTTTCTAGGATTACGACTTAATCTTGATATAAACTTGTTACTATATAAATCCTTCAACTCTTGATAATTTATCATAACTTTCTTCCCTCATCTCTCTAAATTAACCAAAGGTTTCCAAAGTACTTTATTATATCGTAAATACGCTCAACATGAATACAAAAAAACATTAATAGTTGGCTAAAAGAATTCTTTAATCGAAAAGAAATGAAACGGTGCAACTTTTTTACAAACCGTACAACTTTCTTTAAAACGGTACATCTTTATTTCAAATCTAGATCTGCGGCATACATTTTGATGGATACGGGTTATATTTCTTGTTTAGTTTAAAATGATAAAAAGGAGAGATTCTTATAAAAAAATATAAATTTTTTGCTTCTTATTTAATATTGTTCTCTTTTTTACTATCTGCATGTCAGCAAAATGGAAAACACGAAATTAGCTGGGCAAATGAGAACTTAACGAAAGTCGCGCATCAAGATCTTCCCTCTTCAAAAGAGGACATTTCAATAAAAACAGAAAAAGAGGATTATACGGTAACGGATAAAGAACTTACTATTCGTCTTGAGAATGAGGGAGATACGGAAATAATTTATGGACTTAGATTTAGCATTCAGAAAAAGATAGAAGGAGTATGGTTTGACTATCCACTAAAGAACCCTCTTTTTACAGATGAAGGGCATTATCTAATTCCACATAAAGTAGAATCACAAACCATTTCACTTAATAACGATCTTACAGTATATGAACTCACTACTGGCGAGTATAGAATCGTAAAGACGTTTAGTGATTCTTACATTGCTGCTCCTTTTGAAATTATAGAGTGACAAGATATTTTCGCTTCCTAATAAAGATTTTTAAATAAACACAATTACACATGAATACAAGTGTAATTGTGTTTATGTGTAATCTTGATTAAAATAAAAGCTATGTTAAGGTAAAGGGGATATTATGTTTAAAGACTTTAAAAATAAGCGTTATTGGATACTTATGCCATCATTTTTAATTGTTGCACTATTACTAAATACCTTTCTTCCTAATGAATATAGGCATTATTCATTTTTAACAATTATTATATTTTGGATTGTCTATTATATTTGGAACTATTATGCAGATAAAAAGCAACAATCAAATTAATTGAATAGTTATCGTTCTGAATGAATAATTTCAAATAAACACAATTACACATAAACACAATTATACTTGTGTTTATGTGTAATAATTTTAGCGTTCTAGTGCTGTTTCACGTGTTTTAGTAGGAGATACAGCACTTAATTTCTTCAACTCATTATTCCAATCATCCCCTAATGTTGGCGGCAAAGCCGTTTCAAGAATGTCCCATTTCACAATGGAATCCAGTTTTTTTATAAACTCATGCCCCCCTTTATCATTATCAATCCCTAAAACAACTTTCTTTATTTCTAACCCTTCTTTTTTAGCTTCAATAGTTGATTGAAAAAGAGTTTTAAATTTTAGCCCATTCATGCTAGTAAGACGTGCATTATCTAA
This sequence comes from Bacillus sp. 37MA, assembly GCF_000372765.1. Lineage (NCBI taxonomy): Bacteria > Bacillati > Bacillota > Bacilli > Caryophanales > Bacillaceae > Bacillus > Bacillus sp. 37MA. The sequence goes on from NZ_KB889755.1 coordinate 21,519, forward strand.
ATTCCCTTTTTGAATACTCCAATAGGAGAGCATATCAATCGGACTTTCGAAAAAGTATAAAGTTTCGGGTTTCCCTATATCGACTGTAAAGCCAGAATGTTGTTTACCATTCGGCAATATCTGTTTAAATGACCCTCGTTTATTGTCCATCTTCGTTGTACCTTGCCTATCAGCACCAACGACTTCCCCTTTTCCTCCTTGTTCCCTCCATTTAAACACAATATTTTTTCGTTGGTCTTGTGCAATCAAGTCTTTATCAAACAGCCAATTGACAAGGCGTTCATCAATTTTGCGTTCATTCACTAAATAATCCCTTGCTGCTGTCTGATCCTTGACTTCATATTCCACTGGATAGACAAATGGTTCTATCTTTTTCTGTTCTCTAGGACCCTTCTCAGCACTAATCGTTGGGTAATCTCCGTTATTAATGTCTTGGACTGCTTCAACAAATGTCATTCCATAAAACATTTTCGCAAAATTAATCGCTCCATATCCTTTTTCACTCCGACTATTCCATGCATACATATTGTCTTTTATAACGAGACTGTCATGTTCTACATGACGATAATAAGCACCTTCTTTCTTAAATTGCTCCCCTTTGTCTTCGAGATATGATAGCAAATCTACATCCCTTGCTTTCATAATTTCGTCCGCAGTGACGCTTTTTTTCGCCATGCGGCATTCCCCCTTTCCTACTGTTTATTCTTTGGAAACTCCATTTTTAATTCATTTGCATCATTTAAGATGAGCATTGCTTCGAACACTTTGTCCTTTTTACCTTTAAAGCCTTTGATCACACCGGTTTTTTTGTTTTTAAGTAATTTTTTGATATTGGTTTCACTTATGGTTTTGTTCAAATATATTTTGGGAAGTGAAAAACGGCAGCCATCGGAATATCCTTCACAACCATAAAACTTGCCTTTATCAATAATGGATTTTTGGCAGCAAGGACAAGTCCCTACAGCATTAACGGTGATTGCCTTTTCAACCCGATCAGTAATCAATTCGGACGCTAATTGTTTCGGTGCTTCCTCTAATAAGTGAGTAATGAATTTTTGAATATTGCTTAAAAATTTGGTTGGGTCTCCTTCCCGTTGACCAATTTTCTTCAGGTAAATTTCCCATTTCGCCGTCATTTCAGGACTTGAGAGCAGCGTTCCTTTAACGGATTCGCATAAAATAATCCCTTTTTCCGTAATGGAAACTTGATTTTTCTTCACTTCGATATACTGTTTCTTTTTCAGTGTTTCAATCGTTTCAGCCCGCGTTGCTTCTGTCCCAATTCCTTCCGTTTCTTTCAATATCGCTTTTTCTTCTTCATCCTTAATAGCCTGTGTTCCCTTGTAACCAGCCGTCTTCATCACCTTAATCAATTCACCCTCTGTAAAAGACTTAGGTGGTGTTGTGATGCCCTCCTTAACAGAAATGGTAGACTGAATCATTTCCCCTTCATTTACTAATGGAAGAGTGCTTGCCTTCTCTTTTTCTTCTTCATCGGATGGCTCCTGAAAAAGAGCTTTCCAGCCTTTCTTTTTCTCCACTTTTCCGGTCTTCTTAAAAAGAAGCCCTTTTATGTCTATCTCAATTTTTGTTTCTTCATATTCATAATCAGGCGCAAACATTGCAGCTGTATTGGATAGGACCTCAAGGTAAATGTTCTTTTCTTTCGTTTCGAGAGCGTTTATATCTTGCTTTGTTGGCATCTTTTTCGTTGGTATCAAGGCATAATGCTCTTGGACTTTGGATGGCTCTATGTAACCTTTTCGAGCTTCTGGATAGGCCACCTCAAATCCTAGCAATGCTTGATAATGTTCAATGTTTGCCGCAAGATATTGAAATTCGGCATTCGTAATAAAGTGACAGTCTGTACGTGGATAACTCAACAACTTTTTTTCATACAAGACCTGAACAGTTTTTAGCACATCGGCAGGACTGTATTTCCAAAGGCGATTCGCCTTTTCCTGCAAACTCGAAAGGCTATGCAATTTCGGTGATTTTTGTTTTTTTAACTGCTTGTCCACCTTGCAAATCCTCCCGGAATTTTCTTTTTCAATCCCGTGATTTCTTAATAGCTCCTGCGCTTGTTCATTAGATTCAAACTTATCGCTGTATTTAGCTGTGAATGCTCCATTTTGAGCTTGAACATCGGCAAACAGCTCATAAAAGGGAACCGGTTTAAAATGGTCTATTTCTTGCTGTCGTTGATAGATCAGAAACAAAGTAGGTGTTTGCACACGCCCGACTGAAAATACTTCTCTTATCCCTTTCTTTTGTAGTAAAAGACTGTACAGGCGGGATGTATTGATTCCTACAACCCAGTCCGCTATTTGTCTCGTTTGTGCTTCATGATACAAAGGCAAATAATCATTTCCGTCTTTCAAATTATGAAAGCCCTGAATAATTTCATCAGTTTCCAAAGAATTGATCCATAACCGTTTCGTTGGTTTTTTTGCTGCACCTGCTAATGTAATAATGGACCGAGCAATATTTTCTCCTTCTCTGTCGCTATCGGTGCCCACAATTATTTCAGTTGCATCTTTTAACAATCCTTTAACGATGTTAAATTGATTCTTTTTTGAATCGCTCACTTGAAACTTAAATGTTTCCGGCATGATCGGCAGTGCGTCCAGTGCCCACCTACCCCATTCCGGTTTATATTTTTCTGGTTCCTGAAGTTCAACTAAATGCCCGAAACCCCATGTAATAAATGCTTTTCCTTGAAAAAATCGCTTGTCTTCTACTTCAATGTATCCTTTTTTTCGTGTGTTTGAAGAAAAGGCTTCAGCGTAATGTGAAGCTTGATCTGGTTTCTCTGCTAAAATTAATGTGTATCCCATTTATAAGTCACTCCCCTTAATGCAAGCTTTTCATCGTTTGCCAATATGAAAGAACGAGTTCCCGCGCTTGCTCTGACGTTTCTGCGTTTTCGATTGAGGAAAGAAATAACTTTCCATTATGTTTAAAAAGTTCTGTGCTTCTCTTTCGATAATATAAATACTCACCAGTTAGAAGCTGTCTATGAATCACATAATTAGAGTCGTTAATCTGTTCAATTAAGTAATGAACAGGTTCCATCCCTTCAAAAATAAAGATTTCATCCGGCGTCATAAGGGTTAGATGTTTTTCATTTTCGATTGTTGTTTTCAATGGCTATACCTCCTAAAAAGAAAAAGAACTATCTATTGATAGATAGCTCTCTTCTTCGTTGTCCTAATTCACATGCTTAATTCAGGTTCTTTATTACCTTTATTTATTTTAGATCCTTCTTTTTTAGTAGCTGCTACATGGGGATCAATGTTTTGTTGTTTCATTTCTTGGCCACTTTCTTTTCCCTTATTAACCTCATTAAAGGGTGCTGCCTCCTTCTTCAAAGAATTCAAAACAGCTTCCGATAAGTTTTGTTCACTGTAAATCTGTTCTAACGGAGATTTATAAAAACCATCTCCTAAATCTAAGCGATCCATATTTATAATAGATAGTTGATTCTTTTCACTTAATTCTTTTGGGAGAATCACATGATACCTTGTTTTATCATAACCCCCTCTACCTTCTAATTTTTCTGATAAGTTGGTCATTTTTTCATTGGCTTCACCAAAAGACATAACCTCATTGCTTTTTAATTCATCATTTTCAGACCACTGAATTAATACTGTTGGTCCCTTAATATCTTTTTCTGGAATGACCGCATATCTTTCTTTGTTCAGTTCGTTAAATTCTTTTACAAAAGTGGCCACATCCATGTTTTCAAAATCCATTGGACGATAAGAAGAACCTTCCTTACTGATTTCTTTTTGCAGCTCATCAACAGTTATTAGTTGTTCTGTCGTATGACTCAAATGTTCGTACTTCACTAAAAAAAGAGCTAGAGATTCATTCTCTAACTTTTCCGCATCAATATTTATTTCATTTACTGCTATATTTTCTTTCTTTGATTCCTGCTCTTGTTGAATAACTTCCTCTATTGTATTTATAAATTCGACTGTCGTTTCATGAACTTCTTTTAATAACTGTGACTTATCTCTTAAATCTTTTCCTTGTGTCCAATTTGCCAAATAGGACAAAGAATATTCGCTTGTATCTATCCCAAAATAAGAAGAAACCGCATACGCGGTCATTTCAGCCTGGAATTCTTTTTCGGGTGCTGTATATTTATCTGCGGTCTCAGGAGTGTGCAATTTTGCATGGGCCAGTTCGTGAATGAGCGTCTTAACATTTTGTAATTGACTGTTACGTGGGTTTAAAGCCACAGCTTTTAAATCGGTATAGCTTACCCCCTTAGCAACTCCTAATTCATTAATCGGTTCAATAATCGAAATCCCATTATTACTTGCAATCTGCTCCATTCCCTTATAGAGAACATCGAAATCTTTTACTTCACCTTCAAGCCACTTATTTGGAAAGATAGTCGGCAAATCTTTGGCCGTTGCATTTGTCTGACTTATATCAAACACATGGCCGATTGAAAAGTACACGCGCCCTTGCGATAATTTAATTTTGCCACTATTAATTTTCTTTTTTTCTTCTTCAGTCGCTTCCTTCAATGTTTTCCAATTTCCTTCTTTATCTTTAAATGAAGGTTGAGTTTGGATTGGCACTAGAATTTTTATACCCTTCTCGCCTTTTTGAACAGAAAAGCCATGATCTTTCCAAAATTTAAAAGAACCTACAGCTTCTGCCCCCGAAAACTGTCTTTGTATTAAAGTAGTATTATTAGCGGAAAAATTATAAAACTTACTCATAAATGATAGGTATTCTTTCAATTGTTTTTCAGTTTGAAAGTAACCATTAATGTTATCTTCCATACTTTTTGTTAAGGCTTCTACCTCTTTTTTCTTCTCTTCAGGATCTTTTTTCTTATACTTAACCACTGGATCAGCGCCTTCCTTCAAAATAGAATACGTTAATTGTTCTTTCTTTATTGGCTTAAATGAAGCATATTCATTTGTTAGTTTTTCAGCGACAGACTCTAACGAAGGTGAAATAAAATCCATAACGGGACCATATTGATCAAAAATAGTAAATTGAAATTGTCCTAACTCTTTTGCGCTTTTATGAAGAAAACCTTCTAGCTTTTTGGATTGAAAAAGAACACCGCCTTGTTTTAAAAAGTCGGTGTTCCTCTTTAAATGATCTTCACTTTCCTTAATCAATCTGTTCAATTCTATTTCAAATTCTTCATCTGTCATTAGCTGTTACACTTTTGGATCATGATCTTCATCCAGTGGATCGGTAGCCCCTTGCAATTCCTGCATCTCTAATTCATTCCATTGCTCACCCGATCCAAGTTCCATAAACAATTCGTTTGTTTCCTTATTAATCGGAATCAATAGATTGGTTTGCTCTAGCACATACGTGTGAAGTTGAGTTGCTTCTTCTTCCGACAAGGCGCGGTTCACTTCTTTTCCTTCAACATCTAAAACAACATGACGATCTCCAACCTCTTTTATAACTCCGAGTGTGTAGTTTTCATTTAGCAGCATGTTCTTTTCCTCCTTTGGAATTTTCCTAAGTTAATTTTTTCTGACGTTGATTTTCAATTCGATTTTGCACTGTTTCTTTTGCTGTCCTTAATCCTTGTGCTTCCTGAATGTTTGTAGAAATTAAATCTCCATACCCTTCATTAAAATAAACACCGTTTAATAATTCGATCAAAATTTGTGTATTACGATCAGCATTATTCGTTCCAGCACGAATTTTATTTAATTCATTTTGAAACACCTCCTTCATATTCATCGCAACCACTTCTGAAATGTATTTAAGTGACCACTCATTGTTTTTCCTTTCTTCATGTTCTTTACAAATTAATGCAAAGGCATCACCATTATAGCGAATATTTTTTTCTTCCATGAAGAGTTCAAGGTACGCAGCTGTTTCTTGATCCAATGTAAAAACATGACGTGATTTCTCCAACCTTTATTAACCCCTTTCCTGTTCTTCTATCTTTCGTTGCAACTCATCGTAAGCTCTTTGATTTTTCCAATCACCATATTCTTTTCCAAACACTTTTTCTACTTTCCGCATTGTATAAATAAGAGAGAGATTATTTTGAAAGGCTTTCCCCTGCTTGCTTAAAAATGGATCGTTATTGTTTTTTATTTGACGGTCATACGCTTTCATTTCATTTAAAAAAGCATTACCCATTCGTTTATGCAACTCATCCATTTTATTTTGCTTATAATTCTCATAACGTTTTTTTTCTTCTGGACCTTCTCCATATGCTCGTTTTAATACATCGACTTCTTTATCTAACGTTTTGAGAAAAAGTTCATAATCCTTCTTATGATATTTCTCAATGTAATCTTTACTTAATTTGTCTAAAGAAGGACGAACCGGATCAATTGTATGATAACCATACTGCCATTGACGACGATCTTCCGGTAACTGATGATATATTTCGAGAAATTGAGATTTTAATTTTCTGTTTCTCCATTTAAATATAGAATCATCTTTCTTTCGATCCACCATATTTTTTCGGATTAAATCATTTATTTTTTTCTGTTCTTCGGATCGATTCATCAGAGAATTAATCACTTTTGATTTCATCATATCTAATGTTTTTGGTTTTCGTTTTCCCCTAGTACGTGTTGGATTAGGCTCCACAGTTGCCACATGTACATGAATGTTATCCGTATTATAGTGAATGGCTCCTGACCAAATAGCAGTCTTTTCTAATCCCTCTCTTTTCATCATTTCATTCATCGCTGCGCGAGTTGCAGACATAAGTTTTTTTTCATCAAGTGTCTTTGTTATCGGATCATATACACCATGTTCTTCAAGCCACTTATTATCAAACGAAATAACATCCTGCCATAGAATACTGTTTTTATTCTGCGCTTTTTGAAATACATTTTTTAAATCTTCTTTTTCGCCCTCACTTACCTTATCTTTCGTACTCGTAAAGAGAGAGGATGTTTTTTCAGTATTCCCCATATAATCTTGATACACTGAAAACATATCCTCGCTTACTGTATCCCCTTTTTTCGCTTCATCCCGATCAATATAATCAATGTAGTTATTAAAATTTTTTGTGTTGGTTGTCACAAACCTTGTTTTTAAAATGACACCGGGAAGAATTACTGTGTTACTCAAGATGTCTCCTCAATCATTATTTTTATAAATTCATTCATCCGACTAACGGATTGATCAAAATGTTCTAGCATGACAACATTCTTTTCAATAATAGTTTTCAATTGCAACACCTGATCATGATCTTCACGATAAAAGGCCAACGCTTCGAGTTGGCCTTTTAAAAATTCCTGTCTGGATATACCCTGCTTTTTTGCAAGTTCATCAATTTTTTTTACAGCAATCGGATCAACATTTCGAATTTTGATCTCCATTAATATCATCCTTTCAAATGCAGTAAAGCCTAACTACAGAGTTTTATGAGCATAAGGGGTTTTTGCCCCCACCGAGGGTGTGGGGTCAGGCAAAGCCTGACAAAACGATGGGTACAAGAAAACCTCTCAAGTGTTGACCTAGTGTTGACTCAAAACAGGGTAGTGTTGATACAGTGATGACCTGTAAAATTTCCCATGTTGACATACTGTTGATACAAGCTTTTTCAATTTGCCATCAAATCCTGTTCTTTTTGATTCAACTTTCCTATTTTATCTCTAGCATTTCCTTGATCAAATAAATAATCTTCGATGAGCAAGTCGCTACTTTTTATTTCATTTTCTTTTCCTTTTATCATGGATAGAGTGGCTACTTTTTCAATTTCTGTTTGATACTCAATAGCCTCTTCCAATTCATTTAGCTCTCCCTCAATCACTGACTGTCGATCTTTTTCTTCTTGAATCAACTGATCAATTTTCCTGATTTCTTCTCTAACACTCTCTCTTTCTCCCTCAATAAAATGAATCGAATAGTCTTTTTCATCTGTAACTACTAGCTTATTATCGACATTGGTTTTTGCTTGATCTGCATATATCGTTTTCAATAATGAACGATTATTCTCTTCTTTCACTTCCGTTTCACTTTCATTATCATCATTTAAGTTGATGGACGGTTCATAAATGTCAACCGCCATCGCTTCCCAATTCGGTGAAACATTTTCGATAAACAAAACATAATCATGCTGATTTTTGTAAACAATTTTTAGAGGGAGTGGGTTATTTGTATTTGTTTTTTCAAAAGCTTCAAAACGATAATCTGTAGATAGCTCACTCATTTTCAAGTAAATCTGCATTTCATTTGTCTTTCCGTTGAAATCCCATTTTTCAATTTTGACTGTGCTGGTAGAGGTCAACGCAATTTCTTTTTCTTTATCCGTATGATATAAAACGGTTTCTTCCCCTAAGTAAACTTTAGACGTTAACAGCGAAAAGAAACCCAAAACAAAGAACATCATAAGGCTGCTATACATCCAGGATTTTTTTCTTTTTAAATTAATTCGAGACATTTACTATAGCCCTCCTTTTAAATGATGCTCATATAAATTTCTTGAATATCGGTAATGATCCATTTATTCTCTTGTTTATTTAATGTCAATTTAATAACGTTATTTGTCCTTTCCGGTTCAACTTTTTGGTTATAGAGAAGGGATATATTAAACTCGACCATGACATGAACTTCCTCCATATTCGGATTATAGGACTGAAGGAAATAAGAAATATCAGTAGGTGTAGATTTATAATCATCCCCATATGGAAATGTTGGAGTGGGATAAAATATTTCAAATAGCTCTTTATTCATAATGGATTGAGCTTGATTTTTTCTTTCTTCAAAACCTTTTTTCTCTTGATACATCGTTACATTCATAAATTTTTCAACCGTTTCAATGTACGCCTGTCTTTCACTTTCTTGCCTTGAAGGTGCAACAGAAGCGAGCTGTCTTGCCATTGAATTGTTTTCTTCTGTCAGTTCCATATTCCTTGCTTGTAACTTTTCAACATGGACGCCTGAATCGAGTTTGCTGTCCAAATAAATATTGAACCCGGTAATGACAATCACTAAAATGACAAATCCAGTGAAGAGCCATATCCGTATGTCTGTCTTTACTATCAATCTGATAACCTCCTTTTTTGTTACTGAATGACACGTCTTACGTGACCACTAAAATGTTCCGTCCAGTACGTGTTTGACATTTCTTCAATAGCAACACCAGAAGAACTTTGAGAGCCTATCCACTTTCCATTGCCGATATAAATCCCAACATGACCATCCTTTTTATATGTGTCCCAAAAAATCATATCGCCCACTTTTATATCTGAAACGGAAATTTTAACACCTTTATGTTTTAATACATCTGTGTTTACAGAATGAATGGGAGCAAGGTTAACGCCAGCTTCAGCGTAAGCCCATCTGACAAAACTTGAACAGTCAAATTCTCCTCTTGCTGCGGAAGCTTCATTTCTACCTCCACCCCAGTGATAGGTTGTTTTCCCTATCCATTTCATTCCGACTTCGGCTGCTTTTTTAGCTGCACCTGATCCACCAACTTCAATCGTGCCGTCCAGTCCACCCGTATAATATTTCATTACAGCTTCGACATACATAATATCCCCGTAGCAAGCGCCAAGTGGTTTTGCTTCCTGACGAATGCAAGTATAGTTCCACGGATCACTCACCTTTGTCATCATATATTGGGAAAACTCAATGGCTAATTCTTTTGTATATTTACCGCCCCGTTTATTAATCCAATCAATAAAACCGCCGCCAAAGTTATAGCTTTGCAGCGTTAGATTTAGATCATAGTTTGCTTTTTCCAATACACTTTTGAAATGAAGAACGCCTTTATCAATCGACGTTTCAATATCAGATATACAGCCAATACTTCCACAAAACGATTCAGATGATTGCATCGGATCGTTCCCCCTACCGCCGGATTCTTGCTGCATAAGCGCCAACATGATGCCAACATATTCACTGATTCCATATTGGGATGCGTATTTTTCAACCAGCGGCTGATGCTGTAACACTTCAGCTGACACATTGGCTGTACCCCCGGTAAATGTAATTTCACCTGTTGAAGAATTACCGCCAGCCATAATCATTGCAAGGACGCCAATCATAACCGTAATCAAAAAGGCTGCTAATAGCAGCCACAGTACAATGAGATATTTTTTCCAAAAGAGAAGGACGGATAATCCTTGAAGAGTGACTTTAACTGCTTTTCCAGAGTTAGACACGCTTATGCACCTCCGCCAAACAATGCAAGTTCTTCATCTGTCACTTCAACTTGAAATCGTACATTTTTCACAGCACTAATAGAAAGTAGAACACTTCCGGTTGCAAAGTAAGGAATTTCTGCCACTTCACTTTCATTTATTTGTCCTGCAAAAATTCTTCTCAACATATCCAAACTGTTACTATCCTGCTGCATAATGAATTTATATTGAGTCAATTCAAACAGCTTTTTGATTTCTTCTACCATTGATTGATCTGATCCATCTGGAACAAAGTCTCGTATCGAATGACTTGCAAAGAACAGACCACCAAAATATTTTCGTGCTTCACGGCTGAATTTTGTTAAAAACCGTAAGGCGTGTTCACTTCCTTTATTCGTGTTAATAATGTGATGAGCTTCATCAATAATGATTAAATAGCGTATCGCATCCTCAAAAGAAAGCTCTCCATGATTAAATTGTTTAAGCTGATGAGCACCATTCTGCAGCATTCCGTCCCATAAAAGATTCATGATATTAAACAGTTGGGCTTGAAAGATTTCTGGTTTTAATTGTGATAAATGACGCAACGAAAAAGACACAACCTGTTCATCGTTAAAATTTTCAATTGTCGAAATACCATCAAACAAATAAGAATATGTTTCTACTAAGTTGACGATATTTAATTCGATTTTCTCTAATCGGTTTTTTCGGGATTCGCCTAAATTTTCATGATGTTTTTTTGTATTAAAATCCTCATACAACTCTTCACGTATAAAGGTAAGAAAATCAGTGAAGATCGGATATTCATCTACCTTCCGACCGGTAATGTTGTTCCCTAACGGGTTTTCATCATTCCACAATCCTTTTTTAATGTAGAGTTTACGCAATAAGTTTTCATATTCTTTAATGTGATCATCAATCGCATTCGGTGTAAGAAAGCGATAAAAAATCGTTAGCTTTGATAAATGTTGCATGAAGGACAATGCTTCATCAGGCGTCCCATCATCTTTAGAAGCTGTTTTAAATACTTGTAGAGGGTTGATCATTCCTTGTGAACCGTCTAGTGCAATTGTCTTTCCACCCAATTCACTTACCAGGTCTTTAAATTCCCCGACAATATCAAAGACACGAATCTTGTAACCTTTAATCGCATTATCCATCAAACTTTTTTTCAATAGAGTCGATTTACCGGCTCCCATTTTTCCAATCAAGACGGAGTTATAACTTTTACGTTGCTTGTCCCGATGAAAAAGATCAAAAATGACACTACCATTTGTTTGCGTAGTGCCATAGTAAGTCCCATATGGATCGCTTAATTGAGTAAAATGAAAAGGAAATCCTGCTGCTAGAGAAAGGGAAGGTATTTCTTTTCCCTTTCTCTTATTAATAGATTTACTTTGTGTCTCAAATCCTGTAGCTAACGCGTCAAACTCATATTCTTGTTCATTTAAAAAAATAGCCCCCCGAAAATTCAAGGCTTCGAGGGCTTCAATGACTTCTTCTACTTGTTTTTCTAATCCATCAATTGTTTTTCCTGAAACGTAAATTCTCAGATGGATACGCTTCATCACTTCCCCACTCGTAATACGCTGATATACCTCTTCAAGATCCCTATACTGTTGTGTTGCTTCAATCCTGTCGATACTATCTTTCGAATTTAAGTGACGAACACTTTGTTCTGCCATTGATTTATTAATGGATTCAATTACCCGTTTCCGATTTTCACTGATTACATCCAATGTTGTAATCACATTCGGCATATTCATAATTTCCTCAAGCCAAAAGTCAGATACATTGCTTTGGTAGTCATAAATATGAATACACGCTTCATATCCGTCGCCTTTTCGGATAAAACTTTCCTCAAATTTAATACCACCTTGTGGCTGTATTTGAGCTAAAAAGTAAGGATTATAGCCTTTCTTCTTTTTAACTTCTTCATCTGTTTTTTCTCTTATAAAAAGTTTTAACATAATAATCCCTCCTACTTTTGTGTGCCTATTTTAGAATTTTGATTATATAACTTATAAAGAATTTCAATTTTCTTTTCAGAATCCATTGGACTTAATGGTGCAGAGCGTCTTAGCAACCGGGTAACGGTGGCCACTCTCTCATGAACTTCTTTCTCTGTAGCACCATAAATACAAATGGCATATTCTCGATTCGTTCGGCCCCATTCAAGAAACTGTAATTCTTTTAGTTTTCGAAGCAAAACTTTTTCATATAATTCATTTTGACAATTATCAATTTTTTTCTGAATAAATTCTTGCTGTTTTATTGTAGAGACAGGGAAATTAAGAGCTATAAATTTTATATCGTGATGATATGCTTGAAAAAAACTAGCCAAACCGTAAATATCAATTCTGGTTTCCTCTTCATTCATTGCATAAACGTCTTTGCTCTGTATTTGCAAAATTTCGCAGTACCCATAGTCTTCTTTCAATTCGATGTAGCCCAACTCGGTTATATCAATAACAGGTAAAATATCAGCGATACTCTTTTTCGCTTGTGGTCTTTTCTTCTTTCTAGTAATTTTTTGATCTTCTTTCTCTTCTTTCTCTTTTTTAACTTTTTCCTTTTTTACCGTGATCTTTTTTGAGAAGAACTTCCTCTTTTTTTTGGGTACATCATGAGATATGTCAATTTCTTCTTCAACAAAAAGAGCCGGTACTTCTTCTGTTTCAATCTGCTGCTGATCTTCTACTTCTTGTTTTGCAAAAGGACCGGTTGAAACGGGCTTTGCATTCTCTTCTTCGATTGTTTTCCATAAATCAGTTACTTCGTCTACTACAGGAGCCTTTGGTACTTCCTGAATCGGTACTTTTACAGGCTGCTGTTCCTCTTGTTTTACAATAGGACTGGTTGAAACGGGCTTTGTTTTCTCTTCTTCGATTGTTTTCCATAGATCGGTTACTTCGTCTACTACAGGAGCCTTTGGCACTTCCTGATTCGGTACTTTTACAGGCTGCTGTTCCTCTTCCTCTTGTTTTACAATAGGACTGGTCGAAACAAGCTTTGTTTTCTCTTCTTCGATTGTTTTCCATAGATCAGTTACTTCGTCTACTACAGGAGCCTTTGGCACTTCCTGATTCGGTACTTTTACAGGCTGCTGTTCCTCTTCCTCTTGTTTTACAATAGGACTGGTCGAAACAGGCTTTGCTTTCTCTTCTTCGATTGTTCTCCATAGATCGGCTATATCGTCTACTACAGGAGCCTTTGGCACTTCCTGAATCGGCACTTTTACAGGCTGCTGTATGTCTTTCTCTTGTTTTGCAAAAGGTGTTTCCTGTGGTTGTTTATTGGGCTTTTCAAGTCGAATAATGTTTAATTTCTTCATCGACACTTTTTGATTATCTAAATCACTTTCATTAAATATACCCATTTAAATTGCACCCCTTTCCTCAATTAAAATCTCTATCAATGGCATGATAGATTCCTCTTTTTCTGAACATCGTAATAACTAATACCTCATACATTCGTTTTTTTGGGTTAGTTGGTGGTCTGCAAATCATGCTCACAGTAACTAGACCCATGAAGATGTAATATACAATTTGTAAATTCGGATGAATAAAATTATTAAAAATCATTGTTAGAATCAACATTCCGATCATGAACAATAAATCGAAAAGAAACAGCGCTTTATTAATTTTTAATTCGCTATCAATTTCTTTCGGGATTCGATACATCCTATTAACCCCCTTCTAAATAAAAAACGGGCGCTTTTATTAGCACCCGTTCACCAATCCATCTATATTTTTTTAACGATCCCAATTAACACCTTTATTTTTGTTAATCGGATAAACTCTTTTTGTATTTCTTGGTGTATTTCTTATTGGTGTAACGCTTTTTGGTTCGTTGTATGAGTTTTGGCTATTTGGATTGAACCCCTGCTTCACCTCATCTTGTGATTTTCCTTGTTCTCTTGCTGCTTTATCATTGGAATAGCTTCCCCCCACACTTGCAACAGGTTTATGTGATTGGATAGTCCCTTTTTGCTGCACTTCTATTCCAGCTTGATTGGAAGTGGAAGGTATTTCTTGTATTGATCCTTGCTTCATTCCACTTGGTAGTGCCCCTTGATCCGGTATTGGACCAGTGCCTTCATTCGATTTTCCACCCATTCCACCAGCAACAGGACTCATCGGCTGATTCGATCCTTGATTTCCTCCAATTTGTAGTGCCCCTCGATCTGACATTGGACCAGTGCCTTCATTCGGTCTTCCACCCATTCCACCAGCAACAGGGCTTATCGGCTGATTCGATCCTTGATTTCCTCCAATTTGTAGTGCCCCTTGATCCGATATTGGACCAGTGCCTTCATTTGGTCTTCCACCCATTCCACCAGCAACAGGGCTTATCGGTTGATTCGATCCTTGATTTCCTCCACTTGGTAGTGCCCCTCGACCCGGTATTGGGCCAGTGCCCTCATTTGGTCTTCCACCCATTCCACCAGCAACAGGACTCATCGGCTGATTCGTCCCTTCTTTTCCTCCACTTTGTAATGCTCCTCGATCCGTTATCGGACCAGTAGAAGGAATGGAGCCTTCATTCGGTCTTCCACCTATTCCAGCAGCAACAGGGCTTATTGGCTGATTCGTCCCTTCTTTTCCTCCACCTTGTAATGCCTCTTGTCCCGATGGCTGCGTTGATGATAATGTTTTCGGTAAATCCTCTTCTTTCCCTTTTCCCATAGCATCGCTTAAAGATGGCAATGTGCTTTGATGATCGTGACCACTATCATCTGAATCATTTTCTTTTCCACTATCAAATCCACTAGTTTTCATTTGCTCTGCTAGACTAACCGGTAGAGCTGCATCGGCGTCTTCCTTGCTTTGATCACCTTTCATTTGGTTATCTAAACTAGATTTTTCATTGTCCATTTGATTTTTTCCATTTGGTTCATGTTTCTTACCTAAATCGTCACCGCCATTTTGAGATTTCTTCTCTCCCGTCCGACCTTCTTTTTGTTTCATTTCATCATGTAAAGCGGGTTTTCCTGAATTACTATCTCCCTTAGAGGAATGGTTTGACGTATTCCCATTTCTGCTTGTCATACTTGCCATTTTACCTGTCGTTCCTATAATTGAGTCACCTACACCTTTTACAGCTCTTGCAGCAGCCACACCACCAATTACAGTTTGCCACCCACTTTTTAGTCCAGCATCAATGCCAAATAATCGCTCACACATAACAGGACCATCTACTACGGCAATTGAAATAGCAATCAGTGCTACTAAATACGCCATCCCATCCAATTCATCACTAATGAACTCTGTTGCCATGAGATAAATTTTCATCGAAATGAAGATCATAATGATAATCATAAATGTATTTAAAATTCGCTTTAAAAGCTCTTTTAGCATCTGTCCATTTGCCACATCTGCCGGTGCAATGATCGTAGCTAAAACATAGTTAAAAGCCAATTCATAAGATAATTTAGCTAGTTTGATCGAAATAAAGAGTAATGTCATGCCTGTTACAAATAATGAGATACTGATTGTCCAAAAATCCCAATGCCATCTATAATACTTTTCTTCAAAAAAATCGAACCATCCATTTTCGAGTCCCGTTACGCTGCCATTTCCACTAGCATCTAAGGTCACTCTCTTTTCTAGGATCTCTCCCCCTTTTTCTGATATTTTATTATCCTTCGATATTTCAAAGTCTCCATCAATTTGTTCTGTTATATTAATCATTCTTATATTTTCTTGTGGTATTTTATTTGGTTCAGCAAGGTCCGTTGTTTTCCAATTTTTCACGTCAAACTGCGCTACATCAGTGAGTCCTGCCTTGATAATTTTTTCACTTATTGTCCCTTCTACATTTACATCGACTGCTCCAATAGCAGCGTCAGTAAATTTGTTTGCCTTCCCCATCCCTGTATTTAGCAATACGATTACAGCAATAGAAATAAATATATTCATTGCAATTTTTTCTCTATCAATCTTTCGGTTCATAATTAACATGTAACCAATGTAAAGAAAAGAAAAGCCTAGCAAGATATATAGAAAAGGCTGAATCGACTTTACAAACTCTTGAACGCCTTCATTACTGAAGAATAGCTTTATGCCTAATACGCTGTCCGTGATGTTTTCTAAGCCGTCTACAAGCCATGCCAGCCCTTGTATTAATGCCCATCCAATCCAACGCATAACAAAGGAAATCATATTTCCTATTTCTAAGTACATATCGAACTTCTTTAATATTTCATAAATTTCTCCATCAGACACAAAGCGCCCTCCTTTCTAACGTTTATACCGATGGTTCTGATTCCATTTCACTTTTTATTTTTTTGGCTATAGCTGTGAAGGTACGGTATAAAGCTTTATCAATTTGATCTGTCGTACCTAGCATTTTTATTTCCTCCCAGACAGTAATAAACTTTTCCTTTTTAATCTCCTCAAAGTTTCTCTCTAATTTGTCCACTATTTGTTGTTCAATCAACTCTAAAAAAGGTTGATTTGATTCAAAAAACTCTTCAAATGTAACACTTTTCCAATCCCTATTTTCAATAGATTGCGTTTCCGAACTTTCAGGTTTCACCTCGGTGTACACTTGCGTCTGCGTTTCCGGCTCTACTTCAGGTTGTCTTTTCGATGGTTGTTCAACTGCTTTTTCAGGTTCTTTCACTTTTTTCTTTTGTTTTGAGAAATCGACAAGCAAGGATTTTGGATCAACCTCTCGGTGCAACGATTCTATATCCAGATCTAAAATTGATTTATCAGTATCAAATTCTTCTCCTAAATACTCCCAACGATATTTCAATGCCGTTTTATTTCGATTGTAGATCGGATAAGCTTCAATTCTTTTTCGTTCATTGTCCTGTCTTTTAATAACACGAATAACAACACTTTCGCCCTCCTTTAAACGCATTAATTCGTTTGAAGTTAATAAGTTTCGAGCATCTACACTTTCGGTCTTACTTTTGTTAAATGAAAGAGTTTGACCACTTCTTGATGTTGAATTAAGTGTATAATCACCTAGCTTTTTAGAAATTTTATCAGCTGTTTCGTAATCATTCGTCAATATATAAATGGTATTACCACAGTTTCCATCAATTGTCGGTGCATCATCACCATACTTATTTTTTAATTGAGCATAGGCTTGAATAATTAGATTAAAACGAATATTCCGGCCCAGACAAACCGTGACGATGTTCGCCATGCCTTCAATTGAAGGCATATTTCCGAACTCATCGAGCAAGAACACAACCTCTCTATGGCACTTGCCGCCCCGCGCAAGTGAAGCATATTTTGCGAGTACAAAATACAATTGACGTACAAAAATAGAAGCGATCACATGGTTACTGGAATCATAATCCGGTGTAATCATAAAAACCGCCACAGGTTTGTTGAAGTAGCGAATCTCCTTCACATGAATCGAATCACTTTTTAACACGGTTTCAAGAATGGTTTCACCGGTCTTTTCATTCATTTCTTTTACGCGGTAAATAGATTTGTTATTTTCCCCTCGATCCACTACATGTATAGAATCTCCTACGTGTACACTTTGCTTAAAATTTAATTCAAAGCGCCCTGCTTTATCGGATTTCAATACTTCTCTTGTCCCATCAGCAAAGGTGATTTCCACCTGACTAAATGGATGAACTGTGCCTTTAATCGTTTTTCCAAAACCAATCCGTTTTAAATCTATACTGTTTTTAGAAGTCATTTTTGCATTTTCATCGAACGTAAAAATCGACAATCCGTTCATGGTTTGAGTGAAAATTCCACCCCTGGTTGTCCCTTTCGAAAAGTTAGATGTGGCATACTGCATTTTTGCTACACTGTCTGCCGGAAGAGATTGAAAATACATATCAAGAGCATTTTGAAGTTCTCCTCGATCATCTAACTCTTCTTTTGAACCCAATCCAGAAAGCATATTTGCTACTGCATACATGGTTATTTTTTCTTCTGTTTTTTCATTAATGCATTTATCGGTAACAGCTAAAATCATGGCATTGCATAAGCTCATCGCGCATTGCTGCCAAAATGGATCTTTCGCATTTGGATTGTAATAAAGCGTATGAGAAAGCGTGTTGCATAGGGATTGAGCCGTTGAATAATCTCGATCCTCATAAGCGTCCTTTATTAGCTGTAGAAGGTTATAACTCATAGATTCAACAGGATTCAATAGGTTCAAGACCTCAATATGATACCCTCTTTCCTCTAATGTTTCTTTGGACGCTGCAAACAGCTCACCCTTTGGATCATTAAGGATGAGTGAGGGTTGCTGTTCCGCCCTTGAGTACACATCAATTGTTGGGAACACAAATGTTTCCCCTTTCCCAGACCTTGTTGTACCAATGATAAGGTTATTTACAGGGCTATCATCAATAAATACTTTGTGTTTATAGCTCGAAATGACAACGCCGCCCCCACCTTTATATTGATCTTTACGATCTGGAACTGCCTTATATTGGGCTTTTAATTCAGCTAATTCAGTAAAGCGACTTGAACCTTTCTGATTATGATTTAAGTCTTTAAAATTTGATCTAATGTCGTAAGTAATTTTAATAACCGCGATTGTTGCTATTATCAAAACCATTAAAAAAATAAATGGGTACTCCATATAGCTGATGTGGAAAAAGGTTTCTTTTGATATGGATAAAGGTTGGGGATTGGTAAAGTCTCTGAATAAATTTTTTTTAATAGTTAAAATGGTGTTCACAAGAAAATTTCCGAGAAGCAAGATGCTAATAAATAAAAAAGCACCCATAGGAATGAGCGTTTTTCTTTGTGCTAAGACATATTTTATTGAATTTCCTTTCACGATCTATCCTCCTCTTTCTCTATCTTGCAAAAGCTTGAATACAGCCAAATCCTGCTACCAATATAAAGAGAACGGCTACGACCTGAATAAACAGTGTGCTACCCACTTCCGATTCCCGTTCACCCCATTTTTTTTGTTCAGCTATAGGAAGATCCTTTATAGATCCCTCTAATCTTTCTGAATCAGGTACTTCTTTCTCCATTAAGTATAAAATTTCATTTTTCTTTCTTTCTTTTTCCTCCGTTAATTGCATGGCTGATAATTTCTTATAAATATGCTCGTAAAGATGATCTGCAAAACCTGATCCAATCTGCATCTTACCTTCATAAATTTCTTGACCTTTATCATTCACCACATAAAATTCAACTTCTGCAGCAAGATCTAATTCACGGTTTATCATTTCACATTTATAGGTAAGCAGACATCCTTCTGAAAACGAAATTTTTTGAAATGGTACAAACTCACTCATTTCAGATTTTTTAAAAACAACATAAAACACGATCTTTTTCCCTCCTTACAAAGAAAAGTAAGCTATACTTTGTGTATAGCTTACCTAGGTTCAAACTCTATTAACCACCAAACTTAATGTTCGAATCGACGCCTTGCGCTAATCCGTATGCTCCCATCACGATAACTAAACCAACTGCACCGCCAACAAACCATGTAATACTCTTTTGACGACCACGCTCACCACCAAAAATCAAGTAATAACCACCCATACAAAATGCAAGGGCTGCACCGATCATGGCTAATCTTTGGGCCCATTTTAGAATAGATTCACCTGTTGAGACAAGACCTTCCATACCATCTGCCGCACCAAGAGCTACGGCATTTACAAGTTCCAACATAACATTTCACTCCTTTTTACCTTGCAGATATTTGTTCAATAACGCTTACTGACCTTTCCTCACTGTTAACTTCCTCATTTTGATCATCCTCAAGATTTACATTTTCTTCATCATTATTTGTCTCTGGCGAGGATTTAAAGGCACTTAATGCTTTTATAATCAAGTTCTGATTTTCTTCTATATACTCTTGATGTTTCATTTGCAGCCAATCATTATACTTTTCACCATTGACCTTCAAAAGATTTTCAACCATTGTTTTTGAAGCTTTTAAATCTTTTGTTGTGATTGTCATCGCCTTCACTCCAAACTTTTACCTATGTTTTTTTTCATAACCTTTATGAAATATTGAACCTCTTGATTTAATTCATGTCTTGAAAAGTTCTTCAGATCCCGAAAATCAACTTCTCCAATCAACTTACCTTCCTGATAATATGCAAGTGTTCTTGTACGAGTCTTTATACCATAGTCTTCTAAATCCGGATCAGAATCAGAGATTTCAGCTGTTTTAAACAAATAAATATCAATATTTTCATCTTCTGCAACTGTTTGAATGACTTCTTTGTTGTAATCATCTAATTCTTGATCCACTTCTAAAAAGGACTCTACATAAAAAAATCCCGTTTCCTCATTGAGCATAAAATCATTGGTGTCTTCCGGAGTCATCTGAATAAATTCGCCTTTCCCTGAACATCCAGATAAGATTGCACAGAAGACGGAAAAAACTAAAATTAAGAAGAAATTATTTTTCATTCCTTTTATTCCTTTCCAGAAAAAGAAAAGACTTAATGAAAACCTTTTTTTGGCCGAAAAAGGCTAACCCTACACTGACATGCTTGTTTACAAGCTCAGTGACGCATATCGTTTTTGGCATTGAACGAAAAACCCAGAAACTTAGGTTGCAAGGTGCGTTTTAAGTAACACCCACCTAACTAATAACGGTATATCCGTTTTTCCATAGCAACCTTTCCGGAAAAGGACACCTATATAAAATTTTCAAAATGCAAAAGGAAAACAAATGAGTCAAAAGAGCCGCATTAAATCACTAAGCAAGCCTACTGCTAAAATAAGTGGCCGTGGTTAGTAACTCTTTCCCCTGACTTTTCCTTTTGGCAATTACTAAACCTTGTTGATTTTTCACAGTACGAATTTGATAATAAATATCGGAAAGTCTCTTTAATTTTCCTGTCTCGTTCTCCACCGCAAAAAATCCTCTAATCATATACACTTTTCTATTAAAAAGACGAATACTCCCTTTACTACCTGCCAATTCATAAAATGGGACTCTTCTCATTGTCACCTCGCATCCTTCCTTTCAAATAGTAGCTTGACAGAAATATGATTCATTTTTAGTCAATACACTCTTTTAATTGTTGATATTCGTCATAAAACAGATATTGAACGCTTACGTTGAAAAAGAGAGCCAATTTAATTTTATTTTTTCTACTAAAATCTTTTTGACCCAATTCGCATTGCGAAATCATACCCTGTGTAACCCCAATTTTTTCAGCTAGAGCTTTTTGCGATAAGCCTGCCTTTTTTCGCAAATTGGTTAATCGAGTATTCATTAACATCAGAAACATGTATCATATCCTTTCTTATTACCTTTAGGAATAAGAAGTATTCTTATATAAATTACCCAAAGTAATATAATGATTACATAATAACATATAAACATAACTATTAAAACTATTTTAAATAAATAAACATACCTTAAAGTAATATTTTTTTAAATTAAAAAGGGAATAATTAATTATTCCCTTTTTAACTTATGTTCAGTTTGAATTTCCATGTACATATGTTCTTACCGGCGTATGTTTTCATTTAGTATTTTATTCTGATCCTTATGGTTTAAGTTGATCCGTTTCTTGTATCTCTCTATTAGAGCCTAGAATATCACCACTTGCAGGTAAAGGAGCTAAAGACGCTGTTGTATCTTGTGTATCAGTACAAATATCGAAATATTTACAGTTATGTTCAGCTTGAATTTCCGTGTACATACGTTCATACTGGTTTACGTTTTCCATCAGCATTTTATACTGTTCTGTATCACCCTTTCCTTCTTTCATTTTGTTCATTTCTTTTATCAAAACTTCGCGTGACTCTTTTACCATTTCAGCCACTTCAACAGCAAGATTATAAGAATCTTGCTGTTCCTTGCTTACACTCTTCCCTGATTGGTCAAAATCGGCTGCTATCGGCAGTACACCCATAAATTTCAATCCAAGAACAACCCCTAAAATAACAATCAATCCTACTATCATTCTTCCACGCATACCTAATTTCCGAAGCATATACATCCCCCTATAGTTTCTTAAAAAGTCGTATGTTGCAGCCAGTATTCGTCATCGTCGATGATGATATTAACCTTATCTGTTCTTATCCAGCCATTTGAATAGGTTGATGTAAATTCGAATGTTAATGTTTCCCCATCCATGTTTTTAAAACGCTTTAGCATATCATCTTTCCATAGAGAGCCTGTCCAATCACTTGCATTGTTGGTCAATACTGTTTCATAGCCGGGAATCCCGACAATTTTCACTCGAACTGTATCTGCCGTATTAGTAGCATTCGCTTTTAACATAAACTTCTCACCCGGAAAGAAAACATCTGGTGTTCTTGGGCTATTGGCTGAACCAGTTCTATCAAAATTATATTTTTGTCTATTTTCTTCCCACTTCTGCGTGTGATTCACAAATCCTTCAATTGTCTGATCCAGCACTGTTAGTTCACCAGTCGCTGTATCTTCGGCTTTTCCATCGCTTACGGTTTGAGTAATAATCCATTTTCCAAGATCCGAAGGAAATTGGTCTGCTGGCAACATAATATTACCGTTACTGTCCATTTCTGGATCGCCGGACTGAATAGTGACAGTATCACCGTTTTGTTTCTCAATTGTATACGTATAGCTCAAAATATCGCCGTCTGGATCAGTTGCGGCAGATTCTATTTGAATCGTATCCCCGATATATACAGGGTTAGGATACGTAAATCCTGCATTTGGCTTCGTATTATTGGCCATGACAATAATATCCCGTGTCGTTGAATCTGTTTCATTCGACGGATCTTTTACGATTAAACGGACAATGTATTCACCTTGTGCTGTAAAATTTTTCGTCGGCTCATAATCGGTTGATAGAGCAGTATACGTACTGTCCGGCTCACCTTTTTTCTTTATCGCCCATTGAGCAGTTAACGGATCGCCATTTGGATCCCAAGACAAGTTTTTAAAGAGAATATCTTGTCCTACTGTGATAACGCTCGGAATCGGTTCAAATACAGCTACAGGCGGCTTGTTGATGCCTGTCGCATCCATTTTCTTAATCATGGATTCAGTGCGGCGCTGGAAGTCTACAACCGTGTTTTTGACTTCATATACCTTCTGTTCAAGATTTCCAGTCGGTAGCCCGGCTTTCCATGTTTTTTCGCCTTCTACACGCCACTGAAATGTTTGCTTCCGAATACCTGGACCATTACCGATTTCAATACTGTACTTGTCCAAATCGAGTGCTTTATTTGTGACAGAGTAGGCACCAGTTATGTTATTTATCGTAAAGCTAAAATCCGGAATTGGCTTGCGATGAGCGTAAATAAACCAGTTGTCCGCATCTTTTGCCCACAAACGATAAGTATCAAACGCATTATTATCCCAATGTACGGGATTGTCACGCCCACTATACAATGGCTGATATTTTCCGACACGTGTAAACTGCTCAATTGGCAGCGTCAAATACTTATGTGCTTTTGGATCGACACCCATGTTATTTTCAAACACGTCAGGCGTATGCATGTACTTCCAGCGTTCCGAGAATAGAGGATCGTTCTCGTAATCGCTATAAACGGTTTTATAAGTGACCGTATCATCAAGCGTCACATAAAGCTCTTTTGAATTGATCCGGTGATTTACACGTTCAATGATATAATCAGCCATTGCATTGACCGTTGTATCAATAGGTGCATCATTGATAAATGTACCGTTGGTCATGTTTTTCTGAATGACTTGATCAAATGAAGGTTTACTGATGCTGTTTCCTACCCCGATAAAGTCTGCATCTGCACCCAATACACTTTGGACAAGTTTATCACTGTCCATTGCTTGACGACTAAAAACGGAGCCGAATAGTATGTTTTTACTTTCTACAAAATCAAATCCATTTGAATTTAAGATGTTTTCAGTCGTGTTCAACTTACCAATAGCATTTACATCCGTTAAATTATAGTATCCTGTCTGAATTGTTGTTGGAGAATATAACTTACCGGTTTTCAATAAGAAAAAGTTATTTCCATGTGTTATAAAAGATTTTGAGCCACTTGTATCTTGAATATAGCCCCCATGTCCTTCCATGAATACTACTTCACTAGGGATACCAGTTACTTTTACAGGAGTAGTTTGTATATATTGATTGTAAAAGGCATATGCTCCTTCTACATCCATACTTTCTCCCATAGCGTTATCACCAAGTTGATTTCCCTGATTGCTTCCAACACCATAAATATCATTGTTTTGGAGTTTCATGTAAGAAATCAAAGGCCCAGCGCCAATATCTATTACTCTACTTGGCAAACCCTGCATTTTAACAGGCACACTTTCAAATAAAGATTTGTAATATAAAGTACATGATAGAGTACAATATACCTCATATCCATATTCACCATTACCTAAAGCGCCAGTTGCATTTTCTCCAACACCATAAACCTCACCATTATCCAGTAAAAAAAGAGTATGACTTTGTGAAGTTGATATTTTTAACACTTTACTAGGCAATGAATCTATTTTATTAAAGTGGGGAGTGTAAACACCCACACCCGACTCGTTAAGGCTATATCGAGTGAATTTTTCATAAACCTCACCGTTTTCAAGTAAAAAATAAGTCTTATCATTAAATGTATTTTGACCTGAAGACGTTACCATTTTAACCTTATCCGGTAGAGCCTGTTCTTTAATCGGCGTTGTATCTTTTTGTGAATCGCTATTATGTGATCCTGCACTATAAGCTTCACCGTTTTCAAGTATAACAAATGTACGAGTCGTGTTATTAGAACCGATAGGCTCTGCATAGATATATTTGGCTTTATCAGGAAGAATCATTTTTACTGGAACATAGCTTCCTGTCGTATTACCAGTCCCTAATTGACCATAACTATTTTGTCCTCCACCATATACACTTCCATCCTCTAGTAAAAATAGGGAATATGCCCTTGACATTGATACTGATATAACTTTATTCGGCAGGTTTATTTTCACTGGTTTTTTAATCCATGCACTACTTCCAACACCTAATTCTCCATATAGGTTATATCCTACTCCATATGCAGAACCATCCTCTAACACAAAGATTAAAGAAGATCCATTCCCTGCAATACTTGAAACATATGAATTTGTCTCTTTTTCAATAAACTTCACATTTGCTTTAATTCGTTCATCATTTAATTTCGGTTTTAAAATCTCATTGAACTTCGCTTCAAGTTGATTTCTTGTATACGGTGTATCATCCAAGCCTACTTGAAGGTCAATGGTTGTTTCATCCGATTTGTTGTTCATTTCTGCAATGATATAATCAGCAACCGATCCCATCATCATGTTTACATTGTCGTTCAATGACAGGTACGTACCTTTCCCATTATTAGCGTCGACAATGGATTCTATCTGTGCTTTGTTTATTAAATTACCTAAGCCAATGAAGTTTCCACCGGCATCTATCACAGATGAAGAGACTGCACCTGTATCAACTTCTTTATCTGATACTATTCCAGTAAATAGGTATTTGTTTGATGATCCGAAATTAGTCTTGGTATCCTTGACCACTCCGGTAGAAAATGCTGCCCTAGATGGTAACGTCATTTTTACAGGTACTTTGCTATCCGTTGTTGTCCCATTTCCTAATTGACCAGTAGTGTTATGTCCTGTACTCCACACTTCCCCATTATCTAAAGTAACACTCGTTCGATTAAATCCACCGGTTGCCGACACCGCACTACGACCAGCTGGAAGCTTCATTTTTACTGCTACTTTGGCGTTTGTATTCGTTCCATCACCTAATGCACCCGTATAGTTATACCCTGCACTCCACACTTCCCCATTATCTAAAGTAACATTTGTTTGGTAGATACCAGCGGCTATCGACACAGCATGTCGACCAACAGGAAGTATCATTTTTGTCAGGTCTTTGATCGACGCCAAACTCGACCCTATCCCGATCTGACCATAAATATTATCTCCTATATTCCACACTTCCCCATTGTCTAAGAGGACACTCATAAAACTTCCTCCACCAGCGGCTATCGACACTGCATGTCGATCAACAGGAAGCTTCATTTTTACTAGTACAAGGCTATTCGTTGTCGTGCCATTCCCTAATTGGCCATGAAGATTATATCCTACCCCCCATACTTCTCCATTGTCTAAAATAACACTCGTAGAGTTCGTGCCAATGGTAATCATCGTTGCTGTTCGACCAGAAGGAAGTATCATTCTTACAGGTACGCTGCTATTTGATGTCGCTCCATTCCCTAATTGACCATTACCATTCTTTCCTGCCCCCCATACTTCTCCATTGTCTAAAATAACACTCGTTTGCTCACGTCCTGCGGCTATTGACACGGCACTTCGACCAGCGGGAAGTGACATTTTTGTTGGTATACTTCTATCCGTTTTCGTTCCATCTCCTAATTGACCATCAAAATTATCTCCTACATTCCAGACTTCTCCGTTATCCAAAAGTACACTCGTATGATTCATTCCAGCGGCTATCGACACGGCACTTCGACCAACGGGAAGTGACATTTTTACTGGTACATTGCTATACGTTTTTGTCCCATTCCCTAATTGACCATTAATATTGTATCCTGTACTCCACACTTCTCCATTTTCTAAAATGACACTTGTATGTTCGCTTCCCAGAGCCATTTTTGATACCGAACTTCCTGTCTTTTTTTCTAGCCATTCTAAATTGATCTTATATCCTTCCGCATCAAGTTTGGGTACAATTTCCTCATTAAAAGCTGTTTCAATCATAGCTTGTGTATAGGGACTGTCGATTGCGTCTAATTGTAAATCAATCTCCTTTTTCCCTTTTACATCATAGGAAACCACAGGGCGAATATTTTTCACTTCCACCACTGATTCAGATGAAGGCTTGTCTGATGTATCATCACGCCGACGATCTGCTTCCGTCACAAATTCCTCAATTGTAGGCTGTGCAAATTCTTCAATCGTCGTTAGACTAATTTTGTACTTCCCGACTTTATTTGTGTCAAAGAAAGGTGTCTCCTCATTTCCATCGGAAAAAATGACCGAATCATCATCGTTGCTATCGAATTTGCTATCATTATTAGAATCAAATTGATACGACCATACACGCTGTCCGATAAAGTCATCATTTGAGCCACTGTTATCCTTCACACTTACACGAGTTTGAGATAGAGCAGGACGCTCCTTTACATCATCCCGTATTTTAGCTGTGACGGTCGCAAAATCAGCTGTCGGTTTTTCATCCGAACGTACCGTGTATTCGACGGTTTTTTCATTCCAGTTCTTATCTGGATCGTTGTAACTATTTCGGACAAAACGGGTTACTTTATACTTGCCTTCCTTTTTCATCAAAAGATCAATAACCTTATCTTCCGTCAGGCTGCCTTTATATTTAAGAATCTCTGGTACGTTATTAGCAGGATCAACGGCTTCTATTGTCCATTTTTCCTCCACAATTGGAAATTTCTTTGGCGTTGAAGTCGTATCTATTACGGTCCATTTACGATTTTCTTTTAACGCACCTTCTTGTTTGAAATCAGCAATCGGTGTAGGCGGCACAACGAGAATCGTATGCGTGTCGCTTGCTGTTCCCCCGGCATCATCCGTTACCGTTACCTGAACGGTTTTTTCGCCTTCCTTATTGTAATAAAGACCGCAGCCAGTTTGTCCCCATAAACTCCCTATTGCATTATAGTTCCAATCGTAAGATATAATTTCACCGTCCCGATCAGATGCGGAAGCATGTAAACAAAATTCTTCTCCTGCCCTCACCACAACTGGACCCTGAATCTCTACTTCAGGATCTAGATTCGGTATAGGCTCTGGTTCCGGTTCAGGAGGTGTTGCACTGACAATCACGGTTGCTTTTGCCGTTAGACCACTGTACGTGACGCTTACTTCACTTGTTCCCACAGAATTACCGACAAACTGTCCTTTTGTTCCCGGCTGTGCGACCGCAGAATTAACAGCCGACCAAGTTGAACCAGAGTGAGTTGTTACGACTGTTTTATTTCCACTTGCATCAAAATAATTGGCGGTGAATGATGCCGTATCGCCCACCATAATTTCTTGTGTCGATGGTTCAATGGTCAATGCCGGTTGTCCAAGTGGCGGCGGTGTTGCGCAGCCTGTTACATTGACATTCACTGTTTTAACAGTTGATCGCTGTACTTCATCTGTTACTGTTAATTTTAATTCTTTAACACCACATGAGGAAAATACGCGTGATACATCTTTTGATAAAGTGGAACTGCTCAACGTTCCTCCATCTAATCGGGTTGAATCGGCATAAAGCGTCCAAGTTAGCTCCTCTTTATACGGGCTGAATTGTTTACCACTTACCTTAATGGATAAAGGTACTCCTTTCTCTATCGTTGTTACTTTTGGGACTAAAGTGGCTTCTGGATATTTGGTTGTTTTTATCTCTACAATGGCGTTACGGTAACCATTTTCATCATAGCTTCCAGCAGTTATATCAATTTTTGCACCACTATACCGCGCAATATCACGTGAATAAGCACGGTCAACCCTTTGACTGCCGAATGTTTGTTTTATCGACGTTAGCGCCTGTTGGCCAACGTAATCTTTATTTCCATTAAAAAAACCTGCCCATTGACTCACCTGTGAAGGGTGAGCAAAGGTCAAGCCGGCTTCTGGATTATCTTTGGAGCGCATAAGCACCATAGATCCTTTTTCGCTATTATCGACGCGAACTTTCCAGTCACTATAATAGAGGTAATCGTCTTTCTTTGTAATGCCGATAGTGTAAAATTCCGTCGATTTGGGATTTTTCCACGAACTCATTTTTTTAATGTCAGGTTCGTTCACGTCCAAAGCCGACGCCGGAAGCGTCGGTATGAACAAACATAAAATTGTTATAATGAAGAATATTGGTTGAAAGAGTTTATGGTTCATTCCCAAAGTCCCTCTTTCTTCTCAAGTGGATAATTTGCGATTTCAAGACGATATGTTCCGCTTGCATCCAAAGTTACTCGTCTTGTGTCCAATCCAAGTGAATCGGCTACTTCACGAATCGGTGCATAATACGATCCATTTTTAAGCTGTCCATTTGAAAGATTAACTTTTGTTCCTTTATACGTAAGTTCTGAACCATCTTTTGCAACCGTGACTCCTGGTGCATTGGCAAAAGCTTTTTCAATATTAACAATGTAATCTTTATCAGATTTAATAGGTGTTTCAGCTAAATTGTCCGGTTTAACCAAATCTTTTGTATATGTGACAAAATTCGGGCTAAACGACATGACATCAATCAAGAACTGACCGGTTTGCGAAGGCTGGACCGGCAAGACTTCATCTACACTTGGTATTAAGATACTTGGATTGTAAAGTTCTGAATTTTTGTAGGCTTTCCCGTTGAATGCAATAATTTCGCGATTTTTCGGATAGTTGGAGCTGATCGTGACCGCAAAACCTTTCGACTCATGTTCTATCCAATCTTTAAACCACTCCTGTGGCGATTGCGTCATATATTGACCCTTTGTTGGATGATGCAGCAAGTTGTAATAGGCTTCCACATAATCGTAAGTACCGATTTTTTCTTTCCCACCTTCAACATATCGTTCAAGAATTGTAAATTCCCCGACGACCCCTTTGATTTCAGCCAGAGTCATTTTACGATAATCCTTTTCTGTTACAGGTGGCGTAGTTGTTCCTCCACCTCCACCATTAGTAGGCGGTTCTGGCGTTACAACCGGTGGTTGTGTCGTTCCACCTCCACCATCAGCAGGTTTTTCATTCAGCACATTTAGCATCCGATAAAGGAAGACCGCTGATGTTGCACGATCTGCGTATTCAGCCGGTGCGAATGAATTGTTCCCTTTCCCTTGAATAATCCCGTATTTCGTCATTTTTTTAATCGAGTCCATCGCATAAGCAGGGATTGAATTTTTGTCTGTGAATGCAAGGTCTGTTGTTTTATTATAGTTGCCTTTTAATTGCATGGCCCGATCAATCATGACGGCAATATCAGCACGAGAAACGTTTTGATCTGACTTCACGTACCCCTTTGCATCCCCTTTGATGATACCTGCTTTTGCAGCACGACTTACACTATCATAGAGGGCCATTTTTTTTGTTAAGTCTTTAAAACTTGAATCTGCTTTTGGTAGATTCAACGCTCGCGCAAGCATGGAAGCAAACTGTCCACGAGTCACCGTTTCAGATGGCTTGTACAAGTTATTCGGATAACCCATGATAATATTCTTTCCTGTTAAGCTTAGAATCGCTTCATTCGCAAAAGAATCAGCCGCAACGTCCTTAAATCCACTTATTTGTGCCGCATATACACGGTGATTCACATCATCATATTGATCGTTACCTGATGTATTTCCTCCCCCGATCCCTAATGTTCCTGCTAATATCAATGATGCCGCAATTGTTATTGTCATTTTGTGCTTCTTATTTCCCATTTTTACTCTCTTCCTTTCCTGTATCTTGACGTTATCCTTATTTATAATATACAATGAGTATACAACAGTTACGTCACTATTACAATACTATTACTCGTAAATTTGAAAATAATGGTGAATTATTTATTTTTCAATGTACAAAGGAAGGTGAAACTCTTGGCAATTCCAGAAGATAAAACAAGAATACAAGTCATTATTCCGAAAGAATCAAAGTTAGCTTTACAAAAAGTTGCAAAAGCCAATAACCGTAAAGTTAGTAACTACGTGGCCACATTAATACAAAATCATTTAGATGAACTTAAAGAACAAGGTAAAATTCCCCCCCTTGACTAATTGGGGGCTTTTTTATTATTCATCGAACGTATGAATCCCAGTCTGATAACTATCGCTATTAATAGGAATAGATGTATAATTCGCTTTCCCTGTTGAAATTGTCACGATCACCGAAGGTCCATATAGAATAAAATCCATAGAACCACTAGGATGTATATATTGATAATTTTGAGGAAAAGCAGTGAAATCATTATGATCTAAAAAGGTAATGTCATAGGTTACTTTAGAAACCTTACGCCAATAACTTTTACTAGTTGGTCTTAATTCAGCATCCAGTTTTAAACTTGAACGAATAATCGCTTCAGCAGCCTTACGACCTTCTGCTTCATTAAAACTGTAGTAACCATCTCCATATTCGTCAGATCTGTAATGCTGTGCTGCGGCTGCGGCTGCTTCCTGTGTAATGGATTTTAAAGCCTGCATTTGTTCTCTATGGATGTTATTATCTTGCTGATAAATGGTGAAAATAGTGAAGACTAAAACCATCGCGATCCCAATGATAAATTCTTTCATGGTGAAGCCGCCACATTCAGTTTTTCAGAGGAAACATCTCCTTCAACATAAAACACATACCTATTCGAATCCTGACTAATTCCAAGATATTTTGCCATCGGAACAATATTGGTTATCGGTATCCCAATTTTGTAATGAATTAATTCACTTTCAGAAAAGTTTACATCTCGGTATTTTACAGTCGTTGTCGTTGTAGATGGATCAATTACAAGGTCTAACTCTCCTACATTCATATTTAACTTTTCAGCAACATTGCTTTGTAAAGCTGTAATAATATCAGGATGAAAATATCCTAATTGTCTTGCTTGTTGAGCAGATTGATAGACTGTATTGCTAAAAACCGATCTGACATAATGCGATTTTTCGTTTGCTACAAACTGTGTGATAAAAAACATTAGGACAAAGAACATCGCCAAACCAACAATATATGACTTCACAGGAGACTTCCCTCCTTTCCTTTCTTTTAAAAAAGGTCCACTAATGTCAATTAGCGAACCTTTTATGAACCTAAATTAAGGTGCCGGCGGTGTATACCCTTGAATCACGGCATCAATATGGCTTTTCCCTTCAGTCCCCATATTAGTTGTGCTTGTCTTGAATACTCCCATAATCACGACCATCACGATCACTACCGCAAGAATAATCAAGCCTATCTTTGATATAAGATCTTGCATTCTCCTTCACTCTCCTCTGTTTTATGGTGCTACTGTTGGTGGTGCATATCCATTAATCACCGCATCAACATGGCCTTTCCCTTCGTTTCCCATGTTATTTGAACTTGTCTTGAATACCCCCATAATCACGACCATCACGATCACTACCGCAAGAATAATCAAGCCTATCTTTGATATAAGATCTTGCATTCTCCTTCACTCTCCTCTGTTTTATGGTGCTACTGTTGGTGGTGCATATCC
>NZ_KB889756.1:0-10304 GCF_000372765.1 Bacillus sp. 37MA
TAAAATAAAATTAATCTAAAACTGTCAACACTTGTATAAATGCTGAAAGTTTGCTATAACTAGAGTCAATTAAATCGTGCGGAAAATAAAAAAAAGCAAAAGCGCGTTATAGTGTGGTTGGAGCCATCTATAACCGTCCACCGTGACCAGACCACGGTAAACACTTGCTTTCGCCTTCTTTTACATTAATGCCTATATTATACGGGAATTAAACGTAAATTTCAAGGGAAAGTGTCTCTTTTAAGGTAGTCTAAAAGATGTGTTTACCGAGTACATACGGTAAATGCATCTTTTTGTTTTCTCAAAAGGAGAAAAAACCATGACAGTAAGCAAACTAGTATCCACTGAAGAATTTAAAAAAATGATCAGCTATATGGTGTATGCGGAGAATCACAAGCAGCAACAATCCATGAAACTAAAACTTTTAAAGGCCGTGGAAAAAGCGTATGGCGAACGCTACTGGCGACTGAAAAAAGGAACGCGCGACGCCATCGATATGATGTGTTGGTTTGCATCTGAGCGTGGCTTCGTTTTTGCGAAGGATGATTATTTTGCAGATCGATACGATGTATCCGACAAGACGATCCGAAACGTAGCCAAGAAACTGCGTGAAGCTGGCGTCCTGTTCACGGTGTATCGTCGTTCCAGCACGCAGAATGGACGGAGCGCACCGGTCCATCTCTTTGTCGATCATCCGTATTTTTCTTATTGGGAAGAGCAGCTTGAATTAAGCCGTTGCCAAGCTGATTGCCAAGCTGAAAATGCTGAAACTCCTTGTAAGAGTAAGGACGAAAGCGTAAAAAAAGACTCTACCTCTTACTTACCATTATTAAAATCTTTTAAAACCTTACGTAAGCAAGAACCGTTGATCGATTCATCCTTTACACCATCTCATATTCCAAAACTGTTTATCGAAACGGTCAGCCTGTTTTTCGATGAAGCAAAGGATATCTATCGTTTATGGGGCAAAACTCAACTAGCTTATCGTAAAAGCTCTCTAGAAGTATCTCTGGAAGAACTCCTTCCCATTGTTGTTCAGTCGTTTAAAGAAACGATCTTTGCTCAGAAGCATAACCGGATCAAAGGCTCTTTTGATGGCTATTTCTTTGGCACGCTTCGCAATCAGTTTAAATTGTTACAGGAACAGAAAGACCAGCCTTATTTACACAAAACGGTCGGCCAAGAACAATATCCTGTTTTTATGGCGCGTAAAGAATCTATTCGTACAGAACAACTTCCGGAATGGTTTTTGAAGCAAAGACAGGGTAAGGAACAACTAGAATTGGACACGGATCATGATGAAATGTTTCTCGCAGAAAAAGCAAAACTGGAAGCGATTCTTCGTGAAAGGCAGCATGACATACGCTAAAACACGTTCATTTTTTAAAAAAAGATGCCGGTTATTTGCTGTCTCTTTTTCTAAAATGCTGTGGAATCTTCTTATTCTTCATCATTTTTTCAGGGGCTTTATCTGTCGAAAACAAAAAAAAAATTTCTCTTTTTAGCTTTGTTGAGGCTTATCGACTGTCCATGTTGGTCGGCAGTAATTGAACAAGGCTATTAAAACCTAATCAATATTTAAACACCATACAGCTATAAAAATCAGCAAGATAAATTTAAAAACGTGTGCAAAGCTGAGATAAAATAGGGGGACGTAGTCGGGACATACCTCGAAAAAAGGGGGACGCGGTGGGGACATTTTCGTTACTTTCATGTACCCATCGTTTTGTCAGGCTTTGCCTGCCCCCACACCATCAGTGGGGGCAAAAACCCCTTATGCTCATACTCACTTTAAAAACAAAAGTACAGCTTGGAACTCTAAAAATTCGTTCAACCAATCCTTGTACAGGAGGTGGAGACTTCGGTGAAAAGAATATTGTTTTGTTTCTCGTTATTTACACTATCTATTTTGTCTGCTTGTAATGAATCGACGTTAAGCTTTAGTGAAATTGAAAACGTACCAAGTGATGTACAAGATAAAATTGAATCGAACCACAGGCTTCAATTAATTGGCGGTAGTGAGGATATTTACACCTCTTACATCATTTATCGTACAGTAGGAAAAGTGAGAACTGATCTTGAGGCTCAAGGAGAAACCGTAAAAGTGAAGTTAGATGAAACGAATCCACAAGATAATGTAAGTAAACCTCATGCGTATAAATTAACGGTAGATCCTGAACATAAAATTATTGAGGTCTGGATTAATGGGAAGCTTACACCATTTGATAGTATGACCGATTTCTAAATGATGCCCTTTCCAAAATTATTAATTTCTTCACATCAATTTAAATGATTTGCTGAAGAAAAAAACAAAAAAATGAAGTGCCGGAAATAGTTTATTTGTCAAACCGTTTTATTTTTGAAACGGTTTGATAAATAATTCTTAATGGTCAAATGCAAATCCCATTAACTTTTTTGAAACAATGTTTTGCTGATGATCATTTTTAATTGTGTATCAATAAATAAAAATAGAGCGTTTCAAAAATGAAACGGTTGGATCTTCTTTTGAATAAAAGTGATTTTCTGATTTTGAAATTTAAAATTCGTATCCGATTTTCCTTTTTTGTTTGCTCGCGTTTGAATTATTTTTTGATTACTTATGTTTGGGCCTTATCGACCTTGAGATTGGATGGCCTGGTTTAAAGCGTTGGCATGAGCATAAGGGGTTTTTGCCCCCACCGATGGTGTGGGGTCAGGCAAAGCCTGACAAAACGATGGGTACAAGAAAACCTCTCAAGTGTTGACTCACTGTTGACTCAAACTGAGGTACTGTTGACATGGTGTAGACCTGTAAATTTTTCCATGATGATACGGTGTTGACCTCTGTTTTTCTAATGCTGCTCATTTTTTTAAATTTTTAATTTCGAAAAATAAAAAATTGATTAGTTTTTAAAACAAAGAAAGGGGTATGTGATGCTACCCCAAATATAAACTTCCTAAATGATTGTTTGTTTTAAAGCAAAAAAAGAGTAACGTTATCGCTACCCTTGATTGATTAATCAATATATTTATTTTTTAACTGATCCGAACTAATGCCACCAAACAACATTAAAGCTAATGGTAAAAAATTAGATACGGCTTTTGGTAAGCCTTTTAAAATCATAATATCTGTACCAACAAAATGATTTAGGCCCAAGATAATTAGTTTCGCCACTAATAGAAACACACCTAATAAAAACACACTATCAAAAAATACTTTCCATTTCGGATACGCCAGTTGCTTACTATCTCGAATTACTTTTTCTTTCAATTCTTCGTCACTCCTTAACAATTCATCTATCGTGATACCGAATATATCACTCAAATCAATGATCACTTCGATACCGGGATAGTTCTTGCCAGTTTCCCATTTTGAAACGGACTGACGACTAACATGAATTTTTTCAGCGAGGTCAGTTTGTGACCAACCTCTTTTTTCTCGTTCCTTTTTTAATCGTTCACTAAAAATCATGTTATTCATCGCCTTTCCTTACTTTCCAGTATTGTTAGAGTGAGTAGCTAAAGTAAAGATAGTTCTAGGCGCACCAAGGCGCAACCTATCGTTGTCATTTAAAAAACCTTGCCTTATCGGACATAATAATTTTGTCTATCCCAATTCCACATTGCAACAATTCCACATTGCAACAATGCTATAAGCATTTTCTGAAATCTCATCATTTTCTTCGCCAGTCTGAACGAGATCGCCTTCTTCAACGCTATCGAGATTTAATTTTTTATAAATTGTTTTCAAAAGTCCACCGTAAGAAATAAATCGTTTTCTATGCAGCCCTTCTTATCAGTCAGCCACTCGTTTCAGATTTTTTTCTTCGTCGTCTGTCATTTTGTTCTTAACGTTATAAAAGCGTAAAATCCTGACGCAACCCCTTATAACGAAAATCAGGACCGAATCGAATCGTCTTATTTGGTCAATTTCTTTAGTAAAGAATCAAAGTAACCATTCCTTTAGTAAATGATTTCTTGCAGCGAATCTGCGTAGTATGATATTTTCTTGATAGATGTTTTCTTGAAGTGTCAATTTTTGAATTTTGCGTAATGAACAAAATTCAAATAGAGATTTTATTGCTCCAGCAGGCAAGATTTATGCAGGATCTCATTAACGAAAACAATGTATAAAAAACTGTATACAATTATTGTCGTGTACAACCTCAGAAAACGTTGATTTAACGGCAATCCTAGAGGAACTAATTATAATTAAGATTATGTCTACTTCTACGGAGAAAATCTGTTGTAATCATTGATACATAAGGATTTTACCGTCTTTTCGGCATAGAAAAAACGCTCGATTAGGAGCGCTCACATAATGAATAATTATACTGTTTTATAAAATATAGGTTTTTGCAGGTTCCACATTCCTATTTAAACAGCCTCTTCCAGAATGGTTGTTTTTCTTCTGCTTTCTCCAACTTTATCGATTTCTCTTCATCCCATAAATCAATCTCGTCCTCTTCATTCGTCCCGATCTGCTCCAGCTTTTCTAACAGCAGACGTTGATTTTCAAGATTCGTCGCTCGTTCTTCCTCCATCATCTTAATAAACTTGCCAACGATTTCATTTTTGCTCTTTTCTTCTTCGAACGTTATTCTTTTTGTCTGCTTTAATTCTTTTAGTGATGCCATTATCTGAGAATCACGCTTATCCATTCGTTCTTCTATATATTTATCCCGTTCGTCAAGACGCTTTAAAAGCTCTCTATTCAAATCTTTTAGCTGTTCTATTTCCTGTTTCATTTCAGCTAAATTCATTACATCAGAACGGATATCCCTAACGCCGTTCTCGTTGTTCGTCTGTTCGAACGCATCATCTTTATACTTTGCTGCTACAATGATTGCGGCGTTCTGCATCGACATATTCTGTACTTGAACTAAGTCCCTGAATTTCTTCAGAACGATTCGATCACGGTCCGTGAACAGCCGGCGCTTATTATCCGTTCTGCTAAAGAAGTAGTG
Organism: Bacillus sp. 37MA; assembly: GCF_000372765.1. Lineage (NCBI taxonomy): Bacteria > Bacillati > Bacillota > Bacilli > Caryophanales > Bacillaceae > Bacillus > Bacillus sp. 37MA. The sequence goes on from NZ_KB889756.1 coordinate 4,947, forward strand.
CTGTTCTTCTAATGCTATACACCATTTTCGAAGTGTACTGTCTCCAATGTTTAAAACATCTGTCATCTCTTTTGGTGAGTAATATGTTACGTTATCCAATCGTTCTCCCTCCGTTCCATATACCGTTATTGTAAAGAATCATTGGCACGCCGAATAGAGAACGCAAGTTTTCTCTGTCGAAGTTGACGTTGACTTTGCTGTCAATACGAAACTCCATACATGTCTTTTCTAGTAAGCAATGGATCGACACAAAGAGGACATTCCAGTACTAAATCAGTAGCTGCAAAGGAGACACCTAAACGTTTTTCTTGCCCCCATCGTTTTATCAAGATTTTTCTGATCCTACACCCTCGGTGGGTGCAAAAACCCCTAATGCTCTTCAGATTTTTACATGGTGCTTTTTTAGGGGCTCCATTAATTCCGTATAAAGATGCGTGAAATCACGGATAATACGCTTTAATTCGAAAAATGAAGGAGGGGATAAGATGGCTACTATGATGGCAATAGCTCTTTACTTAAGCATAATTGGAATTTGGCTCATTCAAAATATAGAAGTTTTCGATGGATCTGTATTAAAGAAGGAGTAAGAAATAATAGTAGTACAAGGAGTGCCAGTGCTTTTGAAGTGACTACATAGCAGATAAAGAAGTATGCGAAAAAGCATAAGAATATAAGGATGAGAACCATAAGATTTAAACGTTCCTGATCCACTCTATTCGGGCCAAGAGACCCAAAACAAATAAAAACCCCCTTCATGAATGAAGAGGGTGTATCGTTTTATAAAAGTTATTAGCAGGGCGGCACTCCTGATCTCTGGTAACTACCCATTGGATAGCGCGTGGGGAACCTTTCCCACCTCAAATAACCTTTATAGGGTTAATTATATTCAGTAACTTGTTCAATTAAACAGGTTTTAACGTTCTTTTCTCGTATTATGATACCCTTTCCCCACCTTTTTGTAAACTATCGTTACAAATTGATGGGTTTAGTTAAAGAACGAAAACGGATGAATACGTCCAGTACGCAAGCGTTTTTGAATCTTATCCGCTCCATTATTCAATATGTAAAAAGAACTCAAAAATAGGCCACTCGAAGTATTCAACTTGATGGGCAATATAACATGATCACTTATTATTTTGTATATCTCTACCGTGTTAGGCTCTTTAGGATTCTGTCCTGCATAATCAGGATTGGCAATCATGGTTGGTATATCTTTATGATGTTTCACAAAGTCATTCCAATGACCACGTCTTTTCAAATGCTTTAAAACACCGGGCGGCATATAGACTTCAAGACCCTCACATTGAATGGAATAATGATTGATAATACATTCAGGGATAATCCCCACTAACTGAGCTTCTCTAGCGTTGATATTTATATTTATTCTCATGAACATTACAACCTTTTCAGGATTCTAGTCCTAGTATATAGGATAATCATGAAAATGAATACGATATATCGGCTGTCGGCTTTTATACTTATTTTGATCGTGGGGCGGTACTTGCTGCTTCTTTTTTTGCACAAAAAAAGGACTGCTCAACTTTCAGCACCCCTCATATCAAATCATTTTCAATTAGATAAGCACGCATAATTTTATTAACTAATTCGCTTTTGTTGCCGTGTTGCACGTTATCCAGAAAACTTGCTATGTCATCATCAAAATAAATGCCTTTATACGTCTTATTCGGCTTGCTATCTTGCTTGCCAGTTATTAGTGCTTTTATTTGTACTTTCATATCAATATCATCATTGCCATCATTATTACTAACATTATTGCTAGCATTGTTGCTACCTTCATCACTATCGTTATTGTTGTTATTATTGCTTTTAATTTTGCTATTGCTAGCTTTAACATTATTGCTAGGGCTTTTTCTTGTTGGTGCCATAACAAAATCATAAATACTCCGTTCGAGTGTGGCAGGATCACCGTCATAATGCCAGCCCTTAACACCAACTTTGTTATAACAACCTGCGGCCTTTAATGCTATTCGTGCTCGTTTTACTCCGATGGTTAAATGATTCTTTGCAACGTCCTCTAAGCTTTCATGCTGCGACAATTCAAGTAACTCTTTTATTTTCATTGCATCCACCTCCATGCTGAATGATTCGACAAAAGCGGCGACTTACCTTTATAACTTTGCTGTGAACACAGCGGACACAAAAGGAGTGTCGAATTTGCCCCCCTCTCTAAAACGCGTCAGATTCGCCTATATGACGTTTTAAGCATTTTCCTATAAATCGTGCGGAAAATAAAAAAAGCAAAAGCGCGTTATAGTGTGGCGCCAACCACCTATAACCGTCCACCGTGACTGATCCACGGTAAACACTTGCTTTCGCCTTCTTTTACTTCAATGCCTGTATTGTACGGGAATTAAACGTAAATTTCGAGGGAAAGTGTCTCTTTTAAGATGATCTAAAAGGAGAAAAAACATGACGGTAAGCAAACTCGTATCTAATAAAGAATTTAAATAAATGGAATAGGTGAGTATTTGTAAAAAATGAAAAACTAAGAAAACAAGAGAAAAATCATGAAAAACGATGAAAGACAGAGATGATTTCGTTTCCATTCCCCATGTTTACGTTTACATGGGGAATGTTTCCGTTTTCACTGACTTTGTAAAAAGAGCCTATAGGGACGATAATAAAGATGTACCAAAGAGGAAGGGGATTACCTAAATTTGTTTGATAAAAAGACAACCGGGTAACCAAATACCGTAAGCAAAATCCAAATTTATTGAGGAGGAACTTTTAATGGCTACTAACAATGGATATGTAAGTACACAGAAATCGAATCGTTCAAATCAGCATTACTCTGCTGACTTTCCAGCTGTAATTACACAGAGATCGAATCGTTCAAATCAGCATTATTCTGCCGACTTTCCAGCTGTAATTACACAGAAATCGAATCGTTTAAATCAGCATTAATCTGCCGACTTTCCACTTCATTGACTTTGTAAAAAGGGTCTACAGGAACGATAATAAAGACATACCAAAGAGGAAGAGGATTACCTAAATTTGTTTGATAAAAAGACAACCGGGTAACCAAATACCGTAAGCAAAATCCAAATTTATTGAGGAGGAACTTTTAATGGCTACTAACAATGGATATGTAAGTACACAGAGATCGGATCGTTCAAATCAGCATTACTCTGCTGACTTTCCAGCTGTAATTACACAGAAATCGAATCGTTCAAATCAGCATTATTCTGCCGACTTTCCAGCTGTAATTACACAGAAATCGAATCATTCAAATCAGCATTAATCTGCCGACTTTCCACTTCATTGACTTTGTAAAAAGGGTCTACAGGGACGATAATAAAGACATACCAAAGAGGAAGGGGATTACCTACATGACTAAAGTTATTACAACTGTTACTGACGCTATGAAATTGTACGGCAAAGAAATGACAAAAGCGTGGAAAAATGGCTCAATCGTTGACAAGAAATAAACAGGGCTTTATAAACACTCTTTTTACAAAAATGAATATAAAGGCAGGACGAATAGACATGATGGTAACGAACCAAACCTATCAAAGTGACCCACCCACCGATTCTCAATCATAAAAAAAGAGAATCGGTTTATTTATGTCAACGTGCTTATTTTATGAGGGTGTCCACTATAAAGAGAGCCATAATAAGCGTTTTTTCTTCGAGATACATCCTACAAACTCTACAAAAGATACTTGCTCTTAACACCTCATTATTTTTAGAAATCCCCTTAGTTTACAAAAATTCTGTATTGTTGGTTATATATTTTATAGATAAGGGGTTTGGTTTTTGTTTTCCAGGAAGTATCAGGAAAACAGGTGGAAATACGGTATCGCCTAGGGAAATACCATAGCTTTGCTGTGTACTTTTTAGGAGTAGTGAAGACACGACTAGGAAAGGAATTAAACTGAACAATCAACAACATAATTTATATTTAAACTTGAGGAATCAGATACCAAAGATAGCATGACATAACCGGTAGGTTACTTATGAAACAAGGACACGCTAATTTGAAGCTACTGATCGATTTTATCGGTATTTATCAAAAGAAATTTCCTTATAAAAATTTGCAAACATAGATGACAAGCAATTACGAGCTTATGTGAAACACCTGTGGAATCAAGGATTAGCAGTGAAAACGATAAATAAGGACTTATCGGCGATTCGTTTTTTCATGAAAAAACAGAACGGACAAGGAATCGTCATTCAAATACAAATAAAATTATCGGACAAAGAAAGTTAAGAGTTAGGAAATAAACAAGGCACAGAGGCGGCAGGAGATTGATAAATTCAAAGAAGTCAGTGGACAAATGGGGAATGAACGGATAGCAGCGATCAAGAAGCTAGCTCGGTTTTCACTACACGTTTTATTGAAATATAATCACGCCTGTTGATTATGAATAATCTGGTAAGAAAACGACAAAAAGGGACGCCCTCTAGTAAAATGTAAGTACCACCGAACATTCTAGAGAAGAGGCATCCCTTATGAAAAAGAATACTACGTTCTCGAAACTGATTCAAAACTTTCTTTCTGATGATGAAATGAGTAAAATCGCGGCTTCCATCGGCTTTGCAGATACTGCCCGCAAGCTGACGATCCGGGTCCTAATTGAATACATGGTCATGGCGGCTGCTTGCGAATGGAAAAGCCTTCGCTACAGCTCAGATGTCGGCGCTGCCGCAGGACTCATCCATGTTGACTACTCGGCCCTGTCCAAAAAGCTAAAGCAGCTGGACTTCCGATTCATGAAAGAAGTGTTCGCATTGATCGCCGGCAAGTGCAATCGCGTAACACGCCGGACGATCAAGATCCCAAACCAGCTTCTTCTATAATGGGGATAATTGTTTTCTTTTTCAAAGAGATTATAGGTCAACTTGATTTAAATTTAATTATAAAACTTTCTGTGATGGTTTTTTTAGGAGGGGCCATATATACGATTTGTGTTCAGCTTTTATATCCTAAAGGTTATTTTCGTCTAATAGGTTATTTTAAATTTAAGAAATAAACCAACTTAAATACTTAGTTATATAATAAAAAAAGCATTACCAATACTTAGAGAGAACGATTTGAATATGAAAAGGCATGCAGCATAAAATAAAATTAATCTAAAACTGTCAACACTTGTATAAATGCTGAAAGTTTGCTATAACTAGAGTCAATTAAATCGTGCGGAAAATAAAAAAAAGCAAAAGCGCGTTATAGTGTGGTTGGAGCCATCTATAACCGTCCACCGTGAACAGACCACGGTAAACACTTGCTTTCGCCTTCTTTTACATTAATGCCTATATTATACGGGAATTAAACGTAAATTTCAAGGGAAAGTGTCTCTTTTAAGGTAGTCTAAAAGATGTGTTTACCGAGTACATACG